>NZ_JBICUX010000004.1:0-590889 GCF_043198595.1 Streptomyces sp. NPDC048751
TCCCGCTCGAGCGAAGTCGAGAGTGGGGGAGAAGCCGAGCGTGGGGGAGCGGTGCCAGGCCGCGCGACCCGGGCGGGCATAGTGCAAGGACCCCTAAGGCGGTCGGCCCTCGGGATCACTCGTCGTTCACCCAGCGCATGAGGCGCTGCAGGGGGTAGAAGCCGTCGTGGGAAAGTCCGGGCGGCATGCCGCCCGCCCTGCCGAGGGACACCACGCGCTGGACTCCGGCACAGGCGAGGGCGTCGCGCAGTTCCGCCTTGCGCGGGTCGGGGTACACACCGACGGTCTGTGTGGCGACACCGGCGTGCGCGACGGCGTCGGTCAGTGCGGCGACCGGGACGACGTTGACGATCTTTCCGTCCGGGTGGAAGTCCACCGGTTCGGGAGAGCGGATGACCAGGCCCCGGCCGTCGTACCCGCCCCACACCCGGTAGTCGGGCGCGAGGGAGCGCAGTACGTCGATCTCCTCGCGGAGTTCGGAGGCGACCCGCGGGCCGTCCGCAGAGCTGAACTCCCTGGCCACGCCCAGGCGTTCACACAGCTGGGCCGCATAGCGATCGGCGTCCTCGCGAGAACCCTCGACGAACTGGAAGCGGCTGGCCACGCACGCCTGCTGGTTGAAGAACGTGGCGTCCGCGGCGCCCGCGTCGGCAGCACGGGCCAGGGCCTCCGGGGAGGCGAAGGCCTCCCGACCGATCAGTGAGATGGACGTCTTGGGGTCGAAGGAGACGAGCTCGAATCCCGGGCCGACGTAGCGCAGCGCCCCGCGGATGGTGGCCTCGCCGCCCCAGGCGACGAGCTTGTCGAAGAACTGGGGGCGGAACAGCACGCTCTCCACCGCCTCGTCGCCGCCGCGCCAGTACGCCGCGGAGAAGGAGCGCACCACCGGGTGCCCCGGGGCCACCGCGGCCATGGTGCGCAGGATCGCGGTCGCGGTGAACAGGTCGTTCGAGGGCAGCTTCAGCAGGTTGACACCCTTGGTGAGGGCGCCGCGCACCACGGACATCGCGGCGACCCCGGGCGCGTTGCCGGCGATGATGTGCACCAGACGCGGCGGGAAGGCACGCGTGGCCGCGATCCGGTTCTCGGGCAGCCGCACCTCGCGCCAGCCGTCGAGCACGTCCGCCCCGCCGAGTTCGTGGTCGATCTGGGCGTACAGGCCGGGGCGCTGGAAGCTGCGCCACAGCACGGCGTAGGCGCGTTCGAGCACCTCGCGGGGCAGCGGGCTGACGTGGACCATGCGGTCCAGGGCTTCGGCGAGGAGGCCGTCGCGGTCCGCCTTGAGGGCCTCGCCCGTCTCCACCAGCAGGTCCACGATCTCCGCGGTGGGCACGTGGAAGGCGGGTCCTGGTTCGGTGCGGGGCCACACGAGGCGGTCCAGGTCGAGGGCCGGTGCGGTGAAGGCGGCGCCCGGGCGCCCGTGGCCGACCGGTGCGTTCTTGTCGACCTCGCCCCGGATCACATGAACCACGGCCACCGTGCCTGCCGCACCGCTGTCGAGGGTCGTGCCACTCATCCGTGGATCATCCCCCTTACGTAGGAGTCGAGGGTCGCGGCGCAGGTGATCTTGTCGTCGCCGCCGAGGTCGCCGTAGCGCTGGATGTCCGGCAGGACGGCAGGTCCGGGTCTGCCGCAGTCGCACGGCGAGAAGTCGACGAAGACCCGGTCGCCGCTGATCAGCCCGCCCCAGCGGCCTTCCAGGGAGACGTCCAGGAAGGCGAACCGGCCCTCCACGACGCCTTGTCCGGGGTTGAGCAGCGTCTCGCCCTCCTGGTCGAGGACCAGCGGGATCACCCACGGCGGCACGTGGTAGTTGCCCTTCTCGCAGGCGAGGCAGGAGCCCTGGAGCTCCGTCATGCCGTAGCTGCGTACCCGCCGGACACCGTCGTAGAAGGCCGCGAACTGCTGCTGGTAGTCGTCGGGCAGCGCGCGGCCCTTGTTGCCGCCGCCGCTGAGCACCAGTGTGTCCGGGTGGAGGCTGCCGTCCGGGACGCCGCGGGCGCGCAGTGCCTGGATCAGGGCGAACTGCTGGTTGTTCATACCGGCGATCAGCAGCGGCTCGTCGCGGTGCTCGGCGATGTCGTCGACGATCCGGGCCACGGCCGAGTCGAGATCCTTCTCGCGGGCCTCGGACGCGCTCTCGAAGGAGCTGATCTCCTGCGGGGTCGCGGTGCCCTCCGCCATCCGGCGACGCAGCAGGGCGCTGCTCATCAGCTCGGACACCCGCAGCGGATCCTTCGTCAGCAGGTGCGTCTCTCCGGGGAGCGCGAAGACCTCCGCGTGCCATCGAAAGCCGTCGATGGAGCGCATCGGGCCGCTGGCCGGTGCGAGGAGATAGGCGCGTCGGGTGGGCTTCGGTGGCAGGGGGTCGGGCCAGCAGGTGAGGTTCTCCAGGATGTCGTGCAGGAAACCCAGGTCGCTCGTGTCGCAGTTGAGGAAGGAGACCTTTCCGGAGGTGCCGCTGGTGATGTACGGGCGGTGGCCGGCGGCCGTGATGCGTTCGGTCCACTCGTCGATGTCGCGCACGCCGTCGACGTCGACGTCTCCCGGTTCGACCGCGGAGACGGTGGTGTACCAGCGCAGCAGCCGGTCCCAGCGGCCGGCGGTGATGAGGGAGACGGGGTACGACTTGTAGCTGGTGTGCGAGAAGAGGAGGGGGACGAGGTCCTCGAGAGCCGTGACCTCACGGACGCCGGTCTCCTCCGCCCGGGTGCGCAGCAGCGGGACGCGCTCGCGGTGGGAGGCGAACGTTTCCCGCGCGGCTTCGAGCTGCAACTCCCGCAATTCTGCGGCTGGTTGGTCGAAAGTGTCGCCGGACAGGACCAGGGATCGGATCTGTTCGCGTGCGCTGGACACGGCATCCACCTCAATCAGTTGCATACGTTGTCTCTTCCGCGGTCGCCTGCGCGGCGAGGTACGACGACTCGATCGCGTCCAGGTTTCCGCGGAGCTCCTTCGGAGTGCCGGCCAGGGTCACGCGGCCGCGGTGCAGGACGTACACGCGGTCCGCGATGTCCAGCACCTTGCGTACGTGCTGTTCCACCAGCAACGCTCCCAAGCCGCGGTCGGCCGCCTCACGTACGGCACGCAGCAGACGGTCGACCACCAGTGGGGCGAGCCCCAGGGAGAGTTCGTCCGCCAGGAGCAGCTTGGGGACACGGCACAACGCGCGGGCCAGGGACAGCATCTGCTGCTCGCCGCCGGACAGCATGCCCGCGCCGGTCTTCAGGCGTTTTTCCAGTTCGGGGAAGAGTTCGAGGGCCTGCTCGGTCCTCACTCGGCCGACCCGTAGGTTGTCCGCGGTGTCGAGGCGGGTGAACACCGCCCGCTCACCGACGTACGCGAGGCCCTGTCGGGCGCGGCGGTGCAGTGGCGCGCGGGCGGGGTCGCCCAGCCAGCGCGCCTCGCCGCCCATCGGGGCCAGGTCGCCCGACAGCACCCGCAGAGTGGTGGTCTTGCCCGCGCCGTTGGGTCCGAGCAGGGCGACGACCTCTCCGGGACGGACCTCCAGGTCGAGGTCGCGCACGACGGGTTGGTTGCCGTATCCGGCGGACAGTGCGCGGGCTTCGATCAAGGGCTGGGTGTCGTGCACGGACGTTCCCCTTCGGTCAGCCGGCCGGCGTGGCCGTCAGCACCTTCCGGACGTCGACGAAGGTCGACCCCGGCTTCGCCCAGTCGATCTTTCCGTCGCGGATGGTCAGTTCGGTGGCGGTGGTGTTGTGGATGCGGTTCAGACCCTTGATCGGCAGGGCGGTCGACGCCTTCCAGGTCAGCGCCGGGGTCAGGCCGCCGGTGCTGATGCCCGGTGTGGTGTCGAGTTCCCGCACCAGGGTCTTCGCCGAGATCGTCGGCAGCTTCTTGGCGGCCTCGGTGAAGACCTTGAACGCCACCCAGGTCGTCTCGTTGGCGCCGTTGGAGGTGTCGATGTCCTTGTTGCCGGAGGCGGCCTCGACGAAGTCCTTCCATGCCTGGTCGGAGACCGGCGGGTAGTAGCCGGTGATCGTGGCGCCCTCCAGTGGGCTGCCGCTTCCGCCGGTGCTCGCGGCCAGTTGCGGGGTGAGGTTGCCGACGACACTGCCGAGCTTCGTCTTCACGCCGGACTGGACGTACGACTTCACGAACAGGCCCGAGGCGGTGCCCAGGATGACGCTCACGCAGTCGCTGCCCTTCGTGGCGGCGGCGACCTGCGGGGCGAGGTCGGTGGCGGTGAGCGGCACCTTGATGTCCTTGACCGGCGCCCCTCCGGCGGAGGTCGCGCCGAGGGTGAGGAACTGCGACACGATGGCGGCGGCCGCCAGGTCGTACCGTACGCCGGAGATCCTCTTGCATCCGTCCTGCACCAACTGTCGGCCGTGTGCCGCGAACACCGCCGGGGTGCCGCCGTTGACCGGGAACGACAGCGGGTTGGAGAACTCCGCCGCCGAGACGCCGGTCCCGCCGATGTAGGGGATGCCGGCCTTCTGCAGGATGGGCATGTAGCGGTCACCTGCGAGGCTGTACGAACCCACCACCGCGACCACCTTCTCGGCGACGGCCTGCTGGGCGCACTTCTCCGCCTCGTCGGGGTCGTTCTTCTCGTTGCAGGTGAGCACCTTCAACGGGGCGCCCTTGATCCCGCCGTTGGCGTTGATCCACTTCTCGTAGGCCTGGGCGGTGAGCCGGACTCCGGGCTGGGCGCTGCCCTGGGTGTCCTCCGGGTTCCAGACCATCACCTTGACCGGCGTGCCCTTGAGGGAGGAGGTCTCCGTCGAGCTGCCCGAGGCCTCTCCCCCGCAGCCGGCGGCAAGCAGGGCTCCGGTCACCGCGAGACAGGTCGCTGCGGCACTTCTGCGTCGGCGTGAGTAGTTCATGGTCCCTCCGCGGGGCTCGTCGTCGAGTTGGCGAACAGCATGGGGTGCATTTTTGGGTTAGTGAAGTACTCTCGGCACAATTATTTAAATAAATGCGCTGTCTCACTCGGCCCTGGGAGGTTCCCCCGATGGACGACATCCTGCGTTTCGCCCTGCTAGGCCTGGGGCTCGGTGCGCTGTACGCGCTCACCGCGCACGGCATCGTTCTGGTCTATCGGGGCTCCGGCGTCCTGAACCTCGCGCACGGCGCGATCGGGATGGCCGGCGCTTACGTGCAGTGGGAGCTCGCCGCGCAACACGGTGTGCCGTACTGGCCGGCCGTCGCGTGCGGGGTGTTCACCTCCGCGGTGATCGGGGTGCTCACCCATCTCCTGGTGATCCGGCCGCTGCGCAGGGCGTCCTCGCTGGCCCGGCTGGTCGGCACGCTCGCGGTGTTCATCGTGCTCACGGCCGTCGCCGTCAAACGTTACGGCGACAGCCTGGAGCTGGTGCCGGGCAAGCTGCCCACCCGGCTGCTGACGATCGCCGGGGCCACGGTCTCCGAGGACCGCGTCTGGCTGCTCGGCATCGCGGTCGCCGTCACCGCGCTCCTCCATCTCCTCTACAAGCGCACCCTGTTCGGCCTGGGCACCACCGCGGTCGCGGAGAACGAGACCGCCGCGGCCTCGCTCGGCTGGTCCCCGGACCTGATCGCCACCGGCAACTGGGCCCTCGGCTCGGCGCTCGCCGGCCTGACGGGCATCCTGATCGTGCCGGTCATCGGCCTGTCGGTGACCGGCCTGACCACCCTCCTGCTGAGTGCGCTGGCCGCCGCCCTGGTCGGCAGGTTCTCGTCGTTCCCCGTCACCCTGGCGGGCGGCCTGGTCATCGGCGTCGTGCAGTCCGAACTCACCCGCTTCGGCTCCGACGTCACGGGGCTCGCTTCCTCGGTTCCCTTCCTCTTCATCGCTCTGGTACTGGTCGCGCGCGGCAGGGCGCTGCCGCTGCGCGGCACGTTCCTGGACCGGCTGCCGGCGCTGGGCACCGGCCGGGTCCGCCCCGTGCCGCTGGCGCTCGCCGTCGCGGTCGGGCTGTTGCTGGTGAGCCTGTCGACCCCACTGTGGGCCGACGCGATCACCAGCACGCTGGTGCTCTCGCTGATCATCCTGTCGATCATCGTGGTCACCGGGTACGCGGGACAGGTCTCGCTCGCGGCGTACGCCCTCGCCGGAACCGGCGCCTTCATCGCCGGCCATGCGGCGGCCGACTGGGGCTGGCCATTCGAACTCGCCCTTCTGGCAGGTGTGTTGGGCACGGTGCCGATCGGGCTGCTGTTCGCCCTTCCGGCGGTCCGCACCCGTGGTGTCAACCTCGCGATCATCACGCTCGGCCTCGGCACCACGTTGGAGGCGATGGTCTTCCAGAACACCGATCTGTCGACGACCACCGGCAGCGACGGCATCGCGGTCGGCAAGCAGACCCTCTTCGGGATCAGCATCTCGGGAGTCGACCATCCGCAGCGGTACGCCGCCGTGGTGCTCGTGCTGTTCGTCGCCGCCGCGCTCGTGGTCGCCAACGTGCGGCGCAGCCGGACCGGCCGTCGGCTCGTCGCCGTACGGGCGAACGAACGGGCCGCCGCCGCCCTCGGCATCGACGTCCGCGCGGCCAAGCTCTACGCTTTCGGCCTGTCCTCGGCCATCGCCGCGCTCGCCGGAGTGCTCACCGGCTTCCGCTCGACCTCCGTGGTCTTCTCCGACTTCGCCGCCTTCGACTCCATCACCGCGCTCGGTCTCGCCGTCATCGGCGGTGTCGGCTTCCTCGTCGGCCCGCTGTTCGGCGCCACGTTCGCCGCGGGCACGGTGGGAGCGCGGTTCGGGGACTGGGTGCTGCCCGGGCTGAGCGCGTGGATGCCGCTGATCGGCGGGATCGTCCTGGTGCTGACGCTGGTGGGCAATCAGGACGGCATCGGGAAGGAGCTCGGCAGGAAGGCGGCGGGCGGGCTGCGCAGGCTCTCCCCCGAGCGAAGCGGGAACGTGCGGGAGCAGGAGACGGCAGCCCTGCCGGACGTCCCTCGCGCCGCGCCGCTCGCCCTCCGGGTCCGGGACCTGACCGTGCGCTACGGCGGTGTCGTCGCCGTCGACGGACTCTCGCTGGACGTCGAGCCGGGCCGGGTCGTGGGTCTCATCGGGCCCAACGGTGCCGGCAAGACCTCCGCCATCGACGCCGTCACCGGCTTCACCCGGGCCGCGTCCGGCAGCGTGCGCCTCGGCGACCGGGACGTGACCCGCGTGCCGGTGCACCGGCGGGCCCTCGCCGGGCTGAGCCGGTCCTTCCAGTCGCTGGAGTTGTTCGAGGACATGACGGTTCTGGACAACCTGTACGCGGCCTGCGACCGGCCCGGCCGATGGGCCCGCCTCACGGACCTGATCCGCCCCGGCAGCCGCCCGCTTCCCGCCCATGTGCTCGTCGCCGTGCGGGAGTTCGGGCTCCAGGACAGCCTGGACCGGCCGGTGGGCGACCTGTCGTACGGAGATCGTCGGCTGCTGGCCATCGCACGCGCGGTGGCGGCCTCGCCGTCCGTGCTGCTCCTCGACGAACCGGCCGCGGGGCTGTCCGACGAGGAGACGCGGGAACTGGCCCACCTGGTGCGGCGGTTGGCCGAGGACTGGGGTATGGGAGTGCTGCTGGTCGAGCACGACGTCGACATGGTCATGAGCGTCTGTGACCAGGTCGTCGTCCTGGACTTCGGACACCGGATCTGCGCCGGTGCGCCGGAGGAGGTGCGCCGCGATCCTGCGGTGCGGGCCGCCTATCTGGGCGACCTGGAGCCGGAGGCGCTCGCGTGAGGAGCCCCTCCGGCACGGGCTTCAGGCGTCCCGCAGATCCGCGACGTACGGCTGGTGGGAGAGCAGCCCGCCGTCCACGCGCAGGGTGTGCCCGGTGATGAACGCGGACTCGTCGGAGGCGAGGAAGACGACCGCCGAGGCGACGTCCTCCGGCCGGCCGAGGCGCGGGGTGAGGTGATGGCGCAGCATCGCCTCCCGGATCGCGCCGTGTGCCGAACCGGCGCTCGCCGGGGTGACGATGAACCCCGGGGCGATGGCGTTGCAGCGCACGCCCTGCTTGCCGTACTGCGTGGCGACGTACTGCGTGAGGTTGATGAGGGCGGCCTTCGACGCGCCGTACGCGGGGTTGCGGAGGTCGCCCGCGAGGCCGGCCCCGGACGAGGTGTTGACGATGGAGCCGCCGCCCCGGGCGATCATGTGCGGGACGGCGGCCTGGATGGCGGCCATCGTTCCGCGCAGGTTGATCCGCATCGTGTCGTCCCAGACCGCCGGGTCGGCCTCCACCACGGCGAGGTCCCGGCGGGCGGCCAGGTGGGTGGCCGCCGCGTTGTTGTGCAGGACGTCGAGGCCGCCGTACGTCTCGACCGCCGCGGCCACCATGGCCCGTACGCTCTCCACGTCGCCGAGGTCGACCGGGACCGCCGTCGCCGACCATCCGGCGGCGCGGATCTCCTCCGTCACCGCCTTGGCGCCGTCGAGGTTCAGGTCGGCGACCACCGTGTGCGCGCCCTCGGCCGCCACCCGACGTGCCGTGGCGGCGCCGATTCCCGACGCCGCCCCGGTCACGACGGCGATCTTGCCGTCGAGTCGTCTCATGCCCCAACCGCCCTTCCTACTGAGTGAGTTCGTTGCCGACGACGGACACGAAGGACACGCATTCGCCGGGCCCGCCGCCGAGGTTGTGGGTCAGGGCGAGAGAGCGCCCCTCGGCCACGGACTTCACGGTCCGCTCCGGCGGTGCCTCGCCCCGCAGCTGAAGCCACGCCTCGAACATCATGCGCAGGCCCGAGGCGCCGATGGGGTGGCCGAAGGCCTTGAGGCCGCCGTCCGGGTTGACCGGCAGCGAGCCGTCCAGGTCGAACGCGCCGCTGGTGACGTCCTTCCAGGCCTGTCCGCGCTCGGAGAAACCGAGGTCCTCCATCAGCACCAGCTCCGTGGGTGTGAAGCAGTCGTGGACCTCGGCGAGCGCGAGTTCGGCGCGCGGGTCGGTGACGCCCGCCTGCCGGTAGGCCTCCTGGGCGGAGGCGACGACCTCGGGGAAGGTGGTGAAGTCGTACTCCGGGTCGAGCAGCCCGTCCGCCGGGCCCGCGACGAAGGACAGCGCCTTCACGAAGATCGGCCTGTCGGTGTACTTGTAGGCGTCCTCGGCGCGTACGACGATCGCCGCCGCCGAACCGTCGGAGACACCCGAGCAGTCGAACACGCCGAGCATGCCCGCCACGATCGGGGCCGACCGGATCCGCTCCAGCGGCACCTCCTTGCGGAACTGCGCGCGGGGGTTGCGGGCCCCGTTGACGTGGTTCTTCCAGGCGATGCGGGTGATGACGTCCTTCAACTCCTCTTCCCCGAGGCCGTACTTGGCGGCGTAGGCAGGGGCGAGGAGGGAGAAGTTCGCCGGGGCGGTGATCTCCCCGCGGCTGTCGTCGCCCGCGCCCGGGATCGCGGTCCCGGACAGCCCGGACATGCCGGAGTCCTTGAGCTTCTCCACGCCGACCGCCATCGCCACGTCGTAGGCACCGGAGGCCACCGCGTAACAGGCGTTGCGCAGCGCCTCGGAGCCGGTCGCGCACATGTTCTCGACGCGGGTGACCGGTTTGTTGGGGAGGCGGAGCGCCCTGCTCAATGTCAGGCCGGACACGCCGGACGCCTGCGTGCCGAACCAGAACGCGTCGATGTCGTCGAGGGTGACTCCGGCCGAGGCCACGGCCTCGCCCACGGCGTCGACCAGCAGGTCGTCGGCCGAGCGGGTCCAGTGCTCACCGAAGGGCGTGCAGCCCATGCCGACGATCGCGACCCGGTCCCGGATTCCGTGCGAGCTCATTCGCGTGCCTCCTCGGTCTCGCCCGTGCGCACCGGCCGGGCCTTCCAGAAGTAGTTGTGGACGCCGGCGGCGGTGACGGTGCGCCGGAAGGTCATCTCCACCCGGGCGCCGATGACGGCGTCGGCCTCGGTCGCGTCGGTCAGCTGGCAGCGGAACCGGCCGCCGCCGTCGTAGTCGACGACCACGACGAGCATCGGCGGACTCGGGGTGTGGGCCAGCCGGTCCACGGTGAATGTGGCGACCGTGCCGCGCACGTGCTCCATCGGCTCGTCCGTCATGGTGTCGACGCTCCGGCACGACGTGCACACCCGGTCGGGCGGAAGATGCCGGGTGCCGCACTTCTCGCAGCGGGAGGCGACGAAGCCGTACTTCCAGCCCGCGCGGCGGTGCGCGGGCGGGGCATAGGGCGGCTCCGGGTCCGGGCGGCGGGGTGGTTCGCGGTCGAGGAGGCCGCGCCAGGTGAGGTAGGTGGCGTACGGCATCGGGGCACTGCCGGCGGCGATCTGCGCGGCGACCGGGCGGGCTGCCCGGTGTGCCGGGAGCGCGTCGGTGGTGCGCAGCAGCAGGACTCCGGCGCCGTCGCCGAGTACGACGAGGGCGATGGTCTGGCCGGGCCGGGCCCGGTCGAGGACGTCGGCGAGCAGCAGGCCGGGCTGGGCGGTGCCGGCGTTGCCGATCGCCCCGGTGAGGTCCGGGGTCACCGCCTCGGCACGTGCGCCGGCCGTACGACGAACCGTCGCGCACGCGCGCGCGTGCAGGCCGGAGACGATGAGGTGGTCGATGGCCCCGCGCTCCAGCCCGGCCTGGTCGAGGGCGGCGCTCAGCGCCTTGTCGGCGAGGGACGCGTAGATCTCCTCGGCGAAGCGTTCCTCCCAGACGCGGGAGGAGGCGGCGCCCGGCAGGCGCCAGCGGTCGAGGATCTCGTCGCTGACGGTGTCGTGGGCGAGCAGCTCGGCGATGACGGGTGCTCCGTTGCGGTGGCCGCCGAAGACGAACGCCGCCGCGCCGTCGCCGCCCGCGACCTCGTCCGTGCCGCCGGGCAGGCCGCCGCGCAGGTCGGACAGGACGGTCAGCGTCGGGACCGGGGAGCGGGCGGCCGTCACCAGCGCTCCGAGGCCGGAGCGGACCGAGCCGGCCATGTCGACGGCGAGAACGTGCTCGTCGAGGCCGAGGGCGGCGTGCACGGCGGTCGCGTTGGTCTTGTCGAGGTAGGCGGGCGCGGCGGTGGCCAGGAAGAGCTGGCCTATGCGGGAGCGCAGGCCGTCGGGGGCCAGGGCGCCGCGGGCCGCCTCGACGGCCATGGACGTGGTGTCCTCGTCGTAGCCCGCCACCGCGCGGGTGCCGCGGCCCGCCGCTGTCCCGAGCGTGGCGGCGACATCGGCGCGGGCGAGGCGGTGGTACGGCACATAGGCGCCGTATGCGATCAGTCCGGCCATCAGCGTCCTCCCTTGGCGTTGGTGGTGTCCGTCGGGCGTTCGAACACCGCGGCCAGGCCCTGGCCACCGCCGAGGCACATGGTCTCCAGGCCGTAGCGGGCCTGGCGGCGGTCGAGTTCGCGCAGCAGGGTGGCGAGGATGCGGCCACCGGTGGCACCGACGGGGTGGCCCAGCGAGATGCCGGAGCCGTTGACGTTGAACCGCTCGAAGTCCGTCTCGGTCAGGGCCCATTCGCGCGTGCAGGCGAGGACCTGGGCGGCGAAGGCCTCGTTGAGTTCGATCAGGTCGATGTCGGCGAGCTTCAGTCCGGCCCGTTCCAGGGCCTTGGCCGTGGCGGGCACCGGGCCGATGCCCATCGTCCGCGGCGGCACGCCGACGACGGCCCAGGAGACCAGGCGGCCCAGCGGGCGCAGTCCGAGTTCGGCGGCGCGCTCGGGGTGGGTCACGACGCAGATCGCGGCGCCGTCGTTCTGTCCGCTGGCGTTGCCGGCCGTGACGGTCGCCTCCGGGTCCTGGCGGCCGAGCACCGGACGCAGCGTCGCGAGCTTATCCAGCGAGGAGTCGGGGCGCGGGTGTTCGTCGGTGTCGACGACCGTCTCGCCCTTCCGGTGGCGCACGGTGACGGGCACGATCTCGTCGGCGAACCGGCCCTCCCGCTGAGCGGCGACCGCCTTCTCGTGCGAGCGCAGGGCGAGTCGGTCCTGTTCCTCGCGGGGAATGGCGTACTCCCGGCGCAGGTTCTCGGCGGTCTCCAGCATGCCCCCGGCAACGGGGTGGTTGGCGCCGCCGGACGTGACCCGGCCACGGGCCAAACGGTCGTGCAGCGTGGTGCCCGCGCCGCGGACGCCCCAGCGGACGTCGGTCGTGTAGAACTCGGCCTGGCTCATGGACTCGACGCCGCCCGCCAGTACCAGGTCGCTCGCGCCGGTCTGCACCTGCATCGCCGCGGTGATGATCGCCTGCAGTCCGGAGCCGCAACGGCGGTCGATCTGCAGTCCGGGCACCTCCACAGGTAGTCCGGCGTCCAGGGCGGCCACGCGGCCGATGGCCGGCGCCTCGCCGTTGGGGTAGCACTGACCCAGCAGGACGTCGTCCACGGCGGCGGGCGGTATGCCGGTGCGCTCCAGCACGGCGCGTACGACCGTGGCGGCGAGCTCGGCCGCCGTCACGTCGCGGAAGACTCCGCCGTAGCCACCGACAGGGGTACGCACGGGTTCGCAGATCACCGCGTCACGCAGGAGGGCGGGCATCGGCTGGGCCTTTCATGAGGGGGCCGTTTCGTTGTCGAGGGGGCTCACATGTACCGGCCGCCGGTCACTTCGACCACGGCGCCGGTGACGTAGCTCGCCATGTCGGAGGCGAGGAAGAGGACGACCTGGGCGACCTCGGCGGGCTCGCCCGCGCGGCCCAGGGGGATCTCCGCGAGCTTCGTGTCCCAGGCGGCCCGGGGCATCGCCTCGGTCATGGCGGTACGGATCAGGCCGGGCTGTACGGCGTTGACGCGGATGCTCGCCTTCGCGAGCTCCTTGGCGGACGCCTTGGTGAGGCCGACGAGTCCGGCCTTGGCGGCGCTGTAGTTCGTCTGGCCGAAGTTGCCGACCTTGCCGGCGATGGAGGAGATGTTGACGATGCTGCCGCCCTGTCCGTGCGCGCGCATCGCCTCGGCGGCGTAGCGCGTGCCGTTCCAGGCGCCGGTCAGATGGACGTCGACGACGGCACGGAAGTCGGCGGCGGCCATCTTGCGCAGGGTCGCGTCCCGGGTGATCCCGGCGTTGTTGACCATGACGCCGACCGGTCCGAAGGTGCCCGTGCAGTGGGCGACGAGGGCGGCGACCTCGTCCTCGTCGGTGACGTCGCAGCGCAGCGAGGTGGCGGCCACGCCGTTCCTGGCCAGGCGTTCGGCGGCCTGTGCCGCGGCGTCCTCGTTGATGTCGCCGAGGACGACGGATGCGCCTCCGGCTCCGAGGACGCCGGCGATCTCGAAGCCGATGCCCTGTGCTCCGCCGGTGATCACCGCGTTCCGGCCGTCCAGCAGTCCCATGTCAGCCCGCCCCAGTCGACACTATTCCTCTTAAATAGATAACCTATTATGCTGAAACAATCAATACAGCGATCGACTGCCGCGACCGAGGCCGGGCGAGGAGAGTACGCAGGTGGACATCAGCTATCCCGCGGAGACCGAGACGTTCCGCACCGAGGTCAAGGACTTCCTCGCCGAGGCGCTGCCGCCGGACTGGAAGGGCATCGGCGCCCTCGACGAGGAGGCGGCCTGGGCCTTCGCCCGGGACTGGCGCGGCCGGCTGGCCGAGCGCGGGTACCTCTCCCTCACCTGGCCCGAGGAGTACGGCGGCCGCGGCCTGTCCAAGCTCCACCAGGTCGTCCTCATGGAGGAGCTCGCCCGGGCCGGTGTGCCGTTCGGGCTGCCGCAGGACACCTTCGGCGTGAAGATGCTCGCGAACACGCTGCTGCGCTGGGGCACGGAGGAACAGAAGAAGCACTTCCTGCCGCGGATCCTCAGCGGCGAGGACACCTGGTGCCAGGGGTACTCGGAGCCGGACGCGGGCTCGGACCTGGCCTCCCTGAAGACCCGCGCCGTACGGGACGCAGACCAGTGGGTGATCGACGGGCAGAAGGTGTGGACGTCCGGCGCCCACCACAGCGACTGGATCTTCGTCCTGGCCCGCACCGACCGGGACGCCTCCAAGCACCGCGGCATATCCTTCCTCCTCGTCCCACTGGACCAACCCGGTGTCGAGGTCCGCCCGTTCCGCATGATGAGCGGCCAGCTGCACTTCAACGAGGTCTTCTTCAGCGGCGCCCGCACCCGTGCCGACCTCGTCGTCGGCGGCGTCGACAACGGCTGGACCGTCGCCCAGAGCCTGCTCGGGGTGGAACGCGGAGAGGAGGCGGCGACCAACCCGATCCTGTTCCGGGCCGAGGTCGAGCGGCTCGTCGAACTGGCCCGCCAGTACGGCAAGGACCAGGATCCGGTCGTACGGCAACGGATCGCCTGGTGCTGGTCCAAGGTCGAGATCATGCGCTTCCTGGGCTACCGGATCCTCACCGGCTGGCTCAAGGGTGCCGAGCCTGGCCCCGAGACGTCGATCGCCAAGCTGTACTGGAGCGAGTACCACACCGAGGTCACCGACCTCGCGATGGACATCATGGGCCTGCACGGCCAGGTGCCGACGGGCCGGCCTCCCCTGCGCACCTACCGCACCGACGACCCGGGCGCCGCCAACTCCTCGGCGTCGTGGTCCACGACGTACCTCATCGCCCGCTCCGGGACGATCTACGCGGGGACCTCGCAGGTGCAGCGGAACATCCTCGCCGAGAAGGTGCTGGGGCTGCCGCGCGAGCCGAGGATCACGGGTCCGTAGGCCGCAGCGAGCCGGGGCCACGCGCCCGAGGCCACCGGCAGCCGAGGCGGACGAACCCCGGGCCGACGCAAGCGAGGCTCCCGGACCCGCGGGCCGCGGTCGCCCCGGGGTCACGAACCGGCGAGCCGCGGTCGCCCCGGGGTCGTGAACCCGCAAGTCGCAGTCGACCGGAGCTCACGCACCCGCCGGCCGCTCGAAGGTGCTGAGGTCCGGGACCGGGCGCGGGCCGGTCCCGGGGCGCCAGCCCGCGTCGAGCTTGCGCAGGCCGATACCGTCCGGCGCCCAGATGTGGCAGCTGTTCAGCACTCCGGCCGTCAGCCGCGGGTCGTCGGCCGGCTCGCCCGCGTCACGGCGCCGCGCGTTGGCCGACATGGCGGCCTGCACGACCGCGGGTCCGAGAGCGCGGGTCAGTTCGTGGAGGTGGGAGCAGCCGGACACACCGCGGAACCGCTCCTGGATCGCCCGGTTGTAACCGGAGGCGACGCTGAGCCCGACCAGGCCGGAGAAGGCCGGGGCGATCAGCGGACACTCGGCGTGCGGGAAGCTCCGCATGTCGGCGTCGGCAGCCACGACGACCATGTCCGCGAGGCGGACGCGGACCGCCAGCACCATCCGGTGCACCACGGCGTCCGACGGCCGCGCCCACGGCCGCTCGTCGCACAGTTCCGCCTCGACGGAGATGTTTTCGCCGCCCTCCTCCGCGTAGGCGGTGAGAGTGATGGTGCGGCGGTGCAGCGGGAGTTCGGTGCGGGTCATGACGCGGTCTCCTCCCGCTCGGAGTCCTTCAGGGCCGACTCCCCCAGCCCGGCGAACTCCGGCTGCCGACGCTCGATGAAGCTCAGCACGCCCTCGCGGTAGTCCGGGGCTCGCTTCGCCGTGGCCAGCAGGGCGGCCGCCCGGTCGCGGCTCTCGGTGAAGGTCCGGCCCTGGTCGTCGGCGAGCTGCCGCTTGATGAGGGACATCGCGTACGGGCTGACCGAGCGGGCCAGTTCGGTCGCGTACGCGAGTGCCGCGGGGAGCAGGTCCTCGGGCTGGACCAGACGGTTGACCAGTCCCATGTCCAGGGCCTCGGTTCCGGTGATCCGGCGCGAGGACAGCAGCAGGTCGCTCGCGTTGCCGTGGCCGACCAGCCGGGGCAGGATCCAGGACACCCCGTCCTCGGCGACCAGCCCCCGCGCGCTGAAGGCGGCGGCGAACTTGGCGTGCGGCACGGCGAACCGGACATCGCACATCAGCGCCTGGTTGAACCCGATGCCCGCACAGGCGCCGTTGATCGCCGCCACCACGGGCTTGGGGAAGAACATGGGGCGGGTACGTGGGGGCAGCTGGTCGGTGGGCCACGGGCGGGCCCCCGACGACGCCCCGTCCAGCACGCTCATGTCCATCCCCGGACAGAAGCTGCGGCCGGCACCGGTGAGCACCACGGCCCGGACCCGTGGGTCCGCCTCCGCCCGGTCGAACAGCTCGTTGTAGAGCAGCTCCATCTCCAGCGTCCAGGCGTTGTGCCGCTCGGGCCGGTTCAGGGTGAGCAGCATGACCCCGTCGTCGGTGAGCTCGGTGAGGATCACCGGGGTCGGGTTCTCGGTCTTCGAGGTCACTCCCACACTCCCACGGGCCCGTCGTTTTATAGGTAGATGAATCATCTATATACCAACGGCGAGCCCGGCACCAGACCAGTTGCCGCAAAGGCAAGATCGGCCGTCCCTTGACCTGGTACGCTCGATGCACTAAGACGATTCATTTTGCTATATCACGTACGAGGAGAGCCCACCGTGGCCGAGGCAGCCCGCGCAGAAACGGCGGCTGTGCCCGCCCCAGCCCGCAACCGCGTCGGACGCCAGGTCCGGGTCCCGAAGACCGCCGAACTGGTCGCCGCGCACCTGCGCCGTCAGATCGTACGGGGCGAGCTGAAGCCCGGTGACGCGCTGCCGCCGGAGTCGGGCCTGATGGAGCAGTTCGGCATCTCCCGGCCGACCCTGCGCGAGGCGTTCCGCGTCCTGGAGTCGGAATCCCTGATCACGGTGCGCCGCGGTGCCCACGGCGGCGCCCGGGTGAGCGCACCCGACGCGGAGGTCGCCGCCCGTTTCGCCGGCCTGATCCTCGAGTACCGCGGCGCCACCCTCGGTGACATCTACCGCGCGGCGGCCCTCATCGAGCCGCCCTGCGCCCGGCAGCTCGCGGTCAAGCACACGGCGGACGACATCAAGCGGCTGCGCGACGCGGTGGCGGCCGAGAAGGCCGTCCTGGACGACCCGCTCGCCCTGGTCGACGCGCAGGACGCGTTCCACGCCCTCCTGGTCGAACGCACCGGCAATCAGACCCTGATCCTGCTGTGCGGCATGCTGCGCAACATCATCGACCGGGCCAACGCCTCGTACACCGCGGCCGCCACGGACGCCGAGACCCAGAAGGCGCAGGCCCTCAAGGGGCACCGGGCCCACGCGCGACTGGTCGGCCTGATCGAGTCCGGCAAGGCAGAGGAGGCCGAGAAGCTGTGGCAGCGGCACATCTCCAGTGCTGACGACGTCGTGAACTCCGCCGGCCCCAAGACGGTGCTCGAACTCCTCGACTGACCGCAGGGACGCACTGTCGCCCAAGCTTCCAGCCACTACCCCTTGCCTCCTTCAAACAGTTAGATAATTATAGGAGGCGTACTGAATAGCTCTGGGGTCCGGAGGCGACGGCCATGGCCGAACAGCGCAAGCGAATCTTCGACTGCGACCAGCACATGTACGAGGAACGGGACTCCTTCACCCGCTATCTGCCGAAGGAGTTCCTCGGCCAGGCGGTGGCCCCGGTGACTCTGCCGGACGGCCGCGAGGTCATCCTCGCCGGTGACCGGATCGTGGTCTGTCTCGAGCCGGAGTTCGGGCAGGTGTACCGGCCCGGCTCACTCAAGGAGATGCTCAAGGCGATGGCCTCGGGCAACCCCGAGGAGACGTACCAGTTCGAGCCGATGCACGAGGCGTACCAGAACCGTGAGGCACGTCTGCGGATCATGGACGAGCAGGGGCTGGACCAGACGATCATGTACCCGGGCGGCTGGGCACTCGTCGCCGAGGAGTACGTGCAGGGCGTGGAGCCGCTCTACGCCAACTACCACTCGTTCAACCGCTACATGAACGAGGTCTGGGGCTTCAACCACCAGGACCGCATCTACTCCCCCGCCCTGCTGTCCCTGCGCGACCTGGACCACGCGGTGAAGGAGCTGGAGTACGTCCTGGAGCAGGGCGCCCGCTTCATCATGCTGCCGACCGGGCCGCAGTACGGCCGCTCGCCGGGCGACCCGTACTTCGACCCGTTCTGGAAGCTCCTCAACGAGGCCAAGGCCAGCGTCTGTTACCACATCAGCGAGTTCTACTACAACTCGCATGTCGCCCCCGCCTGGGGCCACGACCCGAACCCGATCCACTTCCGGATGTCCGCGTGGCAGTGGATGAACACCTACGGTCAGCGCCCGATCGAGGAGACGCTCTCCGCGCTGATCTTCGACAACCTCTTCGGCCGCTTCCCCGACATCAACGTCCTGGTGTCCGAGTTCGGCGCCGAGTGGGTGCCCCATTTCGTGCGCCACATGGACAAGAGCCGGGGCATGGGCCGCAACGGGCCCTGGATCGGCGGCCAGTTGGACGAGCGTCCCAGCCAGGTCTTCCGCAAGCACGTCCGCGTGGTGCCCTACCCGGAGGACGACATCCCGAGCCTGGTCAAGCGCCTCGGGTACCACGAGTCCATCGTGATGGGCTCCGACTTCCCGCACGCGGAGGGCATCGCCAACCCGGCCGACTACCGCAAGCTCCTCGCGGAACTCGACGAGTCGGTCCAGGACGACATCATGTACAACAACGCCCAGCAGCTGATCAGCCGCTGAGCGCAGGAGACCGAGGGGGGCGGGCCCGGCAACGGGCCCGCCCCCCTCAGTCGGTGAGATCGGCCGCCAGGTTCGCCAGGTTCGTCAGCAGCGCCGTACCGCGCCGCGAGTGGTCGTAGCCCGCGAGCGGATAGCCATTGCTCAGGCAGGCGAAGGACAGTCCCGTCTCCGGGTCCATGAAGCCCAGTTGGTACGCGGCTCCCGCGCTGCCGAACAGGGCGTGTGAGCCGGTGGACGGCAGGTTGCTGCCCGCGTCCGGCCCGGCGACGGTGACGAACAGGCCCATGCTGGTACGCCGGCCACCGCCTCCGCCGTAGATCTGCTCCCCGTACGGGTACTCCGTCAGCCGGATCCGCGTCCCCTCGGCCACCGCCTCCGGCTTCCACAGACCCGAGTGCTCCAGCGCCTGGAAGTACAGCGCGACGTCGGCCGCGGTGGCGACCAGGGCGTGACTGGGCTCGCCGGCCGCCAGGACGCGTGGATCGGACAGGTACCAGGGGCCCCAGGGATCCGCCTCCTGGTCGTCACTCGTACGGTCGGTGGCCGTCATCGGCGCCACCGTGTCGGGCTGCCGTTCCACCGGTACACCGAGTTCGATCGACGACAGGCCGAGCGGCCGGGCGATCCGCTCGTGCAGGTAGTCGGCGAACGCGAGGCCCGTACGCCGTTCGACGATCTCGGCGATCAGCCAGGCGGCCGAGGTGAGGTGGAACTGGAAGCGGCTGCCCGGCGGGTGGTCGAGCCGCCAGCGGCCGAAGGCGGCCAGTCGCTGTGCGCGGTCGAGCATCTTCGGGTGGCCGAGCGGCGCGAAGGGAAAGCCCGCGGTGTGGGTGAGCACCTGCTCGACCGTCACCGCCTCCTTTCCGTTCGGCGCGAACTCCGGAATGATCGCGGCGACTTGCTCGCCCACGTCCAGCAGTCCCTCGCCGATCAGCTTCCACACCACGCCGGCGACGATCGACCGGCCGACCGACTGCAGCACGTAGCGCGTGTCCGGACCGGCGTCGCCCCAGGTCTCGAAGGCCACCAGCCGGCCGCCCCGGGCCACCGCGACCTGCGCGGACGGCAGCGGTCCGTGCTCGACCTCCAGACGGATCCTGCGCAGCAGCACGTCCAGTCGGTGCGGGTCTACGCCGGCCGCCTCCGGGCCGACGACCGTGTGGTCAGGCGTCACGTGCTTCTCCTTCACGAGCGGCGGGCTCCGGCTCGGGTTCCCGCAGGTGGCGTCGCACGACCTTGCCGTTCGCGTTGCGCGGCAGGGCGTCCACGAACCACCAGCGGACGGGGACCTTGAACCCGGACAGCCGGGCACGGGTGTGGTTCCTGAGGGCCGCCGGGTCCGGCGGGGTGTCGGGATCGGCCGGTACGACGAAGGCGACGACGGTCTGGCCGAGCCGGTCGTCGGGAACGCCCACGACCGCCGCGTCCGCCACTCCGGGATGGGCGGCCAGGACCGTCTCCACCTCCAGCGGGTGGACGTTCTCGCCGCCGCGGATGATCATGTCCGTGCGCCGCCCGAGGAGGTAGAGGTAGCCGCCCTCCGCCACGCGGCCCAGGTCGCCGCTGTGCAGCCAGCCGTCGGCGTCGAGCCGGAAGAGGTGGTCGGCGCGTGCGTGGATCTCGCCGACGCCGTCCGGCCCGGCGTCGTGGACCCTGACCTCGACCCCGGGCGCGGGGCGCCCCACCGACCGCAGCAGCTCGGTGCGTCCCGCGACCGCCTCCCGGTGGTCCTCGGGGGTGAGCACGCTGATCGGCGAGCCCTCGGTCTGGCCGAACATGTTGAGCATGCGGACGCCGGGCATCGCCTCGTACGTCCGCCGCAGGGTGCCGGGACGGACGGGCGCGCCCCCGTACTGGAGGACCCGCAGGCTCTCGTGGCGCGCCTGGCCGGCCGCCAGCAGGGTCTCCAGCATCGCCGGGACCATGCTGGTGTGCGTGGTGCCGAGGCCCCGCATCAGGGCCCAGCCCTCGACGGTGAAGCGGGGCAGGCCGGTGACCAGGGCGCCGGCGGCGAGGGCGACGGCGATGTTGCCGAGGCCCGCGATGTGGTGGAAGGGCGCGCTGCCGCCGTAGAAGCTGTCCGGATCGAGCCCGCACAGTTGCCCGTTGACGCGCGCGCGGGCGGCCAGGCGTCGCTGGGTCATGGGGACGGGTTTGGGCAGGCCGGTCGTCCCGGAGGTGTGCAGGACAGCGGCGAGTTCGTCGGGCTCGGCGGCCAAAGCCCGTGCGTGGGGGCGCAGTTCGGGCACGATCTCGATCCGTCGGCCGGACAGTTCGGCGACCTGTCGGCCGAGATCGGCGAACTCCGGCTGCGCGACGAGCACCTGGGCCCGTGTCTCCTTGACCACCGCGGCGATCTCGTACGGGGTCATGCGCACCCCGAGCGGGGCGAGCGGGTGGCCCGATCCGGCGCCGCCGATCACCAGGGCGAGGGCGTCGGCGGAGGTGGCGACCAGGGCGGGCACCGGGGCACCGGGTTCGAGGCCGAGGGAGTCGAGCCAGTCGGCCGCGCCGCCGGCCCGGTCGAGGAGCCCGCGCCCGGACCAGGTCAGGTCGCCGAAGCGGACGGCGGGGCGGGCATGATCGTAGGCACGGCTCACCATGGCGGTCCAGGTGGCCGCCTGCCCCGCCTCCTGAGCGGCGGCCACGGCTCAGGGTTCCAGGCGGGCCGTCGCGGTGCCGCTGACCACCTCGGCGCCGTCCTGGTTGCGGGTGCGCAGGGAGAAGTGGGCGACGGGGCCGGCCGGAGTGTCCTCGATCGACTCGACGGTGGCCGTGGCCGTGAGGGTGTCGCCGGGCCAGACCTGGGCCTTGAAGCGCACGCCGTAGCGCAGCAGCGATTCGGGGCCCACCCAGTCGGTGAGGACCCGGCCGGTCATCCCCATCGTCAGCATCCCGTGGGCGAAGACCCCGGGGTATCCGGCGGCCTCGACGGCGAACCTCTCGTCGGTGTGCAGCGGGTTGAAGTCGCCGGACGCGCCGGCGTACTGCACGATCCGGGTGCGCTTGAGGTCGTCGACCAGAACGCTCTCGCGGGTTTCGCCGACCTTGATGTCGTCCGGGCTCAGGCTCATCGGGCGTCCTTCGGGGTTGCCGGGCCCTCGGGGACGACGGCCACGGTCACGGAGCTGACGACCGGTGCGCCGTCGGCGTCCCGGTACTCGGTGATGCGCTCGCTGAAGAGCAGACGGCCGCTGCGGCCCTGCTTCTCCCAGCTGCGGCCGGGCACGGCGTGCGCGTAGAGCGTCTCGCCGGCGCGCACCGGGCGGTGGTACTCGAAGTGCTGCTCGGCGTGGAGACCGCCACCGCCCTCGGCCATCACCCCGGGGCCGCGGCCGGATCCGAACCACTCCTCGTCCGGCCTGGGCCGCAGGTGGTAGTCGGGGTCGTAGTGGGCGCCGGCCATGGTGAAGGTGGGCGGGGCGAGCGCGGTGTCGCCCCGGTAGGCGGGGTTCTCGTCGCCGATGGCGCGGGCGAACAGCATGATGTGCCCGGCCTCGACGGGGAACGGTTGCCCTGTCATCGTCGTGCTCCTCGTTCGATACAGCGGATCGGTACGGACAGCGGGTCAGTACGGCAGGAACGCGTCGCGGGTCGCCTCGTCGGGGTCGAAGTCGGGCGGAAGGCCCTCGAACTTCGGCTCCCGCTTCTCCATGAAGCTCGCCACGCCCTCGCGGAAGTCGGGTGAGCCCGCGAAGAACTCCATGGCGGAGTAGGAGCGGGCGAGGGCGTCGGTGAAGGTGCGGTCCAGGTCGCCGTACACCTGGTGGCGTACGACGGCCATGGCGCGCGGGGAGCAGTTGCGGGCGATGTCCCGGGCGTAGGCGCGGGCGGCGCCGAGCAGGTCCTCCGGTTCGACGACGCGGCTGACGAGGCCGAGCTCCTTCGCCTCGTCGGCGTCGAAGACGCGGGCCGACAGCAGCAGGTCGAGCGCGTTCTCCAGGCCGACGACACGGGGCAGGACGTACGGCAGGTTGTACTCGCCGGCGAGGCCACGGCGGGTGAAGGCGGTGGTGAAGCGGGCTCCGCGGGCGGCGAACCGGACGTCGCAGATGAGGGCCTGGACCAGACCGATGCCCGCGCAGGCGCCGTTGACGGCGGCGATCAGCGGCTTCGGCAGATTCCGCCTGCTGTACATGGGCACGCGGGCCTGGAGGTTGAGCGACTGCCCCGGCTGCGCGTTCTGCTCCAGCCGCTGGACGTCCATCCCGGGGCAGAAGGCCTTGCCCGCGCCCGTGACGATCACGACGCGGACGGCCGGGTCGTGGGCGGCCCGGTCGAGGAGCGCGAAGAAGCGGCGCTCCATGGGGATGCTCCAGGCGTTCCTGCGTTCGGGCCGGTTGAGGGTCACGGTGGCGACGCCGTCCTCATCGACCTCGTACAGCACCAGGTCGTCCTGGGCGGGTTCCTCGCTCATCACGTCACTCCTCGGTCAGGGGGTCGATGGGTGCAATGGGATCGATGGGTTCGATCGGATCGCCGACGCCCGGTCGTTCCCCGGAGATGGTGACGACCACCTGTCCCCGGGCACAGATCCGGCCGTCGGTCAGGACGTCGACGTCGGCGAAGTGCACCCGGCCGCCCCGCCGCAGACAGCGGGCCCGGGCCACGGCCTCCTGTCCTCGTGCGGGCGCCAGGTACTGCACCGACATCGACACGGTGCTGAGCCGGCTCCCCTTCGTGAAGTCGTGCCCGGCGATCACGGCTCCGGAGCCGGCGGTGTCGATGAGCGCCGAGATCACCCCGCCGTGGAAGACGCCTTCGTGCGCGGAGAGCGCCTCGGCGTACGGGAGCACGATCTCGACGCCGTCGGGTTCCCAACGCCGTACGCGCATCCCGCAACGGCGGTTGAAGGCGACGCCGCGTTCCCAGCGGGCGCGGAACCAGGCTCGGCGTTCCCGCTGCTCCTGGTCGGTGAGGGTCCTCGCCGCGACGGTCATCAGCACGCCCTCCGGTCTCGGCCTACCAGCCGATCCATATAGTTACATGAATTGGATAGTTGCAGCAATTACACAGGGTGCCACACGGGACGCCATGGTGGCTTCTATGTATTATTTATCTAACTGATTCAGTTTGAACAGAGGGAGGCCCAGATGCCGTCGACCGCCCTGGCCGGGGTCCGCGTCCTCGACCTGTCCCGCATCCTCGCCGCACCCCTGGCCACCCAGATGCTGGCCGATCTGGGCGCGGAAGTGATCAAGGTGGAGCGGCCCGGGACCGGTGACGACTCACGCACGTACGGCCCGCCCTTCGCCGACGGACCCGACGGCACCCGGACCGACACGGCGGCCTTCTACCTCTCCTGCAACCGCAACAAGCGGTCCGTCACGGTCAACCACGCCACGGCCGAGGGGCAGGCGTTGATCCGCGCCCTCGCCTCGCGGTCGGACGTGCTGGTCGAGAACTTCCGGGCGGGGACACTGGCGAAGTACGGGCTCGACCACGAGAGCATGCGGGAGCTCAACCCGCGGTTGGTCTACCTCTCGGTGACGGGCTTCGGCCAGACCGGGCCGTACGCGCAGCGCCCCGGCTACGACGGCATCTTCCAGGCCATGTCCGGGATGATGAGCGTGTCGGGGCACCCCGGGGAGCCGATGAAGGTCGGGGTCAGCATGGTCGACATCCTCACGGGGCTGTACGCCTCCACGGCCGTGCTGGCCGCCCTGCGGCACCGGGACGTCACCGGGGAGGGCCAGTTCATCGACCTGTCGCTGCTGGACTGCGGACTGGCCTCGCTCTCGCACTTCGCGATGAACTACCTGGTCTCCGGGGAGGTGCCGGTGCGGCGCGGCAACGGCGGGTACGGCGGGATCCCCTCCCAGGCCTTCCTGTGCGAGGACAAGCCGCTCTTTCTCGTCGCGGGCAACGACAAGCAGTTCGCCGCGTTCTGCGCGGCGGCCGACCGCACCGACCTGCTCCAGGACCCCCGGTTCGCCACGACCTCCGCCCGGATCACCCATCGCGAGGAGATCCTGCCGGTGCTGGAGGCGATCCTGCGTACCCGCACCCGGGACGACTGGCTGGCCGCACTCGACGAACACGACGTCCCGGCGGGTCCGTTCAACGAGATGCCCGAGGTCTTCGCCGACCCGCAGATCCAGCACCGCGGGATGCTGGTCGAGGTCGAGGACCCGGTCTCGGGGCGGCTCCCGCTGCTCGCCAATCCGATCCGGTTCACGGCGACGCCGGTGGAGGGGTACGCCGCGCCGCCCGCGCTGGGGGAGCACACGGCTGAAGTACTGGCTGAGCTGGCCGATGTGACGGGGGATCAGTTGGCGGCGCTGCGGGCGCGGGGTGTGGTGTGAGGTGGTTGGGGGTGCATGGGGAGGCGCCGGTCGGCATGTCTCCCCCCGTCCGGCGTTTGAGGACGAAGGCGGTCGCCCGCAACAACGCCGACTCCGGCTAGGCCGAAGCGGGGGTGGAACACTCCCGCCTCACCCGATCAGCGTCCGCCCGCCCTCGAGCATCAGCGTGGCCCCCGTCAGATAGGACATGTCGTCGCTGACGAGCGCGGCCACCGCCCGGCCGATGTCCCCCTCCGTATCACCCATCCGGCCCAACGGGATACCGGCGACCACCTGTGCGGCCTTCTCCGGGTGGGCAGCGAAGTACTCCTCCGCCGCCGGGCTCAGTGCGGCCGGGCAGACGACGTTCACGCGGATCCCGTAGGCGCCCCACTCGCGCGCGGCCACCCTGGTCAGCCCACGGATGGCCTCCTTGGCCATCGCGTAGGCGGCGAAGCCCACCTCCCCCTGCACCGCGGCCGACGAACCGAGGTTGACGACGCTGCCGCGGCTGGCCTTGAGGTGGGGCAGGGCGGACCGCATCGCGTGGAAGGTCGCCAACGGGCCGCTGCGGTAGGTGAGTTCGACATCGTCGTACGACGTCTCCTCCAGCCGGCGCTGGACCGAGCTCTGCGCGTTGTTGACGAGCACGTCGAGGCCGCCGAACTCCCGTACCGTCTCGGCCACCATGCGGTCGACGTCGCGGCGCTCGCCCACGTCGCCGACCACGAGGTGCGCCCTGCCGCCCCGCCCGGCGATCTCCTCGGCGGTGCCCTTCAGCTTGTTCTCGGTCCGGCCGGTGATCACGACGGCCGCTCCCTCGGCCGCGAGCGCGAGCGCGATACCGCGCCCCACGCCCTGTCCGCCACCGGTGACCAATGCCGTCTTCCCGGACAACCGTGCCATCACGTCTCCTTCCAGAAGGGCGCCCAGGAGGGAAAGGCGTCGGGCAGCGCCGGTCGTCCGGCGCCCTCCCAGCCGTTGAATCCCACCGCCTGGGGGCGCTCGGTCACGTCGGCCGCGTACCAGTGCTGCTCGCGGCGCCGCGAGAAGTACCACTCGCCGTCCACCCGCGCGTACTCGTCGAGGTAGCGGATGGCCATGACGATCCACCGCTCCCCCACCTCGTGCTCGGCACGGCAGTAGACGGAGCCGGTGGCGCTGTCGCGGCCGGTGAACTCGATCCGGTGGCCGCAGATCTGGTGCACCGACCGGTTGAAGCCGCGGACGAGGGGTTCGATGTACGCGCGCAGCACCTCGCGGCCCCGGCCGAGGCGTCCCATGTCCACGTCGGGCCGGAAGCAGCCCACCCACGCGTCGAGGTCCCGTGCGTCCACGGCCAGTGCGTAGCGCACGGGCAGCTGCTGGACGGCAAGGTGCGACTCGACGCGGTCGAGCCGGTCTTCGACCGACGTCACGGCCGTGGCTCCTTCGGCAGGCCGAGCAACTGCTCCCCGATGATGTTGCGCTGGATCTCGCTCGACCCGCCGTAGATGGTCTCGGCGAGCGAGAGGAGGAAGGAGCGCTGCCGGGTGTCCAGGCGGTAGTCCTCGCCGACGATCTGTCCGGCGGGACCGGCCAGCTCCATGGCCAGGTGGCCGAGTCGCTGGTGGCGGGTCGAGGCGTACAACTTGGCCGTCGTGGCCTGTGCGCCCGGTGTGCGGCCCGCGGTCAGTTCGGCGAGGGTGCGGAGGTTGGTGGTGCGCATGATGCGTACGGAGATCCAGGCGTCCAGGATCCGGCGGCGCAGCATCGGATCGTCGAGCGCGCCCCGCTCCCGTGCCAGGTCGATGAGCGCCTCCGCCTCCCGCTCGAAGGTGAGCTGCTGGGGCAGCAGCGTGGTGCCGCGTTCGATGCCGAGCGTGGTCATCGCGGTGCGCCAGCCCTGGCCGACCTCGCCGACGACCATGTCCGCGCCGGTGCGCGCGTCCGAGAGGAAGACCTCGGCGAACTCGTCCTGGCCCGCGAGGTTGCGGATGGGGCGGATGTCCACGCCCGGCTGGTCGGTGGGCAGGAGCAGCATGGTCAGACCCTTGTGGCGCTGGGAGTCCGGGTCGGTGCGGGTGAGGAGGTAGAGCCAGTCGGCGTGCATGCCGAAGGACGTCCACACCTTCTGGCCGTTGACCACCCATGCGTCGCCGTCCCGCTCGGCGCGGGTGCGTACGGACGCCAGGTCGGAGCCGGCTCCGGGTTCGCTGAAGCCCTGGCCCCACAGTTCCTCGACGGCGAGGATCGGGGGCAGGAAGCGCTTCTTCTGTGTCTCGCCGCCCACCTTGAGGAGCATCGGGCCGAGCAGGTCGAGGGCGTTGACCGTGGCGCGGTAGGGGGCGTTCGCGCGGGCGTACTCGTACTCGAAGACGATCTCCTCGAGGAGGCCGAGACCGCGTCCGCCGTACTCCCGCGGCCAGCCCACGCCCAGCCAGTCGCCGGCCGACAGTTCGCGGTCCCAGGCGAGGCGGACCTCCCAGGCCGCGCCGTCGGTGGGGCCGCCCACGCCCCGGTGCTCGGCGAACTCGCCCACCAGATGATCGGCGAGCCAGTCCCGCAGCTCGTCGCGGAAGTCGCGTACGGCGGGCCCGAAGTCCAGCTCCATGCCAGCTCCTTTGCTGAGATCAGATGCCGAGCCGGGTGGCGAGCAGCTCCCGGTGGTACGACGGTGTGCCGAGCAGCACCTCGGAGCTCTTGGCCCGCTTGAAGTACAGGTGCGCGGGGTGCTCCCAGGTGAAGCCGATCCCGCCGTGGATCTGGATGGCGTCGCCGGCGACCTTGGTGAACGCCTCCGAGCAGAACGCCTGGGCGAGAGCGGCCGCGACGGCGATCTCCGTGTCGTCCCCGGCGTCCAGCGCCCACAGTCCGCCGTAGGCGGCCGAGCGGGCGGACTCGATCTCCACCAGCATGTCGGCGCACTTGTGCTTGATCCCCTGGAACGAGCCGATGGGCCGGCCGTACTGCACACGGATGCGGGCGTAGTCCACCGCGGCGTCCAGAGCGGCGGCCGCTCCGCCGACCTGTTCGGCGGCGAGCAGGACGGCGGCGGTGGCGAGGGCGCGTTCGAGGGCGGGCCACGCCGTGCCCTCGGTGCCGAGCAGGCGGGCCGGGGTGTCCGTGAACTCCACCCGGGCCTGTTTGCGGGTCTGGTCGAGGGTGGGCAGGGGGGCGCGGACCAGGCCCGGCGTGTCGGCGTCGACCGCGAAGAGGCTGATGCCGGAGGGGGTGCGGGCGGCGACCAGGAGCAGGTCGGCGAGGTGGCCGTCGGGGACGTAGGTCTTCGCGCCGGTCAGCCGCCAGCCGCCGCCCCGGTCGTGGGCGGTGAGCCGGATGCCGGACGCGTCCCAGCGGCCGCCGTCCTCGGTCAGGGCCAGCGTGGCCACCGTCTCGCCGGACGCGATGCCCGGCAGGAGGTCGTGTCGGGCCTGTTCGTCGTCGCAGCGCAGCAGGGCCTCGGCGGCCAGGGCGACGGTGGCGAGGTACGGGCCGCACAGCAGGGCGCGGCCCGCCTCCTCGAAGACGATGCCGAGGTCGACGTAGCCGAAGCCGGAGCCGCCGTACTCCTCCGGCACGGCGAGTCCCTGGAGGCCGAGTTCGCCGGCCATGCGGCGCCAGACGACGAGGTCGTGGCCGCGGGGGTCGGCGGCGAGGCGGCGTACGTCCGGTTCGCCGGAGTGCTTGGCGAGGAACGACCGCACGACCTTGCGCAGTTCGTTCTGTTCCTCGCTGAAGGTGAGATCCATGCCGAGCTTCCCGTCCTCGGTGCGGGCGGGCTGCCGCCCGCTTGCCGCTCACCGTTGGATACAGTTAGATAATTATAGTATCCACACTGAATACACCAGGAGCGCGACGTGACCGATCTCTACGCCCCGTTCACGAGCCTGACCTTCGAGCGGCCCGCGCCCGGCGTGCTCCGTATCGTGCTCGACGCCCCGAACCTCAACGCGGTGGACCCCCGGATGCACGGTGAACTGGCGGACATCTGGCCCGTCGTGGACCGTGACGAGCAGACCCGTGCGGTGCTGGTCCAGGGGGCGGGCCGGGCCTTCTCGGCGGGCGGGACCTTCGACTCCATCGAGGACATGACCGAGGAGTACGCGGTGCGCGCCCGGGTGATGCGCGAGGCGCGGGACATGGTCTACGGGGTGATGAACTGCTCCAAGCCGGTCGTCTCCGCGATCCACGGCCCGGCGGTCGGTGCGGGGCTCGTCATCGGCATGCTCGCGGACATCTCGATCGCGGCCCGCACGGCGAAGATCGTCGACGGGCACACGCGTCTCGGTGTCGCGGCCGGCGACCACGCGGCCATCTGCTGGCCGCTGCTGTGCGGCATGGCCAAGGCCAAGTACTACCTGCTGACCTGCGAGGTGCTCACCGGCGAGGAGGCGGAGCGGATCGGGCTGGTGTCGAAGTGCGTGGACGACGCGGACGTGCACGCCGAGGCGCTGCGCGTGGCGACCGCGCTGGCAGCCGGGCCCGCCAGCGCCATCAGCTGGACCAAGCGGTCCCTCAACCACTGGTACCGGACCGCGCAGCCGATCTTCGAGGCCTCGCTCGGCCTGGAGTTCTTCGGGTTCGCGGGACACGAGGTCGTCGAGGGCCTGGCCGCCCACCGCGACAAGCGCACTCCGGACTTCGAGGGTGTGGGCGACAAGCACCCGCTCGATCTGTGACCGGTTCCGTACGAGAAGGAAGACACCATGACGACGGAAGAAACCATCATCGACGCCCCGCCGCTGGTACGGGGGCTGACCTATGAGGAGATGCCGGTCGGGCAGGTCTTCAGGACCGCCCGCCGCACGATCACCGAGACCGACCTGGTCAACTTCGTCACCTGGGGCGGCTTCACCGAGCCGCTCTTCTGGGACGCCTCGCACGCGGCGGACGGCGGCTACACGGGCCGGCTGGTCCCGGGAGGGCTGACGTACTGCCTCGCGGAGGGACTTGTACTGCAGACCAACGTGCTGCACGGCACCGGCCTCGCCTTCCTGCACATGGAGCTGACCGTGCGGGGTCCGGTGTACGTCGGCGACACGCTGTACGCCGTCGTGGAGACGACCGGCTGCCGCCCTTCCAGCAAGCCCGGCCGGGGCGTGGTGACCAGCCGGATCACCGTGCGCAACCAGCGGGACGAGGACGTGCTCGTCTACACGCCGGTGCGGCTGATCCGGGGCAGGGACTACGTGGCCGAGACGCGCTGAGTCCGGGCGGGACCCGGCACCAGGGTCAGCCCGGCCGCCCGGCCCTGACCGGGTACGACGGCGAACGCTCCCCCGTTCACCCAGTCCGAGGGGATCGGGGGGCGCGGCGGGGGCTCGTGGTCCGGGACGGCCATCGCGTACAGGCGGGTGTAGCGGAACTTCGCCTCCAGGTTGTCGAGCACCGACCAGTACTCGTAGCCGCAGACGTCCACCCCGGCCGTGACGAGGCGTGCCAGCCAGGTGAGCCGGGCACGCAGCAGGGCCCGGCGCCGGGCGTCGTCGCTGTGCCCCGTGTCGTCGACCAGGTCCAGGTCGCCCATACCGTTGTCGATCACGGACAGCGGCGGCAGCAGGTCTCCGTACAGTTCGTACAGGCCGGCGACGGCGTCGGCGAGTCCCTCGGGGATGATGGGCCAGCCGTAGGCGGTCGTCTCCACGTCGTCGAAGGGGACGACCGCGAAGCCGAGGCCCACCAGCAGGCGGTTCACCTCGTTGAGGGCGCTCTGGCACTTCGCGGACGGCAGCACCCGGGGCAGGTTCTCGGGTGCGGTGACGCGGAACGGGGTGTGCCAGGACAGGCCCAGCAGGTCCTGGGCGGTGGCGATGACCTCCAGGTCGCCGGGGCGTACGCAGCCGGTGGCCTCCACCGGGACGACGCCCTCCTCGGTCACCATGTGCTCGCCGAGCAGCAGGGGGTCGAGGAAGAGGCGGTTGGTCCAGCTCTCCAGACGCTCCAGGGCGAGGCGGTCGTAGGGGTCGTCGGTGGCCGCGTAGCCGCCGACGAGGGTGACCGTGGTCCCGATCCGGCCCCGTGCGCCGGCGGCCCTGAGGGCTCGGGTGGCGAGACCGCCCGCGAGCAGGATGTGGTGGACCGCGGGCAGCCCGGCCCGGCCGGCGCCCCGGCCCGGTGAGTACATTCCGGCCACGTGGTCCGCGAGCGTGGGACCGGCCAGGTCGGTGGAGGTGATCCACCGCTCCACCCGGTCGCCGAACCGGCGGCCCAGCTCGGCGGCGTACGCGGCGAAGTGCTCGGCGGTGTCGCGGGCCAGCCAGCCGCCGGCCGCGTCCAGCCATGGCGGCAGAGAGCGGTCGAGCAACGTGACAGCGGGCCGCGCCCCCTCCGCGAGCAGGGAGTCGAGCGCGCGGTCGCAGCGGTCGAGGGCCTCCCGGTCCCAGCCGCCGGGGCCGTCGGGCTGGAGCCGCGGCCATCCGGCCACCATGCGGTGCGTGTCCGGGACGATGCCGGTCAGCTGCCGGATGTCGTCGGTCCACTGCCGGAAGTGGCCGCCCCGCTCGGGCGCGGGTGGAAGTGGGGCCGCGATGGTGTCCGCGGTGGCGACCCCCCAGTCGACACGGCCGAGGGACTCGTGCAGGAAACCATCGCTCATGGTTACCGTCCAGGCGGTCAAATGGTTTAGCGCATTCAACTGAATTCCGCCGACCGGACGCTAACACTTCGAGCAAACTACGACAATGTTTCGGCCAGATTTTCCGATTGCGCCGCCCCCTACTCACCGAAGGGGCGGAACTCCTCCTCCTGCCACCAGGGGAAGACGGGCGGCATGTCCTTGCTGACCCGGCCCGGGAACGCGGGCGGCCGCTTGGCGAGGAACGACTCGACGCCCTCCACGGGGTCCGGGCCGCCGCCGATCTGGCTCATGATCCGCGAGTCGAGCCGGTGCGCGGTCATCGGGTGGGGCTCGCCGAGCATCCGCCACATCATCTGACGCGACAGGGCGACCGAGATCGCCGAGGTGTTCTCGGCGATCTCACGGGCGAGCGCGTACGCCGCCGGCAGCAGTTCCTCGGGCGGGTGGACGGAGCGGACCAGCCCGGCCGCCAGTGCCTCGTCGGGGCCGAAGACGCGCCCGGTCGCCACCCATTCCATGGCCCGCTGCATGCCCACGGCGCGTGGCAGGAACCAGCTCGCGGCGGACTCCGGCACGATGCCCCGGCGGGCGAAGACGAACCCGAACTTCGCCGAGGTCGACGCCAGCCGGATGTCCATGGGCAGGGTCATGCTGGCGCCCACGCCCGCCGCCGGGCCGTTGATCGCCGCGATGACCGGCTTGGTGCTGGAGAAGATCCGCAGTGCCACCCGCCCCCCGGTGTCGCGGTGCCGGGTGCCCGCCTTGCGGTGGTCGAAGGACGAGCCGCCGGAGCTGACGTCGGCGCCCGCGCAGAAGCCGCGCCCGGCGCCGGTCACCACGATCACGCGGACGTCGTCGTCCGCGTCGGCTGCGTCCAGGACGTCGAGCAGGTCGGTCATCATCTGCGGGGTGAAGGCGTTGAGCCGCTCCGGCCGGTCCAGGGTGACGGTGAGGATCCGATCCGCCAGTTCCGTGCGCACGGTCTCGTACATGGGGCGTCCTCCGTCACTTCGCGGAACCGGTTCTCAGTCGGGCTAATTAGTTATACCATTCAACTCTACTGACTCTTTCTGTACGCGGCGGTGGAGATGACGGATCTGGTGGTGACGGCCGTCGGGCCGGTCCGGCTGGTCGAGCTGAACCGGCCCGAGCAACTGAACGCGATGAGCGAGGAACTGCACTCCGGTCTCGCGTCGGTGTGGGACGAGCTCGCCGCCGACCCGGACGCACGCGCCGTCGTGCTCACCGGGCGCGGCCGGGCGTTCAGCGCCGGGGGCAACTTCGACATCATGACCCGGGTCCAGCGCGAGCGCGCCTTCCGGGAGCGGAACGTCGACGAGGCCCGGCGGATCATCACCGGCATGGTCCGCTGCCCGCTGCCGGTGATCGCCGCGGTCAACGGGCCCGCCGTCGGACTCGGCTGCAGCCTGGCCCTGCTGAGCGACCTCGTCCTGATCGCCGACGACGCCCATGTCGCCGACCCGCACATCCAGGTCGGACTCGTCGCGGGCGACGGCGGCGCCCTCGTGCTGCCCCTGCTCGTCGGCTTGACCCGCGCGAAGGAACTGCTGTTCCTCGGCGACCGGGTGAACGCCGAGGACGCGGTCCGGCTGGGCATCGCCAACCGGGTGGTGCCGAAGGACAAGCTCATGGACGAGGCGATGGACCTGGCCGGGCGGCTGGCGGCACTGCCGACGCAGGCGCTGCGCGAGACCAAACGGGCGGTGAACCTCCACCTGGAGCAGGCCATGGCGGGCGTTCTGGAGCCCGCCCTGCTCGCCGAGCGGGACAGCATGCACCACCCGGACCACATCGCCGTCGTCGAGAAGATCATCGCGGCCCGCCGTGGTCGCCGATCCGCCGAGAAGGGCTGAGGCATGGACTTCGCGTTCAGCGACGAGCAGGAGGAACTGCGGCGCACGGTACGGGCGTTCCTGGCGGACACCTCGCCCGAGAGCGAGGTCCGGCGCCTGATGGAGACGCCGGAGGGCTTCGACCGCGCGCTGTGGCGCCGCATGGGCACGGAGCTGGGTCTCCAGGGGCTGGCCGTCCCCGAGGAGTACGGCGGTGCCGGGTGCGGGCCGGTCGAAGTGGGCGTCGTGATGGAGGAGACGGGCCGGGCGCTGCTGTGCGCGCCGTTCCTGTCCTCGGCCGTGCTGGCGACGACCACGCTGCTGCGCTGCGCCGACGAGGAAGCCCGCAAGCGCCTGCTGCCCGGCCTGGCCTCCGGCGAGCTCGTCGCGACGCTGGCCCTGACCGAGGACTCCGCCCGCTGGGACGCCACGGGAGTCCGGCTCACCGCCCGTGAGTCGGCGGGAGGTTGGCTGCTCACCGGACACAAGACATTCGTACTCGACGGTGCCGCCGCCGATGTCGTCCTCACCGTCGCCAGCACCCCGGACGGCATCGGGGTCTTCTGGGTGGACGGCGACGCGGCGGGGCTGACCCGTGAGCCCCTGCCCACGCTGGACCCGACCCGCCGGCAGGCGCGCCTCGACTACCACGACGTACGGGCGACCCGGCTGCGTACGCACGGCGGGGGCTGGGACCTGGTGTCCCAGGTGCTCGACCGGGCGGCGGTGGCACTCGCCGCCGAGCAGGTCGGGGTGGCCTCCCGTGCGCTCGACATGGCGGTGGACTACGCCAAGGTGCGGCACCAGTTCGGGCGGCCCATCGGCTCCTTCCAGGCCGTCAAGCACCTGCTGGCTGACGTCCTGCTGGAGGTCGAGTCGGCGCGCGCCGCCGCCCACTACGCGCTGCTGGCGGCCGACGGCGAGGATCCGGAGCTGCCCGCCGTGGCGAGCCTGGCCAAGGCGTTCTGCTCCGACGCCTGTCTGCAGGCGACGGAGCAGAACATCCAGGTGCACGGTGGTATCGGCTTCACCTGGGAACACCCGGCCCACCTGTATCTGAAGCGGGCCAAGACGTCACAGTTGCTGTTCGGGGATCCGGCGTACCACCGGGAACTGCTCGCACGGCGCATCGGTAGGGAAACGGTCGGAGGAGCGGCATGAAGGTCGACGGCAAGCTCAATGTGTGGAGCACCGCCGAGGTGGTCGAGGAGGCCCGGCACCACGAGAAGGCGGGCTACGACGGCCTGTGGGCGTCGGAGTCCAAGCACGACCCGTTCCTGCCTCTGATGCTGGCGGCCGAGCACACCGACCGCCTCGAGGTGGGAACGGCCATCGCCGTGGCCTTCGCCCGCTCCCCGATGCAACTCGCCTACACGGCACACGATTTGCAGGCCTACGCCGACGGACGGTTCTCGCTCGGCCTCGGCAGCCAGATCAAACCGCACATCGAGCGACGCTTCGACATGCCGTGGAGCCGGCCCGCGGCCCGGATGCGGGAATACGTGAGCGCGCTGCGGGCCATCTGGGCCGCCTGGAACGAGGGCGAGAAACTCGACTTCCGCGGCGATTTCTACACGCACACGCTGATGTCGCCCTTCTTCTCTCCCCCGCCCGCACCCGGCGGCGCACCCAAGGTGTTCGTGGCCGCGGTCGGCGAGGCCATGACGCGAGTGGCGGGCGAAGTCGCCGACGGGCTTCTCGCCCACGGTTTCACCACCGAGCGGTACCTGCGGGAGGTGACCCTGCCGACCGTGCAGGCGGGGCTGACCAAGGCGGGCCGCACGCGGGACGACTTCGCCGTCTCCCATCTTCTCCTGACCGCGACCGGCCGGACGGAGGAGGAGATGACCCGCGCGATCGACGGCACCCGTGGTCAGATCGCCTTCTACGGCAGCACCCCCGCCTACCGCGGGGTGCTGGAGCTGCACGGGTGGGGCGAACTCGGCGACGAACTCCACGCGTTGTCGACGTCCCGGCGCGAGGACAAGTGGGAGGCGATGAGCCGGCTCGTCGACGACGAGGTCCTGCACACCTTCGCCGTCGTGGCGGAGCCGGACCGGGTCGCGGGCGAGATCCGGCGCCGGTACGGGGCGCTGGTCGACCGGGTGTCCTTCTACACGGCGTACGAGATAGACGCCGAGGTGTGGGAGCCGATCGTGCGGGAGCTGCGCGAGAGCTGACCTGCCGGTCAGCCGAGCAGGTCCAGGACGGTCGTCATGGACCTGCTCTGCAGCAGGTAGTCCTCGGCCTCCTGGAGGTGGAGCCGCCACAACTCCTCGGCGGCCTCGGTCCGGCGGGCGTCCACCAGCTCCACGAGCGCGCGGTGCGCCCGGAAACCCCGGCGGTTGGCCCGTATGTTCTCGGCGCTGCCGGCGTCGAGGTCGACGTGGGACCAGTTCGCCTGGTCGATGATGTGCCGGACCATGCCGTTGAGGACGCTGAGCGTCTCGTTGCCCGCCAGCTCCACGACGAGCGCGTGGAACTCCATGTGGGCGCGGATGAACGCCGACGGGTCGTCCATCAGCCGCTCGGCCTCGGCGACGGCGGCCCGCAGCCGCTCCAGATCCGCGTCGGTGCGCCGTTCGGCCAGCAGACCGGCGCACGGCGCCTCGATCACCGTACGGGCGTCGTACACGTCCTTGAGGGTGGTACCCCGGTATTCGAGGACCACCCCCGCGTAGCGGGCGGCGACCGTGCCCTCCGGGACCTGCACCCGCGCGCCACCGCGGGCGCCCCTGCGCACGCTGATCAGCGACTCCGACTCCAGCACCCGGAACGCCTCGCGCAGTGTGGGCCGGGAGACGGCGAACTCCGCCATCAGGGCCGTCTCGGCCGGCAGCGCCTGGCCCTCGGCGAGTTCTCCGCGCACGATCTTGCGGCGCAGCTGTGCCGCCACGAGTTCGGCCATCTTGGGTACGCGCACGCGAACGCCGTTGACCCCGCCGCCGCCCTGTTTTCCCGTCACACTCATCGCAGGGTCCACCTCCGTCCGCCCCGCAGGCGCGGAACACAGCCCGAACACTCGGGTGGGCCCATCGTACAACTAGATAACTCTTTGAACTAGGTCAACGAGTTTTTCAGGATGAGGTGTTCGGCCAGGGAGAGCAGCAGATCGCGGCCGACGGAGCGCTCCCGCATGTCGCCCATCAGCAGCGGGACTTCGGGGTCGAGGTCGAGCGCTTCGCGGACCTCGCGCTCGTCGCGGTCCCTTCGCCCGTGGAAGCAGTTGACACCGACCACGAAGGGGATGCGGCGGCTCTCGAAGAAGTCGATGGAGGCGAAGCTGGTCTCCAGGCGCCGGGTGTCGGCCAGGACGACCGCGCCGAGGGCACCCTGCACGAGGTCGTTCCACATGAACCAGAAGCGCTCCTGACCGGGCGTGCCGAAGAGGTAGACCACCAGCCGCGGATTGACCATGATGCGGCCGAAGTCCATGGCCACCGTGGTGGTGGTCTTCCCCTCGATGCCGCCGACGTCGTCGACGCCGACGCTCGCGACGGTCAGATACTCCTCGGTGCGCAGCGGCGGCACCTCGCTCACCGCGCCGACCAGGGTCGTCTTGCCCACGCCGAAGCCGCCGGCCACGAGGATCTTGACCGCCGCGGGGGCCGTGCCGCCGGTGGTGCGCCGGATGAGGTCAGAGTCTGCGGAGGCCATCCCTCACCGCCCTGAGTAGGTTCATGTCCCAGTTGCTTCCTGCCGCGACAGCGAGCGGCGGACGGGTGGTCGCCCTGCCCATGGCGACCAGGTCGTCGATGAGGATCTTCGTCACCGACAGGGGCAGGTCCAGTGCGGCGGCGATCTCGGCCACCGCCGCGGGAGCGCGGCACTGCCGCAGGATCGCGCGGTGTTCGGGTTGCAGGCCGCGGGAGCCCGCTCGGGTGGGTTCGGGGTCGACGGTCGAGACGAGGGTGATCAGCGTGAGGTCGTCACGGGCCGGCGCGGTCCGGCCCTGCGTGATGGTGTAGGGCCGTACGGACAGTGCTTCCGCGTCGCCCGGCTCCATGCCGTCCGTCCAGTGGCTCACTCACGCACACCGCCCTCGCGTCCGGGGATCACGACGCGTGCTTCGGTGCCGAGGCGCTGCCCGACCTGCTGCATGAGCGTGTGCATGGCCACGGCCATCAGTTCGGCGTCCACCTCCTGGGACGCCACGACGGCCAGATGCGTACCCCGGCCCGCCGCGGAGATGAACAGCCACAGGTCGGCCAGCTCGACGATCACCTGGTGCACCGGACCGCCGTCGAACAGCGCTCCGACTCCTCGGGCCAGGCTCTGCTGGCCCGTGGCCACGGCGGCGAGGCGTTCGGCGTCGCCGCGGGCGATGGTGCTGGACTGGCTCACCACCAGACCGTCGTCGGACAACACGATGGCGTGCCGAGTGCCCGGGACCTGTTCGACCAGACCGTCCAGCAGCCAGTCGAGATCCTGATGAGTGGCGGTCGTTCGCAGTGTCATGGTCAGTCTTCCGTCGGGATGCTTCTGCGGGGCGGCAGGGGCGGCAGGCCGTTCGCGGGGCCGCGGTCGGACGTGGGGGTCGTACGCCGGGCCATCCGGGACTGGCGCTGGAAGGCACCGACCGTGGCGCCGGAGCGAGTCGGCACGGGCCCGGGGACGGACCGGTCGCCGTCCTGAAGCGTCCGGACGGCCGCGTCCGGGTTCCGCAACTCGTCGACGAGGCTCGCCTGGCGCACGCGCTTGGGCAACGGCCTGATCACGTCCGGCCCGGGGTCCCCGGGTGGCGCACCGAACACTCCCCGCGTGGCGCCGACGTGCGGCCCGTCGGACACCCGCGGCACGCCGTGGGGGCGCGGCGGCCCGGTCCACGCGCCGTCCGGCGGCCCGCCGGCGGGGACCGGGTAACGGGCGCCGGGGACGGCCCCCTGCTCCTCGCCGGGCCCGGACTGCGCCGCGGGCACGAACAGGTTCGGCGGCGGCCAGGAGGCGACAGGCTCGGCCGGCCCGTCCGCCGGCTCCTCAGGGCCGTCGGCGACGACCAGCTCGTCGGGGATGAGGACCACCACCCGGGTCCCGCCGAACGCGGAGGGCCGCAGTTCCACCTGGATGCCCAGTCCCTGCGCCAGCCGGGCCACGACATACAGTCCGAGCCTGACGTCGTCGGCCCTCGACATGACGTCCATGCGGGGCGGTTCGGTCATCAGCCGGTTGAGCGCCTCGTACTGCTCGGCGTCCATGCCCACACCGCGGTCCTCGATCTCGACCGCCAGGCCGCGTCCCACCCGGGCGGCGTACACCTCCACGGGAGTGGGCGGCCTGGAGAAGCCCACCGCGTTCTCCATGAGTTCGGCCAGCACATGGATCACCAGGCCGACCGCGCGCTCGGACAGCCAGACGCGGCTCTCCACCTCGATCTGGATGCGCCGGTAGTCCTGGACCTCGCTCTGGGCGGAGCGCAGCACATCCAGCAGCAGCACGGGCTTGCGCCAGCGGCGCTGGGGCTGGCCGCCGCCCAGGATCACCAGGTTCTCCTCGTAGCGCCGCAGCCGGGCGGTCAGGTGGTCGAGGTCGAACAGGTCCTCCAGAACCTCCGGGTCCTCGTGCTTGCGCTCGAGTTCGCTGAGCTTCTTCATCTGCAGACCGATGAGCAGTTGGGTGCGCCGGGCGATGCGCTGGAGCAGCTTCTCGAAACCGTGGAACTGCCCCACCTGGGCCACCGTGGTGTCCAGGACGGTGTGGCGCGCCAGGTTGAGCGCCTGGCCCAACTGGCCGAGTTCGTCGCCGCCGTGGCGGATCGCGGGAAGCTCGGCGTCCGGGTCGACCGTCTCGCCCCTGCGCATGCGCTGCACCACGTCCGGCAGCCGGGTCTGCAGATCCAGGGCGGCCGTACGCAGCGCGGAGATCCGTCGGCGCAGCATGCGGGTGAACAGCACGGTGATCAGCGCGACCACGACGACGGCGACCGCGTTCGTCACGCTGGTGACGATCAGCCGGGTCCGGGTCGCTCCGAGCTTCTCGTCCGTGGCCGCCGTCAGCGTCTTCGCGTAGGCGGCGTTGCGCTCCTGGAGACCGGCGGTGACCTGCTGGACGCCGGCACGCCAGTCCCGGCCGAGGGCGGCGGGGAACCGGTCCGTGTCGGAACCGGCGAACACGGCCTGTTCGACGTCGGTCTTCTTCTTCCACGCACTGCCCGACATGAGCTTGCGGAAGAGCTCGGCCTCGTCGTCGGGGAGCAGTGGGACGACCTTGCTGTCGTAGATGAACTCCTGGGAGCCGATCCAGCCGGCCAGCTGTCCGCGGTCCTTGCCGGAGAGGCGACCGGTCACGGAGGCACGAGTGAAGAGCGCGTCCTCGCGCGAGATCATCTCCAGGCCCCAGTCCTCGTCGATGGCCGGCCTGGCGAGGTGGTCGACGCCGGGCAGACCCACGTTGCTCAGCGTGTTGAAGACGTTCAGGTGCTGGGCGACAAGACCGGTGTAGCGGTCGAACGTCTGCTGCTGCGAGGCCGTCCGCTCGTCCACACCGGAGCGGTAGTCGGCCAGTTTCCTCAGATCCTGCCCCAGGTCGGCGACGGCGTGACGGATGTCGTCGGGGGCCTTCCATCCGCTTGCGGGCAGTTCCTGGACGGTCTTCACGACCGCGTCGGTACGGGCGCGCTGCTCGCGCAACTGCTTCTGGTAGGCGGTGGGATCGGCCAGCGCGGCACCGCTGAGCCGGCGTTCCTCCTGGAGGTTGAAGAAGACTCCCAGGATGGGGCGGGCTGCGTGGGTGGACACGTCGTTGCGTTCCCGCTGCTGCGACCAGTCCGCATAGAGCTGCGCCGAGCTCGTCGCCCAGAGCGCCACGAGGGTCACGATGGGCACCAGCGCCAGGACCAGCAGGACCGTACGCAAGGACGGCTGTCGTCCGGCTTCCCGGTCGCGCTGGTCCTGTCTCTTCGACGCACGTGCATGCACTGCCACTTCGGGTCCCCAGCGATGCTCTAAAGGGCGGGCCGTCTCGACGGGCCCGCGCGATGGCGCAGATGCTATCCCGTTTAAACAGCTAACTAAGCATCCTGAATGCAATGAGACGTCAAATCGTGACGAAGGGGCAGCGCACCCGTGAATCAGCCGGCCGGCACGAAGTACGGCAGTGTGATGCGGTCCGTGAGGGGCCGGAAGTCCACGCGTACGCGCATGCCGATGACGACGTCGTCAGGGTCGCCGGAGTCGACGTGAGAGAGCAGGGTGGCGCCGTCGTCGAGGTCGATCACGGCGAGAGCGAAAGGCGTGTCGAATCCGGGGCCCGGAGCGCGGTGGACCACGGTCACCGCGTAGACGGTGCCCCGACCGACGCTGGGCACGTACCGCCAGTCCCGCCCCATGCATCCCGGGCAGGCGGGCTCGGGGACGAAGAACCGCAGGCCGCAGGCCGGGCAGTACGGCACGACCAGGTCGCCGCGCCGGGCCGCTTCCCAGAACGGTGCGGACAGCGGGGTGGGGACGGGTACGGGCCGGCTCATCGCATCCTCCCCAGCACGCTCATCTCGTAGTGCTGTGCCCCGGATCCGGCGTTGCCGACGACAGCCAGCTCCGCGCCCTCGACCTGGTGCACGGCCGTGCCGCGCAACTGCCGTACGGCCTCGACGACTTTGAGGGTCATCTGCTGTGTCCCGTTCCACGCGTACGCCAGGCAGCCGCCGTCCGGATTGACGGGATGCTTGCCACTGACGGCGATGCCGCCACTGGCGGCCAACGGTCCGCCCTCGCCCTCGCCGCACAGACCGAGGGCCTCCAACTGCCTGATGATCTCGAAGGAGTTGGGGTCGTAGAGGGAGAAGACGTCCACGTCGTGCGGGCCGACGCCCGCCATGGCGTAGGCGCGGGTGGCGGCGTCCCGGCCGAGTTGACCGACCTCGCGGTACAGCGCCGGGTTGGCGTACGCGGCCTGGTGGTACTCCATGCCGCCGCCGAGTACGGCGACGGGCGGGTGCGGCAGGTCCTTGGCCCGTTCGGCGGTGGTCACCACGAGCGCGGCGCCGCCCTCGCCGACGATGCAGCAGTCCAGCAGGTGGAAGGGTGTGGCCACCATGCGGGAGGCGAGCACGTCGTCGGCGGTGTACGGGCCGCGCCCGTACATCATCGCCTCCGGGTTGGTCGTGCCGTTGTTGCGGATGGTGGCGGCGACCTCGGCGAGCTGGCGGGAGGTCGTCCCGTACTCGTGCATGTGCCGGGCCGCCACCAGTGCGAACTGGGCGACGACATAGCTGCCCCACACGTCGGCGAACTCCAGCGCCACCCCGGCCCCGACGGGGCCCGCCCCGCGCGAGACCAGCTTGCAGCCGCCCACCACCACGGTGTCCGCGAATCCGGCGCGGATCGCCGCCGCCGCCTTCAGCAGGCCCCGCGAGCCGGCGTTGTCGAGCATGGAGTCGCTGGTCCAGCGGAGGTCCCGGCCGAGCATGCGCGCCCAGGAGCTGCCCTCACCGGGGACGCCGCCGGGGCCGGGCCAGTCGACCTGGGCCCCGTCGACGTCCGCCGGGGTCAGCCCGGCGTCCTCGATCGCCCCGGACACCGCTTCCAGGGCGAGGTCCATGGCGTCGCGGTGCGGGAGGGACAGGGCCTGCTCGGTCGCGTGGACGCCGACGACGACGGGCTCACGGCCGTTCACGGCCTCACCGTCCCGCGCCCAGTGTGTCGCCGCCGGGGTACCCGCCGCCGCCGAATCTCTCGTCCAGCGCCTCGTAGTCCTTGGCGTAGTCCTTGGTGCGCGGCAGCGCCTCGACGAACTCCACCGTCTTCGGCTTCTTGTACGAGGCGATCCGCGTCCGGCAGTGCTCGATGACGTCCTCCGCCGTGACCGGGTCGGCGCCCTGGTGGAGTACGACGACGGCCTTGACGTCCTGCGCCCAGCGCTCGTTGGGCACGCCGATCACGGCGGCCTCCTTCACGGCCGGGTGCGCTTCGATGCAGTTCTCCACCTCGGCCGGGAAGATGTTCTCCGCCGCCGACTTCAGCATGCGGGTCGTCGTCCCGAGGAAGCTGATCGTGCCGTCGGGTTCGCGACGGCCGAGGTCGGTGGTGTGCCACCAGCCGAAGCGGAAGCGCTCCTCGTTGATCTCCGGCCGGTTCCAGTAGCCGAGGTGCACGAGGTCGCCGCGGACGCAGATCTCTCCGGCCTCGCCGACCGCGCACTCCTGGCCGGTGCCGTCGAGGACACGTACGGCGGTGAAGGGCCCGGGGCGTCCCGCGTTGCCGGCGCCCGTGCCCCCGTAGGCGCCCGTCACGGCGAAGCCGGTCACCTCGGTCTGCCCGTAGCCGCGGCCCTCGCCGCCGCCGTTGCGGGTGAAGCGACTGGTGTCGGTGGGGACGGTGCCCTGCCAGAGGGGGGCGGCCACACTGGCCTTGAGCCGGGACAGGTCGTGACCCGCCTCGCGGTTCAGCTCGACGAGCCGCGCGATGGTCGGCGGCATCAGATAGGCGTGGGTGCAGTGTTCCCCTGCCAGCAGCGGCAGCAGTTCCTCGGCGACCACACGGCGGACGACCACGTTCTTGCCGCCGTGCACGAAGGCCGGTACGCCCCAGAACTGGTAGTTGCCGATGTGGAACATCGGTCCGGCGCCCAGGAAGGCGGTCTCCCGGCCGATGTCCCCCATCCAGGCGGCGCTCGCACCCATGGTGAGCAGGTTGCGGTGGGAGAGCATCGAGCCGGACTGCCGGCCGGAGATCGCCGCGGTGTAGATGACCAGGAGCGCGAAGTCGGGATCGACGTCGGCGGCCGGGTCCTCCGGCGCGCCGGACGCCAGGAAGGACTCGTAGGACCCCGGACCCTCGGTGTCGTGGCGGAGCCACAACGCGCGGTGGTCGCTGCCCAGTTCGGCCCGTGCCTTGGCGACCGTCTCGCCGATCTCCTCGTCCTGCCAGACGACGACGGCGGGGTCGAAGTCCTCGACGGCGAACGCCATTTCGGGGGCGGCCCAGCGCCAGTAGCCGGGACAGACCATGGCGCCGATCTTCGCGGCGGCGCCCAGCAGCTCCCAGATGCGGAAGGAGTTCTGGCCCAGCCACAGGATCCGGTCGCCCGGGCCGACCCCGGCGTCGATGAGGGCGTGGGCGAGTCGGTTGGTGCGCTCGTCCAGCTGCGGCCAGGTGAGCCGCACGTCTCCGTCGACGAGCGCGACGCCGTCGGGATACGACCTGCGGTGCTCACGGATGAGGTCGCCGAACGTCAGGCGGCGGGCGCGATGCATGGTGTTGTCTCCCAGACTCTGAAGTCAGACGCGGCCGACGCCTACGCCCTTGACGTTGATGAACTCGTCCAGTCCGGCCCTGCCGCCCTCCCGGCCGAACCCGCTGATGCCCACTCCGCCGAACGGTGTGGCGGGCGAGGTGATCGGGTTGGGGCCGGGGTTGACGTAGACCGTCCCGGCCTTCAAGCGCGGCACCAGTCGGTTGACGCGTGTGATGTCGCGGCTCTGGATGTAGGCGGACAGGCCGTACTCGGTGTCGTTGGCGAGGGCGACGGCCTCGTCCTCCGTGTCGAACGGGGTGAGGGCCAGGACGGGCCCGAAGATCTCCCGCTGGGCGAGGTCGCTGCGGTTGTCGACGTCCGCGAAGACGGTGGGGGCGACGAAGTAGCCGTCGGACGCGATGCGTTCGCCGCCGAACACGAGCCGGCCCGCGCTGTCCTCGATCGCCTTGTCGATCACTGTCTGGACGCGGTCGCGTGCGGCCTCGTTGATGAGCGGTCCGATGTACGTCGTCGGGTCGAGCGGGTCGCCGACGGGCAGGTGGGCCACCACCCCGGCGACGCGAGCGACGACCTCGTCGTAGATCGGGCGCTCGACCAGCAGCCGGGTGGGCAGTGCGCAGCCCTGGCCCGTGTTGCTCATGGCGAAGGCCGCACAGTACGGCACGACGGTGTCGAGGTCGGTGTCGGCGAAGAGCAGGTTCGCCGACTTGCCGCCCAGCTCGAACACGACCGGTTTGAGGCTCAGTGCCGCGTCGGCCATGATGCGGCGGGCGGTGGCGGGACCGCCGGTGAAGGAGATCTTGTCCACACCGGGGTGCGTGACCAGCGCCGACCCCGCGTCACCGAGGCCGGTGACGACATTGATCACGCCCTCGGGGATGCCCGCCTCACGGGCCAGGTCGGCGAAGAGCAGCGCGGAGAACGGTGTGGACTCGGCCGGCTTGATGACCACCGTGTTGCCGGCCGCGAGCGACGGCGGGACCTTCATCGCCAGGGACAGCGCGGGCGAGTTCCAGGTGATGATGTGGCCGATGACGCCGTACGGCTCGGCGATGGTGTACTCGACGTTCTCGTGCGGGCTGTAGGCCGCGCCCACCATGCCCTCGATCTTGTCCGCCCAGCCGGCGTAGTACTCGGTCCACTCGGCGACGTGCGGTCCGACGTTCTCCGCCCAGCCGCCGACGCAGACGCCGTTCTCCAGCGGGCAGATCGCCGCGAAGTCGGGGATGTGGTCGCGCAGCAGTCCGGCGAAGCGGGTGAGCAGGCGGCGGCGCTCGGCGGGGCGCATGGTGCCCCACACGTCGAAGGCCCGGCGGGCGGCGGCCACGGCGCGGTCCACCTCGACGGGGCCCGCGAGCGGGATGTGCGCCTGGACCAGGCCGGTGGCCGGGTTGCGGTGCTCGTAGAGACCGCCGCTCGTGTCGGTGACGTCCTTGCCGTCGATGACCAGCCGAGGCTGCGGCAGATCGTGCTCGGCCCTGTCCTGGTGCAGTTTCACATCGACCGTGACCACGGAGGCCTCCTCGAGCCGCGTCCCATATCTCGCTTAAATAGCTAACCTATTTACCCAAGGCAGTCAATGCTTCAAGCAGGGTGCCACCAGGCGTTACAGACCCAGCGACCGGCCGACGATCTCCTGCATGATCTCCGAGGTCCCGCCGAACACCCGTTGCACCCGGCTGTCCCGCCAGATGCGCGCGATCTCGTACTCGTTGACGTATCCGTAGCCGCCGAAGAGCTGCATGCAGCGGTCGATGACCTCCCACGCGGTCTCGGAGGTCCAGTACTTGGCCGCGGCGGCCTCGTCGGCGGTCAGCTCGCCCTCGAGGAGGGCCATGATGCAGCCATCGACGTAGACCCGGGCGACACCCAGCCTGGCCTTGAGGTCGGCGAGCGCGAACCTGTTGGCCTGGAACTCCCCGATGGGCCGGCCGAACGCGGTGCGGGTCTTGGCGTACTCGAGGGCCAGCGCGAAGGCCCGGTCGGCCGCCGCGAGTGAGGAGACGGCGATGGCGAGGCGCTCGGTGGGGAGGTTCCCCATCATGTGGTAGAAACCGCGCCCCTCCTCCCCGATGAGGTTCTCCACGGGGACGCGCACCTCGTGGAAGAAGAGTTCCGCGGTGTCCTGGGCCTTCATCCCGACCTTGTCGAGCTTGCGTCCACGCTCGAAGCCCGGGGTGTCGCGCTCGACGACGATCAGGCTGATGCCCTTGTGCCCGGCGTCCGGATCCGTCTTGCAGGCGACGATGACCAGGTCGGCGAGGATGCCGTTGGTGATGAAGGTCTTGGACCCGTCGATCACCCACTCGTCGCCGTCCCGGCGGGCGGTGGTGCGGATGCCCTTGAGGTCGGACCCGGCGGCCGGCTCCGAGAGAGCCAGCGCGCAGATCGTCTCCCCACTGGTCACGCCCGGCAGCCAACGGGCCTTCTGCTCCGGGGTGGTGAGGTTCATCAGGTAGGGCGGGACGACGTCGTTCTGCAGCCCGAGCCCGATGCCGACCGAGCTGGTGGCCGCCATCTCCTCAGCCATGATCGCGTTGTAGCGGAAGTCCCGGATCCCCTGGCCGCCGTACTCCTCCGGGAACTGCCAGCCGATGAGCCCGGCCTTGCCCGCGGCCGCCCACGCGGCCCGGCTCACCTGGCCGTCACGCTCCCACTGCTCGGCGTACGGGGCGCATTCGCGCAGGTAGTAGGAGCGGGCGGTCTCCCGGAACAGCTCGTGCTCCTCGGTGAAGATCGTACGGCGCATGCTGGGCTCCCCACTCACAGATCTCGCTTATTTAGCTGAAGTAGTTATACGATAGCGCTGTATCTAGACCTGGGCGAGGGAGGACGCGTGAGCGTACGGGACAAGGTGGCGCTCGTCACCGGGGCGGGCCGCGGCATCGGCGAGGCGATCGCCGGGACGCTGGCCGCCCACGGAGCCTCGGTCGCCGTCTGGGACGTGGACGCCGAGGCCGCCGGGAAGGTCGCGGCCGGTCTCGCCGAACGGTACGGGGTGCGCGCCACCGGGGTCGGCGCGGACATCTCCGACAGCTCGGCCGTACGCGCGACCGTGGAGCGGGTGACCGCCGAACTCGGCCCGGTGGACGTCCTGGTCAACAACGCGGCGGTCGACGTCATCGGCCGGTTCGTCGACAGCACCGAGGAGACCTGGGACCGGATCATCGCCGTCAATCTGCGCGGCACGATCACGGTGACCCGGGCCGTGCTCGACTCGATGATCGAGCGCGGCGGCGGGCGGATCGTCCACGTCGCCTCGGACGCCGGCCGGGTCGGTTCCTCCGGTGAGGTCGTGTACTCCGCGACGAAGGGCGGTGTCATCGCCTTCGGCAAGGCCCTGGCCCGCGAGGTCGCCCGGCACGGCATCACGGTGAACAGCGTCTGCCCAGGGCCGACCGACACCGCGCTGCTCGGCCAGGTCGCCGACTACAGCCAGAAGATGTACGAGGCGACCGTGCGCGCGATCCCGTTGCGCCGCGTCGCCCAGCCCAGCGAGATCGCCGGTGTGGTGGCCTTCCTCGCGTCCGACGACGCCGCCTACATGACCGGGCAGACGCTCTCGGTCAGCGGCGGCCTCACGATGGTCTGAGGTGAGCACCGTGCTGCGCGTCGAACTCCGTGACCGGACGGCCGTGTTGACCCTCGACAGGCCGGGTCGGCTCAACGCCGTCGGCTCGGAGACCGTGGACCTGCTCACGCGGGCGCTGAACGACGTACGCGACAACGACGACGTACGTGCCCTGGTCGTGACCGGAGCGGGCCGCGCCTTCTCGGCGGGTGCCGACCTCGGGGAGATCGAGTCGTTCACGACCCCCGGGCAGTTCCGGGCGTTCGTGGGGCGCCTGACCGAGGCGTTCGCGCTCCTGGAGAACTTCCCCAAGCCCTCCGTCGCGGCCGTCCACGGGTTCGCCTTCGGCGGCGGTCTGGAGCTGGCGCTCGCCTGCGACCTGCGGGTGGCCGAGCGCGGTACCAGGCTGGGGCTCCCCGAGATGAAACTCGGCGTGCTGCCCGGTGCGGGCGGCACGCAGCGGCTGCCGCGTCTGGTGCCGCCCGCGATCGCCAAGCAGATGATCCTCACCGGCGAGCCGATCGACGCCGAACGGGCCTGGGAGCTGGGGCTGGTCAACGAGCTGGCCGAACCCGGAGGCGCGCTCGAGGCAGCGGAGGCATTGGCGGCACGACTGGCCGCGGGCGCCCCGCTGGCGCTCTCCGCGGGCAAGCGGCTCGTCGACTACGGCCTCGGCATGGATCTGGAGGCGGCGATCGCCTACGAGCGCGAGACCGTCTCGGTGCTGTTCTCGACCGAGGACCGGATCGAGGGGCTGAAGGCCTTCCGGGAGCGCCGCCCCGGCGACTTCCGCGGCGAGTAGTGGACGTACCGACAGACAGGGAGGTGGGCCGTGCGGCCACTGGAGGGCATTGCCGTCGTCGAGCTGGGCATGTGGGTGGCGGCGCCGGCCGCGGCGACCATGCTCGCCGACTGGGGCGCGGACGTGGTGAAGGTGGAGGCGCCGACCGGCGACCCCAACCGGTACACACTCCGCCACGTCGGCCAGGACATCGACAGCGCGCCCCCGTTCGAGACCGACAACCGCGGCAAGCGCGGGATCGTCCTCGACCTGCGTTCCGAGGAGGGCAAGGGCGTACTGGAGCGGCTGCTGGAGCGCGCCGACGTGTTCGTCACCAACCTGCGCCCCGGCGCCCTGGAGCGGCTGGGCCTGGCCCCGGACGAGCTGCGCGTCCGCCATCCCCGCCTGGTCGTGGGCACGTTGACGGGCTACGGCTGGAACGGCGCCGAACGCGACCGCGCCGGGTACGACGTCTCCGCCTTCTGGGCCCGCCCCGGCATCGCCGCCATGCTCAACCCGGCGGGGGAACCGCCGCCCGGCATCCGCCCGGGGCTCGGCGACCGCACGGCCGCGTCCAATCTGGTGGCGGGTGTGCTGGCCGCGCTGCTGCGACGCGAACGCACCGGCGAGGGCGGCGTGGTGGACGTGTCGCTGCTGCGGTCCGGGACGTACGCCAACGGCAACGACCTCGCCCTGCAGAACTTCTTCGGCAGGCGCGGCCGTACCCGCCACCGCACCGAGCACGAGTCCCCGCTCTACAACTGCTACCGGGCCGCCGGCGACCGCTGGTTCTGGCTGGTCGGCCTGGAGGGCAACCGGCACTGGCCCGGCATCGTCAGGGCGCTGGGCCGCGAGGACCTGGACACGGACGAACGGTTCGCGACCGGCAAGGCCCGGCGCGGCCACGTACGCGAGCTGATCGCGGTGTTCGACGAGGAGTTCGCGAAGCGGCCGCTGGAGGAGTGGGCGGTGCGGTTCGACGCCGAAGGCGTGTGGTGGGCGCCCGTGCAGACGCTGGCGGAGGTGGCCGCCGATCCGCAGGCCGAGGCGGTCGGGGCCTTCGTCGAACAGCCCGGCATGGGTGACGCGCCGCCGCTGCGGACGGTGGCGACGCCGGTCAGCTTCTGGGGCGTCGACGACAAGCCCCGCACCGGCGCACCGACACTCGGCGAGCACACCGACGCCGTACTGCGCGAACTCGACTGATCACATACATCCGCTACATCTGCTCAGGAGGCAGGACGTGGGCATCCTCGACGACAAGGTCGCCATCGTGACCGGCGGCGGCAGAGGGCTGGGCCGGGCGCACTGCCTGGCACTCGCCGAGGCCGGCGCGACCGTGGTGGTGAACGATCTCGGCTCGGGCATACACGGCGAACGGACCGGCGACTCCCCCGCCGACGACGTGGTCGCGGAGATCACCAAGCTCGGCGGCCGGGCGGTCGCCAACCACGCGTCGGTGACGGACTGGGCGGCGACCGAGACCATGGTCTCGGACACCGTCGCTGAGTTCGGACGCCTCGACATCGTCGTGAACAACGCGGGCATCGTGCGTGACCGCATGCTGTTCTCGATGAGCGAGGCCGAGTTCGACGCGGTGATCGCGGTCCATCTCAAGGGCACGTTCGCGCTCACCCGGCACGCGTGCGCGTACTGGCGCGAGGCGTCGAAGCGGGGTGAGCGCGTCGCCGGACGAGTGATCAACACGACCTCCGGGACCGGGCTGTTCGGCAACCAGGGGCAGTCCAACTACGGCGCCGCGAAGGCCGGGATAGCGGGGCTCACCGTCCTCACCGCCCTGGAGATGCGCAAGTACGGCGTCACCGCGAACGCCATCTCCCCCATCGCGGCCACACGGATGACGGACGGACTGCCCGTCGGGGAGTCCCTCCAGGCCGTCGACGGCTTCGATCCGCGCGACCCCGCCAACGCCTCCGGTGTCGTCGTCTACCTGGCCTCGGACAGCGCGGCATGGCTGACCGGCCAGGTTCTGCGCATCGAGGGCAACCGGCTGAACCGGCTGCAGGGGTGGACCGTCGCCGGCGTCCACCCCAGCCGGTCCGGCAATGCCCTCACCTACGACGAACTCGTCGACGCGGTACCGCAGTTGTACGGCGTCGCCCCGGCGGGTCGAGCCACCGGAGCGGGCCAGTGAAGGCCCAGGGACACGACGTCGCCGCCCTCGTGCTGCGCGCGACGCTCGGCCCGATGCTCTTCGCGCACGGCTGGAACAAGGTCGCCGGGCCGGGCGGGCTGAAGGGGACGGCGGGCTGGTTCGAGGCGCTCGGTCTCGAGCCGGCCGAGGTGCACGCCCGTATGGCCGCCGGGACCGAGATGGCGGCGGGGGTGGGCATCGTCCTGGGCGCGGCCAACCCCCTGCCCGCCGCGGCGGCCGTCGGGCTGATGACCGTCGCCGCGCGAACGGATCACCGGGGCAAGGGCTTCTTCGTGTTCAAGGGCGGCTGGGAGTACGTCGGTGTGGTGGGCGGTGCCGCCGTCGCGCTGGCGGGACTGGGCCACGGCAGGTACTCGCTCGACGGGCTGCTGCGGCGGCAACGCGCGGGTGTGGGGCCCGCGTTGCTGGCGGCAGGGCTCGGCACCGCGAGTGCCGCGGCGCTCCTGGCTGCCTGCTACCGACCGGGCCGGAAGCCCGACGAGACACAAGTGGATCACTAGGCAAGGGAGTCGACATGGACGCGGCTGACTTCAGCGACGTGCTGTCCGAGGTCCGGCGTTTCGTCCGGGAACGTGTCGTACCGCTCGAGGCGGAGATCGACGAGAAGGACGAGATGCCCGCGGACATCCGCGAGGCGGCCAGGAAGATGGGACTGTTCGGCTTCGCGCTGCCCGAGGAGTACGGCGGGCTGGGTCTGTCGATGTACGAAGAGGCCCAGTTGATGTTCGAGCTCGGGTACACGACCCCGTCCTTGCGTTCCATGTTCGGGACGAACAACGGCATCGCGGGGCATGTCCTGATGGTGGGCGGCACGGAGGAACAAAAAGCCGCCTGGCTGCCGAGGATCGCCTCGGGCGAGGTCCTGGCATCCTTCGCGCTCACCGAGCCCGACGCCGGATCCGACCCCTCGACACTCACCACCCGCGCCCACCTCGACGGCGACACGTGGGTGATCAACGGCGCCAAGCGGTACATCACCAACGCCCCCCTCGCCGACGTCTTCATGGTCTTCGCCCGCACCGACCCCGACGCCCCGCGCACCCGCGGCATCTCGACCTTCCTGGTCCCCGCCGGCACTCCGGGTCTGACCGTGGCCCCCCGGGACCACAAGATGGGCCAGTTCGGCGCCTGGACCGCGGACGTGTACTTCGACGACGTACGGGTCCCGGCCTCCGCCCTCGTCGGCGGCGAGGACGGCCTGAACCGCGGGTTCGCCACGGCGATGGGCTGCATCGCGCACGGCCGGGTCCACATCTCCGCGCTGATGGTCGGCATGGCCGAGCGCCTCGTCGACGAGTCGGTCGGATACGCGAGCACGCGCCGACAGTCCGGGAAGCTCATCGGCTCCTTCCAGCTCGTCCAGGGCCTCATCGCCGACGCGCAGACCGACTACTACACCGGACGCGCCACCGTCCTGGAAGCCGCCCGCGCCTTCGACGCCGGCACCGACACCAAGATCGGCCCGTCCTGCGCGAAGTACTTCGCCAGCGAGATGGTGTGCCGGGTCGCGGACCGCGCGGTGCAGGTCCATGGCGGGGCGGGCTACATGCGCGGGGTCGCCGTCGAGCGCTTCTACCGGGACGCCCGCCTGTTCCGCATCTACGAGGGCACCAGTCAGATCCAGCAGGTCATCATCGCGAAGGCACTGCTGGGCGAGGCGGCACGCGGCTGACCGGTGAAGCCGGCCGCCACGACGAAGAAGGCCCCCGTCCCGGGGGCCTTCTTCGTCGTGGCGATGTCAGACGCCGAGCCGGTCCAGCAGCCGCTCGTGATACACCGCCGGGCCGCCGAACAGCAGCTGCGAGGACTTGGCCCGGCGGAAGTACAGGTGCGCCGGGTGCTCCCAGGTGAAGCCGATGCCGCCGTGGACCTGGATGTTCTCCATGGCCGCGACCAGGTACGCCCGTGAGCAGCACGCGTGCGCGACCGCGGCGGCGACCGCGAAGTCCGCCGACCCCTCGGCGGCGAGCCGTGCCGCCTCCCGGGAGGAGGCCTCGGCCAGTTCCACCTGGACGAGCATGTCGGCACACTTGTGCTTGACCGCCTGGAAGGACCCGATCGGCCGGCCGAACTGGTGACGGCTTCGGGCGTACTCCGTGCTCATCTCCAGGCACCGGCGCGCCCCGCCCGCCTGTTCCGCCGCGAGCGCGACCGAGGCGGTGTCGAGGACCGTGGTCATGATGCGCCCGCCCTGTCCGTCGGCCCCGACGAGGGTCGCCGGCACGCCCTCGAACGTCAGCCGGGCCATGGCCCGGGTGGCGTCCAGGGTCTCCATCGGCTGGACCGCCAGTCCCGTCGCCTCCCTGTCGACGGCGAAGAGCGAGGGGCCGGCGACCGTGCGCGCGACGACGAGCAGCAGATCGGCCGTCGTACCGTCGATGACGAAGCTCTTGCGGCCCTTCAGCCGCCAGCCGCCGTCTCCGGCCGGCACGGCGCGCGCGGAGACCAGCGCGGGGTCCCAGGAGCCGTTGTCCTCGGCGACGGCGAGCGTGGCGGTGGTGCGTCCGGCGGCGATGCCGGGCAGGTGGCGCGCGCAGGCCTCGGTGTCTTTGGAGGCCAGCAGTGCCTGGGCGGCCAGGACGACCGTGGCGAAGAACGGCGCGCACAGCAGGGCGCGGCCCATCTCCTCCAGGACTACGCCGAGTTCGACCGGGCCGAAGCCGTCGCCGCCGTACTCCTCCGGAATGGCCAGGCCCGGCAGCCGCAGCTGGTCGGCCGCCTGTGCCCACACCGCCGGGTCGAAGCGCGGTTCACTCTCCATGAGCTTGCGCACGGCCTCCTCGGGCGACTTCGCCTCCAGGAACTCCCGTACGGAGTACCGCAGTTCTCGCAGTTCGTCTTCGTCGGCGGTCATGGGCGCACCTCCTTGGCAGCGGTGGTCGCCGGTTCCTTGGGCAGGCCGAGGACACGTTCCGCGAGGATGTTCTTCATGATCTCCTCCGTGCCGCCTAGGATCCTGAGGGCCGGGGTGGCCAGGAGCAGTTCGCTCCAGGCGTACGTGCCCCACTGGCCGGTGTCGGCGATGGCGCGCGGCCCGAGCGCGTCCGCCACGAAGTGGGCCGCACGGGTGAGGTTCTGGCCGTACATCAGCTTCGAGACGGACATCTCGGGGCCCGGGGCGACTCCGGCGCGCAGCCTGCGCAGCGCCCGGGCGTTGAGGTGCTCGGTGGCGATGGCGTCCACGAGGAGTTCGGCGAGGCGGGCGCGCAGGGCGCGGTCGTCCCAGGTCCAGGTGGCGCGCATCAGTGCCGAGAGGCGGTCCGGGGACAGGGCGGCGGCGACCGGTCCCGCGCCCTCGCTGCCGACCGTGGCGCGCTCGTTCATCAGGGTGGTCAGGGCGACCGTCCAGCCGCCGTCGACCTCACCGAGGCGGTGGTCGTCGGGGATCCGTACGTCGGTGAGGAAGACCTCGTTGAAGTCGGCGCCGCCGGTCATCTGGCGCAGCGGCCGGACGTCGACGCCGGGGGCGTCCATGGGGACCAGGAACGCCGTGATGCCGCGGTGCTTGGGCGCGTCGGGGTCGGTGCGGGTCAGCGCGAGGCCGATCTGGCTGTGCTGGGCGACCGAGGTCCACACCTTCTGTCCGTTGAGCACCCAGCCTCCCCCACTCTCGGCTTCGCTCGAGCGGGAGGGGCCCCCATCGTCCCGGACGGCGCGGGTCGCCACGCTCGCCAGGTCGGATCCCGCGCCGGGCTCGCTGAACAGCTGGCAGGCGATGGCGTCCCCGCGGTACATCGCGGGCAACCAGCGGTCTCGGATGCCGGGTTGGGCATGGGCGAGGATCGTCGGGCCGATCATGCCCAGGCCGACCACACTGAGCACGCCGGTGTCGGGGACGTCGTACTCGGACTCGACGGCGTCGTAGAGCAGGTCGTGGACGGGCGTCAGCCCCCGGCCGCCGTACTCGGGCGGGCCGGTGATCCAGCCGAAGCCGTTCTCGTGGCGGATCCGTTGCCACGCGCGCGCCCGCTCCACCTGCTCGCGCTCCTCCTCGGGCGGGAGGCTGCTGAAGTACGCCATCGAGTCGTCGCCCTCGCCCCAGGTGAAGGCGGTGCGGTCGGGCGCCCTCGCCACGTGCGCGTCGAGGAAGCGGCGCGCCTCGGCGGCGAAGTCCTGCGGGTCCTGTTCCATCGCTTGCTCGCTCCGCTGTCAGGTCGAGAGGATCGTCACCGCCGACGCGCCCGGCGCGCCGTACAGGTGGGTGTAGCCGACTCGGGGTGTGCCGGGGATCTGCCGGGTCCCGGCCGTGCCGCGCAGTTGGAGGACGATCTCGTGGATCTGGCGCAGTCCGGACGCGCCGATCGGCTCGCCGTTGCCGAGCAGTCCGCCGTCGGTGTTGACCGGGAGGCTGCCGCCGATCTCGGTGGCGCCCTCGGCGATGAGGCGTTCCTGCTCGCCGTCCTTGCAGAGGCCGTTCTCGGCCATGTGGATGATCTCCGACCCGGCGTCGGTGTCCTGGAGTTGGGCGACGTCGACGTCCTCGGGGCCGATGCCCGCCTTCTCGTAGGCCTCCCGGGAGGCGTCCACCGTCGGGCTCTCGACCGGGTCCCCGACGGGGAACGACGGGCTCTGCACCTCGAACGCGCCGAGTCTGCGGCTGCGCAGGGCGGTGGAGCGGATCCGTACGGGCTTCCCGGTGTACCGGTGGGCCTGGTCGGCTCGGCACAGCACGAGGGCCGCGGCGCCTTCGTTCGGGCCGCAGTACATGAACTGGCGGAGGGGGTGGTTGAGGACCGGGGAGGCGAGGATCTCCTCGACCGACAGGGGCTGTCGGCGCCAGGCCTTCTCGTTGCCGGCCGCGTTGCGGAAGTTCTTCGACGCCACACGCGCGAGCGTCTCGTGGGAGATGCCGTGGTCGTGCATGTAGCGGTTGATCTTCATGCCGAAGAAGTGGGTGGTGAGGAAGAGGCCGGTCTGTCCGTACCAGGCGGGGATGCCCGCCACGGACGGATCGGCGGCGAAGGCTCCGCGCGGGTGTTTGTCCAGGCCGATCGCGACGGTCAGGTCGTGCTCGCCGCTCTCGATCGCGCGGGCGGCCTGTGCCACCGCCGTGCCGGCGGTCGCACAGCCGTTGAACACCCCGCGCAGGGGTACCCCGGTCAGTCCGAGGCGCCCGACGATCGCGTCCGGGTTGGCGACCTCGTAGCTGCCGATGTAACCGCCCTGGATCTGTGGCCAGGTGACGCCGGCGTCGGCGAGCGCCAGCCGTACCGCGTCCGCGCCCATGTCCAGCGCGGGCTTGCCGGGGAACCGGCCGAACGGGTGGAGCCCCACCCCGATGATGACGGCCTCGGTCACGGTGTCTCCTCATCGGCCGGCGCGAACGCAAACGTCATGATGTCCGTGCCGTCGTCCCGCACGGCGTAGGGCACGAGCGTCAGCCGCATGTGCTGTCCGATCCTGAGCTTCGCCGGGTCGGGTTCGGTGAGGCGGGCCTCGACCAGCAGTTCGCCTGGCAGCTCGATGTAGCCGACCGCGTAGGGTTCGAAGACTTCGGGGCCGTCGTACGGCGGCGACGGTGGGCGGAAGTTCTGGGTCGTGTACGTCCACAAGGTGCCGCGGTCCGCCAGCAGCCGTTCCTTCGGCTCGGCGCTCGCGCACCGGAGGCAGACCGGGGCGGCCGGGAAGCTCACCAGGCCGCAGGCCGTGCACTCGGAGCCGATGAGCCGGGGAGGCGTGGACGGGTCCGGCGGCCAGGTGAACAGGCCCTCGGCGACGGGTTGTTGTGCGGTGGGCATCTCAGGCTCCGTTCCGGTGGCCCAGGGCGTCGGCGTTCGGCGCCGCCTTGGCCACCAGGTTGGGGACGACCGAGGAAAGCTCCTCCTGTGTCCACCGGGACTCGGTGCTCGCGCCGGGGCCGTTGACCCAGCCCTCCAGGACCGTGACGCGGTTGCCGACGACACCGAAGACGCGGCCGGTGACCTCGCGGGAGGCGGCGGAGCCGAGCCACACGACGAGCGGTGCGATGGCCTCGGGAGTGAGGTCCTGGGCCTCGGCGGCCCGTTTCATCATCTCGATGTCCTCGGTCAGCCGGGTGAGCGCGGTGGGCGCGATGGCGTTCACCGTCACGCCGTAGCGGGCGAGTTCGGCGGCGGCGATGAGGGTGAGACCGGCGATTCCCGCCTTGGCGGAGCCGTAGTTGGACTGGCCGGGGTTGCCGAAGATGCCGGACGGGGAGGTCGTGTTGATCACCCGGGCGTCGTTGTGGTGACCGGACTTGGCGCGCTCGCGCCAGTAGGCGGCCGCGTGGTGCAGGGTGGCGAAGCCGCCCTTGAGGTGGACGGCCAGCACGCTGTCCCAGTCCTGTTCGGTCATCGACACGATCATCCGGTCGCGCAGGATGCCGGCGTTGTTGACCAGCACGTCCAGACCGCCGTAGGTGTCCACGGCCTGCTGGATCAGGTGGGCCGCACCGTCCCAGGTGGAGATGTCGTCCGTGTTGGCCACGGCCTCTCCGCCGGCCGCGACGATCTCGTCCACCACGGCCTGGGCGGGTCCGGCCGAGGCACCCGCACCGTCGCGCGAGCCGCCCAGGTCGTTGACCACGACCTTCGCCCCGTGCGCGGCGAACGCCAGGGCGTGTGCCCGGCCGATCCCGTTGCCGGCGCCCGTGACGACCACGACCCGGCCGCCGACCACTTCTTCGGACATCCTCAACTCCTTGATCAGGAAGACTGGTTGGCCTCGGCGAGCAGAACCCGCGGGTCCTCGCTGCCGCAGGCGCACCGGCCGGTGACGACGCGGCCGGCGAGGCCGAGCGGTGTCTCGGGGAGCAACGAGGTACGCCCCTCCCCCGCCGCCACGGACAGCTGCCCGTCCCACTCGCCGAGCCGCCATTCGGCGGCGTTGACGTGCGCGCCGCTCCGCTCGGGACACTCCAGCGCCAGGGCCGGTCCGACGGCCGAGATCACACAGGCGGACACACCCACCCCCCGCAGGAGCGGTACGGCGGCGGGCCGGGCCAGGACGAGCGGTGTCGGCCGGAACATCTCACCGATGTCGGCCGAGCCGGCGAGTCCTTCCAGGGTCTCGGCGGACAGACCGATGACCGTGTGCGGGGTGAGTTCACGGTGGAAGACGGCGGTGCGGCGGTGGTCCCAGCCCATCGCCTCGGCGATGCCGTACGTCACCTTCAGCGCGCGCAGGGCGCCGATGACCGCGTGTCCCCAGAAGCCCTCGAAGCCGGAGGCGGTGAGCAACGCCCGCTGACCTGCGGCGAGGCCGTGCTCCCGTAGCCGCGCGGTGGCCCAGTCGGTGTCCCGGGCCAGTTCCGCCCAGGTCAGGTCCATGTCCCGGACGCCGTCGGCGGTGGGGAAGCGCACGACGTAGGCGAGTGCGGGCCGGTCGAGTGTCCTGGCCCGGGCGAGGGTGTCGGCGCGGGCCATCAGCTCTTCACCACCCGGGGGAACTTGGCGACGCTGGTCATGGTCTTCAACAGGTCCTCCTCGGTGCGCATGTCGAGCACCGGCTTGACGCCGGTCCGTACCCGCACGGCCTCGCCCAGCCGGCCGGCCAGGGCGTCGACGTCGCCGGTGAGCGCGGGGTCGTAGCCGACGCGCAGGCGCAGTTCGTCGACCTCGCGGCGGTCCCGGACGATCTGGAAGACCCCGGCCACCGTCTCCGGCTGGTCCTCCACCGCCTGCCAGATGTCCCGCAGGACCACGGAACGCCCCTGGACCACCGTCTCGTCGCCGCGCCGCCCGGCCACCCACATCCGGGCGTGGGTACGCCCGCAGCCGCAGGTGTCGCGCGAGAGGCGGACGAGGTCCTCGCTGCGGTAGCGGATCAGCGGGGCGGCCCGGTTGTCCAGGTCGGTGGCGACCAGTTCGCCGAGGTCGCTCTCCGGGACGTCGTGCCATGCCCCGTCCTCCCCGATCTCGACGCACTCGGCGAAGACGGTGTCCTCCCAGAGGTGGAAGCCGTCGTGCTCACGGCACTCCCACGCGGTGCCGGTGTCGGCGGCGCTGGTGTACTCGTAGACGTCGATGCCCCAGTCGTCGCGGATACGTTCGCGCATCTTGCGGCTGAGGGGCTGACCGGCGCAGGAGGCGCCCTTGAGTGAGGAGAAGGCCTCCTTGAGGTCGACCTTCTCGGCCAGGTGCTCCAGCTCCACCATCTGCGGATACATCATCTGCAGGTAGGCGGGGCGGTACGTGCGCAGCGCCTCGACGACCTCGTGCATCCTGCCCATCCAGGTGTCCACCTCGATGACGACGGCGCCGAGTGCCTGGTAGCCGGGGTCCATCAGATTGCGGAAGGTGCCGGGCGGGCTGAGCACCCGGTCGCCCGGCCTGAGGCCCAGTTCCCACAGGTCACGCACCTGCGCGGTCACCAGGGGAGGCGCGTCCTGCCAGATCTCGGCGAAGAACTCCGGGTCGCCGGTGGTGCCCGAGCTGGAGGAGACCGAGGTCAGCTCGTCGACCGGGACGCAGAGCAGACCGCCGAAGGGGTCGCCGGTGCGGGCCCGGTAGGAGCGCACCATGTCCTTGGTGATGAACGGGACGCGCGCCCGGAAGTCCTCCAGGGATCGGATGTCGCGCGGGTGCACCCCGTGCTCGTCCCACAGCTCGCGGTAGAAGGCGGAGTTGGTGTAGGCGTACCCGACGAGGTCGAGGACCCGTTCCTCCTGCCGCGCGCGCAGTTCCTCGCGGGGCATGGTCTCCACCTGTGGCTCGAAGTACCTGTCACCGGTGTCCCTGTCACCCACCATGGCGCCTCCTCGCGGCTCGGTGCCCAGATCTTCCAACCATCAGGGCAATCAGTCAACCAATTAGACGGATTCAAGACGAGGACCGCACCACCTTCCCTTTGGTCGCCGATACAACTAAAATCGCTAACTGATTACATCCATTGCCTTCAGGGAGCGTCATGACGAAGATCTGGGTCAACTCCGGGGACTCCCATGTGATGGAACCCGCCGACGTGTGGACCGAGAGGCTGCCGGCCCGGCTCGGCGCCCGGGCCCCGCGCAGCGAGCGCGGCGAGAAGTACGAGATGCTCTACATCGACGGCGAGCGTATCGACCGACAGCTCGGCGACTTCATGGACGCCATGCGCCCGCCGGGCGCGTGGGATCTGAACGTCCGCCTCAAGGACCTCGACCAGGAGGGCGTGTGGTCCCAACTGGCCTTCCCCTCCATGGGGTTCTGGCTCGTGTCGATCACCGACCGGGAGCTCGCCCGGGAGACCGTACGGGCGTGGAACGACTGGGCGTACGACGAGATCCTCAGCAAGAACAAGCGCGTGATCACCACCGCCTGTGTCTCGACGGCCGACATCGGCGACGCGGTCGCCGAGCTGGAGCGGGCGGCCGAGCTCGGCTTCAAGGCGATCTTCCTGCCGTGCTCGACACGGGAGGGCGAGGAGTACGCCCTCGACCGCTGGGAACCTCTGTGGACCGCGGCCGAGCGTGCGGGCGTGGTGCTGGGCTTCCACATCGGCACGGGCGGCCAGAACGTCGTCTTCCGCGGACCCGGCGGCGCGGTCGTCAACTACATGGAGACCACCTACCCGGGCATGCGGGTGGTGTCCCACCTGGTCGCCGGCGGTGCCCTCGACCGGCACCCGGATCTCAAGATCCTCATCGCGGAGGGCGGCGCGGGCTGGGTGCCCGCCATCGGCGACCGGATGGACGAGGCCTACCGCCAGCACGGCATGTTCGTACGTCCGAAGCTGAGCCGACTGCCGAGCGAGATCATCCGGCAGCAGGTGTACGCGTCCTTCCAGCACGACAAGAGCTCGGTGGAGATCGTCGAGTCCACCGGCTACCGCAACGTGATGTGGGGCGACGACTACCCCCACCTGGAGGGCACCTACGGCCACACCCAGGCCACGTTGCACGACCTGTTCGACGGCGTGCCGGACGACGTCCGCGACCGGGTCACACGCGGCACCTTCAACGAGCTCTTCGACCTGCCCGAGCCGACTCCCCAGGAGACGGCCGTCTGACCGGCGCGGCACCGTGACCACTCCCCCGTACCCCTCGTATCCCGACGACCTGGAGCGGCCCGGGCTGGTCAGGACCGGGCGGTCGACCTTCGTCAGGCCCATCCGGCCCGAGGACGCCGACCGCCTGGTCGCCTTCGTCGGCAGCCTGTCCCGGGCCACCCTGGCCCTGCGCTCCCTCGGCCCGGTGGTCCGCGCCCGCGACGACGTCATCCGGCGCGGCGCGCACGTGGACTACCTCAACGAACTGGCGCTCGTCGCCCTGGCGGGCGACGAGATCGCCGGCCTGGTCCGGTACGTCCGCGACCCCGAGGAACCGGAGCACGCCGAGGTCACGTTCACCATCCGGGACGACCACCAGAGCGAGGGGTTCGGCAGGCTGCTCCTGGAGCACATCGCCGCTGCCGCACGCGCCCGGGGCGTCCGGGTGCTGGAGGCCGACGTCCTCGCCGACAACACCCGGATGATCAATGTGCTCCTCGGCTCCGGCTACCGGGTGGAGGCCGGGCCGCCCGGTCAGATCATCCACTTCGAGATCGCCGTCGACCCGCAGGCCCAGGCCGTGGCCCGGGCGGAGCGCCGCGAGCACACAGCCGTACGGCGATCGCTCAAGCCCCTGCTGGAGCCCCGTTCGGTCGCCGTGATCGGGGCCAACCGCGCCCCCCTGACGATCGGCCACGAGATCGTGGCCAACCTGCTGCGAGGCGGGTTCCGCGGCAGCGTGTTCCCGGTCAACCCGCGGGCGGAGCACATCGCCGGGGTACGGGCGTACCCCCGTGTCCGCGACCTTCCCGAGCCGCCGGACCTGGCGCTGGTGGCGGTGCGCGCCGAGGCGGTGCCCGACGCCGTGCGGGAGTGTGCGCAGGCCGGGGCCAAGGCGGTGGTCGTCGTGTCGACGGGCTTCGGGGAGACCGGGGTCGAGGGCCGGGCGACCGAGCTGGAGCTGGCCCGCTTCGCCCGCGCGTCCGGGATGCGGCTGGTGGGCCCGAACTGCATGGGCGTGCTGAACACGACACCCGCGGCACGGCTGGCCGCGACCTTCTCGCCCGCCCTGCCGATGCCGGGCCGGGTGGCGATGTCCAGCCAGTCCGGGCCGCTGGGGCTCGCGGTGCTCGACTTCGCCAAGCGGCTGCGGCTCGGCTTCTCCGGCTTCGTGTCGGTGGGCCACGCCGTGGACGTGTCCACCGACGAACTCCTCCAGTGGTGGGAGGAGGACCCGGCGACCTCGGTGATCCTGCTGCACGTCGAGACCTTCGGCGATCCGCGCCGGTTCGCCCGCGTCGCCCGCCGGATCGCGCCGCGCAAACCGATCGTCGCGGTTCACCCGGGCCCCGCGGACTCGGCGGTGAGTTCGCTGTTCGCCCAGTCCGGGGTGATCCGCACCCGCGGTCTCCAGGAACTGTTCGACGTCGCCCTGCTCCTCGCCCATCAGCCTCCCCCGCCCGGCAACCGGGTCGCCGTGATCACCAACGCGGGCGGGCCCGCGGCCCTGACGGCCGGGGCCTGCGCGGCAAGCGGTCTGTGCGTACCGGCTCTCGGCGAGCGCACCCGCCGGACACTGCGATCGGCCCTCCCGCCGCAGGCGGACGTCGCCAACCCGATCGACCTGACCCCGAAGGCCACCGCCGCGCACTACCGGCAGGCGCTGGACGCGGTGCTGGCCGACGACGACATCGACGCGGCCGTCGTCCTGTTCATGCCGCCCCTGGCGGACAAGCCCGACGAGGTGGCGGCGGCGATACTCGACGCGGCCGCGGCCACGCCCACGAAACCGGTGGTGACGAGCTTCCTGGGCGGCGCGGGCGTCGCCGACCTCCTCCACCGGGACGGACTGGTCGTACCGACCTACACGTTCCCCGAGGCGGCGGCCGCCTCGCTCGGTCACGCGGCGGCGTACCAGGCCTGGCGCAGCACCCCCGCGGGCGTCGTGCCGGATCTCGCGGGAATCGACGTCGATCGCGCTCGATCGCTGATCGCCGGGTGCCGTCCCGGCCCGGCGCCGGCGACGGTCGTCACCGACTTGCTGGCCTCGTACGGAATCGCCGTACGCGACAGCGGACCGGGCGCCGGTCCGGACGCGTTCCTCTCCGTCGGCGCGGACCCGGTCTTCGGGCCGGTGGTCTCCTTCGGCCTGACCGGGGACTACGCCGACCTCATGGCGGACGTCGCGCACCGCGTCACCCCGCTCAGCGACCGTGACGCCCGTGAGATGGTCCGCTCGCTGCGGGCGGGCCCGCTGCTGGACGGCCGGACACGGGGCCGCGGGGTGGATCTGTCGGCCCTCGAGGAGACCGTCCTGCGGATCTCGGCGATGGTCGAGGACCTCCCGGAGATCGAGGCACTGGAACTGCGCCCGGTGCGGCTGCTGCCGCCCGGCGAAGGGGTCGCCGTCGCGCACGCGACGATCCGACTGGCGGACGACACAACAGGAGGCGGTCCGGCGTGAAGGTGGGCATCTACTTCGACCTGCGCAACCCCCCGCCCTGGCGGCAGAGTTGGTCCCGGCTGTACGGGTTCACCCTGGAGATGTGCGAGGAGGCGGACCGGCTGGGCGTCGACTCGGTGTGGTTCTCCGAACACCACGGCTTCGAGGACGGATACCTCCCCCAGCCGCTCACCATGGCGGCAGCGGCCGCGGCCCGCACCCGCCGGGTGCGCCTGGGCACCGCGGTCATCCCCGCACCGCTGCACGCGGCCCCCGAACTCGCCGAACAGGCGGCGGTCGTGGACATCATCAGCGGCGGCCGCCTGGACCTCGGTCTGGGTACCGGCTACCGGGTGCCCGAGTACCGCCTGTTCGGCGCCGACCTCACCAAGCGCTACACCACGACCGACCGACGGGTCCGGGAGATCCGCGGCCTGTGGGCCGAATCCCTGGTCACGCCCGGTCCCGTCCAGGACCCGCTGCCGATCTGGCTCGGCTACCAGGGCCCGCAGGGCGCCCGGCGGGCCGGCCGGCTCGGCACGGGGCTGCTGTCCCTGAACCCCGCTCTGCTGGCGCCGTACCAGGAAGGTCTCGCCGAGAGCGGGTACGACCTGGCGGCGGCCCGGATGCAGGGCTCGTTCACCACGTTCGTCACCGAGGACCCCGACGGCGACTGGCCGGTGGTGCGCAGACACCTGGCGTACCAGTGGGACAGCTACCGCCGGTACATGGTGGAGGGGACGGACCAGCCGGTCCCCCGCCCCATCGACCCCGAGAAGTGGCGGGAGACGGGACTGAGCGCGACCGGCGTCGGCCAGTTCCTGTACGGCACCCCGCAGGAGACCGCCGACGCCATCAGGGCCTACGTGGCAGGGTTGCCGGTGGAAGGGGTGTTCCTGTGGGCCTCGCTGGCCGGGATGCCCGAGGAGATGGTGGCCCGCCAGGTCCAGCTCATCGCCGGGAAGCTGCGCCCGCTGCTTGCCGACGCCTGACCGCCCTGGATGACGAGGAGTTGCAGCATGTCGACGAGCGCCGGTTCCTTCTCGAGCGGTACGGGGGCCACGACACCGGCCGGCCACTGGGCCGGGGCGGACTTCCAGGAACCGCCCCGGACCCCTGGCGGGGTGGCGCTGTGCGGCGCGTGCCGCGGTGCCGGTTCCTGTCGGCTGGGTGTGGAGCGTGAGCGGCTCGACGACGACGGCGTGGCGTGGTTCGAGCTCTCCTGCCCCCGCGACCAGGAGGGCGGCCCCGATGTCGCGCACGGCGGCTGGACGGCGGCCGTGCTGGACGACTGCCTCGGGCATCTGCCGCTGCTGCACCGGGTGTTGAGCGTGACCGCGGAACTGACCGTGAGTTTCGTCAAGCCGGTGCCGGTGGAGCACCCGCTGCGGGTCCGGGCCTGGGTCGAGCGGCGGGAGGGCTCACGCTGGTACATCGCGGGCGAGATGGTGCTGCTGCCGACCCGGGCCGTGCTGGCCCGGGCCTCCGGGATCTGGGTGACCCGGGACCGGGGCCACTTCGCACGGCACGAGAAATGGCTGGCCGAGCAGGGCGGCGACACCCGGGATCAGTAGGACCGCAGTCCCATGCTGCGGGCGATCCCGTTGCGCTGGATCTGGCTCGTCCCCCCGGAGATGGTGGCCACGATCGACTCCCGGTAGCGGAAGCTCATCACGCTCTCCGTCGAGAAGCCGTGGCCCGCGCAGACCTGCATCCCGAGCCGGGCGGCCGCCACGTAGGTCTCCGAGCCCTTCAGCTTCGCCATCGAGCCCTCGCGCGTGCAGGGCTTGCCCTGGGCGAGCAGCCAGGCGGCGCGGTACGCGAGCAGCCGGGCGGAGTCGATCTCGGTCTGCAGGTCGGCCATGGCGTGGGCGAGCGCCTGGAAGTTGCCGACCGGACGGCCGAAGGCGTGCCGGGTGCGGGCGTACTCCAGCATCTCGTCCAGGGTGGACTGGGCGGCCCCCAGATAACCACCGGTGATGATGACCTTCTCCAGTTCGATGTTGGAGAGCATGACCTTCCAGCCGTCGTCGCGCGGGCCGACGAGGTTCTCCTTCGGGACCCGGGCGTCGTTGAAGAAGACCTCGTTGGTGCCCAGGATGTGCCGGGCGAGCGTCGGGGTCCGGCGCACCTCGACGCCCTCGGTCGCCGGGTCGACGAGCAGCAGGCTGATGCCGCCGTGCTTGGGCTCGCGGGGCCCCGTGCGTACGTACGTCGCGATGGTGGTGTCGGGCAGCCCCGCGCCCGTGCACCACGCCTTCTGCCCACGCACCAGGAAGTGCTCCCCGTGGTCCTCGGCGGTGGTGCGCAGTGCCGCCGCGTCGGAACCGCTGTCCGGCTCGCTGAGGCCGACGGCGAGCCGGTGGCGCCCCGTCATGACCTGCTCGCGGATGAAGTCGCGCTGTGCCTCGCTGCCCCACCGGAAGACCGTGATCCCGGGGATGAGCACGCCGATGTAGCACATGGCGACGTCGAAGCTGGCCCGCCCCAGCTCCTCGGCGATCAGAACGAGCTCGAGCGGCCCGCCGCCGTCGCCGCCCTCCTCCTCGCTGAACGGGAGGGAGAACCAACCCAGTTCGGCCATGCCGCCGAACAGCTCGGGCGGTACGACGCCTTCCTCGTCCCACTGCTTGGCCTTCTCGGCCGGGCACACGTCGGCGACGAAGTGCCGTGCCGTCGCGCGCAAAAGGTCCTGCTCGTCGGTCAGCCCGAAGTCCACGGCCACTCCTCGCCACCACTCGGCTATTCATCTATCTAATTATTCTATGTTAGCGGATAACTCGGGAGGAGGGACCGACAGCTTTCCGCGGGTTCAGGGCCGCGGCCGGCGCGGGCGGTCAGCCCTCGCGGTAGAGGGCGGTGAGCAGTTCCATCACGGCCTGGGTGGCGGGGTGCGGGTCGTCCCGCCACCAGGCGAGGCGTACGGCGATGGGCTCGGCGTCGCGCACCGGCCGGTAGACGATGCCGGGGCGGGGGTACTGGTGGGCGGTGGACTCCGCCGTCATGCCGATGCAGCGGCCGCTGGAGATCACGGTGAGCCAGTCGTCGACGTCGTGCGTCTCCTCCGTCGCCGGGCGGGAGTCCGGTGGCCACAGGTCGGGTGTGGTGGTGCCGGTCCGCCGGTCGATCAGCAGGGTGCGCTCGCCGAGTTCCGCGAGCCGCAGCGAACGGCGCGGCGCCAGGGGGTCGTCGGCGGACAGGGCGGCGAGCCGTCGCTCCAGTCCCACGATGGCGGACTCGAAACGCCGGTCCTCCAGCGGCCTGCGTACCACCGCGAGATCACAGGCGCCGTCCGCGAGCCCGGCGGTGGCGGAGTTGACGCGTACGAGATGCAGGTCGGTGCCGGGTTGCGCCTGGGCCCAGCGTCGCTGGAAGGCCGGCGTGTGGCGGCCGAGCGCCGACCAGGCGTAGCCGATCCGCAGGCGGGTGTGGCCCGAGGTGGCCTCCTGGACCAGATCCTCCACCTCCGCGAGCACCCGCCTGGCCTGCGCGAGCACCCGCAGCCCTGTCGCGGTCGGCGTCACCGCGCGCGAGGTACGGCGCAACAGCCGTACGCCCAGGGCCCGTTCGAGTGAGGCCAGGGTTCGGGACACGGCCGCCTGGGAGACGCCGAGCGTGATGGCCGCGTCCGTGAAGGTGCCCTCGTCGACGATGGCGACGAGGCAGCGCAACTGCCGTAGCTCCAGATCCATGAGTCAACCGTATAGATCGAGCGACGAACGCATTTTGCGCATGGGCCGGTGCGCCACACGATCGGTGCATGCGAGCCGAACCCGCCCCCGTCACGGCACCCACCAGCTTCACCCCGTCCGCCGGCCCTGAGGCGTGCCCGGACCCGGAGCCCGACCGCGGCCGCTTCGCCGGAGTGGCCGCGATGATCGGCAGCGGCCTGTCCAACCAGAGCGGCGCCGCGATCGGGTCCCTCGCCTTCCCCGTCCTCGGGCCCGTCGGTGTCGTCGCGGTCCGCCAGTATGTCGCCGCGCTCGTCCTGCTGGCGGTCGGGCGACCCCGGCTGCGGAGCTTCACCTGGCGGCAGTGGCGGCCGGTGCTCGGACTGGCCGTGGTGTTCGGGACGATGAACCTGTCCCTGTACAGCGCCATCGACCGCGTCGGCCTGGGTCTGGCGGTGACGCTGGAGTTCCTCGGCCCGCTCACGATCGCCCTGTCCGCCGCACGCCGACGCGTGGACGCGTGCTGCGCGGTGATCGCCGCGGCGGGGGTCGTCACGCTGATGCGTCCGCGGCCCTCGACCGACTACGTCGGCATGGGGCTCGGTCTGCTCGCCGCGGCATGCTGGGCGTCGTACATCCTGCTCAACCGCACCGTCGGCCGGCGCGTCCCCGGCGCGCAGGGGTCCGCGGTCTCCGCCGCGGTCTCCGCCCTGATGTTCCTGCCGGTCGGCATCGTGCTCGTCCTGCGGCAGCCTCCGACCGCGCAGGCCGTCGGCTGCGCCGTCGCCGCCGGTGTCCTGTCCTCGGCGGTCCCGTACCTGGCGGACCTGTTCACCCTGCGCCGGGTGCCCGCCGAGGCGTTCGGACTCTTCATGAGCGTCAACCCCGTCCTCGCCGCGGTCGTCGGCACGCTCGGCCTCGGCCAGGAACTGGGCTGGACGGAGTGGGCGAGCATCGGGGCCGTCGTCGCCGCCAATACCCTCAGCATCCTGTGCGGAAGGACGTGAAGACGCCCGCTCTCACCCCTGGTCACGCGGGGCGCAGGTGGATGCGGGCTTCGAGGCCGGTGCCGGGGGCGGGGTGGAGGGTGATGGTTCCGCCGGAGGCGTCGACGAGGTGGCGGACGATGGGCAGGCCGAGGCCGGTGCCGTCGTGGTGGGCGTCGGAGGAGCGCCAGAAGCGGTCGAAGGCGCGTTCGCGGTCGGCGTCGTTCAGGCCGGGGCCCTGGTCGATGATGTGGAGTTCGGTGCCGGGGGCGCGGTGCAGGGTGATCGTGGTGCTGGGTGGGGAGACGCGCAGGGCGTTGGCGAGGAGGTTGTCGGTGATCTGCTCCAGGGCGCCGGGGATGGCCCACACCTGGCCGGCGGGTGGGCCGGTGATGTCGAGGGCGACGTACTGCTCGGCCGCCAGTGGCTCCCACATCGCCACCCGGTCGGCCAGCACCGTGTCCAGGTCGACGGGTTCGGGGGTGGTGGCGGTGTTCTCCAGGCGGGCCAGGGCGAGCAGTCCCTGGACCATACGGCCGAGGCGTTCGACCTCGCCGACAGCTTCGTCCAGGCTGCCGTGGGCCCGCGGGTCGAGGTAGGGCTCGAAGTTCTCCAGCCGCAGCCGCAGCCCGGTGAGCGGTGTCTTGAGCTGGTGGGAGGCTTCCGAGGCGAACGCCTGCTGGGCCTTGAGCAGGTGCTGCAGCCGGGCGGCGGTGCGGGTGAAGGAGGCGGCCAGGCGGCGGAGTTCGGGCGGGCCGGTGGAGGCGTCGGGCGGGTGGGTGAGCTGTCCCTCGGCGAGCTGGGTGGTCGCGGCCTCCAGGGTGCGCAGGGGGCGGGTGATCCACCGGGCCAGGCCGAACGCGACCAGCGCCACCACCGCGAGGACGCAGGCCCCGGCCAGGGCGAGAGCTCCCCAGATCCGGTGGACCCGTGCACTGACCTCGGAGAGGGGAAGGGTCACGCGCAGGGTGCCACGGATCGTGGTGCCCGAGGTGCCGGGCATGGTGGCCGACAGCACGTCGTTGCCGGCGCTGTCGGTCGTGGTGGTGACGGTGGGCTGGTTGCGCAGGGCCCGGGCGATGTCCGGTTGCGCGGCCACGCTGACGCCGGTGCGGCCGGTGGGGTCGGAGTCGGCCAGGACGGTGCCCCGCTTGTCGGTGACGACGACACGGGCGCCGGTGCGTTCGGCGTACTCGCCGATCACCTCGGGCAGCGCGTCGAGCTCACCCTTCTCGATGTTCTCCTCGGTGACCTCGGCGAGCATGGACGCGTCGCGTTCCACGCCCTGGGAGGCCCGGGTGGTCTCGCCCCGGGCGTAGATGAAACCGAGGGGTATCTCCAGCCCCGCCAGCACGAGCAGGGCCAGGCCGAGATAGCTGAGCAGCAGGCGCCGGGTCATCCGGTCTCCTCGGCGGCGGTGTGGTCGCCGGGGACGGTGAGGCGGAAGCCGACCCCGCGAGCGGTGGTGATCCAGCCCGCGTCACCGAGCTTGCGGCGCAGGGCGGCCACGTGGGCGTCGAGGGTCTTGGTGGGGCCGAAGAAGTGCGGGTCCCACACCGTGTCCATGATCTGCTGGCGTGAGTACACCGTCCCGGGATCGTCGGATAGGAAGGCGAGCAGATCGAACTCCCTGGGCGTCAGGGCGACTTCCCGGCCGTCGAGGTGAACCTCGCGGGTGCGGCGGTTGATGGCCAGCGGTCCCACCGCCTGTGCGCCGGAGGCGGGTCGGTGCGCTTCCGGTGCGTCCGCCGACCCGGCCGGCGTGTAGGCGGGTGCACCGGCGCGCCGGGTGACGGCCCGGATGCGGGCGATCAGTTCCCGTACGCCGAAGGGCTTGGCGAGGTAGTCGTCGGCGCCGAGTTCGAGGCCGACGATGCGGTCGGCCTCCTCGCCCCGTGCGGTGATCATGATGATGGGGACGGCGGAGCGGGCGCGCAGACTGCGGCAGACGTCCAGGCCGTCCATGTCGGGAAGGCCGAGGTCGAGCAGGACCAGGTCCGGCGCGGCCGTGGTGTCCGCGAGCCCGGCGGCTCCGGTGCGGACGTGGTCCACGGTGAAGCCATAGCGTCCCAGGCCCTCGGTGAGAGGGCCGGCGATTCGGTCGTCGTCTTCGATGAGCAGCAGCCGCATGGCGCCAGACTCGCACAGCTGTGCCACAGCGGTTGCACGGTTCACGGGGAAGCCACCGGGGGCCAGGGAGACGCGCGGGACGTCCGTCAGCCGGCGTCCTCGTCCCCCTCGGCACCCTCCTTCTTGGTGTCGCTGACCTTGAAGGACTTGTCGAGGTAGACCTCGACCGTGGTGCCGTCGCCCTGCTTCACCTCGACCGCGTACATGCCGGGCTTCTCCGCGTCCTCCTCGGACTTCACGACGGTGCCCGGGTAGGCGGCGAGCGCGGCGGCCTCGGCCTTCTGCTTGATCTCGCCGGTCAGCGGGGGCTCCTTCTTGTCGTCGGCGTCTCCGCCGGCTTCACCCGCCGCCTCGGCGCCACCCGCGCCCTGGGCCTGCTGCTGGGTGTTCGCGGCGCCGGAACTGTCGGAGCCGGAGTCGGAACCGCCGCAGGCGACCAGCGCGAACATCAGGACGGCGCAGGGAGCGGCAAGCACGGCACGACGGGGCAGAGCACGCATCAGGGTGTCTCCAAACACGGGGGAAGCGCTGCGGGTTCGAAGGTCTGTGGACCGGACCTCCGGGGGACGACAACGACCCTAGGAACCCGCTGTCGAGAGACAGCCCAGCAGTTGGAGAGGGGAAGACCAACGGTCCGCCAAGGTTTCGCCTTAGAGCCACGCCCCGAGCGCTGTCCGGTCCGGGGACGCCGGTGGGGTCCCGACGCCGGACCGCGTCGGGACCCCACCGGCGTGGGGCGCGAACGGGTCGGTCACGCCGTCGCCGTCTGCCGCGGCTGGGCGGATTCCGTCCGGGCGGAGGGCTCGGCGTCGGGCTGCCGACGCTGCTCCTCTTCCCGCCCGGCTCGCTTCCGGGCCCCCTGCTCGCGGGTGATCACTTCGGTGGCGGCGCCGACTGCGACGGCGACCGGCCACTCCAGGGCTCCGGCCACGGCCATGGCGCCGAGGACGCCGTAGTAGACCACCTTGCGGGGCGAGGGGAGCATCGACGTGCCTCTGCGGGCGCCGGTGAACATGTCGCCCGGGGTCACGTAGGGGATGGGTACCCGCGGGTGCGCGGTGTGCATGTGGACCACCTTGCCGCCCGCCGGCTTCTCCCGGCCTTCAGGGGCCTCGGGTGCCTGCTGCGCCTCGCCGGTCGTGGGGGCCGTCTGCGGTGTCTGCGCCTGGTCGCCCTGGTTCGGACTCTCCTTCTGGGTGGGTGTCTGTCCTGGCTGGAACTGCGGGGATGTCATCTCCGTCCTCCCTGTGGGGAAGCGTACGTGGATGTGCCCCTTCTTCTACGGTTCCATCTTCGGGCAGTGAAAAACCACCCAAATGCGGCAAAGGCTTACGAGTTGTGCCGGATGCCAGGTCAGGCGTGAGCGGCCGCCGGACGCCCGCCGCCCATGAGCGTCTTCCAGAGCTGGACGGACAGGTGAACCAGGGCGGCCTCGATGAGGGCGACCGTTACCCGGGTCAGGATCGTGGTGAGGATGTGCGGCACGTTGCGGCCGCCTTTCGTGTGCGTGGGGCGGGGGACCGCTCCTTTGTCCGGTCTCACGGCTTCCGCGAGGCGGCATCGGCATGGCCTGGGGGTGAACTTTGCCTTGCCGGAACCGCGGCAGGCCCCTCCGCTCGTCCCGGCCGTACGGCGACATCCGCGGCGCGCTGCACGAGGGCGGGCAGGACGACGGAGCCCACCGCCGCCGTCAGGGCGATCGTCCAGCCCGACGGGCCCAGGGGCCGGCTGCCGAAGAAGTGGCTGAGCCCGGGCACCGCCACCACCACACCCAGCACCACCAGGGACCCCACCACGGCCGCGGCCACGACCGGGTCACGGCCGGCGTCCGCCAGCGTCTGGAACAGCTGGGAGGACACGAGGGCGACGAGGGCGACCGTGTCGGCGCGCCCCCGGGTTCCGGTCGCCCGGGCGGCCACCCAGGCGGCGGCCGCCGCCGCCGTGGTGACGGCGGCACGCAGTCGGATGTGACGCGTGAGGGCCGCTCCGAGCGACGCCTCGGGCCCCTCCGCGAGCAGTTTCCTCGCGGGGTCGGCCGGCGGCCGGGCGGCGATGGCCATGGCGGGCAACATGTCCGTGAGCAGGTTGACCAGGAGGAGCTGCCGTGCGTTCAGCGCGCTGCGCCCGGTGAGCAGACTGGTCGCCAGGGTGAAGATGATCTCCCCGAGGTTGCCGCCGAGCAGGATCCCCAGCGCCTTGCGCACCGAGGCCCACATGGCCCGGCCCTCGACGATGGCGTCCACGATGGTCTCGATACGGTCGTCGGTGACGACCACGTCGGCGGCGGAGCGGGCCGCCGGGGTCGCCCGGGAGCCGAGGGCGATGCCGACGTCGGCGATCCGGATGGCGGGCGCGTCGTTAGCGCCGTCGCCGGTGACGGCGACGATCCGGCCGGCCGAGCGCAGCGCGGTGACGATACGGACCTTGTGCGCGGGCGTGACCCGCGCGAACACCGTGATGTCCGGCAGGGTCCGCACGAGCGCGGCATCGTCGAGTGAGTCCAGCTCCGCCCCGGTCATCAGCCGCGGCTCCTCGTCCGGCCGCAGTTCCCTGGCGATCGCGGCGGCGGTGCTGGGGTGGTCCCCGGTGACCATGACGATCCGCACCCCGGCCGCGGCGAGCCGGTTCACGCTCTCGGCCGCGGTGGCCCGTACCGGGTCCGCGAGGCCCAGCAGGCCCAGCAGACACAGCCCGTCGAGGTTCTCGTCGCTGACGTCCGCGAGATCGGCGAGCGCGGTGTCGTCCCGCGGTGCGCCCGCCGGCAGGACGTGCTCGGCGACCGCGAGGACCCGCAGGCCCCGCCGGGCCAGCCGGTCCACCTCCGCCTCGAGCTCCTCCCGCTGCCGGTCGCCGAACGGCCCGGTGCCGCCGCCCCGGCGGATCCGGTCACAGCGGGCCACCACGACCTCGGGTGCGCCCTTGACGACGATCCGCGCACGGTCGCCCGAGCGCCCCAGCACCGCGTGGAAGCCGCGCCCCGGCTCGAAGGGCAGCTCGGTCACCCGGTCCCAGGTCGCCGAGGCGAGCCCGGCGGCGCGGGCGGGGTCAATACCGAGCGACTCGGCCCCGGCCGCGATGGCTCGGTCCGTGGGGTGGGCGAGCGACGCGGCGGGACCGGGCGGACCCGCCAGGGCCGCCGTGGCGAGGACCCGGCGCAGCTCCGGGGTGAGCCGGTCGGGCGGCCGGCTCTCCAGCCCGTCGGAAACCTGCTGGAGGCTGATCCTGCCCTCGGTGAGCGTGCCGGTCTTGTCGAAGCACAGCACATCGGTGCGGCCCAGCGCCTCGATCGTGGAGGCGCTGCGCACGAGGGTGTCCCGGGTGGACAGCCGACGGGCCGCGGCCAGTTCCGCGACCGTGGCGACGAACGGCAGCCCCTCGGGCACGGCGGCGACGCACAGGCTGACCGCGGACCCCAGGGCGGCGCCCAGCGGCCGCCTGCGCAGCAGGTCGACGGCGAAGAGGACGACTCCCGCCGCGACGGACAGCGGCAGGAACCACCGGCCCAGGGCCTTCAGCCGCCGCTCCACACCGCTCTCGGGCGGCCCTTCCAGCGGAGCCGCCTCCGCCGCGCCGCCCGCCTCGGTGGCGGTCCCGGTGGCGACCACCACGGCGAGCGCGTGACCGGCGGCGACCGTGGTCCCCTGGTAGAGCATGGACGTCCGGTCCGCGACCGCCCGGGCCGCGGACGGCGCGGCGCTCTTCGCGACCGGCAGCGACTCGCCGGTGAGGCTGGACTCGTCGGCCTCGACACCCTGCGCCTGCACCACCCGGCAGTCGGCCGGGACCGCGTCGCCGGCCCGCAGTTCGATCACATCGCCGCGCACCAGGTGCTCGGCGGCCGTCTCGACGGCCTCGGCCCGGTCCGCGCGGCGCACCAGCGCCCGGACCGAGGTCGCCTCGACCAGCCGCTCGGCCGCCTGGTCGGCCTTCTGCTGCTGCACCCCGCCCACCAGCGCGTCGACCCCCAGCACCCCGCCGATGAGCACGGCGTCCAGGACGGAGCCGAGTGCCGCCGAGATGCCGCCGCCGATCGCCAGGATGGGGGTGAGCGGATTGGCCATCTCCTCAGCGAACCGGCCGATCAGGGTGACGGCACCGTCGTGCCGGTCGCGGCCCTCGAACTGCCGACGCCGCGCGGCCTCGGCCTCGTCAAGACCGCGGGAGGAGCTGCCCAGCCGCGCCATCACCTGACGTACCGTCATGGAGTGCCACGGCGTACGCTCGATGGCCGCCGGAGCCGGACGGCCGCTCAGCCGCCACCCCGCCCAGAAGCCCGTCGTGAGCCCGGCGAGGGTCACCGCGTCGGTCACCAGGCGGGCCCGGGCCCAGGCTCCCGGACGGGGAACGAGAAGGGCGAGGGCCGAGCCGGCGAGGGCTCCGGCACCCTCCAGACGGGTGCAGAGCACGCCCACCCGCCGGGCCTCGGGCAGGGCGGTCAGCAGCAGATGGACGACATCGGGCGGGGCGGCGACATGGGCCTCCCACGGCACCCGGCGCGGACCGGTGAGCAGTCCGATCCCCAGGTCCGCACGTACGAGGGCGCGCCGGGCCCGCGCCGACACCACGACCACACCGTGGCCCTCCGCCTGGAGGGAGCGGACCAGCGCGGCCGTGCGGAGCTGTCCGGTGGGGACCGCCTCGGGCAGCCCGAACCGACGGTGCAGCCCGGGCGGGCCGCCCACCAGCCGCACCTCGCCGCAGTCACGCGCCGCGCGCACCAAGTGGTGGGCCAGCGCATGCAGTTGGGGTACCAGAGCGGCCACCGCGACCGGAGTGTCCTCCCGCAGGACGAGCAGGACCTGCGCGCCCTCGTCCGCCCACCGCGCCGCCTGCGCGGCCGTCTCCTCGGGCACCACGACACCGCCCGGCACGGTGTCCGTCCCGGTGTACGGCCGCACCGCCCACCCCGTTCGCCGCTGCGGCCGCGCGGGGTCGGCGCCGGGCCCCCGCCCCGGCGGGCCGCCCGGCTCGATCAGCTCGAGGATCCGTGCGTGGATCTCGTCCTCCTCCGGGCCTTCCTCCCCGGCGCCGGGAGGGCGGTCGCCGTCGTGCTCCCCCGGCCGCCCGCCGGTCGGTGTCAGGCGCACCATGCTCTCGACGGTCCACCCGCCGGTGGCCAGCACCCGGGCGTCGAGGACGACCGTGTCGATCCGGTCGAGCCGACGCAACGCCTCCGGCCGCAGCACCAGCGCCCCGCGGTCGGAGACCGCGCGTGCCACCGAGCAGGCGAACGACTCCCGTCCGAACCGTGGGCCTCTCGGCGTCCCGGCGGTCAGCAGCGCCAGCCCCCGGTCGTGGCTGAGCGTGCCGAGCCCGGTGAGTCCGTACGCGGCGAGGGACACCGGCACCGCCACGTTGGCGTACCGATCGCTCCGCCCGGGCGGCAGCCGGGTGGGCCGCTCCTGCGCCGGCACCGCGTCGTGACGGTACGTTCCCTCGTGCGCGGCCAGCCGGCGCGACCAGTCGCCCCAGGCCCTGCGCCGGGCCTGCACCTCGGCGTACCGGGCGCCGGCCAGCGCGGTGGTCGCCGCGGCTCCGATCGGCCGGAACGTCAGCGTCGCGAGCAGCAGGTTCGTCGCGGCCCAGGTCCGCTCCGCGCCCTTGTCACCGAGCCGGCCGGCGATCCCCTCGCGCAGCCGCGGGGTGGCCTCGGCGAGCTGCACCGCGGAGATCACCACCGGAGGGAGCCCCCGCAGCCGCAGCAGGTTGCCGACCGACGCCACCCCGACTGCCGCCAGGCCCGCGCCGAGGTGAACCGCCGCCTCGATCCCCTGGGCCGCCGCGCCGGGGAAGCCGACCGGACGCCGTGCCCCTCCCCCGCCGGAGCCCCTCTCGCCACCGGTTCCCGCCTCGGGAGCGACAGCGTCCGCCGCGGCGACCAGGGCGACGACACGCTCCAGGTCGGTCTCGGGCCCGCAGGCGACGTACACGCAGCCCAGCGTGCCGTTCACCTCCGCGCGACACACCCCCGGCACCGCCAGCAGCGTGGCCTCCACCTCGCGTGCCGCGCCGGACGTCCCGGGCCGCCCCAGGCGCAGGACCTCGACCTGCACGCCGCCGGGCGTACGCCAGAGCCGGGGCGTGCGGGGCCGCAGCAGGGGCCCGATCACCGGCATCGCCGCAGGGAGGCCGGTCAGCCACTTCGCGGCGGAGCGGACCGACCCGATCGCCGCAGGGCCGGTCACGAACCTGGAGACTGCGGACGGGGAGAGCACTGGCCAGGTCACGCGGCCTCCACTGTCGGCCCACGGGCGTCATGGCCGGCGCCCCGGAGGACACACGGCTCAGTCCAGTATGACCAGATTTAACCGGTGTCGTCCCGTTCAGCCACGCCGGATGTGTTCCTGTTCTCCTTCCGCCCGTCCTCTCGGTCTCGGGCAGGTCACGCCGCCGCATCCCGCTGTGGGTGGCGTACGGCCGGGGCCCCGGTCAGCGGATGTCGCCCGTGAGGGTGTCGGCGTTCCAGGCGGTCAGCCGGTCGGCGAGCGCCCCACCGCCGTCGAGGAGATGCCGTGCGAACGCGTCGCGCTCGTGGGCGAGGATGGCGGCTTCCCAAACGCAGGGGGTGAGACCGGTACGCCCCGGGCGGAGTTGGTCGGGCTGCCCGGCCGGTCCGGCGAAGACGGCCAGGTCGGACATGAGTCCTTCGATCCACGTGTGAACCAGGACGTAGTCGCCGTCGCCGCCCGCGTGCGTGATCAGGACGGCGAGGCCGAGCGACCCACGGGTGCGGCCGAGTGCCAGATGCCCTTCGGCGATCCGTGCGGCGACGTCGACGGCCTGCTCCGTCACATCACGGCCCGGGGCCTGGAGGGAGTACACCTTGACCAGGTGCCCGCTCAACTCCCGCACCCCCACGAACCGGGCGGGCCGCTGGTGGTGTTCCTCCGACAACGCCAGCAAGGCGGCACTGTCCACCGACTCCGGCAGTGCGCTCACAGGGGCCATCGCCATCTGCTGATCAGCCATGTGGATCATGATGCCCAGCAGCGCCTCAGGGTGTCCATGCCATTCCTCGACGCCTGTCCGTGCCCGCCGCCCTCACCGCGGCACGACGGCCGCGACTACGCCCCGTGCGGTCGTTCCGTTCGGCCAGGTCCATCCGGCGACGAGGTGTCCGGCCGAACCCTGCGCGGCGTCCGCGGCCCGCAGTACTCGGTTGACCCGGACGTCGAGTCCGTCGCCGGGGCCGGTTCCGTGCACGGTGACGGTCGGGTCAGGGGTGTCGCTCTCGCTCTGGTGCTGCGGTATCGCCTCACCGCGCAGAAGGGCACGCAACTGCGCCATCACCACCGGGTCCTGGACGCCGTCGTAGATCCACCGGGTGCCGAGCACCCCGTGCTCGGAGGTGCCGATCAACGCCTCGCCGGGAATGCCCTCAAGCGCGGCCCCGCGATATCCCATCGGCACGAGATAGGCCACCGGCTCGCGCGCGGCGGTGTCCACCACGACCATGAACTCGATGCCGACCGCGCCCTCGGGATCGTCCAGACGGAACCCGCCGGCCCTGAGCAGTTCCGGCGCTTGCCCGTCGCCGACGTACCAACTCTGCTTCGGCAGCCAGTCGTTGAGCAACTCCAGCTTGGTGGGCGTCATGGTGGTGCGGTGGATGGAGGCCATGGCGAGCTCCTCATGTGTAGGCCTGGGCCCGTCCCCCGGACGGGAGGTCCCGACGGGACATGATCGAACCTATAGGTTCGATCCGGTGCCCAGGCGCTCCCGGACGAAGTCGTGGAACTCGCCGATGTGGTGCTCGCTGGGCACCAGGACGCCGCCCTTCGCGTACAGGCGCGAGCTCATCGCCGGCTGGCAGCGCTCGCAGGCGTCGAAGTCCTGCCGGTTGACCCGGTCGAACAGTTCCACCGACCGGCTGACGTCCCGGCCGCTCGCCACGACGCCCTTGAGATACAGCCAGTCGCACTCCACGATCGTCCGGTCGACCGCCACCGGATACATCCGGTGGAAGATCACGTGGTCGGGGACGAGGTTGATGAACACCTGCGGCCGCACCGTGATCGCGTAGTACCGGCGGTCCTGGTCCTCGGAGACCGTGGGGATACGGTCCAGGCCCTCGGAGCCGTCGACGGTGAACCCCCTGACGTCCGCGCCGAACTCGGCGCCGTGCCCCACGTAGTACTGCGCCGCGTACCCGTCGGCGAACTCCGGGAGCACCTCCGTGAGTTCGGGGTGGATCGTCGCGCAGTGGTAGCACTCCATGAAGTTCTCGACGATGAGCTTCCAGTTCGCCCGTACGTCGTAGACGATCCGACGCCCGATCTCCAGGCTCTCGACGTCGTAGCGGTCGATGGACTCCACGTCCCCGAGGCGCGCCACCACGTCCGCGACCACCGACTGCTCGAACGGGGGCGGGTCCTCGGCCAGGCACACCCACACATAGCCCAGCCACTCGCGCACGGCCACGCTCGCCAGGCCGTACTCCCTCCGGCCCACGTCCGGCATCTTCGTCAGGTTCGGAGCCGCGACGAGCTTGCCGTCGAGGTCGTAGGTCCAGGCGTGGTACGGGCATTGGAACGCCCGCTTCACCTCGCCGGACTCCTCCGTGCACAGCTTCGCGCCCCGGTGCCGGCACACGTTGAAGAAGGCGCGGACGGACCTGTCCCGCGACCGGGTCACCAGCACGCTCTCCCGTCCCACGTCCACGGTCCTGAACGCGCCCGGCTTGTCCAGCTCCGCCGAGCGCGCCACGCAGAACCACATGGACTCGAAGATGTGCTCCTGCTCCAGGCGGAAGATCTCCGGGTCCGTGTAGTGGTGGCCCGGGAGCGTCGCGATCAGGCTCTCCGGCAGGGAGGTCGCAGTCATGGAGAACTCCTGAGGTTTCCTTATGCGCAACATGTATCGTGCAACGCAACACACAGTGCAGCCCGCCCGAACCACTGTCAAGGGGTCGGCCAGGTCGCCCCGGACCCTTGACCGCGGGCCGCGACAACCGGGACGATGTTGCGTATCAGTCCCACTGTTGCGTAATGCGCACCCCCAGGAGGACTCAGTGTCCCTTCGACCGCACCCCGACCGCGAGTTCGTCCTCACCCTCTCGTGCCCCGACCGCTCCGGCCTCGTCCACGCCGTCACCGGCTTCCTGGTGCGGAACTCCGGGAACATCCAGGAGAGCCATCAGTTCGACGACCGGCTCCAGGACCGCTTCTTCATGCGGGTGCACTTCGACGTGTCGGACCCCAGCACCTCGCTGGAGGACCTGCGTTCCGGCTTCGGCCCGGTGGCGGAGGCGTACCGGATCTCCTGGCAGCTGCACGACGCGTCGACTCCGACCCGCACGCTGATCATGGTGTCGAAATTCGGTCACTGCCTGAACGACCTGCTCTTCCGCCGGAGCACCGGCGCGCTGAACATCGAGGTGCCGGCGATCGTCTCCAACCACCGGGACTTCGAACCGCTCGCCGAGAGCTACGGGATCCCGTTCCACCACATCCCCGTGACCCGGGAGACGAAGGCCGACGCGGAGGCGCGGCTGCTGAAGCTCGTCGACGAGCTCGACATCGACCTCGTGGTGCTCGCCCGCTACATGCAGATCCTGTCGAACGACCTGTGCAAGCAACTCGAAGGCCGGGCGATCAACATCCACCACTCGTTCCTGCCGAGCTTCAAGGGCGCACGGCCGTACGTCCAGGCGCACGAGCGCGGCGTCAAACTCGTCGGAGCCACGGCCCACTACGTCACCCCGGACCTCGACGAGGGCCCCATCATCGAGCAGGACGTCATCCGCGTGAACCACTCACAGAGCCCCGACAGTCTGGTCACCCTGGGGCGCGACGTCGAGGCGCAGGTCCTGGCCCGGGCCGTGGAATGGCACAGCCAGAGCCGGGTCATGATCAACGGCAATCGCACGGTCGTCTTCCGCTGACCGGTGTCGGCCTGTTCTCAGGTGCACCTGCGACGCCGCGGATCCGGCTCTCCAGGTCCTGCCGACCGCCCGGCGGCGTCCCGGGGTCGCGGGGTCCCTCTGGGCCGTAGCGCACACCGCGCCGGCCGGGGTCCCCCGGCCTACTTGTTGGGCGCGGCCGAGTGCCGCGCCCCCTCACGGCGCTGGGCGAGAAGTTCTCGTGCGCCTGCTGCACCCGGGCGTGTTCAGCGCGTTCATACGGCGTGCGCATTCCTCTCCGCGGCCTCGACGACGTTGGCGAGCAGCATGGCCCGGGTCATGGGGCCCACGCCCCCGGGCATCGGTGCGAGCCGGCCGGCGACCGTGGCGGCCTCCGGGTGGACGTCGCCCACCAGTCCCTGGCCGGTGCGGGTGATGCCGACGTCCAGGACGGTCGCGCCGGGGCGCAGCAGGTCCTTGGTGATGAGGCCGGGTGAGCCGGCCGCCGCGACGACGATGTCCGCCTCGCGTACGTGCCAGGCCAGCCCCCGGGTGCCGGTGTGGCACAGGGTCACGGTGGCGTTCTCGGACCTGCGGGTGAGCAGCAGTGCGAGGGGCCGTCCGACCGTGATACCCCGTCCGATCACGCACACCCGTGCTCCGTCGAGCGGCACGTCGTGACGGCGGAGCAGTTCGACGATGCCGCGGGGGGTGCAGGGCAGCGGTGCCTCGACGCCGAGGACGAGCCGCCCGAGGCTGACGGGGTGGAGACCGTCGGCGTCCTTGGCCGGGTCCATGCGTTCCAGCACCGCGCCCGCGTCCAGGTGGCGCGGGAGCGGGAGTTGGACGATGTATCCGGTGCAGGCCGGGTCGGCGTCGAGCTCGTCGATGACGTCCTCGACCTGCTGCTGGGTGGCGTCGGCGGGCAGCTCCCGGCGCAGGGAGGCGATGCCCACCTGCGCGCAGTCACGGTGCTTTCCCGCGACATAGGCGCGGCTGCCCGGGTCGTCGCCGACCAGGACGGTGCCGAGTCCAGGCGGGCGGGCGCCGGTCGAGGTCAACTTGGCCACCCGCTCGGCGAGTTCGCGGCGGATCTCGGCGGCGGTCGCCTTGCCGTCGAGCAGTTGCGCGGTCACCGGCGGTGTTCCTTCCCCACGGTCAGCCCCGGAGGCGGGACATGCTCGGGTCGAACAGAGGCTCCTCGGCGACGACGGCCTCGACGCGCTGGTCGAAGTAACCGATGTGCACAGCACGGCCGGGAGTGGCGAGCTCGGCCGGGAGCCACGCGTAGGCGATGCCCTTGCCGATCGTGTGGCCGAAGGCGGCGCTGGTGACGTAGCCGACGGGGCGGTCGCCGTCGTACACCGGCTCCTTGCCCATGACGACCGCCTGCGGGTCGTCGATGGTGAGGCAGGTCAACTTCCGCCGTACGTCCGCCTTGCGGCGCTCCAGCGCGGCCTTGCCGATGAAGTCTTCCTTGTCGGCCTTGACGGCGAAGCCGACCCCGGCCTCGTAGGGGTCGTGTTCATAGGTCATGTCGGTGCCGAAGGAGCGGTAGCCCTTCTCCAGGCGCAGGCTGTTGAAGGCGCCCCGCCCGGCGACGATGCCACCGAGGGGCTCGGCCGCGCGCCACAGGGTGTCCCAGAGCTTCTGGCCCTGGTCGGCGGTGGTGTAGAGCTCCCAGCCGAGCTCGCCGACGTAGGACAGCCGCATGGCGGTGACGGGCACCGTGCCGATGTAGGCGCGCTGGGCGCGGAAGTACTTCAGGCCGCTCGTCGAGAAGTCCGCGTCGGTGAGGGGCTGCAGGACGTCGCGGGCGAGCGGTCCCCACAGGCCGATGCAGCAGGTGCCGGGGGTGATGTCGCGTACCTGGACCGTGCCGTCGGCGGGGAGGTGGCGGGTGAACCAGTCGAGGTCGAGGTTGCCGTTGGCGCCGACCTGGAACCGGTCGCGGGCCAGGCGGGCAACGGTGATGTCGCTGCGGATGCCGCCGTCGTGGTCCAGGAGCAGGGTGTAGGTCACCGACCCGACCGACTTGTCGATCCTGCCGGTGCACAGCCGCTCCAGGAAGGCGGCGGCACCGCGCCCGGTGACCTCCAGGCGCTTGAGGGCCGTCATGTCGTACAGCGCGACGGTCTCCCGGGTGGCCTGCGCCTCGGCGCCGACGATGGGCGACCAGTACCGCGCGGCCCAGTCGTTGGGCGTGGGGATGCCGCGGCCTTCGACCAGGCCCGCGTTGGCCTCGTACCACTGGGGGCGCTCCCAGCCGTTCGCCTCCAGGAAGAAGGCGCCCAGTTCCTGCTGGCGGGCGTGGAACGGGCTCGTGCGGATCGGGCGCGGGTCCCCCGACGGCTGGAGCGGGTGCAGGATGTCGTAGACCTCGACGAAGTTCTGGCAGTCGCGGGCCAGCACGTACTCCGGGGAGAGCTGGTGCGGTTCGAAGCGGTTGACGTCGCACTCGTGCAGGTCGAAGGAGGAGCAGTGGCCGTCGACCAGCCACTCGGCCACGGCCCGGCCCACGCCCGCGGAGTGGGTGACCCAGACGGCCTCGGCGACCCAGAAGCCCTTGACGTCCGGGGATTCGCCGAGGAGGGGCAGGCCGTCGGTGGTGAAGGAGAACAGGCCGTTGATGCCCTCCTCGACCTTGGCGTCCTTGGTCGCCGGGAGCAGTGACTGGGTCTCGGTCCACGCGTCGGCGAAGTCGTCCTCGGTGAACTTCAGGACCGACGGCATCGCGTCGGCCTCGTCCACGGAGAGGATGTCGTCGGCGGAGATCGGCATCGGCCGGTGGCCGTAGTAGCCGATGCCCAGGCCGTCGTAGCGGTCGCGGTAGTAGAGGTCGGCGTCCTGGTGGCGCAGGATCGGGCGCACCGCCTCCCGCGTCTGGCCCGCGAGGGCCGGCACCGGTCCGGTCCAGGCCAGTTGGTGGGCGAGCGGGGTGAGCGGGAGGTTCATGCCGACCATGCGGGCGATCCTCGGGCCCCAGATGCCGGCGCAGCACACGACGATGTCGGCGGGGATCTCGCCCTGGTCGGTGAGGACGCCGGTCACCTCGCCCTCGGTCTGCTGGACGTCGAGGACCTCGTGGCGGGCCAGGAAGCGCACACCGCGTTCGGTGGCCCGGCGGATCTGCGCCTCGACGGCGAGAACTGCCTTGGCGATGCCGTCGGTAGGGACCAGGAGGCCGCCGAGGACCCTGTCCGGGTTGACGAGCGGGTGCTGTTCGACGCACTCCTCGGGGCTCAGCAGCCGGCTCTCGATGCCCCAGGAGGTGAGCCAGCCCTGGCGGCGGTGGAGCTCCGCGACGCGCTCCGGGGTGGTCGCCACCTCCAGGCCGCCGACCTGGAGGAAGCAGGGCTGCCCGTCGACGTCGAGGGAGCAGAACTTCTCGACGGTGTAGCGGGCCAGCTCGGTCATGGTCTTGGACGAGTTGGTCTGGAACACCAGGCCCGGCGCGTGCGACGACGATCCCCCGGTCGCGGGGAGCGGGCCCTGGTCGACCACGGTCACTTGGGTCCAGCCTCGCGCGGAGATCTCGTCGGCGAGCGCTGCCCCCACGACGCCCGCTCCGATGATGACCACCCGGGGTCCCGCCATCGCCGTACCTCCGACTTGGAAAGCGTTCCAGTTGCTGTCTACGCAACATGGTTCAGGTTGCGCAACTCAATGTGCCCGTCGTGGAGATGGGTGTCAAGGGGTCCGTGACGCCGGAAAAGCAGCCCGGAACACCACCGCGGAACGGCCCCGGACGCGCCGGGGCCCGGCAGGCTGACGACGCAGCCTGCCGGGCCCTCCGGCGGGTTTCCGGGGCGCTCGCGCGCCCTACTTGATCCAGGCGTCGACCTTGTCGCGGTTGGCCTCGACCCACTTCTTCGCCGCCGCGTCCGGCGTCATCTTGTCCACCGCGATGTACTTGGCCACGGTGTTCTGGTCGTCGTTCGTCCAGTTGAACTTCTTCACCAGGTCGTAGGCGGGACTGCCCGACTTGGCGAACTTCGCGCTGACGATCTTGTTGAGGTCGTAGACGGGATAGTCGCAGGCGACCTTCTCCTCGTCGGCGTCACAGCCCGTCTTGTAGGCGGGCAGGTCGACCTTGACCAGCGGCACCTCCGACAGGAACCACTGCGGCTCGTAGAAGTAGCCGATCACCCATTCCTTGTTCTTCTCGGCGTTGCGGTACGCCTGGATGAGCGCGGTCTCGCTGCCCGCGTACACCACCTTGAAGTCCAGCTTCAGGTTCTTCACCAGCGCCTCGTCGTTGGTGACGTACGACGGGTCGCCATCGAGGAGCTGGCCCTTGCCGCCCGACTCCGAGGTCTTGAACTTCGAGGCGTACTTGTTGAGGTTCTTCCAGTCGGTGATGTCGGGGTGGGCCTTCGCCAGCCACGGCGGCACGAACCAGCCGATGATGCCCTTGTTGCCGGTCGGTCCGGCGTCGACGGCCGTCTTCTGCCCGGTGATGTACTTCTTCTTCAGGTCCTCGTGCCCCCAGTTCTCCAGGACGGCGTCGACCTCGCCCGTCCCGAAGCCCTGCCAGGCGATCTCCTCCTTCAGGTCCTTCTTGGTGACCTTGCAGTGGAGGTCGTGCTCGGCGACGTACGCGACGACCGCCGCGTCCGCCTCGTAACCCACCCACGGGTTGACCGCGAGGTTGAAGGTGCCGCACTTGTCCGAGCTGCCCGAGCCCCCGGCACTGTCGGCACCGACCTTCGCGCCGCCGCAGGCCGTGAGGGTGAGGCCGAGGACGGCCAGGCCGGCCGCGCCGGCTCGCCAGTGTCTTGCCATGGTGTCGTGCTCCTTATGCTCTGGTGCGGCGAGCCGCTGCCTGGGTGATCCGGTCGAACATGACTCCGAGCAGGACGATGGCGAGACCCGCCGCCAACCCCTTGCCGTACAGCTGTCCCTGGGAGAAGCCGGCCACGACGTCGTAGCCGAGGGCGCCCGCTCCCACCAGGCCGCCCACCACGACCATCGACAGCACGTAGATCAGGCCCTGGTTGGTCGCGAGGGTCAGGGCACCGCGGGACATCGGCAGTTGCACCTTGGTGATGATCTGCCAGGTGTTGCAGCCGGATGCGGTCGCCGCCTCCACGGTGGTCTCGGGCACCGCCCGTACTCCATCGGCGATGATCTTGATGGCGACCGGTGCCGCGTAGACGACGGCGGCGACGATGGCCGTGAACCGTGTCGCGCCGAACAGCGCGAGGAACGGCACGAGATAGACGAAGGGCGGCATGACCTGTGCCGCGTCCAGCGAGGGCCGGATCAGCCGGTCCACGAGCGGGCTGCGTCCCATCCACACCCCGACGACGACGCCGAGCAGCATCACCAGCACCGTCGCGACGGCGGTCGACGCCAGCGTCGTCATGCCGTCCGACCACACGCCCGTGCCGACCAGCAGTCCCACGCACACCGCGGTGGTGACCCCGGCGCGCCGGCCGCCGAGCACCGCGCCGACTCCGACCAGGGCGGCGCCGACGAGCCACCACGGGGAGTCGGTCAGCAGGGTCTGGAACGGATTGAGCAGGCCGTTGGTGAGGGCGTCGCGGAAGCCGTTGGTCAGGCCCGACAGGTTGTCCTGGGCCCAGGTGGTCACGTCGTCCGCCGCCTTGGCGATGGTGCTTCCCGTACTGCCCTCGCCGGGGAACTCGGCCGCCCACACATACGTGTGCGACAGATACACCAGCACCGCCGCCGCCGCACCTCCGCCCGCCAGCAGGTGCGGCCGCCACTTGAGGAAGGGGTTTCCCGAACGCCGGGCCGCCTCCGCCCGTCCGCTCGCCGCGGTGGTGACCCGGTCGAGGACGATGGCCATGACGACGATGGCCAGACCGGCGTTGAACGCCGTGCCGACGTCCAGCGACTGCAGGGCCTGGACGACGGTCTTCCCGAGGCCGGGCGCGTCGATCAGGGCCGCGATGGTCACCATGGCCAGGGCGGCCATGATGGTCTGGTTGACGCCCATCACCACGGTCCGCCGCGACATCGGCAGCAGGACCTTCAGCAGGCTCTGCCATCGCGTCGCGCCCATCGAGTCGGCCGCCTCGACGGTGGTCTGCGGCACGGACCGGATGGCGTGCGCGGTGATACGGATCGCCGGCGGTGCCGCGTAGATCAGTGTGGCGATCGTGGCGGAGGCGGGGCCGATGAGGAAGAACAGGGTCAGCGGCGCGAGGTAGACGAAGGTCGGCATCGTCTGCATGAAGTCCAGGAAGGGCGTCACGATCCGGTTGACCCGGTGCGACAGCCCCGCCCACACACCCAGGGGGATCGCGAACAGCAGCGCCACGAGGACCGCGGAGAGGGTCAGCGCCAGCGTGTCCATGCTCTCCTGCCACAGGCCCTGGAGCCCCAGGAAGGTGAAGCCGGCCACGGCCAGGAGCGCGACCCGCCAGTTGGCCACCGCCCAGGAGACGTACCCCGTCAGGCCGACGACGCCGAGCCAGCCGATCTGCGGTACCGGCCGGTCGGCGGACGGCTGGGAGATCAGCTCCTGGACGAAGGTCACCAAGGTGTCGATGACCAGGCGGATCTCGTTGAAGAAGTAGAGGAAGAGCGGGTTGGAGTTGCGGTCCGCGCCGATCGCGTCGTTGACGTCGTTGAACCAGCGGTGCAGATCGGTGAGGTCGGCCGCGGCCAGCGACAGGGTCTGCTTTCCACGCAGCACGGCGAAGAGCAGCAGCCAGACGGCCAGGATCGCGGCCACCACCATGGACCTGCTGACCCTGCGCACACCCTTGACAGGAGGGGGCGCCTGCGGAGCCGCTGTTTTCGTGGGCTTTTCCACGGCGACCGTCATCACATGTCGCCTTCCTGTCCGGCGACCACCGCGAGGATCTCCTCGTCACCGACGATGCCGAGCAGCTTGCCGTCCTCGACGACCTTGACCGGCTTCTCCGCCGCGAGCACCGCCCGCGTGGCCTCCCGCACCACGACGTCCGGACCCAGCTCGGGCCCGTCCAGCGGGTCGTCGGGCTCGGCCGGACGCATGATCCACCGCAGGGTCAGGACGTCGCCGCGCGGCACGTCCTTGACGAAGTCGCGTACGTAGTCGTCGGCGGGCGCGCCGACCAGTTCGTCACCGGTGCCGCACTGGACCGTCTTTCCGTCGCGCATGATGAGGATGCGGTCGCCCAGCTTCAGCGCTTCCGAGAGGTCGTGGGTGATGAACACCATCGTCTTGCCGACCTCGTGGTGCAGCCGGATGACCTCGTTCTGCATGTCCCGGCGGATCAGCGGGTCGAGCGCGGAGAACGGCTCGTCGAAGAGGAGTACGTCCGGATCGCCGGCCAGCGCCCGGGCGAGACCGACGCGCTGCTGCATACCGCCGGAGAGCTGGTCGGGGTAGGAGTTCTCGTACCCGGCGAGGCCGACGAGTTCGACGACCTCCAGCGCCCGCCGGGTGCGCTCGGCCCTGCCCATCCCGCGGATCTCCAGCCCGAACGCCACGTTGTCGACGACGCGGCGATGGGGCAGCAGCCCGAAGTGCTGGAAGACCATGGAGAACTTGCTGCGCCGCAATTCGCGCAGCCGCTTGTCGTCGGCGTCCCGGATGTCCTCGCCCTCGAAGACGATCTCACCGGTGGTGGGTTCGATCAGCCGGGTCAGACATCGTACGAGGGTGGACTTGCCGGAGCCGGACAGTCCCATGACGACGAACACCTCCCCGGGCGCGACCTCGAAGTTCACGTCCCGCACGGCGGCGGTGCATCCGGTGCGGTCCATGAGTTCGCGGCGGGTGAGCCCGCACAGTTCCGGGGAGTCCGGCACCTGGTCCGCCTTCGGCCCGAACACCTTCCACAGCTTGCGCACGGAGATGACCGGTGTGGGAGCCGCGTCCTCGGGGGTGCCGCGTCGTCGCGGCGCCTCGGTCTGTGTTGGGGTCATGATCGCCCTCTTTCGGCGTTCAGCCGCGGAACCAGTGCTGCGGCCGGGGTCGGATGTTCTGCCAGATGTGCTTGGGCTCCCGGTACTCGTCCAGGCCGGTCGGTCCCAGTTCCCGGCCCACGCCGGAACGCCCGAAGCCACCCCATTCCGCCTGCGGCACATAGGGGTGGTAGTCGTTGATCCACACCGTGCCGTGACGCAGCCGCCGGGCGACCCGCTGGGCCTTCCCGGCGTCCTGCGTCCATACGGCGCCGGCGAGTCCGTACTCGGTGTCGTTGGCGATGCGTACCGCGTCGTCCTCGTCGGTGAAGCGCTCCACGGTGAGGACCGGGCCGAAGGACTCCTCGTGCACCACCCGCATGTCCTGGCGGCACTCGTCGAGCACGGTGGGCGGGTAGTAGTGGCCGTTCGCCAGGGCCGGGTCGTCGGGGCGTTCGCCCCCGCAGCGCAGCACGGCGCCTTCGGCGAGGCCGGCGGCGACATACGCCTCGACCTTCGCCAGGTGCTGCGCGGAGATCAGCGCGCCGGTCTCGGCGTCGGGATCGAAGGGGCCACCGAGGCGGATCTGCCGGGCCCGGCGGACCACCTCGTCGACGAAACGGTCGTGCAGCGCGTCCTCGACGATCAGCCGGGCGCCGGCCGAGCAGACCTGCCCGGAGTGCAGGAAGACGGCCGTGAGCGCGAAGTCCACGGCCGTCTCGAAGTCGGCGTCGGCGAAGACCACGTTGGGGTTCTTGCCGCCGAGTTCCAGCGCGACCTTCTTCACGGTCGCGGCGGCGGTGGCCATGATCCGCCGGCCCGTGTCCAGGCCACCGGTGAAGGAGACCATGTCGACCCGTGGGTCCTCGGAGAGCGGTGCGCCCACCTCGGGCCCGGCCCCCAGGACGAGGTTGGCGGCACCGGCCGGGAGCCCGGCCTCCTCCAGTGCCTTCATCAGCAGGATCGACGTGGAGGGAGTCAGCTCACTGGGCTTGAGGACGATCGTGTTGGCGGCGAGGAGGGCGGGCGCGACCTTCCAACTCGCCTGCAGGAGCGGGTAGTTCCAAGGGGTGATCAGCGCGCACACCCCGATCGGCTCGTACACGACACGGCTGACCGCGTCATCGCGGCCGGTGTCGATCACACGGCCGGCGTCGGTGCCGCCGAGCCCGCCGTAGTATCGGAAGCAGGAGACGACGTCGGCGATGTCGTACTCGCTCTCCACCAGCCGCTTGCCGGTGTCCAGCGATTCGGCGCGGGCGAATTCCTTGGCGTCGCGCTCGAGGATGTCGGCGGTGCGCAGCAGCAGCGCGCCGCGCTCGCGCTCCGGAGTGCGCGGCCAGGGCCCTTCGTCGAAGGCCCGACGGGCCGCGGCGACGGCCGCCTCCGCGTCGGGACGCGTCCCTTCGGAGACGGTCGCGGCGAGAGTGCCGTCAGCCGGACAACGGATGTCGCGGTGACCTCCGGCCACCGGGTCGCGCCACTCTCCGTCCACATACAGGTCTGCCACTGCGGGAGCCCTTCGAGCGAATTTCGTTGCGCATCGCGCACCGGATTGCTTGTGGTGGAACACTCTGGGCACTGCGGGAACGCACGTCAAGGGGTTGGGCGGTGACGGTTCAGCCAAGCGGACGGCAACGGGAGCGCCCTGTTACAGGCCCGACTCAGCCGGGTTTCCGATCGGACCGTGAACGGAGAAGTCCGTGTTACGGCGGCCGGTCGCGCAGCGCCCCGAGCCCTGCGGCGCGCAAGGTCTAGCCGGCCTGCTCGTGGGCGTCGCGGTGGCGGTAGTACGCGGCCTTCGACGGCGCCTGCGGTTCCTTGCCGAGGATGAGGTCCGCCGCCTTCTCCGCGATCATCATCACCGGCGCGTAGATGTTGCCGTTGGTGACGTAGGGCATCACCGACGCGTCGACGACCCGCAGGCCCTCCACGCCGTGCACCCGCATGCTGGTGGGGTCGACGACGGACATCTCGTCGGTGCCCATCTTGCAGGTGCACGAGGGGTGCAGGGCGGTCTCGCCGTCCTTGGCGACCCAGGCGAGGATCTCCTCGTCGGTCTCGACGGACGGTCCGGGCGAGATCTCCCCGCCGTTGTACGGGGCGAGGGCGGGCTGGTTGAGCAGCTTGCGGGCGACCCGGATCGCCTCGACCCACTCGCGGCGGTCCTGTTCGGTGGACAGGTAGTTGAAGCGCAGCGCCGGGTGCTCGGTCGGGTCCTTGCTCTTGATCTTCACCGAGCCGACGGCGTCGGAGTACATGGGACCGACGTGCACCTGGTACCCGTGTCCGCCGGCGGGCACGGAGCCGTCGTAGCGGACCGCGATGGGCAGGAAGTGGAACATCAGGTTGGGATAGTCGACGTCCTCGTTGCTGCGGGCGAAGCCGCCGGCCTCGAAGTGGTTGGTCGAGGCCGGACCCTTGCGGAAGAGCCACTGCAGGCCGATGAAGGGGGCACGCCACTTCGCCAGGTACGGCTGCACCGAGACGGGCTGCTTGCAGGCGTACTGGATGTACACCTCCAGGTGGTCCTGCAGGTTCTCGCCGACGCCCGGCAGGTCGTGGACGACGTCGATGCCGAGCGCGCCCAGTTCCTCCGCGTTGCCGACGCCGGAGAGCTGGAGCAGCTGCGGGGAGTTGATCGCGCCGCCGCAGAGGATGACCTCCTTGGCACGGACCCGCTGGGCCGCGCCGCGGCCGCGCCGGTACTCGACGCCGACGGCGCGCTTGCCCTCGAACAGGACGCGGGTGACGAGGGCGCGCGTCCTGACGGTGAGGTTGGGACGCCTTCGGGCGGGCTTGAGGTACGCCTTCGAGGCCGACAGGCGACGTCCGCGGTGGACGTTCCGGTCGAACGGGGCGAAACCTTCCTGCCGGTAACCGTTGACATCGCCGGTCGGGGCGTATCCCGCCTCCTCGGTGGCCTTGAGGAAGGCGCCGAAGAGCGGGTTGGTCGCCGGGCCGCGTTCGAGGACGAGAGGGCCGTCGTGGCCACGGAACTCGTCGTCCGGATCGGCCGCCAGACAGTTCTCCATCCGCCGGAAGTACGGCAGACAGTGCGCGTAGTCCCAGGTCTCCATACCGGGGTCGGCCGCCCAGCGCTCGTAGTCCATGGGGTTGCCGCGCTGGAAGATCATGCCGTTGATGCTGCTGGAACCGCCCAGCACCTTGCCGCGCGCGTGGTAGACCCGCCGGCCACCCATGTGGGGCTCGGGTTCGGACTCGTACTTCCAGTCGTAGAACCGGCTGCCGATCGGGTAGGTCAGCGCCGCGGGCATGTGGATGAAGACGTCCCAGGGATAGTCGGGTCTGCCGGCCTCCAGAACCAGCACCCGGTTGCCCGGATCCGCGGAGAGCCGGTTGGCCAGTGCACTGCCGGCCGATCCACCACCGACGATGACGAAGTCGTACTGGGGAGCCATGGTGCCTCGTCTCGCTCGCGCCGTAGATACGCGCGGCATGCTAGTACGGGTATCGCCATACGCACCAGGTTGCGAAGCACGCAACTTTCGGGGGGATTGCGTGAACCTGTGACACGCACCGCTGCCGTCGGTGATTACTGCCCGTATAGTTTCGCTGTGAGCAACTACAGTCCAGATAACGAAACGGCAGGCTCGACGGCGGGCGGGGTCCAGTCCGTCGACCGGGCCATCAGCGTGCTGGAGATCCTGGCCCAGCGCGGCGAGGCCGGCGTCAGCGAGGTGGCCGCCGAGATCGACGTTCACAAGTCCACCGCGTTCCGACTGCTGGGTGCCCTGGAGGCCCGCGGCCTGGTGGAACAGGCGGGCGAGCGCGGCAAGTACCGGCTCGGTTTCGGCATCGTACGCCTCGCCGGAGCGGTCACCGGGCGTATCGACATCACCCAGCAGAGCCGCCCGGTCTGTGAGCGCCTCGCCGAGGAGATCGGCGAGACCGTGAACCTCGCGGTCATGCAGGAGCACTACGCGATCAACCTCTACCAGGTCCGCGGCCCGGGTGCCGTCACCGCGCACAACTGGGTCGGCCAGCTGACCCCGCTGCACGCGACCTCCAGCGGCAAGATCCTGCTGGCCCACATGCCGGCCAAGGAGCGCGCCGCGCTGCTGTCCGAGGCGGGCCTGAAGAAGATGACCCCGCGCACCCTGACCGCGAAGACGAAGCTCGAGAAGAATCTCGTCGAGGCTCTCGAGCGCGGCTACTCCTGGACCCTGGAGGAGCTGGAGGTGGGCCTCCACGCGATGGCCGCACCGGTCCGCAACCGGGACGGAGAGGTCGTCGCGGCGATCAGCGCCTCCGGACCCGCGTACCGGTTCACCGAGGAGCGCATGCACGAACTGGCTCCCGTGCTGGTCAAGGGCGCCGACGAGATCAGCCATCGGATGGGCTACCTGGGCTGAGACCCCAGACGCTCCTGGACGAAGGCGTGGAACTCGCCGATGTGGTGCTCGCTGGGCACCAGGACGCCGCCCTTGGCGTACAGCCGTGAACTCATCGCCGGCTGACAGCGTTCGCACGCGTCGAAGTCCTGCCGGTTGACGCGATCGAAGAGCTCGACCGACCGGCTGACGTCCTTGCCGCTGTCGACGACGTGTTTGAGGTAGAGCCAGTCGCACTCGACGATCGTGCGGTCCACCGCGACCGGGTACATCCGGTGGAAGATCACATGGTCGGGTACGAGGTTGATGAACACCTGCGGCCGCACCGTGATCGCGTAGTAGCGGCGGTCCTGGTCGTCGGTGACCCCCGGGATGCGGTCGAGGCCATCGGAGCCGTCGACGGTGAAACCCTTGATGTCGGCACCGAACTCCGCGCCGTGCCCCACGTAGTACTGCGCCGCGTACCCGTCGGCGAACTCCGGGAGCACCTCCGTGAGTTCGGGGTGGATCGTCGCGCAGTGGTAGCACTCCATGAAGTTCTCGACGATGAGCTTCCAGTTCGCCTTGACGTCGTAGACGATCCGCCGGCCGACCTCGAGGTGGCCGATGTCGTAGTGCTCGATCGCCTCGGCGTCGCCGAGGCGCGCGACCACGTCCTGTACGACCTCGTCGAAGGGGGGCGGGTCTTCCGCGAGGCACACCCACACATAGCCGAGCCACTCATGGGTGGCCACGCCCGCCAAGCCGTACTCGGTGCGGCCGACGTCGGGCATCTTGGTGAGGTTGGGCGCGGCGACGAGTTTGCCCGTCAGGTCGTACGTCCAGGCATGGTAAGGGCATTGGAAGGCCCGCTTGACCTCGCCGGACTCCTCCGTGCAGAGCCTGGCGCCCCGATGCCGGCAGACGTTGAAGAAGGCGCGTACGGAGTGGTCCCGCGCCCGCGTGATCAGGATGCTCTCGCGTCCCACCTCGACGGTCCGGAAGGCGCCGGGCCCGGCCAGGTCGGAGGAGCGCACGGCGCAGAACCACATCGCTTCGAAGATGTGCTCCTGCTCCTGGGCGAAGATCCCCGGATCCGTGTACGAGGTGCCGGGGAGGGTGGCGATCAGGCTGTCGGGCAGGCCGGTCGAGGTCACAGTGCACTCCTCGGGGAACGTCGTGGATCGGTCATTCACGCGCCGGGACGAGCGACTCCGGACGTCGTTCAGCAGGACGGTGCGCTCGCCAACTGCTTGCGCCACCGCATGAACAGCCGTGGCTGGTTCATGCCCAGCACGGCGACGGGGTGATCGGCACGCCGGTAGACGGCCAGGACGTTGCGGCCGTCCGGTGCGCCTTCCTCGATCGTCACGCTGTCGGCGCCGGCCGCGTGACCGGCGAACTGGATCTTCACGCCGTACTGGTCCGACCAGAAGTACGGCGGCCGGGGCACACCCGGCTCGACCGCGCCGCCCGCCAGCAGTGCGGCGACGGCCGCGTCGGGGCGCTCTTTCGCGCCGGTCCAGTGCTCGACGCGACGATGGGCCCCCGCCCGGGGGTCGTACCAGGAGGCACAGTCACCGACCGCGACCACGGAGGCCAGGCTGGTGCGGCCGTCCGCACCGCAGGTGACGCCGTTGTCGAGCGCGACGCCGGATCCTTCCAGCCACTCGACGCAAGGACGCGCGCCGACTCCGACGACGACGATGTCGGCCGGGATGCTGCGGCCGTCCTCGAGCAGGACGGCGTCGACCCGGGTCTCGCCGCTCAGCCCCTTGACCCCCACACCGCACAGCAGCCGTACGCCGTGGTCCGCGTGGAGCGCGGAGACGACGGCGCCCATGGTCTCGCCGAGCGGTCCGGCCAGCGGCGTGGGCGCCACCTCGACGACCGTCACATCGAGTCCGAGAGCGTACGCCGTGGAAGCGACCTCGGCACCGATGAATCCGCCGCCGATCACGACGAGCCGTCCCCCCAGGGCCAGTTCGTCCCGCAGGGCACGGGCGTCGTCCAGCGTGCGCAGGGTGTGCACCCCGGCCAGACCGTCCGTGCCCGGCAGTCTCCGCGCGGCCGCGCCGGTCGCGATGACGATGCCGTCGGCCCGGACCTCCCGGCCGTCGGTGAGCCGCACGGCGCGGTGCGCGCGGTCGAGTCCGGCGGCGCGGGTGCCGAGCAGCCACTCCGCCCGCAGATCCTCGTCGTCGGACTCCAACGCGAGGTCGGCTTCATCGATGTCGCCGGCCAGGAACTCCTTGGACAGCGGCGGCCTGTCGTACGGGCGGTGCGGTTCGTCGCCGATGACGACCAACCGCCCGTCGTAGCCCTGTTTCCGCAACGAGCGCGCCGCCGACAGCCCGGCCAGCGAGGCACCCACCACGGCCACGGTTCTCACGCGGGGTCTCCGGCGAGGCGGGCCGTGATGCAGGGCGGCAGGTTGGGGGCCTCCGTGGACAGCTGGACGTAGATCATGCCGTCCTCGATGTGGACCTGGTGCGTACGGACGCCGCGCTTGGCCGGCGGAGCGTCCACGGCTCCGGTTCGGAGGTCGAACTTCGACGCGTGCAGCGGGCATTCCACCTCGCACCCCTCCAGCCAGCCGTCGGCGAGCGAGGCGTCCTGATGGGTGCAGGTGTCGTCGATGGCGAAGACCTCGCCGTCATCGGTGTGGAACACCGAGACCGGCGGATCGATGTCGAGCCGGTGAGCCTCGCCTCGGGGCAGATCCACGAGACGGCACGCGGGAATCATCATGACACCTCGGTGCGTATAGCGAAACGGATTGCGTTGAACGCAACGTCAGTTTGGGGGCGGCCGCGAAGCCTTGTCAAGGCGTTCACAGGACGGGCCGTCTCCCGTTCAGTGTCGCTCATTGCGCAACCGATTGCGGAATGGGCAACACTTGGGAGGGTGCGCGGTGCGCCGGGGATCACAGCACCACCACGGAGCGCAGCACCTCACCGCGGCGCATCTTCTCGAACGCCTCCTCCACGTCACCGAGACCGATGGTCTCGGAGACGAACGCGTCCAGGTCGAAACGCCCCGACAGATACAGGTCGATGAGCGCCGGGAAGTCACGCGAGGGCAGGCAGTCGCCGTACCAGCTGGACTTCAGCGAGCCACCACGCCCGAAGACGTCGAGCAACGGCAGCTCCACCTTCATCTCCGGGGTGGGCACGCCGACCAGGACGACCGTACCGGCCAGGTCGCGGGCGTAAAAGGCCTGCCGGTACGTCTCGGGGCGACCGACCGCCTCGACGACCACGTCGGCGCCGAAGCCCCCGGTCAGCTCGCGCACCTTCTCCACCACGTCGGCCTTCGTGCCGTCGACCGCGTGGGTGGCACCCATGCCCAGCGCCCGGTCCAGTTTGCGCTGGTCGACGTCGACGGCGATGACCTTGGTCGCGCCGGCGAGCCTCGCCCCGGCGACGGCGGCCATGCCGACCCCACCGCAGCCGATGACGGCGACGGAGTCCCCGCGGCCGACGGCGCCGGTGTTCACGGCGGCGCCGAATCCCGCCATGACACCGCATCCGAGCAGGCCGGCGGCGGCCGCCGGGGCCGCCGGGTCCACCTTGGTGCACTGCCCCGCGGCGACCAGCGTCTTCTCCGCGAAGGCACCGATACCGAGTGCGGGTGAGAGCGGAGTGCCGTCGAGCAGCGTCATCGGCTGGGTCGCGTTGTGCGTGGCGAAGCAGTACCACGGCTTGCCCTTGCTGCACGCCCGGCACTGGCCGCACACCGCTCGCCAGTTCAGGATGACGAAGTCGCCCGGCTCGACGCCGGTGACACCGTCTCCGACGGCCTCCACGCGGCCCGCCGCCTCGTGCCCCAGCAGGAAGGGGAAGTCGTCGTTGATCCCGCCCTCCCGATAGTGCAGATCGGTGTGGCAGACGCCGCACGCCTCGATCTTGACCAGCGCCTCACCGGGGCCGGGGTCGGGGACGACGATGGTTTCCAGGGAGACCGGGGCGCCCCTCTTCCGGGCGACGACAGCACGAACCTCATGAGCCATGAGCTACTCCTCGACGGGAACTCTCGGAAGGCGTGTTGCCTAATTCGATACACGCACCGTCATGCGCAACCGAGCATCGAGGAGGAAGGGCCGAGGGTCAAGGGGTCGGCTGCTCGAGGTGTTTTCCGGAAGGACACGACCGGGCCGGGGCGCCGATGGCGTGCGGCGTCAGCCAGGCGCCCGGGGCGATCAGTCCGTTTGGCCGGCGGGCTCGGCAACCTGGTCCGCGCCGGCCGCTTCGTCCTGGGCCATGGCAAGGAAGCGGCGGATCGCCTCGGCCGGCATGTCGAGCCCCTCGGACGCCGACAGCTCGTCGCCGAAGACCTGCACCGCCTCGGTCACGGCTATGGCCAGTTCGACTTCTGCCTTGCGAACCTTGGCCTCCGCCTTGTCCACGGTGTCGACCACCGCCAACTGGCGGCGCTGCTTCTCCTGAAGTCGCTGCTTACGGGAAAGGGTCTTGTCAGAGTTCCGCATGGTCATGATCAAGATCATAATCAGTCGCGCGGGTACGTCGTTCCACGGTGTACGGGGGTCACGTGCGTGCAAGACTGACTAGATGTCAGAAGTCGCGTTCGACAGGGTCGCGCCCGTAGTCCCCGTCCGGAACCTTGACGCTGCTCTGGAGCGATACCGTCGCCTGGGCTTCGCGGCGCATGCCTACGACGGTCCCGATCGCTATGGCTTCGTGGAGCGGGGCTCGGTCTCGGTCCACCTCAGTGAGTGGTCCGAGCACGATCCTCACCGCACCGGAGCCGTCATCTATCTCTATGTCAGTGACGCTGACGCCGTCTACGCCGAGTGGAGGGCTTCCGGCGTCGAGGGCCGTTTCGTCGAGCCGGCGGACACACCCTACGAGCTTCGCGAGTTCACGTACGTGGATGCCGACGGCACGGCTCACCGTGTGGGGTCGCCGCCGGCCACCTGACGGGTCGGCTACTGCTCCCCCAGCCCGGTGGCGTGTTGATCCACCTCGATGTCCGAGCGCCGAGCGCCGGTGAAGCGTGTGGGCCGGAAGGTGCGGAGAAGGCCTTGTTCCTGGTCGGTGGTGATCTCGGACGCGACCAGCCGCCCCAGAATCGGCGCCAGGGTGATCCCGCTGTGCGAGACGAGGCAGTAGACGCGGGACTGCGCGGAGGCATAGCCGGCGACGGTGTGGCCGTCTGCGGGCAGGGACCGGAAGCCGACGCGCAGGTCGATCCTCGGTGCCCGGCTCGGGTCGGTCAGCAGTGCGGAGAACCGCCGAGCGAGGGTGCCGGCCAGGTCCCCGTCCACGGACGGAGGGTCCGCCGGATCGACGTCACCGTTCAGGTCGAGAGCCTGAACGACGGCGTGCCCATCGGCCGTGGGGCGGAGGTTGAGGCCGGGACTGTGGATCACACAACGCAGGTCGAGTGCCGGGAACCTGGAGTAGCCGAGCAGACCGACGGTCTGCGCTCCGCGACCGACATCCGTCACCATGGGAATGTCGATCCCGGCCCGTGCGGCGAGCCGTTGGGTCCAGCGGCCTGCCGCCAGGACGACTCGATCGCCTGTGCAGACCCGGCCTCCGGCCAGGGTGACGGACACTCCGTCAGGCCTGTCGTCGATGGCCACGACCTCGCCGATCGCGAACCTGGCCCCGTGCTGCTCGGCATCCGCCAGCAAGGTGCCGACCAAGCGATCCGGCAGGACGTATCCCTCGCTGGGGAAGTACGCGAGGGACGTGATGGTCGCCGGGATGCGGACCTCGCCCGCGATGCGCGTTGCCTCGTCGGGCGTGACCCAGCGTGCGGGGTAGCCCAGGGACTGCAGTCGTGCCACGTTGTCGGCGAGCCGCTGCCTGCTTGCGGCGTCCGCCCACTGCAGCGCCCCGCTGGGGAAGTACGAGGGTGCGCCGGGCAGTTGCTCGGCCAGCCTGGCGTGCTCCTCCATCCCCGCGAGGTTCAGCCGGTGGTAGTCCGGGTCGAGCTTCCGGCTGGAGTTGGTCCAGGCGAAGGTCGTCGCGGTCGTACCGGTGCCGACGCCCCACTGGTCGAGCAGGAGAACGTCCTCCCCGGCGACGGCGAGGTGCCTCGCGACGCTCACGCCCAGCACACCGGCACCGATGACGATGATCTTCATCGTTCACTCACTCCTTCCGGCAGCGACTCGCTGCTCATGTGACGGGGACGGGCAACTCCAGGAAGAACTCGGCGGTTCCCGGCCGGACGAGCGTCGTGACCACCTCGACGGTGCTCCCGTCCTCCGTACGCAACTCCCGGCGCCTCATCAGCGCGGGTGTTCCGGTCTCGCTGTGCAGCAACGCGGCGTCGTGGGCGTCGAGGGTCACCGGGTCGAGGTAGAGCCGGATCGCGTCGATCGGTACTCCTCGGCGCTGGAGGTACGGGAGGGTGACGACGTCTTCGAGGTTCTCGTTCAACAGGTCGGGGGCCACCGCGAAGAGAACGACGTGCCGCTCGACCGACCGTGGCTCCTCGCGCACGTCGAGCTTGCGGCGGACCAGTTCCACCACGGCCGTGTCGGCGGAGGCGCCGGGGAGGGCCAGGATGGCGTCGGCGGCCCTGACGATCCGCGCGGACACGACTTCGTGTCTGCCCGGTACGCCCTTCGCGGCTACGGCGGGGGTGACGAAGTTGAGCAGATTGATCTGCCGCGTCACGTCCGCGACGAACGTCCCGTGACGCCGTCGGCGGATCGCCAACCCCGCCTCGGCCAGGTCGTTGAGGACGCGTTGGGCCGTGGCCCGGCTGACGCCGTGCTGGGTGGAGAGCTCCTTCTCGGTGGGCAGCCGCGCACCGGGAGGCAGGTCTCCGGCCCGGATCCTCGCTTCGATCTCTCGCCTGATCCGTACATAGAGGGGCGCGGACATGTATAGACCGTACATTCGCTCAATTGACCGGTCAATACTCGGGACAACGCACGGGCGCTTAACCGAAGCGGCCCTCCACGTAGTCGGCGGTGCGGGGGTCCGACGGTGTGGAGAACATCGCCGGGGTAGGGCCGTGTTCGACGATGCTGCCCGGGGTGTTCTGTTCGGCGAGGAAGAAGGCGCACTGGTCGGAGACGCGAGCGGCCTGCTGCATGTTGTGGGTGACGATCACGATGGTGACCTCGTGGGCCAGCTCACGGATGGTCTCCTCGATACGTCGGGTGGAGGTGGGGTCCAGGGCCGAGCACGGCTCGTCCATGAGGAGGACCTTGGGGCGCACTGCCAACGACCTCGCGATGCACAGGCGTTGCTGCTGACCGCCGGAGAGCGCGCCGCCGGGCTGGCGGAGGCGGTCCCGGACCTCCTTCCACAGGCCCGCCTTCGTCAGACACTCCTCCACCAGGTCGTCCTTGCCCGCACCGTTCACCCGCGTCCCGGTGAGCTTCAGGCCGGAGGTGACGTTGTCGTAGATCGACATCGCGGGGAACGGGTTCGGCTTCTGGAAGACCATGCCGACCTTGCGCCGGGCCTCGGTCAGCCGTTGTCCGGGGGCGTAGACGTCCTGGCCGTCGACCAGGACCTCACCGGCCAGAGAGGCGGAGGGAACGAGTTCGTGCATGCGGTTGAGGATGCGCAGGAACGTCGACTTGCCGCAGCCGGAGGGGCCGATGAGGGCCGTGACCAGGCCGGCCCGCATGGTCAGCGACACCCGGTCGAGGACCTTGTGGTCGCCGAACCAGGCCGAGATCCGGCGGGCGTCGAGCGTCGCCCCGGTCACGCCGGTCGCCCCCACCGGCGGGAGGGTCAGCGTGGTCTCGGTCTGGGTTGTCTGGTCGGTCACGGCGTGTCCTTCATCAGCGTCGGCAACGGGTGGTCAGAGGAGGTTGGGCAGGAGCAGCAGCATCTGGTCGGAGACCGCCAGGCCGAGCCTTGATGTTGATCCGCTCGACGTCCGCCCCGGGGATCCTGCGGACCTGGTTCAGGCCCGCCTGCACGAGGTTGATCGGCAGCGGCGAGTACCCGAGGCTGTCCACGCGCTGCTGGCCCTGGCAGAGGAAGTAGTACGCGAAGGCACTGAGCGTCTTGCCCTTCTGGGCGCCGTACTGCTTGACGTTGGCTCGCCACTGGTCGAGCGCGTTCTGGCTCCAGGTGGATCCCGCGCCCGAGATCGGTACGTACGTCGCCGCTTCGGCGGGCAGGGCACCGAACAGGAGGGCGGCCAGGAGGACGAGGGCGGTCACGGCTCTCGTACGGAGGCGTGCGGACGTGGCCGGAGGGGATCCGGGCATGACGAGGAACTCCAGGTCGGTCGATGAGGTGGCGAGTCGATGGGGTGGCGGATGTGGCCGCGGTCTGCGGAGGGGCTGGGGCTACTCGGGGGCCGGCCCCGACTCGGCGTGGAAGGGGGGCCGTGACCTGAGCGCTGCGCGCCCGCTCATGCGCTCGGCGTCGCGCCGTGAGGCCAGCACACGCCGGTGCCGCTGGTTGCGGGTCAGCTCGCCGGGGCCGCGCCCACCGATCACGCGGGCCAGCACGAACAGCAGCAGCACGAGCGCCATCAGCAGGGCGGCGGTACCGAATCCTCGCGCGATATAGGCGGGTTGGGGCGAACGCACCAGATCGAAGGTGGCCAGCGGCAGCGAGATCTGCGGACCGCTGAGCGGGTCGGCGTTCAGTCCCGCGTTGACCCCGGAGGTGAGCAGCACGGGCGAGGTCTCGCCGATACCGCGGGCGGTGCCCAGGATCACGGCCGTGGTCAGGCCGGAGCGCGCGGTGGGCAGCACCACCGTCCACACCGTGCGCAACCGGCTCGCGCCCAGGGCGTACGACGCCTCGCGCAGCGAGCCCGGCACCAGCCGGATCACCACGTCGGCGGCGCGGATGACGATGGGCAGCATCATCACGCCGAGCGCCAGCGCCGCGGCGAACCCGGACTTGTCGACGCCGAGGACGAGAATCACGGTGGCGTAGATGAACAGGCCGGCCACGATCGAGGGCAGTGCCGTCATCGCCTCGACGATGGTCCGTACGAAACGTGCGTAGCGGCCCGGCACCTCACTGAGGAACACCGCGCAGGCCAGCCCGAGCGGCACGGTGATCGCCAGTGAGATGGTGATCTGCTCCAGCGTGCCGACGATCGCGTGTGCCACGCCGCCCTCGCTGAGTGGCTGGAGCGGGCCGGTGCGGGACATGTCCTCGGTGAAGAAGTTGAGGTGCACCAGGGCGGACCGGCCGCGCCACAGGGTGTACGTCACCACCATGACGAGCGCGGCCAGCAGCAGGACGGCGAGGCTCTGCCACACGACCGCGGCGACCTTGTCCCGTACCGCCACACCGCCCTCGTCGAAGGAGACCAGTACGGCGTACAGCCCGAGGAAGAGCAGGTACGCGAGGACGACGAAGCCCAGAAGGGAGTCGAACGGGGCGATCCAGACGTACAGCAGCGCGGTGAACGACAGTGAGCCGATCGCCGCGCCCGCGAGGGCGAGCAGGTCCGAGGTGTGGACGGAGGAGGTGTTGCGGCGGACCTCGGGGATGTCGTCCCGGTCGGCGAACGTCGTCGTCGTTTCCTTCCGGCCCTCGCGGAGGAGGTCGGTGGTCATGCTCAGGCCTCCGTTCCGGCGCCCGAGCGGCTGCGGGCCGCGATCGAGGACGCGATGAAGTTCACGACGAGGGTCATGAGGAAGAGCGCGAGCCCGGCGGCCGTCAGGGCCGACATGCCGAATTCGCTCGCGGAGCCGTACCGCAGCGCGATCAGGGCCGAGACGGAGTTGGCGCCGTTCTGCAGGATGTGCGGCTGTACGGCGAAGACCGGCGAGATGATCATGAACACGGCGATCGTCTCGCCCAGGGCCCGGCCGAGGCCCAGCATGGTTCCGCCGATCACTCCGCTCCGGCCGTACGGCAGGACGACCGCGCGGATCATTCCCCACTTGGTCGCGCCCAGTGCCAGGGCGCCCTCGCGTTCTCCGGCCGGCGCCTGTGAGAAGGTCTCCCGCATCACCGAGCAGGTGATCGGCGTGACCATGAGTGCCACGACGATGCCGGCGATGAAGGTGGAGGAGGTGTAGACGGTGGCCGTCTGCAGCGGGTCGCCGGGGTCGGCCCCGTCGACCTCGAAGATCGGGATCCAGGAGAAGTAGGTGGCGATCCAGCGGGACAGCCCCGTCACGTGCCCCTGGAGGAGGAAGGCGCCCCACAGCCCGAACACCACGCTCGGCACCGCGGCCATCAGGTCCACCAGGCTGACCAGGGTCCGCTTCAGCTTCCGCGGCGCGTACTCCGAGATGTACAGCGCGGTCCCCAGCGCCAGCGGTACGGCGATGCAGATCGCCGTCAACCCGATGAGCACCGTTCCGGTGAGGACGGCGGCGATGCCGAAGTGGTGCGAGTCCGGTTCCCAGGCGGAGGTGGTGAGGAACGACCACTTGGCGACGCCCAGCGCCTGTGACGCGCGGTAGGTGAGGAAGACGCCGACCAGCAGCATGATGGCCAGGACGACGGCGCCGCTGCCCCGGAGGGCGGCCCGGAAGAGGCGGTCCACCGGTTCGATCCTGCCGCGCGGCGCAAGCCTCGCCTCGTCGGGACCGGGTTCCCGGCCGGAGTCCGACGGTTGCCCGAGTCCGGGCACGACAACGCTCATCTCGAGCCCGTCCCGGCACGCGCACGGGCACCGTTGGCGTCGCCGTCATCGCCGGAGCGGCTGTGACGGGCGGCATCCGGCTCTGCCCCTGCCCCTGTCCTTGAAGGAAAGCCGAGTCGGGTCGGGCCGGGCCCGGGAACCTGCACAGAACCGGCCGACGGACCGGAGCCGTGCGGACGCCGCCCGCCCGCCCCTCGTGGCCAGGGCGGCGTCGGCTCGGTCAGTTCGGCCACCGGGACAGCTTTCAGGAACTGACCGAAGTTGAACTGGCAGTCCCGCTGTCTCTGATAGAGCCGACCGGCGACCGCGGCCGCCTGGCCGTCGATCTCCAGGCGCCAGCTCCAGCCACCCGCCGCTTCCGTCGTGGTCAGCAGGATCTTGGCGTCCCCGATCCGCTCCCTCAGCCGCAGCACCGCGGCCCGGCATTCCGGGAAACCGGCGAAGGACTCGGCGCTGCGCCCCAGTTCACGGTGGTTGGAGCCGACGAGCCGCCACCCGACCGACTGCTCCTCCCCCACGGGTCTCTGACGCGTCCCGCGCACCACATACAAGAACCGTGACGGAACCATGGAAACCACCCCCTCCCCTTCATCTCATGGGCTGTTTTTCGCCAGCGGCGGAGAATCACCCAAAGCGAACTGAGAGTCGCGGAACTGTGTGGGAGCTGTGCCCACAGATGGATGAAGGCCGAACGGAGGGTAGATGAACGGCAGAGTCGAGGGCCCGGGGCCCGGAGTGTCGGCCAGGCCGGTGGGGGGCAGTTTCTGGGTGAAGCCCGGAGGGGCCGGAGAGCGAGGGGTGTCGGAAGTGATTCGAAAGCTGCAGGCGGTCGCGCTGGACTGCGCTGATCCGGTAGGGCTCGCGGAGTTCTACGCGGAGCTGCTCGGTGGCCGGGTGGTCGCGGACCCGAAGGATCCCGACTGGGTCGAGGTGCACGGGTTCGAGGGAACGCCGCTTGCCTGTCAGCGGGTGGACGGTTACCGACCGCCCCAGTGGCCCGGCCAGGAGCGCCCGCAACAACTCCACCTGGACTTCGACGTGGACGATCTCGACGGAGAGGAGAAGCGGGCGCTCGCCCTCGGCGCGACCGTGCTGGAGCGGACGGACCAGCTCCGCCCGGAGGCCAACTGGCGGATCTACGCGGACCCGGCCAGCCATCCGTTCTGCTTCTGCCTCCACTGAGCCCGGCCTCTTATTCGTTTGCCGCAGGTCAGCCCGGTCGGATAAGAAGCCTGCATGCTGAAGGGCGACAAGGTCGGGCTGAGGGCCCGACACGAGGACGACATCCCGGTCCTGCGGGCCGAACTCTACGACGACGTGGTCAACGCCTCGCGGGCCGAAAACGGGCCGTGGCGGCCGATCACGCCCGGTTCGAAGGACCCGCGGCTCGTGGTGGACGACAAGGAGCAGGGACACGTCCCGTTCTCCGTGGTGGAGCTGGAGGGCGGCACGCTCGTCGGCACCGCGACGCTGTGGGGCATCGACAACCACCACCGGTCCGCACACATCGGGCTGGGGCTGCTGCCGGCCTCGCGCGGCAAGGGATACGGCACCGACGTGGTCGCGGTGCTGTGCCACTACGGTTTCGTCGTGCGCGGCCTCCAGCGGCTGCAGATCGAGACGCTGGCGGACAACTTCGCGATGCTGCGCTCCGCCGAGCGCAACGGCTTCGTCCGCGAGGGCGTGCTGCGCTCCTCGGCCTGGGTGCTGGGCGAGTTCCTGGACGAGGTACTGCTCGGACTCCTCGTCCAGGACTGGAAGCCGGACTCGAAGGGCTAGAACCTGGACATGCTCAGTCGAGACAGAACTCGTTGCCCTCGATGTCCTGCATCACGATGCACGACTCGTTGTCGTCATCGGCGGGCAGCAGTCGCACGCGTACCGCGCCGAGCGCGACCAGTCGTGCGCATTCCGCCTCCAGCGTGGCCAGGCGCTCTTCACCCACGAGGCCGGTGCCGACCCGCACGTCGAGGTGCAGCCGGTTCTTGACGACCTTCCCTTCGGGAACGCGCTGGAAGTACAGCCGCGGGCCTACACCTGAGGGGTCGGTGCATGCGGACCATGAACCCTGTTCCTCAGGCGGCAGCGAGCGATCGACATCGTCCCAAGTGGCAAACCCCTCGGGTGGCGGCGGTACGACGTACCCCAACACCTCGCACCAGAAGCGAGCGACGCGCCGAGGTTCCGCGCAGTCGAAGGTGACTTGGAACTGTGTGACCGATGCCATTGATCAACCGTAGCAGGGGTTGTGTGGCTCAAATCCCGTTCGGGCTCCGCCCGTTGACGAGGCCATCGGCCCCGCGTTCCGACCCCGCATTCAGCTGGTGCAGGGATCGGTGCGGCCTTGCGCGCGCAGTTGCTCGTTGATGCGCTGGGCTTCCTCGAGCTGGTCTTCGAGGATGACGATGCGGCAGGCGGCTTCGATGGGGGTGCCCTTGTCGACGAGTTCACGAGCGCGGGCGGCGATGCGCAGCTGGTAGCGGGAGTAACGGCGGTGGCCGCCTTCGGAACGCAGGGGGTTGATCAGGCGGTGTTCGCCGAGACTGCGGAGGAAGGCGGGGGTGGTGCCGAGCATCTCGGCGGCCCGGCCCATGGTGTAGGCGGGGTAGTCATCGTCGTCGAGAGGGGTGACGGGGCGAGTACGGGCAGGGGGCATAGACCTCTTCTTCCGGGGGACGCGTCGGGGGGCCCGGGTGCCGTACTGGCACCCGGGCCCCGAGCTTTCAACACCATCTACCGGCTGGGCCGGCCTTCTTCGTCCGCAGGTTCCGCCTGGGAGGGCGGGGGGTGCGGGGATCGTGAATGCGTGACCGGGGACCACCTTCCAATCCGGGGCCTGCGGTAGCCGAGCGGACTGCTCCTCGCTCGGGCGATCCTGATGGCGTTCGGCTCCTTACCTCGGCGACCTGAGTACGACCAAAACAGTAACTCCACGACGAGTCAAAGTCTACTGTCGCCATGGCAGATTTTTTTTGAGGATGGTGCCTGGATTTCTGGTGCAGCTCCCCAGGGAAGCTTGCCGGCGGCACAACCGACTCAGACACTGTCGACGTGGATCCTGCTGGCCGCTGCGGACAGCGGAAACGCGCCTCTTCCTGAGGTCGCCGGAGCCGACGACCTGTGACAGGGGGTCGCGAAGGGCGTGTCCGCGGCTGGAGTGCGCGGGGCGGTGGGGATCAGGCCGGGGTCTTGGCGACGCTCAGGCTGGGGATGCCCGCGTTGCGCAGTCGGAGCACGTTGCCGTTGAGGCGCATCAAGGGCTGGACGAGGAGGTCGACCACGACGAGGAAGCAGACCGTGCCGATGCCGACGGGCCCGCCGAGCAGCCATCCGCTCGCGAGGAGGAGCAGTTCGGTGCTGAACTTGGCCGCCCAGAACGGTATGCGCCAGTGCTCGGTCATGCTGATCGCCACCAGGTCCATGGCCCGGATTCCGATGCCGCCGAGGATGATCAGCGAGGAACCGTACGCGCACAGCAGGCTGCCGAGGACCATCAGGACGGCGGGGTCCACGGGCAGCGCGGCGAGGTCCGCGGCGCGGGCGACGTCGATGAGGCTGCCGCAGAAGAAGAAGGTCACGAACGGCGAGATCACCGGTCGGCGGCGGTTCCAGGCAGCCCAGACGGCGATGCACAGGGCGGCGAAGAGCGCCTGGGCGATGCCGATGGTCAGCGGCAGATGTTCGAGCAGCCCCAGCGCGAAGACGTCGAGCGGGTCGGTGCCCAGGTCCGACTCGATGAAGCAGGAAGCGCCGTAGGAGAAGGACGCGCACCCGGCCAGATAGGCCGCGTACTGCGAACGGTCGTAGCGGAGCAGCTTCTTCGGTGACCCGGGTGTCGCCGGCTTGGCCATGGACGTGCCTCCACGAGGTCGGGTGTACGGCGTCTGGGCAGCGGGCAGCGGCCTGCCGGGGCCGAGCGAGAGGCCGGCCCCGGCAGGCGGTGGTGCGGGGTACGGAGTGAGGTTGTCGTGCGCGCCTTGGGCTCAGGTGTTGATGTCGCGGCGGGAGAAGAACCGCATGCCGACGGCCAGGACGACCGCGGTGGCGGCGAGCAGGACGATCACGCCGCCGGCGTCGAAGCCGTCCCGCAGCGGGCGGGTGCCCTGGGCCCAGTAGAAGGGCGTGATGCGCTGGAGGAAGTGCAGGCCGTCGATCTGCGAGGCGATGGCGTTGACGATGTACGAGCCGACGGCTGCCGCGCTGGTGGCGCCGAGCGTGACCGCGCGGTTGCCGGTGACACCGCCGATGCACAGGGCGAGGGCGCCGAAGAACAGGGCCAGCAGCCCGAGTTGGACCGCGCCCGCGATGACGTGTCCGGCCGGTACGTGCATGTCCTGGGAGGACGCCAGCCCGGTCACCTCCACCGCGACCAGCAGGGTGAGGACGAGCACCGAGGTGAACAGGGCGCCGAACCGCTCCAGTCCGAGGCGCCGGCGGGTGATGGGGTAGGCGAGGTACAGGTCGAGCACGCCGGACTGTTCCTGGGCGGCGATGGCGCGGGTGCCGGTGGAGATGGCGAAGATGAGCAGCAGCAGCGGTCCGAGCAGGCCGAAGACGGTGCCTTCGAGGAAGCCGGCGCCGCTGGTGAGGTCGTCGAAGTGCATGGCGCCCGCCATGCCGGAGGGGATCGAGTCGAGGGCGTTGCCCTGCTTCTTCACCTGCGCGTAGGAGGAGGTGTAGATGGCCATCACGACGGCGACGCCGAGCAGCCACATCAGCAGTGCGCGGCGCTGGTCGCGCATCGCCTTGGCGAAGACGGGAAGGTCAGTGAGCAACGGAGGCGCCTTCCTTGACGTACTCGTCCATGAAGAGTGCCTCCAGGTCGGGCTTGTGACAGAACAGTGCCTCGACCCGGTAGCGGGCGACCTGCTTGACCAGGGCGTCGACGCTGCCGTCGACCACGCAGCGCAGGACGCGGTCCTCCGCCCGGACCCCGCCGACGTGCGCCAGTGAGGTGAAGTCCTCGGTGCGGAAGGGCTCCCCGAAGTGGATCTCGACCTGGCTGACCGCCCGCCGTTGGAGCGATTCCACGGTGCTGACGGTGACGAGGCGCCCGTCCTTGATGATGGCGACGCGGTCGGCGACCTCCTGGACCTCGCTGAGGATGTGCGAGGACATGAAGACCGTCTGGCCGCGGTCCCTGGCCTCGCTGACGAGATCGAGGAAGACCTGCTGCATCAGCGGGTCGAGGCCGCTGGTCGGCTCGTCGAGGACGAGCAGGGCGGGCCGGTGCATGAAGGCCTGGACGATGCCGACCTTCTGCTTGTTGCCCTTCGACAGGCTCTTCACCTTGCGGGAGCGGTCGAGTTCCAGCCGTCCGGCGAGTTCGTCCACCCAGGCGGGGTCCACGTTGCCCTGCAACTGGGCGAAGAATCCGAGCATCTCGCCCACGTTCTCCGAGCCTTCGAGGACGAGTTCGCCGGGCAGGTAGCCGATCTGGGCCCGTAGTTCCGCACCCTGGGTGACGGGGTCGAGTCCGAGGACCCGGATGGTGCCCGAGGTGGGGCGGATGAGGTCCAGGATCATCTTCATGGTCGTCGTCTTCCCGGCCCCGTTCGGGCCGAGGAAGCCGAAGACCTCCCCGTGCTGCACGGTGAGATCCAGGTCCGCGACGCCCCGGCCGCCGGGATACCGCTTACTGAGACCTGTCGTCTCGATCGCCGATAAGGTCACGTCGTTCCTCCATCGTGAAGCCGGTGCTCGCGGTGCCTGGCGAGCAGCGGCGGTAGTTCGCTCTGCATCCATCGGTACAGGTCGGCCACGTTCTCCAGCCGCGCCCGGCGGGCCGGGGGGTCGTGCGCCAGGAGCGTGTTGCCCTTGTCCAGCACCTTGAGGATGTTGGTGACAGCGGCCAGCCGCTCGAACACCGAGTTGACCCAGCCTTCGTCGTTGATCCGGTAGTACGTGCGCCGGTCTCCGGGAAGCGACACCTTCTCCACCAGACCCGCCTGCATCAGCTGACGGGTCGACGTGGAGATCGATGCCTTGCTCGCGCCCAGGGTCTCCGCCAGCTGACCGGCCGTCTGTTCGGCCGGGTCGCAGATCAGCAGCCACCCGATGACGCGTCCGGAGATCCTCGGAAGTCCGGCGTCCTGCTCGAAGTACAGGGCCACGTCCTCGGCGAAGCGCACGGCTTCGTCGTGTGTGATAGCCATGCCGTTCAGCATATTCAGTACTTACTGAACGCACAACACAAACGGAACCTTCGCCACCCTGAGGGGTGAGCGGGTCCGTCAGGGCACCACCGTGCGCGCCAGATCCTGGGCCAGTCGGTCGAGCAGGGCGTCCCGGTGCTCCTGGAGGAAGAAGTGACCGCCCTGGAAGGTGTGTGGGGTGAAGCCGGCCGTGCCGTGGTGCCGCCAGCCGCGCATGTCCTCCTCACGTGCTTCCCGGTCCGTGCTGCCCGCCAACGCGGTGATCGCGCACCGCAGCGGCCGTTCGGCCCGGTACCGGTACGTCTCCAGCATGGTGATGTCGCCGCGCAGCACCGGCAGATACAGGGCCCGCATCTCCGGATCCCGGCGGATCTGGGGTGGCACGGCCCCGAACCGCCGGTCGAGCACGTCGAGGAACTCGTCGTCGGACAGCAGGTGGGACATGTGCCCGGCCTGCGGGATCTCCGGGGTGGCGCGCGCGGCCACGGTGAGCAGGGAGGGCTCCAGGCCGTGCGCGCGACGCAGCGCCCGGGCGGTCTCGAAGGCGATGAGGGCGCCGAGACTGTAACCGAACAGCGCGAACGGACCGTGCAGGGCGGGCGCCAGGGCGGCCGCGGCCTCCCGGGCCAGACCCAGCAGGTCGGTGCGGGGTTCCTCCCGCAGCCGTACCTCACGGCCGGGCAGCCGCAGCAGCCATACGTCGATCCAGTCGGGCAGCCGCGCCGCCCAGCCGTGGAAGACGGCCGTGCCGCCGCCGGCGTACGGCACGCACAGCAGCCGCAGTGCGGCCGTGTCCCGGGGCTCCGGGCGCAGCACCCACCTGGGATCGACCGTCGGGCGGGTGACCGGAGCCGGTGTCTGCATCGGTGAACTCCCCCTTGTCCGTGTGGCCCGCCCAGCGGGGCCGGTCAGTAGGCGGCGGCGGACTTCTCGTAGCGGTGCCAGAGGGCGGGCATCTCGGCGGCGAGGTAGCGGAACAGCTTCTCCATGTTCCGCAGCCGGGCGAGCCGCTGCGCGGAGGCGCCCTCGGCCTCCAGGGCCTTGAGGCCGTCGGCCATGGTCTGGTGGAAGGTCGGCCAGCTGAGGAAGGTGTGCTCGATGACCCGCGGCCAGGTGGCGTCCTGCAGGGTGAGGAAGTAGTCGCCCTCCTCGGCCTCCTCACGGATGAAGAACCCGGCCGGAACCAGTTGGTCGGACATCTTGTCGACCGCGTCCCGGGGGATCCCGAGCTTGGCGCTGATCTCGCTGGCGCGCTGCCGGGCCGGCTCGGAGATCAGCAGGTAGCCGATCACCTCGCCGCGGTCCGCGGCCATGCCGTCCTTCTCGTAGTAGGCGCCGATCCGGGTGACGATCTCCCGCTCGGCGTCCGGTATGGCGGTGGGTGCGGTCATCGGAGTGCCTCTCCTTGGTCGGGGCGTACGGGTGTGTCAGTTCTCGGGCGGCGTCGCGCCGGCCGCGCGCAGGTGTGTCGCGTAGCGCGAGGGTGTCGAGTGGTCGAGGAAGGCCGCGAGACCGGTGGCGGCTCCCCAGCCCTCGCGGACCCGGCCGACGATCTCCATCGCGGCGAGCGACTGCCCGCCGATCTCGCTGAACTCGTCGTGCGCGCCGATCCCCTGACGGCCCAGGACCTCCTCCCAGACCTGGATCACCGCGGTCACCAGGGCGTCGTCCGGTCCGGCGGAGTCGGCGGCGGGCGGGGCCGGGTCCTCCGGGAAGGGGAGGGCCGAGCGGTCCGCCTTGCCGCTCGGGAGCAGCGGAATGCCCGAGAGGAAGAAGAACCGTCCGGGGAGGGAATGGGCGGGAACGGTCCGGGCCAGGTGGTCGCGGCACTGGGCCGCGGTGAGCAGCCGGCCGGGTTCCGGTACCACGTAGCCGACCAGGAAGCCCTCGCCGACGCGGGAGTGCCGGGCCACGACAACGGCCTCGCGGATGTCCGGATGCTGTTCCAGCGCGGTCTCCAGCTCGCCCGTCTCCACCCGGACACCGCGGATCTTCACCTGTCCGTCCAGGCGCCCGAAGAAGTCGATGCCGCCGTCCGGCCTGAGGGCCGCGAGATCCCCGGTGCGGTACATGGTCGCGTCCGGCGCTTTCGCGAACGGGTCCGGCAGGAACCGCTCCTCGGTCAGTTCCGGGCGCCGCCAGTAACCCTGGCCCACGCCCGCTCCGCCGATGTACAGCTCACCGCGCTCGCCCCGCGGTACCGGGCGGCCCTCCTCGTCGAGGACGTAGGCGGTGTGGCCGGGCAGGGTGTGCCCCCAGGGGATCGCGTCCCGCTCGGCGTCCTCCTTGCGCACCGGGTACACGGTGCTGCAGCACGACACCTCGGTCATGCCGGCCACGTTGAACGCCCGTACCGCGGGGCCGAGTTCGCTCAGCGTGGCGGCCATGGCGGGCGGGAAGCGGTCGCCGGCGAGGACCACGGTGCGCAGCGACTCGGGCAGGGTGCCGACGCGTCGCCGGGCGGTGTCGGTGAGCGGGCGCAGCAGGGCCGGCGCCGACGACCACACGGTCACCGACTCGGTGACGAGCAGGTCCAGCAGCGCGCCCGGATCGGTACGGTCCGCCTCGCGCGGTACGACGACGGTGCCGCCGGCCGCGAAGGTGGCGAAGATCTCGATGACGGACAGGTCGAAGTTGAGCGACGACACCTGGAGGACCCGGTCGGTGTGGTCCAGGCCGATCGCGGCGGCCAGGGCGCGCATGGTCAGGGCGACGCCCGAGTGCCGGTTCATGGCGCCCTTGGGGCGGCCGGTGGAGCCCGACGTGTAGATGAGGTACGGCAGTTGGCCGGGATCCACCTCGGGCAGCGCGGTCTGCCGGTGCGGCTCGGCGGTCCGGTCCGCCCGCGGTCCGGCCAGGTCGAGCAGGTCAGGCACCCAGGCGGACGCCTCGTCCACCAGGACCGTACGGGCGCCGCTGTCGGCCAGGATGAACCGGATGCGCTCCTCGGGGTAGGCGGGATCGACGGCGACGTAGGCCGCTCCGGCCCGCATCACGGCGAGCACGGCGACCACCATGTGGTCGCTGGGCGCCATGGAGACCCCGACGAGCTCGCCGGGGCCGATGCCTTGGTCGAGGAGCACCCGGGCCAGGGCCGCGCTGCGGTCGTCGAGTTCCCGGTAGGTCGTGGCGCGCCCGGCGTGGCGGACGGCGACGGCGTCCGGCCGCTGCCGGGCCTGCGCCAGCGCCAGGCCGTGCAGGGTCGACGTGGCGTTCGGGTCCACGTCGACGTCACTGCTGTGAGCGCGCATGAGGCAATTCCTCCTCCGGCGACGGAAATCCACCGCACAGGGTTTCGTGAACCTCGGACGGAACCCGACACTAGCCGCAACGATCCGGCCGCTCAATAGCCTCCGAAAGATTCTGACGCAATTCGCGCCACGCCGGTGTGCGGTGCCCGCCAAACGGCCAGAGAATTCCCCGGAAGCTTGACCGCTGCTCGACCGGACTGCTCTATCATTTCGCCGCATGACTCATCTTCAGCTGGATCCCGGCCGCTGGTTTCTGCGCGCCGGACGCAGACCCCGTCCCCGGCTGACCGTGATCGCGGTGCCGTGGGCCGGCAGCGGCACCGCCGCGTACCACGGCCTGGCGGACCTGCTGCCGGACGACGTCGAGCTGTGGATGCTGCGCCTGCCCGGCCGCGAGGTGCGCCGCCGGGAGCCGCTCGCCACGTCGATGAGCGAACTCGCCGGCCCCGCGGCCGCCGCCTGTGCCGCGGCACTGACCGGCGAATTCGCCCTGTTCGGACACAGTTCCGGGGCGCTGGTCGCGTTCGAGGTGGCCCGTCGGCTGCGCCGTGAGCACGGCCGGCTGCCCGCCCTGCTCGCCGTCAGCGCACAGCCCGCACCGCACCTCCCGCCCCGCTACGCGCCCATCCACGACCTGCCGGTGGAGGGCTTCCTGGACGCCCTCGACGCACGCTGCCACAGCGTTCCGGCCGCCCTGCGGGCCGATGCGGAAATGCAGGAGGTGTACGTTCCCGCCATGCGCGCGGACGTGACCGTCGAGGAAACCTACGAATACGTCGCGGAAACCCCGCTGGAATGCCCGGTGTCGGTCTTCGGCGGGGAATCGGACACGGAATGCAGAATTTCCGATCTGGAGGCGTGGCAGGTCCACACGTCGGGGAAATTCACCCGCAACGTGCTACCGGGTGACCATTTCTTCTTCCAGACCTCCCGGGAATCGGTGGTGAAACTGCTGGTGGAACAGGCCGGATGATCCGAGGCTCCGGTGCCCCGCCCGAACGGCGGGGCACCGTCGCGTCCCGACGGCGGCTCACTGGTCGTAGTAGCCGCCCATCCGGCGCGCGGGCGACGGCGGATCGGTGCGCCCGGGGGACGCTCCGCAGTCGCGGCGCAGGGCGTCCAGGCGTGGCAAGCCGGCCAGCACCTCCGGGAACGGCAGCCCGAAGTCGACCAGACACGCCACCTCGTCCACGCCGATTCCGGCCAGCCGCTCGACCACCTCGGCGCACTTGCTCGGAGTGCCGAGCAGGGAGCGCCGGTCGTAGAAGTCCCGGGCCACCAGTGAAGCCAGTTGTTCCTGCTCCGCGTCGGACATGGCGGCGGCGCTGTCGTCGCTCCGCTTCTGCGTGAGGAACGTCGACAGGTAGCGCCGTACCGGATCGCGCACCAGGTCCCACACCTGGTCCTCGTCGTCGCCGAGGTAGGTGTGCAAGCCGACGGTGACCACGCCGGCCGCCGGGTCGAGTCCCGCGGCGGCGCGGGCCTTGCGGTAGGCAGCGATGTTGTCCGCGAGCCGTTCCCAGCTGTCCAGCAGTGTCAGGACGCCCAGGTCGCGGCGACCGGCCTCCAGCCAGGTGCCCGGGTTGGAGGTGTGCACCAGCCACAACGGCAGCTCCGGCTGGTGCGGGCGGGGGAAGGTGCGCACGGGCAGCGTGCCGTCGTCCGGTCCCGGAAAGGAGACCGTGTCCCCACGCCACAGGGCCCGCAGCGTGTCGATGCCGGCGAGGGTGTACTCGCGCCGGTCGGCGAAGTGGCCCGGCTGGAACACGAAGTCCCCGCGGTGCCAGCCGGTGGCGAGGCACAGCCCCACCCGGCCGCCGGAGAGCTGGTCGACCAGGGCCCATTCCTCGACGATCCGCACGGGGTGGTGATGCGGTACGACCACGCTGCCGGCCCGCAGTTCGATGCGCTCGGTGACGGCGGCGATGGCCGCGGCCAGCACCGAGGGGTTGGGGAAGCTCCCGCCGAACTCCTGGAAGTGGCGTTCGGGCACCCAGATCGCCCGGAAGCCGCGCGTGTCGATGAACCGGGCCACATCGAGGATGAACCGGTACCGGTCGCGCGGGGTCTGCCGGTCGTCCGCTGCGAAGAAGTACACACTGAATTCCATCGCTCACTCCCCGTCCAGTGAGGGCCGCAGCAGGCCCGAGATCCGTTGCAGGTTCTCCTCCAGCACGATCGTGAAGTGGTCGGCGTCCATCACATGGACGGTCAGATCGCGCTTCGGGACCAGGTCGGCGAGCCCGTTGCTGGTGTCCCCGTCGGTGCGGGGGATCGCGGGCATGCCGAACGGATTGCCGGCCGCGGAGAAGCCGCGCCGCGCGTGGAAGACGGTGACGTCCACCGGGGCCGGCAACGGCACCGCCTGGTAGCCGTCGAGGAGCTTGCCGTTGAGCTGGAGCACGTCCCACTTGCTGCGCATCAGCTTCAGCACGTGGTCGTGGGACAGGGTGGCGGGCGACTTGGCGACAACGTGCTCGGCCATCGTGGCGAACTGCTCGTCCAGCGTGAGGCCGCGCAGTTTCTCGACGCCGATCTGCTCGTCCACCCGCCACAACTGGCAGGCGGAGTTCCCGATCAGCATCAACGCCAGGTTCTCCCCCTCCCCCTCGTCGATACCGCTCGCGTCGACGCCGTCCCACGCCCCGGTGCCGGGCATCAGGGGGTCCACCAGATACAGGTGCGACACCTCCTCCCCGGCAGCCAGCAGCTGCTGGGTCATCTCGTACGCGACCACGCCGCCGAACGAGCATCCGCCGATCCGGTACGGCCCGTGCGGCCGACGCGCGCGCAGCGCCGCGAGGTAGACCGCGCTCATCTGCTGGATGTCGTCGAACTGGCGGAACTCGAGCTGGTAGTCCACCTGTTCCAGCGCGAAGACCGGGTAGTCGGAGCCGAGGTGACGGGAGAGGTAGACGCAGTAGCTGACGTCTCCGAAGAGGTGGTGGGTCCAGAAGGTGGCGGGGCGGTGTCCGCTGCCGTTGACGGAGACGAGGTGGGCACCTTCGTCCTCTTCCTCTTCGGCGAAGTCGTCCTCTTCCGGTGCGTCGGCTGTGCGGAGCCGGGTGACGACTGCCGGGTCGCTCAACACGCCCGCCCCGTGTGGGAGGACGACCATGAGGGGCGGCGGGACGATCAGGCGCTCCCAGCCTTCCGGTTCGGTGTCCGCCGCCGTGACGATGATTGTGCGGGCCGGGTCGGTGAGCGGCGCGGGCGCGTAGTCAGCCGCAGCTTCGGCGAGTGACGCGTGCCAGGTGGCGGCAGCCGACAGCCAGGCCCCCAACTTTGCTTCGGGCATGGGCGGTTCGGCCAGCTCACCGAGCAGTCGGGCGGCCTCGGCGGCGGTGCAGCCCGCCGGCAGCCGGTCCGCCAGAGTCTTCCGGGCGCCCCAGGCCTCGCCCAGGACGAGGACGACAGCACGCAGGTGATCCGCCCCGGAGCCGGTCGCCTCATGGCCGGGGACCGCGGGGTCGAGCAGGATCAACTGCTCTATCTCGTGGCCCTGTCGGGCCAGCTCCCGGGCCGTCTCCATCGCCACGAGGCCGCCGGTGGCGTGTGCGGCCAGCCGGAAGGGTCCGGCGGGCCGCGTCTCCAGGATCGCCGCGGCACACTCGGCACCGAGCCCGGTGATCGACACGCCGGGTGCGGGCGGCCGCGTGCCGAATCCTGGTGCCTGGACGCCCAGGACGGCTGCTCCGTCGCCCAGGCCGTCGAGACCGGCCAGCCAGCTCAGCTCGCCGGTGTCGCCGTAGACGGCGAAGAGGGGTGTGGCGTCCGCGTCCGCAGGAGGGGCCAGTTCGAAGATCTTGGGCTGCGCCGGAGGCTCGGCGACCGGGGCCGGCTGCGGCTGCGGCTGCGCGGTGCTGCCGGGCTTGCTCCGCGGTGTCCGGCTGTTCCCGGCGGTGAGCCCTTCCTGTGCGAGATGTGCGGCGAGCTTGCGAACCGTGGAGTACTCGAAGATGGCGGCCATCGGTACGTCGTCCCCGAAGTGAGCCTGGACGCGCTGCATGATGCGCAGGGCCGCGATCGAGTCGATGCCGTACGAGGCGAAGTCCCGGTCGACGTCGAGGCTGTCGGCGGGCATGCCCACGCCTTCGGCGATGATCGCACGCAGGCCTTCGACGCCGTCGGTGGGTGCGGTGGGCCGGGGCGCCTGCGTCTCCGTCAAGGCGGGCTGAGGCGTCTTTGGGATCGCATCCGGAACCGGCGCCGGGGTCGGGGTCGGGTCCGCCGACACCGCCCGCGGGATCGCGCCCCGATCCGGTGCCGAGGCCGTACGCGGGGCCTCGCTCACCGCCGACGCGGGCACGGCCGTGGTCGTCTCGGGTGTGGCCGGCTCAGGCGTGGCCGGTTCCGGCAGCCAGTAGCGCCGGCGGGCGAAGGGGTAGGTCGGCAGGTGGAGGCGGACGGGGCGGCGGGGGGTGGTGTGCAGGGTCGACCAGTCCAGGCGGGCGCCGCGGACCCAGACGGCGCCGAGGCGGCGCAGGCCCTCCTCGGTGCCGGTGGCGAGCAGTCGGGCCGGGTCGAGGTCGGCGAGGGAGAGGTCGTCGGCGGAGTGGTCGCAACGGCCGCGCGAGACCGTCTCGCCGGGCCTGCCCTCGGCCACGGCCTGCAGTGTGGCGGCCAGTTCGGGGAGGGAGGCGGCCACCAGCGCGAGCCGGCAGGGCAGCTCGGGGCGGCCCGTCTGGAGGGTCCAGGCCAGGTCGGTCAGTGTGACGTCGGCGTCGGTGCCCCGCATCAGGACGCGTTGGACGTGGGCGAGGAGGCCGGCCGCGTACGCGTCGAGCCGCTCCTCGTCCACAGCGCTCAGCACGATCAGCTGGGGTGCGGGCGCGGCCGGGCCGGGGTCGCGGCCGGCGTACTCCTCCAGCACGACATGGGCGTTGGCGCCGCCGAAGCCGAAGGAGCTGATCCCGGCGCGGCGCGGCAGCTCGCGGCCGTCTGCGGTGCGCCGGTCCCAGGGCCGGGCGGCGTCCACCAGGTGGAAGGGGCTGTGCTCCAGTTCCAGCAGGGGGTTGGGGCGTTCCAGGTGCAGCAGCGGCGGGAGCAGCCGGTGCCGCAGCGCGAGCACGGTCTTGATCACGCCCGCGATGCCGGCCGCGGTCTCCAGGTGGCCGACGCTGGTCTTGACCGTCCCGAGGGCACAGTGGCGGCCTGAGCCGTCCCAGCCGTTCTCGCGGAACGCCCGCGTGAGGCCCTCCACTTCGATGGGGTCGCCGAGGGCCGTTCCCGTGCCGTGCGCCTCGACATAGCCGATGGTGTCGGAACCGATCCCGGCCCGCCGCAGCGCCGCACCGATCACCGCGGACTGCGCGGCCGGGTTCGGCGCGGTGAGGGAGGTGGCCCGGCCTCCGTGGTTGACGGCGCTGCCGAGGATCACCGCGTGGACCGGGTCGCCGTCCGCCTCCGCACGGCTGAGCGGTTTCAGGAACAGCACGCCGACGCCCTCGCCGCGCGCGTAACCGTCGGCCCGGTGGTCGAAGCTCTTGCAGCGTCCGTCGGCGGCAAGCATCCCCGAACTGCCGAAGGCGTCGAAGCCGTTGGCGTTGAGGATGAGGTTGACCCCGCCGGTCAGGGCCGCCGAGCAGTCGCCGTCCTGGATGGCCCGGACGGCTCGGTGGACGGCCACCAGGCTGCTGGAGCAGGCGGTGTCGACGGGCTCGCTGGGGCCGTGCAGGTCGAGCAGGAAGGAGAGGCGGTTGGCGAGCATGCTGTGCTCGTTGCCGGTCGCCATCTGCCCGTCCACCGAAACCCCGCGCGACAGCAGCAGCTGGGAGTACTCCGAGGACGCCACCCCGACGAAGACCCCGGTGTCGCTGCCGGCGAGCCGGTGCGGATCGTGTCCCGCGTCCTCCACGGCGTGCCAGGCCGCCTGGAGGAAGAGCCGGTGCTGGGGGTCCATCAGTCGTGCTTCGCGGGGGGAGATGCGGAAGAACTCGGGGTCGAACAGGTCGATGTCGCTGAGGAAGCCGCCGGCGCGGTGCGGCGTGCTCGCGTCGGGCCGTCCGGTCGGGACGGTACCGACCAGATCGCGGCCCGCGACGAGGTTGGCCCAGAAGGACTCCAGGTCCGGGCTGCCGGGGAAGGCGCCGGCCATGCCGACGACGGCGACCGGCTCGGGTCCGGTGCGCGGCTCCACCGGCTCCGCCACCGGCACGTGGTCCGTTCGGGGCTGACGCGGGGCTTCCGTCTCGGCGGCCGGCGACGACGGCACCGCTTCCGGTGCCGTTCTCACCGGGAGCGGCTCGGCAGGGGTGGCGGCCAGAAGGTCGACCAGTCCGGCGAGGTCCGGGGCCGCGTACAGGGCGGTGGGGCTGACCGGGACGCCCAGGTCCGACTCCAGCCGGGCGGCCAGGGCCAGCACGCTCACCGAGTCGAAGCCGTAGTCGCTGAGCCGGTCGGCGAAGTCCAGGTCCCCGGCGGAGACCCCGAGCACCTCACCGATCCCGGCCACCACGGCGGCGCGTACCCGCTCGGTGGGCGGCGCGGGCTCGGCCGGCGACCGTACCGCGGCGGTCCCGGGGACCGGACCCGACGCGTGCCCGGACCATGACGGGACCGGGGCGGCCGCGGCGGAAGCGTCGGTCGCGGCAGCAGCGGCGGCAGCGTCGGTCGCGGCACCGGTTTCCGGGGGCTGCGGGACGTCGGCCGGGACGGCCCGCCCGGTGAGCGGGAGTTCGGGGGCGGCGGCGGACGCGGTGTCCGCCGGCGGGCGAGGTGCCGGTATGTCGGGCATCCAGTGACGCTCCTCGGCGAAGGGGTAGTGCGGCAGTGGGACGACCCTGCGGTCCTGGTCGCGGTCGTACTCGGTCCAGTCCACGTCGGCGCCTGAGACCCAGGCGGCAGCGCGCGCGGCGGGATCGTCGGTGGGAGGGGTGAGATCGGTCGGAGGGGAGAGCCGGGGCGTCCGGGACGCCCGCCCGGTGACCACGCCGTGCTCCGCGCCCCGGCCGTCGAGGTGCGCGGTCAGCCCCGAGACGGCCGCCGCCGTGTCCTCGGCGACGAAGGCGAGCCGGTAGGGCAGCGCGGCCCGGCCCAGTTGGAGGGTGCGGGCCACGTCGGGCAGCGGCAGCGCGGCGCCCTCGGCCGCCAGCCGGTCCCGCAACCGCCGTACGGCACAGCGGAGTCGTTCCTCCCGGTGCGCCGACAGTACGACCACCTGGGGCCGCCCGGCGCCGTCCGCGGCGCGGGTCGGTACGGGCGGTGCCTCCTCGACGACGAGGTGCGCGTTCGCGCCCCCGGCGCCGAAGGCACTGACGGCGGCGCGCCGCGGGCCCTGGTCCGGCCGGGTCCACTCGGTCTCCTCGCGCACCAGGCGCAGGCCCGGACCCTCGACGCCCTCACGCACGGGGTCGCAGTCCGGGGTCGGGGCCAGCCGCCCGTGACGCAGTTGCAGCAGCACCTTGGTCAGCTGGGCCATACCGGAGGCCGCTTCCAGGTGGCCGATGCCGGGCTTGACGGAACCGACGCGGACGTCGCCCCGGGTGCCGTACACCTCGGCGAGGGCGGCCGCCTCCAGCGGGTCGGCCAGCGGGGATCCGGACGCCGCCGCCTCCACGTACTGGATGTCGCGCGGTCCGAGCCCGGCCCGGTCGAGGACTGCGCGCAGCAGGCGGGCCTGCGCGGTCGCGTCCGGTGACGCGTACGCGCCGACGGGTCCGTTGGCGTTTACCCCGGAGGCGAGCAGCACACCGTGCACCCGGTCGCCGTCGCGCAGGGCGGCGTGCAGGGGCTTGAGGATCACCGCGCCGACGCCCTCACCGGTGGTGAATCCGTCGGCCCGGGCGCTGAAGGCGCGGCTGTGGCCGTCGGAGGACAGCATGGTCGCGGCCGACAGGGCGAGGTGGTGGGCCGGGTGCAGGATCAGACTGACCCCGCCGGCCACGGCCGCCTCGCAGTCGCCGTCGCGCAGCGCCTGGCAGGCCAGGTGCAGCGCGGTCAGCGACGAGGAGCAGGCGGTGTCCACGGCCAGGCTGGGCCCGCCGAAGCCGAACACGTGTGAGACACGGTTGGCCACCGACCAGGATCCGGCGGGCGGCGTCTCCCGTCGCCCGCGGCCCCAGCGTTCGAACGCGAGGTGCTGGTACGGGGATCCGGACACGCCGACGAACACGCCGACGCCCGCCCGGCCCGCCCGGGCGGCCAGCCGCTCCGCGGTGCTGCCGGAGTCCTCCAGCGCCTCCCAGACACAGCGCAGGAACAGCCGTTCCTGCGGATCCGTCCGCTCCGACTCGCGGGGCGACATGCGGAACGGCAGCGGGTCGAACAGGTCCACCCCGTCGACGAAGCCGCCCCAGCGGTGCGGGGGCCGGCCGGGGGCGTCCTGGTGCTCGGACACCGTCCAGCGCTCCTCGGGCACCTCCCGCAGGCAGCGGCGGCCGGTACGGAGGTTCTCCCAGAACGTGTCCAGGTCGTCGGCGCCGGGGTAGCGTCCCGCGATTCCGACGACGGCGATGTCGAACCGGTCCCCGCGTTCCGGCAACTGAGGTCCTACGGCGGTGCGCCGGTCGTCGGCGGTGACGGCGAGGCCGCCGGGTCCCGGAGAGGCGACGGGCTCCTGCCCTCCGGTCGGCGTCGTCGGTGATCCGCCGCCCGCCTCCTCACCCGCGAACCGCCCCTGCGCCACCAGCGCCTCGGCGACGGAGTCGATGGTCCCGCCGATGAACGGCAACGGGCCGGTGACCGCGCCCAGTTCGCGCTCGACGCGGTCCGCGATCTCCATGGTGATCAGCGAGTCGGCGCCGTAGACCTCCAGCGGCGCGGCGGTGTCCAGGTCCGTGACCGGCATGCGCAGGGCCTCGGCGAAGGCGGCGGTGAGCCAGGCGACCGCCCGCTCGTGGCTGCCGTCCGCCGGGGACGGCTCGGGTACAGCGGGCGTGGTGACCCGTGCCTCGGCGCTCGCGGGTTTCCGCACCCCCGGCATCGACGAAGCGGTCGGCACGGTGCTCTCCGTCCACCCGTCGCGCTCGGCGATCACGATGTGCTGGCCCGACTCCGCCTCGGGCAGGCCGGGTACGCCGTACGCGTCGATCTCCCGGAATCCCGTCGCGGCCAGCACGGCCCGCCATGCGGCGGGGCGCAGCAGCGGCGAGTGCGGGAGCCGGAGTTCGCCGTCCTGGTAGGCCCACCAGCCGTCGGTCAGACCGAAGACGACGTTCACGGAGTCGAGCACCCGGGTGGCCTCGTTCAGCACCAGCACGCCACCCGGGCGCAGCAGCCGGCGGGCGTGGGCGAGGGTCGTGCGCAGGTCGGGGGTGGCGTGCAGGACGTTGGCGGCGAGCACCACGTCCCAGCCACCCGCCGGGAAGCCCTGCGGCTCGGGCGCGGCGGAGATGTCCAGCACCCGGAAGCGGACGAACGGACGGTCGGCGCCCAGGTGTTGCTCCGCCCGGCGCACCAGTCCGGTGGCGACGTCGGTGTAGTCGTAGCCCAGCCGGTCGGCATAGGGCGTGAGAGCCCGGAGGACGGGGCGGCTGGTGCCGCCGGTGCCGGCGCCGATCTCCAGTACCGACACGCGGGCGGCGGGGTCGGCGTCCAGGACGTGGGCCACGGCGGCCCGTACGGCGCCGGAGCAGGCGGTGTTGAAGTAGGCCGACCGCGGGTCGTCGTGGTACAGCGGCGCCACGCGGTGGTCGGAGCCACCGGGGAACAGCACCTCCAGTCCGCTGCGGCGGCCCGCCAGCACGTCGGGCAGGGCGGCGGCACAGTCGCCTATCAGCTCCAGCGCGCCCGCACTGTGCGGGTATGCGGCGACCAGCTCGGCGCGCAGCGCGTCGACGTCGTCGCCGTTGTCCGTCAGGATGCCGTCGGCGGTGAGGTGCCCGCCGTGACGCAGTGCCGTCAACGCGGCCGCCAGCAGCCGGTGTTGTCCGGGGGCGACCCGCAGCCGTTCCGCGAGCCGGTCCGGGTCGGTCCACTCCCCCGCCCGCGGCCCGGCCGTGTCGCGCAGCGCGTGGCTGATCCACAGGCGTGCCAGTCGTTCGACGCGGTCCATGTAGGCGCGGCCCGGCAAGGTCCTCGCTGTGTCGACGTCCAGGGCGTCGGCCGCGCCCCGCCCCGCCGCGCGGACGAGGGCCGGGCCCTTCGCAGGGGCGAGGGGCCGTACGGCCGCTGCGGGCGGCGCGGAGAGCCGGATCGGCGTGATCTGGGTGACCGGGGCGGCCATGACCCGGCGGAACGCGGCCAGGCCCTGTTCGTCGGTGAGCGGTTCGACTCCGGAGCGGCTGATCCGGGCCCGGTACTCGTCGGTGGCCACCGAGCCGCTCTCGCCCCAGAACCCCCAGTTGAACAGCCGTACCCGGCGTCCCAGCCGGGCGGCCAGGAAGCGGCCGAAGGCGTCCTGGAAGGTGGATCCGGCGGCGTAGTTGGCCTGCCCGGGGTTGGCGGTGTGGGAGATCGCGGAGGAGAACAGGGCGAGGAAGTCCAGGTCCTGGTCGGCCAGGACGTGTTCCAGGACTGCCGTGCCGCGCACCTTGGGGTCGAGGACGGCGCGGAAGGTCGGCTCGTCCATCCGCTCCAGGGTGCGGTCGGCGAGGACGAACGCCGAGTGGATGACGCCGTCGAGGCCCCCGAAGCGGGCACGGGCCGTCCGCACGACCCGGCGCATCGCCTCCGGGTCGGCCACGTCGGCCGGTTCGTAGTGCACCTCGGCCCCGGCCCGGCGCAGCCCGTCGAGATATCCGTCGGGCAGGGCGTCGACGGGCCGGCGGCCGACCAGCAGCAGGCGGGCCGCGTACCGCTCGGCGAGGTGCCGGGCGATCACCGAGCCGAGTCCGCCCGCGCCTCCGAGCACCAGGTAGCGGCCGCCCTTGCGCAGCGGCAGGGCCTCCTCGTCGACGGCGGGCAGCTCCACCGGGGTCAGGTCGCACTCCAGGAGGACCCCGCCGCGCAGGGCGCGCTCGGCCACCGGGCCCGTGGTGGCGGCCGTGGTGATCGCGTCCAGCACGGTCTCCGGGCCGTCGCCGTCACCGTCGGCGGGTCCCGCGAGGCCGGTGAGACCTGCGAGGTCGGTGAGGTCGGCCGGGTCGAGGTCGAGCAGACCGGTCCGCAGGAACGGCAGTTCGCGGGCCAGGGACCGGGTGAGTCCGATCAGCGAGGCGGCGAAGGGGTTGCCGACCGCGCGGGCCGGGTCGATCTGCTGGACTCCACTGGTGACCACGGTCAGCCGGGCGCCGTGCGGGCGGGCCGTGGCGAGGGCACGGGCCAGATGGAACAGGGCGATCGCGCCGTGCTGCTGGCTGCGGTGCAGATGGGCCAGGTCTTCGTGGCTGTAGCGGACGGCGTCGACCCCGCCGAGGAAGTACACATCGGGTTCGGGGCCCGCCTCGCCGAGCAGGCGCGGCAGTTCGGTGGCCGGGTCGAGCCGGGTCAGGTCGGCGGTCAGCGCGCCCGGGAACCGCTGGGCGAGTCGCGCGCCCAGGCCGAAGTCGTCCGGGGTGGACAGCACGAGGGCCCGCCCGCGCGTGCCCTGCCCGGACGGCAACGGTCCGACCGCCGTCCAGCGCGGGCTGAGATACGAGATCGGGTCCTGAGCGGGCCGGGCCGCGACGGTGAAGTCCTCCAGGACGAGCACCGGCCGGCCGGCGTCGTCGGCCACCACCACCCGGCAGCGTGCGCTGGACTCGGCCGCCCGCAGCAGCACGGCGTGTGCGTGCCGGGCGGTCGCGGGGTCGCCGAGCAGCCGTACGGCCGCGGCGGTCGCCGGGACGGGGGCGCGGGCGGCGAGGGGCTCGGGCAGGATGCCCTGGACGGAGTGCAGGGCGCTGTCGATCAGTCCGGCGGGCAGCGCGCCGTGAGCGGCCGGTACGTCGCCCGGCTCGAGCTCCACCAACGCCTCGCCGTCGCCGCGCAGCAGCGTACGGACCCGGCGGTAGGCGGGCCCGTAGTCGAGTCCCGCGGCGGCTGCCCGCTCGTACAGCTCCCGGCCCGGAACGCTCGTACGGCAGCGTGCGCGGATGGTGTCCAACGGCAGGCGGTCGAGCGGCTCCTGACCATCGGTCACCACCGTGCCGGTGCTGTGGACGGTGCGCGTGTCGCCGCCGGTGGTGATCTCGTACGCCGTGCCGTTCGCGGTCGGGGTCAGGGTCACCCGCACGTCGGTGCCGTCCTCGGCGACCTCCAGCGGCACCCGCCAGCGCACGTCCGTCAGGGCCGCGGCGACCTGGGCCGTGGCGGCCCGGGCGAGTTCGAGCTGGAGGACTCCCGCGACGATCCGCCTGCCGTCGACGAGGTGGTCGGCGACGAGCGGGTCCGTGGGAGCGAGGCGGACGGTGACGGTGGTGGTTCCGTCCGGGGAGGCGATCGCACGGTCCGAGGGCTCGGCTCCGTTCGCTCTCGGCCTGTCCCCGGGCTCGGCCCCGTTCACCGTCGGTCCGTCCCCGCGCTCGACCCCGTTCGCAGTCGGCCCGTCCCCGCGCTCGACCCCGTTCGCCGTCGTCCGGATCCAGTGGCGTGTACCCGCGAAGGGGTAGGTGGGCAGCGGCACTCGTCGTACGCCCGGGCGGTCGGCCTGTTCCCAGGGGATGTCGGCGCCCGCGGTGTAGGCGCGGGCGAGTTCGTCGGGCGTGCCGTGCCGGGCCAGTCGGCGCAGGCGGTCGGGGTCGTCTTCGGCCGGGGCGGCGAGGTCGGCTCGGCCGGTGCGCAGGCCGGGGACGTCCTGGCCGGCGAGGTGGTCGCGCAGGGCGGCGGTGAGGCCGGTGACGGTGTGCGTGACGAGGGCGAGCCGGTGGGCGAGGTGGTCGCGGCCCTGCTGCAGGGTCACGGCGAGGGAGGCGAGGGGCAGGGCGGTGGCGTCCGGCTGTTCGAGCCGGGCGGCCAGGCGCGCCACCACGGACCGCAGTTGCTCCTCGCTGCCGGCGGACAGCACGATCACTTCGGGTCCGCCGGGCGCGGGGCTTTCGTGGCTCGGCGCGGGGACGTACTCGTCCACCACCGCGTGGGCGTTGGCGCCGCCGGCCCCGAACGAGCTGAGCGCGGCCAGCCGCGACCGGCCCTCGGGGCGCTGCCAGGGCCGGGCGGTGCGGGGCAGCGTGAACGGGGTGCGGGCGAGGTCGAGCGCCGGGTTCTCGTCGGCGCAGTGGAGGGTGGGCACGAGGGTGCCGTGCTCCATCTGCAGCAGGATCTTGGTGAGTCCGGCGACGCCGGCCGCCGACTCCGCGTGTCCGATGTTGGACTTCACGGAGCCGAGGGCGCAGAAGCCGGTGGCGTCGGTGTACTCGCCGAAGGCGCGGCGCAGGCCCTCCACTTCGATGGGGTCGCCGAGGGGCGTGCCGGTGCCGTGGGCCTCCACGTAGCCGATGTCGCGGGCGTCGACGCCGGCGGCACGCAGGGCGTCGGCGACGACCCAGCCCTGGGCCTGTGGGCTGGGCACGGTGTAGCCGTTGGTGCGGCCGCCGTGGTTGACGGCGGTGCCGCGGATCACGCCCCGGATCGGGTCGCCGTCGGCGAGCGCGGCGGACAGCGGCTTGAGGACGACCGCGCCGACGCCCTCGCCGGGCACGAACCCGTCGCCGCCCGCGCCGAAGGCCTGGCAGCGCCCGCCGGGGGCGAGCATCCGCAGCTCGGACAGGACGACCCACTTGCTGGGGTGGACATTGACGCAGACGCCGCCGGCGACGGCGATCCGGCTCTCCCCGGACCTGAGGCTCTCGCAGGCCAGGTGGAGCGCGGTGAGCGAGGCGGAGCAGGCGGTGTCCACGACCATGCTGGGGCCGTGCGCGTCCAGCCAGTACGACAGCCGGTTGGCCGCCGAGAAGTCCATCGCGGGGGCGATCACCCGGTTGCCCCGGCCCCACTCCTCGACGCCGAGCAGCCCGTACGAGGAACCGGTGACGCCGACGAACACGCCGATGGCGTGGCGTCCGCGCGCGTCGCGGGTGCGGGCGTGGAGCAGGCGCCGGGAGTAGCCGGCGTCCTGGAGGGCGCTCGCGGCGACCTCCAGGAACAGCCGTTCCTTGGGGTCGCTGCGCTCGGCCTCGCGCGGGGAGATGTTGAAGTAGGCGGCGTCGAAGCGGGCCACGTCGCGCAGGAAGCCGCCGTGGTCGCCGTAGGCCATGCCCGGCCTGCGGTGTCCGGGGGCGTGGTAGGCGGCGTGGTCCCAGCGGTCCGCCGGGATCGGGCCGACGCAGTCGCGGCCCTCGGACAGGGAGCGCCAGAACTCCTCCAGGTCCTCGCCGCCCGGGTAGCGCCCGGCCAGGCCGATGACGGCGATGGGCTCCCTTGCCGGTACGCGCTCGGCTTCCGGGGCCGGGGGCGGGGCCGTGGCCGTGACCTGGTCGGCGGCGGGGGTGGCGGCCTGGAGCAGGCGGGCCAGCCGGTCGCGGTGGGTGCGGATCAGGTGGGCGGCCAGCTCGGCGACGTTGCGGTACTCGAAGAAGAGGGTGACGGGCTGCGGGCCCAGTTCGTCCTCGAGGACCGTGGTGAGCTTGCGGATCAGGATGGAGTCCACTCCGATGGTGGAGAACTCCTGGTCGCGGCGGAGCCGTCCGGCGGGCAGCCGGACCGTGTCCGACACCAGGCGCAGCAGCCATCCCTCGACGGCGGCCGTCAAGTCGGCGGTGTCCGTGCGCTGTTCGTGGCCGGCGGCATCCCCGGCGGTGTCGGTCCTGTCCGCCATCCGGGAGGCGACGAAGCCCTCGGCGCGGGCCCGGTCGCCGTACACGACGAGCCATTCGGGGCCCTCGCCGCGCACGGCCGCCTCCAGCGCGGCCAGGCCCTCCGCCGGCGGCATCGCCACCATGCCCTGCAGTTCCTGGAGGACCCGCTTGTCGCTCGCCTCCAGGTCCATGCCGCCGCCGCTCCACAGCGGCCAGCACACGGACACGGTACGGCCGCTGCGGGCGCCCTGCGCGACCAGCGCCTCGCGGGCCGCGGCGAACCCGCCGAGGCCCCGGTTGGCGGCGGCGTAGTCGCTCTGCCCGGCCATGCACAGGTAGGCGGCCGTGGAGGAGAACAGCGCCAGGAAGTCGAGCGGCAGGCCGGCGGTGGCGAGGTCGAGGTTGCGGGCGCCGGCGAGTTTGGGGCCGGTCACGGCGTCGATGTCGCGGGGGTCCTTGTTGACCACGTAGGTGTCGTTGTTGATGCCCGCGGAGTGCAGTACGCCGTGCAGGGCGCCGAACTCCTGTACGGCGAGCCGGACGGCGGCCTCGACGTCGGCGAGGTCGCGCACGTCGCCGCGCACGTACCGGGCTGCTCCGCCCAGCTCGGCGATGCGGTCGCAGGCCGCGCGGTGCCGCTCGCCGGGCTGGGACCGGCCCATCAGGACGAACCGGGCTCCGTACCGGTCGGCGAGCAGCTCGGCCAGGCGCAGGGCGATGCCGCCCGCGCCGCCGGTGATCAGATAGCTGCCGCCCGGCCGGAAGACGGGCCGGTCCGCGGGCGGTGCCCCGGCGGGCAGGACGGTGCGCCGGCTGCGCCCCGCGCGGTCGTGGCGCACCTGGGCCGCTCCCGGCCGGGCCAGGGCCAGTTCGGCGAGCGCCAGCCGGACCGCGTCCCGCGCGCCGGCCGGCCCGGCGGGCAGGTCGGGGACCTCGACGGCGACGGCGCGGACCCGGCGGTCCTCGAAGCCGGCGATCTGGCAGAACCCGCCGAGGGCGGACGCCACGGCGTCCCGGCCGGGCCCGGCGACCACGCAGGCGAGGTCCAGCGGGCCGCCCTGCCGGTCGGCGATGAACGCCCGCACGGCCGCGAAGACGGGATCCAGCGCGTGTTCCGCCTCCTGCTCCGGCACGTCGACCAGGAACACGGCCCGGCGCACGGGATCTCCCGCTGCGCGGCGGCGGGCCCACAGATCCGCCCAGGCCGGGGTGTGGGCCGGGTCGGTGATGCGGACGGCGTCCTCGGGCGTCGCATCGGACGGACCGAGGGCGATGCGCAGGGCGCCGGCCGGAGTGGCGGCGAGGGACCGTGCGTCGGTCGCCGCCACCACCAGGCCCCGCTCGTCGGACCGGAGCACCGGCTGCGCGGGACTGTGCTCCCACTGCGGGCGGAAGAGGACGAGGTGGTGGCCGCCCGGCTTCAGCAGCTCGACGGCCTCGGCGGGCGTGAGGTCACCCGCGTCGACCCGGGCGAGGATGCTCCGGCGGAAGGAACTCCCGTGCGGGGAGTCGGATTCGGCACTCATGCGGGGGATCCGTTCTCGCTCGTGGCCATCAGCCGGTCGACCTCGTCGACCGTCAACTCACCGCGCTGCAGGGCCTCCAGGACGTCCTGCAGCCGTCCGTCGGACACCGGGGATGCCGTGCGGGCGGGCTCCTGGTGCGCCGGACGGTCGTCCGCCGGAGCGGCCCAGTGGCGTTCCGGGGCGAAGGGGTAGGCGGGCAGGGACACCCGGCGCACGGTCGTGCCCGGCTCGCGCAGCAGGGACCAGCGGATCTCGGCGCCGGCCGTCCAGGCCCGGCCCCACTCGAGCAGGTCCGCCGGCACGGTCCCGGCCGGCTGCGGTGTGCCCGGCACAGCGGTGCCGGTGGCGTACCGGCCGGGCCGGCCGGTCAGATAGGCGTCCAGCAGCTCGCGCAGCGTGTCCTGCTCGCCGGCGACCAGGGCGAGCCGTTCGGCCATCGCGTCGCGCCCTTCCTGGAGCGTGAACGCCAGGTCCGCCAGCGGCACTTGGTGCTGGTCCAGGTGATCCCGCAGGCGGCGGGCCGCTGCCCGCAGCCGGTCCTCGTCGCGCGCGGAGAGCACGACGAGCTGGGGGCCTCGCGCCGTCGGGGGGACGTCCTCGTACCGGGGCGGTTCCTCCAGCAGGACGTGGGCGTTGCCGCCGCCGAAGCCCATCGAGCTGACCCCGGCCCGGCGCGGGACGTCCCGTCCGGTGGTGTCCTTCAGCCGCTCCCAGGGCCGGGTGGCGCCGACGACGTGGAACGGACTGCCGTCCAGCTCCAGCAGCGGGTTGGGCCGTCGGTAGTGGACGCTGGCGGGCAGGGTGCCGTGCCGCATCGCGAGGACGACCTTCACCAGGCCCGCGATGCCGGCCGCCGCCTCCAGGTGGCCCATGTTGGACTTGATCGTGCCGAGACCGCACCAGGGTTCGGCCACCTCGCTCTGCTCGCCGGTGAGTTCGGCGAAGGCCAGCCGCAGCCCCCGTACCTCGATCGGGTCGCCGACCACGGTGCCGGTGCCGTGCGCCTCCACGTAGGTCACGGTGCGCGGGTCGACGCCGGAGCGGCGCAGCACCGAGGCGATCAGGCCGGCCTGGGCGGCCGGGCTGGGCACGGTGAGGGACTGCACGTGCCCGCCGTGGCCGGTGCCGCTGCCCCGGACCACCGCGTGCACGGTGTCGCCGTCCGCGAGGGCCCGGCTGAGCGGCTTCAGCAGGACGGCGGCCACGCCCTCACCGCGTACGAAACCGTCCGCGGACTCGTCGAAGGTGCGGCAACGTCCCGTGGGGGAGAGCATGCCGGTCTGGCCGAGCGCCACGTACAGCGCTTCGGTGAGGAGCAGGTGCACCCCGCCGGCGATGGCCTGGTCGCAGTCGCCGTCGCGGATGGCCCGCACGGCGGCGTGGAAGGCGAACAGCGAGCTGGAGCAGGCCGTGTCGATGGACTGGCTCGGCCCGTGCAGGTCCATCAGGTAGGAGACCCGGTTGGCGATGATGCAGTGCGCGAGGCCGCTGCTGGAGTGCGCCTCGCGGTCGCGGCCGATGGCCGTGAGGTGGCCGTCGTAGTCGTGCGAGGTGGCGCCGACGAAGACGCCGGTGCGGGTGCCGCGCAGTTCCGAGGGGCGGTGTCCGGCGTCCTCCACGGCGGCCCAGGCCGCCTGCAGGAAGAGCCGCTGCTGGGGGTCCATCAGGTCCGCTTCCAGCGGGGAGATGCCGAAGAACCCGGCGTCGAACTCGTCGACACCGTCGATGAAGGCGCCCCACCTGCTGTTGGTGCGGCCGGCCGTGCGCACCGGGTCCCCGTAGACGCGCCGCCAGTCGAACCGCTCCGCCGGGATCTGGGTGACCAGGTCGGCGCCGTCGTACAGGTTGCGCCACAGCGTGTCCAGGTCGGGTGAGCCGGGGAAGCGGGCGGACAGTCCGACGATGACGACGGGGTCGTCCTCCGCCGCTCCGCCGTTCCCCGGCTGCGGGCGCGGCTCCGGCTCCGGTGCGGGGACGACGGTGGGCGCGGCAGGTGCGGTGTCCGCGAGGCGGGCGCAGGCGTCGGGGGCGTTCTCGCGCAGGTGGCCTGCGACGGCGTCGAGGGTGGTGCACTCGTACAGCAGCACCTTGGGCAGCCGCCCGAAGTCCTCCTCCAGCCTGCGCACCAGCTGGATCGCGCCGAGCGAGTCGAGGCCGTAGCGGTCGAAGGTCGCCGTGGGGTCGATGTCGGCCACGGGCACACGGAGGAAGTCGGCGAAGACGCCGGCCAGGTGACCGATCAGCACGTCCCGCGCGGAACCGGCCGGGACGGGGGCGGGCGGAACGCCGGGGGCGGCGGCCGTGGTCTGCGCGGTGACGGGGGCCGCGACCGTGGGGTGCCCGACGGCCGGTGTGGCGACCGTGGCAGGGGACGCGACCCTGGGGTGTCCGACGGCCGGTGTGGCGGCCGTGGCCTGCCCCGCGGCCGGTGTCACGGTCGTGGTCTGTCCGGCCGCCGGTGTGTTGGCCGCGCTGTGCCCGGCGGCAGGTGCGCGTGCCGGGCTCGCGGTCGCCGCGAGCAGGACGGACTGGTCGAGTTCGTCCTCGGGCAGGTCGGCCGCGCCGAGCGGACGGACGCCCGTGAATCCGGCCCTCTCCAGGGCCGTGCGCCAACGCCGGACGTCCAGCAGCGGGGCGCCGGGCAGGCGTTCCGCCGGTTCCTCGAACGCCCACCAGCCCGGGATCATGCCGAACATCAGGGCGAGGTAGTCGAGGTTGCAGGTGACCTCGTTGAGCACCAGCAGCCCGCCGTCGGCCAGCAGCCCCCGCAGCCGGTCGAGGCTGCGGGAGACGCGCCGGGTGGCGTGCACGACGTTCGCCGCGAGCACCAGGTCGGCACAGCCGGGGGCGAAGCCCTGCGCCGACGGATCCGCCTCCAGGTCCAGCACGTCGAAGCGGAGCGGCACGCCACGCGCGCCGAACTCCCGCTCGGCGGCGCGGAAGAAGGACGCCGAGACGTCGGTGTAGCGGTAGTCGACGCGTGCCGAGTCCGGGCCGAGGGTGGCGAGGAGCTGCAGGACGCGGTCGGTCGTGCCGCCGGTGCCCGCGCCGGCCTCGACGATCCGCACCGGCCGCCCGGGTTCCGCGGCCAGCCGGGCGGCGACGAAGCCGTGGACGGCGCGGGCCACGAGTTCGTTGTAGTGGTCGGCGATGGCGTTGCCCCGGTAGATGCCGGCGAGGACGTCCGGGTGGTCGCCGGAGAAGTACAGCTCCAGCGCGTCGATCCGGCCGGCCAGCACGTCGGGCAGCGCCGGCAGGCACTCGGCCACCAGGCGTACGTGGGCGGAGAGTTCGGGATGCCGGGCGAGCAGCGCGTCCAGTTCGCCCGCGCTGTAGGGGCTCGGGTCGGTGGCGCGGCTGCGGCGCAGCACGCCCTCGATCACCCGGGTCAGCCGGTCGTAGGAGGGGTCGGTGGAAAGTCCGTCCAGGGCGCCCGGTGCCAGCGGGTCACCGCCCAGTCGGGCCCGTAGGTCGGCGTCGAGCATCCGCCCGGCGGTGACACCGAGTCGCCGTAGCGCGGAGGCGATCCGCCGACCGTCGTACGCACTCGTCCGCAGCCAGGCGTCGACGGCCTGTTCGGCCGCTGCGGCGGGCGCGGGGGACGCCGTGGCGGTGGGGAGGGCCGCGGGTCGGGACCCGGCGTCGGCGCCCGCGGAGGTCACCCGTGCCGTGCCGGCCGAACCCGGTGCCGCCGCCGCCCAGTGGCGTTCGCGGGCGAACGGGTACGTCGGCAGGGGCACGCGTGGGGCTGCTGTCGCCGGGTCTCCCGGCCAGGTGTCGGTGATGCCCTCCGTCCAGCGGCGGGCGGCCTGTACGGGGGAGCCCGTGGGGTCGGCGCCTACGGGACGCACCCGGTCTCCGGTCAGTGCGGTGGCGAGCAGTTCGTCCAGGCCGCGCAGCAGCGAGCGGCGGTCGGTGGCGACCACGGCGGCGCGGGCGGCGAGCGGGAAGCGGCCGTGCTGCAGCGTCGCGGCGATCGAGGCGAGCGGAGCTTCCGAGTCGGCCACGAAGGTCCGCTGACGGGCGATCACCTCCCGCAGCCGGTCGTCGTCCGCGGCGGAGTACGGGAACACGAGCGGTCCGTCGGGTGCCTCCACGTGCCGCTGGGCCGCCGGGGCCTGCTCCAGTACGACGTGGGCGCACGCACCGCCGAAGCCGAACGAGCTGACCCCGGCCCGGCGCGGCTGCCCGGCGGCCGCCTCCCACGGCTCGGTGGTCCGGTTGATGCGCAGCGGACCGCCGTCGAGCGCGCAGTAGGGGTTGGCCTCGCCGTAGCCGGGCATTGCGGGCAGCACACCGTGCCGGACCGTCAGTACCGCCTTGACGAGACCGGTCAGGCCCGCTGCCGCCTCGGTGTGGCCGAGGTGGGCCTTGGCGGTGCCCAGGACGCAGAAGCCGGTGCGTGCGGTGTGCTCCGCGAAGGCCGCGGTGAGGCCGTCGATCTCCACGGGGTCGCCGAGCCTGGTCCCGGTGCCGTGCGCCTCCAGGTAGCCGAGCGTGTCGGGGCTGATGCCCGCGTCGGTCCAGGCGGTCCGCAGGAGGTCGGTCTGCCGGGCCGGGTTGGGCGCGGTGACGGCTCCGGCCCGGCCGCCGTGGTTGGCGGCGCTGCCCCGGATCACGGCGTGCACGGGGTCGCCGTCCCGGAGCGCGTCCGCGAGCGGCTTGAGCAGCACGGCCGCGACGGCTTCGGCGGGCACGTACCCGTCGGCCCGCTCGTCGAAGGCGTGGCAGGCACCGGTCGGCGACAGCGCGCCGATCGCGGACAGCTGCGTGTAATGGCGGGGCGTGAGGATGAGGTTGGTGCCGGCGGCGAACGCCATCCGGCACTCGCCGCGCCGCAGCGCGCTCACCGCGAGGTGGACGGCGTGGAGTGAACCAGAGCACGCGGTGTCGACGGTGAGGCTGGGGCCGGTGAGGTCGAAGAAGTGCGAGGGCCGGTTGGCGGACATGGAGACCGCCGTGCCGATCGGCGCGTACGGGCCCTCCGCGAGGCCGGCGCGGACCATCTCCTCCTCGTAGTCGCGGAAGGAGCGGCCCACGAACACGCCGGTGTCGGAGCCCTGGAGGCGGCCGGCCACCGCCGCGTCCTCGGCGGTCTCCCACAGCACCTCCAGCAGCAGCCGGGACTGCGGGTCCGACGTCTCCGCCTCGTCGGCGGACATGCCGAACAGTGCGGCGTCGAAGCGGTCGGCGTCGGTGAGGAAGCCGCCCCGTGGGCAGTCGGTACGGCCGTCGCCGCCCTGCGGGTCGTACACGGTCCGGTGGTCCCAGCGGTCCGCCGGTACGTCGGTGACGAGGTCGTCGCCGTTCAGCAGGCGCTGCCACAGTTCGGCGGTGTCCCGGGCGCCGGGAAAGCGTCCCGCCATGCCGATGACGGCGACGGCGCCGTCATCGGCGTGGCGGGGACCGGACCGGGCCGGTGCGGGCCGCGGCGCGGCGACCGGTTCCGCCGCCGTCCGGGCCGGGCCGGCCGGGGCCAGGCGGGTGGTCTGCTCGGGGAACTCCGCGCGCAGATGGGCGGCCAGCCGTGGCACATCGGGGAAGCGGAAGAAGACGGTCGGTACGAGGGGGCAGCCGAGGTCGCTCTCGATGCGGTCGTTGAGCGCCATCAGGTCGGCGGAGGTGAGGCCGAGGTCGAGGAAACCGCCCGGGCCGGGGACGGAGGGGGTGCCGAGCCGTTCCCGGACCAGTTCTTCGAGGTAGTGGGTGACGGCGTCGAGGACGGCGTCGCCCGGGGGCGTGCGGTTCGCCTCCTCAGCGGTGGCGGTGTCGGTGCCGCGGTCGGCGACGGCCGCCGGAGGCTCCTCGTACGCGCCGGGGTGCGGGGCGCCGGCCGGAGGCAGGTCGCTGCCGGGGCTGCCCGCGCCGGCGGTGATCCACCGGCGTCGGCGGTCGAAGTGGGTGAGCGCGAGCGGGACACGGCGCGCGGTGTGCCCGTCGGGCGCCTGCTCCAGCAGCACATGGCAGTTGGTGCCGCCGAACCCGAAGGAGGACACCGCCGCGCGGCGCGGCGTTCCGGGCCGCGCGGGCCAGGGCCGACCGGACGTCACGGGGTAGAAGGGGGTGCGCTCGAAGCCGAGCCGGGGATGCGGCTCGGCACAGTGCAGGGTCGCCGGCAGGTAGCCGTGCTGCACGGCGAGCACCGTCTTCACGAACGAGGCGATGCCGCCCGCGTGCAGGAGCGCGCCCAGGTTCGATTTCACGGAGCCGACGGCGCAGTGCTGGGTGCCGCCGCCCCGGCCGCCGTAGACCTCGGCCGCCGCGTGGATCTCGATCGGGTCGCCGAACCGGCTGGCCGAGCCGTTGACCTCCAGGTAGCCGATGCTGGAGGAGTCGATGTCGGCCGCCCGCAGCGCGGTGCGCAGCAGGTCCGTCTGGGCCTCGTGGCTGGGCGCGGTCAGGCCGAGGGTGCGGCCGTCGTTGTTCACGGCGGAGGCGAGGAGGGTGGCGAGCACCTGGTCGCCGTCGCGCAGGGCCTGTTCCTCGGTCTTGAGGAGCACCATCCCGAGCCCCTCCCCGGGTACGGTGCCGGTGGCCTCCCGGTCGAACACCCGGCTGTGGCCGTCCCGCGAGAGCACGCCCGCCCGGCCGAGGCCGAGATAGACGAACGGGTCGAGCAGCAGCTCACAGCCGCCGGCGACGGCCTGGTCGCACTCTCCGGCGAGCAGGCTCTGCGCGGCCTGGTGCACGGCGACCAGCGAGGACGAGCACGCCGTGTCCACGGCCAGGGACGGACCGCGGAAGTCGAAGACGTGGCTGATCTGTGTGGCCACCATGTTGGGCAGGGCGCTGACCAGCAGTTGCGGGGTGGTGGGCGGGCCGCCGATGCAGTTGCGGCGGACGTAGTCGTTGGCGCCGACACCGAGGAAGACACCGACGCGTTCACCGGCGAGTTCCTTGCGCGAGTAGCCGGCCCGGTCGAGCAGTTCCTGCGCCAGCTCCAGGCAGAGCCTCTGCTGCGGGTCCATCCATGCGGAGTCCTGCTCGCTGATGCCGAAGAACTCGGCGTCGAAGCGGTCGATGCCGTCGATGAACCCGCCCCAGCGGGCCGCGTCGACGACGTCCGGGTCGGCGCCCTCGAACCAGGCCGGGGACCAGCGGTCGGCGGCGGTGCGGGAGACGGAGTGGATGCCGCGGACGAGGTTCTGCCAGAACTCCTCGACGGAGGAGGCACCGGGCACGCGAACCGCCGCGGCGACGACGGCGATGCGCCCGGACGCGGACCGCCGTGGGCCGGGAGACGCGTACGCGGTCCCTACGGCGGCAGCGGGAGCCGGCTCCGGTGTGGGGACGTCCGGTTCGGTGGCCGGTGGTCCGGCAGGCGCCGGGAGTTCGTCGGCCAGGTGGTCGGCGAGCGCGCGCAGGGTGCGGCGGCGGGCGACGACGGACGGGACGACGGCGGTGCCGTAGCGCTGTTCGAGGATGTCCAGCACGCGCATCGCGGCGATGGAGTCCACCCCGTAGTCGGCGAGGTCCTCCTCCGGGTCGAGATCCTCCACCGGTACCTTCAGCACGTCCGCGAAGAGGTCCGCCAGTTCACGGCAGAGCGCGTCGGCGTCGGTCCCGGGGCGGGGTGCGCGCGGCTCGGCGGGGTGCAGCGTGAGCCGCTGTTCCAGTCGTCGTACGTCCCCCCGGAACACGGCGAGTTGGGCGGCGCGGTGCCGGAGGGCGAACTCCAGCGCGGCCAGACCGTCCGCCGTGCTCAGCGGTTCCAGGCCGTTGACCTCCAGCACCGGCCCCTCCACCGCGGGGTTGATCCGCATGCCGCCGTCCGCCCACAGGGGCCAGTTGACGGACAGCGTGCGGCCGTGGCGTTCGCCGCGGGCGCGCAGCGCCTGCCGGTGGTGGGCGAGGGCGTCGAGGTAGCGGTTGCCGGTGGTGTAGTCGGTGGTGCCGACGGTGCCGAGCACCGAGGTGGTGGAGGAGAACAGCAGGAAGTAGTCGAGCCGGGCGTCCCGGGTGGCCTCGTCCAGCAGGCGGGTGCCGAGGATCTTGGGCGCGGTGACCCGGTGGATCCCGGCGGGGTTCTTGTTGAGCAGCAGTCCGTCCTCGACCACTCCGGCGGCGTGCAGGACGCCGGTGAGCGGGCCGAGGTCGGCCACGACGGCCGCGAGGGTGTCCGCGACGGCGCCGCGGTCGGTGACGTCGCAGGAGTAGTAGCGGGCCCGCGCACCCAGCGCGGCGAGTTCGGCGACCGCCGCGGACTGCTCCGCGCCCGGCGCGGACCGCCCGAGGAGGGCGATGTTCACCCGGGCGTGCCCGGCCAGGTGCCGGGCCACCAGCCGGCCGAGGCCGCCGGCGCCCCCGGTGATCAGGTAGGTGCCGCCGTCCCGGGCGAGCGGGACGGCCGGTCCGTCGGCGGTCACCACTCGCCGGAAGCCCAGCACCTCGCGTCCCGCGGGGCGGATCCGTACCTCGATGTCCTGCGAGGCCACGACCTCGCCGAGCAGCGCGCCGCACTGGTCCTCGATGCCGAGGGTCGGGTCCAGCCACACCGTCTTCAGCGCCAGCTTGGGCTGTTCGCGCCGCACTCCGCGCGCCAGGCCGCCCACGGCCGCGTGCTCCGGGTCCTCCCCGTCGGCCGCGTAGGCGTACAGCACCGGCAGCGTGGACCTGCAGGACGTCAGCCAGGCGCGGGCCAGGGCGAAGGCGGTGTCTCGGGCCTCGGCCGGGTCCTGCCGTGCCGCGAGGGGCCACAGGTCGAGGACGGCCACCGGGTCGGCGCCTTCGGCGCGCAGGGCGTCGGCGACCGCCCGGTGGTCGTGTTCGGTCACCGGGTCGACGGTGAACTCGTCGGCGCCCGTGCGGGCGAAGCCGGTCCCGCGGCGCACGGTGACCACCCGGGCCACCCGTCGGCGCAGTTCGGCCACCCGCCCGGGGTCGTCGTCCAGCACCAGCAGCACACCGTCGGGCACCGCGCCGCCTGCCAGGGGCCCGGGTGCCCATACCGGTTCGTAGACGAGCAGGCCGTCCGGTACGTCGGAGTCGGCGGGGGCGGTGCCGGGGACGGCGGGGCGCGGGGCCGTGGCGACGGGGGCCGCGGCTGCCGCGTCCGGGCCGCGGTCGGTGGCTGTCGGCTCCGCGGTGCCGTGGGTGTGGGCGGGCGCGGCAGCCTGGGCGGCGGCCACGGATCCCGGGGTGGCCGTCACGGCACCGTCGGTGCCGACACGATCAGCGGCGGGCGCACGCACACCCGCACTCGCACTCGCACTCGCACTCGCACTCGCACTCGCACTCGCACTCGCGTCCATCGGTATCCAGCACCGCTTGCGCTCGAACGGATACGTCGGCAGCGGCACCCGTCGTCCGGCGGACGCCGGCCAGGTCACGTCCGCGCCACCGACCCAGGCCGCGGCGGTGCGGGCCGGGTCGGTGCCGTCCGCCCGGCCGCCGCCGTCGCGTCCGGCCCGGCCCGTGAACACCCGGCCGGAGTCGTCCCGTCCGGCGGCGTGGGCCGTGAGCAGGTCGACCAGCTCGGCCGTGTCGTGGGCCACTACCGCGAGCCGGTGTTCCAGGGCGCGGCGGCCGGTCCGCAGCGTGTGGGCGACGTCGCCGAACGGCACTTCCGGCTGCTCGGTGAGGAAACGGCGCAGCTGTTCCGCCTGGGCCCGCAGCGCCTCGGGGGTGCGGGCGGACAGCGGGACGACCTGGGGGCCCGCGGGCACGCCGGACCGTACGGCCCGCTCTCCGGTGTACTCCTCCACCACCATGTGGACGTTGGCCCCGCCGAAGCCGAAGGCGCTGATCCCGGCGCGGCGCGGAGCGGGCTGTCCGGTGCGGGGGTCGACGACCTGCGGCCACTCGCGCCGTTCCCGTGCCACGTAGAACGGGCTGTCGTCGAAGGGGATCTCCTGGTTGAGGCGCTCGGTGTGCAGCGTGGGCACGATCGTGCGGTGCCGCATGGACAGCAGCACCTTGGTGAGGGCGGCGATGCCCGCGGCGGCTTCGAGGTGGCCGACGTTGGACTTCAGCGAGCCGACGGCGCAGAAGCCGCGGCGGTCGGTGGAGCGCCGGTAGGCCTTGGTGAGCGAGGCGATCTCGATCTGGTCGCCGAGCGTGGTGCCGGCGCCGTGCGCCTCGACGCTGGTGATGGTCTCGACGTCGACGTCGGCGCGGCGCAGCGCCTCCAGCACCACCCTGCCCTGCGCGTCCGGGCTGGGCACGGCGAAGCCGCTGGTGCGGCCGGAGTGCTGGACGGCCGAGCCGCGGATGACGCCGTAGATGTGGTCCCCCGCCGCCTCGGCGTCGGCCAGCGGGCGCAGCAGCACCGCGCCGACGCCCTCACCGGGTACGTAGCCGTCGGCGCCGGCGCCGAAGACGCGGCAGCGGCCGTCGGTGGACAGCAGGTTGTTCTCGGCGAGCCGGAGGTACTTGAAGGGGTGCAGGGAGAGGTTGACGCCGCCGGCGAGGGCGGCCCGGCACTCGCCGCGCCGGATCGCCTCGCAGGCCAGGTGGATGGTGGTCAGCGAGGAGGAGCAGGCGGTGTCGAGGGAGACGCTGGGGCCGCGGAAGTCGAAGGCGTAGGAGACGCGGTTGGTGATCAGGGAGAAGGTGGAGGCGACGATCTGCGGGTTGTCGCGGGCGAGTTGTTCGAGGGCGTGGAGCTGGTAGTCGTTCCACATGACGCCCGCGAAGACGCCGACCGCGCCCCCGGTCTGCCGGCCGAGTTCCTCGGGGGTGTACGCGGCGTCCTCGACGGTCTGCCAGGCGGTCTCCAGGAAGAGCCGTTCGTGCGGGTCCATCAACTCCGCCTGGCGCGGTGAGATGTTGAAGAACAAGGGGTCGAAGTCCTCCACGCCGTCGAGGAATCCGCCCCACTTGCCGTGGGTCTTGCCGCTGATGTGCCGGCCGGGTGCGAACCAGGGTGCGTGGTCCCAGCGTTCGGGGGGCACCTCGGTCACGCAGTCCCGCCCGTCCCGCAGCACCTGCCAGAACTCGCGGATGCCGGGCGCGCCCGGGTAGCGTCCGGCGAGACCGACCACGGCGATGGGCTCCTCGCCCGCGCCGGGTACGGGCTCGGGCGGGTGTGCCTCGGTGACCTCGGCCCGGGGTGCGGGTGCCTGGACGGCTGGTGCCGGGTCGGCGGGTTCCTGCGGGGCGGGCGTGCCGCCGAGCGTGTGGCCCTGGCCGCGCAGATGGGCGGCCAGACTGTTCACGGTGGGGTACTCGAACAGCAGGGTCGGATACAGCTCGGTGCCGAGCAGCTTCTCCAGGGAGACGGCGATGGTCAGCAGGTTCACCGAGTCCAGGCCGAGGTCGTAGAACCCGCGGTCCTGGTCGACCGGCGCGTCGCCGCTGCCCAGCGCCTCCGCCACCAGGTCGCTGATGGCGTTCTCCAGGCTGCGCTGCCCCTCCGCGGCCGGCTCGGCCGGCGGCAGCGGGCGCGGCACCGGCGGGGTCTGCGGGGTGGCCGCGGCGCCCTCGGCGAGCCGGGTGATGAGGTCGGCGGTGCGCACCCGCTTGGCACGGAACCCGGTGATCCGGGCGACCACGCTGCCGTCGGGGTGGCAGATGTGCAGGTCGGCGGTGACGGTCTCGGCGTCCAGCTCCCGTTGCTCCACGCGCGGCACGTACACCTGGGCGGCGGCGCCGAGCGGGCCGTGGGCGCGGAAGGACTCGATGTAGATCGGGATGAAGGGCCGCGCGGCCCGCTCCCGCTGCGCGGGCTCGAACTGCAGGAAGGGCACCAGGGTGGAGAAGTCCAGGGTGACCGGGTGGATGTAGAAGTGGTCCAGGTACTCCTGGGCCTCGGGGCCGAGTCGTACGTCACCGAGGGAGAAGCCGTCGCCGCGGTGGACGGTGCCGTCCACCTTCATGAAGTCGCGGTGGTGGATGTCGACCTGGCGGGCGAAGGCGTACAGCGCGTCCGCGTCGCAGACATGGTCGGCGGCGGCCTTCAGCCGATCGGTGTCGACGCGTCCGGCCGGTTCGGGCACGGACAGCCGGATCTCCGCCTGGAAGTTGGTCTCCCAGGCCTCGTCGAGCACGACTCCCCCGCTGACCGGTCTGCTGCGCACGGTGACGGGCAGCACGCCCTGCGGGGACGGGGAGTCCACGGCGATCTGCAGTTGCCGGTCGCGGTCTCCCGCGGCGACCACGGGCGCGATGAACAGGCAGCGGCGCAGTTCGGCCGCGGCCGGGTCCACCCCGGCGTGACGCAGCAGCCGAAGGACCAGGTCAAGGAAGAAGACGCCCGGCAGGACGGGGGTGCCGTGCACGAGGTGGCCGCGCACGATCTCGTCCTGGGCGGTGACGCTGGTGACCAGGTGACGGCCGGCCAGGCGGTGCTGATCGGCCTCGAAGCGGGGATCGACCATGGTCGACATGGATCAGGTCAGCTCCTCGTGGAGTTCCAGCATGGGCCTGCGGACCACGTCGGCGGGCCGGTGACGGGGTTCGGGGACGGAAGGGCCGGAGGGCCCGTGCGGAGGTACGGTGGCCGACTCCGGGTAGGGCGGGACGGCGGCCGACTCCGGGTACGGCCGTACGGCGGCCGCGGACGGTTCTCGGTACGGCGGCGCCGCGGGCACGCTCGGGCCCGGCTGCGGCGAGGCGGTCGCCATGGGCGGGCTCGGTTCGGGTTCGAGTGCCAGCAGTGGCCGGGGTGCCGGGCGCGGCTGCTCCGGTGCTGCCCCCGGGCGGTCGAGCCAGTGCCGGGCGCGGCGGTATTCGGCGGGCGGCAGCGGGTCACGGCGGGGCCGGTACGCGAGCCGTTCCTCGGGGAGCAGTTCGCGCAGCAGCACATGGGCGTTGGTGCCGCCGAAGCCGAAGGCGCTCAACCCGGCCCGCCGCACCGCGCCGCCCGCCGGGCTCCAGGGCCGGGCGGTGAGCGCCGGCCGGAACGGCGAGGCGTCGAAGGCGAAGCGCGGGTTGGGCCGCTCGCAGTGCAGGGTGGGCGGGATGGTCCGGTGGACGAGCGACAGGATCACCTTGTGCAGGCCGGCCATGCCGGCGGCCATCAGCAGGTGGCCGACGTTGGACTTCACGCTGCCCACCGCGCAGTGCCCCACCGCGTCCGTGGTGCGGCGGAAGGCGCGGGTCAGCGCCTGCAGCTCCATCGGGTCGCCGATCATGGTGCCGGTGCCGTGCGCCTCGACGTACGTCACCGTGTCCGCGGTGACCCCGGCGGCGGCCAGCGTGTCGGCGACCAGCTCCTCCTGGGCCTGCGGGTTGGGGGTGGTCAGGCCCATCGTGCGGCCGTCGTTGTTGAGCAGGCAGGCCTCGATCACGGCGTGGATCCGGTCGCCGTCGGCGAGGGCCCGCGCGAGGGGTTTCAGCAGCACCGCCCCGGCGCCCTCGCCGAGCACGATGCCGTTGGCGTCGGCGTCGAAGACATGGCAGGCACCGTCGGGTGAGAGTGCCCCGGAGGCGCTGAGCTTCAGGAAGGGCGTCTCGTCCAGCAGCAGGTCGCCGCCGCCGACCAGCGCGGCCTCACAGTCCCCGGCGGCCAGGGCGCGCAGGGCCAGTTGGAGCGCGGTGAGCGAGGAGGAGCAGGCGCTGTCCACGGTCACGTGGGGTCCGCGCAGGTCGTAGACGTGGGCGGCGTGGGCGGCGATGAAGTTCTGGTTGAGTCCGGTCACCGTGTTGCGGTGCGGGACGGCCACCCGGCTGCCATAGGTGCTGGTGCCGGATCCCATGAAGAACGCGATCCGCCGTCCGGCCAGGTCCTCCCGGGAGTAGCCGGCGTCACGCAGGGTCTCCTCCACCGTCTCCAGTGACAGCCGTACGAGCGGGTCGACGTGGCTCGCGTCGGCCGGGTCGATGCCGAAGAACTCCGGGTCGAACTCCTCGATGCCGTCGAGGAATCCGCCCCACTTGCTGACACTGCGGCCCGGCGCGCGCTCGGGCGACCACAGCAGGCGGTGGTCCCAGCGGGAGGCGGGTACCTCGGCGATGCCGCTCCGGCCGTCCCGCAGCAACTGCCAGAACCGCTCCAGGTCGGGCGCGCCCGGATAGCGACCGGCGGCACCGATCACGGCGACGAGGTGGTCGCCGGTCTTCGACGTACCCGATGCCGTGGGAACGGTGGCCGTGCCTGGTCGGCCGGTGGCCGGGACCGGATCGTCGGCCGGGGCGGGCTCGGGTCCGCTCTCGCCCCGGATCCACCGGGCGGCGCCCGTCGCGTGGTGTTCGAGGAGGTGGGCGGCCAGCCGGGCGGCCGTCGGATACTCCAGCACCAGTGAGGGCGACAGCGGCTCCCCCACGAGGTCCTCGAGTCGGGCCACGATGCCGGCCACCAGGATGGAGTCGACACCGAGTTGGGTGAAGTGCGTGTCCGGGCCGATCCGCTCGACCGGCATCAGCAGCGCGCGGGCCAGCAGTCGGGCGACGGCCGCGGCGACACCCGCCTGGGTCACGTCACCGGTGTCCTGGTCGGTCACGGGCCTCTCCTCGGCTGCGGGCGGGGTGGCCGGCGCGGGCCACACGGTGGGGTCGACCGCGGCCGCCACGCAGTGGGAGCGGCCGGTCGCCAGTGCGGTTTCCAGGAGGTCCAGGCCCTGGTCGACGGTGTGCGGGGCGAAGCCGTGCGCCGTGTAACGCGGGCTGCGTACCTCGCCCATGCCGGCTCCGGACCAGCTGCCCCAGCCGACGGAGAGGATCCGGGTGGGCCCGGCGCTCCGCTCGGCCACGGCGTCCAGTACGGCGTTGCCGGCGGCGTAGTCGGCGATCCCCACGGCCAGCTCCGGCACCGTGGCCGACAGCGACGAGTACAGGACGATCCACTCCGGGGCGTCCTCGCGCAGCTCGTCCAGCAGCGCCAGCAGCCCCTCCCCCTTGGGCTGCCAGGTGTCCCGGACGGCGGCCGGGTCCTTGTGGACGAGTGCGGGGGTGCGGCGGTCGACGGATCCCGCGCAGTGCAGCACACCGCCGATGGGCCCGAGTTCACTCCGCACCCGGCCGAGGAACGCACTCAGGTCGGTCAACTCACCTGTGTGCACCGCAAGTTGCACACCCCTTCGTTCCAGCTCCAGGAGTCCGGCCAAGCGCTCGTCGGAGGTGCCGGTGTCCCACGTGGCGCGCGGCGGCAGTGGACGCAGGCCGAGCAACGCGAGCCGCCGGGCGCCGCGTTCGGCCAGTCGCCGGGCTGCCGCGAGACCCAGCCCACCGGTGCCTCCGGTGATCAGGTACGTGCGGGACGGATCGACGCTCATCCGCGTCCGCTCCGTGTGCGGCAGCCGGACGAGCCGGGCGGCGAGCCGCCGGCCGTCGTCCAGCCGCACCTCCGCTTCGCCCGCTTCGAGAGCCAGTTCGCTCTCGACCAGGCGCAGCAGCGCCTCGCCGTCGCCGGCGGGGGTGTCGCAGGTGACCGTGGTGGCGGACACGTGGGAGTACTCGGCGCCGAGCGAGCGGACGAGGCACGCCATCCGGGCGGCGGCGGGCCAGGGTGAGTCGGCCGCGCCGGAGGTGAGGTGCAGCAGCCGCAAGGGCCGGCCGTCGGCGGCGGACACCAGGGACTGCAGCAGGCCCACGCGGCCCAGCTGGCCGGTCAGCCACTGCGCCCCGGCCAGGTCCGTCAGGTCCGCCACCGCGTCCAGCCGGAGGTGTGCCGCGCGCAGCCGCTCGCCCAGCGCACGTCCCGACGCGCCGTCGTCCGGGTCGAGCTCGTACTCGTCGGGGCCGAGCCGCGGCAGCGCCGACCGTTCCCGTACGACGATCCACTCGGCCGCGTCGGCGCCGGGCAGCGCGGCGGTCACCGGCAGCGTGGTGTCGCGGCCGAGCAGCAGCACGCACACCGGCCGATGCCCGTCCGGCACGGCGGGCGTCGCCGGCACGGTCTCCCACGAGCGGACCAGCAGCGCGGGCTCGTACCGGACCTCGCTGCCCACGCTCCGCGGCCGGGCCACGTCCGTCCGGTGGGCTTCGGTACCGACAGGAACCTGAGGGCGAGGGATGTCGGGCGCCTCCTGGGGGACCGCCTGCGCACCCGTGGCGGGAGCGGGGCCGGGCCGGCCGGCGGTGTCGTGAAGGTGCTCGATCGCTTCCCCAGCGGTACCGCTCGCCGCGCCGGGCGGGCCGTACCGCCTGCTGGTGTCGAACGGGTACACCGGGAACCGCACCCGCCGTCCGCCCTGCGGGAACAGCGCCGACCAGTCCACCGTGCCGCCGGCCGTCCACGTGCGCACGGCGTCCGCCAGGGCGGCCGGGGCCGGGCTCGACGTCGGCGCGTCCGGCTCGCGCCCGGCGAGGAAGTCGGCGAGCCTCGCGCGCAGTTCGGCCGTGTCCCGGCAGATCAGCGCCAGCCGTCGGGGCTGCGGGGTGCGCCCGGTGCGGGAGGTGTGGGCGAGGTCGGCCAGCGGGGTGTCGGTGTCCGCGAGGAAGCGGTGCAGGCGCTCCGCGTAGACGCGCAACCGCTCGTCGTCGACGGCCGAGAGGGTGACGACCTGTGGCCCGGGTTCGGTGACCGGCTCGGCCGGGACCTGCGGTGCTTCCTCCAGTACGGCGTGGGCGTTGGTGCCGCCGAAGCCGAAGGAGCTGACGCCGGCCCGCCGGGGCTCCTGCGGGTCGCGTCGCTCCCAGGGTTCCGGTCGGGTGGCGAGCCGCAGCGGGCCGTCGGACAGGTCGATGTGCGGGTTGACCTCCGTCAGGTGAGGGGTGCCCGGCAGCGTACGGTGGCGCATCGCCTGCACGACGGCGATCAGCCCGGCCAGCCCGGAGGCCGACTCCAGGTGGCCGACGGACGCCTTGACCGCGCCCAGGACACACCCGCCCCGCCGTTCTCCGGCGCCGCCGAGAGCCGTGCGCAGTCCCTCGATCTCGATCGGGTCGCCCAGGGCGGTGCCGGTACCGTGCGTCTCGACGTACGCCAGCGAGTGGCCCGGCACCCCGGCGTCCCGGAGCGCCGCGGTCACCACCTCGGCCTGGGCGGACGGCCGGGGCGCGGTGAGGGAGTGCGCCCGGCCGCCGTGGCCCACGGCGATGCCGCGCAGCACGGCGTGCACGGGGTCGCCGTCGGCGAGGGCCCGGGCGAGCGGCTTGAGGAGCACCGCGCCGACGCCCTCCCCGCGGACGTAGCCGTCGGCCGCCTTGTCGAAGGTGTGGCAGCGGCCGGTCGCGGAGAGCATTCCCGCGCCGGTCAGCGACGCGAAGTAGGTGGGCGTCAGGAGCACGTTGACGCCTCCGGCCAGGGCCATGTCGCAGTCGCCGGAGCGGAGCGCCGTGACCGCGTGGTGCAGTGCCACCAGGGAGCTGGAGCATGCGGTGTCGACGGCCTCGCTCGGGCCGCGCAGGTCGAGCTGGTGCGAGACCCGGTTGGCGATGACGCTGTGCACGTTTCCGGTGGCGAGATGCGGGTGCCCGGTGTCGCCGCTGCGGCTGAGCAGCTCGGTGTAGTCGCTGAGGGTGGCGCCGACGTACACGCCCGTGCGGGTCCCGGCGAGGGAGCGCGGGTCGAGCGCGGCGTCCTCGATGGCGTGCCAGCTCGCCTGGAGGAACAGCCGCTGCTGGGGGTCCATGAGGGCGGCCTCGCGCGGGGAGACGCCGAAGAACTCCGCGTCGAAGGCGTCCACGTCGGCGAGGAAACCGCCCCGCGGCCCGGCCCCGTCCGCCCAGGACCGCACCGGGCCCCCGACCCGCTCGCCGTGCGTGTCCCCGGCGGCGGAGCCGACGCAGTCCCGTCCGGCCACGAGGTTGGCCCAGAACTCGTCGATGTCTCCCGCACCGGGGAAGCGTCCGGCCATGCCGATGACGGCGATGGGCTCGGCGCCGGTGGGCACCGGGCGCCGGGGCTCGCCGCTCGGGGCGGGGGAAGGCGTCGGCAGGTCCGGTGCACCGGCCGGGGGCGCCGGTTCGACCACTCCCTCGTGGGCCGTCAGGTACCGGCTCAGTGCTCCCACCGTGGGGTGTTCGTAGACCGCCACCGGCGTCAGGGCGAGTCCGTAGACCTCGTTGAGGCGGTTGACCAGGCGGACGGTCTGGACGGAGTCCATGCCGACGTCCCCGAACCGGTCCTCCGGGCCCAGCCGGCCGGCGGGCAGCTTCAGCAGGGTGCGCACCTCCGCGGCGACCCGCTCCCGCACCCGCTCCGGCTCCCCCTTCCCGGCCACGTCCGGGGCCGTGCTCACGCGTCCGCCGAGAGCGGCGGCGATACGGGGCTGATCGCCGTGGCCGACCAGGTAGGCGCCGGAGTCGGCGGTCAGCAACGCGTCGAGCGCGCGCAACGCCCGCGCGGTGCCGATGGGCCGCAACCCGGTGGTGGTCGCGGTGAGTTCGATGACCGCCCGGGGCATCCGCATGCCTCCGTCCCGCCACAACGGCCAGGCGGCGGAGACCGTCCGTCCGTGCCGCAGCCCCCGTAGGCGCAGCTGCTCGCGCCGTTCGGCGAAGGCGTCGAGGAAGCGGTTGGCCGCCGCATAGTCGCACTGACCGGCGTTGCCCGTCCAGCCGACGAAGGAGGAGGTGAGGAGCAGGAAGTCCAGTTCGTCGGTGCCGGTCAGACGGTCCAGGAGCAGGGTGCCGTCGGTCTTCGGCGCCAGGACCCGGCGCAGGGAGGCAGGGGTCTTGCCGGACAGCGGCCCGTCCTCCAGTACGCCCGCCGCGTGGACGATGCCGCGCAGGCCTCCGGTCAGCTCGCGGGCACGGTCGAGGGCGGCGGCGAGCGCGTCCTCGTCGGTGACGTCCGCCCGCAGGTAGTCGGCCCGGCTCCCGTGCCCCCTCAGCTCGGCCAGCAGCCGCTCGGTGGCCGGGGAGGAGGGTGAGCGGCCGAGCAGGACGAGGGCGGGCACGCGGTGTCGCTCGGCCAGGTGCGTGGCGATGAGCCGCCCCACTCCCCCGGCGCCGCCGGTGATCAGCACCCCACCACCGCGCCACGGTTCCGAAGGGGCCTGCCGTGCCGGGGCCGGCCGCGGCGTCCAGCGCCGCTCCCCGTCCCGCCGCACCTCGCGGTCCGGACCGAGCGCCTCGGCCAACAGGGCGTCCAGTTCCGGTAGTTGGTCGTCGGCGACCTCGATCCGACCGAGCCGCAGCGGCACGCCCTCCAGGGCCAGCGAGCGGCCCAGCGCGTCCAGCGCCACGACGGCGGGCTCACCGGGCCGGCACACGACCGCGCAGCCGACGGGACGCTCGTGCTCGGCCGACCAGCGCGCCAGGGCCAGCGGCAGCGTGGCGGCGGCCTCCAGCGAGGGCGACTGCCCTCCGTACGGGCGCAGATCCAGGACGACGATCCGGTCGGCGCCGGGATCGAGGAGTTCCGGAACCGTGTCCGCGTCCGCGGCGTGGACGGCCCGTACGCCCGTCGGCAGCCCGTGGGGCGCGACCCGTGGCTGACCGCCGACGGTCACCAGGAGCAACCCGGCACCCGGACCGGTGGCCGGTGCGGCGGCGGCAGCGGGCACCCAGGTGGACCGGTAGAGCACCGTGTCGTCCGGGGCCCCACCGTCGGGTGCCGCCCCGCCCTCCGGCGCCACCTCCCCCGCGTTCCCGCCCGGCAGCAGGGACGCCGTGAGGCGGGACGGCAGCCAGTGCCGTACCGGTGCGAAGCGGGTCGGTGGCAGCGGGACCCGGCGGCACCCGGGCCCGGCGAGCTCCGCCCAGGGCAGTTCCGCGCCGTGCACCCACAGTCGTGCGGCCGGGGCCGGGTCCCCGGCGCGCAGCCGCTCCCGCAGAAAGGCGGTGCCTTCGGGGCCGGAGCCGAACACGTCACCCAGGCCCGGGTGTGCGCCGAGCCGCCCGCGGACCAGTCCGGGCACGTCGGCGGCGCGTCCCGTGGCGATGCGTTCAAGTGCGGTGAGCAGGTCGGCGCGGTCGGCGGCCGGGAAGGCCAGACGTTCGTCCCGGGGCTGTCGGCCGGTCTGGAGGGTGAACGCGATGTCGGCGATCCGGTGGCCCGGGGCGTCGAGGAGGGCGGTGCGCAACCGGCCCGCGTAGTCCCGTACGTCCTCCTCGTCCCGGCCGGAGAGGACGATCAGGCAGGGGCTTTCGTGGTCCTCCGCACGCGCGGGCGGGGCAGGCGCCTCCTCCACCACCAGGTGGACGTTGACGCCTCCGGCACCGAAGGAGCTGAGGCCGGCCCGGAGCGGGCCGCCGCGGGCCTGCCACGGTTCGGCGGTGCGCTGCACACGGAACGGGGTGCTGCCGAAGTCGATGTGCGGGCTGGCCGGATCCGCGTGCAGGGTCGGGGCCAGCGTGCGGTGGCGCAGCTGGAGCAGCACCTTGGTCAGACCCGCGACGGCGGCGGCCGACTCGAGGTGGCCGATGTTGCTCTTGACGCTGCCGATGCCGCACCGGGCCTCGCGGTCCGCCGGGCCACCGAACGCGTCGGTGAGGGCGCGTACTTCGATCGGGTCGCCGAGCGCGGTGCCCGAGCCGTGGGCCTCCACGTATCCGATCGAACCGGGCTCGACGCCCGCGGCGCGGTGGGCGCGGCGCACCAGCTCGGCCTGGGCCGTGGGGCTGGGCACGGTGAATCCGTTGGTCCGTCCGTCGGAGCCGGCGACGGCCGCGCGGATCACCCCGTGCACGTGGTCGCCGTCGGCCAGCGCCCGGTCGAGCCGCTTGAGCACCACGGCACCGACGCCCTCGCCGAGCACGAAGCCGTCCGCTCCGGCGCCGAAGGCACGGCAGCGGCCGGTGCGGGAGAGCATGCCCATCTGGGCGTACTGCAGGTGCCTGGCGGGATGCAGCACCAGGTTGATCCCGCCGGCCACGGCCGCGTCGACCTCGCCGAGCCGTACCGCGCCACAGGCCAGTTCCAGGGCGGTGCCGGAGGCCGAGCAGGCGGTGTCCACGGTCAGGCTGGGCCCGGTGAAGTCGAAGAGGTAGCTGACCCGGTTGGCGATCTGGTAGCCCTCCGCCCAGGGGTAGGGGCTCTCCCCCGTCAGCGCGCCCTGGGCGCTGAACAGGCCGTAGTCGTTGGCCATCGCGCCCACGTACACGCCCGTGGCGCGGCCGATGCCCGCCGGGGTGTACCCGGCGTCCTGGAGTGCCTGGTGGGCGGTCTCCAGGAAGAGCCGCTGACGGGGGTCCATCAGTTCGGCCTCGGCGGGCGAGATGCCGAAGAAGAGGGAGTCGAACTCGTCCACGCCGTCGATGAGCGCCGCCCAGCGCGAGTAGGTGCGTCCCGGCCCGCCCTCCGGGTCGTGCAGGAGCTCGTGGTCCCAGCGTTCCCGCGGGACGTCCCCGACGCAGTCCCGGCCGGCGAGCAGGTTCTGCCACAGCTCGTCCGTGTCGCGGGCGCCCGGATACCGTCCGGCCATACCGATGACGGCGACGGCGACGTCGTGTGCGTCCTCGCCCGTCCGTCCGGTCGGCACCGCGACCGGTGCGGCCTGAGGGGCCGCCCCGGCGGTGACGGGCGCGGGCCGGCCCTCGGCGGCTTCGGCGGGGACGGCCCTGGGCCCCTCCTCGGGTGCCAGCGCGTCGGCCAGGGTGCCGAGGGTGCGGTGCTCGTACAGCAGGGTGGCCGGCAGTTCGCCGTACCACTGTTCCAGGGCGACCGTCGCGTCCACGACGGCCAGGGAGGAGGGCCGCAGTTCCTCCACGGTGGTGTCGGCGCCGAGGGCGGCGGCGGGTACGCCCAGGGTGCGGGACAACACCTCGACGATCCGCGCGAGCGCCGTCGAACGGCCGCCCGCGGGCCGCTCGATGCCGGACGGATCCCGGTCGCCCGGGACGGAAGCCGGCGGCTCCTCCGCGATGGCGGCCAGTGCGGCGTGCCCGGGCAGGGACGGCTGCCGTACCGGGTGAGCCTGCTCCTCCGCCTCCGCCGGTTCCTCGGCGATCGTCTCCGGCCGGAACGTCACCGCGGCGGCGGCCTCGACCGGCATCTCGTACACCACGGACCCGTCGTCCCGCTCCCTCGCCCGGTCGCCCGCCAGGGAGTCCAGGAACCGCCGTGCGGGTACGTTGCGTTCAGTGGGGCGGTACGTCGTCCGCAGCACCGCGCAGGTGTCGCGCACCTCCTCGGCCAGCCGGGCCAGGAAGGCGTGCTCGACGCCCTTGCCGAGCACCCGGCAGCTCATGAGGAACGCCTCCAGTTCGGCGGTCTCGCCCGCGGTGCGCAGCAGGGCGGCACCGACCACGCCGTAGTCGCCGAACCGGTCGGCGACCCGGACGGTGCGGCAGCGCAGGGACGGGTCGTCCGCGAGCAGGGCGCGCAACTCGGATTCCTGCCGCCTGAGCGGCGCGACGTTGAACTGGTTGGTGCGCTGGGTGAGTTGGGCGACGCGGGCGAGTGCGTCGCCCGTCGCTTCGCGGACCTCGACGCGCAGGTCCAGGTCCCGGATGAAGTCGGCCAGCGTGGCCGAGGCCGCACGCAGCTCCCGGCGCCGTCCGGCGGTCTCGTAGAAGGAGGCGCGGGCGCGGTCCTCGTCGGTGACCTTGAGCCGGTCGAAGGCCCAGACTCGGTCGACGAAGCCGGGCAGGTCGGCGGGGTCGGCCGGGCAGGTGAGCGCGAGCAGCCGCGGGCAGGCCGCGCGCAGGGCGGCGATCTCGACCGGGTTGTCGTCGATCATCACGAACGAGTCGAGTCCGAGGTCGAGTTCGCGGGCGAGAGCGGCGAGGTTGGCGGGCTTCGGCTCCCAGTTGACGCGCCGCGCCGTCAGGTGTTCCTCGCGCATCGGCATGTCCTCGCGCAGTCGCAACACCTCGGCCACGTCCCGCGGGTCGTTCTTGCTGGCGAGGCAGAGCAGGACGCCGCGGGCGCGCAACTCCAGCGCCCACTCCTGCAGTCGGCGGTGTCCGGGCTCGACGGTGACGCCGTGCGGGCCGTCCTCGGCGAGGACGCCGCCCCACAGGGTGTTGTCGCAGTCCAGCACGAGCACCTTGGCGGCGGGCACGAGGGCCGCGCGCGCGGCGCGGGCCGCCGCGGTGGCGAGAGCGGCGTATCCGGGGGTGGTGTAGGGGATGTGCGCCATGCGCAGGCGGCGGGCGTCATGGCAGGCTGCGATGGTTGGTCCGCCGCCGCGCCACTCCTCGGCGTCGAGCAGGTGCGCGCCCGCGACCGGGGCCAGCGCCACGGTCAGTCGCTCGCGCAGCGGTGCCGTCGCCGTCGGGTCGGTGTCCGGTGTGTCGGGGCACAGCAGGACCAGGAGGGGTACCGCGGACCGTCCGCACAGTCCGGCGGCGGCACGGGCGAAGTCGTCGGCGGTGCGCGAGGCGTCGTCGCCGAGCCAGTCCTGCGGGCGGAGCAGCACGAGGTTGCAGCCGGCCCGGTTGCGGCCCATCTCGCTCGCGGGGTCGAGGAGTTGCTGGAAGACCTGACCGTAGTCGGCGTACACAGGCGTGAGGCCCAGGTCCAGGCGTGCCGTCCAGGCGCGGAGGTCGTCGTGCAGCGGGTCGGTGGTGAAGGTGGCGGCGACGACCAGGCTGCCGGTGGTCTCCTCGGTGCGCTGTCCGGCGGCCGGTTCGTCGAAGCGGTCGAGGAGGGTGAGCCGGCCGGCTTCGGCCGGGGTACCGAGGTGGGCGACGACGGCCGCCGCGACCTCTTCCGTGGCCTGGACCGGCTCGGTGTCCAGAACGGAGTCCGAGAAGGCGGTGGGCATCCGTCCGGGCCGTACGACGGTGCAGGCCAGCCGGGGGTGGTCCACGGCGGTGGCCCGGACCAGGCCTTCCAGGGCCAGCTTGGCGGTGACGTAGTGCGACCAGCCGGGCGGCGGGGTGTCCACCCAGGCGGTGGAAACGGCGACGAGCCGGCCGGCGGCCTCGGCGAGCGGGGGCACCAGCGCGGCGAGCGGCACACGGGCGAGGCGCAGGGCGTCGTGCAGGTAGCCGGCGGCACGCTCGTCGGTCTCGGGTTCCAGGGTGAGTGCGGTGACCGGCGGGAAGGCGTTGAGGATCAGCACGTCCAGGCGGCCGTGCTCGCCGATCACGCGGTCGCGGGCGGCCTGCGCCCAGGCCGGGTCGGCGGCGTCACCGGGCAGCAGGTGCACGCGGTCGGCCAGGGCGCCGAGGGCGGTGCGGACGGCGTCGGCGTCGGCGGTGCTGCGGCGGTGGCCGAGGTAGACGGTGTAGCCGGCCAGGGCCAGGGCCTGGGTGAGGCTCGCGCCGAGGCCCCGGCTGCCGCCGACCACGAGGGCCGTGCGGCCGCTCCCGGGTTCACCGGCCGGCAGCAGTGCGCGCAGCCGTGCCACGTCGGACCGCGGGGCGGCGCGGCGGGCCAGGGCGCGTACCTCGACGCGGCCGTGTCCGGGCAGCTCGCCGGTCAGGTCGATCAGGCCGTAGCGCCGGTCGGCGGCGCGCACCTCCCATGCCCCGGAGTCGCCGGTGACCGAGTCGTCGTACTGGACGGTCAGGCCGGACACCAGCGCGTCCCGGCCAGGCAGTTCCATGCCGGCCAGATAGCTGGCCCAGCCGAGCGGCAGGGCGTGCCGGACGGAGATTCCGGCGGCCTCGGCTCCGCTCGTCCGGAGCAGTTCGCGCCACGCGTCGGCGGCGGCCGGGCAGCCGGCCTGGTGCCGCTGTCCGGGAACGGCCTGGTCGACGGTCGTGGCGGCGGCGGTCGTGCGCCGGGGCCCGGGGATGTCCGGCGGGGCGTCGGCGGCGGTACGGCCCGGTGCGACGGTCACCGTCAGGTCGAGCAGCAGGCGGCTGCCGTCGGTGACCCGGACGTGGAAGCCGTCCTCGGTGCGCTCGGCGGTGCGGCGGTAGAGCTGGCCGGGGCAGGCGGGCGCGTGGAAGCGGGCGGTGATCCGTGTCAGCCGGCGGGGTGTGCGCCGGGCGGGCAGGGTGCCGAGCGCGTGCAGGACGACCAGCGCGCCGTGCGCGATCGGGCGGCCGAAGGAGGTTCTGGCGGCGTAGTCGGCGTCGCCGTGCAGGGGGTTGGCGTCGCCGCTCGCGGTGGCGAAGCACCGGATGGCCTCTTCGGTGATGCGGAACTCGGTCGCGGCCACCTCGGTCACCTCTCCGCGCCGACCGGCGCCGCGTCACGGATCTTGTCGACCAGCGTGGTGAGCACCTGGCCGGGGCCGACCTCCCGCAGGTCCGGTTCCGGCAGGTCGAGCAGGAACCGCACGGTGTCGGTCCAGCGCACCGGCGCGGTGAGCTGCCGCTGGAGTTCGTGCGCCAGCGCCGCGTCGAGGTGCGGGCGGGCGGTGGTGTTGGCGACGACCGGGATGCGCAGCGGGGCGAGCCGGTGGCGGCGCAGAACCCGGCCGAACTCCTCGGCGGCGGCCGCCATGTGGCGGGAGTGGAACGCCCCGCTGACCTTGAGTGGGATCACGGCCTCGGCATGCGCGGCGAGGGTGTGGCGCGCGGCCCCCACGGCCTCCTCGGAGCCCGAGACGACGATCTGGGTGGGGGCGTTGTGGTTGGCGATGTCGACCTCCGGATGGGCGGCGAGCACGTCGCGCACCGCGTCCTCGGTCAGTCCGATGACGGCGGCCATCGCGCCGGGCCCGGCCTTGGCCATCGCCTCGGCGCGGTGCCGGACCAGTTCCAGTCCGGTCAGGAAGTCGTAGGCGCCCGCGGCGAACAGGGCGACGAACTCGCCGAGGCTGTGCCCGGCGACGTAGTCGGGCACCTCGCCGCTCTCCCGGACCAGGTCCAGGTAGCCGAGGGCTCCGACGACGTAGAGCGAGCACTGGGTGTAGCGGGTGTCGGTCAGCTTGTCCGCGGGGGCGTTCAGGCAGAGTTCCTCGATCGAGTAGCCGAGCAGGGTGTCCGCGCGGCGGACCAGGTGGGGATAGCGGGGGAAGAGCTCGCGTCCCATGCCCTGCCGGTGGGCGCCCTGGCCGGGGAAGAGATGGACAAGGGTCATGACGGTCACTCCGTGGGAGAGGTGGGCGCGCGTCCGCGCGCGGGGCCGGGCGGCAGGGGTGAGAACCGGTTCAGTCACCGACCAGTTCGGTGAGCCGGCGCCGGAGCAGCCGGGCGGCCCCGGTCATCAGCAGGTCGGCGAGCCGGTCGGGGTGGCGGGCGCGCCAGTTCTCCAGCTCGGTGCCGGCGAGGTAGCCGTTGAGTGCTCCCATGGCGGGCCCGCAGGCCACCTGGTAGTCGACCCGCCGGTCACTGCTGCCGGACATGGCCAGTCGGGTGGAGTGCACGAAGTACCACTTGAAGACCAGCGCCATACGGTGCTTGGGGTCGGCCTCCGCGCGGGCGAGTTCGGCCGGGTCCCGGGTGGCGTAGTGGGCGGCGGTCTCCTGCCAGATCTCCTCGAAACTCCGCCGGAAGAAGCGCTCCTGCAGCTGACGGCGGGTGGGCGCGTCGATGGCGTCGAGGGAGTCGTGGCGCCGGTACAGCTCGTACAGCTTGTTGGCGCGGGCCGGGAAGAACAGGCCCTTGCCGAGCACCTGGGCGCGGGCGCCGATCTCCAGCATGTCGCCGGCCGGGACCATCGTGGTGTCCTGGACGCCGGCCGCCTGGAGGAGGTCCTTGACGTCGTCGGCGGTGCCGGCCTCCACCGTGCACTGGTTGATGCTGCCGGTCAGCACGAAGTCGGCGCCCAGCACGAAGGCCGCGGCGATCGCCTCCGGGGTGCCGATGCCGCCCGCGGCTCCGACGCACACGTGCCGGCCGGTGCGGGTGGTGTTCCGCAGCCGGACGATCTCCGGGAGCAGGGTGACCAGCTGCCGCTGGTCGGTGTGGCCGCCGGAGTCCGCCTCGACGCACAGGTCGTCCGCCATCGGCACGTGCGGTGCCAGCGCCGCCTCCGCCGGGCGCACGGCTCCGGCGTCGAGAAGCGCCGAGACGAGGTGGGGCGGGGCCGGTGTGAGGAAGGCGCGGGCGGACTCCGGCCGGGAGACCTTGCCGAGCACGCAGTTCGGTACGGCCACGGATCCGTCGTCACGCCGGTACGCCCCGGTGAGCCGGTAGCGGACGAGGGCCGCGCTGGGCTGCAGGAAGGCGGCGGCCTCCACACGCCGTACGCGACGAGCGAGGAGGAGGTCGACGGTGCGCTCCTCGCGGCGCGGTTGCTCGGGGCTGGCCAGCAGGTTCATCCCGTACGGTCCGTCGGGTCCGACGGCTGTCTGGATGTGGGTGATCGCCTCGTCGATCTGTTCGGGGCGCAGGCCGCCGGTGCCGAAGTAGCCGAGCAGTCCGGACCGGCCCATGCCGGCCACCAGGGCCGCGGAGGCGATGCCCTTGTACATCGAGCCGCTGACATAGGCGAGGCGTACACCGTGGCGGCGGCGGAACGCGGCGCTGCCGAGCGCCTCGGCGGCGGCGTGCGGGACACCGGCGGGTGCGAACCCGTCCAGGGTGGTCATCTCGCGCGTACTCCTCGGATAGGTACGGCTGCGGGGCGCGGCCCGCGCACACAGAGCGCGGCACGCAGACCCGCGGGGGCGTCGAGGTGGTGGCACGTCCATCGTTCGGGCTCGGGTACGGCGGTGGTCGGCCGTAGTACGGGCTCCCCGTCCCGCCAGGTGAAGTCGACGTCGCGGAACGGCAGACGCAGCCCGAGACCCATGGCCTTGGCGAGGGCCTCCTTCAGCGCCCACAGTTGGATGAAGGCGGGGTGCTGTTCCTCGTCCGGCAGGGCGGACAGTGTCGCCAGTTCGGCGCCCGACAGGCAACTGCGCAGCAGGGGAGGGGAGTTGGCCGTCCCACCCGCGAGCCGTTCGATGTCCACCCCGACCGGACGGCCCGTGGACAGGGCGACGAGACAGACACCCGCCGAGTGGGAGAGGCTGAACTCGCGGACGTCGCCGAAGCGTTCGGCGATACGGGGTTTGCCGTACCGGCCCTGGGCGAAGTCCCAGTCCTCGGGCGGCACGGACGTGCCCTCGGACAGGGTGTGACGCACCAGCCAGTGGGCGAGGACGTACTCGTCGCGGTCGGCGGGACGCAGGAAGCTCTCGGCACGCTGCCGCTCCGGGGCGGAAAGGACACGGGCACGGTCCTGGCGGGCTCCCTCACCCTCTCCCGGGGCGAGCCGGGCGAGGCGCAGGACGACGTCGGGTTCGGGTGAGGGCTGCCGGCGGACCGGCCGGGGCCGGATGTCTCCGCCCGCGATCACGTGCCCTGGACGGCGGTCTGTTCCCGTTCGGCGTAGGTCGTGAGCACGGAGGGGATCTCCCGGGCGATGAAGCCGAAGAGGTGCTGGGTGCGGTCGAGCCGGGCTCGGCGCTCGGGGTCCTCGTCCTTGAGCGTCTCCTGGGCGTCGCACAGGATCCGGTCGAACTCCGGGATGTTGGCGAACACTTCGAGGACCGCGTTGGGCCAGGACTCGTCGTTCATGGAGAGGGCGTACTCGTCGGTGCCCGGAATGTCCTTGCGGAAGATGACGTGGGCGGGGACGAGCTGGTCGGCGACGCGGTCGATGGCCTCACGGGTGGTGCCGAGGCGGGCGATGAGTTCGGCGGTGGTCTGCTCGACCGGGTCGCTGATGATGAGCCAGCCGATGACCCGGCCGCGTTCGTGGGGCATGCCGTCGTTCTGCCAGTAGTACTCGGCGACTCCGTCGACGATGATGCGCTCGGCCGCGGTGAGGCCGGGCAGTTCCACGCCGGTTCCGTTCTGATCGGTACCCACAGGTGTCCCCCATCCCTTCGGGCAGCGGGCCGCGTCAGCCCAGCACCATGCCCGGTAGGTCGGCACATCCTGTCCGACCGGTCTTGAACGAACCTGGCACAAATCTGCAATGGCCGATCACATACCCTCCGTGCGGCGCTGGGGCTGATGCCACCTACCGTGACGGCTCGGTCGCGTGTTCTGATGTCGACTGGTCCCGACCAGTCAGACCCCCCACGACGAAGGACGGCTGTGTCCGCTGACCTCGACTTCCGCCTACTCGGAGCCATGACCGCACGTCAGGGACCTCGGCAGATCAGTCTGGGCCCCGCGAAACAGCAGTGCGTGCTGGCGGCCCTCCTCATCGACGCCAACCGGGTCATCCCCGTGGACGCGCTGCTCGACCGCGTCTGGCACGACGCCCTGCCGCCCACCGGCCGTGCGGTGCTGTACAGCTATGTCGCCCGGATCCGCCGACTGCTGCCCAAGGTCCCGGCCGAGGCCGAAGAACCGGCCATCGTCCGTTCGTCCGGCGGCTACATGGCCCGCGTGTATCCGCCCCATGTCGACGTGCACCGCTTCCGCGGTCTCGTCGCCTCCGCCCGCGCCGTCTCCACCTCCGATCCCCTGCTCGCCGCCGAGCGCTACCGTGCCGCGCTGGGCCTGTGGCACGGCGAACCCCTGCTCGGTCTCACCGGCCCCTGGGTGGAAGCGGTCCGGGAGGCCCTGTCGGCCGAGCGGTCCGCCGCGCTGGCGGAGTGCCACGCGGCCGAACTGCGCGCCGGACACCACGTCACCCTGCTGCCCGAGCTGGAGGCCGTGGCCAACGAACGCCCCTTCGACGAGGTGTCGTTACGGCACCTGATGACGGCCCTGTACCGCTGTGGCCGAGGCGCCGAGGCCGTCGCCCGCTACAACCGCACCCGCCGGCTGCTCGCCGACGAACTCGGCCTCGATCCCAGCCCGGCCTCGCAGGAGCTGTACCAGGAGCTGCTCCGGGCGACCGGCATGCCCGGCGCCGGCCCGGCGGGCCAGACCGCGTTGGCCGAGCCCGCCCCGGGCGTCCCCGCGCCGGCCCATCCGGCACAGTTGCCCCCGGTCAGCCGCACGTTCACCGGCCGCACCCGTGAACTGCACCTGCTCGACGGCATGCTGGCGCAACGATTCGGCCCGCCCGGCACGGTCGTTCTGGAGGGTCTGGCCGGCGTCGGCAAGACCGCGCTCGCCCTGCAGTGGGCGCACCGGGCCCGCGGCGAGTTTCCCGACGGCGAGTTGTACGTCGACCTGCACGGCAGTGATCCCGAGCGCGCCCCGCTCGCCCCGGCCACCGCACTCGCCCGCTGCCTGCGCCAGCTCGGCATCCCCGTCTCGACCGACCAGGGCGACGGGGACGAACTGTCCGCGCTGTGGCGGTCCGTCGTCGCGCAGCGGCGTCTCCTCCTGCTGCTCGACGACGCCGCCGGCGCGGAGCAGGTCGAGCCGCTGCTGCCCGGCGGGCGCGGCTGCGCCACCGTGGTCACGAGCCGAAGACGCCTCGACGGTCTGGTGGTCCGCCACGACGCGCACCGGCTGACCGTGCCCGCCCTGCCCGCGCCCGAGGCCGCCGAACTGCTCACGCTGCTCCTCGGACCGGCGCGGACGCGGGCCGAACCGGAGGCAGCCACCCTGCTGACGGAGGCCTGCGGGGGGCTGCCGTACGCCGTCCAGGTGCTCGCCGCCCGGCTGGAGCGGCGCCCCGAGGCCCGACTGGCCGAGGCCGCCCGGCAACTCGACACGTGCTCGGCGCTGAACGTGCTGCGTACCGACCCGTCCGACACGATCTCCGTCCGGGCCCTGCTGGACACCTCGTTCGCGTCCCTGCCCGTCGCGGCGCAGCTCCTCTTCCCCTGTCTGGGCTCGGTCCCCTCCGACGCGTTCCGCGCGGAGGACTTCGCCGCGCACGCGCTGTGCACCCCGGCGGAGGCGGAACGGATCCTGGGCGCACTCGTCCGGGAGCATCTGCTGGAGGAGGACGGCCCGCACGCGTACACGGTGCACCCCCTCGTCCGCTGCTACGCCGCGGAGCACCGCGGCCGACCGGGCCGGCCCTCCCTGCTGCACGGTGCGGACCCGGCGCCGGGACCGTATCTGCCGCCCACGGGCGACCAGCGCCCCGCGGGCCGCCCGGGGCACACACGGCACCGCTCACGCCTCGACCGGTCCTCGTCACCGAAGCCACCCGGCTGAGGCCCCGGCCGCCGGGGCCGGCCCGCCCGAGCGATCGGGTCATTGCCCGGCACGGCCCTCCTGGGCCCGGCACAGCACAGCGGACTCGCGGACCGTCGCCCTGGGTCTCGCGCCCCGTCGCACCCCGATGGATCATGAGGTGAGACGGCGGAAGGCGGCAGATGTCCCAGGCTTCGGGCAGACACACCTCGGGGTGGCGCCGACTGGCGCCCGGGCTCGTGGCGCTCCTGGGGTACCGCCGCTCGTGGCTCATGGGCGACCTGCTGGCCGGCGTGACCGTGGCCGCCTATCTCGTCCCGCAGGTCATGGCATACGCGGGCGTGGCCGGGCTCCCCCCGGTCGCCGGCCTGTGGGCGATCCTCCCGGCGCTCGCTCTCTACGCCCTGTTCGGTTCCTCGCGCCTGCTGTCGGTCGGCCCCGAGTCCACCACCGCCCTCATGACGGCCACCGTGGTAGCCCCGCTCGCCGCCGGAGACACCGGGCGCTACGCGTCCCTGGCGGCGGCCCTCGCGGTCACCGTCGGACTGCTCTGCCTGGTCGCCCGGGCGGTACGGCTCGGGTTCCTCGCGGACCTGTTGTCCCGCCCCGTCCTGATCGGCTACCTCGCGGGCGTGGCGTGCATCATGACGGTGGACCAGCTGCCCAAACTCACCGGGGTGCAGACCACGGGCACGAAGTTCTTCCCCCAGTTGTGGTCCTTCCTCGTCCACCTGCCCGACGCGGACCCGGCGACGGTCGTCTTCTCCGCCGCCGTCCTCGTCTTCCTCTTCGTCGCCGCCCGCTACGCCCGCGCCGTGCCCGGCCCGCTGGTCGCCGTCGTCCTCGGCACCACCGCTGTCGTGGCCTTCGACCTCGACGGCCGGTACGGGCTGAAGGTGATCGGCGAGGTCCCGTCCGGCCTGCCCGGCCTCGCCGTCCCCGACCTGGGCGAAGTGCCGCGCCTCGTCCTCCCCGCGCTCGGCGTGCTGCTGGTCGCCTACACCGACTTCATCCTCACCGCGCGGGCCTTCACCGACCGCGACGACGAAGGCCCGGGGCTCGACGCCAACCAGGAGTTCCTCGCCCTGGGCGCGGCCAACCTCGGCGCCGGGGCGCTGCACGGCTTCCCGGTGAGCAGCAGCGCCAGCCGCACCGCGCTCGCCTCCTCGGCGGGCGCCCGCAGCCAGGCGTACTCCCTGGTGGCGGGCGCGGTGGTGCTCGCCGTACTGCTCTTCCTCAGCCCGCTGCTGACCCGCACGCCCGCCGCCGTGCTCGGGGCGCTCGTCGTCTACGCCGCGGCGCGCATGATCGACCTCGCGGGCTTCCGCCGGCTGGCGTCCTTCCGCCGCCGGGAACTGCTCCTGGCTCTCGGCTGTCTCGCCGGGGTGCTCGCCCTGGACATCCTGTACGGGGTGATCGTGGCCGTCGGCCTGTCGGTGGCCGAGCTGCTGACCAGGGTGGCCCGCCCGCACGACGCGGTCGAGGGCCTGGTTCCCGACCTGGCCGGCATGCACGACATCGACGACTACCCCACGGCCCGAACGATCCCGGGTCTGCTGGTCTACCGCTACGACTCGCCGCTGTTCTTCGCCAACGCGGAGGACTTCCGGCGCCGCGCCCTGGCCGCAGTCGACGAACAGACCGACCCTGTGCGCTGGTTCGTCCTCAACACCGAGGCCAACGTGGAGGTGGACATCACCGCCCTCGACGCGGTCGACGCACTGCGCCGCGACCTGACCCACCGCGGGGTCGTGTTCGCCCTCGCCCGGGTGAAGCAGGATCTGCTGGACGACCTGGAGGCGTACGGGCTCGCGGACTCGGTCGGCACGGACCGGATCTTCCCGACCCTCCCGACGGCCGTGACCGCGTACCGGACCTGGCTCGGCCGTCAGTAGCGTCCGCGCAGGTGCCCGTACTGCGACGGCGCGGCTGCCAGAGGCGTCCGGCGTTTCATTCGCCCGCCGAATCCAGGGCGGACTGGAGTGACTGGCGGTAGCCGTCGCTCGTGTACGTGGCGCCCGAAACCGTGTCGATGTCGGCGCTCTGCGCTTGCAGGGCCTCGGCCCTCAGCCGGGGAATGGCATAGCTGTTGATCTCCTGGTCCCGTGGGTTCTCCGTGGGGTAGGTGACGGCGGTCGCGTCGGTGATCTTGCCGTTCTCCAGGGTGATACGGACCTGGACCGGGCCCCAGCGGGTCTGTATCGCGTCACCGGTGACCGTCTTGGTGCCCGTGCCCGTGCCCGTGCCCGTACCCGTACCCGCGCTGGAGCCGCCGGACGGGGCGGTCGAGGGGACCGCAACGGCGGCTTGCGGCGTCGTGTGCGGCTTCAGCGACAGCACCAGCACCATCCCGGAGACGGTGGCAGCGCTCGCCAGCACGATGCGGCGCAGCGGGTGGTTCTTCTTCAACGCGTGCACGTCGACGGCCTCACAACTCTCGCGGCTCTCACTGGTCTCACTGGTCTCACAGGTCTCACAGGTCTCACAGCTCGAACGATTCATGGTGGATACGGCGGTCCGGCACACCCGCGCCGCGCAGCGCCTCGTACGCCTCCCGGGCGAAGCCGTGCGGACCGCAGAGGTACACGTCGTGCCCGGGCAGGTCGGGGACGGCCGCCCGCAGGGATGCGGCGGTCAGGCTCGGGCGCCGCCCGTCCGGCCCGTTGAGCGCGTACAGCACCCGCGCCCCGCGCCACCGCGCGATCGCCTCCAACTCACCACCGAGCGCCAGGTCTTCGGCTGTGCGTGCCCGATAGAGCAGGGTGACCTCGCCCGGCAGTGTCTCGAACAGTGCCCGCAGCGGGGTGACCCCGACCCCGCCTGCGATCAGCAAGGACCTGTGCGCCGAGCGCCGCTGCGCGGTCAGCGAGCCGTACGGTCCCTCCGCCCACACCCGCGTCCCGGGCCGCAGCAGCGCGACGGCCGCGCTGTGGTCGCCGAGCGCCTTGACCGTGATGCGCATCCGGTCGGGCCGGGGCGGCGCCGACAGCGAGTACGGCGTCGAGGTCCGGGCCAGCCCCGCCCCGAGGAACCGCCAGCGGAAGAACTGCCCCGCCTGCGCGCCCAGCTGGTCCAGCCGGTGCCCGCTCACGACCACGGAGTACACGTCCCGCGCCTCCGGATGCACGGACTCCACCCGCAGCCGGTGGCGCACATTGAGCCGTACGGGGCCGACGATCCGGAACCACACCACCAGGGCCGCGACGCCCAGGTACAGCGCGTACCAGGCGGCTGTCGCCGCAGCGTCGCCGGTGAACTCGTCGCCGAGGGCCAGCTGGTGGCCGAAGGCGAGGAAGACGGCGGCGTAGGTGAGGAGGTGGACGTAGTACCAGAACTCATAGCTGGTCCGCCGGCGCACGGCGCGCGCCGAGGTGATGCCGACCGCGAGCAGGACCACCGTTCCCGCGGTGGCCTTCAGCATCTCCGGATAGTCCAGGAGCACGGTGGTCGTCTCGTGCCAGAACGAGGCGTGGTCCTGGGCGGCGTACCCAGCGAGAATCAGCACGACGTGCGCGAGCAGGAGGCAGACCGTGTAACGGCCGGCCATGGCGTGCCAGCGCGCGACCCGGTCGGAGCCGATCCGCCGTTCGAGGAGCGGGACCCTGGCCATGAGCCCGACCAGCACCGCGCAGGCGTACCCGCACAGCAGCCCGGCGATGCGCCCCGCTCCGGTCAGCCAGCCCGCCGTACCCACCACGGAACCGGTGTTCCGCCACCACAGCGCGACCACGGCCGCCGCCCCGGCCCACAGCAGGACGAGCACCGGGCCCGCCGGGGAGCGCCGTGCCGCCGTCGGCACGGGCGGTGCCGTCCGCTGCTGGTGCACGGTGGTCATGAGTACGTCCTTTCGCCGGTTCCGAGCGCAACAGTGCGGGCGGAACCTCTCAGAACGCTTTGAACCGGCACCCCTCCCAGCGCACTCAGAGGAAACTCAGAGGGTCCCCGCGCGCCCGCGGCCTCCGCGAGGGGTGATCCTGGAGAGGCCATGAACACCACCCGCTCCGGCCGCCCCGCCCTCACCCGTCCGGACGGCACCCCGCTGCGCGTCCTGGTCGTCGACGACGACCCCGACCTCGCAGAGGTGCTCTCCGGGGCCCTGCGCTACGAGGGCTGGCAGATCCGTACGGCCGGCGACGGCGCCTCCGCAGTCGCCGCGGCCCGGGAGCTGATGCCGGACGCCGTCGTTCTGGACGTGATGCTCCCGGACACCGACGGCTTCGCCGTGCTGCGCGCCCTGCACGCCGTGAAGTCGGACGTGTGCGTGCTGTTCCTCACCGCGCGGGACGCGGTGGAGGACCGCATCGCGGGCATCACCGCGGGCGGCGACGACTACGTCACCAAGCCCTTCAGCCTGGAGGAGGTCATCGCCCGGGTGCGTGGGCTGCTGCGCCGCGCGGGCATGGCACGGCAGCTGGAGGAGGGCCCACGGCTGACCGTGGGTGACCTGGTCATGGACGAGGAGGCCCACGAGGTGACCCGGGCGGGCGAACTGATCGAACTGTCCCCGACCGAGTTCGAGCTGCTCCGCTTCCTGATGCGCAATCCACGGCGCGTGCTCAGCAAGGCGCAGATCCTGGACCGGGTGTGGTCGTACGACTTCGGGGGCCGCGCCCACGTGGTCGAGCTGTACATCTCGTACCTGCGCAAGAAGGTGGACGCGGGCCGCGAGCCGATGATCCACACCGTGCGTGGAGCGGGGTACGTGCTCAAGCCGGCCGCCCGATGAGAAGCCCACTCCCCCGCACTCTGCGCGCCCGGCTCACCTTCGGGCTCGTGGTGCTGCTGGCCGTCAGCTGTGCGGCCGTGGGCGTGGCCGCCGTGGTCGAGCTGGGCGGCTTCCTCACCAGCCGCCTCGACGAACAGCTCGCCGAGGTCGGCCCCCGGTTCCCGGCGAGCCTGGAGCACGGCGGCCGCCTGCCCGACGACCACGACGGCGACGAGGGCGGCGACACGCGCCGTCAGGCCACCGGCACCTTCGGCGCCCGCCTGCTCGACGGCACGGTCACCCAGGCGGCGGTCGTACGCTCCACCGGCCCCCTGAACGTCGCGCTGACCGCCACCGACGAGAAGCGGCTCGCCGCGGTCCCGGTCGACGGCAGGGGCCACACCGTCGACCTCTCCTCCCTGGACGACTACCGGGTCATGGCGAGGGCGGGCGTCGACGGCGACGTACTGGTCACGGGGCTGCCCCTGGAGCCGGTCGAGGCCGCCGTCCACCGCCTGGAAGTGGTGGCCGGGATCGTCTTCGGCGCGGCCCTCGCCGTCACCGGTGTCACCGGCGCCCTCTGGGTGCGCTGGTCGCTGCGCCCGCTGAGCCGGGTCGCCGCGACCGCCACCCGGGTCAGCGAACTCCCGCTGGCCAGCGGCGAGGTCGCCCTGCCCGCGCGGGCGCCCGAGTCCGACCCCCGCAGCGAGGTGGGGCGGGTCGCCGGCGCCTTCAACCGCATGCTCGGCCATGTCGAGGACGCCCTGGTGAAACGGCACGCCGGCGAGGAGCGGCTGCGCACCTTCGCCGCCGACGCCAGCCACGAACTGCGGACCCCGGTCGCCTCCGTGCGTGGTCACGCCGAACTCGCCCTGCTGCACCCCGGTCCGGTGCCGCCGGAGGTCAGCCGGGCCCTGGAGCGCATCGCCGCCGAGTCCTCCCGGATGGGCGCGATGGTCGACGACCTCCTGCTCCTCGCCCGCCTGGACGCGGGCCGCCCGCTGGAGGCGCTGCCGGTCGATCTCACGCGGGTGGTCCTCGACGCGGTGACGGACGCGCGGGCCGCGGGCCCCGCCCACCGCTGGGAGCTGGATCTCCCGGAGGACCCCGTGACGGTCACCGGCGACGAGCACCGTCTCCAACAGGTCGTGGCCAACCTGCTGGCCAACGCCCGCTCGCACACACCCGTCGGCACCAGGGTGACGGTGACCCTGGAAGAAGCGGACAGTACGACGGTCGCCCTGAGGGTCCATGACGACGGCCCCGGCGTCCCCGAGGACATCCAGCCGCGCGTCTTCGAACGCTTCGCGCGCGCCGACCGCCGTACGAAGGACGCCGGCGGCGGCGCGGGCCTCGGCCTGTCCATCGTCGCGGCGGTGGCACAGGCACACGGAGGGAGCGTGAGTCTGCACGGCGAACCGGGGTCGACGACGTTCACCGTGCGCCTTCCGCGAAGCCTCGCCTGAGCCGGGCCGGCCGCCGACAGTGCCCGCCGACAACAGCTGCCTGCCTGGAGTGCACCCCGGGTCAGCGGTGTACGCGGCTGCGGCCGCGGTCGGCGGCGGAGCGGTGACTCCTACGGGTATCGGGGCTTGCGTGCTGCTCGGATCCGGCCGAGCCACTCTGTACCCAGACGGCGCCCGTTCGGGAGTTGGTCGTCTCGATCCCAGCGCCACGTTGTGATCACCGCCAGCACGAGGATCCGGCACTCGCGCAGCAAGTCTTGATCGACACCCGGATAGTGCTCGCCGACCTCTTCGGGCGCATGGGCGAGGTCGAATTCGACAGGCCCACGGCAACACGTCTCGAGGTCGATGAACAGCAGCCCGTTCTTCGTGGCGAGCACATTGCCGGGATGCGGCTCGCCATGCAGCAGTTGCTCGGCGCCGCCGCGCTCGCCGATCACTCCTCTCAGGCTTCGTAACGTGTCGCCGAGCAGCTCCCGGTCCGCGTCGGTGAGCGCCGGCGTGCGGTCGCGGTTCGCCACGAGTCGTTGCGCCTGCTCGACTCGATCCGTGAACCGCTGCGTCGGGACATCGAGGCCGCGCATGCCGGCATGCAGCCGCTCGAGCGCCTCGGCGTAGTCGGCCGGTGAGATCTCTCGAGACGTCACGGGTTCGTAGAAGGTCCACAGCGTGACCACGAAGCCGTCGCGCTCATGGACGCGTGGCTCCACTCGAGGCTCGAGAGCAGCCACAGGACACCCGGATTCGACGAGCCGCTGAGCGAGATCGAGTTCGAATTGTGCGACCTGATGCGCTACGGGTGCCACCCGGGCCAGGACGTCACAAGGCAGAAGACGCAGAGTGAGCTTGTTCGAATCATGAAGAACGATCGCGTCGTCGGCTGCCAGGCCGAGTGACGAGGCGATCGACATGGCCGCGGCCACCGCGCGCGGGACGGCTGACGCCTGCATCGTTGCCTGGCCCCTTTCCCCTGAGCGCAGTCATGACGCGGGAAGCCTCAGTCGTCACGCCCGACACCGCGGCCGGGTGCGCTCATGTCCCCCGTCCCGGGGGTGCCGTCGGCGAGCCCGTAGCGCAGGTACACGGTACCCTTCGCACCGGCTGCCGGCGGTTCGAGAAGTGTGACGTTCGTGGGCACCGCGCCACCGTCGAACACCTTCTTCCCGACGCCGAGCACGATGGGGTGCACCCAGAGGTCGAGACGGTCGAAGAGCTTCTCGCGCAGGAGCGTCTGCACCAGGTCCAGGCTCCCGACGACCTTCACGTGCTCGTGCCGGTCACGGATCTCGCGCACCGCGCCGGCCAGATCCGGGCCGAGCTGCGTGGACCCGGCCCACGGGAGGTCGGGCTTGCCGCGGGAGGCCACGTACTTCGGGACGCTGTTGAAGAGCGTGGCGATCTCGTTGTCCTGGCCGCCCTCCTGGTGCGGCCAGTAGGCGGCGAAGATGTCATACGTCCGCCGGCCGAGCAGCAGGGCGTCCGTGCCCTCGTAGGCGGCACCGATCTGCGCCCCGGTGGCCTCGTCCAGCAAGGGGGCCTGCCAGCCGCCGAACGGGAACTCCACCGGGTCCTCGTCGGGGCCGCCGGGCGCCTGCCCGACGAGGTCGAGTGTTGCGAACAGCTCGATGTGGATGAGGCCCATGGTTACTCCCGATGCGTTGGTCGTCCCGGTCAGGGGGTAGACCTGCGGGCGACGGCCAACTCATCGCCGCGACGCCACCGGCTTCGTACTCGTGGCTTCACGACTCGTGAACAGAGCCGATGCGGCGGTACTCCGCCTCGGCCCATGCCGAGAGACCGAGGGCACCGCGTGTCCCGGACAGGGATTGCGCCTGTTCGAGCTGGGCCAGGGCCTCCAGCCCGCGTTCGGACGAGGCGCCCAGCGCGATGCCAGCCCTTATGCGCGCGAGTGCTTCGTAGAGCGGCATACGGCAGGTGTGGAACACCTCGGCGGCCTCCTGTGCCCACCGTGCCGCGACCGCGGTGTCCTGCCGGGCGAGGTGGAGCTCGGCGCGGGAGAGCGCGATGAAGGCCCGCTGGTGCTGTGGTCCGTCGGGACCGGCCGCGGAGGCCGCCCGATCCGTCCAGGAGCCTGCGGCGGCGAGGTCGCCCCTGGCCAGCTCCGCGCTGGTCAGCATCCCGAACCACAGAGCTCGCATCGGAGCTTCGAACCTGGCCAGGTCATGTCCTCCGCCTGCGCGGGTGACCGTGCGGACGCAGCCGTCCGGGTCACCGTTGAAGAGCATGGCCTGGCCGAGAATCCCGAGCGCGACCGACCGGACCCGCCCGGGCTCGGCGGCATCGTCCGTGTGCAGCGAGGTCACCAGCTTCTCGAAGAGGGCATCGTCCGCGGCGTAGTCCCCTCGCCACAGGCGAGTCGCGGCGAGCACACCGGCGGCGAAGGAGGACGCCTCCTCGCTGCCGACCATCGACGCGGCCTCCAGCGCCTCCTCCGCGCATCTGCTCGCTTCGTCCAGGTGTCCGAGGAGCAGGTGGACGTGTGCGGAGGCGGCGAACAGGTCGCTGAGCATCAGGCTGTTGCCGGTACGGCGGGACAGCTCGAGTCCCTGGTCGAGGTGGTGCAGGGCCGAGTCGTAGCGGGCGTACAGCAGTTCCGTCCAGCCGATCACGGAAAGGGCCACGATGTACTCCGGCTGCTCGCTCCGCGCTCCGCTGAGGGACTCGAGCAGTCGGGTGAGGTGGGCGAGGGAGCGGGCGTGTTCGCCAGTCGAAGCGTACGCGAGCGCCAGCAGCCCTCGGGCCACGGCGACCTGCGGGGGGTCTCCCGCTCTCTCCGCCGAGGCGAGTGCCTGTTCACTCCAGCGGACCGCGGTGGGGAACTCGTCCGTGCGCTGTGCGATGGCCGCGAGCGCCGTCTCCAGCTCCGCGACGTCATGGTCCGACCGGCCGTCCCGGTCCTCCAACTCCCGGAGCAGCAAGCGCATCGCCTGCTGGTAGTCCCCGAGCATCCACTCCATCGTGGCTTGGGAGACGGCGACGCGGACCCGCATGTCCCCCGCCTGAGGAGGCAGCAGCGAGGCCGTGGCACGCAGCAGGTCACGACTCTCTCGCAGCCGTCCGACCGCGCCGAGCGCGCTGGCCCTCTGGAACCACAGTTCCGGCCTGAGTCGGCCCTCGTCACCCAGCAGCCGGAGGGCTTCCTCAGTCCACTGCGCGGCGGTGGCCGGAGCGATGGTCAGCACGTCGCGGGCAGCCCCCGCCAGCAGCTCCGCGGCCTTCTCGTCACCCGGATGCGCCGATCGCCGGACGTGCGAGGCCTGGGCGGCCGGCGAGGCCCCGCGCGCCGCCAGGCATCGCGCGGCGCGGCCATGCGCGCTGACCAGCCAGCCGGCGCCCGCTCCTTCGTAGACGGCGGCACGCACAAGCGGATGGCGGAACCCGAACTGGCCCGGGGCTCCCATGGGACGCACCAGGTCATGTGCGGTGAGTTCGTCGAGGGCTGCCAGAGTGACGGTCTGATCGGACCCTGCGACGTCCGCGACCATCGTGGCCGAGAAGGAGTCGCCGAGAACCGCGGCCCCGCGCGCGGAGAGCTGCGCCGGCTCCGACAGCCCCTGTAACTCGGCGAGGAGCGAGTCCCGCACGGGTCGGGGCACGTCTCTCATGGAGGCTGCAGGGTCCAACGGGACAGGCGTCGCGAGCTGCTCGGAGGGCATCCGGGTCAGCGCTTCCAGATAGAACGGATTGCCGCCGCTGACGTCATACAGCTGCCGCCAGCGCCCTGGGCCCATGTCGGCTGCGAACAGTCGCGCCGCATCCGTGGACGACAGGGGACTCAGCTCCACTCGGGACACCCGGCTGTCCGCCGCAGCCCGAGTCAGGGCTGCCGACAGACGAGGTGGAATCTGCCGAGGACGGTGGGCCAGCGCGAGCAGCACCCGTGCTTTCGGCGGATGCCGTATCAGGTGGTCGATCAACTCGGCGGTCGCGTCGTCCGCCCAGTGCAGATCGTCCAGGCTGAGTACGAACCCCTGGCCACCCCCGCCCATGGCTTCCAGCAACGACCGCACGGCCCGGTGGAGCCAGTACCGCTCGGCCCGCACCTGCCCCGCCGCCACGCGGTCGTCCCACAAAGCGGGGAAAACGGCGGCGAGTTGACGCACTGCCGCCCTCGGCAACGCGTCTACAGGGTTCTCGCGCGGGCCCGCGGAAGCGAGATGGTCGTCCAGCGCGTCCACGAAGGCGCCGTACGGAGCTTGATCGAACTGCCCGCTGCGCCCGCTCAGCACCAGCAGCCCACGCCGCGTCGCCCTCTCGCCGAGCTCGGCGAGCAGGCGCGTCTTGCCGATACCCGGTTCACCGGCGAGCTCCACCACGTGTGCCTCGACGCCGCTCTCACCGGTGGTCACGTCGTCGAGGGCGCGGTCGAGCATCGCCACCTCTTCGGTACGTCCCACCAGCCGGCCCAGCCGACTGCGTGTCGCGGGGCGCGCCCCAACGGGGGCGGGCACTGTGGGAGGGCGGGCGCCTCCCGAAACCCCGTCGCGGTCGGCCCGGCCGGGGGCGGTGCCCTCACCGCGCAGGATCGCCTGATGCAGCCGCTGCACCTCGGGTCCCGGCTCAGTGCCGAGTTCCTCGGCCAGCCGCTCCCGTAAGGCGGCGAAACAGGCCAGGGCTTCCGGGCCGCGTCCGCAGATGTGCAGCGCCTTCATCAACGCTGCGGCGAGCGGCTCAACCAGCGGGTGCTCGGCGACCAGGTCGGGCAGCCGGCCGACCACCGCCTCATGGTTGCCCGCTTCCAGCTCGCAGTGAGCCCAGGCGACCAGCGTGGCGATGTACTCCTGCTTCCAGCTCTCCCGGGCCCGGGCCACCCAAGGCCCGGGCAGCCCGGCCATGGGTTCTCCCCGCCACAACGCACATGCCTGACGCAGTGCCAACGCGCGTTCCCCGTCCGTACGGGCGAATCCGCGGGCCTGCTCGGCCAGTTGCCGGAACCGATGCAGGTCCACCTGGTCCGGGGCCACGTCGAGCAGGTATCCGTCGGCGCGGCGCAGGACACGCGGTGACGCGGCGAGGCCGCCGTGCTCAGGAGTTGTGGCGCCCGGCTTCACCTCCAGGAGCCGACGGATCCGGGCGATGTGCGCGTAGAGCGAGGCGCGGGCCTCGGTGGGCGGATGCTCGCCCCACAGCCGGTCGACCAGCGCGTCGACGGGGACCGGCCGACCGGCATCTGCCAGCAGGAAGGCGAGTACGGCCCGCCGCTGCGGCGGGCCGGGCTCCACTGCTCGGCCGGCCACCCGCAGCTCCAACGGGCCCAGCAGTCGAAAATCCGTCATGCCAACCCGTCTGATCGGTCCACTCCATCACCTCGGGTGCGGATCCATCACAGCAGGCGCGCGCGGGGTGGACAAGGTTTCGACAAGGTCGTCACCAGGTCGGCTCGCCACCATCGACATGAGAACGGGGCCTTCCAGGAGCAAAGGAGAGCACACACATGAACATGTTCAAGAACGGAAAGAAGAAGATCGCCGTCGGAGCCGCCCTCACTGTTGCCACGGCCGGCTTGGTCACGGTCGGCCTGGGCACTCCCGCCAGTGCTGTCACGTGCGACAAGACGGTCAACGCGAGTGTGTCCGGGGGGGCAGGCCAGCTGGTCCACCAGTTGCTCCGGCGGCAATATCCGCGTCGCCGGCTGGGTGAAGGACACCAGGGCCGACGGGAAGTGCGCCCAGGTGAAGGCCATGTACTCGAGCGGCACGCAGTGGAGCGCCAAGGCGTGCCCGGCCGACCCTGACAACCCGAGCCACATCAGGTACTTCGACTTCAACGGCCCGGGCAGCAGCGTTCCGGTCTACCTGTTCACCGTCTGAGACACCACCGCGACGCGGGGCCGAACGGAAACCGGCCCACGATGGCAGGTGTGGCGGCCCGCTCGGCGGGGCCGGCTTGACCTTGGTGATTCCGGTCAGCCGTCTCCGCCGGGTGGGTTCCGGCATCCCGGAGCGCCGCGGTGCTGTGACGGCGCATCAGCCTGGCCGGACCGGATCTCCCGGCACGCGGCGAGGATCGCGGCGGCGGGGGCCTTCCGCGCCGCCGCGCACAAGGCCCCCGTCGTGGTACCGATGTCGGCGCCTGCTCAGAGCAGGCGGTCCTTCGCCTTGTAGTAGGCGCCGCCGAACGGCAGGAACCAGGCGGTGCCGTTGTAGAAGGGGACGGGCACCTTCGGGAAGCCGAAGCCGCGCAGCGGGTTGGCCTCGGGGTTGCCGTCCATCATCTCGGCGACCGCGCGGCCCATGTACGTGGCCATCTGGACGCCGTGGCCGCAGTAACCCATGGAGTAGTACAGGCCGTTGACCTCGCCCGCGTGCGGGATGCGGTCCCAGGAGAAGCCGACCATGCCGCCCCACACGTAGTCGATGCGCACCCCCGCGAGCTGCGGGAAGATCTCGGTCATCTCCCGCTTGAGGATGTCGCCGCTCTTGATGTCGGAGGCCGGGTTGGAGGGGGCGAAGCGGGCCCGGCCGCCGAAGGCGAGGCGGTTGTCCGGGGTGAGGCGGACGTAGTGGCCGACGTTCTTGTGGGCGACCAGCAGGCGGCCGTTCGGGATGAGCTCCTTGGCGCGCGCCTCCCCCAGCGGCTCGGTGACGATGATGAAGCTGCCGACGTTGATCAGCCGCTTGCGGAACCACGGCATCGACTTGTCGGTGTAGGCGTCCGTCGCCGCCATGACCTGCTTGGCACGGATGGTGCCGTGCAGGGTCTCCACCAGGAAGCCGCCGCCGGCCAGGCGGGTGAGGCCGGTGGCGGCGTTGCGCTCGTGGATGTCGGCGCCGGCACGCTCGGCGGCGTCTGCCAGGCCGCCGACGAACTTGCCCACGTGCAGGCCCGCGCTGAGCGGGTCGAGCAGGGCGCCGTGGTAGTGGTCCGAGCCGAGCTCGGCCCGCAGTTCGCTCCTGCTCAGGACGACCGTCTCGTGGCCGAAGTTCTCGGCCAGGTCGCGCTGCTTGGCGCGCAGGCCCTCGAAGTGCTGGGGCTTGCAGACCAGCCCGAGGCGCCCGGAGCGGTGGAAGTCGCAGTCGATCTGTTCCCTCCGCGTGAGGTCCTCGACGACGTCGACGGCCTCGCGGAAGGCGTTGTACAGCTCCAGTGCGCGCTCCTGGCCGTAGCGCTTGCGCGCCTCGGCGGGGCTGATGGTGATGCCCTGCGTGCACATGCTGCCGTTGCGTCCGGAGGCGCCCGAGCCGACCTTGTCCTTCTCGACGAGGACGGTCCGGGCACCCTTGCGGGCGGTGTGGTAGGCGGTGGACAGGCCGGTGAGGCCGCCGCCGATCACCACCACGTCCGCCTCGTGGGGCAGGTCCTTTCCGGAACGGTCGGGCAGGGCGGGAGCTGTGTCCAGCCAGTAGGGGATCTGCTTCATGGCGTGCGTCCTCTGTGTCTCTCGGTCCTGTTTCGCCGGTGCGCCGTGGCGTCAGCAGCCGAGGAGCTTCGGCAGGCCCGACAGGTCGGGCAGCTCGTCGTACGGCTGGTAGTCGGCGCTGCCCGGGCGGCCGTAGCGGTTGATCCACACCCGGCGCTTCAGGCCGAGGTCGCGGGTCGGGATGTGGTCGTACTCCCAGCCCTGGGCGGTGTGGATGACCTGAGACGGCTCGACGCCCATGGTCTTGAAGGCGTACTCGAAGGTCTGCCGGTCCGGCTTGTAGGCGCCGGCCTGCTGGGCGGTGATGACGTGGTCGAACTCGACGCCGATGTTCTCGACGTTGCGCGCGATCAGGTTGTCGTCGGTGTTGGAGATGATGGCGATCTCGTACTTGGTCTTCAGCGCGCGCAGGGCGTCCGGGACCTCCGGGAAGGGGCCGAAGGTGGGGACGGCCTCGACGAGGGCGTCACCGTCGGACTCGCGGTACTCCAGGCCGTGCAGGCGCATGGCGTTGCGCAGGCTGGAGTGCAGGATCTCGTGGTACGGGCGGTAGGCCTCCAGGACGGCCTGGAAACGCATCACGCGGAAGTCGTCGAGGAACTCGTCCACATCCAGGTTGTCCAGGTCCAGCCGGTCCTCGAGAACCTTCAGGGTCGTGGGGCCGAGCTCGAAGTTGATCAGGGTCGCATAGGCGTCGAAGGTGACGATCTCTCGCATGGTGTTCGCCTCTGTCTCGCGGGTTTCTCGGGGTGATCAGGGTGAGTGCGGGCTTCAGACGACGCGTTCGCCGGGGGCGACGATCGCGTCCAGTGCGGCCAGGTCGGCCGGACTGGGGCTCCAGTCGGCCGCCGCCGCGTTGGCGGTGACCTGCCCGGGGGTCATGGCGCCGCAGATGACGGAGCCGACGGCGGGCAGGGCCGCCAGGGCGCCGACCGCGACCTGGAGGAGGGTCAGGCCGCGTTCGGCGCCGTACGCGGTGAGCGCCTCGACCCGGTCGAGGGCCGCGTCGGTGAGCCAGCCCTGCCGCCAGGTCAGGCGGCTGCCGGGCGGGGGTGCCTCCCCGCGCCGGTACTTGCCGCTGAGCAGGCCGTTGGCGAGCGGGTAGTACGGCAGCAGGCCGACGCCGTGGCGCAGGCAGGCCGGGATCAGGTCGTTCTCGGCGCTGCGGTCGAGCAGGTGGTAGCGGGCCTGGGCGGACACGAAGGCGCCGGTGAGCTCCTCGGCCGGCAGGTTGGAGCAGCCGAGGTGGCCGATCTTGCCCTCGTCGACCAGTTCCAGCAGGGCGGCGACCGTCTCGTCGAGCGGTGTGACGCCGTCCGGCTCGTGGTACTGGTACAGGTCGATCCGGTCGGTGCCCAGACGGCGCAGGGATGCCTCGACCGCGTACCGGATGTAGGGGCGGGCGCCCCGCCGGCCGTAGGAGTCCGCCTCGGGCCCCATCTCCATGCCGAACTTGGTGGCCAGGACGACATCGTCCCGGTGGCCCTTCAGTGCGGCGCCCAGGAGCCGTTCGCCGTCGCCGCGCGAGCCGCCCGGGTCGCCGAACCCGCCGTACATGTCGGCGGTGTCGAACAGGGTGATCCCGGCGTCGAGGGCCGCGTGGACGACCGCCTCGGTGCCCTCCTCGTCGAGGCGGGAGCCGAAGTTGTTGCCGCCGACGCCGACGACGGAGACCGCAGGCCCGCGTTCGCCCAGGGTGCGGTACCTCATGACCGGCTCCCGAAGCCGATGCAGACGTTCTTGGTCTGTGTGTAGCTCGCCAGGGCTTCGAGGCCCTTCTCCCGGCCCCAGCCGCTGTGCTTGTAGCCGCCGAAGGGCAGTTCGACGCCGGTGCCGACACCGGTGGCGTTGACGTAGACCTGACCGGCCCGGATGCCCTCGGCCAGGCGCATCGCCCGGTCGATGTCACGGGTCCAGACGTAGGAGGACAGGCCGTACGGGCTGTCGTTGGCGATGTCCAGGGCCTCGTCCGCGTCGTCGAAGTCGATGACGGTGACGACGGGTCCGAAGATCTCCTCGCGGGCGCACCGGGCGTCGTTGGTCAGACCCGTGAGAACGGTCGGCTCGATGTAGTAGCCGTCGGCCAGGGCCGGGTCGGACGGTGCGCCTCCCCCGACCCGGGCGACAGCGCCTTCCTGCCGGGCCAGCTCCAGATAGCCCAGCACCCGGTCGCGCTGCCGGGCGGCGATCAGCGGGCCGATGTCCGGATCCGTCAGGCCGGGGCCGACCCGCAGGGCGGCGACCTTCTCGACCACCCGGTCCAGGAACTCCTCGGCGCCACGCTGGAGCAGCAGCCGTGTTCCCGCCGAGCACATCTGCCCGGCGTTGCTGAACGAGGCACCCATGATCGCCTTCAGCGCCAGGTCGAAGTCGGCGTCGGCGAAGACTACGAACGGCGACTTGCCACCCAACTCGGTGACGGAGGGCACCACGTTGGCGGCGGCCGCCTGGGCGACCTTGATGCCGGTCGGCACCGAGCCGGTGAAGGTGACCTGGTCGATGTCCGGGTGGCCGGCGAGGGCCGCGCCGGCCTCGCCGTCGCCGGGGAGGACGTTGAGCACGCCCGGCGGGAGACCGCACTCCAGGGCGATCCTGCCGATCTCCAACGGGGTGAGGGGCGCCTCCGGGGACGGCTTGAGCACCACTGTGCAGCCCGCGGCCAGGGCCGGGGCGGAGCCCCTGGCGGTGTTCTGCAGTGGGTAGTTGAACGGGATGATCTGCCCGGAGACGCCGATCGGCTCGCGGACGGTGTAGTCGATCAGGCCGGGCCCGAGGGGGACGGTGGTGCCGCCGAGCTTGTCGGCGACGCCCGCGTAGAACTCGAAGTAGCGGGCGGCCGCCTCGACGTCGGCCCTGGCCTGGCTGAGCGGCTTGCCTACGTCCTGGCTCTCCAGGCGAGCCAGTCGTTCGCCCTGGTAGCGGATGGCCTCGGCGATCCGGTGCAGGAGCCTGCCCCGGTCGGCGGCCCGCATCCGGGCCCACCCGGGTGCCGTGAACGCCGCTCGCGCGGCGGCCACCGCCTGGTCCACGTCCGCCTTTCCGGCCAGGGCCACCTGGGCTAGAGCCGTCCCGTCGGACGGGTCGAGGACGGTGAAGGAGCGTCCGTCGGCGGCCGGGACCTGTTTGCCGTCGACGAGAAGCAACTGGGTGTCGCTGCTCATGGCTGGATCTCTCCCTGGATCTCACCGAAGATGACGACCTCGTCCCCGGGGCGGACCGTGCGGATCCTGCGCACCCACAGCACGATGCCGTCCTGCGGGGCGCTGACCTCCTCCAGCGTGTTGCCGTAGTGGTCGACGATGGTGGCGATCAGGTCGCCCTCCTTGCACGTCTCCCCCGGCTCGGCGTGACCGACGAAGAAACCGCCCGAGTCGGAGCGGGCGAAGGTGCCGGAGACGGCCGTGTAGGTGTCCCGCAGCTCCGCCTCGCCGTCGGTCATCCTCAGCTGCCGCAGGATGTTGCGGATCGAGTGCATGTGCAGGGCGACGTTCTCCTCGCGGTAGGTGCCGCCACCGACCTCGATGGTGATGGCCGGCTTGCCCGCCGCGAGGGTGGGGTGGCGGACCGTGCCGCCCCACTTGCCGCCCTTCCAGACCAACTCGTGCCCGGCGGCCAGGGCGAGGTCCGTCGCCAGGTCCTCGTAGCCGCCCTGGAGGATCACCAGCGGGGCGATCTCGCCGAAGGTGCCGCCGGTGTGCAGGTCGACAAGGGCGTCGATGGCGGGGACGACCTGCTCGACGAAGGTGGCGGCCAGCCGCAGCGAGTACGAACCGTCCGCGTCACCGGGGAAGATGCGGTTGAGGTTGAGGTGGTCCAGGCCGCTCGTGCGGGCCGCCGCCTCGAACGCCGGGGTGTTCATGCAGGGGATGGCGACGAGGGTGCCGCGCAGGGTGGCCGGGTCGATCTCCGCGAGGACGCGGCGCACGGCCTCCTGGCCGTCGTACTCGTCGCCGTGCACACCCGCGTCCACGGAAAGCACCGGGCCGTCCTGCGCGCCGTTGACGACGATCAGCGGGATGCCGAGTTCCACGCCGTAGCTGCTGGTGCCGACGGGGATGAGGCCCTGGGCGCGCTCGCCGGGGGCGACGGTCAGCGGACCGATCGAGTACATGTCGTTCCTTTCAGAAGCACTTGCCTGAAGAAGCACGTGCTCGAAGAAGCACGTGTGAGAGCGGGTGTCACAGGCGGGCGGACGCCTCCGCGAGGGTCTGCGCGAGGATGTCGGCGATACGGTCGAGGAGGGCGCGGTCGCTGATCAGCGGGGGCGCGATCTGGACCAGCGGCGCGGCCCGGTTGTAGACCCGGGCGAGGAGACCGGCCTCCCGCAGTCGGCGCGGGACGAGGTCGGTGATCAGGGCGGCGCGGGCGGTGTCGCTGAAGCCGCCGCCGTCGAGGTCGCCGACGAGCTCGCAGGCGTAGAAGAAGCCTGCGCCCCGGACGTCGCCGACGATCGGCAGGTCGGCGAGGGACGCCATCCGGCGGGCCAAGTGGTCCTGGAGGTCGCGGACGTTGTCCAGGATCCGGTCCCGTTCCATGATGTCCAGGCTGCGCAGGGCGATGGCCGCGCTGAGCGGGTGTCCGGCGAAGGTGTAGCCGTGGTTGAGGACCGCGCCGGGCCGGTTGATGACATCGACGACGCGGTTGCTGACCAGCGTCGCCCCCATGGGGGCGTATCCGGCGGTGATGCCCTTGGCGACGGTGACGATGTCGGGGCGGGCGCCGTAGCGGTCGCCGCCGAACCACTCCCCCAGTCGTCCGAAGGCGGTGATCACCTCGTCGGCGACGAGCAGGAAGCCGTACCGGTCGGCCAGGGCCCGCAGCCCCTCCCAGTAGCCGGCGGGCGGGGTGATGCACCCGCCGCGGTTCTGCACCGGCTCGGCGATGAGCATCGCGACCGTTTCCGGGTTCTCGGCCAGGACGGCGGCCTCCAGCTCGGCGAGGAGCCGGGAGGTGTAGGTCTCGTCGTCGACGTAATCGGGTTCGAGGCCGAAGCGGTTGGTGTTGGACACGAACCGCGTGTCGATGGCGCCGGGGCCGTACGGCTCCCGCAGCCCGGGGTCGTCGGTGAGGGAGAGGGCGCCGATGGTCAGGCCGTGGTAGGCGCCGCGCCGGGCGATCGCCTTGGTGCGGCCCGGCTCGCCGCGCAGGGCGTGGTAGCGGCGGGCGATCTTCCAGGCGGTCTCGACGGCTTCGGCGCCGCCGCCCGAGAAGAAGGTGTGCTCGATGTCGGCCGGGGCGATGCGAGACAGCCGTTCGGCGAGTTCGATGGCCGTCGGGTGCGCGGAGGCGGACCACAGCGGGCTGAAGCACAGCTCGCGCAGTTGCTTGTCCGCCGCCTCGGCGAACTCGGGGGCGTAGGAGTAGCCGAGCTGGCAGCAGTACAGGCCGGAGAGGCCGTCGATGTAGCGCGTGCCGCCGGCGTCGTCGACGTACGGGCCCTCGCCGCGCCGGACGACGAAGAGGTTCTCGCCGGCCGGGCCCAGGGAGCCGTTGGGGGTCATGTTGAGGAGCAGGTGCCTGGCCGCGGTGGCGGACAGCTCCGAGGCGGGGGTGCGGGTGCTGGTCGTCATGACGCGGTCTCACTTCCGGCGGCAAGGCCCACGCCGGGCTCGGTCGGCAGGAAACCGTCCTGCTTTCCGGAGCCGCTGAGCTTGCGCGCCACGGCGACCAGGGCGAGGGCCACGACCGCGACGGCGATGAGGATCGCGCTGACGGCCGTCACCGACGGGTCGACGTCGTACTGGAGGACGTTGAACACCTGGACCGGCAGGGTCACGGTGTCCACGGAGGACAGGAACTGCGAGATGAAGAACTCGTCGAAGCTGGTGATGAAGGAGAAGATCGCGGCGGCGACCAGTCCGGGCATGGCCAGCGGGAAGGTGACGCGCCGGGCGACGGTGAGGCGGCCCGCGCCCATGCTGGCGGCCGCGTCCTCCAGCCGTTCGTCGATGCCCTGGAGGGTGGCCATGAGGATCATGACCGCGATGGGCGAGGCGAGGACGGTGTGGCCGAGGGCGATGGCGATCGGGCTGCCGAGCATCGCGGCCGGTTCGAAGAGCAGGAACAGGCCGAGGGCGATGACGACCTGGGGGATCACCAGCGGGGCCAGGACCAGCCCGTAGACCGCCGTGCGCAGGGGCAGGTCGCTGCGGACCAGGGCGGTGGCCGCCGTCATGCCCAGGACGAGGGAGAAGACGGTGGTCATCGAGGCGACCAGGACGCTGAGCGAGAGCGCGGCCGGCCACTTGCTGCCGTCGGCGAACAGGACCTTGTACCAGCCGAGCGTCCAGGAGGACGGCGGGAAGGAGCCGAAGGCGTCCTTGCCGAAGGAGGTGACGACGATGACGACGATCGGCAGCACCAGGAAGAGCAGGATCAGGGTGGACAGGACGAACAGGGTGATGCGTCCGGCCAGGGTGGAGCGGAGCTCTGTCATGACGCCGTACCTCGATTCCGGTACGCCTCGCCCGCCGATTTCAGCAGTCTGAGCAGCAGCAGTCCGGCGAAGGTGAGCAGCAGCAGGATGATGCCGAGCGCCGAGGCGCCGTTCCACTGGTCCTGCTTCATGACCTGCTCGTCGATGAGCGAGGCCACCATGGTCTGTTTCTCGCCGCCCATGAGGGCGGGGGTGAGGTAGTAGCCCAGGCAGAGGATGAAGCACAGCACGCCGGCGTTGACGACTCCGGGAGCCACCAGGGGGAGGTAGACACGGCGGAAGATCGTGATCCGTCCGGCGCCCATGCTGGCCGCGGCGGCCATCAGCCGACGGTCGATGCCCTTCATGACCGCGTACAGCAGCAGCACGGTGTACGGCAGCATCACGGAGGTGGTGCCGATGACGACTCCCAGCTCGTTGTAGAGCAACTGGAAGGGGGCGCCCGGGATGTGAGCGGCCGTCAGGGCGTTGTTGATGACGCCGTGTTCACCGAGCAGGATGATCCAGCCGTAGGTGCGCACCAGCGCGCTGATGAAGTGCGGGACGACCACGACCACCATCACCAGCCCCGCCCACAGGGGCTTGAGCCGGGACACCGCGGCGGCCAGGACGAATCCGACGACCAGGCTGAGCAGCGAGGTCTCGGCGGAGATCCGCAGGGTGGTGAGGAGGATCTCCAGGTTGGCGCCCCGGAAGGCGTCGGTGTACCAGTGGAGGGTGAAGCCTCCGTTCTCGCCCTTGAGGCTCAGCATCAGGGTGCTGAAGATCGGATAGACGAACAGGACCAGCAGGTACACCACGACGGGTGTGGCGTTGAACAGTCCGAAGCGTGTGCGGCGGTCGGACAGCGCGCGGCCCAGACGCTTCTTGCGGGGCACGGGGGCCACGGAGCCCGGTGCCGGAGCGAGTACGGCCATCCTCCTCACCCCCCGTCCGCCGCGTCGGCGAAGACGCTGACGTTGGCGGGATCGGCGGCGAGGTCGACGTGCTCGCCGAGGGCGGGGGCGCGGCCCGCGGGCAGTTCGAGCCGTACGAGGTCGGTGTCCGTGCCGCCGAGGGGGCGGACGGTGACCCGGACCAGGGTGCCGACGTAGGTGACCGTTTCGACGGTCCCCGTACAGAACCCGTCGCCCGCGGGGCACAGGAAGAGCCGGCCGGGCTGGACCGCGGCGCGCACCCGTGCCCCCTGTGGGGCGGCCTGCGGGCGGGCCTTGATCAGACCACCGGTGTCGAGCCGTACGAGCGAGTGGTCCGTGGTCTGTTCCTCGACGCGGCCGGGGAGGAAGTTCGCCGCGCCGAGGAAGTCGGCGACGAAGGGGGTGCGGGGGCGCTCGAAGAGCTCCTGCGGGGTGTCGAACTGGTCGATGCGCCCGTCCCGCATGACCGCGATGCGGTCGGAGAGCACGAGGGCCTCTTCCTGGTCGTGCGTCACGTAGACGACGGTGAGGCCGAGTTCCTGCTGGATGCGCTTGATCTCGGTCTGGAGCTGGTCACGCAGCTTCTTGTCGAGGGCGCCGAGCGGCTCGTCCATGAGGATCACCGGTGGCCGGTAGACCAGGGCCCGGCACAGCGCGACGCGTTGCTGCTGGCCGCCGGACAGCTCACGCGGCCGGCGGCGGGCCGTGGCCGTGAGGCCGGCCATCTCCAGGGTCTCGCCGACCCGGCGGCGCAACTCCGCCTTGGGCACGCCGCGCAGTTGCAGCGGGAAGGCGACGTTCTCCCACACCGTCATGTGCGGGAAGAGCAGGTACTGCTGGAAGACGAAGCCCAGGCCGCGCTTCTGCGGGGCCAGGTGGGTGACGTCCCGGCCGCCGACGACGACGCTGCCGGAGTCCGGCTCGCAGAACCCGGCGATCATCATCAGGGTGGTGGTCTTGCCGGAGCCGGAGGACCCGAGGAAGGTGACGAACTCGCCCGCCGCGATCTCCATGGAGACCTCGTCGACGGCCGTCACTCCGCCGTACGTCTTGCGCAGCGCCCTGACGGACACCGCCCTTCCGGTACCGGTGTCGGGCATCGGCGCGGTCACCGGGACCTCCACTTTCGTTCCGAGCTCAGGCATGCGTCCACTCCTGCCAGCGCTTGGCCACCGCGTCCTGGTTGTCGTGCCACCACTGGACGTCCAGATCGAAGCCGCTCTTGATGTGCTCCGGGGAACTGCCGAGGTTGGCGGCGGTCGTCGGGGAGAGCTTCTTGTAGGCGGCGGGCACCGAGGGGGCCATCGGGTACAGCTCGGCGTAGGCGGCCTGTACGTCGGGCCGCAGCGCGAAGTCGATGAGCCGGTAGGCCGCGTCGAGGTTCGCGGCGCCCTTGGGGATGCCGTAGGCGTTGCTCTGACGGCGGGCGCCGTTCCACTGGTAGGCGAGCGGTGCGCCCTGCTTGATCAGGGCGTCGAGGCGGCCGTGCCAGACGCTGGTGGCCACGACTTCCTTGCGGCCGATGAGGACGCCGGGGAGGGCGCCGGTGTCCCAGTACTTCTTGATGGATCCCTTGACGCGGTCCAGGGACTTGAAGGCGCGGTCCACGTCGAGGGGGTAGAGCTTGTCCAGGGGCACGCCGTCGGCGAGGAGGGCGAACTCCAGCTCGGGCAGGTCGGCGTCCAGTCCCTGGAGGGCACGCGCGCCGGGGAATGCCTTGGTGTCCCAGAAGTCGGCCCAGGAGGAAGGTTTCTTCCCGCCCCAGACGTCGGTGCGGTAGGCCATCACGCTGGCCCAGTAGTTCTTGCCGAGGGCGTTGGGGGTGACCAGGGCCTTGGCGATACCGGCGTTCTTGAAGTTCTTCAGCCGGTCGTAGTCCAGGTCCTGCGTCGCACCCGCCTTGCTGAAGCGCAGGAAGTCGGCCATCGAGTCGTCGATGACGTCGAACTGCGGGCGGCCCTGCTGGATCTGGGCGAGCATCTGCGCGTACTGGATGTTCACCACCTCGATCCGGATGCCGGTCTCCTTGGTGAACGGCTCGTAGATCGCCTTCTGGTTGGCGTCGCCGTAGGTGCCGCCGCTGTCGCGGACGACCAGCGTCTTGGAGCTCTTGCCACCGCTGCCGGCGACGGAGCGGCTCGTGCCGGTGCCGCAGGCGCTGAGGGTGGTCGCGGCGGCGACACCGGCCGTGACCCCTCCTATTCCGCGCAGGAACATTCTGCGGTCGATGCGGGCGCCACGCGGCAGAGCCGCATATCGATTCGTCATGGAGTGCCTCCTGGTGGGGTGGCCGGGGGAAGGGGCGGCCGGGGGACGTGAGTGAGGGGGCGGCTGGGGGGAGGTCTGATGGGGATCTAGAGAGTGCGTGCCGGGCGTCGCGCGGCAGGCGCCACTCTCGCAACAGGCCCTAGGGGCGGGGATCCGTCTCGTCGGGTGCGACGCCCACGCCGGGGGTGCGGAAGGTGCCGGGCGCCACGTCCTGGTCGGGGTCCCACGGGGTGGCGATGGCGGCCAGTTCGTCGCCGTGGGCGACGGTGAGGCCGTGCATGCCGTAGAAGACCCGCCCGGCGGCCGGGGAGAGGACCTGGTGCTCCTGGCTGTCGGCCGGGTCGACGATGCGGCCGAGGACGGCGCCCTCCACCACCTCGTCGCCGGCGGAGAACTCGGGGTACCACAGGCCGAGGGCCTCGGCCGTGACCCCGGCGGCCCACACCCACTCGCGGACCGGTGCCGGGGCTGAGTCGTCCGGGTCCAGCACGCCCAGGTGCCGCAGTGCCCGGTACAGCCCGTCGACGCGGCGGCGGGCCGTGGCCCCGTCGCGCTGCCCGAGTTCGCCCACCTCGACGAGGACCGCGGAGATGCCCCGGCGGGCGGCTGCGGCGTGGCTGTTGCCGCCGTCGGCCTTCAGCCCGAGGATGACGTCCTCGATGCCGAAGGACCCGGCCAGTTCGGCGGTCGCCTTGTCGAGGTCGGGGTCGCCGGTGAGGCGGTAGCCGACGAAGTCGCGCAGGACCTGGTCGATGCCGCCGCAGTGCAGGTCGATGTAGACGTCGGCGCCGTCGACCAGGTGGGCGAAGAGCCAGGCGGCCAGCCGTTCGGTGGGGCTGCCGTCCGGGTCGCCGGGGAAGACGCGGTTGATGTTCACGCCGTCGACCGGGGAGACGTTGAGCCGCCCCTGGTACACGGCGGGCGGGTTGGCGACCGGGCAGATGACGACCTGTCCGCGCACCTCGTCGGGTTCCAGCAGGTTCGCAAGGCGCGCGGCGGCGTCGATGGGGGTGAACTCACCTCCGTGGACACCCGCGGTGATGACGACCCGCGGGCCCGGGCGGGTGCCGTTGACGAGCGTCAGCGGGATTTCGGCGGTGAGCGTGCCCACGTCGGCGCGGACGGTGCCGCGGGCCTTGGTGCCGGGCCGGGCGTGCAGGGCGCCGACGGAAAGGGTGGTGTCGTTCATGGTCATGCCTCCGTACGGCCGACGGTGGAGAGGAAGTCGATGGGCCGGGGCGAGGTGCCGTCCAGCGCGAGGTCCGCGGCGATGTCGCCGAAGGCGGGCGAGAGCTTGAAGCCGTGGCCGGAGAACCCGGCGAGCAGGACGACGTTCTCGGCGCCGGGCAGCGGTCCGACCAGCGGGCGGCTGCTCTCGGTGTAGCCCTCCATGTAGACGGAGAGGCGAACCGGGTCGGGGTGCAGGTCCGGCATGTACCGGCCGATGAGGTCGGTGAAGATCTCCAGCTCCTCCGGCCGCACGGTCCGGTCCAGTTGGTTGGGGTCGCCGGCGGGGCGGTGCAGGGCGCGGGAGAGTCCGAGCTTGACGGAGATGCCGTCCGGGGAGGGCAGGCCGTAGCAGTGGGTGGGCGCGGTACGGATGAACGCCGGGCGCTCCTCACCGAACCAGGCGTCGGTGGTGGGCACGTACCAGGCGCTGATCAGACGGCGGATGTCCACCTCCCAGGGCAGGTCGGGGAGCAGGTCGTTGACCCAGGGGCCGGGGGTGACGACGGCCGTGTCGAAGTGCTCACTGCCGGCGTCGGTGCGGATCTCGACGCCGTTCGCGACGGGCACGATCTCGCGGACCGTGGTGTAGCGGTGGATCACCGCGCCCAGCTCCTCGGCGCGGCGGGCGGCGGTCTGGACGGTCAGCTCCGGCCGGATGAAGCCGGCGCGGCGGTCGAGCACCGCCGCGTCGCCGTCCTCGATGCGGTACTGCGGGAAACGCTTGGCGAGGGACTCGGCGTCGAGCACCTCGTGGTCGAGGCCGTGCTCCGCGATGGACTGGAGGACGGTGGCCATCTGCTGGTGCTCGGTCGGCCCCATCAGCAGGCATCCCGTCAGGCGGCGCACTTCACGGCCGGTCTCCTGCTGGAGCCGCTCCCACAGGTCGTCGGCGTGCTGGAGCAGCGGCACGTACCGGGAGTCCTCGAAGTGTGCGCTGCGGAAGATCCGGGTCTCGCCGCCGGCGGCGCTCCGGTCGTGGCCAGGGGCGAAACGGTCGTACCCGACGACCTCGGCGCCGCGGGCGGCCAGCCGCCAGGCGGCCTGGCTGCCCATCGTTCCCACGCCGACGACGGCGACGCGCTTCCTGGCAGCTGACACAGGGCTTTCCTTTCGTACCGCCGGGGCGCATGCTGGCCGCGACGTGGGGCTTGTTCGATTCGAGGTGGTTTGGACGGGGGCCGGGTCCTTCGAATGGCCCGTAGCTCGCACCCGTCACATCTCGGCGCTTCGGCTTCTGCGGGATCTCCCGGAGCCGTGCCACATTGTGGAACACTGTGCTAGAATCTGGCACAGAGCTTGGCAGTGGCCCGGAGGGGAGTCAAGAGGGTGTCCAGCAGAAAATCCGAGGATTAACAGGGGGAAACCGGATGGAAATGAAGAGCGTCACCAGGTCGCTGCGCATCCTGGAGGCGGTCGCCCAGCATCAGCCGGTCACCGTCGGAGAGTTGACGAAGCTGTTCGGGCTGCCCAAGTCCACGGTGCAGCGCACCCTGGTCACGCTGGCGGAGGCGGGCTGGCTGCGGGCCAACCGCAGGGACACCACGCGCTGGGAGATCGGCGCCCGCGTCCTCGCCGTACGGCCGGCCGCCCTCCAGGGCTCCAGCCTCTTCGCCGCCGCCCGCGAGCCCATGATCCGCCTGCGGGACGCGGTGAACGAGACCATCCACCTGTCGGTGCCCGACGCGCTGCAGTGCATGGTCGTGGTGGACCGCGTGGACTGCGACCACGCCGTACGGACGTTCCACACGATCGGCGGCACCTCACCCCTGCACGCCACCGCCGCCGGGCGCGCCATTCTCGCCCACCTCCCGAAGCGGGACGTCGAGGAACTCGCCGCCCAGGGGCTGGAACGCTTCAGCGACACCACCCCCGCCGACCCCGGGGAGCTACGCGCCGAACTGGACCGGATCCGCGCCGACGGCTACGCGGTCAACCAGAACCAGTACCGGCCGGGGGTCTGCGCCCTCGCCGCGCCCGTGCTGGACGAGGCGGGAGCACCGCTGGCGGCCGTGGCCATCTCGATGCCGGATTCGAGGTACGACGCGGACCGGGTGCCCGAGTGGGGCCGCCTCGTCTCCGACGTGACGGCGGAGATCACCGGGCGGCTGCTGGGGACGTGAGCCGCGAACGGTCATGCCATATTGTGGAACGCCGTGCTAGAATTCGGCACGGACGTGCCCCGCGGCTCCAGGAGGGAGTCAAGAGGGAGGCACGGCGAAACCACAGAACTGGCAGGGACACCGGATGGAGATGAAGAGCGTCACCAGGTCGCTGCGCATCCTGGAGGCGGTCGCCCAGCATCAGCCCGTGACCGTGGGCGAGTTGACGAAGCTGTTCGGGCTGCCCAAGTCCACCGTGCAGCGGACCCTGGTCACGCTCAACGAGGCGGGCTGGCTGCGGGCCAACCGCAGGGACACCACGCGCTGGGAGATCGGCGCCCGCGTCCTGGCCGTACGGCCCGCCGCCCTCCAGGGCTCCAGCCTCTTCGCCGCCGCCCGCGAGCCCATGATCCGCCTGCGGGACGCGCTGAACGAGACCATCCACCTGTCGGTGCCCGACGCCCTGCAAGGCATGGTCGTCGTCGACCGCGTCGACTGCGACCACGCCGTCCGCACCTTCCACGCCATCGGCGACACCTCACCCCTGCATGCCACGGCCACCGGCCACGCCGTCCTCGCCCACCTGCCGAAGTCCGAGATCGACGAGTTCACGGCGGGCACACTCGAGGGCTACGGCGAGGAGACCATCACCGACCCCACGGAACTGCGCGCCGAACTCCGGCGCGTCCGGGACCGCGGATACGCCGTCAACCACAACCAGTACCTCCAGGGGGTCTGCGCCATCGCGGCCCCGGTCCTGGACGCCGACGGCGTGCCCCTGGCCGCCCTCGCCGTCTCCCTGCCCGACTCCCGCTTCGAGCCCGGCCGACTTCCCGAACTGGGGCGGCTGGTGACCGACACCGCGGCGGAGATCACCGCCCGCCACCTGCGCTGAGCCCGCAACCACATCGGCCGGGCGCAGGGCGAGGGGCGTACGCGTCAGCGCAGGACCCCCGCCGTCATCGCACCGGTACCGCGAGGTACTGGTATTCCAGGAACTCGTCGATCCCGACCCGGCCACCCTCACGACCCAGCCCGGACTGCTTGACGCCGCCGAAGGGCGCGGCCGGGTTGGAGACGAGTCCGGTGTTGAGGCCGACCATGCCGACCTCCAGGCGTTCGCTGACGCGCAGGGCGCGGTCCAGGCCCTCGGTGAAGACGTAGCCGACCAGGCCCCAAGGGGTGTCGTTGGCTCGCCGGATCACCTCGTCCTCGTCGTCGAAGGTGAGGATCGCGGCGACGGGACCGAAGATCTCCGTGTCCATGAGGCGGCTCTCGGGGGACACGTCCGTGAGCACGGTCGGCGGGTAGAAGCAGCCCGGGCCCTCCGGCGTACGGCCACCGACGAGGACTCGGGCACCGCGCTCCACCGCGTCGGCGACCAGCACCTCCACCTTGCCACGCCCTGCCCTGTCGATCAGCGGTCCGACATCGACGCCGTCCCGCGTGCCGGGGCCCACGACCAGCGCGCCCATGCGCTCGGCCAGGCGCCGCCCGAACTCCTCCGCCACCGAACGGTGCACGAAAAAGCGGTTGGCGGCGGTGCACGCCTCGCCCATGTTGCGCATCTTGGCGACCATCGCGCCGTCCACGGCCTTGTCCAGGTCGGCGTCCTCGAAGACGATGAACGGCGCGTTGCCGCCCAGCTCCATCGAGGTCCGTACGACCGCGTCCGCGCTCTGGGCGAGCAGCAGCTGCCCGACGGCTGTGGAGCCGGTGAAGGAAAGCTTGCGGATCCGCCCGCCGCGCAGGAGCGGTTCGCACACTTCCCCCGCACGGGAGGTCGTGACGACGTTCAGCACGCCGTCCGGCAGCCCGGCCTCCTTGAGGATGGCGGCGAGGGCCAGGCTGGAGAGAGGGGTCTGCGGGGCCGGCTTGAGCACCATGGTGCAGCCGGCCGCGACTGCCGGACCGATCTTGCGGGTGCCCATGGCCAGCGGGAAGTTCCACGGGGTGATCAGCAGGCAGGGACCGACCGGGCGGCGGGAGAGCAGCATGCGGTTGCGGCCGTCCGGCAGGACGCCGCAGCCGCCGTCGATACGGACGGCCTCCTCGGAGAACCAGCGGAGGAACTCCGCCGCGTACGCCACCTCTCCCCTGGCCTCCGCCAGCGGCTTGCCCATCTCGGACGTCATCAGGTGGGCGAGCTCGTCGGTGCGCTCGACGATGATCTCGTAGGCGCGGCGCAGGATCTCGCTGCGCACGCGGGGTGCCGTACGGGCCCACTCCTCCTGCGCCTGCACGGCCGCTTCCTCGGCGAGCCTCGCGTCCTTGGGACCGGCGTCGGCGACATGGCAGAGGATCTCGCCGCTGGCGGGATCGTCCACCGGCATGGTGGCGCCGTCCGCGGCGTCCACCCAGGCGCCGCCGATGAACAGTTGCGTGGGTGTGTCGGTCATGAGGTCTCTCCTGATCGGTCGGCGGCGGGTCGAGCAGTTCGGTCAGGCACAGGGCGCGGATGCCCCGGTCACCGGCGAGGCGGTCGATCTGAGCGGCGCGGCTTGCCGGCGAGCCCGCGGCAGCCCTCGACCCCGTCGGCCTTCCGCACGCCGGCGTCGGCGCGTACACGACTCGCCGCTCCCGCCACCTCGGAACCCGAGCCGGTCTGCACCCCACAGGCCGGGAGCGGTCCCGGCGAGCCGCACGGTCGGCGGTCCAGGGCCGTGGTGGTGTCCGTCATGGCCGTGCCGCTGCCGATGTGCCGATCTCGACCGCGGTCGCCCACGCCCGGAGGCCCTCGTCCACCGACGTCTCGTCGACGACGAGCGCCGGGATCATGCGTACGACCTGGTTCCAGGCCCCGCACAGCAGCAGGAGCAGGCCCTCGTCGACGGCGGCGCGCTGCACGCGGGCCGCCGTCTCGGGGTCGGGACCGCCGTCCTCGGTGACGAACTCGGTGGCCAGCATCAGACCGAGTCCGCGTACGTCCCCGATGGCGGGCGTGCGGCCGGCCACCGCCTCCAGGCCGTGGCGCAGCCGCTCGCCCATCGCCTCGGCGTTCTCGACGAGCTTCTCGTCGCGTACGACGTCGAGCGTGGCGCAGGCCGCGGCGCAGGCGACGGCGTTGGCGCCGTACGTACCGCCCTGCGAGCCGGGCCACGCCCTGGTCATCAGCTCCTCGGAGGCCGCGATGCCGGACAGCGGAAAACCGCTGGCCAGGCCCTTGGCGGTGACGAGAATGTCGGGCGTGACACCGAAGTGGTCGTGGCCCCAGAAGCGGCCGGTGCGGCCGACACCGGTCTGCACCTCGTCGAGGATCAGGAGGAAGCCATGGCGGTCTGCGCGCTCCCGCAGGCCCTGGAGGAACGCCCGGGTCGCGGGGACATAGCCGCCCTCTCCGAGGACCGGCTCGACGATGATCGCGGCCGTGTCGGCGGGCGAGGAGATCGTCTGGAGGGTGTAGTCCAACTCCCGCAGCGCGAAGCGGGTCGCGGTCTCCTCGTCCCAGCCGTAGCGGTAGGCCGACGGGAACGGGGTGACGACCACGCCGCTCATCAGCGGGGAGAAGCCGGAGCGGAACCGGGTGCCGGAGGTCGTCATGGAGGCGGCGGCCACCGTACGGCCGTGGAAGCCACCGTGGCAGACGACGATGTTCGGCCGGCCGGTGGCCTGGCGGGCCAGCCGCAGCGCGGCCTCCACCGCCTCGCTGCCGGAGTTGGTGAAGAACAGGCTGTCCAGGCCGGCCGGCAGGACCTCGCCGAGCTTGTCGACGAGCCGCCGCAGCGGCTGGTGCATGACGGTCGTGTACTGGCCGTGCACGAGCGTGGCCACCTGCTCCTGCGCCGCCGCCACGACCTTGGGATGGCAGTGTCCGGTGCTGGTGACGCCGATGCCGGCGGTGAAGTCGAGGTAGCGGCGGCCGTCCTCGCCGTAGAGGTGGACGCCCTCGCCCCGGACCGCCACCACGGGCGTGGCCTGGCGAAGGTGCGGCGACAGTGCGGTCATGATCGTCTCCCGGCCTCGGTCGTCGGTCTTCTGCGGTCTTCCGAGCATCTCCGCGGACCAGGGCCGCGCCAACGCGCGATCTGTCCGGCCGGGAGGCGCCATCCGGACGTTGTGTCAACCGGCTCGGGGCGTGCCGGGTGCCGCTTCGCGCCGGGCCGCTCCAGCGCAGGTCGTCGGGCCGCTCTTGCGCAGGTCAGCGCCGCTTGTCACAGTTGCCGGGCACTCCCCCGGGCTCTGGGCTCCGTGCCCACTGTCGGCTCCGCTCGAGAGGGGCCCCGAGCAGGGCCACCGCCATGGAGACTCCGTGAACGACAACAACCCGGCCGGCCAGGGGCCCACCCGTCCGCTCACCGTGGCCGACGTCCTGGCCCTTCCCGTCCTGGCCGCCGGACGGCCCCAGGTCGTCACCGGGACGCGGCACCTCGACCGACCCGTCAGGTGGGTCCACATCACCGAACTGACCGACCCCGCCTCCTTCCTCAAGGGCGGCGAACTCGTCCTCACGACCGGAATGCCCCTGCCGCAGGACGCGGCCGGCGTGCGCCGGTACGTCGACGAACTCGCCGACGTCGGCGCGGCGGCCCTGGTCATCGAACTCGTACGCCGCTATCACCGCCCGCCGGACGCGCTCGTCGACGCCTGCCGCCTGCGCGGCCTGCCCCTCGTCACCCTGGCCAAGGACGTCAACTTCCTTGAGGTCACCCAGGTCGTGCACGCGCTCCTGCTGGGCAACCAGACGGAGGCGATGCGCCGCACCCAGCGCATCCACGAGGCGTTCACCGCTCTCACCCTGCGCGGAGCCGGGCCGGAGGACGTGGTGCGCGCGGCGGCGGAGATGAGCGGCCGCACCGTCGTGCTGGAGAACCTGGTGCACCAGGCACTGATCTGCGAGCCGTCCGGAAGCGCGGTGGAGGAGGTGCTCACCGACTGGGAACAGCGCTCCAGAGCCACCGGGCCCGGCGACCATACGGCGGTCTGCGGCCCGGAGCGCTGGCTCACGGCACCGGTGGAGTACCAGGGTGAACGCTGGGGCCGTGTGGCCATGCTCCCCGGGCGCACCGGCGACGGGCCGCCGCCGGCCTTCGGGCCGGAGGACATCACCGTGCTGGAGAGGACCGCGATGGCCCTGACCGTCGCCCGCCTCATCCACCCCACCACGTGGGAACGCGTCGCACACCGAAACGCCCTGCGCGACCTGGTCGAACAGCGCCACCGCTCTCCGGAGGACGCCCGCGCGCGCTGTGCCGCACTGGGCCTGCCGGTCGATCGAGAGCGCTTCGTGGCGGTCCTCGTAATCCTCCGCGCAGAACACGGGGCAGCCGAGCCCGAGACGCGCCTGTTCCAGGAGCTGCGGACGGCAGGCGTCCCGGCCCTCGTGGGCGAGCTGGCCCCCGACCGCCTCGGCGTCCTGCTGGCTCTGCGTCCCTCCCAACCCTGGCGCCCCGTCGTCGAACGACTGTGCAGCACCGCACTGGCCCTGGCCGCGAAAACAGTCGTGACGGTCGGCCGCGAGGTCACCGAGCTCTCCGACACCGCCCGTTCCTTCCGCGAGGCGGCCCGCGTCGCCGAGGCCACCCCGCCCGGCCAGCCCCTTCCCCCGGGCCGGTCCTTCCACGAGCTGTCCGACATCGGCCTGCGGCGCCTGCTGTACGCACTTCGCGAGGACACCCGGATCCAGGAGTACGCCGAACGGCAGCTCGGGCGGCTCATCGACCACGACACCCAGCACGGCACCGACCTGCTGACGACCCTGCGCCACTACCTCGACGCGGCCGGCAACAAGACGACCGCCGCACGCCGGGGCGGCCTGTCCCGCGAAACCATGTACCAACGCCTGCGCACCATCGAGCGCCTCCTCGACCGCGACCTCGAATCGGGCGAACAGCGCACCGAACTCCACACGGCTCTCACGGCACTTGATGTGCTGCGAGCACACTGACGCCCCTGCCCGCTCAGGTCACGGCGCAGGGGGTGCCGTTCAGGGTGAAGGCAGTGGGCGCGGCGGTGTCGCCGGTGTGGGCGGCCTGGAAGCCGATGCCGACGGACGCTCCTGGGGCGACGGTGGCGTTGTGGGACATGTTCCTGGCCGTCACCCTGCCGGAGGCGGGCGAGTAGTCCGCGTTCCAGCCGGAGGTGACCGTCTGGCCGTCGGGCAGGGTGAAGACGAGCGACCAGCCGTCGATCGTCGTGGTGCCGGTGTTGGTGAGGGTGATGTTCGAGGTCAGGCCGGTGCTCCAGGCGCTGACGGTGTCGGTGACCCGGCAGGCCGCCGTCCCCGGCGACGGGTCGGAGGCCTGGAACTGTGTGAAGAACTTCCACACCACCGCGGCTGGAACCGGGCCATTGTCATCGTGCAACCCTCCTTGTTCGGTTGGTGCGACGCCTCATGCACGGAGAGGTGGAGGTGAGGGCTGCCACACGGTGGCGCCAGAGAATGGATGAAAGCCGCATCCTGCCAGTGCGACATGCTCATGACATCAGCAGGAAGCGATCGCAATTTCGGTCAGAATTACGATTGTCGACCCCACGGATACTAGAGAGACCTCTGCGCGTGTCAACACCATCCGGCAGGTCAGCTCTCTTCCGAGGTGCCGATGACGACCGACAGCGAGCGACCGGCCCATAATCCACTGATCCAAAGCCGCAGTTGATCTCGAAATCTTTCGACGCCAACAACGAATCATGCGATACGTATTGACGGGAGCTCTCCCATCCTCCAGGGTGCCTCCGCAGGGCCGCACAGGGAGGACGACACATGGATATGTCATGCCCTGATCAACCATGGAGCCGCCGTCGGACGCTGACCGCCGCCACCGGCCTGGTCACCGGCGCCTTCCTGCCGCTGACCTCCGGGACCGCCGTGGCCGGCGCGGAGTACACGAACCCGGTGATCTGGCAGGACTTCGCGGACGTCGACGTCATCCGCGTCGGCGCCACCTACTACGCCTCCGCCTCGACGATGCACTACTCGCCGGGCGCACCCGTCCTGCGCTCGTACGACCTGGTGAACTGGGAGATCGCCGGTCACTCGGTGCCCGTCCTCGACTTCGGCGCCAAGTACGACCTGAACGGTGCCCGTGGCTACGTCCGGGGCGTCTGGGCGTCGTCACTGGCCTACCGTCCGAGCAACAGGACGTTCTACTGGCTCGGTCAGATCGACTTCGCCAGGACGTACCTCTACACCGCCACCGCCGTCGAGGGGCCGTGGAGCAGGCTGACGACGATCAGCACGCCGTACTACGACGCGGGGCTGCTCGTCGACACCGACGACACCCTGTACGTGGCGTACGGGAACACCACCATCAGCGTGGCCCAGCTCTCGCCCGACGGCCGCAACCAGGTCCGCACGCAGCAGGTGTTCAGCACACCGTCGAGTGTCGGCACCCTCGAGGGCTCCCGCTTCTACAGGATCAACGGGCAGTACTACATCTTCCTGACCCGGCCGGCCAACGGCCAGTACGTCCTGAAGTCGTCGAACGGCCCCTTCGGTCCGTACACGATGCGACAGGTCCTCCTCGACCTGCGCGGGCCGATCCCCGGCGGTGGCGTCCCGCACCAGGGCGGGCTGGTGCAGACGCAGGGCGGCGCCTGGTACTACCTGGCCTTCGTGGACGCGTACCCCGGTGGCCGGGTACCGGTCCTCGCGCCGGTCACCTGGACCTCGGACGGCTGGCCCGTCGTACAACTGGTCAACGGCGCTTGGGGAGCCTCGTATCCCAGCCCGGCCGTGCCCACTCCACCGCGCCAGGTCACCCCCATGACCGGCGTGGACACCTTCGACGGCACGACGCTCAAGCCGAGGTGGGAGTGGAACCACAACCCGGACAACACCAAGTGGTCCGTCGACAACGGCCTGACCCTGCGGACCGCCACCGTCACCAACGACCTGTACTGGGCCCGCAACACCCTCACTCACCGCATCCAGGGTCCCACCTCCACCGCCACGGTCCAGATCGACCACTCGGCGATGCGGGACGGCGACCGGGCCGGACTCGCGCTGCTGCGTGACTCCTCCGCGTGGATCGGTGTCAAGCGCGACGGCGGCGCGACACGGGTGGTCATGGTCAACGGGCTGACCATGGACAGCAACTGGAACACCACCGGCACCGGCACCGAAGTCGCGAGCGCGCCCCTGCCGGGAGGCCGCATCTGGCTGCGCGCGGCCGCGGACATCCGCCCCGGCGCGGCACGCCCCGGAACCTTCTCCTACAGCACTGACGGCACCCATTTCACCCGCCTCGGGCCCGCCTTCTCCATGGGCAACGACTGGCGCTTCTTCATGGGCTACCGATTCGCCCTCTTCAACCACGCCACGCAGACGCTCGGTGGCACGGTCCGCGTCCTGCGGTTCGAGCTGTCGACGCCCTGATCCCATCCCACCGATCGCACAGCGCAACCCCCCACCAACCGTACGAGGAGAACCATGAACCCACTGAAGCGGCTCGGTAGTCGCCGAGCCTCGGTGTTATCCCTGGTGGCCTTGGCCGCCCTGATGACGCCCGTCGCCGCGACCGCCGCACCCGACGCCGTCCGGGCCTCCACTCTCGGCGCCCAAGCGGCCCAGTCCGGACGGTACTTCGGGACCGCCGTGGCCGCCGGAAGGCTCGGCGACGGCACGTACACCGGAATCCTGGACCGCGAGTTCAACGCGGTCACACCCGAGAACGAGATGAAATGGGACACCGTCGAGCGCTCCCGCGGCTCGTTCAACTTCGGCCCCGGTGATCAGATCGCCAACCGGGCGACGGCACGCGGTCAGCGCGTGCGCGGCCACACCCTGGTGTGGCACTCCCAGCTGCCCGGCTGGGTCGGCTCCATCAGGGACGCCAACACGCTGCGCAGCGTGATGAACAACCACATCACCCAGGTGATGAACCACTACAGGGGCAAGATCTACGCCTGGGACGTGGTCAACGAGGCCTTCGCCGACGGCGGTAGTGGCCAGATGCGCAGCTCGGTCTTCCGGGACGTGCTGGGCACCGGCTTCATCGAGGAGGCCTTCCGCACCGCGCGGTCGGCCGACCCGTCGGCCAAGCTCTGCTACAACGACTACAACATCGAGAACTGGAACGACGCCAAGACCCAGGGCGTGTACCGCATGGTCCGCGACTTCAAGGCGCGCGGCGTGCCCATCGACTGCGTCGGCCTCCAGTCCCACTTCGGCGCCGGCGGCCCACCGGCCAACTTCCAGACCACACTGGCGAACTTCGCCGCTCTCGGCGTGGACGTCCAGATCACCGAGCTGGACATCGCGCAGGCACCGACGGCCGCGTACGCGAACACGGTGAAGGCCTGCATGAACGTGGCCCGCTGCACCGGGATCACCGTCTGGGGCATCCGGGACAGCGACTCCTGGCGCAGCGGTGAGAACCCGCTGCTGTTCGACCGGGGCGGCAACAAGAAGCCCGCCTACCAGTCGGCGCTCACCGCGATGGGCGGCAGGGCCGCGTAACAGCGGGCCGGGTGGAGCGCGCCGCGGAACTTCTCTGCACCAAGGCAAGGACCCCAACGCCGGCGGCGACTACAACAGCTGGCCCTGGCGACTGGGTCTGCTCACCCAGACCAACGCGTCCTGCTGACCCCATGGGCCCCGCCCCTCGCGCGGGGCCCATGCCCACTCTCCCTACGCTTCCTGGCTTCGGGCTCAGTGCCGGTGAGCTGCAGCTCCGAGGGCCTGGCAACCCGTATCGACCGCCCCCGGCGGAATCGTGCCGGGCGGCACACGAGCCCCTCAGCCATGTCGGACAAGGCTGCCCGGCGCTCACCGGCCGGGGAGTGCCTGCTCCGCCCAGATGGTCTTGCCGTTGGTGGTGTGCCGGGCGCCCCAGCCCTGGCACGTCTGGGCGACGAGGAGCAACCCGCGGCCTCCCTCGTCGTAGGTACGGGCCCGGCGCATGTGCGGGGCGGTCGTACTGCCGTCCGACACCTCACAGATGAGGGAACGGTCGTAGATCAGCCGCAGCTTGATGGGCGGTTCGGCGTGCCGGATGGCATTGGTGACCAGTTCGCTGACCACCAGCTCGGTGACGAACGCGCATTCGTCGAGGCCCCACTCGGCCAGTTGCCGACTGGCGTTCCTGCGTGACGCGGCGACCGCCGCGGTGTCGGGTGGTACGTCCCAGGCGGCCACGTGGAAGGCGTCGAGGACGCGGGTGCGTGCCACGAGCAGCGCCACGTCGTCGGCGGGCCGGTCCGGAAGCATGGTCCGCAGCACCGCGTCGCAGGTTCTCTCCAGTGAGGTGTCGGCCGGCCGCAGCGTCCGGAGCAGTGCGTCCATGCCTTCGTCGATGTCACGAAACCGAGCCTCGACGAGACCGTCGGTGTACAGCGTGAGAACGCTGCCTTCGGGCAGTTCCAGTTCCATGGCCTCGAAGGGCAGTCCGCCCAGCCCCAAGGGAAGCCCCGCGGGGACGTCGAGGAACTCCACTCCCCCGTCCGGTGTGACCAGCGCCGGGACGGGATGCCCCGCGCGCGCCAGGGCACAGCGGCGGGAGACCGGATCGTAGACGGCGTAAAGGCACGTGGCGCCGATGTCGCCGGTGCTGTCGGCCCCTGCGGCCAGGTGGTTGACCAGGTCGTCCAGGTGGGTGAGCAGTTCGTCGGGAGGGAGGTCGACGTCGGCCAGCGTCCGGACGGCGGTCCGCAGCCGCCCCATGGTGGCCGAGGCCTGGATGCCGTGGCCGACGACATCGCCGACGACGAGGGCTACGCGGGCGCCGGACAGCGGGATGACGTCGAACCAGTCGCCGCCCACCCCTGCCTGTGCGCTGGCGGGCAGGTAGCGGGAGGCGATGTCGACGGCGGACTGCTCGGGCAGCCGTTGCGGCAGGAGGCTGCTCTGCAGGGTGAGGGATGTGGCGCGCTCGCGGGTGAACCGGCGGGCGTTGTCGATACAGAGAGCGGCCCTGTCGGTGATCTCCTGACCGAGCAGCAGGTCGTCCTGTGCGAAGGGTTCCGGGGTCCGGTGGCGGGAGAACGTGGCTACGCCCAGGGTGAGGCCGCGAGCCCGCATGGGCACGGCCAGCACCGAGTGGAAACCGAACCGCCGCATGCGTTCACCCCGCTCGGGCGTCTGTCGCAGCACGTGCTCCATGGCCTCGGCGGTGACCTGCTGGATCAGCGGCCGGCCCGCGGCCAGGCATTCGGCCGCGGCCGACTTGTCCGGGTAGACGGCCAGTGTCCCATTCGGGACCACGGCTTCGGGACAGCCTTCGAGAACCGACTGGTGGGCGACACGGCGCAGCCGCACGGGACCGCGCGGGGAGCCCGTGGGCGGGTCCTCACGGCCCTCGATGGACGGCAGCAGGTCGACGGTGACGAAGTCGGCGAGCCGCGGGACGGCCACGTCGGCGAGTTCCTGCGCGGTACGGACCAGGTCGAGCGTGCTGCCGATGCGCAGGCTCGCCTCGTTCAGCAGGTCGAGCCGCTGCCGGGCCAGGTGTTGCTCGGTCATGTCGTGCGCCGTGAGCATCACACCCTGCGTCCGGCCGTCGTCCGCCCGTACCGGCGCGAGGGACACGGTCCACACGGATGCGCGTTCATGGCCCGCGAGGTGCAGCGAGAGCTGGAGGTCCTGCCGTTCACCGGTCTCCAGCGCACGTCGCATGTGCTGCTCCGTGCGGTCGGCCTGCGGGTGGTGCACGATCTCCGAGACGCGCAGGCCGCGCATCGCCTCCTCGGGCAGGCCGAGCACCCTTTCCATGTCCGCGTTGGCCCTGACCAGCCGCAAGCGGGTGTCGTACAGCGCCGTCGTGCAGGTGGACTGGGTGAAGCTCCTCGTGAGGAACGCGTCGTCGTCGGGACTCACCCCGGGGCGGGTGACCGCCGTGAGCAGCAGCCACTCGCCGTGGCCACCGCCGTATTGCCGAAGGTGCGCCAGGAGATTCACGGTCAGGGAGTGTCCCGCGCGGTGCAGCAGCGTCACCCTCCCGTTCCACCTGGGGCGCGTCGGCAGGGAACTCAGTACGTCGGGCGGGAGTCCGTCGGGGAGCAGCGCGGCCCCGGGCCGGCCGACGACCTCCGAGGCCCGGTAGCCGAGCAGCCTGCGTGCCCCTTCGTTCCATCCCGTGACGATGCCGTGCTCGTCCACGACGGCCTTCGCGGTGGCGGCCTCGTCGACGACCTCCTTCGACGAGGCACGGCCGTCCTCCCCCGGGACGGACGCAGATCTCGCCATGAAGCCTCAACCCGCCTCACCCGCTAGGCATTCTTACTCCTTAGTCAAGATATGTCCCAAAAATGACAGATGCCCCCTTCCCGGGTTGAATGGACGGGAACGCTGAACCGGCGTATGGGCAGGCCGGGGCCCGAATCCACTGATCAGGGGCGGAGGGCGTGACCATGACCGTCACCGGCGTGCGGACCTGGCCGAACGTGGCCGAGTGGACCGGGAGGATCTACAGCGAGGGCTGGCGGACCGCCGAGGGCGGCATCCTCCGGGTGATCGAACCGGCCACCGGCGAGCCACTGGCGGAGGTGGGCGCGGCCGCTCCGGCGGATGTCGAACGGGCCGGTGCCCGGGCCGCCCGGGCCGCGTCGGGATGGGCGGCGACCACGACGTCCGAACGTGTCGACGTGCTGACGCGTGCCGCGCGTGCCCTGCGTGAGCACAGTGGGGCGGTCCGTGAATGGATCGTCCGGGAGTCGGGGGGCGTCCCGGCCAAGGGCGACTACGAGATCGCGGCCGGGCTCGGTCAGCTGCAGCACGCCGTCGGGCTCGCCTCACAGCCCCTCGGCGAGGTCCTCACACCGCAGGTGCCCGGCGGGACGAGTCTGGCGTGGCGGGTGCCGCTGGGGGTGGTGGGTGTCATCACCCCCTGGAACGCGCCGCTGCTGTTCGCGATGCGGGCCTTGGCGCCCGCACTGGGCCTCGGCAACGCCGCGCTGCTCAAGCCCGACCCTCTCACCCCGGTCTCCGGCGGTGTCCTCGTCGCGCAGCTGTTTCGGGAGGCCGGGCTGCCCGAGGGCGTCCTGCACGTCCTTCCCGGCGACGTGGAGACCGGGCGTGCGGTCGCCGCCGACCGGCACGTCACGATGGTCTCCTTCACCGGCTCCACCGAAGCCGGCCGGGAAGTGGCCCGGGTCGCGGGGGAAGGGCTCAAGCGCGTGTCCCTGGAGCTGGGAGGCAAGAACTCGATCGTCGTCCTGGAGGACGCGGACGTGGAGGCGGCCGCCGCGGCAGGGGCCATCAGCTCGTTCGGCTATCAGGGCCAGGCCTGTGTCGCGGCCGGACGCCATGTGGTCCACGCGGACGTCGTCGAGGCGTACACCGAGGCGCTGATCCGGCAGGCGAAGGCGCTGCGGATCGGCGACCCCCGCGACGACGGTGTGGTGATCGGCCCTGTCATCAGTGAGCGGCAGGCGGCCCGGATCGAGCGGATCGTGGACGAGAGCGTGGCCGCCGGAGCACGCTTGCTGGCCGGAGGCACCCGCGCGGGGCTCTTCTACCCGCCCACCGTGCTGGACCGCGTCGACCGGACCATGCCCGCCTTCACCGAGGAGATCTTCGGACCGGTCGCCCCGGTCATCCCGTTCCGCACCGTGGACCAGGCCGTAGAGGTCGCCAACGACACCGCGTACGGCCTTACCGCCGCCGTCCACTCCCGGTCCGTACCTCGTGCGACCGCCGTCGCGCAGCGGCTGCGTACCGGCATGATCCACATCAATGACGTGTCCGCCAAGGACGCCGCGAACGCGCCCTTCGGCGGCATGGGCGTCTCGGGCAACGCCTCCCGCATCGGCGGCACCGCCAGCCTGGAGCAGTTCACGCAGTGGCGCTGGATGACGGCACCCGGGCCGTTGTGACCCCCTGGTGGGGGCGGCGGTCATCGGCCAGGCCGGGGCCACTCCGGCCGACGTGGAGGCATACGGGCGATGCCCTCCGCGGCCGCCACCCGCCATCCGTGAGATTCCGTCAAAGACGTTCGATGAGGGGAACATCGGATGACGGACCGCCGCCCTCGCACATCGTGCGTTTCGCGACTCCGCCTCGGGTCAGCGCGATCGACATCGCAGGTCACGCGACCCGTCCGGCTTCGCCTCTTCCCACGCCACGAAACAGGTCGAACAGACCAAGGACTTCCGCACTCCGCTTGCGAGACCGCGCGGACGGCGGGAAGTCGTTGTCGCGCCGGACGCCGCAGGAGCCCCACTGCAGCTCACCGGTCACTACCACGGAGAAGCTACGCCCGGGGGCAGGGCGAGCCAATGGAGCACGGCGGTGGCGTAAAGCCACCGGTAGGCGGTCGCCCATCGTGTGGATCAAGTCTGAAAGCTTCAGCACAAATTACACACATCCTCTCTTCATACCGGCCCCTGATGGTCTAGATTGACCGTGCTTCAGCTGATCGGACACGAGGCGACCACTAATGATTCATAGGTCCGGCGTTGCGGAAAACCAGCAGTTGCGTCCCCGGCGCCGGGCGTGGGGGTGATCAATTCTTTGGACCCGAGGGGGGGCCTTGGGTGCGGGGAGCACCCGGGGTTTCAACGAGTTTCCGCGCGCCTCGAGCATCTGGCCGGACAAGCGGGCCTGCTGCCGCCAGGTGGGTTGTTCAAGTAGCTCTGCGACAGCCGGTATGTCATGCGCGGGAGGCGGGGGCCTCCCGTGAGGAGGAGCAGCGCGGCGCGGGGGCGGGGGCCTCCCGCGGGCGGAACTGCGGGGGGCGAAGCCTCTCGCGGGGGGAGGAACAGTGTTGGGCGAACACGTCGAATCACTGGGGAACCTGGGGGGTTCTGTGCGGCAAGGGGGCGTAGTCAGCCCGTTTCCGTCGGCGCACGAGCGTCTGGCGGACGGGGCAATCAACCAGCCGCCGATCGAATGGGAGCAGCGGTACCGCCGTACCGTGATCACCAGCGACAGCGCGGCCACGGCCTTCGTGGCGACGGCGATCGGCAACTTCTTCGGGGCCCGGGACGCGGCCAACTGGCATGAGAAGTGGGGCATCCTCGCATTCGGCACCGAGTTGCTGGTGCTGGGGGCGCTTGCCGTGGGCCGGGCGTGGGCTCCGGCCGTGCTCGGCCAGGGCGCCGAGGAATTCCGCCGGCTCGGACGCTCGCTGTTCGCGGCGACCGTCGTACTGGCACTCGGCGGGATCGCCCTGACCTCGCGCAACATCAAGCTCTGGATCTTCGTCGCGATCCCGGCGATCGCGATCGTCACCATGACCGCGCGGTATCTGCTGCGCCTCTCGCTGCACAGACAACGGAAGGAAGGCCGGTGCCTGAGACCGGTGCTCGCGGCCGGGAGCCCGGCGACCGTGCGCGACCTGATCACCCGGACCCGCAAGTTCCCGCACCTCGGCTGGCGCGTGGACGCGGTGTGCACGACGGACGGTCCCGGGCTCGACGGTGACCAACTGGACGGAGTGCCGGTCATCGGCCTACTGGCGGACGTCGCGGGCCACGTCCGCCGCGACGGCTACCGTGTCGTCGCGGTCACACCGGACCCGCACTGGTCACCGGACCGATTGCAGCGGCTGGCCTGGAACCTCGAAGGCAGCGACGCCGAGATGGTCGTGGCCCCTGTGCTGATGGAGGTGGCGGGCCCGCGGCTGCACGTCGACGCGGTGCTCGGGATCCCGCTGCTGCGGGTCAGCATGCCGACCTTCAGCGGGGGCCGCCGGGCAGTCAAAGCGGTCGTCGACCGAGTAGGCGCAACGTTTCTGCTGATGCTGTTCGCGCCGCTGATGGTGTTCGTCGCGCTGCTCGTGCTGGTGGACAGCCGGGGCGGGGCGTTCTACCGCCAGCGCAGGGTCGGCAAGGACGGCCGCGAGTTCACCATTCTCAAGTTCCGCACCATGGTCGCCGGGGCTCACGGGACACGTGCCGAGCTGGCCGACCGCAACGAGGGCGCCGGCCTGCTGTTCAAGCTCCGCCGGGATCCGCGGGTGACCCGGGTGGGAGCAGTGCTGCGCCGGTACTCCATCGACGAACTCCCGCAGCTTTTCAACGTGCTCACCGGATCGATGTCGCTCGTCGGTCCGCGGCCTCCGCTGCCGGAGGAGTCCGCCGCGTACGGCCCGGACATCCGGCGGCGGCTGCTGGTCAAGCCCGGACTCACCGGCCTGTGGCAGATCAGCGGACGCAGCGACCTGTCGTGGGAGGAGGCGGTCCGACTGGACCTCCGGTACGTGGAGGACTGGTCGCTCGCCCTGGACACGGTGATCTTGTGGAAGACGCTGCGTGCGGTGCTCCACGGCCAGGGGGCCTACTGATGCGCGGGGGACGGCGACCGGTCGGTCCCGCCGACGCGCGGACCGCAGGCCACAAGGGCCTGCCTGGGGGGAGGAACGGGTCATGAGAGTCAGCGTTTTCGGGCTCGGCTACGTGGGCTGCGTGTCGGCCGCGTGCCTGGCCAGCATGGGCCACGAGGTCATCGGGGTGGACGTCAACCAGGTGAAGATCGACCTGGTCAACGACGGCAAGGCCCCGGTGGTCGAGGAGCGGATCGGCGAACTCATCAGCGAGGTCGTGCGGAGCGGCGCGCTGCGCGCCACCGCCGACGTCCGTGAGGCGATCATGGACAGCGAGGTGTCGCTGGTCTGCGTGGGCACCCCGTCGGAGCCCAACGGCAGCCTGTGCACCACGTATCTGGAGCGGGTCACCGAGCAGATCGGCGCGGCGCTGGCCGAGCGGGGCGGGCGGCACACCGTCGTGTTCCGCAGCACCATGCTCCCCGGCACCTGCCTGAACCTGCTGGTGCCGATCCTGGAGAAGTACGTGGGCGGCACGGCCGGGGTGGACATCGGGGTCGCGGTCAACCCGGAGTTCCTGCGCGAGGGCACGAGCGTGCGGGACTTCTTCGACCCGCCCAAGACCGTCATCGGCGAGCTCGACCCGGCAAGCGGCGACGCGGTGTTGGCGCTGTACGAGGGTCTGCCCGGCGAGGTGTTCCGGGTGCCGGTCCCGACGGCCGAGGCGATCAAGTACGCGGACAACGCGTTCCACGGCCTCAAGATCGGCTTCGCGAACGAGCTGGGCGCGGTGTGCCAGGCGCTCGGGGTGGACTCGCACCAGGTCATGGACGTGTTCCTGGCCGACCGCAAGCTGAACATCAGCCCCGCCTACCTGCGGCCCGGCTTCGCCTTCGGTGGCTCCTGCCTGCCCAAGGACCTGCGCAGCCTGGTCCACGCGGCCCAGCGGGCCGACGTCTCGGTGCCCATCCTCGCCCATGTGCTGCCCTCCAACGCCGACCATCTGCAGCGCGCGGTGGAGTTGGTCGAGCGCACCGGCAAGCGCCGGGTGGGCCTGTTCGGGTTGTCGTTCAAACCCGGCACCGACGACCTCCGAGAGAGCCCGCTCGTCGAGCTGGCGGAGAGGCTCTACGGCAAGGGGTACGACCTGAAGATCTACGACGCCAACGTGAGCCTCTCCCGGCTGCTCGGCGCGAACCGCGAGTACATCGAGAACCGGCTGCCGCACCTCGCGCAGCTGCTCGCGCAGTCCGTCGAGGACGTGCTGGAACACGCCGAGGTGTGCCTGGTCGGGACCAGGGACCCGGCGGTGCTGTCGGCGCTGCCCCATGGCGACACCCCGGTGATCGTCGACCTCGTCCGCCTTCCCGACGCCGAGGCGCGCCGGGCCGAACCGGGGTACATGGGCCTTGCTTGGTAACACGTCGTTCGGTGACACAGCCCGCGGCGACGGGTCGGGCCGGCGCGCGCTGATTCTGGTGGAGAACCTGTCGGTGCCGTTCGACCGGCGGGTGTGGCAGGAGTGCACGACGCTGCGTGACGCGGGCTGGACGGTGCACGTCATCTGTCCGCAGGGGAGCAAGCGGGACACGGAGCCGGAGGCGGAGATCGACGGGGTGCGGATCCACCGCTACCCGTTGCGCGCGGCCACCGGGGGGCCGGCCGGCTACCTGCGGGAGTACGGGTCGGCGTTGTGGCACACGGTCCGGCTGGCCCGGAAGGTCGGCCCGGTCGACGTGGTCCACGCCTGCAACCCGCCCGACCTGCTGTTCCTGCCGGCCCTGTGGCTGAAGCGGCGCGGCGCGCGGTTCGTCTTCGACCAGCACGACCTGGTGCCCGAGCTGTACCTGTCCCGGTTCGACCGTGGCAAGGATCTGCTCTACCGCGCCGTGTGCGCGCTGGAACGGCGGACCTACCGGGCCGCGGACATCGTGCTCGCCACGAACGAGAGCTACCGGGACGTCGCGGTGCGCCGTGGCGGCCGGCGGCCGGAGGACGTCTTCGTGGTGCGCAGCGCGCCCCAGATCGACCGGTTCCAACCGGTGCCGTCCGAGCCGGAGTTGAAGCGCGGCAAGCCGCATCTGCTGTGCTATCTGGGCGTGATGGGCCCGCAGGACGGCGTCGACTACGCCTTGCGGGCCCTGGCGAAGCTGCGCGACGAGCTCGGGCGGACCGACTGGCACGCGGTGTTCGTCGGCTCCGGGGACGCCTTCGACGCGATGGTGGAGCTGTCCCGGCGGCTCGGGCTCTCGGAGCAGGTGCAGTTCACCGGGCGCATCCCGGATGCCGACCTGGTGCGCTACCTGTCCACCGCGGACGTGTGCCTCTCCCCCGACCCGCGCAATCCGCTCAACGACGTGTCGACCATGAACAAGGTCCTGGAGTACATGGCGATGGGCCGGCCGATCGTCTCGTTCGACCTGAAGGAGGCGCGCGTCTCCGCCGGTGACGCCGCCGTCTACGCGCCCGCCAACGACGAGGCCCACTTCGCCAAGCACATCGCGGTGTTGCTGGACGATCCGGAGAAGCGGGCCCGGATGGGCAAGATCGGCCAGGACCGGGTCAGCGGGCCGCTCTCCTGGCGGAACTCACAAGCGTCGCTGCTCGCCGCCTATGCCGCTGCCTGCCGTGACCACGCTCCGGTGTCGGCGGGCGACCCGGACCGGGCACAGAGGAGACGGCGTCGTTGAGCGATGAAACCATACGCCTGGTCACGATCGGGCGGCTCGTCCGCCGGCGCTGGCGGCTGCTCACCATCCTCACCGTGGTCGGTGCGCTCGTCGGCTACGGCACCTCTGTGCTGATCCCGCCGCGTTACACGACGTCGGCGTCGGTCCTGCTGCCGGGGGCGTGGGAGGAGCGCGAGCTCCTGACTCAGACGGAGATCGCGACCAGTTCGGTGGTGGTCGACCGCGTGGCTGCCACGCTCGGCTGGGCCGGGGTCAGCGGCAGGGACTTGCGGGACCGGGTGAGCGCCACGGCCGCCGACGGGAACATCATCAAGATCTCGGGCACGGCCGACACCCCGGAGCGCGCGCAGCAGCTCTCCGACCGGGTGGCCCGGCAGTTCGTCACCTACGCCGCGGGGATCACGAAAGGCAGTACCGACTCCGAGGCGGCCACGGAGACCGAGGCGCTGCGGAAGCAGGTGGCCGAGACCAACCGCCGCATCACCGACCTGGCCAAGGCGGCCGACCCGGGGCAGACCGTGGAGAGCGTGCAGGCCCGCACCGAGCTCGAGAACCTGCGCACCTCGCTGGAGGAGGCCATGAAGAAGCTGGACGAGGCCGACCCGGCGACCGACAAGGGAAACATGGTCGTCATGGGGCCGGCCGCCCGGCCGACCGGCGAGGCGCCGCCGACGAGGACGCAGCTCATCGTCGCCGGGGCGCTGCTGTTCTTCCTGCTCGCGGTCATCTGCCATCTCGTCGCCGCACGGATGAACCGCCGACCGCGCACCGAACCGGAGATCGCCGCGGCACTGGGCTCGGTACCGCTGGGTACCGTCGACGTGCCCGGTGAACGGTCCGCTCACCGGCCGGAAGGCGGGGGCCCACGAGCCTGGATCCGCCGGCTCCTCGGCGTCGACGGACGCTGGGACATACCGACCCCGCAGAGGTCCGGCGACGAGGCCGGCAGACGGATCCGCTACCGGCGGGTGTGTGCTCGCCTCCGGGAACAGCTGCCGACTCCCCGGCGGCTCCTGGTCGTCGTACCGGACGGCGACGAGGTCGCCCGCCGAGCCGCCGGGCAGCTCGTCGCCGAGGCCAAGGGCGATCCGCTGCTGCGGGTGGTGGAGGTGTCGGTGGACCGGCCGATGGTGCCGGACCGCGACACCGAGTCCGGTGCCGTGGTGGTCCTCAGCGCGGGCAGCTGGACCGCGGAGGAGCTCACCGGCATCGCCGCGGCGTGCGCGGACGGCAGGCACGAGGTCGTCGGCGTCGTCGTCGCCGGCACGGTCCGGGCCCGCTCCACGCGGTCCGCCGACCAACTGCCGGACGACGCCACCTTGGCGCTCGCGGTGCGCGGCCACGCGACGGGAGGTTCAGCGTGACGACAAGCACGACTTCTGAGTCGCCCGCCGTTCCGCTCCTCGACTTGCAGGCGCTGGTGGTGGCGGTGCGCAGGCGCCGCCGCCTGTGGGGCGCCCTGGCGCTCCTCGGCCTGCTGGCCGGCGCGGCGATGGCGGTCCTGATACCGCCGCCGCCGAGCGCGACGACCAAGGTACTGGTCGCGCACGAGGACGACCAGCCGAACGACACCGGAACGCTGATCCGCACCGACGTCGCGCTGCTGCAGACGACGCGGGTCGCCGACATGGCCCTGAAGTCCCTCGAGTCCACCGAGAAACCCGAGGACTTCATGCGGGACTACCGGGGCACCGGCCTGACCAACAACCTGCTGCAGATCGATGTGACCGGCGACAGCGACAAGAAAGCGGTGGCCCGGGCCAAGGCGCTGGCCGACGCGTTCGTCGCGGACCACGTGAAACGGATGCAGGAAGCCGCGAAGGCCGAGGCCAAGGCCCTGCTCGACCAGCGCGACCGCATGCGGGACGAGCTCGCCCAGGTCAACAAGGACATCGGGGACCGGTCACCGGACAGCGACCCGCAGGCGTCGGCGAACATCGAGTCGCTCTTCGCCCGCCGGGCCGAACTCAACTCGCGCATCTCGGATTTCGACCAGCGCGCCTCGGAGGCCCGCACCGGTACGCCCAAGGTCGTCGCCGGCACGCAGATCGTGGACGCTCCGCGCGCGGTACGGCACTCCCTGCCCAAGGCCGCTGCCACGGACGCCGCGATCGGGCTCGTCCTCGGGCTCGTCCTCGGGCTCACGCTGGCCGCGGTCGGCACGGTGGTGGCGGACCGCCCCGTGCTGCGCCGGGACATCGCGGCGAACCTGGGCGCCTCGGTCATCGCGGAGCTGCCCCGCCGGTCGGGCAGGCTGTGGCGGCGCCGACGGACCCGGGCGGCACACGAACGGCTGACCGCGTCCCTGGCCCGTACCGTGCGCGGCTCCGCGGAACCGTTGTCACTGCTGGAACTGGGCTGTGCGCGCAGCACGAGCGTGATCGCATTGAACGTCGCCAGGGCACTGGTGGCTGAGGGGCCCGTGGTCGTCATCGACGGTCTGCCCGGCCCGCAGCTCTCCGGCCGCCGCCCGAGGCCAGGAGACCCCACCGTGGTCAGCGGCGCGCGTGCCGCGGCCGCGCCGGACCAGGGGCGTCTGCTCGGCGTCGGCTCCGTCGCACCCGGCACCGCCTGGACCGACCTCCAGTACCTCGGCACCCAGACCGTGCTCGTGGTACGTGCCGGGCACGGCAGCGCCGCATGGCTGCACACCGTGGCGCGGCAGCTCACGGACCAGCGCATTCCGGTGATCGGTGTGGTGCTGATCGACCCCGATCCCCGGGACCGGACCGACGGCACCCTGTGGGACGGGCTGCACATCGCGCTGCGCGGCCAGACCGAGCGGCTGGCCCGACAGAACGGTGGGGGTACCTCCCACGCCGTTCAGGCAGTGGGGGAAGGCCGGCGGCATACGGAGCGGCTGCCGATGTGGGCGGCACGGGTCCCGGACAGCAACCAGGAGGCGCGGTAGCACATGTGTGGCATCGCAGGTACTTACCGATGGCCCGACGGGAAGGTCGTGACCGACCGGCTCACCGACACCCTCGCCCACCGCGGTCCGGACGGGGCGGGCCGGTACAGCCACCCCGTCGGTGACGGGGAAGTGCACCTCGGGCACCGCCGGCTGGCCATCATCGACCTGTCCGAGACCGGCGCCCAGCCGATGGTCTCGGACGGCCTCGTCCTGACGTACAACGGCGAGCTGTACAACGCGCCCGAACTGCGGGCCGAGCTGGAGGGCGCCGGGGTGCGCTTCCGCGGCACCTCCGACACCGAGGTGCTGCTGGAGGCCTGGCGGCGCTGGGGCACGGACTGCCTGCCCCGGCTGCGCGGCATGTTCGCGTTCGGGATCTTCGACGAACGGACCGGCGAACTGGTGCTGGCCCGCGACCAGTTGGGCATCAAGCCGCTGTTCCTGCTCCGGCGCGGCGAGGGCCTGGTGTTCGCCTCCGAACTCAAGGCGCTCGCCACCGCGACCGGCCGGTCGCTGGAGGTGGACCACGCGGCGCTGGTGGCCTCGCTCCTCTATTACTGGGTGCCGGACTCACGGTGCGCGTTCCGCGAAGCGGAGAAGCTGCCGCCCGGGAGCTGGCTCAGGTGCCGGGCCGACGGCCGGGTGGAGCGCGGCCTGTTCTGGAACCTGAAGGACGTAGCCGCCGAGGGGCGCGAGCGAGCCCGGAGCGGCGAGCAGCCGGACCTGGCCGCCATCGTCGAGGAGTCGACCCGGCGGCACCTGCTCTCCGACGTACCCGTGGCGACCTTCCTCTCCGGTGGCCTCGACTCCAGCTACCTGACCGCGCTGGCGGCCCGCCACCAACCCGGGATCTCCGCCTACACGATCGGATTCCGCGCCGAGGACGCCAAGTTCGAGGCGATGCCGGACGACCTGCGCTACGCCCGGCAGGTGGCCGAACGGTTCGGCGTCGACCTGCACGAGATCGAGATCGCCCCGAACGTGCTCGACCTGCTGCCGCACATGACGTACCACCTGGACGAGCCGATCGGCGACCCCGCCGCGATCAACACGTTCCTGATCTGCTCGGCCGCCCGGGAGGCCGGGGTCAAGGTGATGCTCTCGGGGATGGGCGCCGACGAGCTGTTCGCCGGGTACCGCAAGCACCTGGCCAACCTGATCGCGCTGCGCTACCAACGCGTCCCGCGGCCCCTGCGGCGCGGGGTGTCCGCGGCCGTGGACCGGCTTCCGGTCGCGACGAGCCGCAGGGGGTACCGGTCGGTGCGCTTCGCGAAGCGGTTCCTCTCCTTCGCCGATCTGCCGGAGGAGACCGCGTTCCGGCGCAGTTACACCATGTACGACCAGGACGAGCTGCTCGCCCTGGTCGATCCGGACCTGGCGGGGACGGTCGACGACGTGTTGGCCGAGCACGCGGACGTCTACCAGGACAACGACCTCGACGACTTCGTCAACCGCATGTGTCTGGGCGACGCCCGGATGTTCCTGCCGGGCCTGAACCTCACGTACACGGACCGCTCCAGCATGGCCGCGTCGACCGAGGTGCGGGTGCCGTACGTGGACGTCGAGGTGGTCAGGGCGGCGTTCGCCGTACCCGGTGATCGCAAGATCGTCGGACGGCAGGGCAAGGCCGTCCTCAAGGAGGCGGCCACCTCGATCCTGCCCCGGGAGATCGTGTACCGGCCCAAGGGCCTGTTCAGCGCCCCGCTGCGCGCCTGGATGAGCCGGGATCTGGCCCCACTGGTGCGCGAGGTGGTCAACGACGGCGAGCTCGTCCGCTCCGGGTTCCTGCGCCGCGACGCGCTGCAGCGGATGGTCGCCGAGGACGCCGCCGGGCAGCAGGACTTCTCCAAGCATCTGTGGCATGTGCTGACCCTCGAGTACTGGTATCGCGACGCGATCTCTGGGTCCCGCCAGAGCACTCGGCAAACGGCTTAGGAATCAGGGGAGTTCAGGTGAAGCAGGTAGTACAGAACTACAAGAGCGGCGAGCTGGCGGTGCTCGACGTGCCGGTGCCGGGGTGCAAACCGGGCGGTGTGCTGGTCCGCAGCGCCTACTCGCTGATCTCCACCGGGACCGAGCTCATGAAGGTGTCCGAGGCCGGCATGTCGATGCTGGGCAAGGCCCGCTCCCGCCCGGACCAGGTGGCCAAGGTCATGCAGAGCGTGGCCACCAACGGCGTGCCCGCCACCTACCGCAAGGTGATGGGCAAGCTGGACTCCTACACGCCGCTGGGCTACTCGCTGTGCGGGGTGGTCGAGCAGGTCGGCGCCGGGATCGACGACGTGAAGGTCGGCGACCTCGTGGCCTGCGCCGGCAACGAGCACGCCCTGCACGCCGAGCTGAACTGGGTGCCGAAGAACCTCTACTCCCCGGTGCCGGACGGCCTCGCGCCACGGCACGCGGCCTTCGGCACCGTCGGGTCGATCGCGCTGCAGGGCGTCCGCCAGGGCGAGCCGCAGCTCGGCGAGGTGGCGCTGGTCATCGGCCTCGGGCTGATCGGGCAGCTGGTGGTGCAGCTCCTCGCCGCCTCGGGGGTCCGCGTCGTCGGCGCCGACCCCGACCCGGCGCGCTGTGAACTCGCCGAGCGCCTGGGCGCCGCGGCCTGTGGCGATCCCGCGTCCGCGGCCGTGGAGACCGCCGTCGCCGAACTCACCGGCGGCCACGGCGTGGACCAGGTGTACCTGGCCGCCGGCGGCGCCAGCAACCAGCCCGTCGAGCTGGCCGCCCGGCTGTGCCGGGACCGCGGCCGGGTCGTCGACATCGGCAAGTGCCGTCTGGACCTGCCGTGGAACGCGTACTACGAGAAGGAACTCGACGTCCGGTTCTCCCGCAGTTACGGCCCCGGCCGCTACGACCCGGAGTACGAGCTGGAGGGGCGCGACTACCCGATCGGCTACGTGCGCTGGACCGAGCGCCGCAACCTGGCGTGCTTCCTCGACCTCGTCGCCCGGGGCGGCGTCGACGTGGAACCCCTGGTCTCCCACGTCGCCGACTTCGACGACGCCGTCGAGACGTATCAGCGTCTGAAGGACGGCGATCTGAAGGCCGTGGCTGTGCTGTTCCGGTACCCCGAACTCGCGGCGGAGGCCGGGGAAGCGGAGGCCCCGGCGGTGGCCGTGCCCTCGGTGAACGTGAAGCGGAGTCAGGCACGGGCCAGTGGGACGCCGGTGCGCCTTGCCTTCGTCGGCGCCGGGAACTACGCGACGTCGATGCTGCTGCCCCACCTGGCACAGCGCGACGGCGTCGAGCTGTCGACCGTCGTCACCACGACGGCGCTGTCCGCGGCGAACGCGCAGCGCAAGTTCGGCTTCGCCGAGGCGACCACCGATCTCGACGCCGTGCTCGGCGACAAGTCCATCGACGCGGTGTTCGTGGTCACCCGGCACAGCTCGCACGCCGAACTGACCCGACAGGCGCTGCTCGCCGGCAAGACGGTGTTCGTGGAGAAGCCCCTGGCGCTGACCGAGGACGAGCTGGCGGGCGTGCTCGCGGCGGTGAAGGAGTCCGGCAACGACCGGCTGCAGGTGGGCTTCAACCGCCGGTTCGCGCCGCTGCTGCAGGAGGCCAGGAAGCGGTTCGGTGCCCGGACCGGCCCTGCGAACCTCCGCTACCTGGTCAACGCGGGCCGACTCCAGCACGGCAGCTGGTACCTCCAACAGGGCACCGAGGGCTCGCGGTTCGCCGGCGAGGGCGGGCACTTCATCGACACGGCGAGCTGGCTGCTCGAGTCGGACCCGGTGTCGGTGTACGCGACCGCCACGTCCGGCCACGAGGACCTCCAGGTCGTGCTCCGCTACCCGGACGGGTCCACCGCCACCATCAGCTACGTCACCACCGGCCCCGCCGGCTTCCCCAAGGAGACGCTGGACCTGGTCGCGGACGGCCGTGCGCTGCGGCTCGACGACTTCGTCCGTGCCACCGTGTACGACGGCCGCCGCAAGCGGTGGGTCAGTTCGCGGCTGCCCAAGGCCCGGGACAAGGGGCAGAACGCCGAACTGGCCGCGTTCGTCAAGGCCGTGCGGACCGGTGGGCCGATGCCTGTGCCGCTGGAGTCGCTGGTCGCCACCACGGCGGCCACCCTCGCCGTGCAGACCGGCCTCGCCGGCGGTGCGCCGGTGACGTTGGCGAGGACCCGATGACCATGAGCGCGGGCTGGTACCTGCGGCGGCTGTCCCGGATGGGACCGCAGGAGGTCGCGGGCCGGGTGGGTGACATGGTGCGCAGGCGGCGGTGGCGGTCGGCGCGGCCCAACTGCCCGAGCGTGACCGGCGCCCGGTTCACCGCGGTCCTGCCCGCCGGGACGACCGCCGCGGTGCCACCGGACGCCGCGAAACGGCTCATCGCCGAGGCGGACCGGCTGATGGCCGGGCACGCCGAGTACTTCGGGGTCGACCGCGACGACCTGGCCGACCCGGACTGGTGGTACGACCCGAAGACCGGGCGCCGGGCCCCGTTCGGCTACGCCTTCGACGTGCCGTACCGGAACGAGGACGCGGTCGGGGACATCAAGCAGATCTGGGAGCTGTCCCGGCACCAGTACCTCACCGTGCTCGCCGCCGCCTACGCGATCACCGGGGACGAGCGGTACGCCGAGCGGGTGGCCGAGCACCTGCGGTCGTGGTGGGCGGGCAACGCGCCGCTGCGCGGGGTGCACTGGATCAGCGGCATCGAGCTGGGGATCCGGCTGCTGTCCTGGGTGTGGATCCGCCGACTGCTGGACGGCTGGCCGGGCGTGGCCGGGCTGTTCGAGAACAATCCGGTGGCGCTCCGCCAGATCTGGCACCACCAGCGCTGGCTGGCCGCCTTCCCCAGCCGGGGCTCTTCGGCGAACAACCACGTCATCGCCGAGGCCGCCGGGCAGCTCGCCGCGGCCTGCGCGTTCGGGTGGTTCCCCTCCTCGGCGCGTTGGCGAGCCGACGCGCTGCGGTCGCTGGAGCGGCACTTGCGGAGCAACACCTTCGGCTCCGGCCTCAACCGCGAGCTGGCCAGCGAGTACCACGGCCTGGTGCTGGAGCTCGGCCTGGCCGCGGTGGCCGAGGCGGATGCCGCGGGCGTACCGGTGCCCGCGACGGTCCGGCTGGTGCTGCTGCGGATGACCGACGCGCTCGCGGCCGTCGTGGACAACCGGCTGCGGCCGCCGCGCCAGGGGGACGCGGACGACGGGCACGGTCTGGTCGTGGACGGCGCGGGCACCGACCGCTGGGCGTCGCTGCTGGCCACCGGGGACGCCGCGTTCGGCCGGCTCGACTGGTGGCCCGCGGTGACCGGCACCGACGTGCGCACCCCGCTGCTGGCGGCGCTCGTCAAACCCACTGAACTGTCTGTGACCCGCCCGGCGAGCCGTCCGACCCATTTCGCCGACGCGGGCATGACCATCCTGCGCGGTCCGGAGGAGATCTGGTGCCGCTGCGACGGCGGTCCGCACGGCTTCCTGTCCATCGCCGCGCACGCGCACGCGGACGCGCTGTCCGTGGAGGTCCGGCACGACGGGGTCGACGTGCTCGCCGACCCGGGGACGTTCTGCTACCACGGGCAGCCCGAGTGGCGGCGGTACTTCCGCTCGACCCTCGGCCACAACACCCTGCAGCTGGACGGCGGTGACCAGTCCGTCTCCGGCGGCCCGTTCCTGTGGACCCGGCAGGCCCGCAGCCGCGTCCTGGTCGCGGACGCGTCCGGTGAGGGGGTGGCCCGCTGGTGCGCCGAGCACGACGGTTACCAGCCCTCCGTGCACCGCCGCCGGGTGAAGCTGACGGCCGCGAGCCGGGAGCTGAGGGTGGTCGACGAGGTGCGCGGCCCGCGCCGGGCCGTGCGGCTGGCGTTCCACCTCGGCCCGGCGATCGCCGCCGAGCTGACGGGTGACCGGGCGGTGCTCACCTGGACCCGGGACGGCGAGGACCGCTCCGCGGCGCTCGACCTGCCCGGGCAGCTCTCCTGGCGGGCGCACCGCGGCGAGACCGATCCGCCGCTGGGCTGGTACTCCGCCGGCTTCGGACGCAAGGAACCCGCCACGACGCTGGTCGGCACCGGTTTCGCCGACGGCGCGGCGGGGTTCACCACCGTACTCAGGTTCCACGGCTGAGGGGGCCTGTGATGGATGTCTGTGGAGGAGGGAGCGCCCGCCGCGAGGGGGGTCCCCCCACTCGAGCGAAGCCGAGAGTGCGGGAGGCCGAGGACCGCAGCCTGTGCTCCCCGCCTGCCGGGGGGCGCGACGCCGCGGAGATCCGTCAGCAGTCCCCCGGGGGAGGACATGTGGGGAGCAAGGCGCGGCACTGGGCGTGGCCGGCGGCACCGTTGGCGTTGGCCCTGTTGGCGGCGACCGGCTGTGAGAGCACGCCGGCCGCGCGGCCGAAGCCGACTGCCGCGCCGTCCACGTCCGTGGCCCGGGTGTGCGCCAAGCCCGCGGCCGGGCCGACGAAGGCGCCGGCGGGCGCGGTGACGGTCGATCCCGACGTGGTCGGTGACCTGGCTGCGAAGACCCTGAGCAGCCCCCCGAACACCACGTTCTGGCTTCGACCGGGCAAGCACAGGCTCGAGCCGGAACGCTACGCCCAGGTCATCCCCAAGAAGGGGGACCGTTACCTCGGCGCGCCCGGCGCGGTGCTCGACGGCCGCAAGACCAACCAGTACGCGTTCGGCGGCAGTGCCGACGACGTCACCATCCGCTACCTGACCGTGCAGGGTTTCGTCGCGCCGCATGACGAGGGCGTGGTCAACCATGGCTCGGCCGACGGGTGGGTGATCGAACACGCGACGATCCAGAACAACTCCGGCGCCGGGCTGATGGCCGGTGCCCGCCAACAGGTCCGCGCCAGCTGTCTGCGCGGCAACGGTCAGTACGGCATGAACGCGTACAAGGGCACCGGTCAGCTGCGCGACCTGGTGGTCGAGGGCAACGAGATCGTGGGCAACAACACCGACGACTGGGAGCGGCGCAAGCCGGGCTGCGGTTGCACCGGAGGCGTCAAGTTCTGGGCCGTCGACGGCGCCGACGTACGCGGCAACTGGGTGCACGACAACCGCGGAACCGGGCTGTGGGCGGACACCAACAACAACGACTTCCGTATCGAGGACAACCTGATCGAGGCCAACGACGGTGCCGCACTGATCTACGAGATCAGCTACAACGCGGTCATCCGCAGGAACACGATCCGGCGGAACAACTGGGTCGAGGGCCGCGGGAACGCCGACCGCGGCGACAGCTTCCCGTTCGGGACCGTCTATGTGTCCGAGGCAGGCGGCGAGCCACGGATCAAGGCCCGCACGGACAAGATCGAGATCTACCGGAACGTGCTGGAGAACAACTGGAACGGGATCACCCTGTGGGAGAGCGCCGACCGGTTCTGCAACAGCCCGGCCAACACCTCCTCCGGTGACTGCACGTTGCTGGTGAAGGACACCGACCGCTGCAAGCAGCCGGCGATCGCCACCGCACCGCTCTACGCCGACTGCCGGTGGAAGACCCAACGGGTGGACATCCACGACAACCGTTTCGTGCTGGACAAGTCCGTCCTCGACTGCACGGTGAAGTGCGACCGGATGGCGGTGCTGTCCAACTACGGCACCTATCCGGACTGGTCGCCGTACCAGGGCGACCGGGTGGCCGAGGCGATCACCCTCAAGCAGCACAACCGCTGGCACGACAACGTCTACGTCGGACTGTGGAAGTTCGTCGCCCACGACCCGAGCCGGGTGCTCAACTCCGAGCAGTGGCAGGGCATGCCGTACCAGCAGGACGCGGACAGCACCTTCGGCCCACGGGCCGGTGGTTGAGATGAAGAGGGAAGCCGAAGCCGGCACACCGAAAGCCGTGGGAATCGTCTGGGCGTTGCTGGGCCTGAACACGCTCGGCTCCGCCGGTGCGCAGACCATCGTCCCGCTGCCCCGCTCCCTCATCCAGCTGGTCACCATGGGCGCGCTGGTCGCCGCGTTCGCGCTGGCGCTCGCGCTCAATCTCCGGCTGCGCGTCCGAGCCAGCGCCTTCCTGCTCCTGCTCACCCTGCTGCTGGTGCCGAGCGTGATCTCCAGCGCGGACCTGCAGTCCGGGTTCGGCGCGCTGTTCCGCTGCACCCGGCTGGCTCTCTTCGTCGGCACGCTGTGGCTGCTCAGCCGCTGGTGGGACGGCAGCGTGACGTTCGTGCGGTACCACATCCGGATGTACTTCGCGGTGCTCGGGTCGGCGGCCGCCGGTCTGGTCATCTCGCCGGGCGCGGCCATGCCCGAGCTCTACGGTGGGCGGCTGGTCGGCGCGTTGTGGCCGCTCACCCCGCCGCAGATCGGACAGTACTCCGCGGTGATCATCGGGCTCACCGTGCTGCTCGTACTGGGCCGGCAGACCGACAGGGCCGGCGCGGCGGTGATCGTCGTGCCGTCACTCGTGCTGCTCGCGCTGACCCACACCCGGACGGCGACGGTCGGCCTGCTCGTCGGGCTGGCGCTGGCGGTGGGCTCGCTCGTCCTGACCAGCGCCGCCGCCCGCCGGGTCTTCGCCTGGTCGGTGCTGTGCGCCACGGTGGCCGCGGTGGGGTTCGCGTCCGCGGTACGGACGTGGTTCCTGCGCGGACAGAGCCAGGAGAACTTCACCAGCCTCACCGGCCGGGCCAAGGTCTGGGACGCCCTGCTGGCCGCGCCCCGGACGACCACGGAGAAGTTGTTCGGCGTGGGCCTGGGCGACAAGTCGTTCGACGGGCTGCCGATCGACAACAGCTGGCTGGCCGTCTACAACGAGCAGGGCCTGACCGGCGTCACGCTGGTGGCGGCGTTCATCATCGTGCTGGGCGCCGTCGCCTTGCTGCGGCCGCCGTCGCTGCCGAGGGCCTGCGCGATCTTCCTGATCAGCTACGTCGCGCTCTCGTCGTACACCGAGGCCGGGCTGGGCGATGCCTCGCCGTACCTGCTGCATCTGGCTCTGGCCGCCTCGCTGCTGGCGGCACCTGCCGCGGCCGCGCCGCTCTCGACGCCCGAAGTCCCTCGCCGACGCCGTGGTGCGCGATCGGCCCAGAATCGGGAGGTGGCCTGAGCATGCACGTCCTTGTGGTGCACAACCGCTATTCCTCGGCGCAGCCGAGCGGGGAGAACAGGGTCGTCGACGAGGAGGTGGGGCTGCTGCGCGCGGCCGGTCACCGGGTCGAGGTGTTCGAGCGGCGCAGCGACGACATCGCCGGCCGGTCCCTGCTCGGCAAGGTCGCGGTGCCGTTCCTGGTGCCGTGGAACCCGGCGGTCCGCACCGAGCTCGCCGCCCGGCTCCGCGCCGAGCGGCCGGACGTGGTGCACGTCCACAACGTCTTCCCACTCCTGTCCCCCGCGGTGCTCGCCGCCTGCGCCGACGCCGGCGTGCCCGCCGTCGCCACGCTGCACAACTACACCCAGGTCTGCCCGCCCGGCACGCTGCAGCGGGACGGCCGGCCGTGCACCGAGTGCGTCGGGTCGGCGGCGGCGCTGCCCGCGGTCCGGCACGGCTGCTACCGGAGCTCCCGGCTGGCGACGGTGCCGCTCGCGGTGAGCCTGTCGGTCAACCGGCGGCGGTGGTGGTCCGGCGTGGAGCGGTTCTTCTGCGTCTCCGCGGCGCAGCGCGACGTCCTGGTGCGGTCCGGCATGCCGGCCGAGCTGCTGGCGGTGAAGCACAACTTCGTGCCCGACCCGGGCGTCTGCCGGTCGGGCGCGGGCGAGCATCTGCTCTACCTCGGCCGGCTCGCGGAACCCAAGGGTGTACGGCTGCTCATGGCCGCGTGGGACGAGGTCGCCGCCGCCGGCGGTGTGGGGGTGCCGCTCGTGATCGCCGGCGCGGGGCCGCTGGAGCGCGAGGTGACCGCGTGGGCGGCGGGCCGGGACGACGTGCGCCATGTCGGCCTGTTGGACCCGGCGGAGTCCCGGCAGGCCGTCGCGCGGTCGGTGGCAGTGGTGGCTCCCTCGGTGGCCATGGAGACGTTCGGCCTGGTGGTCGGGGAGGGGATGGCGGCGGGGGTCCCGGCCGTCGCGGCCGGTCACGGCGCCTTCGTCGAACTCGTCGAGGACGGGGTGACCGGGCTGCTGCACCGGCCGGGCGAGGCCGCCTCGCTCGCGTCCTGCCTGCGCCGGATCACGGCCGACCCGGCCCGCAACCGGGAGATGGGCCAGGCGGCCCGGCGCCGTTACGAACAGGCTTTCAGCCCGTCCGTCGGGCTGGAGCGCCTGGTGGAGGAGTACCGCACCGCGATCGCGGGTCGGTCAGCACTGACTCGCGGCGGGGACACCCGCGCGAGCAGGGGGGATGGGGACAGTAGATGACACGATGCCGACTCTGCGGCTCGGAAGCCATGGCGAGCGTCGTCGACCTCGGGGCGACGCCACCGTGTGAGAGCTTCCTCTCCGCGGACCAACTGGATCGACCGGAGCCCGCGTACCCGCTGCATCTGCGGGTCTGCACCACCTGCTGGCTCGCGCAGATCCCGCCGCTGATCACGCCGGAGGAGACGTTCAGCGAGTACGCGTACTTCTCCTCCTACTCGACCTCCTGGGTGGAGCACGCGCGCACGTTCGTCGGCGGCGCCGTGCAGCGGGTGGGTCTCGGCTCCGACGCCTTCGTGGTCGAGGTCGCGAGCAACGACGGGTACCTGCTCAGGCACGTGGTGGACCGCGGGATCCGCTGCCTCGGCATCGAGCCGTCGGTGAACGTCGGCGCCGCGGCGCGGGAGGCGGGGGTGCCCACCCTCACGGACTTCCTGAGCCCGGACACCGGCGCCGCTGTCCGCGAAGAACACGGCCCGGCGGACCTGGTCGTGGCCAACAACGTGTACGCGCACATCCCCGACGTGGTCGGCTTCACGCAGGGACTGCGCGCCCTGGTCGCCGACGACGGCTGGGTCTCCATCGAGGTGCAGCACCTGCTGACCCTGATCGAGGAGAACCAGTACGACACGATCTACCACGAGCACTTCCAGTACTACACGGTCGCGTCCGCCATCCGGGCCCTCGCGAGCGGCGGACTCACCCTCGTGGACGTCGAGTTGCTGCCCACGCACGGCGGCTCCATCCGGCTCTGGGCACGGCCCGCCGAGGTGGCGGGCGAGCCGACGCGGCGGGTGGCCGACGTGCTGGCCCGGGAGAAGGCCGCCGGGCTGCAGGAGCTGTCCGGGTACGCCGAGTTCTCCGCCCGGGTGGCCAAGGTGCGCCGGGACCTCCTCAAGTTCCTCATCGAGGCGGCCGAGCGCGGCGAGACGGTCGTCGGCTACGGCGCCCCCGGCAAGGGCAACACCCTGCTCAACCACTGCGGCATCCGGCCCGACCTGCTCGCGTACACCGTCGACCGCAACCCCTACAAGCACGGCAGGTTCACCCCGGGCACCCGCATCCCGATCCTGCCGCCCGAGCAGATAGCCACCGACAAGCCGGACTACGTCCTCGTCCTCCCGTGGAACCTGCGGGCCGAACTGACCGAGCAGCTGTCCTTCGTGCACGACTGGGGCGGCCGGCTGGTCTTCCCCATCCCGGAACTGAGCATTGTCGAGGTAAAGCGATGAAGGTCGTCCTGTTCTGCGGCGGTTACGGGATGCGGATGCGCAACGGAACCACCGACGACGTGCCCAAGCCGATGGCGATGGTCGGCCCGAGACCGCTGATCTGGCACGTCATGCGCTACTACGCGCACTTCGGGCACAAGGAGTTCATCCTGTGCCTCGGCTACGGGGCCCACCACATCAAGGACTTCTTCCTCAACTACGAGGAGACGACGTCCAACGACTTCGTGCTGCGGGGCGGACGGACCGAGCTGTTGTCCACCGACATCTCGGACTGGACGATCACGTTCGCGCAGACCGGCATCGAGTCACCGATCGGGGAGCGGCTGCGCCGCGTACGCCACCACCTGGACGGCGACGAGATGTTCCTCGCCAACTACGCCGACGTCCTCACCGACGCTCCGCTGCCGGAGATGATCGACCGGTTCGCCCGGCGCGACGCCGGTGCGTCGATGATGGTGGTGCCGCCACAGTCGTCGTTCCACTGCGTGGAGTTGGGCGAGGACGGCCTGGTGGGCGGCATCACCGCGGTGAGCGAACTGCCGTTGTGGGAGAACGGCGGCTACTTCGTGCTCCGCCAGGAGATCTTCGACCACATACCGGAGAACGGGGACCTGGTCGCCGACGGATGCGCCCAACTGGCCAAGCAGGGCCGCCTTGTGGCGCACCAGCACCGCGGCTTCTGGAAGCCGACCGACACCGTGAAGGAGCGGGCCGCGCTCGACGCCGCGTACGCCCAGGGCGACCGCCCGTGGGCCGTGTGGGAACGGGCCGACGCCTGGGTGAGCGCGTGATCCGGCTCGGGGCCGGGCACCCGGAGCGGATCGTCGCCGTGGGCGCGCACTGCGACGACATCGCCATCGGCGCCGGCGGCACGCTGCTGACGCTGTGCCTCGCGCGGCCGGGCATCCGGGTCGACGCGCTGGTGCTCTCCGGCGGCGGCAGCGAGCGGGAGCAGGAGGAGCGGGCCGCGCTCGCCGCCTTCTGCCCGGGCGCCGACCTGCGGCTGACCGTGGACAAGCTGCCGGACGGCCGACTGCCCGCGCACTGGGAGGAGGCCAAGGCAGCGGTCGAGGAACTGCGCGAGCGGACCGAGCCGGATCTGGTGCTGGCGCCGCGCACCGATGACGCGCACCAGGACCACCGCGGCCTGGCGCAGCTGATACCCACCGCCTTCCGCGACCACCTCGTGCTCGGCTACGAGATCGTCAAGTGGGACGGCGATCTCGGCCGCCCGTCGGCCTACCAGCCGCTGTCGCCGGAGATCGCCGAACAGAAGGTGCGGCTGCTGCAGGAGCACTACCCCTCGCAGCGGCACCGGCCCTGGTACGACCGGGAGGCCTTCCTCGGTCTCGCGCGGATCCGCGGCATCGAATGCCACGAGCGATACGCCGAGGCGTTCGCCGTCACCAAACTCACGCTCAACCTGGGGGGTTGAACCATGCGCGTACTACTGACAGGACACCAGGGCTATCTGGGCACCGTGATGGCCCCGGTCCTCGCCGCCGCCGGGCACGAGGTCGTCGGACTCGACGCCGGCCTGTTCGCCGACTGCGTCCTTGGCCCGCAGCCCGCGGACCCGCAGGGGCACCGGGTGGACCTGCGCGACGTCACGGCCGACCACGTGGCCGGGGTGGACGCCGTGATCCACCTGGCCGCGCTGTCCAACGACCCGCTGGGATCTCTGGCGCCGGAGCTCACCTACGACATCAACCACCACGCGTCCGTGCGCCTGGCCCAGTTGGCCCGCGACGCCGGGGTGCGGCGCTTCCTGTACGCGTCGACCTGCTCGGTCTACGGCGCCACCGGCGGCGACGACCTGGTGGCCGAGGACGCCCCGCTGCGCCCGGTGACGCCGTACGCGGAGTCCAAGGTGCGCGTGGAGGACGACCTGCACGCCCTGGCCGACGGCGACTTCACCCCGGTGTTCATGCGCAACGCCACCGCCTTCGGCTACTCGCCCCGGCTGCGCGCCGACATCGTGCTGAACAACCTGGTGGGCCACGCGCTGCTGTCCGGCGAGGTCCTCGTGATGTCCGACGGCACGCCCTGGCGTCCGCTGGTGCACGCCGTCGACATCGCGCGGGCCTTCACGGCCGCGCTGACCGCTCCGCGCGAGGCGGTGCACGACCGGGCGTTCAACATCGGCAGCGAGGCCAACAACGTCACGGTCGCCGAGATCGCCGAACAGGTCGCCGAGGCGGTGCCCGGCTCCGAGGTGGTGATCACCGGGGAGACCGGTGCCGACCCGCGCTCGTACCGGGTGGACTTCTCCCGGTTCCGCGCCGCGATCCCCGGCTTCGACTGCGAGTGGACGGTGAAGCGGGGCGCGCTCGAACTCGCCGACGCCTACCGGAACTTCGCGCTCACCCGGGAGGACTTCGAGCAGCGCTTCACCCGCCTCGCCGTGCTGCGCGCGGCGTCCGAGGCCGGCACGGTCGACGACACCCTGCGGTGGCGCCGATGACCGCGGTCGGCGAACAGCCGATGACCATGCCCGGCGAAGAGATGTACGCGCTGGTGGAGCGGATGTACCCGCTCTGCCGGAGCATCACCGGCGACGGGGTGCGCGCCACCCTGGACATCGTCGGCGAGTACGTTCCGCTGCAGGTGCACGAGGTGCCGACCGGGACGCAGGTGCTCGACTGGACGGTGCCGCAGGAGTGGAACATCCGGGACGCGTACATCGCCGACCCCGCCGGCAACCGGGTCGTCGACTTCGCCGCGTCCAGCCTGCACGTGCTCGGCTACAGCGTGCCGGTGTCGAGGACCATGCCCCTGGCCGAGCTGCGCGCGCACCTGCACACCCTCCCGGACCACCCGTCCTGGGTGCCCTACCGGACCAGCTACTACAAGCCGGAATGGGGGTTCTGCCTGGCCCAGGAGACCCTGGACGCGCTGCCGGACGGCGAGTACGAGGTCCGCGTCGACTCCACCCTCGCGGACGGCCACCTCACCTACGCCGAGCATGTGGTTCCCGGTCAGGTGCCCGACGAGGTCATCGTCTCGTGCCACGTCTGCCACCCGTCGCTGGCCAACGACAACCTGGCCGGCATCGCGGTGGCGGTGTTCCTGGCCCGGGCGCTGGCGGAGCAGTCGCCCTACTACACCTACCGGTTCATCTTCGCGCCCGGCACCATCGGGGCGATCACCTGGCTGGCCCGCAACGCGGAGCGGGTGGAGCGGGTCAAGCACGGGCTGGTGCTGGCCTGCGCCGGCGACCCGGGCTCGTTGACGTACAAGCAGAGCAGGCGCGGCGACGCGGAGATCGACCGGGTGATGCGGCACGTGCTGACCGCCTCCGAACGCCCGCATCGGGTCGCCGAGTTCACTCCGTACGGGTACGACGAGCGGCAGTTCTGCTCGCCCGGGTTCAATCTGGGCGTGGGCTCGCTCACCAGGACCCCGTACGCGGGCTATCCCGAGTACCACACCTCGGCGGACAACCTGGACTTCGTCTCCCCTGACGCGATGGCGGACACCCTCGCGGTCTGCCGCGAGGCGTTCGCCGTCCTCGACCGCAACCGGCGGTACCTCAACCTCAGCCCCTACGGCGAACCACAGCTGGGGCGGCGCGGGTTGTACGACGCGCTCGGTGGCCGAAGTGACACCAAGCAGGCCCAGATGGCCATGCTCTGGGTGCTCAACCTCTCCGACGGCGAGCACAGTCTGCTGGAGGTCGCCGAGCGGTCCGGGCTGCCGTTCGACACCGTCGCCACCGCGGCCGACGCCCTGCGCGGCGCCGGGCTGATCAAGGCATGACACCGATGACCACCGAGAAGGAGAATCCGCAGACACCGGCGCCGCCGGCCGGGTCCGCCCGGCGGGCCCTCGCCGGCCGGCTGTCCTGGGGGCTCGCCGACCAGGCGGCCTCCAGCGTGAGCAACTTCGCGGTGGGTATCTATGTGGCCCGCTCGCTGGGGGTGACCGCGTTCGGCGTGTTCAGCCTCGCCTGGGTGACCTACGGCGTGGTGCTCAACGTCTCCCGCGGCCTTGCCACCGACCCTCTCACGGTGCGCTTCAGCGGTGTGTCGGACGCGTCCTGGCGCGGGGCGGTGGCCCGCTCGACGGGTACCGCACTCGGCGTGGGCGCGGCCATCGGCGGGGTATGTCTGGTGGGCGGGCTCGCTCTCGGCGGCCGCGTGGGGCCCGCGTTCGCCTGCCTCGGTGTCCTGCTGCCGGGGCTGCTGCTGCAGGACGCCTGGCGGTTCTCGTTCTTCGCCGCCGGCATCGGGCGGAAGGCGTTCTTCAACGACCTCGTGTGGTGCGTCGCGCTCGTCCCCGCCATGGTCGTGGCGGCCCGCGTGGGCAGCGTGGCCGCGTTCGTGCTCGCCTGGGGCGCGTCCGCCACGGTGGCCGCGGGGTACGGCTACATCCAGTCGGGCATCCTGCCCCGGATGACCCAAGCCCGCGGGTGGCTCCGCGAGCAGCGCGATCTCGGCTACCGGTACCTGGTCGAGAACGTCAGCCTCAGTGGCGCGAGCCAGCTGAGGGCCTACGGGCTCGGCGCGATCGCCGGGCTCGGCGCGGTGGGTGCGGTGCGGGGCGCCGAGCTCCTGATGGGTCCCTTCCTCGCCGTGCTCATGGGTCTCTCGCTGGTCACGGTCCCGGAAGCGGCACGCGTGCTGCGGCAGGCCCCACACCGCCTCGGCAGGTTCTGCCTCCTCCTCGGTGGCGGGCAGGCCGGTGCCGCGCTGCTGTGGGGCGCGGCGCTGCTGCTGATGCCCAACCGGCTCGGCGAACTCGCCCTCGGCAGCGTCTGGCACTCCGCCTCGCAGCTCATCGCGCCGATCACCCTCGGCGTCGCCGGCGCCGGCCTCGGCACCGGTGCGGCGGCCGGGCTGCGCGCGCTCGGCGCGGCCCGGCGCAGCCTGCGCTCCCAGCTGTTCGCCTCCGCCTGCTATGTCGGCGGCGGGCTCGGTGGGGCGGCCGTCGCCGGCACGGTCGGATCGGCCTGGGGCGTCGCCGCCGCGACCGTCAGCGGCTCGGCCGTGTGGTGGCTGCAGCTGCGGTCCGCCCTGCGCGAGCACCACCAAGACTCCATCCGCGAAGTGAGGACGCCATGACCGACCGACCCAGGCTGAGCATCGGCCTGCCCGTGTACAACGGCGAGGAGTACCTGGCCGAGTCGCTCGACGCCCTGCTCGGCCAGACCTACGAGGACTTCGAGCTGGTCATCTCCGACAACGCCTCGACCGACGGGACGGAGGACATCTGCCGCAAGTACGCCGCTCAGGACGCGCGCATCCGGTACCTCCGGCTGCCCCGGAACGTCGGCGCCACGCCGAACCACAACTACGTGTTCACCCAGTGCCGCGGCGAGCTGTTCAAGTGGGCCTCGCACGACGACCTGTACGCCCGGGACCTGCTGCGGCGCTGCGTCGAGGCGCTGGACGAGCGGCCGCACGTCATCCTCGCGCACGCCGACCAGGCGGTCATCGACGGCGACGGCCAGGTGAAGGTGCCGTACGAATACACGCTCGCCACCGCCTCACCGCACCCGCCGGAGCGCTTCCGCAGCATGCTGTTCGAGCCCGGCGGCGACGACTTCTACGGGGTGATCCGGGCCGACGTGCTGCGCCGGGTGCGGCCGATGGACAGCTACCACCACGCGGACCGCACGTTCGTCTCCGAGATCGGCCTGCACGGGCCCTTCCACCAGGTGCCGGAGCTCCTCTACTTCCGCCGCGACCACCCCACCCGCGCCGAGCGCGCGAACCCGTCCAAGCGTTCCCGGTGCGTCAACCTGGACCCGCGTCGGGCGGGCCTGCTGCATCCGACACCCCGGCTGCTCGCCGAGTACGTCTGGGGTTTCGTCTCGGCGATCCGGCGGGCGCCGTTGTCCCCGGCCGACCGGCGCGAGTGCTACCGCCACCTGGCCGCGTGGATGACCAGCCGGGCCCGGCCGGGCGCCGGCGAACGGGTCGAGGACCGCGCCCCGGTCGACCCGGCCGAGCTCACCGTCTCCGTCGACGCACTCGTCGCCGGCCGTGAGGGGCGGCGGGCATGAAGACCACGACACGTGTGGGGGTGTTCGGCCTGCTCGGCTCCGGCAACCTCGGCAACGACGGGTCGCTCGAGGCCGTGCTCGGCTACCTCCGTGCCGAGCACCCGGAGGCGGTCGTGGACGCGCTGTGCGGCGGACCCGAGGCCGTGACGACCCGGTTCGGGATCCCCGCGACGCGGATGCACTGGTACCGCGGGGAGTACCGGACCGCGTCACGGGCGGGCGCGATCGCTGGGAAGGGGCTGGGCAAACTCGTCGACGTCTTCCGCACCGCCGCCTGGGTGCGCCGGCACGACGTGGTGATCGTGCCGGGCATGGGCGTCCTGGAGGCCACGCTGCCGCTGCGGCCGTGGGGCTTCCCGTACGCGCTGTTCCTGCTCTGCGCGAGTGGCCGGCTGTTCGGTACCCGGGTCGCGCTGGTCAGCGTCGGCGCCGCCGAGATCGGCAACCGGCCGACCCGGGCCCTGGTGCGCTGGTCGGCACGGCTGGCCGCGTACCGGTCGTACCGGGACGCCCAGTCCCGTGACGCGATGCGTGCGATGGGCGTGGACACGGCGCGCGACGAGGTCTACCCGGACCTCGCGTTCGCCCTGCCGACGCCACGGGCGAGCGCGCCCACGGGCTCGCCGGGTCCCGTCTGCCTCGGTGTCATGGACTTCCACGGTGGCAACGACGACCGCGCCCGGGCCAAGGAGATCCACCGGCGCTACCTCGACGGGACGATCCGGTTCGTCCGCGCGCTCGTCGATGAGGGCAGACCGGTCCGGCTCCTCACCGGAGACCGGTGCGATGCGTCGGTGGTCGCCTCGGTCCTCGACGCGGTCGACACACCGCTGGTCACCGCGGCCGAACCGGCCTCACTGGCCGACCTGATGAACGAGATGGCGGCCGCCGACACCGTGGTGGCCGTCCGCTACCACAACCTGATCTGCGCGCTGAAGACCGGAACGCCCGTACTCGCCCTCTGCTATGCGGCGAAGAGCGAAGCGCTCATGGACCGGATGGGCCTCGGCGCGTACTGCCACCCGGCGCGCGAGGTGGACGCCGACCGGCTGCTCGAACAGTTCCGGGACCTGGAGAAGCACGCGGCGGAGCTGCGGCAGACCCTCACCGAGCGAAACCGGGGCGCCGCACAGCAACTCGCCCAGCAGTTCACCGCCTTGTCCAGGACCCTGTTCCCGGCGACCGACCACGCCCACGCCTTGCGGGAGACTCCATGAAAGCGACCGAAGTCCCGGAGATCGCCGGGGCGTACCTGTTCGAGCCGACGCCTTACGCCGACGAGCGCGGCTTCTTCTGCCGCACCTTCGACGCCGACGTGGTCCGCTCGGTGGGCCTCGACCCGGACGCCTTCGTGCAGGACAGCCTGTCCCGCTCGGTCCGGGGAGTGCTGCGCGGCCTGCACCTGCGCTCCGGCGCCGGCGAGGCCAAGCTGGTGCGGTGCTCGTACGGGAGGATCTTCGACGTGGTCGTGGACCTGCGGCCGGACTCGCCGACGTACCTGGGCCGGGCCTTCTTCGAGCTGTCCGGCGAGACGCAGGTGACCCTGTACATCCCGGCGGGGTGCGCGCACGGCTTCCAGGCGCTGACCGAGACCGCCGACACCTCGTACCGGATCGACCGCCCGCACGATCCGGCCGAGGACGTGACGATCGCCTACGACGACCCGGAGCTCGCCATTCCCTGGCCGCTGCCGGTCACATCGATGTCCCACCGGGACCGGGAGGCGCCGAGCCTCGCCGAGGTCCTGCAGCACTGAGAAAGTTGAGGACGGCGTGGACACCGAAGACACCCGAGAGCTCCTTCTGCCCCGGTCACGGATGGCGAACGAGCGGCTGCACGCCCTGATCCCCGGGGGCGCGCACACCTACGCCAAGGGCGACGACCAGTACCCCGAGAACCTGGCCCCGGTCATCAGCCACGGCCGCGGCGCCCATGTGTGGGACATCGACGGCAACCGCTACGTCGAGTACGGCTCCGGCCTGCGGTCGGTCAGCCTCGGCCACGCCCACCCCCGCGTGACCGAGGCGGTACGGCGGGAAATCGAGCGGGGCAGCAACTTCGTCCGCCCGTCCATCGTGGAGGTCGAGGCCGCGGAACGCTTCCTGGCCACGGTGCCGACCGCCGAGATGGTGAAGTTCGCGAAGAACGGCTCCGACGCCACCACCGCCGCGGTGCGCCTCGCCCGCGCCGCCACCGGGCGCACGCGGGTCGCCCTCTGCGCCGACCATCCCTTCTTCTCCGTCGACGACTGGTTCATCGGGACCACGCCGATGTCCGCCGGTATCCCGGAGGCGACCAACGACCTCACCGTGGCGTTCCCCTACGGGGACCTGGCCGCCACGGAGGACCTGCTCACCCGGTACGAGGGCGAGGTCGCCTGCCTGATCCTCGAACCCGCCACCCACACCGAGCCGCCGCCGGGGTATCTCGCCGGCCTGCGCGAGCTGGCCGACCGGCACGGCTGCGTCCTCGTCTTCGACGAGATGATCACCGGTTTCCGCTGGTCCGAGGCGGGCGCCCAGGGCCTGTACGGCGTCGTCCCCGACCTCTCCACGTTCGGCAAGGCGCTGGGCAACGGGTTCGCCGTCTCCGCGCTGGCCGGGCGCCGCGAGCTGATGGAGCGGGGCGGGCTGCGTCACTCCGGCGAGCGGGTGTTCCTGCTGTCCACCACGCACGGTGCGGAAACGCACGCGCTGGCCGCCGCGATGGCCGTACAGACCACCTATGCCGAGGAGGGCGTCACCGCGCGGCTGCACGCCCTGGGCGAGCGGTTGGCCGCGGGTGTCCGCGACGCCGCGGACGCCATGGGCGTCGGCGAGCACATCGTCGTCCGGGGCCGGGCCAGCAACCTGGTCTTCGCCACCCTCGACGAGAACCGGCAGCCGTCGCAGGAGTACCGCACCCTGTTCCTGCGCCGGCTCCTCGCGGGTGGCGTACTGGCCCCGTCGTTCGTGGTGAGCAGCGCGCTCAGCGACGCCGACATCGATCACACCGTCGACGTCGTGGCCCAGGCGTGTGCGGTGTACCGGAAGGCACTGGACGCCGCCGACCCCACCCCCTGGCTGGCCGGACGGCCGGTGAAGCCCGTGTTCCGGCGCTTGGCGTGACGTGACGTCAGCGGCGCTGGGGGCGCCGACCGGCGTCAGCCGTCCGGTCCAGCAGCCGGTCGGCCGCCCGGTCGACCAGCCACGCGGTCGCCGGTATCACCGCCAGCGCGGTGCACCAGCCGCCGAGGACGTCGGTCGGGTAGTGCGCGCTCAGGGCCACCTCCGCCCAGCCCATGGCGGCGCCCGCGACCAGCGCCGAGGCGAGCACCAGTGACGTGCCGGCCGTCCTGCCGAGGCCGAGCCGGCCGGTCGCGAGCAGCGCCACCACGAGGGCGAGCGCGGTGGCGAAGGCGGTGTGCCCGCTCGGGTAGGACAGGTTGCCGTCGCCGTGGATGGTGCGTCCCACCACGTGCTTGAGCAGCGTCGTCGCCCCCACGCTCATGGCGGCTCCGGCAACGACGAGCACCGCCGCGCGAGGGCGCCGAAGCAGCAGGCAGCCCGTCACGAGGGCCACGACCAGCATCACCGCTCCGGCGGGTTCTCCCAAGAAGTCCAGGGCCAGAGCGACGCGCCGCCACGGCGGCCCCACACTGTCCGCCGTCGGCGCGACGATCCACCTGTCCACCCTGCCGGGCTCGCCGTCTCCGGCGTACACGACCCCGAGCACGACGACCACCACCGCGGCCAGGGCCGAGATCAGCCCGAGCGGCGCACGCAGCGACGGGGGCAGCACCGCGGGCATCGGCCGCGCCGGCCGCCCGGTCACACACCCACCGCGCCCGGTCGACCCGCGGTGCTTTGCCGTGATCGGCACATGGCGTTCCGGAGCTTGACACCGTGATCGCCTACTCGTCGGCGATCGAGTCGAACCACCCGCTCACGCTGACCTCGCTCATGACCGGGCCGGGGCAGAGCCCGCCCACCGTCGCAGACCATCCGGCAGATGCGACGCACCTCCCTGTCCAACTCGGCCCGCGCGGAAGCCATGAGCCTCTACACCCGCCACCCTAACCAACAAGGCGGTCGGCGTGCCCCACTCCAGCCGATCGACCTTCGGGGGGCGGTGTCCAGGTGGGGACGGTGCGGTGCCGGGGCTCATACGGGCCGGGGCGCCGCTCCGTCCCTTCGGTGAGACCACCGTCCAGTCGTGGGGGAACAGTGATGGAGTCGGCTCACAGAGGCACAGAGTACGGGGTCATCGAGGTAGCTCTCGGGGGTCCAGCGGAGCGTGTGGCGACACCTCGCCACTCCGCTCCTGCGCAGCAGGAACGTTTCACGAGCCGATAGGGCCACGAAACGGTTCTCGGCGTAGTTGTTGAGCTGCGGCGCGTGCACGCCCGCATTTCTCGTCATGTCTCTGTTGCCCCGTCAGCAGCTCCCGGACCAGCGGGACTGGACATGACTGGTTCATCGCGTGGCCCTCGGTCCCGGTCCAGGTGACCCCGCGCACGCTCGGCCGTCACTGACGGATGCCGGCCTGCTTCATATCACCGAATCACCGAAGAAGGAGGAGTACGAGTGGAGAACGTCCCGGAGTCCGTCCTCTACGAGGGGCGTGACCTGGCGCGCATGCACGAGGTGGTGGCCGCCCAGTTGGCCCCGCACCGGCTGAGACTGCTCGGGAAGGAGACCGGGCCGGCCCGCTTCCGGATGAGCAATTCGGGTAGAGACGTGGCCCTTTACCACATGAGCCACGGGGCCGACGTCGAGATAAGACCCGTCACGCAACACAACCACTATCTGATCCACATCCCCCTGGCCGGTCGCAGCACTCTCGTCGTCGACGGGGAGCCCGTGACCACCGCGCAGGACGTCGTCAGCCCGGGACAACGGCTGGAGATCCGCCGTTCCCACGACAGCGACATGATGATCCTGCGCGTCCCGCGACCGGTCCTCGACCGGGCGATCGAGTCGCGTGGCATCCCCGTCGACCAGAGTGTCCCGGTCCGGTTCACGCCCGCCGTCGACATCCGGTGTCCCGGCTCACTGGCCTGGTTGCGCATGTTGCACGCCTATGCCGAGGCGATGAACAGCGGACTCCTCGCCCGCTCGCCGCTCGGGACGCGTCACTTCGAACAGCTGCTGGTGCACGGGCTGCTGGACAGCCAGCCCAGCAACCTCAGCGAATCGTTGCGGCGTTCCGCCCGGCACGCCGCACTGCCGAGCGCGCTGCGCCGGGCGATGACGTACTGCGAGGAGCACGCCGGCGAACCGCTGTCCACCGCCGACATGGCGCTCGCCTCGCGGTTGAGCGTCCCGGCGCTGAGGGCCGCCTTCCGCGCCCACCTCGGCACCACCCCTCTGATGTACCTGCGCAGGGTCAGGCTCGACAGCGCCCACCGGGACCTGCTCGCGATCGCCGAGGGCCGGGACGACGGCACGGTCACCGACGTGGCGCTGCGCTGGGGGTTCGTCCATCTCGGACGCTTCGCCGCGTTCTACAAGGCCACCTACGGCACCGCGCCGTCGAGAACGGCCGGCCTACGTGGCTATCCGGAAACCGCTCGGAGCCGATCCTCCTGTGGATAGTTCGCCAACTGCCCGGCGCCTAACGTTTTTTCACACGAACGGGTCCACCCGGACCCGACAGACCGGTCGGGTATTCCGGCCGATGCACACAGAAACGGGAGGAGAGACCATGAGCACTTTCAGCGCTCTTGCCGACAAGCTGCTGAGCCACATCGTTCCGAGCCAGGCCGCGCACGCCGCGTCGTCCGGTGCCAATGGCTGCTGGATCGAGCAGAGGGTCTGCAACCCGCACTGCCCCTTCTGGTACTACAAGGAAGACCTCTACTGGAAGTGCAGCGACGGCACGTCCTTCTGGTCGCAGACGGGCTGCACGGAAACGGACAACTGCTGAGCCGTGCCCCCTGTCGGCACAGTGACGTGACATGAACGAAGCGTCGCGCCCCGGTGATGGCGGGGCGCGACGCCGTCATCCAGAGGTGAACCCTCCATGGCCCATGTTCTCATCTCCTGCCGTGCCTTCATCACCCTCGTGTTCGTGCTCTCCGTGGTGGGCAAGCTCAAAGGCCGGCCCGCGTTTCGCGGATTCACCGATTCGGTACGGGCGTTGGCTCCTCGCCTTCCCGCGGGGCCCACAGCAGTGGCGGTGATCGCCACCGAGGCGGTGATCGTCGTTCTGCTCGCGCTGCCGAGGACGTCCCTCGCCGGATTCGTCCTCGCCACCGGGCTGCTGAGTGCCTTCTCCGTGGCGATCGCCGCGACCGTGCGGCGCGGCGAGCAGGTCGCGTGCCGCTGCTTCGGCGCGGCCTCCTCGGCCCCCGTGGGCCCCGCGCATGTGGTGAGGAACGCGTTCCTGCTGGCCGGTTCGCTGACCGGCGTGCTCTGCGCGCTGACAGCCGGCGGGGACGCCGGTGGAATGGCGGGCGTGACCACCTCGCTCGTGTTCGGCGCCGCGGCAGCCGGCGTGACGCTGCTCACCGACGACATCTCCCGGCTGCTCCGGCCACTCAGGCAAGAAGGGTAAGAACCATGCCGTACGTCATCGCACTGACCGCCTTGTTCGGGGCACTGTGTGTGTTGAACATCGCGCTCACCGTGGGGGTCCTGCGGCGGCTGCGCGAGATCGAGGAGCGGACCGCGTACAGCGGTCTGGATCTGACCCCCGGCACCCCCGACGTGATGCTGGCGGTGGGCGAGCAGGTAGGCCCGTTCACCACCATGACCACCGAGGGCCGGCACCTGTCCGACGACTTCCTGACGGACGGGCACACGGTGGTCGGCGTCTTCGCGCACGGCTGCGGCAAGTGCGACGAGCGGCTGCCGGAGTTCGTCTCGTTCATACGGGCGCGCGGCATCTCCCGCGAGCGGGCACTCGCCCTGCTGGTGGGGACGCCCGAGCAGGTCGAGGCGAAGCGTGCGCTCGCGGAGCCCGTGACCACGGTGGTGATCGAGGAACTGGACGGCCCGGTGTCCGTGGCCCTGGCCGCACGCGTGTACCCGGCGCTCGCGGTGATCGGCCCGGACAAGGTGGTGCGGGCGGAGGGTTCACTGATCAGGAACGTGTCGTCCCTGGTGGACGCGTGACCACCACGCAGGGAATCCTCAAGGCCCTGAGGCTGACCTGGCGTGCCTCGCGCGGGGGAACCTGCGTCCTCGCGTTGCTCACCCTCGCGAGCGCCGTGGCCCCCGTGGCTGCCGCCTGGCTGACCAAGTCGCTCCTCGATCTCCTCGCCCACGGAGACGGCGCGCAACGCGGCCATGTCGTTCTCCTGGCGGTGGGCCTGGGCGTCGCGGGACTGTTCACCGGCTGCCTGCCCCAGCTGCTCATGTACGCCAACAAGGAGTTCGAGCGTGCCGTGGGCCTGCTGGCACAGCAGCAGCTCTACGAGGCGACAGGCCGGCTCGTGGGCTTGGCCCGGTTCGAGGACCCGGTGTTCGTGGACCGCCTCCGGCTCGCGCAGCAGCACGGCGGCGCCACTCCCGGTGTACTGGTGGCCACGGTGCTGTCCGTGGTACGCGCGGTGGCCGTCGCCGGCGGATTCCTCGGCTCACTGCTGCTGCTCGCCTGGTGGCTCCCGGCGGTCGTCGTCGTGTCCGTCGTGCCGGTGCTGGCGTCGGAGATGTGGCTCGCGAAGCGCAGGGTGAACGCCTACTGGCAGATCGGCCCGACGGAACGACGCGAGATCTTCTACCGGGAATTACTGACGAACCTTCAGGCGGCGAAGGAAATACGGCTGTTCGACATCGGCGGACAGCTCTCCGCGCGGATGACACGGGAGAAGGTCAAGGCCAACTCCGTCAGGGCGAGGCTCGACCGGCAGGAGCTGGTGGCTCAGACACTGGCAGGTCTCGTCACCGCGAGCAGCGCGGGCGCGGCTGTCGTCTGGGCGGTGCTCGCGGCGCTGAGCGGGCGAATCTCGCTGGGTGACGTGTCGCTGATGATCGCGTCCGTGGCCGGAGTCCAGTCCGCGGGTTCCGGGCTCATGCGGGACATCGCCAAGTCCCATCAGCAACTGCTCATGTTCCGGCACTTCTTGTCCATCGTCGACGGTGAACCGGATCTTCCGGTGCCGGAGAAGCCGTCGCCGGTTCCCGTACTGTCCTCGGGCATCGAGTTCCGGGACGTGTGGTTCCGGTACTCACCCGAACATCCCTGGGCGCTGCGGGGCGTCAGTTTCCGTGTCGGCCACGGCCGTTCCCTCGGACTGGTCGGACGCAACGGCGCGGGCAAGAGCACGATCGTGAAACTGCTCTGCCGCATGTACGACCCCGAGCGGGGCGCGGTCCTGTGGGACGGCGTGGACCTGCGCGAACTGGACCCGGCGGAGCTGCGGCGCCGGATCGGCGCGGTGTTCCAGGACTACATGACGTACGACCTGAGCGCCTACGAGAACATCGCGCTGGGCGACCTGCCGAACGCGTCGCCCGAGCGCGTGACGGAGGCGGCGCAGCGGTCGGGCGCGGACGCCTTCGTCCGGGAACTGCCGCGCAGGTACGACACCTTGCTGTCCCGGATCTTCTTCCAAGGTGACGAGGAGGACGGTGACAGCGATCGGGGCGTGACACTGTCGGGCGGCCAGTGGCAGCGGCTGGCCATCGCGCGGGCGTACCTGCGCGGGCGCCAGGATCTGCTGATCCTGGACGAGCCCAGCTCCGGCCTCGACGCCGAGACCGAGGCCAGGATCCACCGCCAGTTGCGTGAGTACCGCGGAAGCCGCACGAGCGTACTGATCTCGCACCGGCTGGGATCGGTACGGGAGGCGGACGAGCTGCTGGTCGTCGACGGTGGTGAGGTGGCCGAGCAGGGGACGCACGACGAGCTGATCGCGCGCGGGGGGCTGTACGCGGGGATGTTCGCGGCGCAGGCCGAGGGCTATCTGTCCGGGACGGCTGGGCCGGTGGAGAGTGTTTCGGGAGAGCGCCTGGAGGCGAGAAGGTGACCTGGCTGTTCGGCGCCGTGGCGGGGACCGCGGTGCTCCTTGCCGCTGTTCGGGCGACGCTGGCCTGGGTCCGCCGGACCGTGGTGCTGGTGCTGGTGCACGGCCGGAGCATGAGTCCGGCGTATCTGCCCGGCGACTGGGTGGTGGGCCGGCGTGTGTCGGCGGGGCGACTGCGCCATGGCGATGTGGTGATCGTGGACATGCCGCCGACCGGTCAGGCACCCGAGGGCCGCACGATGCTGGGCCGGCTGACGATCAAACGGATCGCGGCACTGCCGGGTGATGCCCTGCCCGCGGACGTGCCGGGCAGGGGGCCGGGCGCGCCGGTGCCCGCCGGTCACGTGGTCGTCCTGGGCGACAACCTGTCCCTGAGCACGGACTCCCGGCATCACGGCCCGGTGCCGTCGTCGTGGGTCGTCGGCAGGGCGGTGCGCAAGGCGAGCCTGCCCGGGATGAGGACGGTTCAGCCTCGGAACGCGCCTCTCCCCCACCCCTCCTACACCGCGAGCGAGCGTCCAGCGCCCCCGGACTGACCACGCCGGTGACCAGTCCGGGGGCGCATGTCACGCCGGTAGTGAGAAACGAACCGCCGCTAGTTCCGGTACCGGAATACGATCCGGCCGCGGGTCAGGTCGTACGGCGGGAGCTCCACCAGCACCCGGTCCTCCAGCATGATCTTGATGTAGTTCTTGCGGATCTTGCCGCTGATGTGTGCGAGCACCTGGTGGCCGTTCTCGAGCTCCACGGTGAACATGGCGCTGCGCAGGCACTCGACGACCCTGCCCTCGACTTCGATGACGTTCTTGTTCCTGGTCATCGCACCAGCTCCAGGTTGCTGCTCATCGGCCGGGCACCGATGCCCTCGAACAGCGCCGAGGCTGCCTGGTTGGACTCGTGGACTTCGGTCCAGGCCGCTGCGCACCCGGAGTGGTGCAGCGCCACCAGCGCGTGGGCGAGCAGCGCCCGCGCGATGCCGCGGCGCTGATCTCCGGCCCGGACCGCGACCAGACCGATGCGGGGCCGCTTCACCCTCACCACCCGGATCAGCCCCAGGTAACGGTCCGGCGCCGCGGCCACCGCGTACTTCGACGGGTCGACGACGGTGTCGCCTTCGGGGCGGGGAATCACCTCCGCGGGCATCGACGGCCAGCCGACGGTCGCCTCGACCTCGTCACGGATCGCGCGGTCCACCGCCCGCAGCAGGCTCTCGTCCGCCCGACCGGCGGGCACGATCGTCACGCCCGAAGGCGGCAGGACTGCTTCGAGCCCTGTGACCCGCGGGTCGGTCGGGACGACGTACTCCCACTCGCGGCGCCGGATCGTGAAACCGGCCCGCCGCCAGCCGGCCGTCAGCTCGACGTCGGCTTCGTCGACCACCGTGTACAGCGGCGCCGGCAGTTCCGTCAGCATCGCCTCGGCGAGCCGGTCGAAGATGGCGTCGTGCCAGGCGTCGATGCTGACGAACAAGCGTCCGTCGGGCCGGTGCTCCGCATGCCCGCGACCGACCACCAGGTCTTCGTCCAGTGCATGCCATTGCCTGTCCGCGACGCGCGTGATCATCACCGCGTTCTCGCTCAGGCCAGAGGGGAAAGGCTTCGTATTCATCGGATTCTCCTCCAGGAGTGCCTCGATCTCAGGCGCTCCTGGCGACACCGAATGTCAGCCGCCGGACCGTGACGGGTTGAGGGAGCACCCACGGGTAACTGCGTTCACGGGTCTCACCTCCACACGACGACTTCACGATCCACCGGGAAAGTAGCAGCGGGGCGTCGCCGCGCTCAAATGCTTTTCTGACCCTGGTCCTGCACGGCTACGCAGTGAACACGTAGGTACCGGACCCGATGCTGAACACCGCTCGATCCCTGTCGACCCGCTCGAACTTCGCCCCGTCGGAGACCGTCTGCGGTCTGCCGCCCCGGGTCGGCACGCGCACCTCGGCCGTGGTGTTCGGCGGCACCTCGACCTCGAGGCGGAACGTGCCGTTGCTGAGGGTCCACTCCGAGGCGACCTTGCCCTGCGGCGTCTGGTAGGCGCCTTCCACATGGGTGAGGTCGCCGACCACCCGCGGGTCGATGACCAGCTTGCGGTAGCCGGCGGATCCGCGAGCCTGCCGGATGCCCGCCAGGCCGCTGTGGAACCACTCCTCGATCTGCAGCAGGATCATGTGGTTCTTCGAGGCGCGGATGTCCCAGTTCTCGGGGATGGTGGTCAGGCCTCCGGGGTTCGCCGTGGTCGGCGCCATGAAGAAGCCGTAGCCCGGCCTGGTGTCTTCCTGGAGCACGTCCCAGAGCACGTCGTCACGGCCACCGTCCATCAGGGCCCGGACGATCGGTGCGAGTCCGATCGTCCCTCCGCTGAAGTGCGGTCCCCCGCCGAACGGCTGGTACCCCTTGACGAGTTCGACCAGTGCGTCGAGGACCCGCTCGCGCTCGCCCTCCGGCACCAGCCCCTCGTCGAGCGCGAGCGCCTGCGCGGCCTGCGTCGCACCGGCGGTGCCCTGGTCGCCCTCGCTGGTGTAGCGGCCCATCGAGTGGTTGTAGAAGGCGTCGTTGAAGGCCTGCTTGATGGTGGCAGCCAGGTTGCGGTACTCGGTCGCGTCGCCGTCGCGGCCGATCAACTCGGCCATCTTCTCCATACGGTCGGCGATCTGGTAGTACGCCCAGGTCCCCGTGATGCGGCCGGAGGTGTCCTCGGCCGCGATCCAGTCGGCCAGGACGGCGTCGACGATGCAGGCGTTCGCGCCCGCGCCCGCCTTGCGCGTCCGGATGTAGTTCAGGAACGCCTGCATCCGGGGGTAGTAGCGGGCCATCGTCCGGGTGTCGCCGTACGTCTCGTACAGCAGCCACGGCGTCAGGATGATGCCGTCACCCCAGTTGATCTCGTCGCCGAACCGGCCGGTGTAACCCCAGTCGTACACAGGGGCCTTGAGCGCGACGTTGCCGATGTTGTCGCCGGACCTGGACTGCGCCTCCGCGAGGTGGCGCTCCATCGTGCGCAGGTAGGCGTCGTAGCCGAAGGTGCGGTGCAGGGATGCGAAGGGTTGGAGGTAGTCCGCGGGGTACGCCAGCTTCTCGCGGCCGGGGCAGTCCGTGAACGTGGACATCGTGTTGTCGAGCAGATCTACGTCACCGCGCCCCCGCGACCGGTCAGCAGTCCGGCCCGGGAACTGCGCGGCTTCGCCAAGGTGGCGCTCGCGCCGGGTGGGAGCACGACCGCCGAGATCGTCCTCGACCGGCGTGCGTTCGCGTACTGGGACATCACGCGCGACGACTGGACCGTGGCGCCCGGTCAGTACCGGGTCCATCTCGCCGACAGCGCGCACGACGTCGTCGCCACCGCCACCCTCGACCTGCCCGGGGACCGGCTCGTGAGGCCGCTGACCCTGGACTCGCCCATCGGTGACTGGTTCGGCCACCCCGTCGTCGGTGCCGCGCTGACCTCCGCGATGGTGTCCGGACTGACCGAAGAGGAGGCCACGGCAGCCATGGAAGGCAATGCCGACGCGCTGCGCCTGCTGTCCTCCATGGCGATGCGTCGGTTCCTCGGGTTCCTTCCCCGGCAGCTTCCGCAGGAGCTGCTGGAGAAGCTGATGAAGATGAGCGAACCACCCCAAGACTCCGCCGACGCCTGATGCATGCCTGACCGGTCTCGCACTCCGGTCCCCACGACCGCGGCCCTGCCGGGTGCGTCAGCCGAGGGTCCGGTGTGGAGCGGACCGGCCGTCACCGATGAGGGAGGACCGCCGGCTCGTACGCGGACAGCGAGCTGTTTCCGTCTCCTGGTGGCGCCGACCTGCTCCTACCAGGCGTAGGCCTCGGGGGCCTCGCCGCCGGGGCCCGGCCAGATCTCGTCCAGCCTGCGCAGTGTCTCCTCGGACAGCGTCACGTCGAGGGCGTGTCGGCCCGCGCCGAGCTGTTCCACGGTGCGCGGACCCACGATGACGGAAGGGACGACCGGGTTGTGCAGCAGCCAGGCCAGTGCCACGTCCGCGGGCTGTTCGCCCAGTTCGGCGCAGAGCGTCTCGTACGCCTCCAGCTGCGGACGGTACTGCTCGACGCGGGCCAGGGCCTGCGGTGTCGCACGCCGGCCGCCCTCGCTCTGCGCCTTGTGCAGCGCGCCGCCGAGCAGTCCGCCGCCCAGCGGGCTCCACGGGAGCAGGCCGAGACCGTAGTGCCGTAGCGCCGGGACGACCTCCAGCTCGACGGTGCGGGCGGTGAGGTTGTAGAGGCTCTGCTCGGAGACCAGGCCGAGGAAGCTGCGGGCGGTGGCGGTGGACTGGGCGGTGGCGATGTGCCAGCCGGCGAAGTTGCTGCTGCCGATGTAGGTCACCTTGCCCTCGCGGACCAGCTGCTCCATCGCCTGCCAGATCTCCTCCCAAGGGGTCGACCGGTCGACGTGATGCATCTGGAACAGGTCGATGTGGTCGGTCTTGAGGCGCCGCAGGCTGTCCTCCGCGGCCTTGCGGATCTTGTACGCGGACAGGTACTTGTCGTTCGGGCCGGTGCCCATCGGCTGGTACGCCTTGGTCGCCAGCACGATCTGCTCCCGCCGCCCGCCGCCCTGTGCGAGCCACCGCCCGATGATCTCCTCGGACAGGCCGTAGCCCTGCTCCATGTCGGGAGACTGCGGACCGCCGTACACGTCGGCGGTGTCGATCAGGTTGACACCCGCCTCCAGCGCGGCATCCATGATCTCGAAACTCGTCGCCTCGTCCGTCACGTCCCCGAAGTTCATCGTCCCCAAGCCGAGACGGCTGACCTTCAGACCGCTGCGGCCCAAGTGCGCGTACTGCATGCTTCATCGACCTTTCCTGTGCGTGAGGCGGACGGATCGCGTCGCCTTGCTCCTTCTTCGATGCGGGTGAGTGAGCGACGGGCGGGCTCAGGAGGCGGCTTCGATGGTGACCTTCTCCGCGGTGGCGAGCCGCTCGGTGTCGCTCTCGGCCACACGGCCGAGGATGATCAGGCCGTCGGAGTGGGGGAAGTCACGGTAGAAGATGGCCAGGTTGCCCCAGGGCGCGTAGTAGGCCAGGTCGCCGGCCTTCGCCTCGGCTCCTTCCGGGGCGCCCGAGGTGGACAGTCGGCCGGGCAGATCGGCAATCCTCTCCGTTTCGTGGAAGTCGCTGAGGTTCAGCGTGAGCGGGAGAAGAGCGGCGAAGTCACGGGCGGTGGCGCTGTCGTTCAGGGTGGCGGTGGCGGGGTGGCCGTCGATGGTGAGGCGGAGGTTCATGGCGGTTGTCCTGCCGGAAGTCGTGGTCGGTACCGGACCGGACGGCGTTTCCCGCGCCGAGGGCGCGGAGGCGGAGGGGGATGCGGAGGACGACGGTCGGGTCTGCTCCGTGCACGCGGTCACGGTCAGCAGCAAAGCCGCGGCCGACATCAAGGCGCGTCGCACCATTCAGCCGGGGAGGGGTTCGGAGTAGTGGCGGAAGCCGTCACGCTCGCTGTGGATCTCGTACAGGCGCTGGGCCAGGGCCTCGGGGCTGCTGTGTTCGGCGTCGGGCCGGATGGCGCCCGGCACGATCAGCTGTGCGACATGGATGTTCTCCGGGGCGAGCGCGTCATGCAGCATGCGGGCGTAGGCGCTCTCGCCGGCGAAGGCGATCGAGGTGCCGGCGACGTTCGTGTTGGGGCGTACGGCACTTCCGCCGTTGACGAACAGTACGGTGCCGCGGCCGAGCTCGCGCATGCCGGGCAGGACGGCGTTCACGGCCGTGACAGGGCCCTTGACGGAGAAGGCGAGCGGGGCGTCGAGGTCGTCGGCGCTCGTGTCGAGGACCTGCTTCATGAAGTCGGCCCGGGGCACCGGGCTGTACTGCAGGATCTCGATGGGGCCGAGCGTGTCGGCAGCGGCGCGCAGGGCCGCCGTCAGCGACTCGCGCTCGAGGACGTCGGCGGCGAAGCCACGGGCCTCGACGCCGTCGCGGGCCAGCTCGGCCGTGAGATCGTCCAGGTGCTGCGCGTTGCGGGCGATGAGGGCGACGGTGTGGCCGGCGGTTCCGAAGCGGCGGGCGGTGGCGAGCCCGAGGCCGGGGCCGGCCCCGATGAGGGCGAAGGTGGTCACGGTGAGTCCTTGTCCGGGGGTGGGGGCCGTGCCGTGTGCCGGGACCGGGCGGCGAAGGGCCCGGGTCCCGGCGCGGGAGCCGTGGTCGGTCAGGGGGTGAGGAGGGTCTTGATGGCGCGGCGTTCGTCCATGGCCTGGTAGCCCTCGGCGACCTGGTCGAGGGGGAGGGTGAGGTCGAAGACCTTGCCGGGGTTGATACGGCCCGTGAGGACGCGGTCGATGAGGTCGGGCAGGTAGCCGCGTACCGGGGCGGGGCCGCCGCGCAGGCCGACGTGGGAGAAGAACAGTTCCTGGCCGTCGATGGCGACGTCGTGGGGGACGCCGACGAAGCCGACGTTGCCGCCGGGCCGGGTGGAGTGCAGCGCCTGCGCCATGGACTGCTTGGTGCCCACGCACTCCAGCACGCTGTCGGCACCGACGCCGTCGGTGAGGTCCTTGACGCGGGCGATGCCTTCCTCGCCGCGTTCGGTGACGATGTCGGTGGCGCCGAACTCCCGGGCGAGTTTCTGCCGCGAGGCGTGGCGGGACATGGCGATGATGCGTTCGGCACCGAGTTCCTTCGCGGCGATGACGCCGCACAGGCCGACCGCGCCGTCGCCGACGACGACGGCGGTGGAGCCGGGGCGTACTTCGGCGGCCTTGGCGGCGTACCAACCGGTGCCCATCACATCGGAGAGGGCCAGCAGGCTGGGGAGGAACTCCTGGTCGGGCATCTCGTCGGTGGCGACCAGGGTGCCGTGGGCGTTGGGGATGCGCACGTAATCGGCCTGGCAGGTGGACATGAACTCGCGGTGCACGCAGTTCGACTGGTAGCCCGCCAGGCAGTTGGAGCAGGTGTTGTCGGAGGTGGCGAAGGAGCCGATGACGAACTGGCCCGGCTTGACGTTCGTGACCTCGTTGCCGACCTCCTCGACGACGCCGACGTACTCGTGCCCCATCGGCGTCGGCTCGGTGATGGGATCGGTGCCCCGGTAGGCCCACAGGTCCGAGCCGCACACACAGGTGACAACGGTCCGGATGATCGCGTCGGTCGGCCGGAGGATCTTCGGATCGTCACGCTCCTCGAAACGGATGTCACCAGGGCCGTGAATCACTGCTCCGTGCATGAGGGTGCTTCTTTCGGTGCGAGGGGTTCTGGTCGGCAGCCTCGAACACGAAAGCACCGAGTGCTTCGCTCCGGGCTGCTCGATATCGAGCCTCACACGGGGACGCGGGTGCGAAAAGCGGAGAGATTCATCCTGGGAAAGAAATATCCTGGGAGGAAATTCTCCCCCCTTCCCGGCGTACGATCGATGCCATGCTGGGAGACATGACCAGCAGTATCCCCCTCAACGAGCTGGGAGTATTCCTCAGGAAACGCCGCTCCGAACTGAGCCCGCGCACGGTCGGACTGCCGGAGACGGGCGGGCCCCGCAGGGTCGCAGGACTGCGACGTCAGGAAGTCGCCCAGCTCGCCTCGATCAGTACCGACTACTACACCCGGCTCGAACAAGGACGCATTCAGGCGTCCGCCCCCGTCCTGGACAGCCTCGCCCGAGTACTCCATCTCGACGACGACGAGCGCGGCTATCTCTTCCAGCTCGCCGGCAAGACCGTCACTCGCACGCGGCGCCGTGGGGCGCAGCGGGTCCAGCCACAGTTGCAGCGCGTCCTGGACGGCCTCACCACGACACCGGCGATGGTGCAGGGCCGGCGGGGGGACATCCTGGCCTGGAACTCCCTGGCGGCCGCGCTGATCACCGATTTCTCGCGCATCCCGGAGAAGCACCGCAACTACGCCCGGCTGTTGTTCGCCGATCCGGCGGTACGCGGCCTGCACGCCGACTGGGAGACGGCGGCGCGGATCACCGTGGCACAGCTGCGGATGGAGGCGGCGAAGTATCCCGAGGATCCCCGCCTGATCGCTCTCATCGGTGAACTCTCCCTGCGTGACGAGCAGTTCGCCAAGTGGTGGGGCGACCACAAGGTCGCCGCCCGCACCATCGGCAGGAAGACCTATCTCCATCCGGTCGTGGGTGAGCTCACCCTCGACTGCGACACCCTCACCGCCAATGCCGACCCCGACCAGTACATGACCGTCTGGACGGCCGCCCCGGGCACCCCCGCGCACGACCAGCTGCGCATCCTCGCCTCCTGGGCCGCCGACCGTGACCTGCCGGCCTCCTCAGGATGGGAAGCATGACCAGCAACGTCCCGCTCAACGAGCTGGGAGAGTTCCTCAAGAAGCGCCGCTCCGAGTTGAGCCCGCGCACGGTCGGACTGCCGGAGACGGGCGGGCCCCGCAGGGTCGCCGGGCTGCGTCGTGAGGAGGTCGCCCAGCTCGCCTCGATCAGCACGGACTACTACACCCGGCTCGAACAGGGCCGGATGCAGGCATCCGCTCCCGTGCTGGAGACTCTGGCCCGGGTGCTCCATCTGGATGACGACGAGCGCGGCTACCTCTTCCAGCTGGCCGGCAAGAGCACCCCCCGCACACGGCGCCGCGGCAGACAGCAGGTCCAGCCGCAGCTCCAGCGCGTCCTGGACGACCTGACCGCCACCCCGGCCATCGTGCAGGGCCGGCGCGGGGACGTCCTGGCCTGGAACTCCCTGGCGGCCGCACTGGTCACGGACTTCTCCCGCATCCCGGAGAAGCACCGCAACTACCCGCGGCTCATCTTCACCGACCCTGCGATGCGCAGCCTGTACGCCGACTGGGAGGCCTCGGCGCAGATCGCCGTGGCGCAGATTCGGTTGGAGGCCGCGCAGTACCCCGAAGACCCTCGCCTGATCGAGCTGGTCGGTGAACTGTCCACGCAGGACGAGCAGTTCGCCAGATGGTGGGGCGACCACAAAGTCGCCGCCCGCACCGTCGGCACGAAGACCCTCAACCACCCGGTCGTCGGAGAACTCGTCCTCGACTGGGACACCTACACCGCCAACATGGACCCGGACCAGCACCTGACCGTCTGGACCGCGGCCCCCGGCTCCCCCACCCATGAGCGGCTTCGTATCCTCGCCTCCTGGGCCGCCGACCAGAACCTGCCGGCCTCCTCCTCCCTCAGCGGCTGACCAGCACCGGCCCCTCCCGCACCGGCGGCCGGTGGATCGGGCCCGTGCCCCGCGACAGGGGCAGGCCCGTGCCACGGTTGGCGTGGGCGACGATCTCCGCGGTGATGGACACCGCCGTCTCCTCCGGCGTGCGGGCACCGAGATCCAGACCGATGGGAGAACGCAGCCGCCCCAGTCGTTCCCCGGACACACCGGCCTCGCGCAGCAGACGCAGGCGTTCCTCATGGGTACGCCGAGAGCCCATCGCCCCCACATAGCCGACGGGCAGCTCCAGCGCCAGTCGTAGCAGGGGTACGTCGAACTTCGCGTCGTGCGTGAGGACGCAGACAGCGGTACGGGCGTCCACGGCCGCGCGCTCCAGATACCGGTGGGGCCAGTCGACCACGACCTCGTCCGCGTGCGGGAAACGGGCATCGGTGGCGAAGACGGGGCGGGCGTCGCAGACGGTGACCCTGTAGCCCAGAAAGCGGCCGGCCTGGCTGAGGGCCGCGGCGAAGTCCACCGCGCCGAAGATCAGCATGCGGGGGCGGGACGCGTTGACGTGGATCAGCACCGACACGCACTCCGGGCCGGTCGCGGCGTCCCCGCCGACTTCCACCCGGGCCGTGCGGCCGGATCCCAGCAGTGCCCGCGCCCGTGCGCTCAGCTCGCGTCGCACTGTGCCGGGCAGTGTGTCGTACCGGGTGTCCCCGTTCGCGTCGACGTACAGGACGCGGCCGAGCAGCTCTTCCGGCCCGTCGACGACCTGGGCCACGGCCGCGGGCCGGCCGTCGACGACGTCGGAGAGCGCGGCGGCGAGATACGGCCGGGCCGTGGGGTCGATCCGCTGGACGAGGACGTCGAGTTCGCCGCCACAGGTCAGGCCGACGGCGAAGGCGTCGTCGTCGTCGGAGTAGCCGAACCGGGCACGCCGGGGTGCGCCCACGTCGCGGAGCACCTGTCGGCACAGTTCGTAGACCGCGCCCTCGACGCAGCCGCCGGAGATGCTCCCGACGGCGTTCCCGTCCTCGTCCACCGCCACCGACGTACCGACGGGCAGGGGTGCGCTGCCGGTGACCTCGACGACGGTGGCCAGGGCGAAGGGACGGGCCTCGCGGCACCAGCGGTGCAGAGTGCCCGCGATGTTCAGCATGGAGTGTCTCCGTGGGGGGTGATGGACGGGCCGCCGCCGCGTCGCGGGTGAACGTCTGTACGCGGCGGCGGCCCTGTGGGCCCGGCAGCCGGACGGGGGGGCGACTGCCGACGCGGAAGTGAGGGCCCCGGACCGAGCCGCTCCCGCCGTGCCCGGGGCGTCGGCTCAGAGCAACGACTCTGCCGTGATGGGCAGTTCGCGGACCCGGCGTCCGGTGGCGTTGAAGACCGCGCTGGCGATGGCGGGCGCGACGCCGACGTGGACGACCTCGCCGAGCCCCTTGACGCCCAGCGGATCGGCCTCGGGGTCCTCGCCGTCCAGGTAGATCGCCTTGACGTCGGGGACGTCCGCGTTCACCGGGACCAGGTAGTCGGCAAGGTCGGCGTTGACGATCCGGCCGTCGCGGTGGTCGGTGACCGTGTGCTCCAGCAGGGCGGTGCCGATGCCGCCGACGATGCCGCCGATGGCCTGACTGTCGGCGAGCTTGGGGCTGATGATGCGGCCCGCGTCGTACACGCCGAGCATGCGTCGCACCCGCACCAGACCCAGCGTCGTGTCCACGGCGACCTCGGCGAAGGTCGCGTTGTAGGCGTGGAAGGAGTGCCGTTCGGGCTGCGACGGCCCGGCGTAGGAGCCGTCCGCCGCGAGGTGCGTGCGGTTGTTGCGGGCCAGCAGCCGCTGATAGGTCTCGCCGCGCGCCGGGTTGCCCTGGACATGCAGTCGGCCACCACGGACCACGACGTCCGCGGGCTTCACCCCGTACAGCGGCGAGTCCTCGTCCCCGACGGCCAGCTCGATCGCCCGCAGCCGGACCTTGTCGCAGGCATCGAGGGTGGCGGAGCCGACGCTCGCCATGGTCATCGAGCCGCCGTGCGGCGGGGTCTGCGGGTAGAGCGAGTCGCCGAGCCGGAACGTCACCGACCGCATGGTCAGTCCCAGCGCGTCCGCGGCGACCTGTGTCTGGGAGGTGTACGTCCCCGGGCCCATGTCGCTGGCGGCGGCCTCGACCACGGCGGTGCCGTCGGCGTCCAGTCGGGCCCGGGCCTGCGCGGGAGCGCGCGCGGTGTCGTACACACCGGCGGCCATGCCCATGCCGATCAGCCAGTCGCCCTCACGCCGTGAACGGGGCCTGGGACTGCGGTTGTGCCAGCCGAACTCGCGTGCGCCGACGGTGTAACACTCGCGCAGGCGGCGCGTGGAGAACGGCAGGTTGGTCGACTCGTCCTCGCTCGGCTCGTTGCGCCGGCGCAGCTCGATCGGATCGATGCCGAGCTCGTGCGCGAGTTCGTCCATGGCCGACTCGACGACGAAGGACGCCGTCGCGTACCCCGGACCGCGCATCCAGATCGGCGAGTTCACGTCCAACGGCACCGTCGAGTAGGTCTGCCTGACGTGGGGCATGCTGTAGAGCATCTGGCCCGGAGCGAGGACGGCCTCGTTGAACGTCTCGTACGAGGACGTCTCGGCCTCCACGTCATGGGTCATGGCCTTCAGGCGCCCTCGCCGGTCGCTGCCCAGGCGCAGACGGTACTCGTATGCGGGCCGAAAGCCGTTGTTGAAGTACTGCTGCCTGCGGCTGAGGACCAGTTTGACCGGACGTCGCGTCTCCCGGGCGGCGAGCGCGGCGATGACCGTGTTCGGCCAGCAGCGCAAACCACTGCCGAAGCCGCCGCCGACGAACGGCGAGATGACCCGCACCGCTTCCGTCTCCAGGCCGAACACCGCGACGAGTTCCGTCTGGGTGCCGAGGATCCACTGGGTCTTGTCCCACACCGTGAGCTTGCCGCCGTCCCAGCGGGCGATGGTGGCGTGCGGCTCCATCGGGTTGTGATGGTTGCGTGCCAGACGGTAGGCCATGTCCATCCGCACGGGCGCGGACAGCAGGCCGGACTCAGCGTCACCGCGGGCGTAGCGGGTCGGCTCCCCCGGCTTTGCCTCGGTGAGGTCCGTGGAGGACTGCTCGGCGTCGTAGTCGACCTTCACCAGGCTCGCAGCGTGCTGCGCGGCCTCCAACGTGGTGGCCACCACGACGGCCACCGGCTGACCGTGGAAGAGCACCCGGTCGTCCTGGAAGATCCGCAGTCTGCGGCCGGGCAGGTTGTTCGACCCGCTGTTGTCGCGGTACGGCAGCCTCGGCGCGTTGCCGTGATGGATGACCCGCAGGACACCGCGGTGGGCGAGTGCGGCCTTCGTGTCGATGCCGGTGATACGGCCTTTGCCGATGCGCGCGTCGACGATGACCGCGTGCACGGCCCCGTCGACGTCGTGCTCGGCGGCGTACAGCGCCTTGCCGGTGACCTTCAGCCGCCCGTCCACCCGGGACAGCGGCGCGCCCACGGCTGCCTGGGGCTGGGGGCTCACTTGGCACCTCCTACGATGCGCAGCTGGCGTTCGACGGTCCGCTTGAGCAACTCGACCTTGAAACCGTTGTGCCGGAGCGGCCGGGCACCCTCCGCGGCCCGCACGGCGGCATCGGCCCACAGCGCTTCCGAGGGACGCTCCCCGACGAGGTGCCGCTCGACCGCCGGCAGCTTCCACGGCACGGTGCCCACTCCCCCGGCGGCGACCTTCGCCTCGCGGATCACCCCGCTGCGCACGTGCAGCACCACGGCCGCTGAGGTGAGGGCGAACTCGTACGACTGCCGGTCGCGCACCTTCAGATAGCCCGACTTCAGCGGCCTCGGAAGAGCGGGGATCTCGACTGCCGTGATCAACTCTCCTCGCCGCACGGCCTGTTCACGGTTGGGGGTACGGCCCGGTCGCAGCAGGAAGTCGGCGAAGGGGACACGCCGCTCACCGTCGGGCCCGAGCAGATGGACGGTGGCCTCCAGTGCCGCGAAGGCCACGGCGACGTCGGAGGGGTGGGTGGCGACACAGGCGTCGGAAGTGCCGAGGATGGCATGCGTACGGTTGTGGCCGTGCAGCGCGGCACAACCCGAGCCGGGCTCACGCTTGTTGCAGTCGGCGGTCACGTCCCGGAAGTACGCGCACCGGGTGCGCTGCATGACGTTGCCGCCGATGGTCGCCATGTTCCGCAACTGGGCGGACGCGCTCAGCTCCAGCGCCTCGGAGACGACCGGGTACAGGGTGCGCACCCTGGAGTGGGCCGCGGCCTCGGCCATGCGCACCAGGGCGCCGATGCGCAGTCCGCCGCGCTCGGTGACGGTGATCTCGCGCAGGGGCAAACCGGTGATGTCGACCAGGGTCTCGGGCTGCTCGACGGTCGCGCGCATCAGGTCGACGAGGGTGGTACCGCCGGCGATGTAACGCCCGCCGCGACGACCGGCGTCGAGGGCCTCACGTGTGTCGGATGCGCGGCTGTAGGTGAAGGGATGCATTGACGGCTGTGCCTCACTTCCGGTCGGCGGTCTGCTCGACGGCGCGCACGATCTTCACGTAGCAGCCGCAGCGGCAGATGTTGCCGCTCATCCACTCGCGGATCTCCTCCGGCGAGCCGGTGTGGCCCTCCTGGATGCAGCCGACGCCGGACAGGATCTGGCCCGGTGTGCAGTACCCGCACTGGAAGGCGTCCTGGTCGATGAACGCCTGCTGCAGCGGGTGCAGTTCATCGCCCTCGGCCAGCCCCTCGATGGTGGTGACTTCCGCGCCCTCCAGGCGCACGGCGAGCGTCAGACAGGAGTTGACCCGGCGTCCGTCGACCAGCACCGTGCAGGCGCCGCACGCACCGGCGTTGCAGCCCTTCTTGGAGCCGGTCAGCCCGAAGTGCTCGCGCAGCAGGTCGAGAAGAGACGTGCGGTTGTCCACCGTGACCGTGCGGCGGCTGCCGTTGACTGTCAGGGAGACCTGGCCGGCGGGCGGCGCACCGGCGGCGGCCGCCTCCGGCGAGCCGACGAGAAACGAGCCTCCGGTCACACCTCCCGCGACCACGGCACCACCGACCGCGGTCGTGGTAGCGATGAAGGTACGCCGGGTGGGTGCCGTGGACGGCTCACCGGACCCCGTGGGAGGCGGAACGGCGGACTTGGGAAGTTCAATCGACATACCTTTGCCTTCGCGTCGCAGACGGATCGGCCGAACACAGCGGCACGAACCTGGGGGCTGGATCGTTACCGAAGGGACCTGAAGGGCTACGCGCTCTCACAGCGGCGGCTGGTCACGCGGGCAGTCTGACACCGCAGATCCGGTGCGTGGGAGGGAGATTTTTCTCCCCCTTTAACTTTCCGCTCTGTGAACGGTCGTAGGTCTTAGTGCTTTCTTCCGAGGCCCGTTGCACCGAGAGACCGATTCGCACCCACCCGGGCGACCGTACGGTGAACCCCATGAGCGACACAGCGCACCAGACGTCCCACGACCGCGCGGTGGGCGTCGTCCGGGGCTACGCGGACCACGACGCCGACGCGGTCCAGGACGCGCTGACCGGCCTGAACCCGGACGGCCGTATAGAGGTGTACGCCGTCCTGAGTGCCCTGTTGCGCTCCACCATCAGCATCATGGAGCTGACGGGCAGGCGGTGGAAGCTGGACGAGTTGGTCCGGCATTGCGAGGAGGTCGCCGCCACGGCGCCGCCCCATTACGAGTTCGCCGTTGCCGAGGCGACGCGGGCCTGGGCGCGCGGGGACCACTCGGCGATGCGCTCGTTGTCGGGCCAGGACCTCCTGGGGGCCTTGCACATGACGGCCGTGGGCGTCACCGTGCTGGGTCTGGCCCTGTGGGGCAGGAGTGGACTCCTCGATGTTCTGGCGGAGTTCGACAGGACCGTCACCGCGCTGGTCGACGACGGGCCGGCGGACGACGCCTGGCCACGCGGACCTCGGCGTGCGGACAGCTGACTCTCGCCGGCTTCGTCGTCGACGCCACCTGCCTGCCTGGCCGGCGAGAACTGCTTGGCTCCCACCACGCGACCGGACTCCTCGCAGAAGCCGAGCCATGTAAGAGCGCCACGGCTTCCGGGCGCCGCGCGCAGGCCGTGCGGCCGTTGTCGCCCCATCGACCCCGCCGGAACGTCGCGTTCAGCGTCGCCGGAGGCGTAGCAGGGGGACCAGGTTCAGGAGCAGGCCGATCGCCGCGACGCCGGTGATCAGGTTGAGGCCGGGCCGGTAGGGGGTGAAGTCGCCGCCGCTGCCGCCCGCTCCCGAGAGGACGGCGGTCAGTACGGCGAGGACCAGAGCGGCGCCGACCTGGCCGGACGTCTGCACCAGACCCGCGGCGAGGCCCTGTTCGGAGTCGTCGATGCCTTCGGTGGCCTGGGCCATGATGGCGCCGTAGCCGAACGCGAACCCGCCGCCGAGGAGCACCAGGGACGGGAACATGCTGAGCGGGTAGTCGGGTGAGGAACCGGCGGTGGCCAGGAACCAGACGTAGCCGAGGGTCATCGAGATCATCGCGGTGATGATCAGTGGTGCGGTCCCGAAGCGGTTGACGAGGCGTCCGGCAAGAGGCGAGCCGATGGCGACGATCAGGCCGACAGGCAGCAGCGCGAACGCCATGCGCAGCGGCGACCAGCCACGCCCGTCCTGCAGGAACAGCGTCATCATGAACTGGAAGCTGAGGTAGGCGCCCATCAGCGCGACCATGCTGAGGTTGGCCCGGACCGTGGTGCCCTGACGCAGGATGCCGAAGCGAACCAGCGGATGGCGGACCCGCCGCTCGATCAGGACGAAGGCGAGCAGCAGCACGACGGCCGCGCCGAAAGTGGCGAGAGTCGCCGCGTCGGTCCATCCCTGGTCCGGGGCGGTGACGACGGCGTACACCGCGAGCAGCATGCCGGCGGTGAGGGTGACCGCTCCGGCCGGGTCCTGGCCGCCGGTCTCGGTGTGCCGGTCGCGCGGGATCAGCAGCGCGCCGACGACCAGGGCGAGCAGGGCGAGCGGGACCGGCATCAGGAAGGTCCAGCGCCAGCCGATCCCGGTGAGGAGGCCACCGAGGATCAGGCCGGAGGAGTAGCCCAGGGCGCCGAAGAGGCTGAAGACCGACAGCGCCCGGTTGCGCTGCGGGCCCTCCCGGAAGGTCGTGGTGAGGATGGACAGGCCGGCGGGCGCGGTGAACGCGGCGGCCACACCCTTGACGAAGCGGGTGGCGATCAGCAGCGTGCCGTCGTCGACCACGCCGCCGAGCAGCGAGGCGGCGGCGAAGACGGCCAGCGCGACGAGGAAGACCCGGCGGCGCCCGAGCAGGTCCGCGGTACGGCCGCCGAGCAGCATCAGTCCGCCGTAGCCGAGGACGTAACCGTTGATGATCCACTGAAGTGATCCCGTGGCCAGACCGAGGTCGTGGCCGATGGAAGGCAGGGCTATGCCGACCATCGAGACGTCGAGGCCGTCGAGGAAGAGCACGAGACACAGGACGGCGAGCACGCTCCACAGGCGGGCGGTCCAGCGCGGCTCGGCGGCGAGCGGAGGCAGCGTCCCAGGACGGGACTCGGTCAAGGACATGCGGAGAAGATCTCTTTCCTGGCGAGTGAGCAGGCAGACGGGCCGGCCGCCTCGGCACCGAGGAACCGGTCAGAGGAGGCCGACCCGCGAAGAAGCACCTCTCGCTCGCTTCAGGTGTCCGGCTACCGCACCCGGGATCCGTACGTGGGGACGCGGCAGCGAGGTGCGCGGGCGGCCTCGTGATGAGCGTGCCAGACGCGCTCGCACGCGAAAAAGGGGAGAATCTCTTCCTACGTGCGGGCAGCGTAGGAGAAGAAGCTCCCCCCTTGGCAGGGAATGGTCCCGGAGAACCGTCAGGCGCGGCCGAGAGTTCGCCCACCAGTGCGGCCGGCCTCGCGTCACCCGGGTTGTTGGCGTTGTGCATCCGCATCTGGGCGATGGCCGGCCTGGCCAGACCCTCCCAGTCTCCGACTCCTGCCCGAACGGGACCTCGCCGGTGTTCAACCGTTCGGTTGAATTCGCTTTCCATCGTCCGTCGGCGCAACGATCCGCATGGACGACGCGGCACCGCGCCCGGTCTCGTCAGAATGGCGAACGCCCATGGCGCCCGGGCCTTTACGCCACCCCCTCAGAGAGGTCTCTTCAGCGTGTCCAGATTCCTCAGTAGGCGAAGTGTCCTCACCGCCGGTGCCGGCGCCGCCCTCGGTCTCGGTGCGATCGGCGCCACCGCGAACACGGCCTCGGCCACTCCGGCCACTGCCTCACGTCACTCGGCCGGGCGCGAGGAGACCCGTACGCTCGATGAGCTCTACCAGGCCGCCCTCAAGGAGGGTGGGAAGCTCGTCGTCTACGCCGGCGGCGACACCCCCACCCAGCAGGACGGCACCAAGGCGGCCTTCAAGGCCCGCTTCCCGGACATCGACCTGACGCTGATCGTGGACTACAGCAAGTACCACGACGTCCGCGTCGACAACCAGTTCGCGACGAACACCCTCGTCCCCGACGTCGTACAGCTCCAGACCCTCCAGGATTTCGTCCGCTGGAACCAGCAGGGCCGGCTGCTGCGCTACAAGCCCGCCGGGTTCTCGAAGCTGCACACATCGTTCCGGGACCCGCAGGGCGCCTGGGTCTCCGTCGCGGCCATCGCGTTCAGCTTCCTGTACGGCACGGACGCCGTGGGCTCGGACGCTCCGCGCAACCCGCGTGACCTGGTCGACCCGAAGTGGAAGGGGAGGATCGCGTCGTCGTACCCGCACGACGACGACGCCGTCCTCTACCTCTACTCCCTCTACGTCCAGAAGTACGGCTGGGAGTGGGTGGCCAAGCTCGCCGCCCAGGACGTGCGGTTCGCGCGGGGCAGCAACTCTCCGGGGGATGCCGTCTTCAGCGGACAGAAGGCGATCGGTGTCGGCACAGCGGGCTCGGCGGTCCCCTCGACCTCGTCCCCCGCGAAGTTCGTGATCGCCGACGGGCACCCGTTCATGGGCTGGGGCCAGCGCGCGGCTGTGCTCAAGCAGGCCAAGAACCCGACGGCCGCCAAGCTGTATCTCAACTGGCAACTGTCCGCCGAGGTCCAGAGGAACTCGTTCAACGGCTGGTCGGTGCGCACCGACATCGCTCCCCCGGCCGGTCTGAAGCCGCTCTGGGAGTACCCGAACGCCCATGTGGACGGCTTCCCGGAGTTCATGGCCGACCGCGCCGAGGTCGAGCGCTGGAAGCAGACCTTCGCCCTGTACTTCGGCGAGGTCAAGGGCGACCCGACGCCGGGCTGGCTCGGACTGCGGCCGGGGGCCTGACTCACGGCGGGGCCGCCGGCCCGCACTCCCCCGCTCGGTGGGCCGGCAGCCCCTGTCTTCACCGCACCCCTACAGGTGACGGATAGACTCGGACACCCCGACGGATCATTCCTCCAGGGGGTTTGCCGTGTCCGACACCCGCCGCCCGCACCCGCCGGCGCCCGGCCCGGGCCGTCGGCTCGCTCCGCACCACCTGACGCACTTCGTGTTCTTCCTCGTCGTCGGGGCCGCGCTGGTCCGGCTGGTGCGTCTGAACATCTCGTTGTGCTGGGACATCGTGACCGTCAGCGCCCTGCTGGCCGGGACGTACGCGGCAGGGTTGGCACTGGGACGCAGGCTTGGCCCGCTCGCCCGGCACATCTGGGTGGCGGCCCTGGTCCTGCTCTGGACGTACCTCGTGTTCCTCATTCCGCCGCCGCTGACCGGTGCTTACGTGTGGTGCGCCGTACCGATCGCCTGCGCGGCGCTGCGCGCCCTCGGGAGCCGCGCGGCCGGTGTCGCGGTGGGTGCCCTGACCGTGGTGCTGTTCGGTCAACTCAGCCGCAGCGCGGGCGGGTTCGATGCCGAGATGGTGCTGATCCCCATGGCGGCCGTGTGGGGCACGGTGGCCCTGTACCGGGCTCAGCGGCGGGAGGCCGCGAAGCGCCAGCGCCTGGTGGAGGAGCTGCGGAACACACGTGACGTGCTCGCGCGGGAGCAGCGCCGGGCCGGCGTGCTGGAGGAACGCGGACGCATCGCACGGGATCTGCACGACACGCTCGCCCAGGACCTGTCGGGCAGCCTGATGCTGTTGCAGGCCGCCGAGCGGGACTGGGAGGCAAGGCCGGACATCGCGCGTGCGCGGGTGCGTGCGGTCGTCGACGGCCTGGACGCGGGTCTCACGGAGGCGCGGCGGATGATCCGGGACCTCACTCCGACCGTGGTCGCCGAGGAGGGGCTGGAGGGCTCCCTGAAACTCCTGTGCCTGCGCGCGCAGGAGGACGGCACCGCGACGGACGTGCGGTTCCGCTCCGTCGGCACCCACCGCCCCGACCTGGACGAACAGGCCGCGATCACCCTGTTCCGGGTGGCTCAGGGCACGCTCGCCAATGTGCGCGAGCACGCTCGGGCGACAACCCTGCTCGTGACGCTGCATCGGACGGCCGACCGCGTCGAGCTGGACGTACGCGACGACGGTGTCGGCTTCGACCTCGCCCGCGTGGGCGGCGAACACCCCGCGGATCGCGGAGACCGTGGGGACCGTGGATTCGGGATGCCGGCTGCCCGGGCGCGGCTGCGGGAGTACGGCGGTGACCTGGTCGTCGACAGCGCCCCGCGCCGGGGCACGCGTATCCGGGCGACCGTACCCGCCCGTCCGGCGTCCGGTTCCCTCCAGCCCGTGAGCCCGACGGCGGCGGTCCGATGACGGCGTCCCCGCTGCGGCTGCTGATCGCCGACGACCACGCGGTCGTACGAGCAGGGCTGCGGGCCCTGCTGGAGGGCGAGGCGGACCTCGAAGTGATCGGGGAGGCGGCCGACGCCGAGGAGGCCGTGCGCCTCGCCGTGGCCCTGGTGCCGGACGTCGTACTGATGGACCTGCGCTTCGAGGGCACCACGCGCGGAAACGGCCTGACCGACGGCGTCGAAGCGGTCCGTGCGCTGGCCGCCGAGGCCCCCGGAGTGCCGGTGGTGATGCTGACCAGCTTCTCCGGGCGCGTGGACGTCGTGCGCGCACTGGAGGCCGGTGCACGCGGCTACGTGCTCAAGGCCGGGCCGCCCGAGGATCTCTTCCGGGCCGTACGCAGCGCCGCGGTGGGCGGGATGGGGCTCGCACCGGAGCTCGTCGGCGGCCTCGTCGGCCAACAAGACGATCCCGGGGCGCACTTGACCGGCCGGGAGAGGGAGGTCGTGCGCCTGATGGCCGACGGTCACAGCAACCGCTCCATCGCCGACTCCCTCTACCTCAGCGAGGCGACCGTCAAGACCCACCTGGTGCGCATCTACCGGAAGCTCGGCGTCGACAACAGGGCGGGGGCGGTCTCCGAGGCGGTCCGCCGTGGACTGCTGGAGCTCACGTGACGAGGGGGACGGTAGCCGGACCAAGGTGTCCTGGAACGTTCCCCGGTCGGCCCGGAACAGGTGGTTGGGGATCATCGGGAGCGGGTCGTCCCGGAGGACGTCTCGAGGTAAGTGGCCCGACGCGGGAACCGGCAAGTACGGCTGGGGAGAGACCAACCACAGCCACATCCCCAGCGGCAGGGGCACGAGGCATGCCGACGCAGTCGGGCCGGCGGGGGTCCACGTACGACCCGTCTGGGGATGGGCCGGTACGAGGAGGATGTCGACACCCATGTCCGGGGAGGGCTGTCCCGGTCCAGCCAGAACGGCACGCCGCTTCGGCGTGCCTGCGGGCAACAGGGCGTCGAGGGCGCGTTGGAACACGTCTGCCGTCAGACCGTTGGGGACCTTCAGCGGCTGCCCTTGGGAGGCAACCAACAGGTGGGCGAGCGCCTGACCGGCTGCCGCCTCCCGCTGCGGACTCCACGACCAGTAGTGGTTCGGCCCCAACCGTCCTCCCCACGTGGCAATCGGCTCGAACGGGGGCGTTTTCTCCCCCTTCTCTGCCAGCTCCGCCCAGGAGACGGGCTCAGCGTGGACACCGTCAACGGGGACGCGGTGCACGGCGTCCGGGCTGAGTCGCACTGCCTGCCAGAGCGAGCAGTCGTCGATCCTGGTCGCCACGGGGAGGTCGCATGCCTCGCAGGCCATGTTCGGCCCGTCGGCCCCGTCGAGGCCACAGCAGGCACCGCCGCGCTTCTCGGGAATCAGCCGGGTACCACGGATATCACCGGGTGCGATGACACTCGCCCCGGGCGTGCCGTCGGACAGGGCGTGTACCGGCGCGTAGATGCCGCGTGCCTCCGCCTCGCCCGGATCGATCTCGTCCCACATCCGCCACGGCCCTCCCCACGGGTCCGGGTCCACGGCGAACGTCCCTGACTGCATGAGCACCGGTAGCTGGGCCCCGTTCCCGTACTTCTGACGGGTGTGGACCGGCAGTGACACCTGGGACAGCGGGGTGGTCGACTCGGCGCCGCATCCGGAACACACGAAGACGAACAATTGTCCTCCGGCTGGGAGCAGACGCATCTTCGCAGCTCGTCGAAGCTTCGCAGTCTGCGCCACTTTATCTGCAGGACGCGTCCCGACTGCGCGCAGCGACGCCACACCATGGGATGGTCCGTGGTCCGAGGTGCGATGATCCGCGCGCGGCGGGGTAATGGGACGTCAATCAGCCCCCGTTGACAAGGAGCCGAGGATGACCGATGACGCCTACCTGTTCCTGCTCGAGGACGTGTCTGCGCCGCTCGGCGTGGTCCCCGCCGCCGTCGGTGATCTGGCGTGCATGGAGACTCCCGCGGTACGCGCGTGGCTGGACGCTCAAGGAACCACGCCGACCTCCCCGCACCTGCGCCTGCTGCCACCGGAGGAGACGGACATGTTGCCCGAGGGAGTGGAACGGCTGCCCGTCCCGCTCAGCGACGAGGAACTGAGCCGGGTCCGCCACCGGATGGCACCGGAGCCGCTTGCCCAGGTCGAGGAGGAACTGCTCGCCTACCGCGACTACGCGGACGGCAGGGACGGCCTGATCGGACGCGCACTGGCCGCCGGTGTGTCACCGCATCGCATCGTCGAGCTGACCGGAGTGGATCCGGCGACGGTGACGGCCGCGGCGGGCGGCTGACGACCCGACGGCCTCAGCTGTCGTCCGGCGTCACGCACCTGGTACGGGTCTGGCTGGATAGCTGATTCTGGTCATGCAGCGCGCCGGAAGACGGCGGCCGGGCCGGTCACGCCCTACCCACAGCCGCGCCCACCAGTCGGACCGAGCCGGTCCTCCCGCACCGCCGCGAGCAGGGCGGGACCCAACTGCGGTGCAGCCCTCGGTGAGGAGGGTGCCGGCGACGCGGTCAGCGGTCGAGCAGGTCGCGGAATCCGGTGAGCAGAGCCCGCAGCCCGAGGTCGAAGGCCAAGGTGGCGCGGCTGCGGTCGGCGGGGGTCTGGTCGAGTACGGCGCTGAGGTGCGGGGCCGCGTCGCGGGCGACGTCGGAGACCATCACGGGCGGCGCCACCAGGTCGAGGGCGGAGCCGAGGACGAAGCTCTCCAGCGCGGTGATCAGCGGCATGACCTCCTTCGCGGCGAAGCCGGCGTCCAGCAGCAGCTCCGCGACCTTCTCGTACATCGCGTGCATGAAGGGTTCGGCCAGCGGGGCGGTGGCGAGCAGGGGGACCGCTCCCGGGTGGGCGGCGAAGGCGGTGAGGTAGGAGCGGGCCCAGCCCTCCAGGGCCTGCTCCCAGGGCTGTGACCAGTCGTGGTCGTGGCCGGTCGTCAGGGCCAGTTCCTCGCGCATGAGCGAGATGATGTCGTCGCGGCCGGCGACGTGGTGGTAGAGCGCGGACGGGGCGACGCTCAGGGCTTTGGCCAGGGCCGGGATGGACAGGGCGCCCTTCTCGTCGGCCAGGCGCAGCGCCGCGGCACCGATGCGTCGGCGGTCCAGCAGGGGTGTGCGCGGCCGTCCCACGGTGGCTCCTCGTCCTAGCATGCCGTAACCCAGACGTTACCGAATGGCTTTCAGTAAACCTCTTCCCAGTCCCCCGGGCGACGCCTACATTACCGGAAACCGAACGCCTTTCAGTTACGCGGTCGGCCGAGGGAAAGGCAGCGCCTCACGCCATGCACGCCGACATCGTCTTCACCGGAGGGACCGTCCGGACCGGGGCCGCGGACGTCCCCACGGACCACGCCCTCGCCGTCACCGGCGGCCGGATCACCGCCCTCGGCGCACAGGCGCTGGCCGCCCGGGGACCGCGTACCACCGTCGTCGACCTGGCCGGCGGGGCCCTGCTGCCGGCGTTCGGAGACGGCCATGTGCACCCCGTGATGGGCGGACTCGGGCTGGCCGGGGTTCCGGTCCGGAACCTTACGAGCATCGATGAGATCGTCGAGGTCGTCCGGGGCTGGGCCGCCGAGCACCCCGACACGGAGTGGATCACCGGTGACGGCTTCGACCCGTGGCTCGCCCCCGACGGCCGGTTCGACGCCCGGTGGCTGGACGCCGCCGTACCCGACCGTCCCGTCGTTCTGCGCACCATGGACCACCACACCGCCTGGGTGAACAGCGAGGCCCTGCGCCGGGCCGGTTACACCGCCGGGACCCCGGATCCGGCGGGCGGGGAGATCCTGCGCCGGGACGGCTCCGCCGAGCCGCTGGGCACCCTGCGCGAGTTCGGCGCCCTCGGCCCGGTGCTCGCGCTCATTCCCACGGCGTCCCACGAGGTACAGGTGGCGGCGCTGCGCGAAGCCGCCGCCCGGTTCGCCGCGGCCGGTGTGACCTGGGTACAGGATGCCTGGGTCGAACCGCACCAGGCCGACGTATGGGTCACCGCCGCGACCACCGAGCCGGGGCTTCCCCTGCGAGCCGACCTTGCCTTCGTCCTGGAACCCGACGGCTGGCGCGAGCGCATCCTCCGGTTCACGGCGGACCGGGACGAGGTGGAGAGCTCCGCCCCCGGGGTGCTGACCGCGCGGAGCGTGAAGTTCTTCGCCGACGGCGTCATCGAGTCCGGCACCGCCGCCCTCCTCGAACCGTACACGGACTGCCCGCATTCGCACGGCATCGCCAACTGGTCCGCCCAGGAGCTGGCCGAGGCCGTCACCGCCGTCGACGCACTCGGTTTCCGCGCGCACCTCCACGCCATCGGCGACGGCGGAGTCCGGGTCGCCCTGGACGCGATCGAGGCCGCCGCCCGCACCAACGGCGCCCGCGACCGCCGTCCGGTCGTCGCCCACGCCCAGCTCATCCACCCCGCCGACCTGGCCCGGTTCGCCGCACTCGGCGTGGTCGCCAACCTCCAGCCGCTGTGGGCGCAGCCCGACCCTCTGATGACCGAGCTGACCCTGCCGAGGATCGGCCCGGAACGCGGCCGGCGGCAGTACCAGATCGCCGCCCTGCTCGCCTCCGGCGCCCGGCTCTCGTTCGGCAGCGACTGGCCGGTCACCGCCCATGAACCACTGCGGGGCATCGCCACCGCCGTGACCCGCCAGACGCCCGAGGGTGTTCCCGAGGGCGGCTGGCTCCCCGAGGAGCGGATCGACATCGACGCCGCTCTCACCGCCTACTCCGCAGGATGCGCCTACCAGGCGTTCGAGGAGAAGGAATGGGGCGCGCTGCGTCCCGGAATGCGCGCCGACCTGGTGCATCTCGCCGCCGACCCGGCCGGGACCGCCCCCGGTGACCTCGCGCACCTCCCCGTCCTGGGCACCTGGCTCGCCGGCCGGCGTACCCACGACGCCACCACCCCCCGCAGCACGCGTGCCGGGAGACGATAGACCCACGTCGTCGTCACGACCGGTCTGCGTCTCCTGGACGTTCCACCCGCTCCCGGACCACACACACCACGCGGAGACCTCCATGACCGAGCCCATCGCCCCCACCGCTCCCCAGCAACCCCCGCCGGCCCCCGGGACCGATGGGAGCCCTCACCTCCAGCGCGGCAGCCTCGGCGTCGCCGACATCGTCTTCTTCGTCGTCGCCGCGGCCGCCCCGCTCACGGTGATGGCCGGCGTCGCTCCCCTCGCCATCCTCTTCGGCGGCATCGGTGCCCCGGTCGCCTATCTCGCCGTCGGCGTGGTACTGGTCCTCTTCGCGGTCGGCTTCACCGCGATGACGCCGTACATCCGCAACGCCGGCGCCTTCTACTCGTACATCGCCCGAGGCCTCGGACGTCCGGCGGGGCTGGGGGCGGCGTTCCTCGCGGTGTTCTCGTACAACTCCCTTCAGATCGGCATGTTCGGCGCCTTCGGCTTCTTCGCCTCCACCACGGCGAACGACCTCCTCGGCGTCGACCTGCCCTGGCCGGTGTACGCCTTGGCCGGGATCGCCGTCGTCTGGTTCCTGGGCTTCCGCTCCATCAACCTCGGCGCCAAGGTTCTGGCCGCCCTGCTGATCGCGGAGACCGCCATCCTGGTGCTGCTCGCCGGCGCCGTCCTGGTCAAGGGCGGCGCGAGCGGGCTGAGCTTCGACTCCTTCGCCCCCTCGAACGTCTTCGTCTCGGGGATGAGCGGACCGCTCGGTCTCGCCGTCGCCGCGTTCATCGGCTTCGAGGCCACCGCCATCTACCGCGAGGAGGCCCGCGACCCCGACCGCACCGTGCCCCGTGCCACCTACCTTGCCGTCGGCTTCCTCGGCCTCTTCTACGCCTTCATCACCTGGGTCATCGTGCAGGCGTTCGGCAGCGACCAGGCCGCCGCCGTCGCCGCGAAGAACCCGGCGGAGATGTTCTTCACCGCCATGACCCAGTACGTCGGCGGCTGGGCGACCGACGTCCAGCGCGTCCTGATCGTCACCAGTGTGCTCGCCGCCCTGCTCGCCTTCCACAACGCCATCACCCGGTACGTCTACGCCCTGTCCGTCGAGAGTGTCGCCCCCGCTGCGCTGGGCCGGGTGCACCCCAGACATGGCTCGCCGTGGGTGGCCGGCATCGCCCAGAGCGTCCTGGCGGTCGTGGTCGTCGCCGTCTTCGCCCTGATCGGCGTCGACCCCTACACCAAGTTCTTCCTGTGGGTGAACACTCCCGGTGTGGTCGGCATCCTCGTCCTTCAGGCGCTGGCGGCCTTCGCGGTGGTCTCCTTCTTCCGCCGCAACTCCGCCGAGCACGGCGAGGGACGCATGCGCACCCTGGTCGCGCCCGCCGCGGCCGGCGTCCTCCTGACCGCCGCCACCGTGCTGGTCTGCGAGCGCCTGGACCTGTTCACAGGCGCCGGCTCGACCGTCAACTGGACACTGGTCGCGCTCACCCCGGCAGTGTTCCTGGCCGGCACGGCTCTCGCCACACGCATCCGCCGCACCCGGCCCGACATCTACGTCAAGCTCGCCACCACCGACGTCGACACCGCCTGATCCCCCGGCGCACGGCGGTCCCGTCGCCCGGCCCGAGCCCCGGGCCCGGTACCGCGCCGCGCCCCTGCACCCGACCACGAGACGCCGGCGCTCCTGGCACGCCGCACTGGCCTCCCGCTGACCGGAGAGCACCGGTGGCTGCAGGGCGCGGGTCCCGTTGGGCATCACGAACCGGTGGTGTTTGCCGGAGGCACGGGAGGCCGAGGGCCGGTGCGGCGCGGCACCGGCCCTCTCGCTCATCGCTGCTACAGGGCGACGAGTTGCCACTCCTGGTTGGTGCCGCCCGTGGTGGGCCACTGGATGATCGAGGCGCCGTCCGCGGTGGAGGCGTCCTTGACGTCGGCGCACCAGCCGTTGCCGACGTTGACGATCCGGTAGTAGCCGGTGGAGGCGGGCACAAGCTGCCACCACTGGTTGCTGCTGCTGGTGTCGGTCCACTGGTCGAGAGCGCCGCCTTGGGCGGAGCCGCCCGGGCTGTCCAGAACCTTGCCGCTCTTGACGTTGGCCAGCCGGTAGGAGCCATCGGTGTTCGGCAGCAGCTTCCACTGCTGGTTGGTGCCGCCGGTCGACGGCCACTGGATGACAGCTGCCCCGTCGGCGGTGGAGGCTCCGCTGATGTCCAACACCTTGCCGCTCTTGCGGTTCACCAGCCGGTAGGTACCGAGGTCGGCGGAGAAGGGGCGGTCGTAGATCTCCAGGTTGCGGATGGAGGCCCAGACGCCCGTGGGCAGTCCGGTCACCGTCACCCGCACGTAGCGCACTTGGGCGCTGAACAGGGTGGCCTGTACCTGGCTGGTACTGGTGGTGCCGGTGCGGTCGGCGAGCATGGTCCAGGTGGTGTTGTCCGTGGAGCCTTCGATCTTGTACTGGTAGTTCGTGGCGTCGAACTCCCAGGCGATCCGCGCGCCGGTGACCGCCTTGGTCGACCCCAGGTCCACCGTCAGCCAGGCCCCGGTGCTGGAGTTGTTGGCGCACCAGCGCGTCGCGGTGGAGCCGTCGACCGCCTTCGCCGCGGTGTGGCCCTTGGAGGACTCCTGGCTGCTCGCCGTCACGGAGCGGCCCGAGGCGATGTCGGCCGGCTGCACGGTCCGGTCCAGGGTGACACCGACGACGCTGTCCTCGGGGTTGCGGGTGCGGTTGATGCCGGTGATCGTCACCGTGCCGTCCGAGCCGACGGTGTACGGCAGGTCGGTGCCGGCCGCGACGTCGAACACGCGGGTGACCTGGGCGTCCCCGATCGGCTGGGTGGTGAAGCCGGTGCCGCTGTAGCCGGGCAGCAGGTGGACGTAGAAGGTGCTGTCCTTGTACGTGTAGCCGTACTTGCCGTCCACGGGGTTCCACGGGCCGCCGCGGGTGGCGTAGACGGCCTGGCCGTAGGTGGTCATGAAGGTGCCGATCTGCCGCAGCAGGCTCGCCTGCCCGGAGGGTACGGTGCCGTGCCGGTCCGGGCCGATGTTGACCATGGCCGTCATGTTCCGGATCCAGCAGTTGACGAGGAGGTTCATGGCGGTGCCGTAGCTCATGACCTTGCCGTCGGAGTTGTAGCCCCAGGTGGTGCCGACGGTGAAGACCTTCTCGGTGACCTTGCCGGTGCGGATGGCCCCGCTCGGCACGGAGGGGCCCTCCTCGCTGGCGTAGTCGCCGATCCAGCCGGAGCGGGAGGTCGCGACGATGTCGGGCTGGTGCGCGCGCACCATGCCCATCAGCCCGAGCGGTTTTCCGCCGCTGTCGGTCTCGGCGTAGGTGGAGTCCACCGGCCACTGGTTGGACGTGTCCCGGAACTGGCCGGGCTCCCAGAAGAAGGCGGCGTCGGCGTCGCTGCCCTGCTCCGCGATCCAGCCGCCGTCCCACCACAGGTCGTCGATGACGCCGTACTGGGTGACGAGTTCCTTGAGGGACTCGTACACCTCGGTCTTCATGATCCGCGCGTTCTCCTTGTGCGCGGGGTCGGTGGTGTAGCCCCACGGGTTGGTCGCGCAGTTGGTGCCGTACACGTCGTAGTAGCCGGGGTAGCGCCAGTCGATGGGCGAGTAGTAGAGGCCGACCCTCAGCCCGGCCGCTCGGGTGGCCGCGACGTAGTCCTTGACGAAGTCGCGGCTGAGGGGCGCCTGGCCGGAGTTCCAGCTGTTCGGGTGGTTCAGCGGCCACAGGGCGAAGCCGTCGTGGTGGCGGGTGGTCAGCACGGTGTACTTGGCGCCGAAGTCCTTGGCCAGTTGTGCCCACGCCGCCGGGTCGAAGGCATCCGCGGTGAACTGCGCGCTGGTCGCGTCGGTGACGTACTTCTGATAGTCCGCGGGAGTGACGGGCGCGTTGTGCATCCACCACTCGCCCTTGGCGGGGCCCGAGTAGACGCCCCAGTGGATGAACATCCCCAGCTTGGCGTCCTGCAGCCATTGGACCTTTGTGTCGGGCTGCTGCTCGAGGCCCAGGTCGGACTTGGGGATGCGGAGCGGGGCCAGCGGCAGGGGCTGGGAGGAGGTGGTGGCGGCGGCCTGGGCGGAAGCCGTCCCGAGGGTCGGCGTGACGACAGTGGCGACCGTCATGGCCGCCATACCCATCAGCACTCTTCGTCGAGTGAGTGATTCTGACAAGGGGTTCTCTCCTGACTGTCCACAGGACAGCACGGACCGTGCTGCGGCTCAACGTTCGGACCGAACGCATCGAGATAGTCATCCGATGAATGATGGTGTGCCGGGGGACCGCACGGAAGACAGGCACTGCGTCGGATGACACTGGGTGCATTAAGGACTCAAAGGTCAGCTTCCGTCTAGACGTTGGGAGAGTTTTAACGGAATTAGGTAGTCAGCGCGAGCAACCAGGAACCCGGAGATCATCAAACATCGGAGTTCTCTCTCTTGACGGGAGCATGCCCCTCTCCTAACGTCCCTCAACGGGACCGCACACAACCAAACAGACAACTCAGCCTCCGATCATGCCGACGCGGCCGTTGCTGCGCGTCCGCACCACAAGCAAGGTTGTCGGTTTTTTACCATGGTGTGTCGCCCCTGCATCCGCGGGTCCCCGTATTCCGACCATAGCTTTGAGCGTGTCAGCCCGACCGAGACCAGGAGCCGGGTGACGGAATTCGGAAAGGACGACACGTGATGGACTCCGTGGAGCGCGTTCCTCTGACCTACGCCTTCGACGCCTACTGCGGCTGGTGCTACGGCTTCGGCCCGGTCCTGCACGAGTTCGCCGCCGCCAACGCGGACCGGATCGAGCTGCGGGTGCTGTCCGGCGGTCTGTTCACCGGCTCGCGCGCGTTGCCGGTGTCGGCCTACCCGCACGTCCCGGGCGCCAATGAGCGCATCGCCCAGCTGACCGGTGTCACGTTCGGCGACGGCTACCGTGCCGCGCTGGCGGATGGCCGTGCGGTCATGAACTCGGCCGATGCCGCCACGGGCCTGGTCGCGCTGCGCGGCCGGCCGGGCGTGAACGCCCTCGATGCCGCCGCCGCGATGCAGCGTGCCTGGTACGTCGACGGCCGTAGCCTCTCCGACGCCGAGGTCTACCGGGACATAGCCGCCGAACTGGGCCTGGACGCCGATGCCGTGGCGGCCGCATACGCCTCGCCCGCCGCCCGTGCCGAGGCGGAGGCCGACTTCCTGGAAGTGCGCCGTCTGGGCGTCGACGGCTACCCGACGCTGATGCTGCACACGGCACAGGGCATCGACCGCCTGGGCGGTCCGGTCTCCTCGGCTGACGCGCTCACCCGCGCCCTGGACCAGCACCTGGCCGCTGTCACAGCTGCCTGAGCCCGTCCCTCACAACATCTGGAAAGGCAGTACACCCATGTCCTCCACACTGAAGTACACCGTCCACACCGCCGGTGACACCGGCCTGCACAAGTCGTCCGTCCTGATCACCGGCGAGCGGGAAGCCCTGCTGGTCGACGGCCAGTTCACCCTGGCCGAGCAGCACCGGGTCCTGGCGGACGTCATCGACAGCGGCAAGGAGCTGACCACTGTGGTGGTCACCACCTCCGACCCCGACTACTACTTCGGCCTGGAAGTGATCCGCCGGGCGTTCCCGGACGTGAGGATCGTCGCCACCCCCACCACCGTGGAGCGGATCAAGGCCAGTTGGGAAGGCAAGCTCAAGACCTGGGCGCACCTGGACCGGAACCTGCCCACCGAGGTGATCGTTCTGGAGGTGCTGGACGGGGACCGCGTCAGCATCGAGGGGCACGACTTCGAGCTCCGCGGTGGCCACCCGGACCTGGTGTGGCGTACCGAGTACCTGTGGCAGCCGGAGGACCGCGCCGTCGTGGGCGGCGTGTTGCTCTTCGCCGGCCTTCACGTGTGGACCGCCGACACCTCTACGCCGCGTGAGCGGGCCGCCTGGTCCGAGACGCTGGCCGAGATGGAGCGGCTCGACCCGCGCTTCGTGGTGGCCGGCCACCGTTCCGCCGACTCCGCCACCGACGCCTCCGTGATCTCCTGCACCCGCACCTACCTCGCCGAGTTCGAGAAGGAACTGGCCGGGAGCGGCAACGACTCCGAGGCACTGAAGGCCGCGCTCCTCGAGCGCTACCCGGACCTGGGCCTGCTGGTCGCCCTCGACCTGGGCACCAAGGTCGCCACCGGCGAGATGACCTGGGGCTGACGATGCTCACCTCCGTCCGTGTGTCCGCGGGGCGGGCCACCGGGACGACGTCCGGCGGCGGCACCGGTGAAGGCGGGGCCGCCGGGAGGCCCGCGGCCCCGGGCGGCGCGGCCGCCCTGGCCGCGGCCGCCGTGGAGTTCACGCTCACCAGCGGCGTGCTGTTCGTCCTGGTCACCGCCGTCCGATGGGTGATGGTCTCCCCGCTCAGCCGGGTCCTGCCCGGGTCACACCTCCAGCTCACGGCCGTGGCCGTGATCGTCGGGGCGGCGCTCGCGTGGGCGCTGTCCTCCTCATGGGGCCGTTACTCCGGTGGCCACCTCAACCCGGCCGTCACCCTCGCCCTGTGGGTGACGGGCGCATTCCCCGGCCGCCGCGTCCTGCCGTACGTCGCCGCCCAGCTCACAGGTTCCGTGGTCGGCACCGGCCTGGCCCGCCTCACGTGGGGCCAGGTCGTCGGCGCCCGTATGGACTACGCCGCGGTCCAGCCCGCCCCCGCCCTGTCGACCGCCGCCCTGTTCACCGCCGAAGCAGCGGCCACCGCAGCGATCCTCGCGGTCGCTCTGCTGCTGATGTCCCGCCCCGCGTGGACGCGCTGGATCCCGCTCGCCCTGCCCGCGGCCACCGCCGTGGTCATCGTCGCCCTCGGCACCCTCACCGGCGGGTCCGCCAACCCCGCCCGCCAGTTCGGCCCCGCCCTCTGGGCCCACCAGCCCGTCCACCGGTCACACCTGTGGGTCTATCTGGTGGCACCGCTCGCAGGGGCGGCCCTCCCCGCACTGGTCACCCGGTACCGGGCACCTCGCCCCCGCCGCTCTCCGAGGAGCGGCCCCGCACGGTGGCGCGGAAGGCGATCGGAGACTGGCCGGTGCGCTGCTGGAAGTACTTGCTGAAGTTGGTGGCGCTGGTGAAACCGAGCTGCGCCGCGATACGGGAGGCCGACAGGTCGCCGTGCGCCAGGAGGCGCTTGGCTTCCAGGATCACCCGCCGGTCGATGAATTCCTTCGCTCCCACCCCTGCGCCGGCGAGTGTGGCCCGGGAGAGCGTGCGGGACGAGTAGCCCAGAGCCTGGGCGTACTCCTCCAGGCGGCGCGTCCGGGTGAAGTCGCGTTCGACCGCGTCACGGAAGTGGACGAAGGTGTCCCCCGGCTCCGGGGCCGGGCTGCCGACCGGTGCCGTGCGCTGCGCGAGGCGCAGCACCACCACCGCCAGCAGGTGGCGCAGCACCGCCACGTGGGCTTCCAGCGGAATGCCGCGCAGCGCCTGGAATTCGAGTGCCAGATGATCCACGGCCACCTCCAGCGCGTGGCCGTCCTCGGTGTCGGGAACCTTCAGCACGGGTGCGTGCTGATCGTCCACGCGCGCTGCGGCCACGGTGCCCGGATCGACGAAGTCGCGCTCGAAGAGAACGAGCGTGCCCTCGGCCTCATGCAGATCACCCCACTGCTGCACCTGGCCGGGCCGGACCCACAGCCAGGAGCCCGGCTTGAGGGCGTAGCCGGTGAAGTCCACCATGTGCCGCAGGGAGCCACTGGAGAGAGTGATCAGGTGGTGGAACGTCGGCCGCTGAGGTGCCTGCCGACCCGCCCTGCCCATGCGGACGGCGGCCCGCTCCCGCAGCTCCGCCAGAGACATGACCTCGACGCCCGTCGGTATGCCGACCGGCGGAGCAAAGCCGACGTCCGCGATCTCGCGCGGGCCGTCATGTCGTTTTCTCACCGTCACCAAAAGTCACCCATGTACGGAAACCAAGCCTGTCCACCTCTCATTCTGAGGGGTGGCCGGCCTGTGCAGGGGGTGGCGCCCTTCGATTCGGCATGGCCGTCTGCCCCTTGCCCTCGACCGGCAGGGTTCCTTAGCGTTGCGCCACGATTCCCACCACGGGAGGGCCGGCGAACGTGACCGGTCCGGCTTCGGGAAACCTGCCCGCCGTCTTCAGCAGCTTCGTGGGCCGGCGGCGGCACGTCACGGAGATCCGCCGCCGTCTCGAAACAGCGCGGCTGGTCACGCTCACCGGAGTCGGCGGTGTCGGCAAGACCCGGCTCGCCCTGCAGGCGGCGTCCTCGATGAGCAAGGGCTTCCCGGACGGGGTGTGGCTGGTGGATCTCGCCCCCGTACGGGACCCGTCGGCGGTGCCGGGCGCGACCGCGACCGCGCTGGGCGTGCCGGACCTCGGCCCCGCCCCGTCCGCGACCGGCTCGCCGACCACCTGGCCGGACGCCGGACGCTGCTCGTACTGGACAACTGCGAACACCTGGCCGACGCCTGCGCCCGCCTCGCCCAGTCCCTGCTGGGCGCCGCGCCAGGACTGCGCGTCCTGGCGACGAGCCGCGCCACGCTCGGTCTCACGGGCGAAAGCGTCCTCACGGTGCCGCCCCTGTCGGTGCCGGACGAGGCGGTCGAATTGGTGCGGGACCGGGCCGCGGCCGTCCGTCCGTCGTTCCGGATCACCGAGGCGAACCGGGAGGCGGTCACCCGGCTGTGCGCGCGCCTCGACGGACTGCCGCTGGCCATCGAGCTTGCCGCGACCCGGCTGCGCACCCTGACGGTCGACCAGCTGATGGACCGCCTGGAGGACCGCTTCGGCCTGCTCACGGCCGGCAGCAGCACGGCCCGGCCGCACCAGCGCACACTGCGGGCTCTGATCGACTGGAGCCACGAGCTGTGCTCTCCCCCGGAACAGCTGCTGTGGAGACGGCTGTCGGTCTTCGCGGGGGGGGGCTTCGACCTGGACGCGGCCGAAGACGTGTGCTGCGGCGACGGCCTGCCGCGCGGCGAGATCCTCGACCGTCTCGACCGGCTGGTCGCGCAGTCCGTCGTCCTCACCTCCGAGGACGAGAGCCGTCCTCAGTACCGGATGCTGGAGACCATCCGCGAGTACGGCCGCGGGCGCCTGGCCGAGTCGGGCGAGGAGCGCCCCCTGCTCCGTCGGCATCGGGACTACTTCCGTGCGCTGGCGGAGTCCTCGGCCGCCGCGTGGTACGGCCCCGGTCAGGAGGAGGCACTGGCCCGGCTGCGGGCGCAGCACGGGAACCTGCGGCTTGCGCTGGAGTACGACGGTGCGGATCCAGGCCACAGGCAGGCAGCGCTCGTGCTTGTCGCCGCCCTGCGCTTCCACTGGTGTGCCGACGGTTTCCTCGGCGAGGGCCGGGACCGGATCGAGCGTGCCCTGGCAGCCGCGCCCGAGCCCACCGCGGCGCGGGCGGGTGCCCTGTGGGCGGGTGCCTGGGCGGCGCTGCTGCAGGAGGACCACCGTACCGCCGACCGCTGGCTCACCGAGGCCGACGAACTCGGCGAACGGCTGGGTGATCCCGTCATCCGCGCCTATGTACAGGGATTGCGCGGCACCTCCGCCCTGTTCGTGGGGCGCCTCGACGAGGCCGTCTCCTTGTACGAGGGTGCGGTGAGCGCCCAGATCGCAGCAGGTGAGGGTCCGGGCGCGCTGTTCTCCCTGTTCCAGCTCAGTGTCGCCCGGGCCCATCTGGGCGATCCGAGGGCGGCCGAGTCGGGGCGCCGCGCGGTCGCCGCCGCCGAGGAGCACGGCGAGCGGGGGTGCCGTTCGTATGCGCTGTGGGCACTGGGCCACGACGCCTGGGTGCGCGGGGACACCGCCTCCGCGCTGACATTCACACGAGCGGGCCTGGAGATCCAGCGCGGTTTCAACGACTACGCCGGCACAGCCCTCATGCTGGAGCTGCTGGCCTGGATCACCGCCTCGGACGGCGACCGCGCCCGGGCCGGGCGGCTGCTGGGCGCCATCCGCGCCCTGTGGCGGAAGATCGGTACCGGTATCACCGCGTTCGGCCCGCATCTGGCCGAGCACCACACGCGATGCGAGGAGACGGTCGTACGAGCCCTGGGGACGGCCGGGTACGAGCGGGCGCTCGCGGAGGGCGGCGGCCACGACGTCCCGGGACCGGCCATCGCGGACGCCCTCGGCGCTCCAGTCGCAAGGGCCGAACCGGCGGCCGACGCCGATCCGTTGAGCCGCCGTGAGCGGGAGGTCGCCCTGCTGGTGGCCCGCGGCATGAGCAACCGGCGGATCGCCGCGGAGCTGGTGCTGTCCCCCCGTACGGTCGACGGCCACGTCGAGCACATCCTCGCCAAGCTGGGCTTTCGCTCCCGTACCGAGATCGCCGCCTGGGTGGCCGCGCACAAGGATCAGGTACCCACCCCGTAGAACCACCCATGGTCCCCCGCGGCCCCCGTGCCCATCGTGGTCGGCATGCTGCACATCGACGTGGACGAAGACCGGTGCGGCGGCTTCGGATTCTGTGAACAGGCCGCACCCGAGGTGTTCGGCCTCGACGACGACGGCGCCGTCACCGTCCTGCTGCCCGAGGTCCCGGACGGCCTGGCCGCCAGGGCCGAGGCGGCAACCCGGGCCTGCCCCGTGGCGGCGCTGCGGGTACGGCGATGACGGCGGCCCGGCGCGCGGTCGTGGTGGGCGGGTCCCTGGCCGGCGCCACCGCGGTGGACGAGCTGCGGGCCCAGGGTTGGGACGGCTCGATCACCCTCGTCGGGGACGAGCCGCGACCGGCCTACGCCCGCCCGCCGTTGTCCAAGGGAGTGCTGAAGGACACCGAGGCCGCGGATTCCGTGTTGCTGCCGGCGACCGGTGAGGCCGAGGTTCTTCTCGGTGTCACGGCCACCGGTCTGGATCTCGACGCCCGTCGTGTACGGGTGACGGACGGCGGCTCGCACCCCTACGACCTTGCGTACGACAAACTCGTCATCGCCACCGGGGCAAGGGCCCGCCCTCTCGGCCACCCGGGCGAGCGTGTCCTGCGCACCCTCGACGACGCGCTTCGACTGCGCACGGAACTCGCCCGTGCCGAGAGCCTTTTGGTCCTCGGGGGCGGCTTCCTCGGCATGGAAATCGCGTCCGCCGGCACCGAACTGGGCCTGTCCGTCACAGTCGTCGACGTCCGGCAGCCGCTCGTCTCCAGCCTGGGGCCCTACTGGCCGCGGTGTTCGCGGAGGCCGCCCGGGAGCGGGGGGTACGGATGGTGGTGGCACCGAACGGGGTGATGCCGACGCCGTACGGCGCCCGGCTCGCCGACGGCACCCGGCTCGAGGCCGACCTCGTGGTGGCGGCGGTCGGCTGCCTGCCCAACGTCGAGTGGCTGGAGGCTCCGGTCTCACGTTGCTCGGCGGCGTCGTGGCCGACGAGCGGTGCCGGGCCGGATCCCCGGACGTCGTCGCCGTGGGTGATGTCGCCGCCTTCCCCACCGGGGACGGACGCTTTCGGCGCACCCCCCACTGGGACAGCGCCGTCGCCCAGGCCCGGGCCGGGGTCGCCGCCCTGCTGCGTGGCGACGAGGCGGAAGCCCATGTCCTCAGGCCGTACTTCTGGACCGAGGCGTTCGGGCTCGCCGTGAAACTCGCGGGGGCACTGCCCGCCGTCGGGCAGCCGGTCGTCCTCACGGGCTCGCCGACTGCCCGCCGTCGGGCAGCCGGTCGTCCTCACGGGCTCGCCGACCGAACGCTCGGCGCTGCTGCGCTGGGACCGGCCGGGCGGCCAGGTGGCGGCGGCCCTCAACCACCGCATCCCCGTCGCGCGCCTGCGCGCCCTCGCCTCCTGAACCGCCCTGAATTTCCCACCAGCAAGGAGATCGTCATGACACTCGCCACAGCCGCTCCGACCTCTGACGCCGACCTGTTCAGCGACCAGGCGCTCACCGATCCCCATCCCCAGTGCAGGAGTCTGCGGGACCTGGGCCCAGCCGCTTACCTCACCCGTCACGACCTGTGGTTCATCTCCCGCTACGAGCAGGTGCGTGCGGCGCTCGGCGACTGGGAGACCTTCTCCTCGGCGCAGGGCATCGGGCTCAACGACGGCTTCAACCGGGCGTGGAGCAGTGCGCTGATCCACATGGACCCGCCCGCGCAGACCGAGCAGCGGAAACTGTTCACCGAGCGGCTGTCCCCGCGCGCCCTGCGGCCGGCGGCCGAGGACATCGACCGGCGGGCGCGGGGGCTCGTGGACCGGCTGCTGGAGCGCGGGTCCTTCGACGCGGTCACCGACCTCGCGCAGGACCTCCCGGTCCACGTGATCATGGACCTGATCGGCTGGCCGCAGGAGGGCCGTGACGAGTTGCTGGACATGGCGGCCGGCTGGTTCGACTCGGCGGGTCCCGACGTGCCGCGTACGGCGGCCTCCGTACCGAGGGTGGAGGCGCTCATGGCGTACCTCGCCCAGGTCGTCGCCAAGGAGAACCTCGTCCCCGGCGGCTTCGGCTGGACCCTGCTCGAGGCCCACAAGCAGGGGCAGATTCCCGTCGAGGGGGCGATCGGGCTGCTCGCCGGCTATGTGGTGGCCGCGTTCGACACCACGATCTCCGCCCTGTCCAGTGGCGTGTGGCTGCTCGCCCGCCACCCCGAACAGTGGGAGGCCCTGCGCGCCGACCCCTCACTGGTGCCGTCCGCGTTCAACGAGATCGTGCGCATCGAGAGCCCGATCCAGGTGTTCTCCCGGGTCACCACCCGTGAGGTGGACCTCGGCGAGGGCATCGTGCTCCCGGCGGGCGCCCGGGTCCTGCACAGCTATGGCGCCGCCAACCGCGACGAGCGCCATTTCCCCGACCCCGACCGGTTCGACGTCCGGCGCAACCCTGTCGACCACCTCGGCTTCGGCTTCGGCAACCACGGCTGCGCCGGCCAGGGGCTCGCCCGCTTGGAGGCCCACGCCGTGCTGCGAGCCCTCGCCGAGCGGGTACGGCACATCGCACTCGACGGCGAGCCCGTGCGCGCCCTCAACAACATCACACGGGGGTTCGCCGCGCTGCCGGTGCGGGTGCGCTGAACCGCGGCGCGGGGGACGCAACGCCCAGGAGCAGGGTTTCCCCGTCACCGCGGGGAGTTGGCCCCGGCCACGCCACTGCGGTTCCGGGGCAGCGCCCAGGCCGGCAGCGTTGACCTCTGGTCTCGCTCGAGCGGCGCCGAGGCGGCCGCCTCGGCACCCACTTCGCCGGCGACGCCACTCCCGTGCCGTCCCTCTCGGACCCGGGGTCGTCGTGGGTCCGGGCGGCGCCCACCATCCCAGTGTTCAGACGACTCCCTGTGCCGTCATCGCGTCGGCGACACGGAGGAAGCCGGTGGCGTTCGCGCCGAACACATAGTCGTCGGCGTCTCCCCCATAGGTCGCGGTGGTGGTACGGCACTGGGTGTGGACCTGCCGCATGATGCCGGCGAGCCGGTCCTCGGTCCGTTCGAAGGTCCAGCTGTCGCGGGCGGCGTTCTGCTGCATCTCCAGCGCGGACGTCGCGACCCCTCCCGCGTTGGCCGCCTTGCCCGGGCCGAAGAGGATCCCGGCGTCGCGGAACACTTCGACCGCGTCGGGTGTGCAGGGCATGTTCGCGCCCTCGGCCACGGCGAGCACGCCGTTCTTCACGAGGGCGACGGCGTCCCGTTGGTCCAGTTCGTTCTGGGTCGCGCACGGCAGGGCGATCTCGCACGGCACGTCGAAGACCGAACCGCGGGCGGAGAAGCGCGCGGTCGGCCGGGCTTCGGCGTAGGCGGAGATCCTGGCGCGGCGGACCTCCTTGATCTCCTTGAGCAGGTCCAGGTCGAGGCCGTCCTCGTCGACCACATAGCCGGAGGAGTCCGAGCAGGCCACCGCCAGGCCGCCGAGCGCGTGCACCTTCTCGGCGGCGTACACGGCCACGTTGCCCGAGCCGGAGATCACCACGCGACGCCCGTCCAGCTGCTGCCCCCGGGTGGCGAGCATCTCCTGGGCGAAGTACACCGCGCCGTAGCCGGTGGCCTCGGTACGGGCATGCGAGCCGCCCCAGCCCACCGGCTTGCCGGTCAGGACGCCGGCGTCGTACCGGTTGGTGATCCGCTTGTACTGGCCGAAGAGGTAGCCGATCTCGCGGGCGCCCACGCCGATGTCCCCGGCGGGCACGTCCGTGTGCTCGCCGAGGTGGCGGTACAGCTCGGTCATGAACGCCTGGCAGAAGCGCATGACCTCGCCGTCCGAGCGGCCCTTGGGATCGAAGTCCGCGCCGCCCTTGCCGCCGCCGATCGCCATACCGGTCAGCGCGTTCTTGAAGATCTGCTCGAAACCGAGGAACTTGACGATGCCGAGGTTGACGCTGGGATGGAAGCGCAGGCCGCCCTTGTACGGCCCGAGGGCGCTGTTGAACTCCACCCGGAAACCGCGGTTGACCCGCACCGTGCCCCGGTCGTCCACCCACGGGACCCGGAACATCAGCTGCCGTTCCGGCTCGCAGAGCCGCTCCACGATGCGGGCCTCGACGTACTCCGGGTGCGCCTTGAGCACGGGCCCCATCGTGTGCAGGACTTCCTGGGCCGCCTGGTGGAACTCCGTCTCCCCGGGGTCCCGTCGGCGGAGGTTGGCGTAAATGGCCTCGATGTGGGCGCTGACGTCCATGTGCGTGGTCTCTCTTCGCTCAGGTGCGGGCCGGACTCGTCCCGGCCGGATGCTCGGTCGCTTTCGATGACGGACACTCACCACCACGCGTGAACGCGCCGAAATACTCACCGGGCCCACGCTCCACGGCGCGGCCCGGCGTCGCGGGCACGGAGGCCGCGGCCCCGACACGCGGGGTCGCACGCAGTCAGCCGAGCGGGATTTCGCCCGCCTCCGCCCAGCCGACGAGGGCGCCGCGCAGTGCGGACACGAGGCGGGTGACGGCCTCGTCCTCGGTGCGTCCGCTCTTGATGAGGTCCAGGATGTCGCGTGGGTCGAACAGCGCGTTCCAGAGGTAGAGGGCCTCGTCACCCAGGTCCGGGACGCCGAGCTCCTCGGCGGTCTGGCGCAGCGGCTCGGAGAGTGCTTCGGCCTGCGGGGTGAGGTAGCCGGTTCCCTCGCGCAGACGCTCGAGATAGCCGCGGTGGGAGCGCATCTGGGCCACCGCGCCACCGTGTTCGAGGACGAGGGAGACCCAGTACCGCGAGACGGCTTCCAGGCGTTGCCGAGTTGGGTGACCAGCAGGACGAGACCGGTCGGCGGCTCGTGGTCCGCAACGGCTACCACCAGCCCAGGAAGGTCACCACCGCGGCCGGGGCGGTGGAGGTGAAGGCGCCGCGGGTGAACGATAAGCGCGTCGATGCCGAGACCGGCGAGCGCAAGCGGTTCTGCTCGGCGGTCCTGCCGCCATGGTGCCGCAAGTCGCCGAAGATCAGTGAGGTGCTGCCGCTGCTCTACCTGCACGGCCTGTCGTCGGGGGACTTCGTGCCGGCGTTGGAGCAGTTCCTCGGCAGCTCGGCCGGGCTCTCGCCCGCGACGATCACCCGACTCACGCAGCAGTGGCAGGCCGATCACGCTGCCTCATGGACCGCGACCTGACGGAGGTCGACTATGTGTACGTGTGGGCCGACGGCATCCACCTCAACGTCCGCCTGGAGGAGGCTAAAGCCTGCTCGTCCTGATCGGCGTGCGTGCCGACGGCTCGAAGGAACTGGTCGCGCTCAAGGACGGCTACCGCGAGTCCGCCGAGTCCTGGGCCGACTTGATGCGCAAGTGTGCCCGCCGTGGCATGCGCGCTCCTGCGCTCGCGGTCGGCGACGGTGCCCTGGGTTTCTGGAAGGCCCTGGCCGAGGTATTTGCCGCCACCCGCGAGCAAAGGTGTTGGGTTCACAAAACGGCCAACGTGCTCGACGCCCTTCCGAAGTCCGCGCAACCGGGCGCGAAGAAGGCGATCCAGGACATCTACAACGCCGAGGACAAGCAGCATGCTCGGGCGGCTATCAAGACGTTTGCGCAGCTCTACGGCGCGAAGTTCCCCAAGGCCGTCAAGAAGATCACCGACGACCAGGCCGAGCTGCTGGCGTTCTTCGACTTCCCGGCCGAGCACTGGATCCACTTGCGCACGACAAACCCCATCGAGTCCACCTTCGCCACGGTCCGGCTGCGGACCCGGGTCACCCGTGGGGCCGGCTCCCGCGCTGCCGCCCTCGCGATGGTCTTCAAACTCGTCGAGTCCGCCCAGCAGCGGTGGCGGGCCGTCAACACGCCCCACCTCGTCGCCCTCGTCCGCGCCGGAGCCCGCTTCGAACGCGGTCAGGTCGTCGAACGCCCCAAGGTTCACGCAGCCTGACTCTAGACGGCTGGAGACCCGTCCCGCTGGGGGTCCGCGGAAGTGGTCCACCGTCACCGTCCGTCATGTCGAGTCAGACGCCTGGCCGGCGCCCATCGGGGCGCCGACGAGGGACTGCAGGGTGCGGACCAAGCGCGTGGCGTCCGTGCTGGAGAGCGGGGCGAGGAAGCGGCGTTCCATCTCCTTGCGGGCAGATTCGGCGTCCTGCAGGCGCTTTCGGCCGGCCGGCGTCAGCTGCACGATGTTCTTGCGCCGGTCCCGGGGGCTGCGGCGCCGCTCGACGAGTTCCTTGTCCTCCAGGGCGTCGACGAGGGAGACCATCGTGGTGCGGTCGATGCCCAGTTTGCCCGCCGCGTCCAGTTGAGACAGCTCGTCATGTGCGTCGAGGACGGCGAGAACGGCCAGTTCGCGGCCGTCGATCCCATACGGAGCCAAGGCCCGCGAGGACTCCTCGGTCAGCCTCAGGTACGCGTGCTTGAGCAGATAGCCGAGGCGGGACGTGAGGACCTCGGGCGGTACGTCGCGCGTCATGGCCGCAGCGTATCCAGAGTCTGATAGTCAGCAATACTGACGATCCGCTACGGTGACGATACAGTACCGTCGCCGTCACCGGTGACGCGTCGACTCGAAGGGCGCGTGGCAACCATGTCCGACCAGCACATCCCCTCCGATCCCTCCGTGACGTTCGGAATCAAGACCACCCCGATGCGGGTCTCCTACCAGGACATCCTCCGGGTGTGGGAGGAGGCCGACGACCTGCCCGAGATCGCGGACGCCTGGCTGTGGGACCACCTCATGCCGATCGTCGGCCCCAAGGACGGGCAGATCCTCGAAGGGTGGACGCTGCTGAGCGCCCTGGCCGCCAGAACCCGGCGGCTGCGCCTGGGCCTGCTTGTGACGAGCAATCGGATCCGGCTGCCCGCCGTCCTCGGTAAAATCGCCACCACCGTCGATGTGATCTCCGGCGGCCGGCTGATCATGGGCCTCGGCGTAGGCGGCACCGTGCAGCCGCCCGACGCGGGCGGCATCGCCGGGGAGAACCCGGCCGCCGCCGAGTACGCCGCGTACGGCCTCACGCTCGTACCGCCCGCCGAAGGCATCGCCCGCCTGGAGGAGACCATCGCCATCCTCCGCGGCATGTGGACGCGGGACGTCTTCGACTTCCACGGGCGCCACTACACCCTGACCGGCAACCGCAACGAGCCGAAACCCGTCCAGCAGTCGGGCCCGCCCCTGCTGATCGGAGGCTGGGGAAACCGAACGCTCCGCCTGGTCGCCGAGCACGCCGACATCTGGAATATCCCCGGCCCGCCGCACAACACACTCGACTACATCACCGAACGCAGCGCCGTCCTGGACGACCACTGCGCGACCATCGGCCGTGATCCGCGGACGATCACCCGCTCCGTGCAGTACATCGTCTCCTACGACGACCCGGCCGCCGACCGCAAGGCCATCGCGGAACTCATCGCCGCAGGCGTGACGCACATCGTGCTGAGCCTGCGGAGCCCCTATCCCTCGCAGGCGGCGCGGTGGCTCACCGACGAGATCATCACACCCGTGCGCAGCACAACCGGAGAATTCTGCTGACGGCCGCTTGCCACTAGGGGAGACGCTCCTCCTTGCACAAGCGACCTCACGGACTCACCTGAACCGATCCACAAGTCTTGACTATTCCTCGCGCCTACGTGCCACACATGCAGCGGCTGTCACCGACAGCCCCTCGGAGTTGATCCATAGCTGGTCGAGGCGTGAGTGCGAGCCCGCTCCAGGTCGAGACCAGTCCAGTGGAATGAGAATTTCGACCTCGACTCGACCTCCATCACCTCTTCACGGGCACGGCGGCCCGTAGGCGAAGTCCCCGACGTACTGCCGCCACTCCTTCTCCGTGAGGGTGTGTTTCGTGACAGCGCAGATGCGTCTGATGGCCCGGTCGGGGTTCAGCTCCCAGAGCCGGGCCGTGCCATCCTGGCTACCTGTGGCGAGGAAAAGCCCGTCGGCGCTGAAAGCGACGGCGGACACGGGCTCGGAATGCTCCGTGAGCGGGCTCCCGAGGAGCGTCGGTCGGCCGCTGCCGGTCAGGTCCCACAGCCGGACGTCCTCATCGTCGCCGGCTGTGGCGAGGGTGTGACCGTCAGGGCCGAACGCCACTCCGCCGAAGGAGTTCGCACCGTCGTCGAAAAGCAGGCCGAGGCCGATGCCGCCTTGGCGCAGCTTCTTGGGGTATGCGGGATCGCTGACATCCCAGAACGAGCCCTTGTACTCGTGATTCGTGCCGACGAGCATGCGGCCGTCGGCGCTGAAAGCCACGTCGGTGAAGCCGTCAGTGGTGTTGGTGAGAGGTTTACCCAGTCGCTTGGGCTGGGCGGGGTTACTGGTGTCCCACAGGTAGATCTGGGTCTGCTCGACGGCGGCGGCGAGCGTGTGCCCGTCAGGGCTGAAGGCCACCGCCGAGATCCACGGCCCCGCCACGCTCAGAGGAGGACCCAGGCGCTTGGGGTGCGCGGGATCACTGGTGTCCCACAACAAGACCAGGCCACCACCGGCCGTGGCGAGGACCCGACCGCGAGGCCTGAACGCCGCGGTGCCTCCGAGCAGTCCGCCGCCGAGGCGTCGTGGGCGTGCGGGATCGGTGACGTCCCACAGCAGGACCCCGGCGGTGCCGGCGTCGACGTCGACTGGTTCGGAGTAGCTTGCCGTGGCCAGAGTGGCATCGTCAGGGCTTAGCGATACCGCCTTGACGGGGTCTCCGTGGTTTGTCAGGAACGTAGGGGGAAGAGCCCAGACACGGACTGTGTCGGCGGCAGTGATCAAGGTGTGTCCATCGGGACTGAAAACCAGTGCGCCAGCTTCTGCTTGGCCAAGCGGCTTTCCCACGGCGACCGGGCCGTCGGCGTTGGTGACATTCCACATGCGGACCGTGTCGTTCTGTGCGGTGGCGAGGACATGGCCGTCGGGGCTGAAGGCCATCGCAAAGACGTCGTCGTGGGGGATTTGGAGAGCACTGCCGAGATGCTTGGGGTTGTCCGGCTCGGAGGTGTCCCACAACTGGATGCTGCCGCCGAAGTCTTGATTGGCGACGGTCGAGGTGGCGAGCAGGTGTCCACGAGGGCTGAACACCATCTCCGTACCAGGCAGTGACTTTCCGAGGCGCGTGGGATGGGCTGGACCAGTGACGTTCCACAGCTGAACTCTGCCCGTCTCGTAGCTGGTGATCGCCAGAAGGTGGCCGGTGGGTGCGAAGGCCGCCTCGTCACCGGGCAATGGGCTGCCGAGGCGGCCGGGGTGTGCCGGGCGGCTGGTGTCCCACAGCTGGACTTGACCGAGCTCGGTGGTGACGGCCAGCGTCCGCCCGTCGGAGCTGAAGGCCAGCAGGTTGGCACTGCTGACGAGCACAGGGGCACTGATAGGCGTCACGGCCTCCGGGTGCGTGGTGTCCCACAGACGAAGCACATCCTTGGCACTCGTCCCCGAGCTCGCGGCGATGGTGGCGAGCACGTGCCCGCGCGGGCTGAACACCATCTCGAAAGCGCTGATGGGACGGCCGATACGGTTGGGGTCAGTGGGAACGGTGGCATCCCACAGCTGGATCGTGTCGTCGCCCGCCGTGGTCGCGAGGGTGTGACCGTCCGGGCTCAGCGTGGCCGCCGCGGCCGCACGTCCATGGTGGCCCAACTTGGCGATGGTGGAGAACAGCGGAGTGGCCGTGGCGTTCACCAGGTCCGTGTAGGCCTGCGGCGACGGATGCATGCGGTAGGCGGCGATGTCCAGCTGGGCCGCGACGGACACGTTCTGATTCTTGTTCGACGTGTCTACGCCGCGTAACTCGGCTGCCTCGGCGGTGAGTTGCCGGAACACGGCGATGTCCCGTTGACTCCGGGCCGTGGAACGTTGATCGAAGGCCGTGACAGAGGCTACGGAGGCGAGCAGTACCAGGACGGCCAGGGCGGCGCTGAGGGCACGCAGCCGCCGGGTGGTACGGGTGGCCGCTCGCTGTTCCTGACGGCGTGCGTCCAGGCTCGCCGCCAAGAAGGCCCTTTCCAGGGCGGTCAGGTCGCCAGGGTCGGTGAAGGCTTCCGCCACCACCGCAAGACGTGTGCCGCGATAGAGCGCGCCGGGGTCGCGGCTGAGGCTGTCCCAGGCCCGTGCGGCTTCGGTGAGTTGTCGGTGCAGGCGCAGGCGCTCACGGGCTTCGTCGATCCACTGCCGCAGTCGCGGCCACCCGGTGATGAGGGCTTCATGGGCGATGTCGACCGTGTTCTCGTCGAGTGTGACCAGGCGCGCCCGGGCCAGACGGTTCAGGACGATCGCGGTGTCGGCGGAATCACCGAAGTCGAACTCCTCGCGCTGGGCGGGCCGACGGGTGTCCGGGGTTCCGGCACCAGGCGTGATCAGCCGCAACAGAACGCGGCGGGCGAGATCGGCCTGCGTCGGGGTGAGGCTCGCGTGGACGTCTTCGGCGGTGCGGGTGATGGCGCCGTGCAGGCCGCCAGCGGCCTCGTATGCCTCCGGGGTGAGGGCGCGGCCTTTGCGACGACGCCAGGTCTCCAGCAGTGCATGCGACATCAGCGGCAGGGCCCCGGGTTCCCCTTCGACCTTGTTGAGAATGCGCGTCGTCAGTCCGCGTTCCACGATCAGCCCGGCGGCCTGTGCGGGTTTGACGATGGCCTGGCGTACTTCGTCCCCGCTCATGGGGCCGACAAGTACGGTGCCGTCCTGCAGGGCGGCGGTCAGGTCAGGGTGTTCGGCGCACCGGCCGAGGAAGTCGGCGCGTACGGCGATGACGACGCGCAGTCTGCTCCCGGGATCGGTAGCGGTCAGGAGGCGGTCGATGAACTGGTCGCGTTCGGCCGGGTCGTGGCAGAGGGTGTAGAGCTCTTCGAACTGGTCGACGATCAACCATGTGTCGCCGTCGGCGTCCTTCGGCGTCAGCCGTTGCTCGTGTATGCGCATCGGGTGTTCGCCGGGAGTGAGGACGCGTAATGCGGCCGGCTGCGGACCGGACTGGCTCTCGGTGCGCAGGCGGGGGATGAGGCCGGCCCGCAGCAGGGAGGACTTTCCGCTGCCCGAGGGACCGAACACCGCCGTGAACCGGCGAGAGCGGGTCAGCTCGAGCAGGCGGTCGGTGAGCTGGTCCCGACCGAAGAACAGGTCGGCGTCGCCGGGCTCGAAGCGGGCCAGTCCTCGATACGGTGGCGCAGCATCCTCACTCTCGGTACGCGGCTCGGCCGCCGCCTCCGCAGCCGCCTCACGCCACCGCGCCTCCCACTCCTCCAGGTCCCCACCGCAGACCTGGACGTAGGCCAGGACAACCGGCAGGGTCGGCAGCCGCTCACCCCCGGCCGCCTGCGAGAGCGTGCTCGCCCCGTGCCCCGTGCCCCGCGCCATCACCCGGTACGTCGGACTCCCGGCCTGCGCCCGGAGTTTGCGTAATTCGGCAGCAAACCGCTGAACCGGCCCGGCGTTTGGATCCAATGGGCTTTCCGGTCGTCCCGCCATGGACGACTCACCTCCCCCGTCCCGCTTCCCCCGTGGACGCGGCGCGATCGCCCGCACGCTACGCACGTTCGCGGCGGAAGAGCAAACAGCAGGCGCCTGCTTTGGCCACCGCCGTAGAGCCGGGGGCGTGACCTGCAATGGCGCCATTGATCAGGGCGGCAGAGATGGCTGCCCATTCAATTCCCGTCCCGCTGAACTCGATGACGAAAGGCCTCGCAGCGAGCAGCGCGGCGCCGGCCCTGCTCGTCGCCGCGACGTTCGAGGCATCCGGAATCACGTCAAAGGAGCAGCACTGTGACTTCACATATGACGCGGGCCAAGCTGATCGCATGCTCGATCGGCGCGTTGACCGCCGCAACCTTGGCGCTGAGCGCCTCCCCGGCCTCCGCAAGCGGTACCTACAGCGGTCAGGCCTACGTCTACGGCGCCGGTGCCTTCTCGAACGACTGGGACGACGAGGGCGTCCTGTCGACGGGCACCAACACGACCTCCAACGCCACCTGCCTGTGGCAGAAGATCCTCTGGGCGGACGGCAACCTCACCTCCGCCTCGGACATCGACGGCGTCTTCGGCTCCCAGACCAAGGCCGCAACCAAGGCGTGGCAGAGCGACTGGGAGGCCAGCCCCGACGGGGTGGTCGGAAAGGAGACCTTCGGAAAGGCGGGCGACTGGCTGCGGGACACAGATGGCGACGGGGCCGTCGACACGTACATCGGCACCGCCCATGCGATCAGCGTCAGCCGAGACGACCAAGGCCGGTATCACTTCTACGACGGTGACGGCAACGGCCGGATCGCCGGCTACGACTACCGGACCTGCAGCTGAACCCTGCCCGCCCCCCTCGTGCGGCCTAGCGGCCGCGCGAGGGGTGACAGGCCGGCATGTGCCGCTCTGAGCCTCGCTCGCTGATGCAGAGGACACCGCGATCCGGGCGACGAGTTCCTCTCCGGCAAACCGCACGACGCGCGGCCGATGTCTTACGGGGGTATGCATCGGCCGCGCCGCGGTTCTCCTGCCGTTCACGGCCATCCACGAAAGGCGACCAACCGTGCATGCGCGTACACACCCTGACCCGACGCTGGACTTCGATGAGTACGTGCGTACGCGGCATGACGCTCTGCTGCGCAGGGCCCGGCGTCTGGTCCCCGATCCGCTGGACGCTCAGGATCTGCTGCAGACCGCGCTGTTGCGAACGTATGGTCGCTGGGATGACATAGTGGACAAGCAGCTCGCGGACGCCTATGTTCGCCGCGTCATGATCAACACTCGCACGGAGTGGTGGCGGGCCCAGAAGCTGCAGGAGCTCCCCATCGAGCGGTTTCCGGACGCGCCCGTCGGGGACTGTGCCGAGCAGCACGCCCACCGCGCGCTGTTGCTGGACATCATGCGTGTGCTGGCGCCCCAACAACGCAGTGTCGTGGTGCTGCGGCACTGGGAGCAGATGACCACAGAGGAGACGGCCGCCGCCCTCTGCATGTCGCCTGGAACGGTCAAGAGCACTCTGCACCGTGCGCTCGCGCGGCTCCGTGAGGAGTTGCAGCGCCGCGACCCCGACTATGCTTCGGCGTCAGCCGTCGGCCGTGGATGCCCAGCGGCTGGCCGCGGGGCACGCTGATGCGCGGGTCGCACCGTATCCCTGGCGCCAACGGATATGAGGTGTCCGGGGTGTTCAGTCGCTGTTGTTGGCACGATGGCCCCATGGAGAAATGCGAGGACAGTGAAACGCCGTCTGCACGCTGCACCTTGAGGGTGCGGGTGTCCGCCGAGCCGGGTGTGGAGGCAGAGAAGCATCTGGTGTCGCTGCGGGATTGGCTGGCTGCGGAAGAGGCTCTGCGGGGCCGGGTGGAGCTGCTGGCCCGGACGCCGCACCCGGGGCAGATGGGCGCCGCGCTGGACGTGCTGGCGGTGGCGCTGGGCTCCGGCGGAGCCGGAGCCGTGCTGGCCCGGTCCTTGTCGACCTGGCTGGTGCAACGCCGTGCAGACGTCACCGTGCACGTGAGCCGCGGTGATGGGCGGGAGATCACCGTGGAGGTCCGCCGGACAAGCGATCCGCAGGCGGTGATCGGTGCGGTCGGGCAGCTGCTGGAGGGCGGGGAGGAATGAGGCAGAGCGCGCCGCGCTTCCCCGACGGTGCCGCTTCCCGGGTGGTCCTCATCGGGTGCAGCGACTTTGACGACATCGATCTGCCCGCGATTCCCGCCGTGAAGTCCAACCTCGCGGACCTTCGCTCCGCGCTCACGGATCAGACACACGGCATCCTGCCTCCGGAACACTGCCGGGTGCTGGCCGATCCGGCCGATCACCGCAGCGTCGGCATGGCACTTGCCCAAGCCGCACGCGAGGCCGAGGACCTGCTGCTCGTCTACTACACCGGACACGGTCTGCTGGACGAGGACGGGCTACTCCACCTCGCGCTGTCCTCCACGGACCCCGGACATGTCGGCTTCACCGGCGTCCCGGCCGACCTGGTCAAGCGCTACCTCGGCCGGGCCCGGGCACGCCTGCGGGTCCTGGTGCTGGACTGCTGCTTCTCCGGCCGCGCGGTGGCAGCCATGGCCGAATCGGGCAGCCTGTTGTCGGCCCAACTCGACGTGAGCGGCACCTACACCCTCACCTCCACCACGGCCACCGCGCCCTCCCACGCGCCGCCCGGGCAGCGTCACACCGCCTTCACCGCCGCCCTGCTGGATGCGTTGAACCAGTCGGAGCCGCTCACCCTGGACGGCATCCACCAGCACATCGACAGTTTGCTGCAGGGGGCGGGGCTGCCGCGGCCGCAGCGGCGCTCCGTCAACGCCGCCGGGGACCTCGCCCTCGTCCGCGGCCCCGTCCAGCCGGACGCAGGGCCACAGACCGGAAGCGAGGGAGAAATCCGTTTCCGTAAGGCGCCGCCTGTCCCGCCGGCCAGGAGCCGCCGTGACCTCATCCAGACCGTCCTGATGATTGCTGTCCCTTTTGCGGTGGCGGGGCTGTTCGGTGGGTGGCGCGAGACCTTGATTGCCGCTGCCGGTGTAGCCCTGTTCCTCGGTCTGTTCCTCCTCCTGCTCTTGCTTCGAGGAGATGTCCACTACGACCTTGTCGTCAACGGGGACGGGCTGGGCACCGAGCATGGGACGCATTCAGCTCATGTGCCGTGGAGGGACGTTGAGTGCGTGGGCGTGCTGCGCAGGGCGCCGGGGACTGTACTGGTCTCCAATGTGCTCATCGTGCGCCTGAAGGCCGACGCACCGCGCCCGCCAGGGTTCCACAAGAGGCTCAATCAACGTCTCCCGGACCGGCGCTACGTCATCGCGGGCATGCTGGGCACCTACGGAGCCGACCCCATGCGTCTGCGCTCGGCGATCGAACGCTTCGCCGGCGGCATCTACCGCACCGACCAACAGCTACTGGAGATGGACCCACGGCTGCGCTGAGACGTTGTCTCATTTGGCCGGTAGGCTTCGGTCGTGGTCTCGATCGTTGAGCGGCTGGTACCGGATGAGCTGTGGGAACTGTTCCAGCGGGTGGTCCCGGAAGCTCCGTCGCGACCGCAAGGCGGCGGCCGGCGTCGGCACGGCGACCCGGAGGTGCTGGCTGCGATCGTGTTCGTGGCCACGTCGGGCTGCACGTGGCAGCAGTTGCCTTCCGCTTCGTTCGGCCCGTCGGGGGCGACCGCGCATCGGCGCTTTGCCGAGTGGACGAAGGCCAGGGTGTGGGCCAAGCTGCATCGCCTGGTCCTCGACGAGCTCGGCGCCCGCGGCGAGCTGGACTGGTCTCGTTGCGCGATCGACTCGGTGAACATGCGGGCCCTGAAAAGGGGGGAGCTGACAGGACCGAATCCTGTCGACCGGGGCAAGTACGGTTCGAAGATCCACCTGATCACCGAACGGACCGGTCTGCCCCTGTCCGCCGGGATTTCCGGAGCGAACCTGCACGACAGCCAGGCGCTGATCCCGCCGGTGAAGGGCATACCGCCGATCCGCTCCCGGCGCGGACGCCGGCGACGCAGACCGGGAAAACTCCCTGCCGACAAGGGATACGACTACGACCACCTGCGGAGATGGTTACGCGGGCGCGGCATCAGACACCGCATCGCACGCAAGGGCGTCGAGTCCTCGACCCGCCTGGGCCGTCACCGTTGGACCATAGAACGCACGATGTCCTGGCTCGCCAGAGGTCGCCGACTGCACCGCCGCTACGAGCGCAAAGCCGAGCACTTCCTGTCCCCACACCGGGGCGAACGCTCAACTCCCGCCCCGGACATGGCAAGCAGCAGCGATCCACCTCATCGTGTTAGCCGTTGTCAGCCCAGCACCCGCCCGAGGAACCCGCGCAGGTAACCCGTGACGACGTCCAGGTGACTCTCCAGCAGGAAGTGACCCCCGTTGATCAGGTGCACCTCGGCGTCCTTGGCGTCGCAGGCGAAGGCCTGCGCGCCGGCCGGGCCGAAGATTTCGTCGTTGCGGCCCCACACAGCGAGCACCGGGACCTCGCTGGTGCGCAGGAACTCGTGCAGCAGCGGGTAGAGCGGGCGGTTGTTCTGGTAGTCGCGGAACAGCGCCAGCTGGACCTCGTCGTTGCCCTCGCGGGAGACGAGGGCGAAGTCGTGCTCCCAGGTGTCCGGGCTGACCAGGCTCGGGTCGGGCACGCCGTGCAGGTACTGCCAGCGGATGGCGTCGATGCCCAGCGCGGCGCGGGCGGCGGGTTCGGTGTCGGGGCCGGGGTTCGCCCCGTAGGCCCAGACGTCGGTCCAGAACGACTCGACAAAACCGTCCTCGTAGCCGTTGCCGTTCTGGGTGACGAGGGCGGAGATCCGTTCGGGGTGCCTGAGCGCGAGGCGCCATCCGATGGGGGCGCCGTAGTCCTGGACGTAGAGGGCGAAGCGGTCCAGGCCCAACTGGTCGAGCAGTCCGGAGGTGAGTTCGGCGAGGGCGTCGAAGGTGTAGGTGAACTCCCCCACGAGGGGGGCGGCGGAGTGGCCGAAGCCGAGGTGGTCCGGCGCGATGACGTGGTAATCGTCGGCCAGCAGCGGGATGAGTTCGCGGAACATGAACGAGCTGGTCGGGTAGCCGTGCAGCAGGACGATCGCGGGGGCGTCGGCGGGGCCGGCTTCGCGGTAGAAGATCTCGTGGCCGTCGACGGTGGCGGTCCGGTGGTGCACCGAGCTCATTTCTAACCCCTTCAAATGTTTGATCCGGTTAGTTCCTCGCCATGCAAGCATGTAGTGAGCTAACCTGTCAAAGGATTCAATCTGGTTAGAGGGGAGGGCACCCGATGGACGTGCTGCTGGACCTGCTCAACAGCAGGCCACTGGTCAACGGCGAGGAACAGGACGCGCTCGGCGACCCGGCCAGCGGCAGGCGCTGGGCACGGGAGCACGGCGGCGACGGCACTCTCGCGGAACTGGCGCTGCTGCGCGAGGCACGGGACGCCCTGCGAGACGTAGTGCGCGGAGAACGCTCGCCCGCCGTGCTGAGCCCGCTGCTCGAAGGGGTCCACCAGATCCCGGAGATCACTTCGGATGGTCTTCAGTGGACAGTCAAGACGCCCCCACACGCCCGGTTGGCCGTCGAGGTGGTCCTCGCCTGGGCCGCCACCGAGGAGCGGCTACCCGGCCGACTCCGCCCCTGCGCCAACGACGAGTGCCAGCTGTTCCTGCTCGACCGCAGCCGCGCCAACCGCGCCCGCTGGTGCTCAATGGCTGTCTGCGGCAACCGCGAAAAAGCACGCCGCCACTACGAACGCACCCGCTGACCCCGTCCCGCGCGCCAACACACGTCCCCCACAAGTCGACACGCGAACGATCAAGTTCGATGCACCATGCGACACGGGACGTTGAAGATCAAGCTCATCGGAACGCGGCGATGTAGCGCTGAGCCCAGTCGGCAAAGGTACGGGGCGCGCGACCGATGACCTGCTCGACGTCGGGCTGATGCGCCGTAGAGCAGCGCCAGAGCCCGTAATTCCCCACAAACGGCGTCGACTTCCCCGCTCGAACGCGGTGGCTGTCTCACCTCCGGCCGGCGACCGAACCCGAGTTCCGTGAAGAGGTGAAGAAGGCGGTTGTTCCACGGCTGGGCCATGCGATGTCGTCAACAGCGAGAAACGGCTCGCCAGCCACGGTCGCGGGGGTTGCCCCGGTGAACGCCATGACGTCCCGATGCAGGTGGGACTGGTCGGCGTAGCCCGTGTCGGCCGCGACTTTGGCCGCGCCTTCACCCGCGACCAGGCGGTGGGCGGCATGGTCGAAGCGGACCAGCTTCACGGCGCGTTTGGGCGGCAGGCCCAGCTGCGACCGGAACCGGGACCACAGCCGCTTACGACTCCATCCGACCTCGCTCGCGAGTCCGTCGACCCGGGTCAGGCCACGGCTGACGACGATCTGGTGCCAGGCCCAGGCCACCTCCGGGTCCACCGGCGGCCCCGCCTCATGTCGTCGGGCGAGCAGTGCCTCTGTGAACGCGAAGCGCTCCTGCCAGGACAAGACATCGCCGAGTTGCTCGCGGATCCGGGACGCCTCCCGGCCCCACAGGTCGCCGAGCGACACGGCGCCGTCGAAGTCGGCGGGGGAGGCGCCCAGAATCGCGCGTGCGATCACCGGGGACAGGCGCACCTGCACGCATTCGACGCTCTCTCCCCGTGCCCGGACCGCGCCTCCGGACCCGAGCCCGGGCCCAGCGACGATGCTTCCCCGCTGCTGCCGCCCTGGGGCACACTCAAGGACGGGCGAGCCGGCGCCGAACTCCAGGAGCAGCGTCACGGCCGGGTGCGGGACCATCCGAAGCGCGTCCAGTTCACGGACACGGAACCCGGCCATGGTGAGGCCGGCCACCCGGCTGGGCCGCTGCGGGCATGCGACGTCCCACACAGCCGCACCGTGCATGAATGTTTGCACCACCCCATGCTACGTGAGCCGGCTGAGGGGAACATTTGTCCAATCCGCCGACGGGGACCAGCGGTGACAGTGGGCTCATGACTGTTTCTGACGACGGACCGCACGTGAACGGCGGGGTCGAGGCCACCGAGAGTTCAACCCTGTCGCTGGACGACGGCGACATCTATGTGTGCCAGGACGGCCCCCGCGACGCCCCCGCACTCCTGCTCATCCACGGGTCCGCATCCTCGACCCGCTCGTGGGGCCCGTTGGTTCCGCTGCTGACCGGATCTCACCGCGTCATCCGGATCGACCTGCTCGGGCACGGCCGGTCGGCCAAACCGGCCGACCGCAGCTACGCGATCCCGGACCAGGCACACCGGGCCGGAGCCGTACTGGACCGGCTCGGCGTCGAGCCCGCCGTAGTCGTCGGTCATTCCAGCGGCGGCGTCGTCGCCACCGCCCTCGCCGAACAGCGGCCCGACCTGGTGACCGCGCTCGCGCTCATCAACACCGGACCCAGCCTGGACGCCTTCATCGCAACGGAGTCCGCCGCAATCGGCCCCTCGCAGTGGCCGCCGATCGACGAGCAGCTCCGGCGGTTCGCGAGCACGGGTTTCAGCCGCGCGGGCTACAAGATCCCAGAAGAGCTCCTGGACGACGTGCGCGGTATGACCCACCACTCGCTCACCACGTCGATGCGGGCCACCCGCTCCTACCTGGAGCAGCGGCCGCTGCCGGATCGGCTGACGGGGGTGGGTAAGCCGCTACTGGTGATCTTCGGCGAGGACGACCGCAGATGGCGATCCTCATCCGCCTCCGACTACCGCGCCGTTCCGGGCGCAAGGGTCGAGTTGCTACCCGGTCTCGGGCACTCGCCCCTGCTCGAGGATCCCCCGCGGACTGCCACCTCTCTGCTGGCCTTCACCGCGATCCACGCCGGGTGGACTGAATGAAAAGAAGGGGTGCCATGCGGATTCTCGTCTCCGGCGCCAGCATCGCCGGTCCGGTGCTGGCCTACTGGCTCACCAGACACGGCTTCTCCGTCACCGTCGTCGAGCGCGCGCCGGCGCTGCGCAAGACCGGCGGCCACGCGGTCGACCTGTTCCGGCCCGCGATGAACATCTCGGAGAAGATGGGCGTGCTCCCGCGTGTCGAGGAGCGGGCCACCGGCACGAACCGGATGACCGTCTACCGGGAGGGCTCACGGCGTCCCGTCCGGGCGGACCTCTCCAAGATCTTCGGTGCCACCTCCGACCGTCACGTCGAGATCATGCGCGACGACCTGAGCGAGATCTACTACGAGGCCGCACGCGACGACGTGGAGTACGTCTTCGGCGACTCGATCACCGCGATCTCGCCCGACGGCGAAGTGCGGTTCGAAAACGCCCCGCCGCGCCGCTTCGACCTCGTCGTCGGCGCGGACGGGCTGCACTCCAACGTGCGCCGCCTCGTCTTCGACGAGGAGTCCCGTTTCAACGCCTTCATCGGGGCCTACCTCGGGGTACTGACCCTGCCGAACGTCTCCGACCTCGACGGCGAGCTCCTCATCCACGTCGGAGTCGGCCGCACCGCCGGCATGTACGGCGCGCGGCACATTGGCGACGCGCGGGCGTTGTTCCTGTTCCGGAGCGAGCGCGAACTCGACTACCACCACCACGACGTACCCCGGCAGAAGGACCTGCTGCGCGGTGCGTTCGCCGGCATGCACGCCCACGTGGACCGCTGGCTGGACGAACTCGACCGCACCCCGGCGTTCTACTTCGACTCGATCGCCCAGCTCCGTATGGACACCTGGTCGCAGGGAAAAGTGACACTCGTCGGCGACGCGGGCTACTGTCCCGGTCCGGCCGTCGGCGGCAGCACCACCCTGGCCGTCGTCGGCGCGTACGTCCTCGCCGGAGAACTGGCACGGGCGGGCGGCGACCACGAGCGTGCCTTCCCCGCCTACGAGCGCGTGATGGCGACGCACGTGCACGGTAGCCGCGCGGTCGCGCTGAGTGCGGCGAAGACCTTGATCCCCACGTCCCACCTCGGTGTGTGGGGACTGGCCCAGGGCGCTCGCCTGATCTCCGCCCTGCCCACGGGCCCCAGCCGCGCCCTCGTTCGCCTCACCACCAAGAGTGCCCGCCTGTACAACTCCGTGAGTGTCGACGACTACCCGCCGTCGCCCGCCGTATCAGGAGGCCGGGGCGACCCCGGAGGCGGTCTCGGGGCGGAGTGAGGAGTGCTGATGCGAACAGCCGCATCAGGTGCAGCGGATCGGGCTTGTCGAATGCCTCGTCCAAGATGCGGTCCTGACGGGGCCTTGTCCCCGGACCTTGGACACTTGAGACGTGGATCTTGAGGATCTGAGAACGGACATCTCGTGGTCATGGAGCACTACGCCACCGAGTTCAAGGCGGATGCGGTCGCGTTGTTCCATCTCCGACCACGCGGGGTGTTGTGGTGGCGGAGTCCGGAACCGAGGCGATCAGCCTCAGTAGGGTGTTGCGGCTGACCGGAACCCTGACGGCGTTCGTCGTCCGGGCGCCGGCTCGGCCCGCGAGCACAAGGCCGACCGACACCAGCGTCGACCGCAGCCGCTCGGTCCGTCGTCCGAACCCGCGGGTGAGGCCGGGTACTTGCTCGTACGAAGGTCTTGCGCTCGCAGGATTCCTCCTCGCAGCCGAACCGACGCACCCGCAACGACACCACGACGAACTTGCCCGCGGTCGGCAGATCGCGAGCATGGACGTGCTCTGCGGGCGTACCGGGCCGCGACGGGCGCCTTGACGAACGCCGGTGAACGGCGAAACCCCGGCCTGGCGGGCCGGGGGCTTCAGGGTCGCGCTGGGGCGCGTCTTTCGGATCACCTTGCTGCCCAGTGAGGATGGCTGCGAGGTGGAGCCGAGCCAGTCTTCAGAAAGGAGGGTTCCCGTGCCGGGGCAGCATCTCCACCTCCCGGAGGTTCACCGTCAACGGCACGTGCCAACGGCCGGTCGCACAGTGGGTATTGCTCAGCCCATTGCCGATGAAGAAGTACACGAAGCAGTCTTGGCAGACCCGCCATCCCGCCTGGTGCGGATACTTGGGGTTGAAGTCCCGGGGATCCTCCACGTAGTACGTCTCGGACGACGGGGTGTGGCCCTTGGAGTTGTTGGGACACAAGGTGGGCCCGGGGGTCGTGAAGTACGCCGCCTTGCAGGTCTGGCACCACTTCATGCCGAGGTAGCCGTTGGTGCTTCGGTCGTGGTTGTAGTCGCCCCACTGGTCAACGAACCAGTACACCCCGCTGCCGTCAACGTAATGGCTGTGGTCCCACCAGTGATGCACCGGGCAGTGACCGTTGTCACCCGCGCCCGCGCGCCACATTCCCTGGCAGCGCCGGCACCAGCGGAAAGCCGAATTCGTCCCGGCGAACGCGGCCGTCGCACCGCCCAACACTGCCCCGGACGCCAGCGCCAGCGCGCCCACGAGCAGGGAGCGCCTGTGCACCGGCGCGTTCCCGTGCGTGTTCTTGTTCGCGTCCCCGCCCATCGCTCCTCCTCTGCGCGGTGCCCCCCCCGGGAGCCCACTCCGTACACCGCCAGAATGGCCGGGGCCGCACTCGGTGGCCAACGCACCGCCTGGGCGCGCGGTAGTGCGGACGGGGCGGGCGGTAGTGCGGGCGGGCGGCCCGTGTGGCGTCCCCGTTCCGCCCCGAGCAAGCGGGGCGGGCGCGGCTCATGCCCCTCACCCACGCCGCGTTCAACGCGAACGGCGTATCGCGCCGTAGGGCTGGGCCCAGTACTCCCGAAGGTGGGGCCAGGGGGCAGCCGCGCCTGGTGGCGGCGCACCCCCATCCGTGCCAGCAGGCCGACGGCGGCGCGCTGGCCCCACTCGGCGATCTCCTCGATGGTCCGCGCGCCGGAACGGGCTGGCCTTCCCTACGGCCGGCAGGCGCTGCGGGTGCACCGCCGCCGCCAGGAGACCGGGCGCAAACAGTCACGCGAGCCCGTCTACGCCGTCACCAGCCTGGATGTCCACCAGGCCACCCCGGCCGACCTGGCCGGATACGGTCCAATCAGGGCTACGACCTGCGACTTTGCCGCCATTGCCCCTCCGAAGATCAGCACCGAACCATGCGGGACTGCTGCGCGCGATCATGGTCTCAATCGGCGGCCGCCGTCCTGACCGGCGGCCGGGCGAGCTGGACCCTGTCGAGCGGCGCGCCACCCGTTCACGGACGGGTCGGCCCGGTTCTTCGAGGCCCGGCACCTGGCACCCCGAAAGCGCACCGGCCGGAGCGCCGTGGAGCGGGGGCCGATCTACGCTGGAGGCAACCGCTGGAAACCAGGCCCGACGGGCACGGCAATCCGGACGGAGGCGTGGTACGTGGAGATGGCCGACAAGCAGGATGCCCCCACTGCCGCTGTCATGGTGGGCCCGGACGGAATGGTGAGCGGCTGGAGCGAGGGGGGCCGTCTGCTGCTGGGCTGGACGGCGGAGGACACCGTCGGACGCCCCGTGACCGACCTGCTGGTCGATCCCCCGCCGCCACGCTTCCCCGAGGGCTACGGCGTCGGCCCCGACCCGACGGGGTTCATCCCCCTGCGCCACCGGGACGGTTCCACTGTGGACGCCGTGGTGACGGCCCACCCGCTGCACGGCCCCGACGAGCGGGTGCTGGGCCACGTGGTGACCATCCAGCGTTGGGGACGCCGTCCGGTGATCGCCGACCGGGCCTTCGAGCAGTGTCCCTTCGCTCTGGGCGTCTACGACCCCGAGCTGCGGTTCTTGTGGATCAACGCCTCCTCGGGCCGGGTGATCGCGCACTCCGAGGAGCAAGTGCTCGGCAGAAAGTACCGCGAGGTGCTTCCCGAAACCGACCGTACGCTGTTCCCCGAAAGGGACGACAAGCCCTACACCGACGCGGTCGCCCAAGTGGCGAGGACGGGCGAGCCCACGCGTCTCATCACCGTCTTCCGCCCGCGCGGCAGCGACTACGCCAACGCCTGGGCCACCAGCATCTGGCCCGTCCGGGATGCCGAGGGCAGGGTCCGCGCGATCGCCAACTGGGGATTCGACATGAGCGCCGAGTACTGGGCTCGGCAACGCCTGCTCATCCTCAACCAGGCCAGCGGCGGCATCGGCCGGACCCTCGACGTGATCGGCACCGCCCAGGAACTGGCCACGACTCCGGTGCCGGGATTCGTCGACCTCGTCAGCGTGGACCTCTTCGACGAGGTGCTGCGCGGAGAGGAACCGCCCTCAGGTTTTCCGTTCGCGCCCGGCGAGACCATCAGGCTCACCCGTGCCGCCCAGCACAGCACGAAGGCGGACGCCGGCCAGGCGCCGACGGCCACGACAGCGGTCACGCACGCGCCCGGCTCCGTCGCCGCCCGCTGCATGGCCGCCGGCAGGTCCACGGTTGAGCTCTCCGCCGGGCCCGGCCAGGGCGGCGAGTGGGCGTTCGGGCCCGGACTAGCCGCCGACCCGGCCCACTGGCCACCGGGCAACCCGGTGATCGACGAGTCCATCGCCGAGGACGGGCTGACCGGCCGTATCACCGTGCCCCTCCGGGCGCGCGGCGCGCTGCTCGGCGTCGTCGCCTTCTCCCGCGTCGACCGGCCCGAGGCGTTCACCGCCGACGACTTGATCCTCGCCGAGGAGCTGACCGCCAAGGCAGCCGTCGCCATCGACAACGCCCGCCGGTACTCGCGCGAGCGCACCACCGCGCTGACCCTGCAACGCGCCCTGCTGCCGCAAGGGCTGCCGGTCCAGGAGGCGGTCGAGGTGGCCTCCCGCTACCTGCCCGGCGGGCACGGTACGGAAGTGGGCGGTGACTGGTTCGACGTCATTCCGCTGTCCGGCGCCCGGGTCGCCCTGGTCGTCGGCGACGTCGTCGGTCACGGCCTGCACGCCTCGGCCAGCATGGGCAGACTGCGCACGGCGGTGCGCACCCTCGCCGACGTCGATCTGCCACCGGACGAACTGCTGACCCACCTGGACGACCTGGTCCTCCACCTCGCCGGCGACCTCCGGTCCACCGGCGACTTCCAGCCGACCGGCGAGTCCGGGGCGACCTGCCTTTACACCGTCTACGACCCGGTCTCCCGGCACCTCACGCTGGCGAGCGCCGGCCATCCCCTGCCTCTGATCATCTCCCAGGACGGCACCCGGACCCCGGTACCCGTGCATCCGGGACCGCCGCTCGGCATCGGTGGGCTGCCTTTCGAAGCCACCGAGCTCGAACTGCCGGAGGGCAGCCTGCTCGCCCTCTACACCGACGGACTGGTGGAAAGCCGCGAGCGCGACGTCGACCAGCGGACCGCCGAACTGCAGCGAGCATTGAACCACCCGGCCACCTCGCTGGAGACCCTGTGCGACACGGTGATGGACGCCATGCTTCCCCAGCGCCGCACCGACGACGCCGCCCTGCTGCTCGTTCGCACCCACGCGCTGCATCCCCACCACGTCGCCGACTGGGACGTCGAGCCCGACACCGCGCAGGTGCCGCGCGCCAGGAAGCTCGCCGTCGGCCAAGTGGACGCCTGGGGCCTGGAGGAGGCGGCGTTCGTCACCGAACTGGTCGTCAGCGAGCTGGTCACCAACGCCATCAGATACGGCGAGCCGCCCATCAGGCTGCGGCTGATTCGCGACACCTCCCTGATCTGCGAGGTCTCCGACGCCAGCAACACCGCCCCGCACCTGCGCCGGGCCCGTGCCTTCGACGAGGGCGGCCGGGGCCTGTTGCTCGTCGCCCAGCTCACCCAGGGGTGGGGCACCCGGCACACCACCGATGGCAAGACGATCTGGTGCGCGCAGACCCTCCCCCGGGCTGAGCGGCACTGAAGTCCGTCACGGGCGTCAGCGCGCGAGGCCCCACGAGGGCCTGTCAATCGGTCGGACGCAAAGCGAGGTGGTAGTAGCGGATCTCCTCGTACCCCTCGAGTCCCTCGCTGCCGCCCTCGCGTCCGAGGCCGGACTGCTTGACCCCGCCGAACGGTGCGGTCGGCGTAATCGCCGCTACCTGCGGCGACGGCAGATCAAGCACACCGTCCCCGAGCCGAAGAACCAGCGGGCCAACCGCCAACGCCGCGGCAGCAAGGGCGGGCGGCCCGCCGGCTTCGACAAGACGGTCTGCAAGCGCAGAGCCGAAGTGGAGCGCACAATCAACGCCCTGAAGAACTCCCGCGCCGTGGCCACGAGGTTCGACAAGCGCGCCTACGTCTTCCACGGCACCGTCACCGTCGCTGCGATCCGACCGTGGCTCAGGACGTGATGGGCCCACCTGGGTTCAGAGCCACCGCTGTGCCGCCTCGACGCTGTCCCCGCCACTCGTGTTGAACGCGATGGCGGCTTGGGGCGCATGACGCCGGATCAGGTTCACGATCTGTTCGAAGAGCGGAAGCAGAGGCTCGGTCTTGCGGATCCCGCCGCCGACGACCACGACATCCCACGGCTGCTTGGTCAACGATGCGACGAGGGTGGACTCGGCCGATTCGTCGAACATGATCAGAGTCATGGCCGCGTCGATACCGTGCTCACCGAACCGGGCCAGCTCCGCATCGAGCGCCGTACGAAGAGCCTCTCCGCCGACGCCAGGTATCGCTTGCGGGTCGTAGCCGACAACAAGTGCAGAAGACATGCGGCCAACCTACCGAGCTCTGCCCGAACATGATCCGTCACACAGGCCCCAGGTCCGGCGGATCATGGGGAGCCTCCGCGACGCGGACTATGAGTGGCTAAGGTGCGGCCATGGGAACAGCACGGTCGGGCGGACCTGCGGGCAGACAGAGCTTCGGAAGCCGCTTGGGGACGGTCTGCGGCGGAGTGGTCAAGCGGCCGTGGTTGTTGTTCAGCTGGCTGGCTCTCGCTGCTTTGGTGGTAGCCGCCCAGCACTGGGTGCCCCAGCCGTGGTCGGCCGCCGCCTATCCCATCGCGCTGATCGTCGCACTGTGGCTCTACAACCGGGCAACTCACGAGGACTAGGTTCTTTCCGGCGGATCACTGATTGAGCGGTGTCATCTCCGTGACCGTGTCCATGGTCATGGGACGAGGCGGTCGGACGAACGCGGAGTGGGCTCGTCTGAAGCCGCATCTGCCCCAGGCGGGGCAGCGAGGTGGGCGTTGGGCGAGCCACCGCAAGGTGATCAACGGGATCCTCTTCCGTCACCGAACGGGTGTTCCCTGGCGGGATCTGGCGACGCGGTCGGGTCCGCGTTGCCCGTCCTGGTGGCGGCCATCCGCGCACCCGGCCTGACCACCTCGGGGGCGACAAGGTGTACTCATCCCGCCGCAATCGCCGTTACCTGCGACGACGGCAGATCAAGCACACCATCCCGGAGCCGAAGGACCAGCGGGCCAACCGCCAGCGCCGGGGCAGCAAAGGAGGCCGACCGACGCTTCGACAAGGCGCTCTACAAGCGCCGCAACGAGGTGGAGCGGACGATCAACCGGCTCAAGAACTTCCGGGCCGTGGCCACGAGGTACGACAAACGGGCCTACGTCGTCCACGGCACCGTCACCCTGGCAGCCATCCGGTGATGGCTCCGGACATGATCCGCCGGACAGAACCTAGTCCTCAGTCCTCCGGTTCCCAGGCGCGGAGCAGGTCGAGCAGCTCCAGGTCCCCGTCGAGTTGCAGGGAGTCCGCCGAAATGCGGTCGTACAGGTAGAGGACCAGATCACTGGCCGTGCCGCGAACGGAGACGCCTGCCGCGTCCGGGTCCTCGCCGGTAGCGGGCAGCCGGGTGGTCCGTGCACCGTCGCCGTCGACCGTGAGGCGCCAGGAGCGGCCCTCGGTGGCGTGGAAGTCGAAGGCGGTGGGCTTGTGCGGCCAGGCGCACGTCGTGAAGCAGGTGATGAACAGGGTCTCCTCGACACCGTCGAGCGCCACCTCGACAGGCAGTGAGGCCGGCTCGCCCACGGTGAGCTGGGCGTCGTAGGTGTGCACCGCGATCTCCTGGACCTGGTGCCGGGCGACGCCACCGGCGGTGTGCGGCGTCTGCGTGTTACCCCAGCCCGTGAAGCAGCCCTGGTCCGGACCGGCCTCACGTAGGGCCGCCAGCAACAGCTCGGTCGAGGCGGCCAGCCAGGCCGGCACGGCCTCGCGCTCCTTCGGCGCGACCGCGTCACCCTGGGCCGGGGTCCTGGACGTGGCGTCCGGCCCGGCGGCGACGGTGGCGGCCCAGCGGCGGCGGCCCTCACCGATGTGCTGCACCAGGTCGGACAGCGTCCACCCGGGGCAGGTCGGCACGGGCAGGTCGAGGCTGGGCGCGGCGGCGATCGCGGCGCGAAAGGCGGTTGCACGTTCGTCGATCAGCCGCAGCAGATCGGGAAACTCCAAAGTCTTGTGCACGGCGGTAGTTCTATCATCTTGATCCATTTGCCCGACAGCGGTTTTCCCAGCCGGAACGGCGGGCAACTCCGGACGCGGTCGTGGACGTTCGAAGTACGCGTCAGCTGCCCCGAAGACCGACCGCCAGCGTCAGTTCAAGGACCCGGTGTGGCGATGCGAGATCCGGAAACAGCTCCCGCAACTGCGACATCCGGTACCGGACTGTCTGGGGATGGACGAACAACGCCGCCGCCACCTCGTCCCGTCTGCCCTGGTGCAGCAGCCACGCCCGCAACGTCTCCTCCAGCCGCCGCGCGGTCGTGTCAGGCAGGGTCCGCAACGGTGCGAGGGCTCGGGCACGCAGGTCTGCGAACGCGTCCATGTCGGCGCTCAGCACCAGTTCGGGCAGGTGCTCCTCGGTGTCGCGGATGTCGGAGGAGAGCGAGCGCGCGCGTACGGCTCGTGCGTACGAGGCGGACGCACGAGTCCATGGCCGGGCCGGGCCGACCACGGCGGTGCGGTCGGTCAGCTGGCGCAAGAGATGCGCTCGGTCGGCATCGGGGACGAGCAGCACACCGGTGGCATCCGGCAGATCGTCGAGGACGAGGGTGCTTGAGTCGAGCGCGCGGTAGGCGGGCCGGGCCTGGGCGGCAGGCAGCAGGACCGCGGTCAGCGAAACCGGAGGCTGCCACCCGGCCCGTTGAGCAGAGACAAGCAGCACGTCCGGGCTCGCGCCGGCGAGGAGGTCGCGGGCCAGGTGTTCCAGGTGGCGCTCCTGGGCCCGGCCCTGGGCGGCCAGTTCGTCGGCGTGGCCCGCGGCGCTCGCGGCGGAGAGCTCGTCGATGTAGGCGAAGGTCAGCTCGGCGAACTTGGCGACCTCGGCGGCGGGCAGACCTGCGGGTACGGCACCCGCTGCCAGGCATCGCCAGGCCACGCGGGCGCCGACGCGGTAGGCGCTGAGCAGGGCGTCCATCGAACGGCCGTCGCGGACCTCGCCGCGGCCCAGCTCGTAGGCTGCGTCACCGGCGTCGCCGCCTGTGGCGTTCCCGCTCGCGAGGTCCAGGTAGTGCCCCAGGGCGGTGCGGACGGCTCGGCGGATGGTGCCGCCCATGCTGCCCGAAAGGGCGTTGGCGTAGGAAGGGACCTCGTCGATGATCGCCTGGACGACCTCGTCGGCGGTGGTCCTCAGGGCGGCCCGAAGTGCGGTGACCGTCGTCTCATCCAGGGCCAGTTCGCTGGCCCTCCGGATTGCATGGCTCACGTTTTTGTTCCCTGCGAACAATTCAAGCGACCAGATTTACGTCCTGCGGTCAGGACTTTACGCCTCGCGGCGCAGCAAGCTGGAGTCATGACGAGTGCAGCCCTCCGCAGCAGGGCGTGGAAACTGCTCGAGATGGTCACGACGCCGCTGCTGCCGTCGGACTACCTCGACCTGGTCAGCCCGCTGCGTGCGGGCGCTGACCTGCGGGGGCGCATCGAGGCCGTGCACCCCGAGACGGGTGACGCCGCGACCATCGTGATCAGGCCGGGACGGGGCTGGCGCGGCCACACTGCCGGTCAGTACGTGCGGATCGGGGTCGACGTCGACGGGGTACGCCTGTGGCGCGCCTACTCCCTCACCTCGCCGACAAACCGCCAGGACGGCCGCGTCACGATCACCGTGAAGGCGATCCCGGACGGCAAGGTCAGCAACCACCTGGTCCGCAGGGCGACACCGGGCACGCTGATCCAGCTCGACCAGCCGACCGGTGACTTCGTGCTGCCGCAGGCCAAGCCCGCCAAGGTGCTCTACCTGACGGCCGGCAGCGGCATCACGCCCGTGATGGGCATGCTGCGCGACACCGAGTTCGACGACGTCGTCATGGTCCACTGCGCGCCACAGCCGCAGGACGTGATCTTCCGCAACGAACTGCACGACCTGGTCGCGGACAAGAAGCTGCAGCTCACCGAGGTGCACACCGACACCGACGGCATGCTCGACATCGCCCGTCTCGACGAACTCGTGCCCGACTGGGCCGAGCGCGAGACCTGGGCTTGCGGACCCGCGGGCCTGCTCGACGCCGCCGAAGAGCACTGGAGCGAGCACGGCGTACCGGAGCGCCTGCACACCGAACGGTTCCGCCCCAGCATCGTCGTCGCCGGCGACGGCGGCGAGGTCACGTTCAGCGCCACCGGCAAGACCGTCGACGCGGACGGCGCCACGCCGTTGCTGGACATCGGCGAGGAGGCCGGCGTGCTCATGCCCTCCGGGTGCCGCATGGGCATCTGCTTCGGCTGCATCACGCCGCTGAAGGCGGGCGCCGTCCGCGACCTGCGCACCGGCGAGATCACCGAGGCCGAGCCGGGCGTCCTCATCCAGACCTGCGTGTCCGCCGCCGCGGGCCCCTGTGACATCGAACGGTAGGAGCACCTTGACCGCCATCGACCCGACCGCCCACCTGACCGCGGAGCAGATCGAGGAACTCGGCCGCAAGCTGGACGCCATCCGCGACGAGGTGATCGCCGGCCGCGGCGAGAAGGACGCCGCCTACATTCGTAAGGTCATCTCGGCGCAGCGCAAGCTCGAGCTGGTCAGCAGGGGCGTACTGCTGTTCTCGATCTTCCCGCCCGCGTGGTTGCTCGGCACCGCCGGTCTGTCCGTGGCGAAGATCATGGACAACATGGAGATCGGCCACAACATCCTGCACGGTCAGTGGGACTGGATGCGGGACCCGAAGATCCACTCCACCACCTGGGAGTGGGATCACGTCTCGCCGGCCGATCAGTGGAAGCACTCGCACAACGAACTGCACCACACGTACACCAACGTGATCGGCAAGGACAACGACCTCGGCTACGGCATCATGCGCGTCGACGAGGACCAGAAGTGGCACCCGTTCCACCTCGGCCAGCCGCTGTGGAACTTCATCAACGCGTGCTTCTTCGAGTACGGCATCGCAGCGTACGACCTGGAGCTCGGCAAGAACCTGAACAAGCGCCGCCGCAAGAACCCGGAGTTCCGCGCACGGGCCAAGGCCGTGGGCCGCAAGATCCGCAAGCAGGTGCTCAAGGACTACGTGATCCACCCGCTGCTGTCGGGCCCGTCGTTCCTCCCCACGCTCGCCGCCACGTTCACCGCGAACCTGGTCCGCAACATCTGGTCCCACTCGGTGATCATGTGTGGCCACTTCCCCGAGGGTGTGCAGGTCTTCGAGCGCCGGTCGATCAAGGGCGAGACGCGCGGCCAGTGGTACCTGCGCCAGATGATGGGTTCGGCGAACATCAGCGGCAGCAAGGCCATGCACTTCATGACCGGCAACCTGTCGCACCAGATCGAGCACCACCTGTTCCCGGACCTGCCGAGCAACCGGTACGCCGAGGTCGCGGTGAAGGTGCGCGCACTGTTCGAAGAGTACGAGCTGGAGTACGTCACCGGGCCACTGCCCAAGCAGGTGTTCTCCGCGTGGCGCAAGGTCTTCCGGCTCTCGCTGCCGAACAAGAAGCCCATGGTCAAAACGCCGGACCGCGAGCAGGAACTCGTCGCCGCCTGATTCCCGGTTTGGTTCAGATCCTTCGGCCGTACCGGCGGGTCGCCAGGTTCGGTGAGATCAGCTGCGGACGGTGTGCGACCGCGGCATCAGCCCGTACACACGAGATCCAGGGCAGCTCAGTGTCCAGCTGCGCTCCCCGGACGTGCGCCAGAAGCTCAGCACACAGTCCCCGGCGAGGTGAAGTAGTGCGCTGACCTGCCATGGTCGGGCCGGTAGTCGAGTGCGTACGCACACTCGGTTTGAAGAGGAGCCAGCTGCGGGACAGTCGGTCCGCGAACAAACCGCCCGCGAGCAAGAACACGATCGTGGGGACGGTGTTCGTGGCAAGCACCACACCGAGAGACCCGCTCCACCGCCCTGCTCAATGACAGCGTAGGCCAGGGCCAGAGGGGCCATCGCAGACCCTGTGGCCGAGATGAGATTGGCCGACACGAATCGCCGGAACTCGCGATCTTTAACAGCGTACTGATCGACATCGGTGACTCGTCGGCGATTTTCATGATCTCCCCAGGGCTCGGCGCAGCGAGCACCCTAGTTCAGAAGCACGCCGCGCCGAACGTCAGTGATCAGAGTTGGCCGACACCCCTCACCTCCTCAAAGGCCATGCACCAGGTGTCCGCGCGACAGCGAGTTCGGCCACCGGCACACGACGGTGGGCCCTGCCCAGCAGTGAATAGCGCCGCTCTCGAATACTGCTGCTTCACCAGTAGGTCCGCGAGACTGGCGAGGCGATCGTCGGCGTGGTCACCGGTACCCGGCCTCTCCCCGCACGCTGCTGCTCGGCCGGTACGTCGGCCACCACCCTCGCCCAGGCGGCAGGTGCTGCGGTCGCAGGCCTGCTCGCTCGAGGACGGCCCGGGCGTCCGTGGACGACATGACGCCCATTTCCCGCAGGCGCCTGTGCGGACGTCGCTGCGCTGTCGATCGCCACGCCCGTATTCCTCTCCGCAGCCGGGACCACTGTCGCAGGCACGACCGGTTCGGCCGCGACCGCGGACCACCCCACAGTCCCGGCGATGGCTCGGGAATCCGTCGTGCCGACCCGGTTCTGGGTCACGGCGCCGGGTTCACCGTGGAAGCCGGAGGAACCGAACCGGGCGTCACGCTCGTCACCGATGGGGGCGCTGAACTGCTTCTCGACGACGGCTGAATGCTGGTTCTGGATCGCTTTCCGTGCACCGTTCAGGGTGGATCAGCGGAAAAGTTCTCCGCCCGGCTGCGCAACCTTCCCGCCGCCTTCCGGGTCTTGGGGTGCGCGGCCGGTGAAGGATCTTCAGGCCGCGCGCACACCCGTACCCGGCGGGTGGTGAACCGGACGGAGCAGACGGCGGCATGCGGCGACGATTACGGAGAAAAGGACTGCGCCCGAGCGGAACGCGGGGCTTCGGGGCGGATGCGCTCGTGTTGTTCGCAGCCGCGCTGGTGCTACTGGTCGGTGGGTTGGCCGGGCCGGCCGCCGGGCTCAGCGAGGCGCGGGCGGCGGCGAAACAGGCAGGGCAGCCCGGGCTTCCGGCGCTGAACGCTTCCGGTGCGCCCGGGGCTTCGATGGTGACCGAGGCGGACGGGGATCTCCGGCTCGAACTTGATGCGGGGATCAGCTTCGACCGGAAGGAGGTGCAGCGGCAGATCGATGAGGACGCGGAGCGCAACCCTCTCCTGAGCGACACGATCCGGGACCAGTTGGAGAAGTACCCGGTGGGCATCTCCGATGACCCGAAGGCGGAGCGGCTGGACTTCGACGGCACGGTGCGGATCGAGGGCGATACCGGCCTCTCCCTCACTGTCCCGGCCTCGGAGGTGCAGACCGCCGAGAGCTGGAAGCAGTACTTCTTCGCCTGGGGCATGGGCTATCTGGTGACCTACCAGACCACCGGCTACTGCCTGGTGTTCTTCCCGGAGCTGGCCATCGCCTGCCCCACTCTCGGCAGCTTCACCGGAGGTCTGATCCGGGGTCTGATCACCCAGGCCTTCAACCATGAACTCGGGGACTCCAAGGCGTACACGAAGACCTTCCTGGACGCACTGAAGAAGGCGTTCTGGTCGCATGCCCAGGCCCGGATGCTGGCGTGGCTCGAGAAGGCAGTCCCCGGTCTCCTGAACGCCTACAAGACCGCGCTGCGGAACGTGGTGATCTCCTGGGCGCGGACCGCCGCCAACTGGGTCGCCGATCGGGCGGAGGAGATCGCCTCACTGCTGCCGGACGGCATCGCCGAGTGGGGTCCGCCGCCGGTGAGCGCGCTGAGCACGGTCATGGTGGTCGGCGACTCGATCAGCAACGGCTTCGAGGGCGACTACACCTGGCGCTACCGCCTGTGGCAGTGGTCCCGGGAGCAGCACTGGGGCGCGCAGTTCGTCGGGCCGCTGAGCGGTACCACGGCGCCGGACAAGCCCGAGGCGCCCAAGCCGCCCCCACCATTGGAGGACGAGCCGCCCTCAGGGACGGGCCCCAGGATCCCCCGGGGTGAATACGCCCGGGGCGTGGAGGCCGCCTTCCTGAACAACGGTTCGGGGCACTACGCGATGTGGGGCCGTCGGCTGGAGCAGAACGTCCCGACCATCAAACCGGTCATGGAGGACATGAAGGCCCGAGGGCAGCTCCCAGATGTGCTCCTGGTCGAGCTGGGCTTCAATGACATCGGCTGGCTCGGCGCGGGTGCCGACCTGACCGAGAGGATGAAGCAATTCATCGACAATGCCCGCAAGGCCAACCCCGACATCCATCTCGTGCTCGCCAACGTCCCTCAGCGCACCACCCTGGGCAGCGCCAACCCGGACCTCGGGAAGCGGACCCGTGCCTACAACGCCGCGCTCAGCGCGCAGGTGAAGGAGTGGAGTACCCCCGCCTCCCCGGTGGCGATCGCCGACATCGACAAAGCGATGGGCTGTGACCCCTCCGCCACCTCCTGTGACACCACCTACGACGGGCTGCATCCCAACAACCTGGGGGAGTACCGCATCGCGCGTGCCTTCGCCACCACACTGCACAGGGAGTTCGGTATCGGCACCGCGCCGCCGACCGACGCGGTCGAGGTGGCCGAGCGGGTCGTCGGCACCCCGGAGAACGTGGAGTTCGACGGCACCCAGCAGGGCGTCACCCTGACCTGGGACAAGGTGTTCGGCGTGCACGGCTACCAGGTGCAGTGGCGCGACATCACCGCGGACCCGGGCGGGGAGTGGCGGTGGGCCTTCCCGGTGACCAACCGGTGGGACATGAGCCGCCAGTACTACGGCCAGATCTTCGCGGGCCACCGGTACGAACTACGCGTCCGCGCGGCCTCCGGGGACACCGTCAAGTCGGCCTGGTCGGACATCACCGGCGGCACCGCCCGGCCGACCACGCCCGATTATCCGAGGAACGTGGACGCCGGGGCAGGTCCTGGCGGTGGCATCGTGCAGTGGGACCCGCCCACCGGGGACCACAGCGACGGGATCACCGCATACGCGATCTACCTGTGGAGCCAGGACGCGACGATCGGTATCGTCAAGAGCTTCAGCGTCTCCGGGACCACGACCATCGCCGGCTTCCCGAGGATGCCAGCGGGTGACTACATCGTGATGGTCGCGGCGTGGAACCAGTCGGGCGAGGGCAAGATCGCCCTCAGCGACACCATCACCTTCGACTAGACGGCTCGTGAAGAGCTCGGGTTCTGGCCCTGCCGCGTGAGTGGCAGGGCCAGACTCGTTGTGTGGTGACCCGCGCCTGCGGGGGTAGCTCGATCGTGGCGGCTGCGGTTCAGGCAGCCCCCTCCCCAATGAGCATGTGCACGACGGCACGAAACGAGACTGTCGAGGCGTTGGGTCTGCCATGCCCTGACGCGACGTCGGTCGAGCGGAGGCTCGTTGCGCTGCAACAGGCAGCTTCTACGGCCCAGATCGTGAGGCCCAGGACTCACGTCCAGCGGGCACGGATGCGCATGGGAGAGACGTCGGCTGGATGATTTAGCCTACGCGTCGCCTCTGACGTGCCAAAAGTCATGACCCTCCAGCTCGAAAATGATTGATTCTGATCGAAAAGTGCGATCACCGGAACGTTTAAAGCAAGCAATCATCTTATTGTTGCGCCAACCCTTGCACAGCGAAATCCATTACCCGATAATAACGTTCGATCATGGAGAGCTCTGCTGTGAGTGGGGGACATGGGCGTCGAAAAATCATCCGCAGAGAGAGTCCTCTATAACCGGGGCCGGGTGAGCAGATGGACGGCTGCGGTACTCGCCCTCTTACTGCTCTTGCTCGTCGGCGTTGTCCAAGGTCCCGCTGCGAGCGCCGCTACCTGCGCGCTCCCGCCACAACAGGCGCTCGCTGCGGCGCGTGCGCGGATGCCGGGTTCCAAGGCGATGGAGTTCCCGATCGCCAAGTATCCGCCTCTGGGAACGGTCACGATCGAAGCGTTCATTCGGGCGCGGGAGATCTGGGTCAATCCCGGGTTCGACTTCCGTAGCGGCGACATGCTGCTCCCCGCTTCCGTGACGCCTTCCGCCAGGCCGACACTCACCGCTATCTACGGACACGAGGAATTTCCAGGACTTTTTCTCCAGGGTGACGGCCGGGACGTGAGCCTGAACTTCTCGCCCGAAAAAACACGTGCGTTTGCTGTGCTCGATTTCGCGGCCGGGACAGGATACTTCATCGTCAATAAGTCCGTGAGTAAACTCAGGACCCCGCTGCCCCTTTCCTCCGGGACCTACACAGCACACAAGAGTTGGGATGCGCGGCCCACCTACCGGCAATGGGGAGGCGCCAACAACTGGTTCTACGCCGACTGGGTTTCCGGTGACGTATACCGGTTCCGCACCCACATCAAGGAGTCGGCCTTCGGAACGTCGTGGTTCGCGCCGGGGATCGACGTGCAGGTCACGGTGAACAAGGACACCGGCCAGGCGACGGTCACCGGCGACACCTTCCCAACGGTCGCGGTGCACCAGCCGTCAGCGTGCCGCACTCTGTTCGTTCGACCTGAGAACAAGCCGGCAGATCTCTACACTTACGAGGCCCCTGGAGACATCGCTCCAGATCCCCAGAACGCGACGCCCGTCACGACCCAACCGCCACCCGCCGACGGGGTCAACCGCCCCCCCACCGCCGCCTACAGCTACGCGCGCCGTGCGGGAGCGGGCAACATCGTCGCCTTCGACGGCCGCTCCTCCACGGATTCGGACGGCAGGATCACGTCCTGGCAGTGGCTGACGGGCACTCAGCAGATCGCCACGGGGCCCACTCCGACCATCACGCTCGGGACCGGCGCCTCGAAGACAGTCACTCTCAGGGTCACCGACAACCGAGGTGCCACCGCCTCCATGGCCAGGACCCTGGCCTTGGGCAACCGCACCCCCGTGATCGCAGCGGTTTCACCGACGTCGGGCTCCGTCACCGGGTCCAACGTCCCCACCCTTGCTGCGATTGCGCGGGACGACGACGGAGACGCCTTGCAATACGCGTACCGGCTAACCGGACCCTCCGTCAATGTCTCGTCGGGATGGGTCAACGGCCAATGGACGGTTCCCCCACACCGCTTGGATCCGGGGACCGCGTATCAGTGGTCCGTGACCGTCCGCGATCCCGCCGGCGCCACCACCTCCAAAACAGCGACGTTCACCGTTGCCACGCTGCCAACAGCCAGTGACGTCGTATCCACCTCCACCGGAAGCGGCTACTGGCAGGTGGACACCTATGGAGGCGTCTTCTCCTACGGAGACGCGCCGTTTCACGGATCTCTGCCCGGACTCGGCGTACGGGTGTCCAACATTCTCGGAATGGCACGCACGCCGACCAACGGTGGGTACTGGCTGGTGGGCCGAGACGGTGGTGTGTTCGCCTTCGGTGACGCTCCGTTTGCCGGCTCGCTTCCAGGCCTCGGAATACACATCGATAACATCGTCGGCATGGCACCAGCCAAGGACGGCAAAGGCTACTGGCTCGTCGGCAGCGACGGCGGCGTGTTCGCCTTTGGAACAGCCGGGTTCCACGGCTCGATGGGCAGCAAGCCTCTCAACGCCCCCGTCGAGGCCATCGCCCCCAGCCCGAGCGGTAACGGATACTGGCTCGTTGCCCGTGACGGAGGCGTCTTCGCCTTCGGCGACGCAGCGTTCTACGGCTCGATGGGCGGCAAGCCCCTCAACGCCCCCGTCGTGGACATGGACGCGGCACCGGACGGCAAGGGCTACTGGCTCACCGCGGAGGACGGCGGAGTATTCGCCTATGGCTCCGCCGGATTCCATGGCTCGCTCGCAGACAAGCACCTCAACGGCCACATCACCGCCATGTCTGCCACTCCCGACGGACACGGCTACTGGCTCAACGCCTGCGACGGCGGAGTCTTCGCCTTCGGCAACGCCGTATTTCACGGATCCAGGCCAACGTACCAATGTCGCGGAACGTGACCACACCACCCCCGTCCGGCCACGGCACTAGCCGCACCTGCCCACTGGGCTCAGCGGCGGATATGGACGGTCACGTTGACGATCGTGCCGCCGGCGAAGACGGTGCCGCTGAACAACGCTGCGGTTACGTCCGTGGTGAGCACCGACGTGTCCAAGACTCCGAGCCGGAAGCCGACACCGGTCGCCGAGCGGGGGCTGGAGTGATGAACACAGGTGAACGTGCGGCGCAGGTTCGCGAGGTGCGCCGACGACTCGTGCAGGACGGTCCGCCGCGCACGCGGGATCAGGAGGGAGACTTCGAGACCGTCACGGTGCCCGAGCAGCACTGCGACCAGCTGCGCGACCTCCTGATCGCCGAGGAAGCCGAGACGGTCGTCGAGGTCGGTCTCGCCTACGCCAGTTCCGCGCTCGCAATTGGCGAGGCGCTGGCAACCATCGATCGTCCCAACCCCCGGCACATCATCATCGACCCGTTCCAGGAGCGTGAGTTCTCCAACGCCGGCTGGGACCTGCTGTGCTCGGCGGGGCTTGAGACGATCGCCACGCTCATACCCGCGCCTTCCTCTCTCGCGCTCCCTCAACTGCTGACCGAGGGCTTCGTCGCGGACGCTGCCTTCGTGGACGGCAGCCACCGGTTCCATGAAGTCTTCGTCGACCTGTACTTTCTGCGCAAGGTCGTCCGGCCCGGTGGGCTGATCGTCATCGACGACGACTGGTGGCCGTCGGTGCACACCGCCGTGCAGTACTACGAGATGAACCTGGGATGGACGGTGATCCCCGACGCATTCCCCGGTGAGACGGTCGGCGTCGGACCGAAGGGCAACCGCGGGGCCCGGTGCAAGGCCTACCGCTTGCCCGATATTCCGTTTGAGCCCTCCTTCGAAGACTTCCGCGCATTCTGAGCCGGGACCTCAACTGACTGGTTCGAGAGCCCCGACGATCTGCACGCCGAAAACGTTGATGCCCAGGAGGAAGACGAGGACGGGGACGACGATCGGCAGTGGGCCCCGATCCTGTGAGTCGTGGCCCCCCGCAGTGGACGGCTCAGGCCGAGGCCGCGTTGCAGCGTGAGTGAGCTTGCCGGTCCCGGCCTCGCCCGGTCAGGCCGCGGTCCCGAACCCCTCGGCGCGCGCGGCAGGCCCCCGGGTAGAGCACCTGGCGGCCGTAGCGGACCCGGGCGCGATCGGCGACGGCTTCGATCGCGAGGGGTTTGTCGTCCCCCGCGTCGAGGGTGAGCTGCCGGGTGGTTTCGGCGGAGCGCAGGGATGAGGGGCGAGTCCGAAACCGGGCTCGCCCCTCACGCGCGGGTGCTGTGTAGAGCGGTCAGCGCGGGCCTGCGTCCTTGAGGGACTCCTTGTTCTCGCGGGCTTTGCCCGCGGCCTGAGCAGCGCGCCCCTTGGCGATCAGCTTCTCGTTGCCCGTGACGCGTCCGGCTGCCTGGACGGCCTTGCCAACGGCCTGCTCGGTCTTGGCCCGGGCCTTCTCACTGGCGGCCATGCTGTTCACCCTCCTCAGTCTTCCGGTATGAGGTGCTGTGCGCATGACCCCTCACAGCGCCGGCAAACTCAAGGCCACAGCAGTGCATTGCGTGATCGTTGCTGCATGACTGCGGTGCATCAGATGCCGCAGAGGGGGAATCTCGCATGGCGTGCACATGCCCTTCACCCGACGGAAGAAACTCATATTTTGTGTGCTTGTAAGGACGAAGTAAGGGCATCCGGTGGCCAGGAGGTTGATAACGATGGTTCCCCTGCTTCTGGTCCTTCTTCTGGCTCTGATCCTTTTCGGTGCGGGCTTCGCGCTGAAGGCGCTGTGGTGGATCGCGGTAATCGTGCTGATCGTGTGGCTGCTGGGCTTCGTCGTCCGGTCCGCGGACGGCGCAGGCCGCAAGGGCCGCTGGTACCGCTGGTAGACACAGATCCTCAGCGCGAGAAGCGCTACCTGTAGCGAAGCATGGCGTGGGGCCCGGCCAGGAAGGCCGGGCCCCACGCCATGCAAGAGGCGCATACCCGCTCAGACGGAGCGGATAGATCGGGCGTACTGGGCGCATCAGAGGGTACGTGGGCCATGCACCGGCCCCGCAGAAGCAGCAGTGGAACCCTGCGCCTCCTAATTTCTGCGGGGCTGCTGCACCAGCGCCGATTGAGCCCCTGCCGCGCGAATAAACGCCAAGCTGAGGGCTTTGCCAAGGGATCCCGCCTTGCAGCAGTACGCGCCCACGGTAGAACCGAGCTGACGCACGAAGTACGACCCCGTCCTAAGCGAAGGGTGGGGCCGCAGTCCGCGGGCATGGCACAGAACACCACGTTGCGCGCCCGGACCTGAAGTCCAGTTGCGCGACGTGGTGCCTGTCAGAGCCTGTTGCTGAGTGCCGTCACCGACCTCAGCGTTGCGTCGGATCAGGCGTATCCGATTTCCCACTGGCCGTCTTCGTCATCGGTGCAGTCGTCCCAGCCGAGGGTGTTCTGCACACACAGACGGAAGGCGACCTTCCGCCCTTCACCGAAGTTGTGGTCGAACTTCATGGTGTAGCCGATGTCGCTTACACCCCAATGGGTGCCTTCCTGCAGAGTCCCGTCCTTACGGATGTACTTGTAGTCGAGGTACGGGCGGCCGCCGTACGAGGACTTCTTCGTCACCTCGAACCGGTCCCCGACGCTGATGAACGAGGCGGAGGCGACGACCCTCCCATCGACGTACAGATTGACGTGCGCGTCGTGCCCGGCGGGTGCGGCCTGAGCCGGGGCCGTGAGGGCACCGAAGGCCAATGCCGTACCGATCCCGGCACTTGCGAGGGCCTGACGAAGACGCATGACTTCCCCTTCATTCGATGAAAACGAGCTGGATAGCCCAAGCCGGCATGCCTCAGTTGAGATGAAAGCGCGGGATTGGCCGGGCCAGACAGAGACTGCAGGTCCTCCTCGACCACCAGCAACGGCCCCTCACTGTCCCGGACAGGCCGGCTCTGTCCGGGATGGTCACATGGCGTCCGGAAGGGCGTCCCGGACACTGACGAGATCGTGACGCCGCCGACCGCTCGGTGTACACGTGCGACGCGATGGCAACGGGGAGTGGGAGCTCGCACATGGAGGCACGAGACCGAGCAGCATTCGCACGACGTCATACGGCGTCGTAGACAAGTCGCGTGACCACACCGCCCAACGACCCGAGGAACCCGAGGTAGCACGATGACAACCACGATGAGGCGGCGGCTGTCCGACCGTTGACCCTGGCTTGGGTGAGCCGGCACCTGGAGGCCGGCGAACGGATCGTCAAAACCGAAGCACTGCAGGGCGGCATCACTGCCGACATGCGGCGGTTGCCCATCGGCACGCGCGACGGAGGCACCCGTGACCTGGTGCTGCGGACTTCGTCGACCGTTCTACGCGGGGCGCGCCGAGGGCTGGCTGAACAGGGAGGCCGACGCCCTGACCCTGCTCACGGGGACCGGCGCGCCGGCTCCTGGACTGATCGCGGTTGATCCGACCGCAGCGCATTGCGAGTACTCGTGGCTCCTGATGACACATCTGGCGGGACGGACAGTCCTCGACAATGAGGGATTGGAGACGCGCGTCCCTCTGCTGGCCCGGCAACTCGGGGCGATCCACGCATTGCGGCCCGGGAAGTATGTGACGTTGACGACCGCCGACACCGTCGTCGTTCCGAAGGGCGCCGACGGGGCGGCATGGGCCGCGGCGATCGACGTGATTCGTAGACCCACGCCGCCCCATGAAGGGCGGTTCCTGCACCGGGACTTCCAACCCGGCAACGTGCTGTTCGACGTGCTGACTTCAAGCCCGGCCCGCATCACGGGGGTCGTCGACTGGGCAGCGGCCTCCTGGGGCTCGGCGGATCTCGACGTGGCGCATTGCTCGACCAATCTTGCGCTACTGCACGGCCCGGCGTGGGGTCTGCGGTTCCCTGAGGCGTATGAGGGGGCCGGCGGGGTGGTGGCCGCGGCCGAGCGAGAGGCTGTACTGGCAGGTGCGCGACGGCTGGCGTGCTCAGAAGAAGTGCAGCAGGTGGCGCAGCCATGGGGTGAGGCAGGCAGGCCAGAGCTGACGACGAAGCATTCCACTGTGGATGTCCGCTGCGATAACGCATTGCCCGGTGCTCCTCGCCAGGTCGGCTGCGTGAACCTCCAGGCCGTACCCGGTGATCAGCTACAGCGTGCCAGGGCCGTGGCCGGAGGTCGCCAAGCACATCAAGGACGCCCAGGCCACCGACCTTCCGGGCAAGTACGGCACGACGAACTACCTGACACGGCTCACCGACCGCAGGAAGATCAAGGAGAACCGGGAGAAGGCGTGCCCGTCGAGCCTGCCGCGCCCGGCGGGCAAGTCCTGCGACGAGTACCCCTTTGCCAGCACCTGGCAGGGCGCGAAGTACGGCGGCGGCAGGTTCAGCCGCCGCATGGTCAATGCCAGACAGAACACCAATGCGGGCAAGGCCCTCAAAGGCCTCTACACCTACAGCCGTGTCCTGGAGGGGGACCGGTTCGTGGTATGGATCAGGTAGACCCAGCCAGATGACACCAGACGAGACCACTGTGAATGATCCAGCCCGGTGGTCGACGTCCATCTGGGCCAGGGCCAAAAGGCACACCCAGGGGACGGGGTCAGCCAGCCAGCGGCGAGCGGCGTCCTCGCATGCCGCGCGCGGCGCTGACCCTGGGGAGCAGGGTATGACGGTCTGCTGTGCTGCGGTGAGCGGCCAGAACCCGGTGGGTCATGACGCGGGCCCGCATCATCAGGGCATTCGCGTCTGCGGGCTCCTCCGCGTGCCAGGCAGCGACGGCGTTTCCTTTCGCGGCGCCAGCCGCCAGGACCTGACTGCGGGATGTGCGCAGCGCCCAGCTGCGCGTGTTGGCGAGCAGAGCCTTGGTGGAGATCCACCGGTCGAACTGGAGGTCTTCCAGGGCCAGGCGAGAAGTCTTCGTCGTGACCTGCCGGATGTGGGGTCAGAGGCATGTCAGTGCTCGCCGTGGAGCACCCCCCGACGTTGTGGGGCCGGTGGTGGGCAGGGTGACGGGCAAGCCTGCCTTGAACACGTGACAGGGGCATGGGGGCCTCGCGTGAGGGTTGGAAGACCGCCGGGCGGCAGTCGGGCAGAGACATCGGGGAGGTGAGCGGCTGCGGCCCGGCGGCCGCTCAGGGTGCTTCGACAATCGGGGACGTCGGGCTGTACTCGCCGGGCTGCAATCGGACCCGGATGGTTTTGCCGCTGCCGGACTCTGCGGCGAACCAGCTGACCTTTCCGCCCAGTTACCGCACGAGCCACAACCCCGTCCCGTTGCCTCCGGTAAGGGCTTCGCCAAGGCCATCGCGCCCGGGGCTCGGGTCCGTCACGTCAAGGAGCAGGACGTCGTCTTCGTCAACGGACATGGTCAAGATGACCATGCGTCTGCCGACGTGCTGGACAGCGTTCCGTACGACCTCCGTGACGACCCGTACAGCGGCCTCTTGTGTCCCCGACCAGGCCATCATCCCCAGTCGCGTACGGGCGTGCAGGCGAGCGAGCCTGGGGACGCAAGCCTCCATGGACCAGCTGTGCGTCCAGGCCTGCGGGCGGACAGGGGCCGGCTGCGCCTCGAAACCAACTGTTCGACGACTCGCCAGTTCGGCGTCGAGCGACGGAGCCTCAGTGGTCCGTGCGTCCGCCGCGGAAGAGGCGAGCGCGGCGCTCACCATGTGCGACGCGCTCGAGTCCCGGCCGTGCAACGTTGCGGCTTTGAACCGGGTGCCCTGACCCTGTACTGCTGCCATCTGTGTCCCCGACGGTGGTGGTTGCGGTGTCCCTCTACCGTTTCAAGCTGGGCAGTTGGCGTCACGGGCACCCGTGACCAACTTTTCTGGACACGGGCCACCGCGCTGACCAGGGATACCCGTCTTCTATGGACAGTTAGTTGGGCTGCGACTCCCCGCTCTTCCAGCGCACAGTCATCCGGTCGGGCTACGACCGCGGCTACCGTGAGACCACAACACCGGACTGGAAGCACGCCGATGCCCTCCCCCTTGTGTCAGGCAGGGCATCCACCTGCCAGCCCGGGCAGAAGCATGGACAGCACAGGTGTCCCGAAAACCTCACTTGGGGTAGTTTGGCCAAGAACGGACTCCCCGGGTGCTACAGCAGGAAGCGGCCCGCTTGGCGACAGGGCTCCTCCCCGCGTACTGGAAACACGCCATCGACGAAAGCATCTGGAATCCGCCAGAGCCAGCGCCGAAACCGAGCGTGAACGGGTTGTCGAGGGATCGCGGGAGCTGCCGCAGTGAGAGCACCGGTGCTGCACGAGCCAGAACTGGAGTTCCGTGCCGGAAACCGCCACTTCGATCCCCGGTACGGCGTCAGCGTGTTCGGCCCCGCCGACCCCGACTCCCCTACCGGACTCCGTCAGATCCCCATCGGCCTGGTCGGCCCCTCCCATGCAGTCGACGGCATCCGAAACTGGCTCCAGCGCTGCCAGAACCACATCGAGGCCAAGGACAACAAACCGGGCCAGGAGAATCCTCACCAGCCGTCCCCCGGTTTCAGCACCGACTCCCCGTTCGGCGCCCATCTCGTCTTCGACGACGCCCTTGTCCGCGAGATCCCCGAACGCCAGCTGCGCCGCATGGTCTGCGCCGACACAGTCCGCCACCAAGGACGCAGTCGTCTTCTACGCCGACGCGCTCGGTCCCTGCCCTACGCCGGGCGCTGCCGCGTCGTGATCCGCGCCTGCCCGAAAGAGCTCCAGGACCGAGAAGTCCACCCGCCGTCGCAGGAGAGCACGGCCGAACACGAAGAGGACGCCTGGTCTAGGGCGGCAGGCACCACGGGCGACCGATTCGCCCACCCGCCGCCAAGCAATCAGCTGTTTCCGCAGGTCAGCGAACTCTTCCTCGTGGCTTCAGAGGGGTCACCGGCAGCTCGGGAGCCGGCAGCGGGGCCCCGTCACACCCCTTCACCTCCCCGAACCGTGTCCCTTCCATCCAGTCCCGGCAGGCCTGTACGATCTCTTCCTGCGACCGCCCGATCCAGTTCCAGAACACGTGGAACGGGCCGAGTCGGCGAGCGGGGCACCGAGCATGGCTGTCTCCCAGTCCAGTACAACGCGTACACGTGCAGAGTCGACTGGGTCGAAGTCGGCATTGTCGAGTTAGAAGTTCCCGTGCGCCAGAGTGCGGCACGGACGGTGGGCATTCGGCTTCCCAGACTCTCAGCCAGTTCGCTGGGTCCGGCAGACGCGGCCAGGGCATCACGTTTGCCATGCCCCGCGCTGACGGTGATCGCTCGCAGGTGTGCCATACGGACGCCGCCGCCCTTGCTCGGCGATGCAGTCCTCGGGTCCCCGACCCCTCGGAAGAGAGCGCAGGAGTCGCCATTCGCGTCACCCCTGTGCGGTCTATCAAGGGACTCGACCGTAGCTGGGCCCGCCCGCCACGACCAAGACCAAGTTCCTGACTATGCACGGGCCACCATTCCGTTCATCGCAGACCCGATCCTCGAATTCCCAGGTCTCAGCCCCCTGCCGGACCAGGCTACGGTCGCCGTCCGATCGGTCCGATGATGACCGAGTTCAACGCAGCGTAGTCAGCACCAAGTCAGCACGGGAGTCAGCACCGCACCGTCAAATCGCCTCGAACTGCACGTTACGGACACTGCTCGTTTCGACCATCTTCGAGCCCCTGCACCACCCTTCCGTGGACCGGCATGGTGGCCACATGCATAGCCAACCCTCGAACTATGTTGCCCCGCCACATGTGCGTCTGACCTGCGGATTCCTACGGTGTGGCGACACGCAAACGTCCCCGTCACACCCCAGGAAGTGGTGCCGATGTCCTCCCCCGCGACCGCTCCCCCACCCCCCGCCAACCTCAAACACATCGTCGCAGCCAGCCTCATCGGGACCACCATCGAGTGGTACGACTTCTTCCTGTACGGCTCGGCTGCCGCGCTTGTGTTCAACAAGTTGTTCTTTCCGGACTCCGATCCGCTCGTCGGGACGTTGTTGTCGTTTCTGACGTACGCCGTGGGGTTCGCGGCGCGGCCGTTGGGGGCGCTGGTGTTCGGGCATTACGGTGACCGGCTCGGGCGGAAGAAGTTGCTGGTGCTGAGCCTGTTGCTGATGGGCGGGGCGACGTTCGCGATCGGGCTGTTGCCGACGCATGCGACCGTCGGGACCGCGGCGCCTGTGCTGCTGACGGTGCTGCGGCTGGTCCAGGGGTTCGCGCTCGGCGGGGAGTGGGGCGGCGCCGTGTTGCTGGTGTCGGAGCACGGGGATGCGCGGCGGCGTGGGTTCTGGGCGTCGTGGCCGCAGACCGGTGCCCCGGCCGGGCAGCTCCTCGCGACCGGTGTGCTGTCCCTGCTGACGGCCGTGTTGTCCGACGACGCCTTCGGATCCTGGGGCTGGCGCGTCCCGTTCCTGCTTTCCGGTGTGCTCGTGGTCGTAGGATTGTGGATTCGTCTGTCTGTCGATGAATCGCCTGTCTTCCAGCAGGCGTTGGCGCAGGCCGAGGCACGCAAGGCAGCCCGGGCGGACGACGCCGAGAAGCTTCCGCTCGTCTCCGTGCTGCGCCACCACTGGCGGGACGTGCTGATCGCGATGGGCGCCCGTATGGCGGAGAACATCTCCTACTACGTCATCACCGCCTTCATCCTCGTCTACGCCACCACGTCGGCCGGAGTCTCCAAGCAGACCGCCCTCAACGCCGTACTCATCGCCTCCGCCGTGCACTTCGCGGTGATCCCGGCCTGGGGCGCGCTGTCCGACCGGGTGGGACGGCGGCCCGTGTATCTGCTCGGCGCGGCGGGTGTGGGGCTGTGGATGTTTCCGTTCTTCTCGCTTGTCGACACGGGTGGCTTCGGCAACCTCATCCTCGCGGTGACCGTGGGCCTCGTGATGCACGGCGCGATGTACGCGCCCCAGGCCGCCTTCTTCTCCGAGATGTTCGCGACCCGGATGCGCTACTCCGGTGCTTCCATCGGCGCGCAGTTCGCCTCGGTCGCCGCCGGTGCGCCCGCCCCGCTGATCGCCACCGCGCTGCTGTCCGACTACGGCAGCTCCACACCGATCGCCCTGTACGTGATCGCCGCGGCCGTACTGACCCTCGTCGCCGTGGGAGTGGCGAAGGAGACCCGGCACCGGGATCTGGCCGACGTCGACCCCGCTGCCGGTGCCGAGCCCGCGACGGCCGGGGCTGCGGACGCCCGTACCGTCTGATCCGCCTGGCCGGCCGGCCCCCGTGTCCACCCGGGTACGGGGGCCAGTGCCGGGTCAGTGCCGGGTCGCCCCCGACAAGCGGTGCAGACGTAGGGCGAGTTGTATCTCCAGCGCGCGGGACGGGTTCTGCCAGTCGTCGCCCAGGAGCCGGCCGACGCGCTCCAGGCGCTGGGCGACCGTGTTGACGTGGACGTGGAGTTCGTCCTTGGTGCGGGCCGGGCTCATGCCGCAGCCGAAGTACGCGTCGAGGGTGCGCAACAGGTCGGTGCCGCGCCGTTCGTCGTACGTGACCACCGGGCCGATGGTGCGCTCGACGAAGCCCCCGATGTCCCGGTCGCCGGCCAGCAGCAGTCCGAGGAAGCCGAAGTCCTCGGCGGCGGCGCCGTCCCCGTGGCGGCCGAGCAGGCGCAGGGCGTCGAGGCAGCGTCGGGCCTCCGTGTAGGCGGTGGCCACGGTGTCGGGGTGGGTGGCGAGGTCCTCCACGGGACCGGAGGCGCCGACGGTGACCGCCTCGTGGACGGCCGTGCCCAGCTGTCGTGCGGTGCGGCGGGCGAGGTCGGTGGCCGTGGCGCCGGGGGCGAGGGGCAGCAGGAGGACGGTGCCTCCGTCGCGGGCTGCGGCGAGTCCGTGCCGGGTCGCGGCGAGGTGGGAGGCCGCGGACCACAGGCGTCTGCGGGCGTCCGCTTCCTGTTCGGCGTCGGCCGCCGCGCCGTCGAGGCGTGCGGCGAGGACGACGTGGGTGGCGTCGAGGTCGGCGTGCAGCCGGGAGGCACGCTCGCGCAGCAGGCGGGGGTCCCGGTCGCGGGCGTCGAGCAGGTCGTCGAGGAGTTCGCCACGGACGCGTTGTTCGGCCTCGGCGGCGGAGCGTCGGGCCAGCAGCACCAGTGAGGTGACCATCGCGGCGCGCTCCAGGGTGCGCTGGTCGACGGGGTCGAGGCCGGGGTGGCCGCGCAGGACGAGCGCTCCGAGCAGTTCGCCGCCGGCGGTCACCGCGGCGATCCAGTCGTCGTCGTGCGGCACGGCGTGTCCGTCGGCGCGGGACGCCTCCAGGGCTGCCGCCGGTGCGGCGGTGGCCTCGATGAACCGCACCGCGCCGTCGAGGACTTCGGAGACCGCGGCGGCCACGTCGTGGACCCCGCCGCCGCGCAGGACGAGTTCGGCGAGCCGGTCGTGGACGTCGGAGGCGCGCTCGATGACCGCGCTGCGGTCCTGGATGATCTCGTTGGCCCGTTCCAGCTCGGCGAGGGCGGAGCGGGTCTCGGTGAGCAGGTTGGCGGTGTCGATGGCGGCCGCGGCGAGCGCCGCGAATGAGCCGAGCAGCGCGATCTGCTCCCGCTCGAAGACCCGGGCCCGGCGGTCGGCGGCGAAGAGCACGCCGATGACGTGGGGCCCGAGCATCAGGGGCACCCCGCAGATGGCCACCAGTCCCTCGTCGCGCACCCCCGCGTCGATGGTGGTCGTGTGCTGGAAGCGTTCGTCCTGGAAGTAGTCGTCGGTGACATAGGGGCGGGCCGTCTGGGCGACGAGGCCGCCGAGCCCCTCCCCCATGCCGAGGCGCAGCTGCTGGAAGCGGGCCGCGACCGAGCCCTCGGTGACCCGCATGTAGGTGTCGCCCCTGGCCGGGTCGTTCAGGCTGAGGTAGGCGACGTCCGTGGCGAGCAACGACCGTGCGCGGTGCACGATGGCCTGGAGGACGGCGTCCAGGTCCCGCAGGCCCGCGAGGTCGTGAGCGGTCTCGAAGAGTGCGGACAGTTCGGCTTCCCGGCGACGCCGTCCCTCCAGCTCCGAGCGCACGCGCAGGGCGAGCCGCTTGGCGTGTTCGAGTGCCTCGACCCGCTCGGCCGGCTCGCCCCGGGCGCGGGCGAGCAGCACCGGCCGCTCGTAGGCGTCGGCGCCCGCGCCTCGGGCCAGCAGCTCCAGGAACGGCGCTTCGGCACCGCTGTGCTCGGACGTCGGAGCTTCGCCGTTGGTGCGCTGTGCTGACTGAACGTGATCGCTGGACATGCTCACAGGATTCACCATGACCGGCCCGTCCCGTCAGGCCTGTGGACAACTCCGGGCTCCACGGGACGCACCGGGCTCAGTGCGCGGTCCAGCCGCCGTCGAGGGCCAGTGAGGTGCCGGTGACGAAGGACGCTTGCGGGCCGCAGAGATATGCCACGGCTTCGGCGACCTCCTCCGGTTCGACGAGCCGCTTCACCGCGCTGTCCTGGAGCAGTACCTCGGTCAGCACGCGTTCCTCGGGGATGCCGTGCGCCCGTGCCTGGTCGGTGAGCTGTTTCTCGACCAGGGGTGTGCGCACATAGCCGGGGTTCACGCAGTTGGAGGTGACGCCGTGGGGCGCGCCTTCGAGGGCCGCGGTCTTGGACAGACCCTCCAGGCCGTGCTTGGCGGCGACGTACGCCGACTTGTAGGCCGAGGCGCGCAGTCCGTGCACCGAGGAGACGTTGACGATACGGCCCCAACCCTGCCCATACATGTGGGGCAGGGCGCCGCGGATGAGTCGGAAGGGTGCCTCCAGCATCACGGTGAGCACGGTGTGGAAGACGTCCGGCGGGAACTCCTCGATGGGACGGACCAGTTGCAGTCCGGCGTTGTTGACGAGGACGTCCGTGCCCGCGGCGGCGAGCTCGGCGGCGTCCAGGTCGGTGAGGTCGAGGACGTGCGGTTCGACGCTGCCCGCCAGTCCAGCGGACGCGGACCGCTCGGCGAGCGCCTCCAGCCCGGTGGCGTCCCGGTCGACCGCTCTCACCTTCGCCCCGGAGGCCGCCAGCCGCAGCACACAGGCGCGGCCGATGCCGCCGGCGGCACCGGTGACGAGGGCGGTGCGGCCGCCGAGGTCGAGCGTGGGGGCGGGGAGGCCGGGGGCGCTGGGCGGGGTCATGCCTCGACCCTAGGCAGCGACCGCACCTCGCCCCATATGGTCACCACCCATACTTCAGAGCGAACTCGTGGTGTCGAACCATGTGGGCGCGTCCGACAGCGCCGCCTTGATCCGGAACAGCCCGAACTCGTTCAGCTCTGGCAGGGCGTCCACGTCGAACCACGCCACCTCCAGCGACTCGTCGTCGTTGACGTGGGCCTCACCGCCCACGGCGCGGCAGCGGAAGGTGATGTCCATGTACTGGCAGACGTCGCCGTTCTCGTACGTGACCGGCTCCAGCGCCTGGACGAGCACGACCCGCTCGACGACGCAGCGCACCGCGGTCTCCTCGTGGACCTCGCGCTCCGCGCAGGCCGCCGGCTGCTCCCCCGGCTCCGGGATGCCTCCGATGACCGCCCATCTTCCGTTGTCGGAGCGGCGGCCCAGCAGGACCCGGCCGTCGTCGTCGAAGACGATGGCGGTGACCCCGGGCAGCCAGAGCAGTTGGCTCCCGGCGGTCTCCCGGAGCGTACGGATGAAGTCAGGAGTAGCCATGGACCGACCCTATTCGGCCGGTCCCGCGGGGCCGGACGGGTTCAGGGGGCGGGTAACCGGCGTACGACTACACGCCACCGGCGCGCCGCCCGCGCACACCGGCGCCGATCGCCCAGCCGAGTCCGCCCGCGGCGACCAGCAGCAGGGCGATCTCCGGCAGGATGCCCAGCTGCGTGGCGGGGGTCTGGGAGGAGCGCAGCGGCACCTTCTGCACCAGGGAGTCGGCCACGAACATGCCGGTCTTCTGGGTGATCTTCCCGTCCGGCATGATGATCGCGCTGACACCGCTGGTCACCGGAACCGTGACGGTGCGGCTGTGCTCGACGGCGCGGATGCGGGACATGGCGAGCTGCTGGTAGGTCATCTCACTGCGGTCGAAGGTCGCGTTGTTGCTGGGGACGGAGATGATCTGCGCGCCGTCGGTGACGGTGTCGCGCACCGCCCAGTCGAAGGCAGCCTCGTAGCAGGTGACGAGGCCGATCTTGGCGTTGGCCATGGCGAACACGCCCGGCTTGCTGCCCCGGCTGAAGTCCTGGCGGACCATGCTGGTCCAGTTCTTGTTGATGGCGCCGATGAACGAGCGCAGCGGGAGGAACTCGCCGAAGGGCTGGATCTGCCGCTTGTCGTAGGTGTCGGTCGGGCCCTTGACCGGGTCCCACAGGATCTGCTCGTTGAGCAGCTTGCCGTCGCGCTCGACGACACCGCCGACCGAGATGGGCGCGCCGATCGCCTTGGCGGCGCCGTCGATGACCGCGCGCGCGTCGGGGTTGGCGAAGGGGTCGATGTCGGAGGAGTTCTCCGGCCACAGCACGAGGTCGGGCCGGGGCACCTTGCCGGCCTTGACCCGCGCGGCCAGCCGCTCCGTCTCACGCGCGTGGTAGTCGAGGACGGCGCGCCGCTGGGCGTTGAAGTCGAGCCCGAGGCGGGGCACGTTGCCCTGGATGAGGGCGACGGTGGTGGTGCCCTTCTCGGCCTTGTCGCTGACCAGCGGTCGCGCGGCCACGGCTCCCACCACCGGTACGGCGACGCTCAGCAGCGCCACCGCCGCGGCCGACCGCCGCACCGCGCGGGTACGGCGTCCGTCGAGGACGAGGCGGACGGCCTCGTACAGGCCGAAGCCGCACAGGACGACCGCGAAGCCGAGCACCGGGGTGCCGCCGAGGGCCGCGAGCGGCAGGAAGACGCCGTCCGCCTGGCCGAAGGCGATCTTGCCCCAGGGGAAGCCGCGGAAGGGTACACGCGCGCGTGCCGCCTCACCGGCGATCCACAGCGCGGCCGCCCACACCGGCCAGGCGGGCAGCTTCGACACCGCGGCGATGCCCGCGCCGACCAGCGCGACGAAGATCGCTTCGATGACCACCAGCGCGATCCAGGGCCCGGGGCCGACCTCCACGCCGGTCCACACCAGCAACGGCAGCAGGAAACCCAGGCCGAAGAGGTAGCCGAGGCCCAGGCCCGCCTTCCAGCTGCGGCCGCGCAGCACCCAGCCGAAGACGGCGAAGGCCGGCAGGGCCAGCCACCACAGGGTGCGCGGCGGGAAACTGACGTACAGCAGCACTCCGGAGAGCGCCGCGGCGATGGCCGGGACGAAGCGCGCGAGCCGCGCGCCGCGCGATGCGGGCGCGGGCTGCGGTCGTGCCTGGTCCGACTGGCCCACGGAGGTTGCGGTGACGGTCACTCCGGGAGTGTACGGCGGGTGACCGCCGTGCCGACAGCGCGGTCCGCGGCGCGGCACCGGACGCTTCGGGCCACACGAGGGATGCGGAAGTGACGCAGGAGGCACGCGGGGGGGGGGCGTATGAGGGACACGGGGGAACGTAGGAAGGACACGAGGGGGGACGTAGGAGGACGCGGAGGAAGGCAAGGAAGGCAAGAAGGTCGCCCCCGGGCGGCCCCATGAGGCGGATCGTTCCTGCGCATCTCGGTCCAACACATCCACAAACGGCCCACCAGCCGTTACGGTGTGCCGGGGGTCCGTGGCGCGTGATCGGTCACGGCAGTTCGGTTCACGGTCGGTGGGGCGGCCGGGTTCAGGGGGCGGAGTGGGTTCCACGGGGATGACCTCTGTGGCCGGTCCGGATACGGACGGCGCGAGACGAAACGTTTCCGACGGGGCGGGCGTGGTGGTGCTCGGGGCCTGTGCCACCTGGTCCCTGATCACCGCGACCGCACACGACGGCCGCCCCGAGGGCATGCTGCTCGCGGTTCTCGCCGTAGCCGCGGGCTACGCCACCGGACGGATCTTCGGCGCGCTCACGCCGGTCGCAGCGCCCTGCGCCGGGGCGCTGGCCGGGGTCGGCCTGACCGTCGCCGTCCCGCAGCTCTCGCCCGGCCCCGAGCTTGTCGGGCCGCTCGGGCACGCGGGTGCCACCGCGGCGCTGCTCACCCTCTCCACCGGTGCCGCCTGCTGTGCCGCCTGGGCCGCCCCGACGCCCGCGGTGCGGCTCGCGCTGCGCGCCCTGGCCGTGGGGATCACCGTGACCGCCGCCGCCCTCGGCTCGACGACTGCGGTCGTGACCTGTGCGGCAGTGCTGCTGTGCTCGCTCGCCGCCGGACTCATGCGCCACCGCGGTCTCGGTCTCGCCGGTCTGGCCCTGGCCACGGCCCTGGTGGCGGGGCTGACGTGGGCGGCAGCCGGGAGAGCGCTGCCGGGCGGACTCGAGGCGACCCTGGAGGACGAGCTCACGCCCCACCGGATCGACCTGTGGCGCGACGCCCTGCGCCTGGCACGTCAGGACGCGGCCCTGGGCGTGGGCCCCGGCCGTTTCGGGGAGCTCAGCCCGACGGCGGGCCAGACGCTGGCGTCCGACGGCAAGCCGCACTCGGCGCTCCTTCAGCAGGCGGCCGAACAGGGGATCGTCGGTGTCGTCCTGCTCGCGGCGGCGTTCAGCTGGGTGCTGTTCGCGCTGTGGCGCACGCCCCGTCCCACACCGGTCGCGCTGACCGCGGGCGCGGCGCTCACGGCGCTCGCCGCCATCGCCACGATCGGCAACGCCCTGAGCTTCACCGCGGTGTCGGTGGGCGCGGGCCTGCTGGCCGGCCTGGCCACGGCCCGTCCGCTCATCGAGGGGACGGTCGTGGAAGAGGCACACGCGCGTGGGGACCGCCTGAGTTCGTGAGCTCGGTACGCACGCGCGCGGGGGCTCAGTGCGCCGGTGTCGTGGGTCGCAGTCGGGCTCTGATGGCCACTACCGCTGCCTCGGCGTTGTCCACGGTGATCGTGAAGGTGTGGCCGTTCCACAGACGGAGCACCACGCCCTCACCGCGCCGTACGACGACGGCCGTGCCCTTCTCCGGTCGCCACCGGTAGCCCCAGCCGCCCCAGTGACGTGGGTTGACGTGCGGGTCGAAGTCGGCGCCGGCGACGTGTGCGAGGGGGATGCGGCGGCGGGGTACGCCGATGTGACCGCAGCGCACCTCCACGCACTCCCTGTCGAGCTTGAGGTCGACGTGGACGAAGGCGAGCGTGCCGAAGAGGACCAGCAGTCCGGCCGCGATGCAGCCGACGACGGACACGACGAGCGCGATGCCGGAGCTCCAGGCGGAGTCCACCGCCAGCTCGATGCCGAGTGCCATGCAGGCCGCGCCGAACAGCGCCAGCAACCATTGGACCCGGTTCGTGGCGCGCCCGGTCCAGACATCGGGGTGGGGTGTGTCCTCCCCCTGGATGTGGAGGTCCATGGCAATGAGGTTACTCAGATTTCGCTGCGCGGGTACCACGTCGCACAGCGTGACTGCGCCATCCGTGGACACCTCGGGTCAGGCGTGTCCCCTGGTGTCCGTGCGTCAGGGAGCCGGAGTGACCGCCCGCAGGATCCGGCCTTCCTCGTAGGCCAGGGCGGGCTCGGGCAGCGCGCCCTCGCGACCGCTCAGCAGCACCGTCACCGTGCCGAGGGGAGTCGCCTGCGGTGCCGGTCCGGAACCGATCCGGCGCAGCGCCTGCGCGGCGACCGCCCCGGCGGAACCGTGCAGGACCAGCGGAGGCAGCCCGGGCCGCTGCACGGCCGCGCGGATGCGCTCGGCGACCAGCTCGTAATGGGTGCAGCCCAGGACGACGGTCGTTACATCCTCGGGAGTCAGGGCGGCGGCCGCGGTGACGGCCTCGTCGATCGCGGCCTCGTCCGCGTGCTCCACGGCCTCCGCGAGGCCCCAGCACGGCACTTCCGCGACGGTCACACCGTCGGCGAAGTCCCGGATGAGGGCCTTCTGGTAGGGGCTGCCGGTGGTGGCGGGGGTGGCCCAGATCGCGACGGGTCCGCCACCGGCCGCGGCCGGCTTGATCGCCGGGACGGTGCCGATCACCGGGATGGCGGGCTCCAGGTGGGCGCGCAAGGCGGGCAGGGCGTGCACGGTCGCGGTGTTGCAGCCCACGATGAGCGCGTCCGGCCCGTGAGCGGCGGCGGCCTCGGCGACGGCCACGGCGCGCTCGGTGAGGTCCTGCGGGGTACGCGGCCCCCAGGGCATGCCGTCCGGGTCGAGGGAGAGCACGAGATCCGCGTCGGGTCGCAGGCGCCGTACCGCGGCGGTGGCCGCCAACAGCCCGATTCCGGAGTCCATGAGCGCGATCTTCACCCGGCCACGATAGACGATGTCCCCCAACGGACCAGTCGGGTGGGGCAGACTGCGCGCGTGAGCGCCTTCGTGTGGATCGCCGCCGCGTCCCTCGCCGCATGGCTGTGGTTGCTGCTCTGCCAGGGCTTTTTCTGGCGTACGGATGTGCGACTGCCGCCTCTCGGGAATCCGCTCGCGGGTGATCCGCCGGAATGGCCTTCCGTCTGTGTCGTCGTCCCCGCGCGCGACGAGGCCGTCGTCCTGTCGTCGAGCCTGCCGTCACTGCTCGCCCAGGACTACCCGGGCCGGGCGGAGGTCTTCCTCGTCGACGACGGCAGTACGGACGGCACCGGGGAGCTCGCGCGCGAGCTGGCCCGGCGGCACGGCGGGCTGCCGCTCACCGTGGGCTCGCCCGGCGAGCCACCCGCGGGCTGGACCGGGAAGCTGTGGGCGGTGCGCCATGGCATCGCGCTGGCACGCGCGCGTGCCCCCGAGTACCTCCTGCTCACCGACGCCGACATCGCGCACGCACCCGACAGCCTGCGCGCGCTGGTGGCCGCGGCGCGTTCCGGCGGCTTCGACGTCGTCTCGCAGATGGCCCGGCTGCGGGTGGAGAGCCTGTGGGAGCGGCTTGTGGTGCCGGCGTTCGTCTACTTCTTCGCGCAGTTGTATCCGTTCCGTCGGATCGGCAGACCGGGCACCCGGACGGCGGCCGCCGCTGGCGGCTGTGTCCTGCTGCGCGCCGACACCGCCGAGCGGGCGCGGATCCCGGACGCCATCCGGCACGCGGTCATCGACGACGTGGCGCTGGCGCGGGCCGTGAAGGGCGGCGGGGGACACATCTGGCTGGGCCTCGCCGAGCAGGTCGACAGTGTGCGTTCCTACCCGCGCCTGCACGACCTGTGGCGGATGGTCTCGCGCAGCGCCTACGCGCAACTGCGGCACAGCCTTCTCCTGCTGGCCGGCACGGTGGCCGGGCTCGCGTTGGTGTACCTGGTGCCGCCCGTGGCCGTGGTCGTGGGCCTGGTCGCGGCGAACCCGGCCGCGGCGGTGCTGGGCGCCCTGGCGTGGCTGGTGATGGCGGGGACGTACGTACCGATGCTCCTCTATTACCGCCAGCCGCTGTGGCTCGCCCCGCTGCTTCCGTTCACCGCGTTCCTGTACCTCCTGATGACGGTCGACTCCGCCGTGCAGCACCACCGGGGGCGTGGTGCGGCCTGGAAGGGCCGCACCTACGCCCGCCCGGACGCCGTGCCCGACGAGGGCTGACGCTCGTCACCGGGCCCGCGTCACTTCCTGCCGGGAGTCCAGTTCATCCCCCACCCGTACGCGTGATCGACCGTCCGCTGCGGGCTCACCCCACGCTCGGGCACCAGGTAACGGGCCTCGCGCTGGACCACGAGGTCGCCGCCGGTGTTGGTGAGGAGCGCGAGCGCGCACACCGTCGAGGGGACCGTGCACTCGTCCAGGGAGAAGTCGATGGGGGCGCCGTACTGCGGCTGGAGCGTGACCGTGGCGTGCAGGTCGGCGAAGGAACGGGCGCCTTCGTAGATCGTCACGAACACGAGGATGCGCCGGAAGTCACGGATGTGGTCGAGGTTGACGGTGAGGTTCTCGCCGCTGGACACGGCACCCGTGCGGTCGTCGCCGTCGAGGTGGATGTACGGCGGCTGGTGCAGGGCCCCGAAGGCGTTGCCGAGGGCCTGTACGACGCCCTTGCGGCCGTCGGCGAGTTCGAAGAGGGCACACAGGTCGAGGTCGAGGTCGGCGTGGAGCGCGACCGCCCTGCCGCGCTTGCTGCCCCACCCCGAGAACTGCTTGCGCACTTCCCAGTTGAGGTTCACGCGCAGGGAGCCGGACGTGCCGCCCTGCTTGGTCAGCGAGACCGAGGGGGCGGCCTTGGTGAGCGTGACCTTGCTCAGGCTGACGGGTGCCGTGGGCGGTGCCGAAGGTGGAGGCGGGGCGTTGTGGACCGGCGGGGGCACGGTGACGGGCAGGGCCGGCATGGTCACGGGAGGTGCGACGGGTGGCGCCACGGCGACCGGGGGCGCGAGGGGCGGGGCGGGGGCCGCCGCCGGTGCCGTGTGCTGGGGCTCGTCGACCGTGATGCCGAAGTCCGTGGCCAGCCCCTCGAGTCCGCTGCTGTAGCCCTGGCCGACGGCGCGGAACTTCCAGGCGCCCTGACGGCGGTAGAACTCACCGAGCACGAAAGCGGTTTCGACGGTCGCGCCGGTGCTGTCGAAGCGAGCGGCGACGGTTCCCCGGGCGGCGTCCCTGACCTCGATGTAGAGGTCCTGCACCTGTCCGAACGTGCCCCCGTCGGCGGAGGCGGCCAGGACCACGGCCTCGATCGCGGGCTCCACGCGCGCGAGGTCGACGAGGAGCGTGTCGGTCACCCGGCCGCCGATGTCGCGCTTGCCCTCGTGGCGCACGGCGCCGGAGGAGTGGGTGGGTTGGTTGTAGAAGACGAAGTCCCCGTCGGAACGGACCTTTCCGGCCACCAGCAGCAGGGCCGAGGCGTCCGCGTCCGGGACACCTGGTCCCGAACGCCAACCCAACTCCACCCGTAGCGCCGTGGTCGGCACCGGAACGTTCGACCCCTTCGGCATCGACATGTCTGCCCCCATCACCTGTCACCGTCCGTGCCGGCGGAGTTCCGGCCGTCCCTCGCGTTCCGTACCCGGCCAACCTATGGCCCGCGCCGTCGAACTCCCATGGGGAGCGCGGCAACAGGGCGGCCGACCCGCGAGTAACCCCCCTGGAACTCGGCCTTTACCGGATCACAACATTCTGCGTCGTCCCTTTTTGCCACGTTCGCTCACATTGGGGGGCGCACGTCACCGCCGACACGGAAAAGAACCCTCTTATCGGTCTCCCCAACCAGCACATCGTGGGCTTAACTTATGTGCCATGACCTCCCCCCGCTCCACCTATGGCGGCGGCTACTACTCCGCCTCCTTCCCGGACACCCCGATCTACGACTCGCTCGTGGCCGAGCGGGGCACCCCGCAGATCGCCCCGATCCGGGTCCCCGCCGCGTACGACACGAGCGGCAGCAGCCTGCCCGCGCTCCCGTCGGCACTGCCCGCCCTCCCCTCGGGCCCGTCCCAGGCCTCCTACGGTTACCCGCAGGCGCCCCAGCCGGCTCCGCTGCAGCAGGCGCCCGCGGCGTACATCCCGCAGCAGGCCGGCGCGCCGCGCGGTTACCCCGGTCCGCAGGTACAGCAGCCTCGGCAGGGCATGCCGGGCACGGGCTACGAGGCCATGCGCCCCGCGGCTCCCCGCCCGGGACCGACCCCGCAGCAGGATCCGTACAACCAGCAGTCGTACAGGGGCTACTGAGCTGTTCTCCGGATTGTCCGTGCCACCTGGCAGGATGACTCCATGGGGAACCCGCAGCTGCTGTCGATTCATGTCCATCCGGTCAAGGCGTTCCGGGGCCTGGCGCCCCGGGAGGCCGTCGTGGAGCCCTGGGGGCTGGCCGGAGACCGACGCTGGGCGCTGATCGACGACGGGGGAAAGGTCGTCACGCAACGCCAGCAACCGCGCCTCGCGCCGGCCGCCGCCGAGCTTCTGCCCGGCGGCGGTCTTCGTCTGTCCGCACCCGGTCTGGAGCCGCTGACCGTGGACGTGCCGCGGCCCACCGGCACGACGACGGTGGAGATCTTCCGGGACAAGGTGGAGGGCGTCCTCGCCGACGACGCCGCGCACGCCTGGTGCAGCGCCTATCTGGGGGCGGACGTGCGCCTGGTGCACATGGACGATCCCGCCACGTGCCGCGCGGTCGACCCCGACTACGCGCTGCCGGGCGAGACCGTCTCGTTCGCGGACGGCTACCCGCTGCTGCTCACCACGACCGCCTCGCTCGATGCCCTCAACTCCCTGATCGCGCAGGGTGACCACGCGGGCGAGGGCCCGCTGCCGATGAACCGCTTCCGGCCGAACGTGGTCGTGTCGGGCACGGAGGCCTGGGCCGAGGACGGCTGGTCGCGCGTCTCCATCGGCGAGGTCGCCTTCCGGGTCGCCAAGATGTGCGGCCGGTGCGTGGTGACGACGACCGACCAGGGCACCGCGGAACGCGGCAAGGAGCCCCTGCGCACCCTGGGCCGGCACCGCCTCATCGACGGCAAGCTGGTGTTCGGTCAGAACCTGGTGCCCCTCGACCGTGGCACGATCCGGGTCGGCGATCCTGTGACGGTCCTCGCGTAGGGGGCCGCTCGCGGACGGGGAGCAACAGGATCCTGCGGTGGACATGAACCTGCGGTGGACGGGAACCTGCGGTGGACGGGAACCACTGGCCCGGGCCCGGCCGTTGGAATCTTCGTGAGAAGTTCATGAGACGCCCGGTCTCAGGTGATTTCCCTCTCTCTTTGACCGGGAGGGCGCGTGAACGACTCCGCGTGGGGTTATCACGGAGCGGGAAAGGGGGTGCGGGACGGTGCGAGCAATCAGCGGGCTCTGGCGTTGGCGGCACAATCCGCTGCGCCGCACGACCGATCTGGTCGAGGCATGGCTGGCCCTGGCGGCCCTGCTGCTGGTCCTCCTCGTCACGCCCGTGATCGGTCTCGTCGTCGGTGCCGTCGCCGAGGACGCCCTGCAGCAGTCGGTCAAGGACCAACGCCAGTCGCGCCATCTGGTCACGGCCACCGTGCTGCGGAAGCTGGACCGCTCCCCGCTGGAGGCCGACCCCGAGACCTCCACCGGACGGGAGGCGCGCTCCCAGGTCCTCGCCGACTGGATGGGCCCGGACGGCACCCGGCACCAGGCCACGGCCATGGCGGACCTCAAGGCCCCGCACCCCGGCGACCACTTCGAGATGTGGACGGACGAGCACGGCACCGTGGTGGCCCGTCCGCTGGACTCCGCGACGGCGACCACGCACGCCGTCCTCGCCGGTGTGGGCGCGGCCCTGCTGACCGCCGGCCTCGTCGAGGCCGGCAGACGGCTGATCGTCTGGCGCATGGTCCGTCGCCGGTACGCCCGTTGGGACCAGGCATGGGACCGGGCGGGCCCGGACTGGGGCAGGACCGGCACCGGCTGCTGACGGCCTTCCGGCTCCGGTCAACCCACCACCCGCGCGCACGCTACGGTGGTCCGGCCGAACTCTTCGGCATCAACTCGCGCGTGAGGGAGCCGCAGGGGCGCTGTAGCCCCCTGAGGCGAACGAGCCGGCCGTACGACGAGGTGGGGGCACAGCAACACCATGGCACAGGGCACGGTCCAGGTGACGCACACCGGCACATCGAGGTGGCGGCGCCGCACGGGTGAGTACGCATCGCTCGCCGCCGCCCTGGAGGCCGCGGCCGAGGGCGATGTGCTCACCATCGCTCCCGGTACCTACCGGGAGAACCTCGTCGTCCAGCGGTCGGTGACGCTGCGCGGCCCCGAGGGTTCTCCGGGTTCGGTGCGGATCGCGCCCGTGGACGGGGTGCCGTTGACGGTGCGTGCCTCGGCGGTGGTGCAGGACCTGCATGTGGAGGGTCAGGACGCCGCGGCGCCCGCCCTGCTCGTCGAGGAGGGCACCCCGGAGCTGACGGACCTGCGGATCGTCACCCGCTCGTCGGCCGGGATCGAGGTGCGCGGGAGCGCTCGCCCGACCGTACGGCGCTGCACCGTCGACAACCCGGCGGGCATCGGCATCGCCGTGGTCGACGGCGGGGGCGGCGTGTTCGAGGAGTGCGAGGTCGTCGCGGCGGCCCAGGCGGGCGTCGCGGTGCGCGGCGGAGCCCGTCCCCGGCTGGAGCGCTGCCGGGTGCACCACGCCTCCGGCTCAGGACTGACCGCGACCGGCGACAACTCCGCGCTGGAGGCCGTCGGATGCGAGGTGTACGAGGTGCGGGGCAGCGGCGTCCAGATCACCGGCCGGGCCACCGCGCACCTCACCGACTGCGATGTGCACCGGACGACCGCCGACGGCGTCACCCTCGACACGGACGCCGTGCTCACGCTGGCCGACTGTCACATCCACGACATCCCGGAGAACGCGGTCGACCTGCGCTCGCGCTCCGTGCTGACGCTGACGCGCACGACGGTGCGCCAGTTCGGGCGCAACGGCCTGTCCGTGTGGGACCCGGGCACGCGCGTGGACGCCAACCAGTGCGAGATCTTCGACAGCACCGGCGACTACCCGGCCGTGTGGGTCAGCGACGGTGCCACGGCGGTCCTGGACTCCTGCCGGGTGCACGACGTGCCGGACGCGTTGTTCGTCCTCGACCGCGGCTCACGCGCGGACGTCGTCGACAGCGACCTCTCCCAGGTGCGCAACACGGCGGTGTCGGTGAGCGACGGCGCGACCGCGCAGCTCGACGACTGCCGGATCCGGGACGCCGCGACGGGCGCCTGGTTCCGTGACCACGGCAGCGGCGGCACCCTCAACAACTGCACGCTGGACGGCACCCAGACCGGCGTGATCGTCACCAAGGGCGCCGACCCCACCGTCGAGCGCTGCACCGTCGACTCCCCCGCCGAGGCCGGTTTCTACGTGTCGGCCGGGGGCCGGGGCAACTTCCTGAACTGCCGGGTCACGGGCAGCGGCGGCTACGGCTTCCATGTGATCGACGGCTGCCGTACGACGCTGCGCAAGTGCCGTACGGAGCGGTGCGCGCGCGGGGGGTACGAGTTCGCGGACGGCGGTTCGGACGCGGGACCGGACGCGGGGCCCGTGGTCGAGGACTGCACGAGCGACGAGAGCGCCGGCGCGAGGCAGCCGACGGCTCGGGAGACGGCCGTAGAGACGGTGGGTCAGTCCGCCGGGCTGCTCGGTGCCATCCCCGAGCAGCGTGTCGACGCTCCGCGGCCGCAGCCGGCCGCGGAGCCCGAGCGGCCGGCGCGGACCTCGAAGGCCGTGCTCGGTGAACTCGACGCGCTGGTCGGCCTGGACAGCGTCAAGCGCGAGGTGCGGGCCCTCACGGACATGATCGAGGTGGGCCGGCGCCGCCAGCAGGCGGGCCTCAAGGCGGCCTCCGTCAAGCGCCACCTGGTGTTCACGGGCTCCCCCGGCACCGGAAAGACAACCGTCGCGCGACTGTACGGCGAGATCCTGGCCTCGCTCGGTGTACTGGAGCAGGGTCATCTCGTCGAGGTGTCCCGCGTCGACCTGGTCGGCGAGCACATCGGCTCCACCGCGATCCGCACCCAGGAGGCCTTCGACAAGGCGCGCGGGGGCGTGCTGTTCATCGACGAGGCGTACGCGCTGTCCCCGGAGGACTCGGGCCGCGACTTCGGCAAGGAGGCCATCGACACGCTGGTGAAGCTGATGGAGGACCACCGGGACGCGGTGGTGGTGATCGTCGCGGGCTACACGGCCGAGATGGAGCGCTTCCTCTCCGTCAACCCCGGTGTGGCGTCCCGCTTCTCCCGGACCATCACCTTCAGCGACTACGGCCCCGAGGAGCTGCTGCGGATCGTGGAGCAGCAGGCCGAGGAGCACGAGTACCGGCTGGCGCCGGGTGCCTCGGAGGCCCTGCTCAAGTACTTCACGGCGTTGCCGAAGGGCCCCGCCTTCGGCAACGGCCGGACCGCGCGCCAGACCTTCGAGGCGATGGTGGAACGCCACGCGAGCCGCGTCGCCCAGCTCGAAGAGCCCAGCACGGACGACCTGACACTGCTGTATGCGGAGGACCTGCCGGAGCTGCCCTGAGCGCCGGGCGCTCCGAGGCCGGCGGGTTCTCGGAGCGCATGGGGTGACGTCCGCGGCTCACACCGTCTGTTCGAAGTCCTGGTGGCAGGTCTCCAGCCGCTGGACCGGCACCTCCGGACGCAGTCGGCCCAGCAGCAGCTCGCGTTCCTCGGCGAAGGCGGGGTCGGCCTGGTAGTCGGAGTGGCCGAGGAGCGGCGCGGGCAGAGGGTGTTCCGGGGTGCGACCGTTTGCGATCGGGTCCCTGAGGGGGCCTCGGTCCACTGCGGGGCCGCAGTCGCCGGGCAGGCGTACGGGCCCGCCGATGGGGTCGGTGAGGCGGTACAGGTTGCGCCAGCAGTCGACGTCGCGGTGCAGGGCGGCGAGCGCCTCCGGGCCGAAGTGGGCCGGGAACCAGCGGCCGTAGAGGCGCTCGATCGGGGAGCCGTAGGTGAGGAGCGCGACGCGTTTGCGGACCGACGGTTGCAGCTGCCAGGCCGCGGCGGCCGCGAGGACGCTGCCCTGGGAGTGGCCGGAGATCACCAGGCGTCCGCGGGTGGTCTGCGTCCAGGTGGCCATCCGCCAGGTCAGGTCGGGAACCGCGCGCTCGGCGTAGCAGGGCGGGGCGAAGGGGTGGGCGGCGCGGGGCCAGAAGGTGCCGACGTCCCAGAGGATGCCGATGGTGCGCCGCGCCGAGGGGTCCTTGTAGGCACGCCTGCCCCAGGTGACGAAGAGGATGAAGCCGAGCCCTATCAGCCAGGAGCCCAGTGCCTGCGCGGTCTCGGCGGTGCCTTGGACGAAGGCGTACGCGTGCGTGGTGGCCCCGCCGGGTGTCTCCTTCGTCCCGAGGGCGCCGACGAGTGCGCCTGCCCCCAGGAGCAGGGTCGCGGTGGAGGTGACGGCCACGAGAAGGGGCGCCTGGTCGGTGAGGGTTGCCATGGCACGGGCGCGTGCGATGCGACGGGTGCGGGCCCCGTCCTCGGTCTTCTCGCCTGCGGTGTCCGCCGCTTTCTCGTCGGCGGCGCCCGCCGTCTTCTCGCCGCCCGTGTTCTCGCTCTGCTCCTCATACTCGCGTCGCACCGTCTCGTACTCGGCCCGGGCCAGGCGCCAGGCGCTGTGGCCGAGGCGGGCGCAGAGGACGAGCAGGACGAGGAGCAGTACGGGGATCACCGAGGCCTGCCAGGTGAGCAGGACCGGGGGGCCGTCGAGGGTGGCGTGGGTGCCGTCCAGCCAGTCGGAGACGCGCTGGGAGACACCGCCGGACATCACTCCGCCGAGGGCGCAGGCGAGCATGGCGACGGCGGGTCCGGCCAGGCCGCGCATCGCGGCACGCCGGTCGGGGAGGGCGCGGTGGAGGACGTGCGCGACCACGGCGAGGACGATCACCAACGCGCCCTGTCCCAGCGCGATGGTGCCGAAGGTCATGTCGCCCTGCAGCCGTCCGGTCGAGGTCCAGCCCGGTCGCTCCCAGCCGGCGTACACCAGGGTGAGGACGAGCAGGCCGAGGGCGCCGAGCGGCAGGAAGCGGGTGAGGCGCGTGTCGGGTTCCCGGTCGAGGTGCTTCTCACTGCGGCCACGGCGGCAGACCACCCACAGCACGACGATCACGCCGGCGACGAGGGCCGCCTCGAGCAGTCGGCCGAGCACGGCGAGGACCGCCGGACCGCCGGGCTCGCGGTCGAAGCGTGCGGCCGCGGTGCCGACCGCGGCGGTCACGGTCAGCAGACCGGCGGCGGTGTGGGCCGCGCGCAGACGGGCGACCAGTCGGCGCCCGTACCAGAAACCGGGACGGTTCAGTGCGGTGCGGCCGGTCTCCTTCTCGGGTTCGGCGGCGGGGTCCATGGGTTCCTGTGACTCGTACGCGCGCCACGTGCGGTGCGAGAGGTACCACAGCAGGCCGGTGAGGGCGGTGGGCAGCAGGGCCGCGAGGGCGAGGCGGCGGCCGGGCCTGCTCCACCAGCCGCCGTTCGAGGCGTCGGGCGAGAGGAAGCCGAGCCAGGAGTGGCGTGCGGCGCACGCGGGTGTGCCCGCGCACTGCCAGGCCGTCAGGTCGAGGGCGACCTCGCAGGCCGCCGCGACGAGCAGCACGCTCAGGGTCAGCCCGGCGAGCCGTACCAGCAGGCCGTACAACCGCACCGTCCGCACCCGGTCGTGGGCCGCGGGGCGCATCCAGTGGGCGAGGTTGACCACCATGAACGGCAGCAGCAACAGCCACAGGGCGCGGGTGCCGTTGCCGGAGGTGAGGTTGCACCAGACGTAGGCCTCGGGCACCGGTGCGGTGCGCTGTTCGTCGGGTCCGTTGTCCGCGTCGACGTCGTCGGCGCGCCGGAAGACGGCCGCCGTGTCGTCGCCGGTGATCCGCACGGTGCGCGGATCGTTGAGCATCTTGTCGGGTGTGGCGCCGCCGACTCCATGGACCAGGAGTTCCAGGGCGGCTCTGCTCGCTGAGGTCGATGAGGTTCCTGAGGCATGTTCCACTGTTCGCACTTCCCCCGTGACACGCCGTCGTCATGTGCCTGTGCGGGCACCAGGATGTCCGTTCCGGGGGCGATGCACACCCCCTGTCACCGAATCTCCCCGATCTGGGTGTCCGGAGTGCGCGTGGCGCGCTCCGTGACAGATGCACTACGGGGTGGTGGTACCGTGCGCGCCATCCCGTGCGAGGATGGGACGCCCGCACACCGGGGATGGGGAGAACGTCCTCGTCGGAGCAGGTGGGCAGGCGTGTCGGACGGCTTGAGGCGAAAGGACCGGAGCGTACGTGAGCGAGAATCAGAACCTCCTCGCGGAGCAGCGCCGCGCCCTGATCCTGGACGAGGTCCGGCGCCGGGGTGGTGTCCGCGTCAACGAGCTGACGCGCAAACTGGGCGTGTCGGACATGACGGTCCGCCGTGACCTCGACGCGCTGGCCCGCCAGGGTGTCCTGGAGAAGGTGCACGGCGGTGCGGTGCCGATCGTGGAGGCGAGCACGCACGAGCCGGGGTTCGAGGCCAAGTCGGGCCTGGAGCTGACGGCCAAGGAGGACATCGCGCGGGCCGCGGCGGACCTGGTGTCGCCGGGCAGCGCGATCGCGCTGTCGGGCGGTACGACGACGTTCGCGCTGGCCCATCAGCTGGTGGAGGTTCCGGATCTCACGGTCGTCACCAACTCGGTGCGGGTCGCCGACGTCTTCCACGCGGCGCAGCGCACGTCGGGGCCGCGGCAGGGCGCGGCGACGGTGGTACTGACGGGCGGGGTGCGCACCCCGTCCGACTCGCTGGTGGGGCCGGTCGCCGACCAGGCGATCGCGGCGCTCCACTTCGACCTGCTGTTCCTCGGTGTGCACGGCATATCGGTGGAGGCCGGTCTGTCCACGCCGAACCTGGCAGAGGCCGAGACCAACCGGCGCCTGGTGCACTCGGCGCGGCGGGTGGTCGTGGTCGCCGACCACACCAAGTGGGGTGTGGTGGGCCTGAGTTCGTTCGCGGCGCTGGACCAGGTCGACACGCTGGTGACCGACTCGGGGCTGCCCGCCGAGGCGCGTTCCGAGGTCTCGGATCATCTGCGGCGGCTGATGGTGGCCGGCGAGGCGGAAGAGGGTGCAGACATCTGACGGTGTGCCAGCTAGGGTGACGCCCCACTCCACGAAGGGGGACGTCGCCCATGGCTCGTCGTCTGCGCCAGGTCGGGCTCGATTTCGTCGACACCGCTCCCCTGCGCCTGGTGTTCACCGGGGAGATCACTGCGGCGCCCGAGGCGGTCTTCCCCGCGCTCGCCGAGGACGTGCCGGGCTGGGCCGAGTGGTTCTCGGCGGTGAAGCGGGCGTGGCCGACCGACGGCGGCGCGGGACGGGAGATCCGGCTCCGGGGCGGTGTCCGCCTGGAGGAGACGATCCTCCTGGCCAAGGAGCCCGAGGTGTACGTCTATCGCGTGGACGCCACGACCGCGCCGGGGCTCCGCGCCCTGGTCGAGGAGTGGCGGCTCACGCCGACCGCGACCGGTACGCGCGTACGGTGGACGTTCGCGGCCGACGCCCCGGCACCGTTGCGCCTCACCCTGCGGCTGGCCCGCGCCGGAATCGGCCGCACGTTCCGCGACGCGATGACGGCACTGGAGCGGAGACTGACCTGCTAGCCGTCACCGGATGTCACTCCGGCCACACTCCCGTCAGCAGCAGGGACTCGATCGCCTCGCTGTACGGCGTGATGTCGAGCCCCTGTTCGGCGAGCCAGGCGTCGGAGTAGTACTTGTCGAGGTAGCGGTCGCCCGGGTCGCACAGGAGGGTGACCACGCTCCCCTGGCGGCCATCGGCCACCATTTCGGCGACGATCTTCAGGGCGCTCCACAGCCCGGTGCCGGTGGAGCCGCCGGCCTTGCGGCCGATGGCCCGCTCCAGGGCCCGTACCGCGGCGACGCTGGCGGCGTCGGGCACCTTCATCATCCGGTCGACGGCACCGGGTACGAAGCTGGGTTCCATGCGCGGCCGGCCGATGCCCTCGATGCGTGAGCCGCAGTCGCAGGTGACGTGCGGGTCGCCGGTGGTCCAGCCCTCGAAGAAACAGGAGTTCTCCGGGTCGGCGACACAGATGCGGGTGTCGTACTGCATGTAGTGGACGTAGCGCGCGAGGGTCGCGGAGGTGCCGCCGGTTCCTGCGGTGGCGACGATCCACGCGGGCTCCGGGAACCGCTCCAGGTGCAGCTGGCGGAAGATCGACTCGGCGATGTTGTTGTTGCCGCGCCAGTCGGTGGCACGTTCGGCGTAGGTGAACTGGTCCATGTAGTGGCCGCCGGTGTCGGCCGCGAGGCGGGCGGACTCCTCGTACATCGAGCGGGGGTCGTCCACGAAGTGACAGCGGGCGCCGTGGAACTCGATGAGGCGGACCTTCTCCGCGCTCGTGGTGCGCGGCATCACGGCGATGAAGGGCACGCCGATCAGCTTGGCGAAGTACGCCTCGGAGACCGCGGTGGAACCGCTGGACGCCTCGATCACCGGGCGGCCCGGCCGGATCCAGCCGTTGCACAGGCCGTACAGGAAGAGGGAGCGGGCGAGGCGGTGCTTGAGGCTGCCGGTGGGGTGGGTGGACTCGTCCTTCAGATACAGGTCGATGCCCCACCGCTCCGGCAGCGGGAACCGCAGCAGGTGGGTGTCGGCCGAGCGGTTGGCGTCGGCCTGGACCTTGCGGACGGCCTCTTTCAGCCACGCGCGGTAGGCGGAGTCGCTGTGGTCGACGTCGAGGGTCGCGCCGGTCCGGGTCTGCTGGGGGGTACTCACGGCGGGGCTCCTTACGCTGCGCGCCGACGGTGGGTCGCGCGGCCTTGTGCCACCGATCATAATCACCATCCGCACGCTTCTCACCTGCATAAACGTAGCTTTGGGGGTCCCAAAGGCAGCCCTGGGTACAGGTGTGCGCCCCCCGGTGGCACGCTGGCGTGGGGGCGCACTCGCCGAGTGCTTCGGGCGCCCCCTTGTGCGTGTCGTGCGTACTGGTGCTCGACTTCGTACGCGGGCAGACTGCACGGCGGACGGACACCGTACGTGGAGAGACCGCAAGAGACTGTGCAAGGGGGCGGAACGGCATGGCGGAGCCGGAGTTCAGGGCCACGGGCGTGCGGATCGGGAAGAGACTGCGCTCGCTCACCCGGGCCGGGCAGGTCCGCATCAGCGACGGACGGCTGGAGCTGCTCACGAGCTACGGCAGCGAGATCGACAGCGCGCCGGTGCAGGCGGTGCGTGCCTCGAAGCCCTGGTTCGCCGCGGACGACCGGGCCCTGGCGGACCTCAACGGCAAGCGCTACCTCCTGACCCTGGGTGACCACGACCCCGCTCCGGGCGAGCCCGGGCCGCCCGCGGCCCGCCGCTTCATCGAGGCCGTGCGCAGGGCGGCAGGCCGCGGCGGCTGACTGCGGGGGCGCCGGGGCGCGCAGGACCCGACCGCGAGTTGCGGTACCGCACCCCTTGCGTCACGCTGGTCACACGTCACTCTGGGTTTACCGGCGATAACGCTGCGAACCAGCCGCCGGCCACGACAGCAGGCGGCCGCCTCGCGCAGACGCCCTGCTGGATTCGATCCGAACTCCGTGTTCTTCCGGACCTCACGTCGGGGAGTCGCAGCCGTGATCACCAACCCAAGCAGGCACTGCACGGTGGAGCTCCAAGCCCTGCCGTCGCGGATCGGTCAGGTCCGCAGAATCGTATCGGCGCAGTTGCGCTACTGGCACTTGGACGCCCTCATAGACCGAGCCGCGCTCGGCGTGACGGAGCTGCTGAGCAACGTCCACCGGCACGCCCAGCCCGACAAGACCTGCACCGTCGAGATGGAGCTGCTGCTCGACCGGCTCATGGTCTCGGTGCGTGATCACGATCCCCGTCTTCCCGTGGTGGAGGACGCCGACTCGCTCGCGACCTGCGGGCGCGGCCTGGCCATGGTGGCGGCGGTCAGCGAGAGCTGGGGCGCGCGGCCGGACGGTGAGTCCGGCAAGGTCGTCTGGTTCACCCTTCCTACGGCCGCGCCCGCGCCGGCCCAGCCCGCGCTCGTGCTGCGGCGGCCGGTCGTGGAGAAGTCCGCGCGCAGGTTCGCGGAGGTCGAGGTCGAGCTCGCGGCGGACGGCCGCAGGCCCGCACATGCCCCCGCCCGGTCCGCCGTCGCAGGCTGACCGGGCGGTGACCAACCTTTCGGTCCCCTCGTTCCGTGGGGGCCGCTCACTCGGTGGCGATGGCCCGCAGTACGTTCAGACGTGCCGCGCGCCGGGCCGGTCGCAGGCCCGCCAGGGCGCCGGCCGCGAGGCCCACCAGGGCCACCACCGCGAGTCGCGCGGGAGGTAGCGCGAAGGCGAAGGCGCTGTCGCTCACCCCGTCGGAGGCGGTGACCAGTACCCAGCCGAGGAACGCGCCGAGGACGAGTCCGCCCGCCGTGCCGAAGGCGGCGACCAGGACCGACTCCCAGCGGACCATGGCCCGCAGCTGGGACCGGGTCTGGCCGACGGCCCGCAGCAGGCCGAGTTCGCGGGTGCGTTCGTGGACGGCCAGCGTCAGCGTGTTGGCGATGCCGAGCAGCGCGATGAGGACCGCGAGCGCGAGCAGCGCGTAGACCAGTGTCAGCATCATGTCGATCCCGCCCGCCGAGGACTGCGCGTACTCGTCGCGGGTCTGCACCTCCGGGTTGCCGTACTGCCGGGCGACCTTCTCCACGGCGGCCTTGCCCGCGTCCGTACTCACGCCGTCCTTGAAGGACACGGCGAGCAGGGTGTCGGAGTCCTGGGTGCGGTGCGGGGCCCAGGCGGCGCGCGTGATGACGTAGTCGCCGGCGAGTTCGGACCGGCCGTAGACCGCGCGGACGGTGAAGGGCGCCCTCGTGCCGTCGGTGAACGTGAGCCGGGCGGTGTCGCCGGGCTTGAGGTCCTGCTCGGCGGCCTCCTTCTCGGTGATCGCGATGCCGTCGGTGCCGAGGTCGCGCAGGGAGCCGTCGACCGTGCCGAGGTCGAAGGTGCGCTCCAGTGCGGCCGGGTCGGTGACGGTCAGCGCCCGTCCCTCGCCGTCGACCTCGGCGACACCGCGCCCGAGTCCGACGGCGGTGTCGACCTCGGGGAGGCGCTGGACGGCACCGGCGAGTTTCGGGCTGAGGCCGCTGCCGCCCGCCCCGAAGGACGGGGTGCTGACGGCGACGTCCCCCGCGAAGGACCGTGACACCGTCTGGTCCATGGTGGCCTTGAGCGAGGCGCCGAACACGGTGAACAGGGACACCACGGCCACACCGATCATCAGGGCGCTCGCGGTGGCGGCCGTCCGCTTGGGGCTGCGCAGCGCGTTGCGCCGGGCGAGGGCGCCGGTGACGCCGCGCAGTCGGTCGAGGGGACCGCCGAGGATCCGTACGGCGGTGGTGGAGGCGACCGGGCCGAGGACGACGAACGCGATCAGGGCGAGGACGGCGCCGGTACCCGCCAGCCACAGGGACGGGATGACCAGGACGCCGGTGAGGGTCACGGCCACCGCGAGGGCGGCCAGGCCCGTACCGGTGACCGCGCGGAACCTGGAGGCGCCCGAGGTGTCGACGGCCGTCTGGCGCAGCGCGGCCAGCGGAGCGGTACGTCCGGCGCGTACGGCGGGCAGCAGCGCGGAGCCCAGGCAGACCACGACGCCGACCGCGAGCGGCAGGGTCATCGACAGTGCTCCGACGACCAGTGCCCCCTCGGGGAAGGGGAAGCCGATGGCCGGGAACAGCGCCTGGAGCCCGGCGGCGACGCCGATGCCGCCCGCGAGCCCGGCGGCGGACGCGGTGACGGCGACGACGCTCGCCTCGACGAGGGTGGCCTCGGTGACCTGGCGGCGGGAGGCACCGAGCGCGCGCAGCAGGGCGTTCTCGCGGGTGCGCTGGGCGACGACGATCGCGAAGGTGTTGTGGATGGAGAAGGTCGCGACCAGCAGGGCGATGCCGGAGAACACGAGCAGGAACGTGGTGAACAGGGTCAGGAATTGGCTGGAGATCATGTCGGTGTTCTCCTCGGCCGACTCCTGACCGGTGATCGCCTCAACTCCCTCGGGCAGTACGGGCGTCAGCCGGTCGACGAGTTCTCGCTGGCTCACACCGGGTCCGGCCCGCACCTGGATGCTCGCCGCCTCGCCGGGCCGGGCGGTGAGGTAGCGCTCGGCGTCGGCGCGAGTCATGCCGGTGTACGTCACCTGGGCCATGCCGTCCTCGCCGCCGAAGGTCGCGAGGCCGACGATCGTCACCCGGACGGGGTCGGGGGTGCGCAGCGTGGTGGTGTCGCCGAGGTGCAGGCCGCCCTTCTCAGCGGTGCCGCGGTTGACGACCACCTCGCCCGACCGCTCGGGGGCGTGGCCCTCGGCGAGGCGGTACGGGTTGAGCTCGGGGTCCGTGATCCAGTTGCCGGCGAGGGTGGGAGGGCCCTGGCCGCCGATGGGCTCGCCGTTCGCGCCGACGAGTTGGCCCGCGCCCTGGATGTCGGGAGCGGCGGCAGCGACGCCGGGGACCTTCTCGACGGTGTTCACCAGGTCGGTTGCGACCGGTCGGCGCACGCCCTGGCTCTCGCCCGGCGTGGTGATGGTGTCGGCGCCGCGGACGACGGCGTCGGTGCCACTGGCCGCGTTGCCGAACATGGTGTCGAAGCCGGCGCGCAGCGTGTCGCCCATGACGAGCGTCCCGGCCAGGAACGCGACCCCGAGGAAGACCGCGAGGAACGTACCGGCGAAGCGACGCCTGTGGGCGCGCAGGGAGGCCAGGCTCAGGCGGACGGAGGCGTTCACGACGGCACCTCGAAGGCTTTCATACGGTCCAGCACCGTCTCGGCCGTCGGCGATTCCATACGGTCGACCAGGCGCCCGTCGGCCAGGAAGACGACCTCGTCGGCGTGGGCGGCGGCCACCGGGTCGTGGGTGACCATGACGACCGTGCGGTCCATGTCGCGCACGGCGCGGCCGAGGAGACCCAGCACCTCCTCGCCGGAGCGGGAGTCGAGGTTGCCGGTCGGCTCGTCGGCGAAGACCACGTCCGGGCGGCCGGCGAACGCCCGGGCCACGGCTACGCGCTGCTGCTGGCCGCCGGAGAGCTCGGAGGGGCGGTGGTGGAGCCGGTCGCGCAGGCCGACGACGTCGATCAGCGCGTCGGTCCACTCCGGGTCACCCTTGCGTCCGGCCAGGTCCAGCGGCAGCCGGATGTTCTCAGCGACGGTCAGTGTGGGCACCAGGTTGAACGCCTGGAAGACGAAGCCGACGCGGTCGCGGCGCAGGAGGGTGAGACGGCGGTCGTCGAGGCTGCTCAAGTCGGTGTCGCCGATGTACGCGGCGCCCGAGGTCAGCGTGTCCAGTCCGGCCGCGCAGTGCATCAAGGTGGATTTCCCGGAGCCCGAGGGCCCCATGATCGCGGTGAAGCGTCCAGCTGGGAAGGCCACGTCCACCCCGTCCAGGGCCCGGACGGCGGTGTCGCCGACGCCGTACACCTTCTCGGCGTCGACGACCCGGGCGGCGGTCCGCAGGGCGGTGGTGGTCACAGCGCACCGCCCTTGGTCCGCCCGAACTGCTCGTCCAGCACGGACAGCCGGCGCCAGTACTCGTCCTCGTCGATCTCGCCGGAGGCGAAACGCCGGCCGAGCACGGCGAGCGGCGAGTCGCCGGACGGGCGGGGGTCGTCCATGGCGCGCCACGGACCGCGGCGGCCGCGCCACACGGTGCGGCGCAGGACGGTGACGACGCCGATCACGACGGCGGCCCAGATCAGCGGGAGGAAGAGCATCCAGGGGCCGGGGCCGCCGCCGTCCCAGTGCGCGAGGGTCTGCATGTCGGTTCATCTCCCTGCGGGGTTCTCGGACTTCGATGTGCTTCGAGACTGGCTCAGGAGAGGGGGCCGGGTCGTCGTACAGCCAGCGACAGCCTGGGTACCTCCCAGGGAGTAGCTCGACTTCTGTAACTACTAGTATGTACAGTGCTTCCATGAGCACCTCGGACCGACTGATCGAGTCCACCCGCGAGCTGCTCTGGGAGCGCGGTTATGTGGGCACCAGCCCCAAGGCGATCCTGGAGCGCGCGGGCGCCGGACAGGGCAGCATGTACCACCACTTCAAGGGCAAGCCCGATCTCGCCCTGGCCGCGATCACGCGCACGGCCCAGGAGATGCGGGCCGTCGTCGAGCGGCTGCTCGACGGGCCGGGGACGCCGTCGGAGCGCATCCGGGCGTATCTCCTGCGCGAGCGTGACGTGCTGCGCGGCTGCCCCGTGGGGCGGCTGACGATGGATCCGGACATCGTCGCGAGCGACGAGTTGCGAGCTCCCGTCGACGAGACGCTCGACTGGATCCGCGAACGGCTCGCCGGACTCGTCGAAGAGGGCAAGGAACAGGGCGAGTTCGCGCCGGAACTCGACGGCGAGGAGGTGGCCGCGACGATCCTCGCGACCATTCAGGGCGGATACGTCCTGGCGCGCGCGGCCGGTTCACCGGTCCTCTTCGAGACCGGCGTCCGCGGACTGCTCTCCCTGCTCTCCCCGACCACCCCGTGACGACGCACACTCCGCCCGAGGAGGCACCCGATGCACGCCATGCAGTACGAACTCACACTGCCCGCCGATTACGACACGGGGATCATCCGCGCGCGCGTGTCCCGCATCGGGCACCTGCTCGACGACTGGGAAGGGCTCGGCCTCAAGGCGTATCTGCTGCGTGAGCGCGGCTTGCACGGCTCACCGGTCAATCAGTACGCGCCGTTCTACCTGTGGAACACCGTCGAGGGCATGAACACCTTCCTGTGGGGAGGCGCCTTCCAGGGGCTCAGCGACGACTTCGGGCGCCCTCCTGTGCAGCAGTGGACGGGCCTGGCGTACGAGGAGGGCGGCGCCGTCCGCTCGCCCGCGCGGGTCGCGGTTCGGCGGCGGGCGCGGGTGCCGGACGGGGTGACGCTGTCGGAGGTCATGACGGAGGCGGTGGACGAGGTCGGGCGGCTGGCGCGGGAGGACGGCGCCGTGCTCGCGGCGGCCGCCGTGGACAGCCGGGGGTGGGAGGTCGTCCACTTCTCGCTCTGGGAGCACGACAGCCCGAAAGCCGACGGTGACGTCTTCCAGGTCCTGCACCTTTCGACTCCCGGTCTCGACCGGCTGCCTCAGGGGCGCCAGTGGTGAGCGCGGTCCGTACGGTGCTCGGGGACGTGCCCGGCGACCGGTTGGGGGTGTGCGACGCTCACGACCACCTGTTCCTCAGTAGCCCCCTACTGCCCGGGCAGGAACTGCGGAAGGTGTCCGCGGCACGCGCGGAACTGGCCGCGTTCCGCGCACAGGGCGGAGGCACGGTGGTGCAGTGGACCCCGTACGGGATGGGGCGGCGCGCCGCCGATCTGCCGGCGCTGTCCCGGGACTGCGGGGTGCACGTCGTGGCCGCGACCGGACTGCACCAGCGCGTCCACTACGACGACGCGGTGATCGAGGAGTTGCGTGGGCGGCTCGCCGAGGTGTTCGTCTCCGAACTGACGGAGGGCATCGGCACATCGGGCGTCCGGGCGGGGCTGATCAAGGTGGCGGGCGGCTTCCACGCGCTCGACGCGCACACCCGTTGGACGATGACCGCGGCCGCCGAGGCCCACCGTACGACGGGCGCGACCATCGCGGTCCATCTGGAGCACGGTACCGGCGCGCTCGACGTGCTCGACCTGCTCTGCGGGGAGTTGGGCGTGCCGCCGCACCGGGTCATCCTCGGTCATCTGAACCGCTCCCCCGACCTGACCGTGCACCGGCAGGCCGCGGACGCGGGCTGTTACCTCGCCTTCGACGGGCCGTCGCGCGCCCACCACGCCACGGACTGGCGGATGCCGGACGCGGTACGAGCCCTGGCCGACGCCGGCTTCGGCGACCGGCTGCTGCTCGGCGGCGACACCACGACCGACGCCGGGCGCTCGGTCAACGGCGGTCCTGGCATGCCGTACCTGCTGCGCCGGGTGGCGCCCCGGCTCGCGGCGGCCGTGGGCGAGGAACTGGTGGCGCGCATCCTGACGGAGAATCCCGGCCGGGCGTTCGCCGTGGAGTGGCGCTGAGTACGGGCCGGGCGTGGCCCGATCATGTCGGTCTCTGTCCCGCCGGGGCGCTGTCGCAGGCCACGCGCGCGGGGAGGATGAGCGGGACGGGCCGCGAAGGAACCGAGGGTGAGGGGCTGAGAGGCGATGGCACTGGAGATGCGCGACACGTGTGAGCGCTGCACGACGGCGGCCCTGCCGCCCGACGCGGCGGCCCTCATCTGCTCCTACGAGTGCACCTTCTGCGTGCCGTGCGGCGAGGCCATGCGGGGCGTCTGCCCCAACTGCGGCGGCGAGCTGGTGGCCAGGCCGCGGCGCCCGGTGGAGGCCTGACGGCATCGCCGGCGGGGGTCACACGGACGCCTGGAGACCGCTGGGAGTCACGTCGACGCCTGGTCGCTGTCCTTCAGTTCGCCCCAGCCGTGCCAGCGCTCCACCTCGATCCAGGCGCTGACGCGGGCACGGGTCCGCTCCGGGTAGGGCTTGCGGGTGTAGTGCGTGGCGAGGCGGTCGATGTCGACCAGGTCCTCGTCCTCGTACAGGTCGACGACGCGCCCGATGAGCGTGACGTGCGTGTACCAGTCGTCTCCGTCCAACACGGTGAGGGTCACGCGCGGGTCCCGACGCAGATGCCTGAGGCGTACCCGGCCCTCGTCGAGGCTGATCAGCACCCGCCCGTCCGCCCACACGTACCAGGTGGGGGTCGAGACGGGCGTGCCGTCCGAGCGCAGGGTGGCCATGACGCAGGGGTTGGGGCGGCGCAGCAGGGCGTCGGCCTCTGCGGGCAGCGGGGGCTTGGACATGCGTGCTCCTTCTGGACCGTGCGGTGCGACGGGCAGCGTCCGTGGGGTGTGACGCGTCGCGCGTGACATTCGTCTGGCGCTCGCCTGCCCGAAGCGGCGCGAACCAGTCCGTCGAGCCATGGCGGGTGACGACAACTCCCCATACTTGACTGATCGTTCTTGATTGTTTTAACGTCCCCGCATGGCCAGGAGCAAGGAGTTCGACCCGGACGCGGTGCTGCAGTCGGCGCTTGAGCTGTTCTGGCGGCGTGGCTACGAGGCGACGTCGATGGCGGATCTCGTCGCGCACCTGGGCATCGGGCGCGCCAGCATCTACGCCACCTACGGCAACAAGCACGACCTGTACCTCAAGGCGCTGGACCGGTACGGGGAGAAGCAGAACCCCGAGCTCGTACGCGAGCTGTCCCAGCCGGGGCCCGCACTGCCGGCCGTGCGCGCGCTGGTGCGCCGGTTCGCCGCGGAGGCTGCGGACGACACCTGCCGCACCAGGGGCTGTTTCGTCACCAACACGGCGGCCGAACTGGCCCCGCACGATCCGGCGGCGGCTCGCCGCGTGGAGCTGGGCTGGGAGCACCTGGAAACGCTGCTGCACTCCGCGCTCGTCCGGGCGCGGGCACAGGACGAGTTGCCCGCCGACCGGGATCCGCGGGCCCTCGCACGCATGCTGCTGGTGCTGATGCAGGGGCTGCGCGTGGTCGGCAAGGCCTCGCCGGACCCGGCGCGGGTACGGGACGCGGCGGAGCAGGCCCTCCAGATACTGAACTGATCGTTCTTGAAAGGGATCACATGTCAGAGCACCGCTTCTCCGGCCGCTCCGCCCTCGTCACCGGTGGCGGCTCGGGCATCGGACGGGCCGTCGCCCTCGCGTTGGCAGCGGAGGGGGCCCGGGTCGTCGTCGCCGGACGGAGCCGGGAGCCGCTCGACGAGACCGTCGCCCTCGTCGAGAAGGCGGGCGGCACGGCCGTGGCCCGCGTGGCCGACGTGGCGAGCCCCGCCGACGTGGAGGGGCTCGTGCGGGCGGTGGTCGACGAGTTCGGATCGCTGGACGTGGCCGTGAACAACGCGGGCGTCTTCCGAGGTGGGCGGCCCTTCGCCGAGCTCTCCGACGAGGAGTGGCGGGCCCTGGTCGACACCAACGTCACCGGTGTCTTCCTCGCCCTGCGGGCCGAGGTACGGCAGATGCGCGCGCAGCAGGGCGGCGGGGCGATCGTCAACGTGTCGTCCAACCTGGGCCCGCACCGGCAGGCGCCCGGCACCACCGCCTACGCGGCGACCAAGGCGGCCGTCAGCTCGCTCACCCGTGGGGCGGCGCTCGAACACATCGGGGACGGGGTCCGGATCAACGCCGTCAGTCCCGGGCCGTCGGACACCGCGATGTCGCTGCGTCCGGGCGAGTCGGCGGCGGACCGCGCCGCACGGATGAAGGAACAGTCGCCGCTGGGGCGGGTGTCGTCGACCGAGGAGGTGGCGCAGGCCGTGCTGTATCTGGCGTCGGACGCGGCCGCCTCCGTGGTGGGCGCCGACCTCGTGATCGACGGCGGGGCCGCGCTGTAGGCAGCGGTTCTCAGTCCACGGCCAGTGCGCCGAGCGGGTCGTCCAGCACCGGCTGCCAGGCCAACTCGGCCGCGCCGACCAGGCTGTTGTGGTCGAGGGTGCAGGCCAGGATGGGCACACCGCCGCTCTGCCCCCACAGGCTCCGGTCGGCGACGACCGCGCGCAGGCGGTCGGGGTCGGTGTCGAGGAGGGTGCGGTGCAGGCCGCCGAGGATGATCCGGTCGGGGTTGAGGATGTTCACCAGCCCGGCGAGGCCGAGGCCGAGACGGTCGATGAGGGCCTCGGCGGCGGTGCGGACGGCCGGGTCGTCGTACTCGTGGCGGAGCAGGTCGTTGGCCTGTTGCAGCAGGGACACCTCGGGCCCCGGTTCCCGGCCCGCCGCGGTGAGGAGGGCCAGCGGGTCGGCCTCGACGTCGAGGCAGCCGCGGCTGCCGCAGTGGCAGGGGCGGCCCGCGGGGTTGACGGCGAGGTGGCCGACTTCGAGGGCGAGACCCGAACTGCCCATGTGCAGACGCCCGTCGAGCACCAGCGCGCCGCCGACCCCGCGGTGGCCCGTGGCCACGCACAGCAGATCGCGGGCGCCGCGCCCCGCGCCGTGCCGGTGCTCGGCGAGCGCGGCGAGGTTGACGTCGTTGGCGGCGAACGCGGGGCCGGTGATCCCCGCCGCGCGGACCCGCTCGGCGAAGATCTTCCGCACGGGCGCCCCGGCCGGCCAGGCCAGGTGCAGCGGGTTGAGCGCCAGGCCCTCCGGTTCGGCGACCGCCGACGGCACGGCGAGGCCCGCGCCCACGCAACGGCGGCCGGTCTCCCGCAGCAGCTCGGCTCCCGCGTCGACGACGGAGCCGAGCACCTTCGCCGGGTCCGCGTCGACGGTCTCGCAGCCCGGCGCGGTCGCGACGATCCGGCCGCCGAGCCCGACCAATGCGGCCCGGAAACCATCGGCGTGCACCTGTGCGGCCAGGGCGACGGGACCGTCCTCGGCGAGGGAGAGCCGGTGCGAGGGCCGGCCCTGTGAACCGGCGGCGGCGCCGGGCCGCGCGTCGACCCGGATCAGCCCGAGCGCCTCCAGTTCCGCGGCGACCGCGCCAGCGGTGGCCCGGGTGACACCGAGTTCGGCGGTCAGCACGGCCCGGGTGGGCGCCCGGCCGGTGTGCATGAGCTCCAGCGCGGGCCCGAGCACTCCGCGCCCCCGGTCCAACCGCGTCCTCGAGGTGGTCCCTTCCCCCGCCGTGCGGGGGTCCGCCTTGCCACTCATGAGGGGGAGTCTCCCATGATCTTCCTCAGGGAGCGTCGGGGAAGCCGCTGACCCGCAGGGTGACGTTCAGCCGACCGGTCAGGCCGAGCTCGGGCGGGGACGTACCGGCGTGCACCCGCGGCACCCCGTGGTACGCGAGCCGCGACGGCCCGCCGAACACGAACAGGTCGCCGCTGCGCAGTTCGACGTCCGTGTACGGCCGGGTCCGGGTCTCGGTGTTGCCGAAGCGGAAGACGCAGGCGTCACCGAGGCTCAGGGAGACCACCGGGGCGTCGGACTGTTCGTCGCTGTCGCGGTGCATGCCCATGCGCGCGGCACCGTCGTAGAAGTTGATCAGCGCGATGTCGTACGCCGCCGCAGTGGCCGCCCCCGGGCCGAGCGCGTCGGCGACGGCGCGGCGGCCCAGTTCGCCCAGCCAGTCGGGGAAGGGCTTCACCGGGGTGCCGTCGCCGTCGACGACCGTGCGGGCGTAGGCGTACGGATACCAGTGCCGGCCCAGGCAGACCTGGCGGGCGGTCATGGTGCCGCCGCCGGGCGTGCGGACCGTGCGCAGGCCGGCCGGAGGGCGGGCCCAGGTGCGGCAGGCCGCGAGCAGTTCCCTCTGGCGCTCGGTGTCCAGCCAGTCGGGGACGTGCACCGCGCCCGGGGCGACCTCCGTCCGCTCCCTGGGGAACAGCTCGTCGTCGAAGGCGCGCGGGGCGGGCCCGGCCTCCCCTCGGTCCGTGGGATCCATACGGTCCATCCTCCCCCACCGGCCACCGGCCCTGAGCTGCTGCTCGGTTAGCCTTGACGCACGATGGACGACCGTATGACGACGCCATGGGGCGAGCTCGCGCTGACCCGCTTCCCCGAGGACCCCCGCGACAGGCTGCGCGCCTGGGACGCCTCCGACACCTACCTCCTCAAGCACCTCGCGGAGCAGGAGGTCCCGTTGTCCGGCACGGTCGTGGTCCTCGGGGACCGCTGGGGCGCGCTGGTCACGGCGCTCGCGGCGCACCGCCCGACGCAGATCACCGACTCCTTCCTCACCCGGGAGGCGACCCGGGCGAACCTCGACCGCAACGGCGTCGAGACCGGTTCCGTGCGGCTGCTCACCACCCAGGACCCGCCGCCCGACCGGGTGGACGTCCTGCTGGTTCGGGTGCCGAAGAGTCTGGCCCTGCTCGAGGACCAGCTGCTGCGGCTGGCCCCCGCGGTGCACGCGGACACGGTCGTCGTCGGCACCGGCATGGTGAAGGAGATCCACACCTCGACGCTGGCGCTGTTCGAGCGTGTCCTCGGCCCGACCCGCACCTCGCTCGCCGAGAAGAAGGCCCGGCTGATCTTCTGTACGCCGGACACGTCGTCGGAGCGGGCCGCCAATCCGTGGCCGTACAGCTACGCGCTTCCCGACGGTGTCGGTCCGGTCTCCGGGCGGACCGTCGTCAACCACGCCGGCGTGTTCTGCGCCGACCGGCTCGACATCGGCACCCGGTTCTTCCTCGGACACCTGCCCGGGACGCGGGGGCCGCGCCGGGTGGTGGACCTGGGGTGCGGCAACGGGATCGTGGGGACGGCGGTGGCGCTGGCCAATCCCGCGGCGGAGGTGCTGTTCACGGACGAGTCGTTCCAGGCCGTCGCCTCGGCGGAGGCCACGTACAAGGCGAACGGGGTGCCCGGGCACGCCGAGTTCCGGGTCGGGGACGGGCTCGCCGGGGTGCCGGACGGGAGCGTGGACGTCGTGCTCAACAACCCGCCGTTCCACTCCCACCAGGCGACGACGGACACGACGGCATGGCGCATGTTCACCGGGGCCCGGCGGGCGCTGCGGCCGGGCGGGGAACTGTGGGTGGTGGGCAACCGGCACCTGGGTTACCACGTCAAGCTGCGGAAGCTGTTCGGCAACAGCGAACTGGTGGCGAGCGATCCGAAGTTCGTGGTGCTCAAGGCTGTCAAGCGGGCGTGAGCCAGGCCGCGCGGCGGGCGTGCGCGGAGGCCGCCCCGGTCGGCGTGCGCCGGGACGCCGTGGAGCGGGCAGGAGCGCGGCACCGTCGAGAAAACGGACGCGCACCGGCACCATCAAGCGGACATGAGCCGGAGCCGTCGGGGGGACATGCGCGCGGGGCCCACCGGAGTCACCGCAGTGCCCGGATGAGTTCCGCCACCGCCGCTTCCATCGCCTTCCGGCCCCCGGCGAGGTACTTGCGCGGGTCGACCGCCTCGGGGTGCGCGTCCAGGAAGGCCCGCACGGCGCCGGTCAGGGCCAGGTTGAGGGCCGTGCCGATGTTGACCTTGGTGATGCCGCCCGCGACGGCGGCGGCCAGTTCCGCGTCGGGCAGGCCGGAGGAGCCGTGCAGGACGAGGGGGACGTCGAGCGCGGCGGACAGACGGGCGAGGAGGGCGTGGTCCAGGGAGGCGGTGCGGGTCGTCATCGCGTGCACGCTGCCGACGGCCACGGCGAGGGCGTCGACGCCGGAGTCCGCGACGAAGGCACGGGCGGCGGCCGGGTTGGTGCGGGCCCCCGGGGCGTGCGGGTCCGGCGGCGGCTCGCCGTTCTTTCCGCCGACCTCCCCCAACTCCGCCTCGATCCACAGCCCTTGACCGTGCGCCCAGTCGGCGGCCGCCTGGGTGGCGGCGAGGTTCTCGGCGTACGGCAGACGGGAGGCGTCGTACATCACGGAGCCGAAGCCGGCGCCCGCGGCCTGGTGGAGCAGGGCGTCGCTCTGGACGTGGTCCAGGTGAAGCGCCACGGGTACGGCGGCCTGTTCCGCGGCGGCGACGGCGGCGCGGGCGAGGGGCAGCAGGCGTCCGTGGCGGTATTTCACGGCGTTCTCGCTGACTTGGAGCACGACGGGCGAGTCGACGGACTCGGCGCCGGCGACGACGGCCTCGACGTGTTCCAGGGTGACGACGTTGAAGGCGGCGACGGCGGAGCGGGCTGCGGCGGCGCGGGTGACGAGCTCGCCGGTGGTCGTGAGCGGCACGGCCGGTCCTTCCTCGAAGTCAGGGGGTCACCGAGTGGGTGAGGGCGCGAGGATCACCGAGCGGGTGAGGTGGCGCGGACGGTCGGGGTCCAGGCCGCGGGCCGCGGCGACCGCGACGGCGAGCCGCTGGGCGCGGACCAGGTCGGCGAGCGGGTCGAGGGCGAGGCCGGCGGCCCCCGCCGCGCCGGTGTCCCCGACCCACAACGCGCCTGTCTCCAGGACCTGTTGGGCCAGCCCTGCGGGTGCCGCGCCGAACATCCAGGTGGCCGTACCGCCCGTGGTGACGCTGATGGGGCCGTGCCGGTACTCCATCGCCGGGTAGGACTCGGCCCAGGACTGCGACGCCTCCCGTGTCTTCAGCGCGGCCTCGTGGGCGAGCCCCACGGTCCAGCCACGCCCCAGGAAGGTGAACTGCCCGCACTCCACGAGCCCTTGGGGCAGTTCCGCGCCGAGTGCCTTGCGGGCGTCGGCGACGACGGCTTCGGTGTGCAGTCCCAGGTGGGTGCGGAGCAGGGTGAGGGCGGTGGTGGCGAACCGGGTCTGGACGACGGAGCGTTCGTCCGCGTAGTCGAGGACGACCACCTCGTCGGCGGCCGTCATCACGGGGGTGTGCGGATCCGCGGTGAGGGCGGTCGTGCGGGTGCGGCCCTTCAGGCGGGCGAGCAGGTCGAGGACCTCGGTGGTGGTGCCGGAGCGGGTGAGGGCGACGACCCGGTCGTACGTCCGGCCGTGCGGGAACTCCGAGGCGGCGAAGGCGTCCGTGTCCCCCTGGCCGGCCTGCTCGCGCAGGGCCGCGACGGACTGCGCCATGAAGTACGAGGTGCCGCAGCCGACGATCGCGACCCGCTCCCCCGGCCGGGGCAGCGCACCGCCGTGCTCGGCGGCCTCCGCGGCGGCACGCGCCCAGCACTCGGGCTGGCTGTTCAGCTCGTCCTCGACATGGCTCATGCCGACACCCCTCCCACCGGGCTGACTTTTCTTGCAAGATACAGCGCTTTTTCAAGCACAATCAAGCATCCTGCGGGGCAGGGTTGCGCTAGGGTCGCCGGGAGATCGGTGAACGGAGGGTGCGGATGTCGCGCGACGCCCGCTGGAAGGCGCTGCTGGAACTGCTCGTCGAGCGCGGCCGCCTGGACGTCGAGGAGGCGGCGACCGAGCTGGCGGTGTCGGCCGCGACGATCCGGCGTGACTTCGACCAGCTCGCCGAGCAGCAGATGCTCGTACGCACCCGGGGCGGCGCGGTCGTGCACGGGGTGTCGTACGAACTGCCACTGCGGTACAAGACGGCCCGCCGCGCCTCCGAGAAGCAGCGCATCGCCAAGGCGGTGGCGGATCTGATCGCGCCCGGGGAGGCGGTCGGGCTGACCGGCGGCACGACCACGACGGAGGTGGCGCGTGCGCTGGCCGTGCGCGGGGACCTCACGGCGGGGTCGCCCGCGCTGACCATCGTCACGAACGCGCTCAACATCGCCAACGAACTGGCCGTGCGACCCCAGTTCAAGATCGTCGTGACCGGCGGTGTCGCCCGGGCGCAGTCGTACGAGCTGGTCGGGCCGCTCGCGGACGGTGTGCTGGGGCAGATCACCCTCGACGTGGCGGTGCTCGGGGTGGTCTCCTTCGACGTCGCGCACGGCGCCGCCGCGCATGACGAGGAGGAGGCCGCGATCAACCGGCTGCTGTGCGAGCGGGCGGAGCGGGTCGTCGTCGCCGCGGATTCCAGCAAGCTGGGCCGGCGGGCGTTCGCCCGGATCTGCGCGGCGGAGGCCGTGGACACGCTGGTCACGGACACTGCGGCCGGGGCGGAGACGGTGAGGCGGTTCGAGGAGGCGGGGCTCCGGGTCGTGACCGTCTGAGCCTCCGGCCGGGAGGACCGCTCGGGGGGATGGCTCGGGGACTGTTCGGCGGGGGCGCTCCGAGGCTCGCTCGGGGGTGCCGTGCCTGGGCCGACGCCCGCTGTTCCACCTAAGCTGGAAGTCGCCATGCGCGGGCCGGCCCAGGGAGGCTGCGATGACGGAGACGTCCGGAGGCGCTCGCTATCTACGGATCTCCGAGCACGGGCTGATCGGAGACCTGCGCAGCGTCGCCCTGGTGGGTACCGACGGCACGATCGACTGGTACTGCTGCCCGAACTTCGACGCCCCGAGCGTGTTCGGCTCGATCCTGGACGCGGAGCACGGCGGTCGTTTCGAGCTGGCGGCGGTCGGGGCGGCGCGGACCAAGCAGTTCTACTTCCCCGACACCAACGTCCTGATCACCCGCTTCTTCACCGAGGTCGGGGTCGGCGAGGTGCAGGACTTCATGCCGGTGGGCGGCGGCCCGGCGGAGACCGAGCGGCATCGGCTGATCCGGCGTGTGGTGTGCGTGCGCGGTTCGATCCCGTTCCGGGTGCGGGTGGCGCCGAGGTTCGACTACGGCGCCCGGGAGCACACCCTGCGCTTCGTCGGTGACGTGGCGGTCTTCGACTCGGGCGAGCTGTCGCTGGGGCTCACCGCGACCGTGCCGCTGGAGGCCGAAGGGCGGGACGTGCGGGCGGAGTTCAAACTGGCCGAGGGCGAGTCGTCGGTGTTCGCGCTGGACCAGGTCGGCGGTGAGGTGTCTCCTCGCCGGTGTGCGCGTACCGAGGCGGACGAGCAGTTCTCGGCGACGGTGGCCTACTGGCGGCGCTGGCTGTCCGCCTCCAAGTACCGTGGCCGCTGGCGGGAGATGGTGCACCGCTCGGCGCTCACGCTGAAGCTGCTGACGTACGCGCCGACGGGTGCGATCGTGGCCGCGCCCACGACGAGCCTGCCGGAGATGTTCGGGGGCGACCGCAACTGGGACTACCGGTACGTGTGGGTGCGTGACGCCGCGTTCTGTGTGTACGCGCTGCTGCGGCTGGGCTTCCACGGCGAGGCCGAGGCGTTCATGAAATTCGTGACCCGGCACATCAGCCCGGGCGACGGCAAGGGCTCCGGCCCCCTGCAGATCATGTACGGCATCGACGGCCGCACCGACCTGCCCGAGCGGGAACTCGCCCATCTGGAGGGGCACTTCGGGTCAGCGCCGGTGCGGGTCGGCAACGCGGCCGCGGATCAGCTCCAGCTCGACATCTACGGCGCGCTCATCGACTCCATCTACCTCTACGACAAGTGGGCGCAGCCGATCTCCAGCGACCAGTGGGACGACGTGTGTGCGCTGGTCGACTGGGTGTGCGGGCACTGGGACCAGCCCGACGAGGGGATCTGGGAGACCCGGGGCGGTCGCCGGAACTTCCTGTACTCGCGGCTGATGTGCTGGGTGGCGATCGAGCGGGCCATCCGGATGGCGAACCGGCGCGGCCTGCCCGCCGACCTGATGCGCTGGCGGGAGTGCCGGGACGCGATCTACCGGCGGATCATGAGCCGGGGCTGGTCCGAGCGGCGCGGGGCCTTCGTGCAGCACGAGGACGGTGACGTGCTCGACGCGGCCGTGCTCATGATGCCGCTCAGCAAGTTCATCGCGCCCACCGACCCCAAGTGGCTGTCCACGCTGGACGCGCTCACGAAGGACCTGGTGTCCGACTCGCTGGTCTACCGCTACGACCCGGTGGCCAGCCCCGACGGTTTGCGTGGCGACGAGGGCACGTTCTCCATCTGCTCCTTCTGGTACGTCGAGGCCCTCGTCCACGCGGGCCGCCTGGACGAGGCCCGCCTCGCCTTCGAGAAGATGCTCACCTACGCCAACCATCTCGGCCTGTACGCCGAGGAGATCAGCCACACCGGCGAGCAACAGGGCAACTTCCCCCAGGCCTTCACCCACCTCGCCCTCATCAGCGCGGCGTTCAACCTGGACAAGGCACTGGGCTGACGGTGCGCGGGGAGGAGGAGGGACCTGAGCGCGTAGGGTCTCTCCATGAACGGTGTACCGGTGGTGCTGATCGGCGGCACCTCGAACGTCGGAAAGTCGACCGTCGGCCAAGTCGTCGCGGAAAGACTGCAGTTCGCGTACCGGTCGACAGACCGACTGGCCCGCCACCCGGGCCGACCCTGGCGGACGCCGGACCGCGACGTGCCGCCGCATGTGGCTGAGCATTACGCCTCGCTGACGGTCGACGAGTTGATCGCATCCGTCCTCGACCACTACGAACGCCTCTGGCCCCGCGTCGAGGAGCTGATCCGGGCCCACGCCACCGGCCCCGGCCTGGTCCTGGAGGGCTCGGCCCTGCTCCCGGCGCGCGTGACACGCCTGGAAGCCGCGCACACCGCTGCGGTGTGGCTCACCGCCGACGACACGGTCGTACGAGACCGGGTGCGGGCGGCCGGGCACTACGCCGAGGCCACACCGGCGGAACGTCTCCTGATGGACAAGTTCCTGGCTCGCGCGGCCCGTTTCCAAGAGATCATCCGCGTGGATGTCGACGAATTGGGTCTGGCACGCGTCGACGCGGGCGGCCGGTCCGTCGGTGAGCTGGCCGACGCCGTGCTCGGGTGCGTCGGCGTCGGGGCCGGCTGAGGGGAGGGAGACCGGCGCTCGAGTGGGGCGAGCGCCGGTCGGCTCGGGGTGGGGGGCGGTGCCGTGGTGAGGGGCTGTGGGGCCCGTACTGCTTTAGTGCCAGACCGGGGGCCGGTCCGGAACCCCCCGGGACAGGTGAACTGTGTCCCGGCGCCGAATCGGCCCTCCCAGGACTGACCCCGCGATCGGTGCAACCTTTGGGTCGTCCTGAGTGTCCCACCTCACAACAGCCCGCACACCTCGGGGGGACATCGTGATCCGAACCAGAACCGCATGGGCCGCCGCCGCTCTCATGACCGCCACCCTCGCCGTCGCGGCGGTGCCGGCCGAGGCCGCTCCGGTCGCCGCCACCAAGGCGGCCACCGCCTGCCCCACCGGCTGGGGCAGCCTCGACAAGACGTTCACCGCGTCCACGTCCAAGCCGCTGACGGACATCAGGACCGGCCGCCACGACTGCTACGACCGGATGGTCTTCGACGTCCCCGGCGCGGGCACCAGCGAGCTCGGGTACTCCGTCGGCTACGTCGACCAGTTCTACCTGGACGGGTCGGGCCGGCTCGTACCGGTCAGCGGCGGGGCCATCATCGAGGTACGGCTGCACGCCCCGGCGTACGACCCCGAGACCGGGACCGCCTCGTACCCCGGGGTGCCCGGCCGCCTCCTCCCGGGCGTGAACCTCACCGGCTACCGCACCTTCAAGGACGCCAAGTACGGGGTCAGCTTCGAGGGCGACACGCAGGTCGCCATCGGAGTCCGTGCCCGGCTGCCGTTCCGGGTGCAGGTGCTGCCCGACCACATCGTGGTGGACGTCGCCCACACCTGGTAGGTGCCGGGACGGACCCGCGCCGTCACGCCGTCTCCCGCGCGTCCTCCCTTCCCGCGCGGGCGGCAGCGTGGCGTACGTCGACGCCTGTGACCGCCAGGACCAGTGGCCCTGGGGCGAGGAAGGCGAGCGGCAGCATCATCCAGGCGCACAGGGCGGCCGTGACCAGCGCCAGCAGCACCAGCGCGCTGCCGCCCGGGTCCCGTACGGCGTCCCGGGCGGCAGCGCGGACCGCGTCCCGCCAGTCGGTGAGGGACTCGGGGCGCGCACACGCCCTGAGGCCCACCACCGCGGCGCCCAGGCCGATCCCGGCGGCCACCACGGCGAACAGCGGAGCCCCCGGCAGCCCCGCCCCGGCCAGCGCCAGGTCGGCCGCGCACAGCAGTACGCCCGCGAGGGCGACGGCCCCGGCCAGAAAGTCGCCGGCCCGCAGCCGCTGCCGTAGCAGCGCGAAGTAGCGGCCCGCGGTGGCCGGTCGCCCCTCCCCCGCGCCCCGCAGCACCGCGCACGCGGTGGAGAGCGCGGCCGGGGCGGTCAGGAGGGGCAGACAGGTCAGCGCCGTGGCCAGGCCGATGCTCAGAACGTCGGCGAAGAGGGTCATGCGGGGGCCGAAGACCTCACCCGGCTCGCGCGTACGCATCCCGCTCATCCCTTGAGTCCGGAGCTGGCCATGCCCTCCACCAGGAACCGCTGGAAGGCGAGGAAGAACAGCACGATCGGCAGCAGAGCGATCACCGACATCGCGAACATCGGGCCGAACGCGGACTGGCTGGAGGCGTCCACGAAGGAGCGCAGGGCGAGGGTGAGGGTGAACTTCTCCGGGTCGAAGAGGTAGATGAGCTGGGTGAAGAAGTCGTTCCAGGTCCAGATGAAGGTGAAGATCGCGGTGGTGATCAGCGCGGGCCGGGTGAGCGGCAGCACGACCTGGAAGAAGCTGCGGAAGGGGCCGCAGCCGTCGATGCGGGCCGCCTCCTCCAGTTCCCGGGGCAGACCGCGCATGAACTGCACGATGAGGAAGACGAAGAACGCCTCCGTGGCGAGGAACTTCGGCAGGATCAGCGGCCAGTAGGTGTTCACCAGGCCGAGCTGGTTGAAGATGATGTACTGCGGGATCAGCACGGCGTGGTGCGGCAGCATGATCGTCGCGATCATGAAGGCGAACAGCGGCCCGCGGAAGCGGAACCTGAGGCGTGCGAAGGCGTAGGCGGCGAGCGAGCAGCTGATGACGTTGCCGAGGACCGCGCCGCCCGCGATCAACAGCGAGTTGGACAACAGCCGCCATATGGAGACGTCGTTGACGCCGTCGAAGGCCGTCTTGTAGTTCGACCACTCCAGATGGCTGGGCAGCAGGTTCAGGCTGGCGATCACCTCGTCGGCGGGCTTGAGCGAGGTGGCGAGCAGCCAGGCCAGCGGGTAGAGCATGACCAGCAGGGCGGCCAGGCAGCCGAGGTGCAGGGCGATCCGTCCCCAGCGAAGGGGCTTGCGGGACGTCGTCGTTGAGGCAGAGGTCGATACGGCGGTCATCGGACTCCCCCATCGGTGTCGGACGCGTAGAAGACCCAGGAGCGCGAGGTGCGGAACAGCACCGCGGTGACGGCGCCGATGACGAGCAGCAGCACCCAGGCCATGGCGGAGGCGTAGCCCATGTGGGAGGCGACGAAGCCGCGGTCGTAGAGGTACATGGTGTAGACGAGGGTCGAGTCGGCGGGGCCGCCCTTGCCCGCGCTGACCGCGAAGGCCGGTGTGAAGACCTGGAAGGCCTGGATGGTCTGCAGGACCAGGTTGAAGAAGAGCACCGGGGACAGCATCGGCACGGTGACGGACAGGAACTGCCTCCACTTTCCGGCCCCGTCGACGGCCGCCGCCTCGTAGAGCTCGGCGGGGATCTGCTGGAGTCCGGCGAGGAAGATGACCATCGGCGCGCCGAACTGCCACACCGTCAGCAGGGCCACCGCGAGCAGCGCCCAGCCGGGCTTGTTGACCCAGCCGCCGGTGCCGAGCAGGTTGTCGACCGTGCCGCCGTCGTTGAAGACCGCCCGCCACACGAGGGCGATCGACATGGAGGCGCCGAGCAGTGAGGGCGCGTAGAAGGCGGAGCGGTAGAAGCCCCTGCCCCGCTTCATGGACTTCAGGGCGAGCGCGACGACGAGGGCGAGAGCCAGTTGGAGGGGGACGGCGATGACGACGTACGTCAGGGTCGTGACGACCGACCGCCAGTAGCGGGGGTCCTCGGTGAACATCTGGACGTAGTTGCGCAGGCCCACCCAGCGGGGCGGGTTGAACAGGTCGTAGTCGGTGAACGACAGGTACAGCGACACCGCCATCGGCAGGAGGGTGAGGACGATCGCGCCGAGCACCCATGGGGAGAGGAACACCCATGCGGCGCCCTCGCGTTCGCGCTTGGGCCGGCGTTTGGGGGTGCTCGCGGGCCGGGACGGGCGTGCGGTGGGTGCGGGGACGTCGGTGGTGGTCATGACCTCAGCTCCGCCTTCGCCTCGGTGACGTAGTTCTCGGCCGCCTCGCGGGGCGACATGCGCTCGTAGGAGACCTGGTCGTAGTCGCGCTGGAAGGTGGTCTGCAGGGCGTTGTCGCCCGAGGGCGGTGCCTGCGGCGGGACCTTCAGGGTGCCTTCCAGGGAGGCCTGGAAGTCGGCGATGGTCTTGTCGAAGTCCTTCAGCTGCGAGGCGGTCTCCTCACGGATCGTCTCGTTGACGGGAATGCCCCGGGTGGCACCGAGGATCTTCGCCGCCTCCCCGTCGTTGATCATGAAGTCGACGAGTTCGGCGGCCTCCTTCGGGTGCCCGGTGTTGGCCGCGACGCCGAGGAACATCGACGGCTTGAAGTACTGGCCGGGCGTGCCGTCCTCGCCGGACGGCATCGGCGCGAGCGCCACCCCGCCCTTGACGATCGCGAGGTAACCGCTGGACGGGGCGTCCCAGTTGGCGTCGGCGGTCGCCTTGCCGCGCCCGAGCGGGGTGTTCTCGACGGATCCGTCGAGCTGGGTGGTCTGCTCGGCCGGGGAGACGGCTCCCTCGCGGCGCAGCTTGTCGGCGAAGGTCCACCAGCGGGTGAGGTCGTCGACGGTGAAGCCGAGCTTGCCTTCCTCGGTGTAGAGGGACTTGCCCCGGCCGCGCAGCCACACCTCGAAGGCGTCCTCGCTCTGGCCCGGGTCGGTGGCGCCGGGCTTGCCGGTGCTCTTCGCGAGTGCGCGCATGGCGTCGGCCCAGTCGTCCCAGGTCCAGCCCTGGCGCGGGAGGGGCACCCCGGACGCCTTCCACGCCTGGACGTCGTACACGACGGTCTCGGTGCCGCGGCCCTGCGGGACGGCGTACTGGGTGCCGTCGACCCGCCCGGTGCCGAGCAGGCCCGGGTCGATCTCGGAGGTGCGGAGTGCGTCCTTCTGTTTCGCCAGGTCCAGCAGTACGCCTCCGGAGGCGTACTGGTCGATCTGGCGGTAGTCGAGCTGCATCACGTCGGGTGCGTCGCCGCCGGCGGCCTGGGTGGCGAGCTTCTGTTTGTAGGCGTCGTAGCCGGAGAACGACGTCTGGACCGTGATGTTCGGGTGCTGTTTCTCGAACAGGGCGACGGCCTGCTCGGTGCGCTCCGCGCGGTCGGGATTGCCCCACCACGTGTAGCGGAGCACGACCTTGCCGCCGCCGACCGACTCCCCGGATCCCCCGCAGCCGGCCAGCACCGCACAGAGTGCGAGTGTCAGCGCCGACGCGCAGAACCCCTTTGTCCTGTGTCCGGGCATGCCGAGGTCACCTCATCCTTTCCTCGGACTTGCTGTTGGCCCCCCTCCGGCCCCCCTTGGCCTGTTACTCGCCCTGGTACGGCAGTGTCGTCCCCGGCAGCGCGTACTCGTCGCGGCGCCCGCACATGCCGAAGCCGCCGAGCCGGGTGGGCGCGGCCTCGTGCGCGGTGGCGTCGTCGAGGTACGCCGGTTCGCCGTCCGCGAGCGCGTCGAGCTGGGCGCCGGTGCGTTCGGCGGTCGCCAGGGCACCGGCCCGCCACAGCTCGCGCCAGGTGGGCACCTTGTCCCGGACCAGCCGGGCGGCGGCGCGCTGGAACTCGACGTACGGGCCGTTGTCGCCGGCGACGAGGGCCTCGCGCAGGGCGAGGTAGCCCTCGACGGCGAGGTCCCGGCGGCGCCGGGCGGCCACCGCCGTCTCCGGTCCGGTGCCGGGCGGGAGGGCGGCCGCGGCCGCGTACCTCTCGGGGTCGGCGAGCACCTCGGGCGGGAAGGTGAAGACGGCGTCCCCGGCCTCGGGCAGGCCACTGTTCTGCATCAGCACGGTGATGCGCAGATCGCCGCCCTGCACCATGCGGTGCACGGTGCCCGGCGTGAACCAGGCGACCGAGCCGGGCTCCAGGGGGATGTCCCGGTAACCGTCCGGGCTCAGGGTCTGCACCGCGCCCCGGCCGCCGGTGACGACGTACGCCTCCGTGCACACCAGGTGCAGGTGCGGGCTGCCGCCGCAGACGCCGTCGGCGGCCTCCCAGTCGTAGGCACTGAGGTGGGACAGGCCGACGGCGCCGGGGAGGGGGTGCGGAAGGGCGGGCTTTCCGGCTGCGGCTTCGCTCACCACGGCAGGCCCTCCAGGTACGTCCCGACGCGGTCGCGGTCCCAGGCGCCGTCCGCGACGACGATCCGGTAGCGGTACGCGAAGGACTCCCCCGGCGGCAGCTCGAACTCCTCGAAGAACGCCCAGGAGAACGCGACCGTCGGGATCGGCTCGGAGCGCACGAACCAGTGGGACTCGTGGATCGCGCGCTGCGCGTCGAGGTTCTCGGGCGCGTGTGCGAAGACGAGCGTGGAGTGGCCGTCGACGTCGTCGTGCTCGGTGGTGAAGGCGAGCCACGGGCCCTGGGTGCCCATCAGCTTCTCGGCACCGGCGTCGCTGTCGGGTGCGAAGGCGGCGCCGCCGGTGAAGTCGCGGGGGCCGCGCCACTGGAGGCCGGTGTAGCCGGCCATCTCACGTCCGGCGGTCGTCGGGGAGCCGAAGGCGAGGGGCTCGTCGCGGAGATTGGTGAGGCGGATCGACCAGTCCAGGGCCCAGGCGCCCGCCTCCTCGTCGACCGAGTGGACAGTGATGCCGCGCTCTTCGCGCGCCCACTCCTCGCCGCCGTTCGCGACCCAGGTGAGGTCCTCGGCGAAGGCGAACCGGTCGTCCTCGACGGCGAACACGGGGAAGCCGTCGTGCCGCATGGAGCCGACGCGCTCGGGGAGGGCGAGGTAACCCTGGCCGTGGACGTAGGAGTTGCCGCCCCAGAAGTTCTGGCCGGAGAGGTGACTGGCCGTCATCTGCAGGCCCTTGTGCCAGCGGTGGTCGTTCGGGCGGTAGCCGGTCACCGTGCGCCCGGACAGGGTGCGCACCGGGTGGGCGTACGGCTTGCGCGACTCGAACGGCTCCGGGTCCGGCCGGTAGACGTAACGGAGGATCTCGGTACCGTCCGGCGCCGCGACCGCGATGTGCTCGCCGTGGACGTGGCTGACCTTCATGCGCGCTCCTTGGGGGCCCAGTGGGGGTGGTCTCCGTGCATGGCCGGGTAGAAGGGGTCGCCCGGCGCGATCTCCCCGGCGTGGACGGGCTGCCCGGTGAACGCCGACTTGTAGAGGGCGGCGGCGAACTCGAGGGTGGCGCGGGCGTCCGGACCGCTGCCCGGGGGCCGGGCACCGTTGTCGTAGGCGTCGAGGAGGGCGCCGAGCTGCGCGGTGTGCGAGCTGGGTACGTCGGCCGCGGGGGTGCTCCAGGCGGCGGCCCGCTCGGCGGCGACGTGCGGGGCCGGGGTGTAGACCCAGTCGTCGTTGCGGTGCCCGTAGAGGTGGGTGAGCTCGATCGTCGCCTCGGAGCAGTCGACGCGGACGCGGCTCACCTCGTGGGGGGACAGCACGCTGTTGACGACGGTGGCGAGGGCGCCGTTCTCGAACCGGACGAGGGCGGTGGAGACGTCCTCGCTCTCGGTGTCGTGGACCAGGCGCGCCGCCATGGCCCGCACCTCCGCCCAGGGGCCGAGCAGGTGGAGCAGCAGGTCGTACTGGTGGATCCCGTGCCCCATGGTGGGCCCGCCGCCTTCGGTGGCCCAGCGCCCGCGCCAGGGCACCGCGTAGTAGGCGGCGTCGCGGTGCCAGGTGGTCTGGCAGTGCGCGACGAGGGGGGCGCCGAGCTCGCCGCTCGCGATCAGCTCGCGGGCGTGGACGGCGCCGGAGCCGTAGCGGTGCTGGAAGACCACGGACGCGTAGGCGCCGGACGCCTCCTCGGCCGCGGCGATGTCGTCGTACTCGGCGAGCGACAGGCACAGCGGCTTCTCGCACAGCACCCAGGCGCCCGCCTTCAGCGCGGCCACGGTCTGCTCCTTGTGCAGGGACGGCGGCGTGCCGATGAGGACCAGATCGGGGCGTACGGCGTCCAGCATCGCGCCCATCGAGGTGTACCCGGCGACGTCCCCACCCGCCAGCTCCCGGAAGTCGTCGAGGCGCCCCTGGTCCACGTCGACGGCGGCGACGAGCTCCACCCGGTCGGCGTGGGCTCTGAGCGCCGGGAGGTGGCTCCCGCCGACGATGGCGCCGGTGCCGACGACGGCGACGCGGCGGCGGGATGCGGACGGGGACGGAGACATGCGGTCCTCCTCGGACGGCCGGCTGCCCGGACGTGCAGAAAGCGCTTACGCCCGGCTGACCCTAGGCGTTGGTGCATGTCAGGACAACCCCTGCGCCGACAGATGGGACACGGCGTGCGCGCGAGGTGGCGCCACATGCCGTTTTGCCCCACTCCGGGCATGCCCTCGCGTGACGTCATTCGGTGTGGGGCCGACCGGGTGGCCGCGGCCGGTGGCACACGGTTTCGAGCCGGTGGAGGAAACGGACCTCACGCCGGGACCGGGCTGTCGGCGGACTCCGGAGCGCGACAGAGGGCTCCATGCCTGCACGCCCCCGGCCGTGCGGTTCCGACCCCCGGACGCCGAGACGCCGGCTCGCATCCGGCCTTGATCGGCGGGGCCGCCGCCGCACTGCTGACCATGGGCCCGACCTGCGGCTCGTCGTCCTCGGCCCACCGGACTTCGCAGCCGCCGGACGGGCGCCCGGTGGCCCGTGCCACCCTGGGCCGCGGAACCTCGTCACTCCCCGCGTCACTCCCCCGAACGAACGGAGCCCCGCATGTCCCACGCCACCGCACGCCGCCGAGCCGCCGTGGTCGGACTCGGTGCCCGCGCACGGCTGTTCGTCGAGGCGCTGGCCGGGCCCTACGCGGACCGGTACGAGCTGGTCGGGTTCTGCGATGTCAACTCCCGCCGGATGGCGGTGCACAACGCCTGGCTCGCGGACGCGCGTCCGGGCCGGGCGCCCGTGGCGGCGTACGCGGCGGAGGAGTTCGACGAGATGCTGCGCCGGGAGCAGGTGGACCTGGTGGTGGTGTGCTCGGTGGACCGTACCCACGACGACTACATCGTGCGGGCCCTCGAAGCGGGCTGCGACGTGGTCACCGAGAAGCCCATGACGACGGACGCCGACAAGGCCCGCCGCATCCTGGAGGCGCGGCGACGCACCGGCCGTGAGGTCAGGGTGGCCTTCAACTACCGTTACAACCCGGTGCATTCGGCCGTACGGGAAGTCATCGCGGACGGCGGGATCGGCGAGGTCGGCTCGGTGCACTTCGAGTGGCTGCTGGACCTGCGCCACGGCGCCGACTACTTCCGGCGCTGGCACCGCGACAAGGCCAACTCCGGCGGCCTGATGGTGCACAAGTCCACGCACCACTTCGACCTGGTCAACTGGTGGCTCGGCACACGCCCCGAGACGGTCTACGCCCAGGGCGGCCTGTTCTTCTACGGCGACAGCGCCGGCCGGCGCCGCGGCCTCGCCCGTGACTACGAGCGCGCCCACGGCGCCCCGGCCGCCGAGACCGACCCGTTCGCCCTGCGCCTGGCCGACTCGCCCGTGCTCGGCGCGCTGTACCTGGAGGCGGAGGGCGAGGACGGCTACCACCGCGACCAGAACGTGTTCGGGCCCGGGGTGACGATCGAGGACGACATGGCCGTGCTGGTCCGGTACGCCACGGGGGCCAGTCTCACGTACCACCTGACCGCGTACTCCCCGTGGGAGGGCTACCGGATCGCCTTCAACGGCAGCGAGGGGCGCCTGGAACTGCTGGTGGAGGAGTCGACGTGGACCCGGCCCCGGGTACCCGTCGACAGCTCCGGGCCCGTCCTGCACGGCGCCGAGGTCGAGGACACCGCCGGGCGCACCGAACTGCTGCTGCGCCGCTTCTGGGAGGAGCCGCGCGAGATCAAGGTCGCGACCGGCGAGGGCGGGCACGGCGGCGGTGACGTACGCATGCTGCGGGACCTGTTCGGCACCCCGGCTCCGGACCCCCTGCACCGCGCGGCCGACGCGGCCGACGGCGCCCTCTCCCTGGTCACGGGCCTGGCCGCGAACCGCTCGTTCGAGACGGGCCTTCCGGTGCGGACGCGGGACCTGTTGGAGTTGTGAGGTGTCACCACTCGCCCTCGACGGCTTCCACCAGTCGGGAGACGGCCGTCAGCTCGGGCGGGTTCCGCAGGGTGGCGACGGCCTGCTCGCTCGCGAACTCCCGCTGCGCGGCCGTCACGGTGGGATCGACAGCGCACTCGGCCTGTACGTAGACGTAGTTGACCGCGGTCGCGAACAGCATCGAGAACGCGTCCAGGCCTTTGACGGCCGCCGGGCCTCCGGCGGCCACGTACGCGCGCACGAGCCGCCGGGCGGAGTCGGCGTGGAAGTGGTTCCGCCCGGCCCACACGTACACGGCATGAGCGAGTTCGCGTTCCGGCGCTATGGGCCCGGTGTTGTCCCAGTCGAGGAGGAGCGGCCCGGCCGGACCGACCAGGACGTTCTGGGGCTGCACATCGAGATGTGACGTCACGAGATCACCAGGGCCGGAGGGAGTGACATGGCGTCCCAAGTCCTTCGCCGAGGTGGCGATGAAGCGGTCGAGCTCGTCCGCCCACGGCATGCCCTCCCGGCGCACCGCCTCGTGCAGCTTCGCCCAGTCGGTGTCCTGAGGGCACTGTTCGTACCAGGAATTCGGCGCCTCGGTCGCTCCTGCCCCGGCCCTGTGGAGGAGGGCGAGGGTCCGGCCGCACCAGTCCAGGGTCTGCGGATCGGAGGGATCCGCCTCGGTTCCGTCGACCCAGTCGTAGAGCTTCACGGAGGAACCGCCCAGCGCGGCGGGGAGCTGTGAGACGTACGCCTCCTCGCGGTTCGGGAAGAGCCGGGGCGAGGAGACCCCCAGCTCCGCCGCGGCGTTGCGGAACGCCGCCTCCCGGCGGACCTGCTCCTCGTCGCAGCCGAAGAGCAGTTCCTTCACGGCCCACGAGGAGCCGTTCCCGGTCAGCTTCCAGATCTGCCCCAACGCGCCGCGCGTGACGGGTGCGACCGTCCAGGCTCCGGTGCCGAGCGCATAGGTCTCCGCGATGTGATCGGCTGCCGCGCTCTTCATCTCGGTGCCTCTCCTGCTGTCGAACTGACGGCCACTCCTGGATGGTTCGACAACAGCAATATCACCGGCTCGGTCGGACGGCCTCCGAATTCCCGCCCAGCGACTCCAGCACCCGGGGCGACGCCTGGAGTGCCGTCCGCTGCATCAGGTCCAGCACACCGTGGATTCCGCCCATCTCCGAGCCGCCTCCCGCGCGCCCGGGCCCTCCGTGCCGCAGGGTGAGGTCGTCGCTCACCAGGGACGCGGCGAGGCTGCCGCGGCCGCGGGCGATCAGGTGCGCCGCGTGCTCGGTGTCGCGGGACGCCAGTACGGAGGCGGCCGGGCCGAACGGCTCGACCTCGTGGGGCGCGGGTACATACTGGGCGAGGCCGACGACGGCGCCCATGCGGACGCCGTCCGTGGCGGGGTTACCGATGACGAACCCGGCCGGCTCCGCCGACACCGCGTCCATCCAGCTCGACATGGTGGAGAAGGCGTTCGAGCGGACGCACCCGGGGACGTGCTGCGTTCGGTGGTGGTGCTGTGGTCACGAGCGGCCACTGAAGAACAGCAAGGTCGCGGGAAAAGCGCTGGCCTTCGACCGCACTCCATCAGGCAGACTCTCCCCCATGGAGACTGCTGAGTTCGTCGAGGTCCTCGACCAGGAGGGCCAGTGGCTGGCCGCGGCCGCCGCGCAGGCCGGGACCGATGCCAAGGTGCCGACCTGCCCGGAGTGGCAGGTGCGGGATCTGCTGCGGCACACGGGGGCCGTGCACCGGTGGGCAGCGGGGTTCGTCGCCGACGGCCACACCTCGCCCCGGCCGCTGGATGACGCCCCGGACGCCGACGGGCCCGAGCTGGTGGCCTGGTACCGGGACAGCCATCGCCACCTCGTGGACACCCTGGCCACCGTGCCGTCCGACACTCAGTGCTGGACCTTCCTCCCGGCCCCCTCGCCCCTGGCGTTCTGGGCGCGGCGGCAGGCGCACGAGACGGCGGTGCACCGTTACGACGCCGAGTCGGCGCTCGCCGGTACGCCGCATCCGATCGGCACCGACTTCGCGGTGGACGGCATCGACGAGTTGCTGCGCGGCTTCCACGCCCGGCAGAAGAGCCGGGTCCGCACGGACGAACCCCGGGTGCTGCGGGTGCGCGCCACGGACGCGGAGGCGGTGTGGACCGTACGGCTGACGTCCGAGCCGCCGGCCGCCACCCGAGGCGCGTCCGGGGACGCCGAGTGCGAACTGTCAGGCCCCGCGGGGCAGTTGTACCTGGCCTTGTGGAACCGGGTGCCGATTCCCACGGTGACGGGTGACGCCTCGCTGGCCGCGTTCTGGCGGGAGACGTCGGCGATCTGACCGGGACCGGCGGGGGTCAGCCGGTCTCTTCGCCCGCCAGCATCCGGGTCAGCACCGCGCGCTGTACCGGCAGCACCTCGCCGTGCAGCGCGCGCCCCTTCCCGGTGAGTGACACACGGACGCCCCGGCGGTCCTCCGTGCACATCCCGCGCTCGACGAGACCGTCCTTCTCCAGCCGGGCGATCAGCCGGGACAGCGCGCTCTGGCTCAGATGCACGCGCTCGGAGATCTCCTGGACGCGGTAGCTGCCGCACTCGCCGTCCGGCGTGGAGCCCTCGGCGAGGACGTCGAGCACCTCGAAGTCGCTGCCGCACAGGCCGTGTTGGTGCAGGGCACGGTCGAGTTCGCAGTGCGTGCGGGCGTGCAGCGACAGGATGTCCCGCCACTGGTCCACGAGCGCCTGCTCGGCCTTCTTCGCCGCCATGGGCGCACCGTAGCAGAAAAGCGACTTTGTTGCATCGGAATTAAATGCGTTTGCATTCAATGCATGCGCATGTAGTGTCTTGCGCATGACCTCTCCGCTCACCACCCCCGCGTCACCGTCCTCGACGGTGCGCTGGACCCCCCGGCTGTGGGGCACCCTGCTGGTGCTCTGCGCCGCCATGTTCCTGGACGCGCTGGACGTGTCGATGGTCGGCGTCGCCCTGCCGTCCATCGGCTCCGACCTCGGCCTGTCGACCTCGACGCTGCAATGGATCGTCAGCGGCTACATCCTGGGCTACGGCGGTCTGCTCCTGCTCGGCGGACGCACCGCCGACCTCCTCGGCCGACGCCAGGTCTTCCTCATCGCGCTCGGCGTCTTCGCGCTGGCGTCGCTGCTCGGCGGGCTCGTCGACTCCGGTCCGCTGCTGATCGCCAGCCGCTTCATCAAGGGCCTGAGCGCGGCCTTCACGGCGCCGGCCGGCCTGTCGATCATCACCACGACGTTCCCCGAGGGCCCGCTGCGCAACCGCGCGCTCTCCATCTACACCACCTGCGCGGCCACCGGCTTCTCCATGGGTCTGGTGCTGTCCGGCCTGCTCACCGAGGCCAGCTGGCGCCTGACCATGCTGCTGCCCGCACCCATCGCCCTGATCGCGCTCGTCGCCGGTCTGAAGCTGCTGCCGCGCAGCGAACGGGAGAAGGACCACAACGGCTACGACGTCCCCGGCGCGATCCTCGGAACCGCCTCGATGCTGCTGCTGGTCTTCACCGTCGTCCAGGCGCCGGAGGTCGGCTGGGCGTCGGCCCGCACGCTGCTGTCCTTCCTCGCGGTGGCCGCGCTGCTGACGGTGTTCGTCCTGGTGGAGCGGCGCTCCGCGGGACCGCTGATCCGGCTCGGCGTGCTGCGCTCCGGGAGCCAGATCCGGGCCCAGCTCGGCGCCATGGCCTTCTTCGGCTCGTACGTCGGCTTCCAGTTCCTTGCGACGCTGTACATGCAGTCGCTGCTCGGCTGGTCGGCGCTGCACACCGCGCTCGCCTTCCTGCCCGCGGGCGCGCTGGTGGCGGTGTCGTCGACGAAGGTGGGCGCGATCGTCGACCGGTTCGGCACCCAGCGGCTGATCGCGGGCGGCTTCGCGCTCATGGTCCTCGGGTACGCGCTGTTCCTGCGCGTCGACCTCGACCCGGTGTACGCCTCGGTGATCCTGCCGAGCATGCTGCTGATCGGCGCCGCCTGCGCCCTGGTCTTCCCGTCGCTCAACATCCAGGCCACCAACGGCGTCGACGACCACGAGCAGGGCATGGTCTCCGGACTGCTCAACACCTCCGTACAGGTGGGCGGCGCCCTCTTCCTCGCCGTCGTGACGGCCGTGGTGACCGCGGGCGCCCCGGCCGACCCCACCCCGCAGGCCGTCCTCGACAGCTACCGGCCCGGGTTCATGGTCGCCGCCGGTATCGCCCTCGCCGGGCTGCTGATCTCGCTCACGGGACTGCGCACCCGCCGTCCGCAGGCCTCCGTGGTGGTCGCCAGGTCCACGCAGGCCACCTCCCAGGAGGCGGAGCGCGTCGCCGTAGGCGACTGACGCGAATCGGGGGACCGCCTCCCATCGTGCGCCCGGCGGGGCTCGCTTGCCCGCCGGGCGCACGCCTGTTTGACTCACGGTCATGACCACACACGGGGGACGGCGCGACCAGGCCGAGCGGGACGCGATCACCGTCGAGATCGGATACGCGCTGTTCAGCGCGGCCTTCGCGGCAGCCGTCGTGTTCGGTGCTGTCGCCGGCCCGGCGCTCCTCTTCGACCTCCAGGACACTCTGTCCCGTGTCCTGCTGCGCACCGGGCTGGTGCTGGCGCCGGTGCTCTTCGCGGCCCGCGTGATCAGCGTCCTGGTCCGCTTCCGGCAGGCGCCCCGGCCCGGTGACCTCGACCGGACGGGGCGCACCCCTCAGCCCAGCCAGCCCGGCCGGACCAACCCCGACTCGTAGGCCAGCACCACCAGTTGGGCCCGGTCCCGGGCGCCCAGCTTCACCATCGTGCGGCTGACGTGGGTCTTCGCGGTGAGCGGGCTGACGACCAGGCGGCGGGCGATCTCCTCGTTGGACAGGCCGATCCCGACGAGCGCCATCACCTCCCGCTCCCGCTCGGTGAGCCGGCCGAGGGCGTCGGCGGCCGCGGGTTCCTTGGAGCGCGCGGCGAACTCGGCGATCAGCCGGCGGGTCACGCCCGGCGACAGCAGCGCGTCACCGGCGACCACCGCCCGTACGGCGCGCAGGAGTTCGTCCGGTTCGGTGTCCTTCACCAGGAAGCCGGAGGCTCCCGAGCGCAGGGCCTCGAAGACGTACTCGTCGAGCTCGAAGGTGGTCAGCATGACCACTCTGACCTCGGCGAGCGTCTCGTCCTCGGTGACGCGCCGGGTCGCGGCCAGGCCGTCCAGGAGCGGCATGCGGATGTCCATCAGCACGACGTCCGGGCGCAGTTCGCGCACCGCGCGCACGGCCTCCTCGCCGTCGGCGGCCTCCCCGGCCACCTCGATGTCGGGCTGCGCGTCGAGCAGCGCCCTGAATCCGGCCCGCACCAGTGACTGGTCGTCGGCGAGCAGTACGCGGATCACCGGTCCTCCTCGACCCTCGACGGCAGTACGGCGAGGACCTCGAAGCCCCCGTCGGGGCGCGGCCCCGCCTCGATCGTGCCACCCAGCGAGGCCGCCCGCTCCCGCATTCCGGCCAGCCCGTTGCCGCTGCCGCCCGCCTCGTCGCCGGTCGCGGGCCCGTCGTCGTCGACGCGCAGCCGCAGAGCGCCACCCGTGTGGTCGAGGCGCACGCGCGCGTGCCGTGAGCCGGAGTGCCGTACGACGTTGGTGAGGGCCTCCTGGACGATACGGAAGGCGGCGAGGTCCGTGCCGGGCGGCAGGGGTGGCGACTCACCCTCGATCTCGACGGTGAGACCCGCGCGGGCCGCCTGCTCCACCAGTTCCGGCAACCGGTCGAGGCCGGGCGCCGGGGCGCGGGGAGCGCTTCCGGGTGTGCGCAGGGTGTCCAGGACCTGGCGTACGTCGCCGAGCGCCTCCTTGCTGGCGGACTTGATGGTGGTGAGCGCCGTGCGGGCCTGCTCCGGGTCGGCGTCGAGGAGCGCGAGTCCGACGCCCGCCTGGACGTTGATGACGGAGAGGCTGTGCGCGAGGACGTCGTGCAGTTCGCGTGCGATGCGCAGCCGTTCCGCGTCGGCGCGTCGCCGGGCCGCCTGCGCGCGCTCGGCCCGCTCGCGGGCCCACTGTTCCCGTTTGGTGCGGGCCAGCTCGGACACCGCCACGATCGCGACCACCCAGGCGGCGATCACGAGTTCCTGCCCCCAGGAGGTGCCCGCGTCCCGGGAGGGCGGCAGCCACCGGTAGAGCCAGTGGGCCACCAGGACGTGCCCGGCCCACAGCATCCCCAGGGCGGCCCAGGCGGCCTTGCGGTGCCCGGCCACCACGGCGCTGAAGCAGGCCAGCGCGACGGTGAGGAAGACGGGCCCGTAGGGGTAGCCGGCGCCCAGGTAGACCATCGCGGCGGCAGCGGTGCCGAACACGACGGGCACCGGGTGCCGCTGCCGGAACAGCAGCAGTCCCGAGGCCACGAGCAGCAGCACCCGTGCGAAGACGTCGAGCTGGGCGCGGTCGCCCGCCTGCGCGTGGGCCGCGAAGTTCGAGCCGAGGAGGACGAGGACGGTGACCGCCAGGGTGGACCGCCACGGCAGGCGGGTGCCGGGCTGGTCGTCCCAGCCGCCACGTACGCCCCATCGGCTGAGCCACCGGGGCCCGTGGGGCCGGCCGCTCCCGCGTACGCGCTGCTCGTCCATGTCCGCCACGCTAGACGCAGCGGGCGGCCACGGACGTCAGCCGGGCGAGGTGATCACGCGTACTCCCGGGGGAGTACGTCCGCCGGCGGGCCGCTCACCTCAGCCCCACCCCGCGCGCCAGCCTCTCCGCCGCGTGCCGGAAGAACGGCTCCCGGTCCTCCACCAGCCGGTTGAACTGGCCGAACAGTTCGAAGCCGACCAGTCCGTACAGCTGGGCCCAGGCCGCCACGAGGGCCACGGTGACGGCGGGCGGCAGGTCCGGCGCAAGATCGGCCCCTATCCGCTCGCCCTCGGGTCGCAGGTCGTCCGGGAGCGGCGGCTCGGTCAGGCCGTCGTCGCGCCGCGCGTCGCGCACGATGCCGAGGAGCACCTGGCCGACGCGAGCCGCTGCCGCGACGGTGGTGTCGGGGGCGGAGTAGCCGGGCACGGGCGAGCCGTAGATCAGCGCGTACTCGTGCGGATGCGTCAGCGCCCAGCCCCGTACGGCCTCGCAGACCGCGGTCCAGCGGCGCACGGGGTCAGCGTCCGCCGCCGCGCGGTGCGCCGTCTCCGCGCGCTCGCCGAGGGAGTCGTAGGCGTCGATGATGAGAGCGGTGAGCAGGTCGTCGCGGCTGGGGAAGTACCGGTACAGCGCGGAGGAGACCATGCCCAGTTCCCGTGCCACGGCCCGCAGCGACAGCTTGGCGGCGCCCTCGGCGGCGAGCTGTCGTCGCGCCTCGTCCTTGATGGCGGCGGTGACTTCGATCCTGGCCCGGGCGCGTGCGCCTTGCGTGGTTCTGCTCGTCGTCATACCGGCAATTGTCCCACGCGATGAGAGCGGCGCACACGTTCGAGAGCACCGCTCTTGCAAGGGTCATCAGTTTCGTGCACACTGATCTCAAGCGAGAGCAGTGCTCACAAAAAGTGATTCCCGGAGGTCCTGGCCATGTCCACACCCACGCCGTCGACGCACGTCCAGAAGCCCGGCTGGTTCACCGTGAACGTCATGAACCGAGCCGTGGCCTGGCTGACCCGCCGCGGGCTCAGCGTGTGGGGCTCCCGGGTCCTGGCGGTCCGCGGCCGCAAGAGCGGCGAGTGGCGGACCACCCCGGTGAACCTGCTGACCGTGGACGGTCGGCAGTACCTGGTCGCGCCGCGCGGCCATGTCCAGTGGACCCACAACATGCGCGCGGCCGGCGGCGGCGAGCTGCACCTCGGCAAGAACGTGGAGGTGTTCGACGCGACCGAGGTCGCCGACGACGACAAGGTGCCGCTCCTGCGCGCCTACCTCAAGCGCTGGAAGGCCGAGGTCGGTGTGTTCTTCGGCGGGGTCGGCCCGGACTCCTCCGACGCCGAGCTGCGCCGCATCGCTCCGGACCACCCCGTCTTCCTGGTCACCGTCAGGAACTGACCTCGTCGGCGGGCTCCTCCGCCACCACCGGCCGACGGTCCATCGCGGTCAGCGCGCGCTGGGCCAGCGGATGCGAGCGGACGAGCTCCCCCAGGGACGTCGAGCCGCGCGTGATCTCGGTGAACGCCCTCCAGGCGGGCCGGAAGCTCGTCAGCGCCGCGTGGAACAGGCCGGGGCGGCGCTCGAACGCCGTCAGCAGCCGCTTGCCGACGCTCATCTCCACGCCGAGCCCCGCCTTGATCGCGAACGCGTAGTTGAGGGCCTGGCGCCGGGTGTCCACCGCGTCGTGCGCCTCGGCGATCCGCACCGCCCACTCCCCCGCGAGCCGCCCCGAGCGCAGTGCGAACGAGATGCCCTCACGGGTCCACGGCTCCAGCAGACCGGCCGCGTCCCCGCACACGAGGACCCGCCCGCGCGACAGCGGCGAGTCGTCGGCACGGCAACGGGTCAGATGGCCCGAGGAGATGCTCGGCTCGAAGCCGGCGAGGCCGAGCCGCCCGATGAACTCCTCCAAGTACCGCTTGGTCGCGGCGCCTTCACCGCGCGCGGAGATCACCCCGACCGTCAGCGTGTCACCCTTGGGGAACACCCAGCCGTAGCTGCCGGGCATCGGCCCCCAGTCGATGAGCACCCGCCCCTTCCAGTCCTCGGCGACGGTCTCCGGCACCGGGATCTCCGCCTCCAGACCGAGGTCCACCTGGTCGAGCTTGACCCCGACGTGCGCTCCTATCCGGCTGGCGCTGCCGTCGGCGCCGACGACCGCGTGGGCCAGCAGCGTCTCGCCGCCCTGGAGGACGACGGCGACCGTGCGCCGGTCCGGCACCACCGAGCCGTGCTGCTCGACGCGCTGCACGGTGACGCCCGTACGCAGCTCGGCGCCCGCCTTCTGCGCGTGCTCCACCAGCTGCTGGTCGAACTCGGGGCGGTTGATCAGCCCGAACAGCATCTGCTTGGAGCGGCGGGTGCGGGTGAAGCGCCCGTTGTTCGAGAACGTCACCGCGTGGACGCGATCACGGAGGGGCAGTTCGAAGCCCGGCGGAAGGGCGTCGCGCGAGGGACCGATGATGCCGCCGCCGCATGTCTTGTAGCGGGGCAGCTCGGCCTTCTCCAGCAACAGCACACGCCGTCCCGCGACCGCGGCCGCGTAGGCGGCCGAGGCCCCCGCGGGTCCCGCGCCCACCACGACGACGTCCCACACCCGCCGCACGTCGTCCGCCGAAGAGTTCTCGCTGCTCACGATGGTCTACTGCTCCGATCAAGCCGCTGCCGCACCTGTCATCCGCATCCTACGGCGGAGATCGCCACAGCCCGCTGTGGGAGGATCACCGCCGCGTGCGCCCGCACACCAGGTCCGGCGTACGCTCGCACGGTCACCCGTTCACGCGGGTGCCCACCCGTACAACGTCGCACCCACAAGGAGCGTGCCCATGTCGTCGAATCCGGTCGCCGAGACCGTCGCCTCGCTGATGCCCAGGGCGAAGGAGGAGCTCACCGAGCTGGTGGCCTTCAAGTCGGTGGCGGACTTCGACCAGTTCCCGAAGAGCGAGAGCGAGGCCGCCGCCAACTGGGTCGCCGACGCGCTGCGCGCCGAGGGCTTCGAGGACGTCGCCCTGCTGGACACCCCGGACGGCACGCAGTCGGTGTACGGGTACCTCCCGGGACCGGCCGGCGCGAAGACGGTGCTCCTCTACGCCCACTACGACGTGCAGCCGCCGCTCGACGAGGCCGGCTGGGCCACTCCGCCGTTCGAGCTCACCGAGCGCGCCGGCCGCTGGTACGGACGCGGCGCCGCCGACTGCAAGGGTGGCGTGATCATGCACCTGCTCGCCCTGCGCGCGCTCAAGGCGAACGGTGGCGTGCCGGTCAACGTGAAGGTGATCGCCGAGGGCTCGGAGGAGATGGGCACCGGCGGCCTGGAGCGGTACGCCGAGGAGCACCCGGAGCTCCTGGAGGCCGACACCATCGTCATCGGCGACGCGGGCAACTTCCGCGTCGGTCTGCCCACGGTGACCTCGACGCTGCGCGGCATGACCATGCTCCGCGTGCAGGTCGACACCCTCGAAGGCAACCTGCACTCCGGTCAGTTCGGCGGCGCCGCGCCCGACGCTCTGGGCGCGCTGATCCGCGTCCTGGACTCGCTGCGCGCCGAGGACGGCTCGACGACCGTCGACGGGCTCACCGGCAGCTCCGCGTGGGAGGGGCTGCGCTACGACGAGGAGCAGTTCCGCAAGGACGCCAAGGTGCTGGACGGCGTCGGCCTGATCGGCTCCGGCACGGTCGCCGACCGCATCTGGGCGCGCCCGGCGGTGACGGTGCTCGGCATCGACTGCCCGCCGGTCGTCGGCGCCACCCCGTCGGTGCAGGCGAGCGCCCGCGCGCTGGTGAGCCTGCGGGTGCCGCCGGGCGTCGACGCCGTGGAGGCCACCAAGCTGCTCCAGGCCCACCTGGAGGCGCACACGCCGTGGGGTGCGCGGCTGCGCACCGAGCAGGTCGGCCAGGGCCAGGCGTTCCGCGCGGACACGACCAGTCCGGCGTACGCGGCGATGGCGGACGCGATGGCGGTGGCGTACCCCGGTCAGGAGATGCAGTACGCCGGTCAGGGCGGCTCCATCCCGCTGTGCAACACCCTCGCCGCCCTGTACCCGCGCGCGGAGATCCTCCTCATCGGCCTGAGCGAGCCGGAGGCCCAGATCCACGCCGTCAACGAGAGCGTCTCCCCCGAGGAGCTGGAGCGCCTGTCGGTGGCGGAGGCCCTGTTCCTGCGCAACTACGCGGCGAGCTGACCCGCTCTGCCCTCGGCAGAGGCCCTCGCCCGCCGGGCGGGGGCCTCTCTACGGTCGTCCCATGGACGTCGTCGAACTCCTTCCCCGCCTGCATCTCCTGCGCTTCCCGGTCGGCCAGGCCTATCTCTGGCGCGACGGGGCCGAGTTGACACTGATCGACGCCGGCCCGCCGGGCTCGGGCGCGCGCATCGCCGAGGCGATCGGAGCTCTCGGGCACCCTCCGGCCGCCGTACGGCGGATCGTGCTGACCCACTTCCACGACGACCACGTGGGCGGAGCCGCGGAGTTGGCCGCGTCCACCGGGGCCGAGGTACTGGCCCACCGCCTGGACGCGCCGGTGGTGCGCGGCGAGGTCGCCGGTCCGCCACCGGTGTTCGAGGACTGGGAGATCCCGCTGCACGCCGAGGCCGCGAAACACCTGCCCCCGGGCGCCTTCGCGCGCCCTGAGGCGGTCACCGAGCTGTCGGACGACGACGCCCTCGACTTCGGCGACGGCGCCCGCGTCGTCCACGTACCCGGCCACACGCACGGCAGCATCGCGCTCCATCTCCCCCGGCACGGCGTGCTGTTCACGGGCGATGCGGTGGCCGCGTCCCCGGTCGACGGCACCGTGCTGCTCGGCGTGTTCAACGTCGACCGGGCCCAAGCGATCGCCTCGTTCCACCGGTTGGCGGCGCTGGACACGGACGTGGCCTGTTTCGGCCACGGGGATCCCGGGCTCGGACGGGCGGGTGCCAGGCTGCGGGAAACCGCGGACAGATACGCGGCCGCAGGCTGACGATGAGGGCATGATCCGCGCCGAACGCCTCGCCGCCCACCATGAGATCGCCACCTCGCTCGCCCTGCTCAGTGACGCCGAACTCGCCGAGCTCCTCGCCACGGGCGTGCCCGTCGGGACCGGCATCGGCGGGCGGGTCCTGCACGTGGAGGTGGACGGCAGGCGGGTCTTCGTCAAGCGGGTGCGGCTGACGGACGCGGAACGGCTCCCGGACCACGCACGGTCCACGGCGAACCTCTTCGACATGCCCAGCTTCTGCCACTACGGCATCGGCAGCCCGGGCTTCGGCGCCTGGCGGGAACTGGCCGTGCACACGATGACGACCCACTGGGTCCTGGCCGGGGACTTCGCCGGGTTCCCGCTGACCCACCACTGGCGGGTCCTGCCGGACGAGCCCCGGCCCCTTCCGGACGAACTCGCCGACGTGGACCGTGTCGTCGCCTACTGGGGCGGTGCCGCGCGGACGCGCGAGCGCATCGAGGGCCTCGGCACGGCCACCGCGAGCCTGACGCTGTTCCTGGAGCACGTCCCGTACACCCTGCACGACTGGCTCGACGCACGGATCCGCACCGAGGACGCCGACACCGCCTGCGCCCTGGTGGAGCACGGCCTCGCGGAAGCCACCGACTTCCTCCGCGCGCGTGGGCTGCTGCACTTCGACGTCCACTTCCGGAACATCCTCACCGACGGCCGGCGGCTGTATCTCGCGGACTACGGCCTCGCGCTGTCCTCCCGCTTCCGCCTCACCCCCGCGGAACGCGCCTTCCTGGACCGCCACCGCGACTACGACCGCGCCTACTCGACGTCCTTCTTCGTCACCTGGCTCCTCGTCGCCCTCCACGGCTACGACCGCGACACCCGCGAGGCCTGCATCCGCGCGTGTGCCGACGGCGCGCGGCCCGAGGGGATCCCGGCGGCGGTCGCCGACGTCATCGCCCGGCACGCGCCGGTCGCCGCCGTGATGAACGACTTCCTGCGCCGGTTCGAGAAGGAGAGCAGGCAGACACCCTTCCCGTACGACGAACTGCGGGCGCTCTACGACGGCTCCAAGGTCTCCGGATAGTGGCAGGCGACCGGGTTGCCGCCGCCCCGGTCGGTCAGCTCGGGCTCCTGTCCCACGCAGGCGGTGCGTTCGTCCTCGCTGAGGGCCTGCGCGAACTTGGGGCAGCGGGTGCGGAAGCGGCAGCCGGAGGGCGGGTCGATCGGTGAGGGGACGTCCCCGCTCAGGCGGATGCGTTCGCGCCGCTCGGCGGCGTCCGGGTCGGCCTCGGGGACGGCGGACAGCAACGCACGCGTGTAGGGGTGCCGGGGACGGGCGTAGAGGTCCTCCCGGTCGGCGACCTCGACGACCTTGCCGAGGTACATCACCGCGACGCGTTCGGAGAAGTGCCGGACGACGGCGAGGTCGTGGGCGATGAAGACGAAGGCGATGCCGAACTCGCGTTGCAGGTCCTGGAGCAGATTGACGACCTGGGCCTGGATGGAGACGTCCAGCGCCGACACCGGTTCGTCGGCCACGATGAGCTTGGGGCGCAGGGCGAGGGCGCGGGCGATGCCGATGCGCTGGCGCTGGCCGCCGGAGAATTCGTTCGGGTAGCGGTTGTAGTGCTCGGGGTTGAGGCCGACCGTCTCCAGGAGTTCCTGCGCGCGCTTCTTGAGGCCCTGCGGCGGTTCGATGCCGTTGAGCCTCATCGGCGTCTCGATGATCGTGCCGACGGTGTGCCGGGGGTTCAGCGAGGAGTACGGGTCCTGGAAGATCATCTGGAGGTTCTTGCGCGCCTGGCGCAGCTTCGCCGCCGGTTTGTGGGTGATGTCCTCACCGTCGAAGACGATGGAGCCGGAGGTCGGTTCCAGCAGCCGGGTGATCAGCCGGCCCGTGGTCGACTTGCCGCAGCCGGACTCGCCGACCAGGCCCAGCGACTCCCCGGCGCCGACCGAGAAGTCGATGCCGTCGACGGCCCGCACGGCGCCGACCTGGCGCCGGAGGACGATGCCCGTCCGGAGGGGGAAGTGCTTGGTGAGGCCCGTGACCTCGAGGAGCTTCCCGCCCGGGGCCTTCGCCGCCTGCGGTTCGCGGATGGGCTGGGTGGTGCTCACGGCGTGCTCCTGTGGTCGTTCGGGCCGGCGCCCCGGATCTCCTGCTTGGCCCGTTCGGTGAGATGGCAGGCCGCGATGTGCGCGGCCGTTCCGGCGACCGGCCGCAGTTCGGGCAGTTCGACCGTGCAACTCCCCTCCGCGACCCGGCCCTTGTAGGCGCAGCGCGGGTGGAAGGCGCAGCCGGACGGGAGGTTGATCAGGCTCGGCGGGGTGCCCGGGATCGGGTTGAGCCGGCGCCCCACGTCGTCGGCGATGTCCGGCATGGACTGCAACAGGCCCCAGGTGTACGGGTGTCCGGGCTGCTTGAGGACGTCGCGGACGGTGCCGTACTCGATGCGGCGGCCGCCGTACATCACCAGGATGTCGTCGGCGACGTCGGCGACCACACCGAGGTCGTGGGTGATGATGATCACCGCGGAGCCGAACTCCTCCTGGAGGTCGCGGATGAGGTCGAGGATCTGCGCCTGGACGGTGACGTCGAGGGCGGTCGTGGGCTCGTCGGCGACGAGCAGGGCGGGGTCGCAGACCAGTGACATGGCGATCATGGCGCGCTGGCGCATACCGCCGGAGAACTGGTGCGGGTAGTCCTTCGCCCTGCGCTCGGGCTGCGGGATGCCGACCCGTTTCAGCATCTCCACGGCACGCTCCGTGGCCTCCTTCTTGGAGACCTTGTGGTGCACCCGGTAGGCCTCGGCGATCTGGGAGCCGACGGTGAAGAAGGGGTGCAGCGCGGAGAGCGGGTCCTGGAAGATCATGGAGACCGTCTCGCCGCGCAGCGCCCGCATCTCCTGCTCGGGCAGGGCGACGAGTTCCTGCCCCTCCAGCCAGATCTCGCCGGACACCTGGGCGCGGGTGCCCTTGTGCAGTCCGAGGAGGGCCAGCGAGGTGACCGACTTGCCGGAGCCGGACTCTCCGACGATGCCGAGGGTGCGGCCCTTCTCCAGGCTGAAGGAGACTCCGTCGACGGACTTCACCAGGCCGTCCTCGGTCGGGAAGTGCACCCGCAGGTCCCGTACGTCGAGGAAGGCGCCGGTCGCGGGCAGGACGTCCGCGGGCTGCTCGGGGGTGGACAGGGTCACTGGACTTTCCTTCACGCGAGGCGTACGCGGGGGTCGACGAGGCCGTAGACCAGGTCGACGACGACGTTGGCGAGGACGACGAACGTGGCGGCGAAGAGGGTGGTGCCGAGGATGACGGGCAGGTCGGAGTTCTGGACCGAGTCCACGGCGAGCTTGCCGATGCCGTTGATGCCGAACACGGACTCGGTGATGACGGCGGAGCCGCCGATGAGCGAGCCGACGTCCATGCCGAAGATGGTGATGATCGGGGTGATCGCGGCCCGCAGCCCGTGTTTGAGGACGATCCGGCCGGTCGGCAGCCCCTTGGCGCGGGCGGTGCGCATGTAGTCCTCGGCGAAGACCTCCAGCATGGAGGAGCGGGTGAGCCGGGTGTACAGCGCGAGGTAGACGAAGACCAGGGTCGCCCAGGGCAGGATGAGGCCCTGGAGCCAGCCGGCCGGGTCGTCGGTGAAGGGGGTGTAGCCGGCGGCGGGCAGCAGCTGCCACTTGTCGACGAACAGGAAGAGCAGCAGCAGTCCGACGAAGTAGATCTGCACGGAGACGCCGACCAGCGCGAGACCGACCGCGGCCTTGTCGGCGGCCTTGCCCCGGCGGACCGCGGCCACGGTGCCGAGGCCGACGCCCAGGATCAGGAAGACCACGGCGGCGCCGAGCCCGAGGGAGAGGTCGGCGGGGAAGTCGTCGAGGAGGGTGCTGAGGACGGGGGTGTCGGTCTGGAAGGACACCCCGAGGCAGGGCGCGGAGCAGTGGATGGCCACGCTCTGGTCGCCGAAGTCACGGCCGACGAAGAGGCCCTTGAAGAACTCCCAGAACTGCGTCATGAAGCTCTGGTCGAGGCCCAGCGAGTGCCTGATCTCCGTGAGGCGCGAGGGTGAGCAGGTCTTCCCGCAGGCCAGCAGGGCGGGGTCGGACGGCAGCGCGTAGAAGATGAAGAAGGTGATCACGGTGATCACCAGCATGATCAGGGCCGCCGCCAGCAGGCGTCGGATGAGGTAACGGAGCATGGCGTCCTGGGACCTGACGTGAGGTGGGGTGCTGGGGTGCCCCCGCCGGCGGCGTACCGCCGGCGGGGCGTCGGACGGGGTGCGTCAGTGCTTGACGTACACGTGCACCAGGCTCGGCTCGGCGAGGATCGGGTCGGGGATGACACCGCCGACCTTGGAGCCGCCGAGTTCGCTGAAGTTCATGTACATCAGCGGGACCACGGCGGCGTCCTTCATGATCTGCTCGTCAAGGGCGCCGTAGGCGGTGTTGCGCTGCTTGATGTCGGTCATCTTGGCGATCTTGTCGATCTGGGCGTTGACGGCCGGGTCGTTGAGGTACGACAGGTCCTGGTTGGACTGCGGCAGCTTCTTGATCTGCCGTCCGTCGAACAGGACGGGCAGCACGGTGGAGGCGTTGGGCCAGTCCGCGATCCAGTCGCCCCAGACCATGTCGTACTGGTTCTTCACGTTGTCGATGGTGCTGAAGTAGTTCGCCGCGTCGATCGGGGTGATGTTCACCGTGACGCCGATCTTCTCCAGCGAGGTCTTCACCGCGTCCGCGAAGTGCTCCTCGGTGGTGGTGTTCTCCACCGCCAGCGACATGGTGGGCTTCGGGTTGCCGGCCTGCTGCATCAGCGCCTTGGCCTTGGTGAGGTCACCGGCCGGGGCGGTGCTGTACAGGTTGAACTTCTGGTAGCCGCCGATGCCGGGGCTCAGCATGGTGGTGGCGTAGTCGCCGTAGGCCGAGCCGCCGAAGGCGCCGCGCACGGTGGTTTTGTCGAGGGCGTCCTCGATCGCCTCGCGGACCTTGATGTCCTTGACCCGGGTGGTGTTGATGGCCAGGTAGTTGATGCCGGGCGCGGGAATCTTGTAGTAACGCGACTTCAGCGACGGGTTGTTGGCGACCGTGGTGAGGTCGGAGCCGGCGATCGGGTCCTGCATGATCGAGGTCTGGGCGACCCCGGCGTCGGACTTGATCTGCTGGTCGATGGCGGCCTGCTCCTGGCCGAACTTCACGTCGATCTTGTCGACGTTCTGCTCACGGATCGGGTCGTTCGACTGGCTCCAGTTGGTGTTCTTGACGAGGACGAGTTCCTTGTTCTTGGTGTACGACTTGATCATGTACGGCCCGTCGGACCAGACGTGCGTGTCGTACGTCGCCCCGGTGTCGTGGGCCTTGGGCACCGCCGACCAGCCGGGCATGGCGGTGGTCTCGTTGAAGTCGGCGACCGGCTGGTTCAGCTGGAAGACGATGGTGTACTTGTCCGGCGTCTGGATGGAGGCGAGGTCCTTGCCCTTGTACGGCCCCTTGTAGTCGGCGCCGCCGACGAGCCACTGACTGGCGTACGGCGGGCCGCCGTTGATGTCCGGGGAGAAGGTCCGCTCGACGCCGTACTTGACGTCCTGCGCGGTGACCTCGGTGCCGTCCTGCCACTTGACGCCGTGACGCAGGTGGAAGGTCCACACCGTGTCGCCCTTGGAGGCCGTGCCGGTGTCGGAGGCGAGGTCTCCGACCAGCTTCGGCGCGGAGCCCGACACGTCCCAGCCGGTGAGGGTGCGCACGAACTCCTGGTCCATGCTCGAACCCTGCGTGGTGTACACGCGCTGCGGGTCGAGGTGGTCGTAGTCGGCGTTGTTCAGGATGGTCAGCGTGCCGCCCTTGGTCGGGGAGCCGCCGCCGGCGCCGCTGGAGGATCCTCCGCCGCATGCGGTGGCCCCCAGGGCGATCGCCACGGCGGTGGCCGTGAGAGCGACCGTGCGCGTTCTGCGCTTCATGAGGTAAACACTCCGTTCTTGTTCAACAGGCCCGGCTTCGGCGGTCGTTCGTGGCGCCGTCGGGGCCGGAGATGCGAGGGCCGTGCGTCAGCCGCGACGGGCACGGGGGTCGAGGGCGTCGCGTACGCCGTCCCCGAGGAGGTTGAGCGCCAGGACGAGGACGAGGAGCAGCACACCCGGGATGAACAGGTACGCGGGGTCCTGGAGGAAGAACTGCGAGGCGTCCGACAGCAGGGCGCCCCAGTCCGGGTTGGGCGGGATGACGCCGACGCCCAGGTACGACAGGGCCGCCTCGGTGGTGATGTTCTGCGGGACGGCCAGGGCGAAGGAGATCAGGATCGGCGCCCACAGGTTGGGCAGCAGCTGGCGGAAGAGGATGTGGCGCCGGCCCGCGCTCATCAGCCGGGCGGCGTCGACGAACTCCCGCTCGCGCAGGGAGAGGACCTGTCCGCGTACCAGGCGGGCGGTGTAGGCCCAGGCGAAGATCGCGATGTTCACGACGAGGACCAGCAGCCGGAGGTTCTCGTCGGTGCCGCCGTGGCTGTTGGTCTGGAGCGCGTTCTGGATCACCGGGGTGAGCGCGATGATGAACAGCAGCTGGGGGAAGGCCAGCATCACGTCCATGATCCGCGACAGCACGGAGTCGACCCAGCCGCCGAAGTAGCCGGCCGCGAGGCCCGCGACGACGCCGGCGACGGTGGACAGGACGGCCGACGCGAAGCCCACGATCAGCGAGGTGCGCAGCCCGTACACGATCCTGGCGAACAGGTCGTAGCCGGTGCCCGGTTCGACGCCCAGCAGGTGGGTGAGGCTGATGCCGCCGAGCGCCCCGCGCGGGAAGTTGCCGGTGTCCGGGTCGATCGCCCGGCCGTCCGGGGTGATCGGCCCCCAGCCGGTGAGCGCGGTGAGGGCCGGGGCCACCAGCGCGACCACGAGGAACAGGACGGTCACCACCAGCGCGACCATGGTGATCTTGTCCCGCGTGATGCGCTTCCAGGCCATGCGGGCCGGTGAGCGGCCGGTGACGGTCGGCGCGATCACGCTGCCGAGCTCGACCGGCTGGAGTTGCGTGGTCATCGTACGGACATCCCGGATCTACCCCTGGTTGAAAGAAATGGGTGGCGGCCGTCACCGGCCCCACGAGACAATGCGGACTTTCGCAATGCGTCGTGAGTCCGGTCAAGGCGCACCAGAGGCAGAAAAGGGTTTGTTTGCGCTCGTGGAAAAGTGTTGACGAGAGCAGGGTGTGTAATTAGCCGGAGCGTGAGAGGAGGACGACACCTCCTTGGCCATTGCTTAGGGTTTCCCCTGATCGGGAGGTCACGCGCGATGGTTTCGGGACGATGACGGTCCGCCCTCGCTTCTCTCCGGACAATCTCCGCGCAGGGTAAAGCCCGCTCACCTGGATGGAACGGCACCCAGAAGAATCAAAGAATTACCCGGCGAAAACGCAACGGGACTCGCCGGTAATCACACGGCGCGTCAACCTACGGGAATCCCGGCTTCCAGATAGAGCGCGGCGCCACGTTCGCGCGCCCGCAGCGCCCAGCGCAGCCGTTCGTAGCGGACCGGCGGCAGCAGATCGGCCGCCTGCTCCTCGGTGACGAACCGCCAGTCGCGCAGCTCGGGCCCCGGCAGCAGCAGCCCCTCGGTCCGTGCGGCGTCCAGTCGGCCGCCGTCGAAGAGGAGACGCAGTCCGCCGTAGCCGGGCGGAGAGGGCCGCTCCCAGTCCACGACGAGCAGCCGCGGTACGTCGTCCAGGTGGATGCCGGTCTCCTCGGCGACCTCGCGGATGCCGGCGCGCGCGGGCGCCTCGCCGGGTTCGACGACCCCGCCGGGGAACTCCCAGCCGGCCTTGTAGGTGGGGTCGACGAGCAGCACCCGGTCCCGCTCGTCGAAGAGGAGGACGCCGGCGGCGACGGTCTCCGCGGTCGGCTCGGGCGTCTGCACGATCTCGCACTCGGGGACGGCGCCCGTACCCACGGCCTCGGCGATGCGGGTGGCGGCCTCGTACGGGGTGAGGGGGCCGGTGTCGACGGGGTGCGCGTCGGCGGTGAGCCAGGAGGCGAGGGCGGCGCGGTAGGGCTCGATGTGGTCGTACGACCACTGCCGTATCCGCATGTCGCCGTCAGGAAGGTCCGGCGGAACCTCCCGCCCCGCTATTCGCTGACGCAGGATCGTTTCGGCCGGAGTGAGGAGAATGTGCCGTACCGCGATCCGGCGGGCGGCGAGGCCGCCGAAGATCTCGTCGCGGTAGTCCTGGCGCAGCAGGGTCATGGGCACCACGAGGGTGCCGCCGAGTTCGGCGAGCATCGCGGCGGCCGTGTCGATCACGAGCCGTCGCCAGATCGGCAGGTCCTGGTAGTCGCCGACCTCGGCGAGGTGCTTGGGCGGGAGCAGGTACGGGAGCGCTCCGCCGATGACCTCGGGGTCGAAGAGCGTGCTGTTCGGGATCAGTTCGATCAGTTCCCGTGCGGTGGCGGTCTTCCCCGCACCGAAAGCGCCGTTGATCCAGACGACGGTCACGGTTCCCCCTCTTCTGTTGGCCCCCTGTGGCTTGCCCGCTCAACCCTGCCACGGAAACCAGCCGCCGTAGAGGCCGCGCAAACGGAAGCGCCGGTACCCCTTGTGGGGGCCCGGCGCCGCGCTGTGGAACTGTGCCGCCGTCAGTCGGCCTGCTCCAGGAAGCCTTCCTGGACGCCCAGGCCGTCCTGGGCGATCGTGTGGTCGACGGCGCTGAGGGTGTCGCCCACGTCGAGTCCCTGGTGCTCCTCACCGCCCAGCCCGTGGGAGGGGGTGATCGCCGCGACGACGAATCCGGTGGCGAGGGAGGCGATGGCGAGCATGCTGCGCTTCTTCATGACCGGTTCAACTGGGAAACCGCCCCGGGGTCACGCCGCCCGCCCGGATCCGGCGCGCGCACGGCGTACGAGGTCCTCGGCCGCCCGCGACCAGCGGGGGTGAGTGAAGGCGAAACCCGCGTCGAGCAACCGTCCGGGGACCACACGGCGGCTCTTGAGCAGGAGTTCCGTGTCCGAGCGCAGCGCGAAGGCGCCGATCTCGGCCATCCACCTGGTGGCGGGCAGCCCCACGGGAACACCTCGGGCGGCCCTCAGCTCCCGCATGAACGCCCGCTGCGGCAGCGGCTCGGGAGCGGCCAGGTTCACCGGCCCGCAGAGGTCGTCCCGGTCGGCCAGGAACTCCACGGCCCGGACGAAGTCGTGCTCGTGGATCCAGGACACGTACTGCGCACCGCCCGCGACGGAGCCGCCGAGACCGAGCCGCGCGAGCCACGACAGTACGTCGAAGACACCACCGCGGTCCGGGCTCATCACCATGGCGGAGCGCAGGGCGACCTTGCGGGTGCGCGGGATCACGGCCCGCTCCTGCTCCCGCTCCCAGTTCTCGGCGATCTTGACGCTGTAGGCCCAGTAGTCCGGCACGCCGGCCTCCGTACCGCCGATCACACCGGTCGCCTCGTCGTGGGGCGCGTCGAAGCGGTGGGCGTAGACGGTGGCGGTGCTCATCTGCATCCAGACGCGCGGCGGCCGTACGGCGGCCTCGATCGCCTCTCCGACGACGCGGGCGGAGTTGACCCGCGAGTCCATCATCGCCCGCAGGTTGGCCGGGGTGTACCGGCATCTGACGCTGCGGCCCGCCAGGTTGACCACGACGTCACTGCCGTCGATCTCCTCGGCCCAGGCGCCCAGAGTCTCCCCGTCCCAGGCGACCTCCCGCGCCCTCGTGGGCCGTCTGGTGAGGATCACGACCTCGTGTCCCGCGGCGGTCAGCGCGCGGTCCAGGATCGTTCCGACCTGCCCGGTTCCCCCGGGCAACACGAACTTCATGGGGCTCCCCCTCCGTCGGGAGAGAGCCTAGCGCAGAAAGTTGAACATGTTCAAAAATTGGCTCGCGGCGACCAGGCGGCCACGCGTGGGCGCTGCGACCACATGAAGACGCGGGCGGCAGCCGGGTGGGCCGCCGCCCGCAAGAACGTCCCTGCGGGTGTTCTCGTCAGACGCCCGCCGCCTCCGCACCGGCCGGCCGCGCCGCGAGCGCCGCGGCGGCCGCTCCCACCAGGCCCGCGTCCGTGCCCATCAACGCCGGGGCCACCGTCAGGCGCTGCACGAAGGAGAGGGTGGCGTAGTCGTGGAGCGCCTTGCGCAGGGGAGCGAAGAGGATGTCGCCCGCCTTGCCCACTCCCCCGCCGATGACGGCGATGTCGATCTCGACGAGCGTCGCGGTGGCCGCGATGCCCGCCGCCAGCGCCTGCGCGGCGCGCTCGAAGGACGCCACGGCGACCGGATCGCCCGCACGGGCGGCGGCCGCCACGGCCGCGGCGGAGGTGTCGCCGTCGGGGCCGGGCCGCCAGCCGTTCTCCAGGGCCCGGCGGGCGATGTTGGGCCCGCTCGCGATGCGCTCGACGCAGCCACGCGCACCGCACGGGCACGGGTCGCCGTCGAGATCGACGCTGATGTGTCCGATGTGGCCCGCGTTGCCGGTGGGGCCGGGGTGGAGTCGGCCGTTCAGGACCAGACCGCCGCCGACTCCCGTCGACACCACCATGCACAGCGCGTTGTCGTGCCCCCGGGCGGCGCCCTGCCAGTGCTCGGCCGCGGTGATCGCGACGCCGTCGCCGATCAGCTCGACGGGGAGCCCGGCGACGGCGTCCGTGACCCGCCCGACGAGCGGGAAGTCCCGCCAGCCGGGTACGTTCACCGGGCTCACCGTGCCCGCGGAGGCGTCCACCGGCCCCGCGCTGCCGATCCCGACGACGTGGGCCCGCCCCCACAGCGGCGAGGCGGCGAGCTCGCCGAGCACCTCCTCGACGGCCCGCATCACGGTGTCGCCGTCCTCCCGCGCCGGTGTCGCGCGCTGCGCGCGCACCAAAATCCTGCCGTGGCCGTCGACCAGCGCACCGGCGATCTTCGTACCGCCGATGTCGAGGGCTGCCACGAGGTCGGTCTGCATCAGTGTCGGATCTCCCCGTCTACCGTGGAAAGGAGCAGGCCGGTCCAGCGGTGGGGACGTGGGCCGGAGTGAATGCGATGGACAGCGTCAACAGTGTCCCCCGCATCTGACAACGTTGTCCAGGCTCTATGCTCGACGCCACATCCTCATACAAACCATGGACGAACGCATCCCCGAGGACGACGGGGACAACAGCAGCCCGTGGACGACAGGACAGGACACCGCATCGTGCCCGAGACCATCCGCCGAGCCGACAACCTCTCCGGGACCCGCTACGGCAACCGTCCCACGATGAAGGACGTCGCAGCCCGCGCGGGCGTCGGGCTGAAGACGGTCTCCCGCGTCGTCAACGGCGAGCCGGGCGTGACCCCGGAGACGGAGCGCCGCGTCCAGGACGCGATCGAAGCCCTCGGCTTCCGCCGCAACGACAGCGCACGGGTCCTGCGCAAGGGCCGCACCGCGAGCATCGGCCTCGTCCTCGAAGACCTCGCCGACCCGTTCTACGGCCCGCTCAGCCGCGCGGTCGAGGAGGTCGCCCGCGCCCACGGCGCCCTGCTCATCAACGGCTCCAGCGCCGAGGACCCGGACCGGGAGCAGGAACTGGCACTCGCGCTGTGCGCCCGGCGGGTGGACGGTCTCGTGATCATCCCGGCCGGCGACGACCACCGCTATCTGGAGCCGGAGCTCAGGGCGGGCGTGGCCACGGTGTTCGTGGACCGCCCGGCCGGGAGGATCGACGCCGAATGCGTCCTGTCGGACAACTACGGCGGAGCCCTCGGCGGCGTCGCCCACCTGATCGCCCACGGCCACCGGCGCATCGGCTTCATCGGTGACATGCCCCGCATCCACACCGCCGCCGAGCGTCTGCGCGGCTACCGGGCGGCCATGGAGGACGCCGGGATACCCGTGGCGGACGCCTGGACGTCGCTGGGTGCCACCGACCCGGAGCGGGTGCGCCGGGCCACCGAGGAGATGCTCGACGGGCCGGACCCCGTCACCGCGATCTTCGCGGGCAACAACCGGGTGACGGTCACCGTGATCCGCGTCCTCGCCGAGCGGAGCCGTCCGGTCGCCCTCGTCGGCTTCGACGACATCGAGCTCGCCGACCTGCTCCGGCCGGGCATCACCGTCGTCGCCCAGGACGCGGCGGCCATCGGCAGCACGGCCGCCGACCGCCTCTTCCGGCAGCTGGACGGCACGCTCGTCGCCCCCGAGCGCATCGAGCTGCCCACCCGACTGATCACGCGCGGCTCGGGCGAGCTGCCGCCGGCGGACTGAGCGGCCCATGGACGACCGCTCCCTGACGGCGCTGGGCCTGGCGGAGGCCCCGCGCGACCGACCGCTGAGCTATCCGGGTGCCTGGCCGCGCGAGTCCGGGCTCCTCGACGGCGACCGGCTGCTGCCGCTGGACCGGCTCGTCCATCCCGACCGCACCCCGGTCCTCGCCGTGGGCTCCAACGCCTGCCCCGGCCAACTGCGCCACAAGATGGACGAGTACGGGATCACCTCGCCCATCCCCATGGTGAGGGTGCGCGTCACCGGCATCGGCGTCGGTGTCTCCGCACACGTCAGCCGCCTGGGGTACGTCTCCGCGTCCCCCTTCGGCTCCCCCGGTGCCGTACAGGAGCTGTTCCTGACCTGGCTGGACGCCGAGCAGCTCGCCATCGTGGACGCCAGCGAGGGGGTGCCGCTGGAGCAGGGCAACTTCCGCCGGGCGTGGCTGCCCTCCCCCGAGGTGGGGTTCAGGCTGGAGGACGGCGAGACGCTGACCGGGGCGTACGTGTACGTCAACCGGCGCGGGGTCCTGCACAACGGCACCCCCGAACCGCGCCCGCATCCGGGACAGCGGGAGCTGATCACCGAGCTGCTGCTTAAGTCGGCCCGCCTGCGGGAGCTGTTCGGCGTCACACCGGAGGAGTTCTGCGCGCGGGCCCGGGCGGATGTGCGGCTGTGCGAGCGGGGTACGCGACTGCTCGCCGAGGAGAAGCTGGTGACGGCGTCGGGGCTGGAACGGTACGTGGGGCGCCCTCGGCCGGCACAGCACCCTCAGCAGACGGGCAGCCCGGGCACCGGCGAGTCGTTGTAGCCCCCCTTGATGTAGACGTCGCTGACGTAGACGTCGGTGTTGCCACTGTCGTCGTCCGTCTTGGCCCACCAGACGTTGGTCCACGCGCCGTACGTCTCACGGCGCCCCAGATTCCGCTGGCAGTAGAAGTAGTTGGTGCCCGCGTTCAGGACGCCCACCTCGGTGCCGGAGGCCGTGTACGACTTGGCGGTGCGCGAGAGCCGGCAGTTGTACTTGCCCGCGCCGATGGACGTGCAGGACGAGGACGGCGCGGGGCTGCTGGTGGACGGGCTGTCCGTGGGCGTCGCCTTGCGCGTGTGTCTCGGATCCCAGGCGGCGTCGGGTGTCTTGTCGTCGCCCTGCTCGGTGGGTTCGGGATCGTCCGAGTGGGTGGCGTCGGGACGGGCGGAGGACGAGGCCGAGGAGGTGGACGCGCCCGGGGTCGGGGAGGTCCCCGACCGCGCGTCGGTCTCCCTGCCGTTGGCGGCGTTCAGCAAGGCGACGGTGATGACGCCCGCGGCCATGATGACGGCCACAGCGACGCCGGGGAGGAAGTCTCGGGCCTTGCGCCGCGGCGCGCCGGAGGCAGCCATGGGCCCGGTGGGAGCGGGAACAGACGAAGCGGTCACGGCAACGGCCTCGACGGCTCCACCGCCCGGCGCCTCCGACGCGCCCGACGCCTCCGACGCCCTCGACACCCCCGTCCCCGCGGCGCCGGGCTCCTGCGCCCCTGGGACGGCCGGCCCGTCAGTACCGGGCGTTCCCGGCCCGGCCGACCCCGCAGCACCGGGCGTTACCGGCTCGGTCAGCCCATCAGCAACGGGCGTTCCCGGCCCGGTCGGCTCGGAGGCACCGGGTGTTCCTGCCCCGGTCGGCCCAGAAGCGCCGGGCGTTTGCGCCCCGGTCGGCCCAGGAGCACCGGGCGTTCCCGGCCCGGCCGACCCCGCAGCACCGGCCATTCCCGCCCCGGCCGGCACAGAAGCACCGGGTCCCCGCGCCCCCGACTCTGGCCCGCCCGCCGCACCGGACGCCCCCGGCGCGGCCGACCCCCCAGCGCCGAACCCCCTCACCCCGGCCCCAGGCGTCCCCGGGACACCGGCCCCTTGCACCCCTGGCCCGGCCGACCCCGCAGCCCCGAACCCCCTCACCCCGGCCCCAGGCGCCGCCGGGACACCGGGCCCCTGCGCCCCTGGCCCGCCCGACCCCCCAGCACCGGACTCCCCCGCCCCGGCCGGCCCCGCAGCACCGGGCGCCCCCGACGCACCAGACCCCTGCCTCGCCCCGGCGCCCGGCGGCGGTGGCGTCGGCACATCCGGTTTCGTTGCCTGCCGGTCCTGGGGCGCGGGTGCCCCCCGCAGGGTCGTGGTCGGTGTGTCCGAGGGGGGCGTCGAGGCGACCGTCTCGAGCAGCGCCCGCGCCTCCTCCGCCTCCGGGCGGTTCTCGGGGCGCTTGTCCAGCAGGCGGTGGAGGATCGGTGTGAGGGGGCCGGCGCGGTGGGGCTCCGGGAGGGGCTCGGTCACGATCGCGGTGAGGGTCGAGTACGTCGACGTACGGCGGAAGGGCGAGGAGCCTTCGACGGCCGCGTAGAGGGTGGCTCCGAGGGCCCAGATGTCGGAGGCCGGGCCGGGGTCGGCGCCCTGGGCGCGTTCGGGGGCCAGGTAGTCCAGGGAGCCGACGAGTTCGCCGCTGCGGGTGAGGTGCGTGGCCGAACCGTCGCCCGGGTCCTCCATCGTCGCGATGCCGAAGTCCGTCAGGAGGACGCGGCCGGAGCGGTCGAGCAGGATGTTGCCGGGCTTGACGTCACGGTGCAGCACGCCGGCGCGGTGGGCGGCCGCCAGCGCGTCCAGGACCTTCGCACCCATTCCGGCCACCTCGCCCGGGTCGAGGGTGCCGCGTTCGCGCAGGACGTCGTCGAGGGAGGGGCCGTCGACGAGTTCCATGACGATCAGTGGACGCCCGTCGACCTCCGCGATGTCGTGCACGGCGACGACCCCGGGGTGCCGCACCCGCGCCGCCGCGCGGGCCTCGCGCTGCATACGCAGCCGCAGCCGGTCCAGTTCCGGAACGTCGGCGTCGGTGTAGGCGCGCAGTTCCTTGACGGCGACCTCTCGGCCGAGCCTCTCGTCGACGGCTCTCCAGACGACGCCCATACCGCCACGCCCCAACGGCGCCGCGACCCGATAACGCCCCGCCAACAGCCTCCCGACCCCGGCCCGCTGTTCGTGTTCCCCCGAAGACACCGCTGCCCCGTTCCCCTGACATGTCCCTGCGTGGCGTCCAGCCTAAGGGGCGGGAGTGGCACCGAAAGCCGCCTGCTCGAGCCTTGTGACAGGCCCGCTACGTGACGGCTGTCGCGCCGGGTGATCAAGGGTCGCCGCGGACCGCTCCGGGACGGGCACCGCGGCCCGGACCGACAAAAGACCCGCTACCTTCCCGACGCCGTCAGATCGCCCCGCCGGGGTGCCGCGAACGCTTCCAGGTCGGCCCGGGCCAGCCCGGTCGCGCCGGTCACCTCGGAGGGGTCGAGGGCGCCGCAGTCCAGGCCGCGCAGGAGGTAGCCGCTGAGGGCCTTGGCGGTGGCGGGTTCGTCCATGACGTCGCCGCCGGCGCGGTTGGCGTAGCGGGCGAGACGGGCCGCCGCCTGTTCGAAGCCCTCGCGGTAGAAGGCGAAGACCGCCGCGTAGCGGGTGGGGATGTGGCAGGGGTGCATGTCCCAGCCCTGATAGTAGGCGCGGGACAGGGCGCGGCGGGTGAGGCCGTAGTGCAGCCGCCAGGCGTCGTGGACCTTCTCGGTCGGGCCGACGGGAAGGACGTTCGTCGAGCCGTCGGAGACGCGGACGCCGGTGCCCGCCGCCGCGACCTGCATGATCGCCTTGGCGTGGTCGGCGGCCGGGTGGTCGCTGGCCTGGTAGGCGGCGGAGACGCCGAGGCAGGCGCTGTAGTCGAAGGTGCCGTAGTGCAGGCCGGTCGCGCGGCCCTCGGCGGCCTGGATCATACGGGCGACGGTGGCGGTGCCGTCGGCGGCGAGGATGGACTGGCTGGTCTCGATCTGGATCTCGAAGCCGATCCGGCCGGGGTCGAGTCCGCGCGCCTTCTCGAAGGCCTCCAGGAGGCGGACCATGGCGGTGACCTGCTCGGGGTACGTCACCTTCGGCAGGGTGAGGACAAGCCCGTCGGGCAGACCGCCCGCCTCGATCAGTCCGGTGAGGAAGATGTCGAGGGTGCGGATCCCCCGGTCGCGGACGGGTGCCTCCATGCACTTCATGCGGATGCCCATGTACGGCGCCGCCGTGCCCTCCTCGTACGCCTCGACGATCAGCCGGGCCGCCCGGGCGGCCGCCTCGTCCTCCTCGGCGTCCGGGCGGGGCCCGTAGCCGTCCTCGAAGTCGACGCGCAGGTCCTCGATCGGCTCGCGTTCCAGCTTGTCGCGGACGCGGGAGTACACCGGTTCGGCGAGGTCGTCGGCGAGGCCCAGGACGGCGGCGAAGGAGGCCGCGTCCGGGGCGTGTTCGTCAAGCGCGGCGAGGGCCTGGTCGCCCCAGGCGCGGACGGTGCCGGCGGCGAAGACGTCACCCGGGACGTAGACGGTGTGGACGGGCTGGCGGGTGCCGGGGTCTCCGGGGTAGCGGCGCTCCAGTTCGGCGTCGACCGGCGCCAGAGAGGCGCTGATCTCCTCGCTGACGGCACCCGCGAGGCTCGTCGCCACATGATCCTGCCGACCCCGACCCATCCGACACCCTCCAGTTTTCCGCACTACGGAATCAACAATCCGTAAACCGAAGTTATCTTCGGAGCTCACAGCTGGTCAACACCCGGTCCGGGAGGTCGCACCGCGAGCCGCACCGGATACACGAAGTTAACTTCTGCGACCCGGGCCCGAGACCGGTCCGCCCCACCATCGCAATACCTGTCAACCGACAGATAGTCCTTGATGGATCGGAGGTGGCGTGATGGGCCGACCCGAACTCGCCCCTGGGCAAGACCCCGCCGGTGGCGTCACGACCAGTCCCACTGCCGTCGGCTACCAGCAGGAGCTTCGCCGGGGGGTGGGCAGCTTCGCGTCGTTCGCCGCGGGCTTCTCCTTCGTGTCGATTCTCACCACTGTCTTCCAGCTCTTCGGCCTGGGCTTCGGCCTCGGTGGGGCGGCGTTCTTCTGGACCTGGCCGCTGGTTTTCGCCGGCCAGCTGCTGGTCGCGCTCTGTTTCGCCGAACTGGCCGCGCGGTGGCCCGTGTCCGGGGCTATCTATCAGTGGTCGAGCCGGCTGGCCGGCACCACGGCGGGCTGGTTCGTCGGCTGGATCATGATCATTGGGCAGATCCTCACCGTCGCGGCGGCCGCGATCGCGGCGCAGGCGGTGCTGCCGGGCATCTGGTCCGGCTTCCAGATCGTGGGCGGAGCGAGCGCCGACCCGTCGGTCGGCTCCCCGACCGGCGCGCAGAACGCGGTCCTTCTGGGCTGCCTCCTGCTGGTGCTCACCACAGTGGTGAACATCCTCGGCATCCGCCAGATGGCCGCCGCCACCAGCATCGGCGTCACGGTCGAGATCGTCGGCGTGATCGCGCTGGTGCTGGTGCTCTTCTTCCTCCCCGAGCGGGGCCCGCAGGTGGTGACTCACCACATCGGCTGGGCCGGCCACGGCGGCTACCTCGGGGCCTTCCTCGCGTCCTCGCTGATGGCGGCATACGTCATGGTCGGCTTCGACTCGGCGGGCGAGCTGGCGGAGGAGACGCACAGCCCGCGCCGGACCACTCCCCGGACCATCCTGCGGGCGCTGATCACCTCGGGCGTCGGCGGCGCGCTGCTGATCCTCTCGGGACTGATGGCGGCGCGCAGCCTGACCGACGGAAACCTGGCCACCGGCGGTCTTTCCTGGGTGCTCACCGACCGGCTCGGAGGCGTCCTGGGCCGGCTGCTGCTGTGCTGCGTCGCGGTGGCGGTGTTCGCCTGCACCGTCGCCGTGCAGACCTCCGGCGCGCGGATGATCTACTCCATGGCGCGCGAGGGCGCCCTGCCGTTCCACCGGCACCTCGGCAAGGTCTCGGCCCGCACCGGTACGCCGATCACCACGTCGGTCGTGGTGGGCGTGGGTGCCGCGATCGCGCTGGTGGTCAACATCGGCCAGTCGGCGATCTTCACCGCCCTCTCCAGCCTCTGCATCGCCATGCTGTACCTGGCCTATCTGGGCGTGACGCTGCCGCAGATGGTCGCTCGGATCCGGCACCGGGGGCTCCCGCAGGGCGTCGACGAGAGGGGCCGGCCGCTGTTCTCACTGGGGCGCTGGGGGATGGCCGTCAACACGCTCGCCGTGCTCTACGGAGCCGGTATGACCGTCAATCTGATCTGGCCTCGTCCGGAGATCTACGACCTCACCGGCGGCACGTGGTGGCTGCGGTGGAGCGCCCTGCTCTTCATCGGGCTCAGTCTCGCCGTCGGCGCCGCCTACTTCCTCGCCCGTCGGCTGCACCACCGCATCGAGTTGAGGCACGTACCCCACACGCACATCGAGCCGACTGCCCAGGCCGAGGCCGTCGCCGAGCCCGCCTGAGACGTTCGGCGGCCCGCGCGACGCCGTGACCGGACGCACTGACGCCGAACCGACGAACCGACGAACCGACGAAGGGATGACGGGACATCCATGACCACAGCCGACGAGCCGACGGCCATCGCACCACACGACCAGTACCCCACCGGGCAGCCGTCCGGTGGGGTCAGCGACCAGCACCCCACCGGGCAGGCCTTGGCCAACGTCCGTGATCTGCACCTGACCGACAGTGTCCGACGGGCCCGGGACGACGCCCGCGCCCAGGGCGGGCAGGCCGGCACGTGGATGCCGTACCTCCCGGCGTCCAGCAGCCCGCACTGCCCGGCGGGGGTGGACCCGGCCGCCCTGACGTGGGCGGAGACGGTGGCACCCGGCGGCTACACCCACAAGGTCCTCGCCCGCGGCACCCGGCTGCGCTTCGACGACCCGACCGGTGACGCCTGCGCCCACCTGCTGCTCTTCAACGCCCTGGAACCGGTCGAGCGGCTCAACGTCGCCGACACCCAGAAGGTCCCGTGGCAGGCCTACCTGGGCGAGAACCACCCGTTGCTGTCCGGCGACGGGCGGGTCATGGCCGTGGTCACCGGTGACTCCTCCGGCCGGCACGACGCCTTCTGCGGTACCACCACCGACGCCTGGAACGAACGCAAGTACGGTGACGCCCGCCCCCACGGGCCGTCCCCGTCCGGCCGCGGACTCTTCCTCAAGGCGGCCGCCAAGCACGGCCTGAACCGGCGCGACCTGCCGCCCAGCCTGTCCTTCTTCCAGGGCGTACAGGTCGAGGCGGACGGCGCCCTCGCCTGGCGGGGCAGCGCGGGGCCGGGCACTCATGTCGAACTGGTCGCGGAAGTGCCCCTGTTGGTGCTGGTCGCCAACGTCGCCCACCCACTGGACCCGCGCCCCGGCTACGTCGTCGGGCCGTTGCGCGTGCACGCCTGGCGCTCCACCGCCACCGGCCCTGACGATCCGCGGTTCACCGCCACGCCCGAGCTGCACCGGGCCTATCTCAACACCGTCGACTACTGCGAAGCCCGGGGGCTGTGACATGGCGACCATGCACACCGAGAACACGGTGACCACATACCCGGCCACCTCGGGCGGCACCGTCGCCTCCACCGTCCCGGTCGGCGCGGTGTACGCCGCGGGTTCCACGCTGGTCTGGGGAGCGAGCCTGGTCGAGGGCGCCGTCGTCCTGGACGAGCGAGTGGCCCCCAACGCTCCCTGGTCGGCGGTGGTGAAGGAGGGACACACCCTGACGATCGTCGACGTCGGCGGCAACCAGTCGGCCGACTGCCTGCTCTACAACGCCGACGACCCCGAGGAGCGCTACAGCGTCCCCGACACCCTGGCCTGGCAGGGCAACGCCTATGTGCGCACCGGCACCGTGCTGCGCAGCAACGAGGGCCGCCCGCTGATGACCGTCGTCGCCAACGAGATCGACCGCCAGGACACCATCGGCGGCGCCTGCGGCAAGGAGTCCAACACCCTGCGCTACGGCCACCACGTGATGTTCCATCACGGCTGCCGCGAGAACTTCCTCGCCGAGGCCGGCCGGCGCGGTCTGGGGGTGCGGGACATCGTCTCCAACCTCAACTGGTTCATGAACGTGCCCGTCGAGGCGGACGGCGCGCTGGGCATCGTGGACGGCATGTCGGCGCCCGGCCGCCGGGTCGCGGTGCGCGCCGAGATGGACGTCCTGGTGATGGTGTCCAACTGCCCGCAGATGAACAACCCGTGCAACGACTTCAACCCGACCCCGCTGCGGATGATCGTCGTGGACCCGGCAGGTGCCGCAAGCCCCGGCCCCGTCGCGCGCGGCCCACTGTCCGAGCAGGCCCCGCGCACTCCGGGGGATGCCACGTGACCCGCCCGACCGCTGTTCTCGTCGCCAACCGCGGAGAGATAGCCCGCCGCATCATCCGCACCGCCAGGAAGATGGGCCTGGGCGCCGTCGCCGTCTTCTCCGACGCCGACCGGGCCGCTCCGCACGTCCGCGAGGCCGACCACGCCGTCCGCCTGGGTCCGGCGCCCGCCCGCGACTCGTATCTGCGCGGCGACGCGATCATCGAGGCCGCGCTCACCCATGGCGCCGGGATCATCCACCCGGGCTACGGCTTCCTCTCCGAGAACGCCGCCTTCGCCCGTGCCGTCGAGGAGGCCGGCCTGCGTTTCGCGGGCCCGACCGCCGAACACATCACCGCCTTCGGCGAGAAGCACACAGCCCGCGCCCTGGCCAGGGCGACAGGAGTCCCGCTGCTCGCCGGGACCGAGTTGCTCGCGAGCGCCGAGGACGCCGTCGCCGCGGCCGAGTCGATCGGGCTGCCCGTGATGGTCAAGGCCACGGGCGGTGGCGGCGGCATCGGCATGCAGGCCTGCGCCACCGCGGACGAGGTGCGCGACGCCTTCGCCCCCGTGGCGGCGCTCGCCGAGTCCAACTTCGGGTCGGCCGGAGTGTTCCTGGAGCGCCTGGTAAGCCCGGCCCGCCACATCGAGGTGCAGGTCTTCGGCGACGGCACCGGCCGGATCGCCCTCTTCGGCGACCGCGACTGCTCGCTGCAGCGCCGCCATCAGAAGGTGATCGAGGAGGCCCCGGCACCGGCCCTGCCCGCCCATGTCCGCGAGCTGCTGCGGGACTCCTCGCGCCGGCTGCTCGCCTCGGTCGGTTACCGCGGCGCGGGGACCGTGGAGTTCGTCTACGACCCCGTGCGCGAGGAGGCCGCCTTCCTCGAGGTCAACACCCGGCTCCAGGTCGAACACCCGGTGACCGAGGAGGCGTACGGCGTCGACCTCGTCGAACTCATGCTCACCCTGGCCCGCGACGGCAGGGTCGACGACTCGGTGTTCGAGCGGGAGTGGACGCCCACCGGACACGCCGTGGAGGCCCGCGTCTACGCCGAGGACCCCGGCAAGGACTCCGCTCCCTCCTCGGGCCTGATCACCCGGGCGGCCTTCCCCGGCCAGGGCGCCGACGAGATCCCCGGCGTCCGCGTCGACGGCTTCGCCGAAACCGGCTTGGAGATCTCGCCCTACTACGACCCCATGCTCGCCAAGGTGATCGCCAAGGGCCCCGACCGCGACACCGCGTTCGACGTGCTCGGCCAGGCCCTGGCCGTCAGCCGGGTCGACGGCGTCGTCACCAACCTGGGCCTGCTGCGCTCGCTGACCGTGCGGGGCGAGGTGCGCGAGGCCGTGCACAGCACCAGCACCCTCGCCACCACCGCCGACCCCGAGCCACGCATCGACGTCCTGGTGCCGGGAGCGATGACCACCGTCCAGGACCTTCCCGGCCGGCTCGGCTACTGGCATGTCGGCGTGCCGCCGAGCGGGCCCTTCGATCCCGTCTCCTTCGCCGAGGCCAACCTGGCCGTCGGCAACCCGGCCGAGGCGCCCGCGCTCGAGGTCACCGCGGGCGGGCTGACGCTGCGCTTCTCGGCCGCCGGCGTGGTCGCCGTCACCGGCGCCCCCGTCCCGGTCACGGTGGACGGCACCGCGGCGGCCCTGTGGGAGCCGGTACCGGTCCCGGCCGGTGGCACGCTGGTCCTCGGCGCCTGCCACGGTCCCGGCCTGCGCAGCTACGTGGCCGTCCGCGGCGGCGTCGACGTACCCGAATACCTGGGCAGCGCCTCGACGTTCACCCTCGGTGGCTTCGGCGGGCACGGCGGGCGGGCACTGCTCGCCGGCGACGTCCTGCGCCCCAACGCGGCCGCGACCGCGAGGGGCGGCCCGACCCCGCCCGAGCGCCGGCCCGCGATCACCCCCCAGTGGCGGATCGGTGTCACCGAAGGCCCGCATGCGGCGCCCGAGTTCTTCACCCGCGAGGACATCGACACCCTCTACGCCACCGACTACAGGGTGCACCACAACTCGGCCCGCACCGGCATCCGCCTGATCGGGCCCAAACCCCGGTGGGCCCGCCAGGACGGCGGCGAGGCCGGGCTGCACCCCTCGAACATCCACGACACGCCGTACGCGGTGGGCGCTCTCGACTTCACCGGAGACACGCCGATCATCCTGGGCCCCGACGGTCCGTCCCTCGGCGGTTTCGTCTGCCCCGCGGTGGTCGCCAGCGGCGAACTGTGGAAGCTCGGCCAGCTCCGCCCCGGCGACACCGTCCGCTTCGTTCCGGTCAAAGAAGCCGAGGCGGCCGCCCTCGACGCCCGCCGCTCCTCGCCCGCGCTGATCAGCCGGGGCGGAGACGGTGACGACGGCATACTCGGCCGTCTGGAGGCCACCGACGCCCGTCCCCGCGTCACCTACCGCCGGGACGGCGACGACAACGTTCTCGTCGAGTACGGCCCCATGGTGCTCGATCTCGGCCTGCGGATGCGCGTGCACGCCCTGCAGGAGACCCTCGCCGCGCACGCGCCCGACGGCATCGTCGACATCACCCCGGGCATCCGCTCACTGCAGGTCCACACCGACGCCCGCCGGCTGAAGGCCCGCGACCTCACCGTCCTGCTGCGCGAGCTGGAGGACGAGATCGCGCCCACCCATGAGCTGGTGGTCCCCTCCCGCACGGTGCGGCTGCCCCTCAGCTGGGACGATCCGGCGACCCGGCTCGCCATCGAGCGGTACATGGCGGGGGTGCGCGACGACGCCCCGTGGTGCCCGTGGAACATCGAGTTCATACGCCGCGTCAACGGCCTGGAGACCGCCGACGACGTCTACCGCACCGTCTTCGACGCCTCCTACTTGGTGCTCGGCCTCGGCGACGTCTATCTCGGCGCCCCTGTCGCCACCCCGCTCGACCCGCGGCACCGCCTGGTGACCACCAAGTACAACCCGGCACGCACCTGGACCGCCGAGAACTCCGTGGGCATCGGCGGCGCCTACCTGTGCGTCTACGGCATGGAGGGGCCCGGCGGCTACCAGTTCGTCGGCCGCACCGTGCAGATCTGGAACCGGTTCCGCAGGGGCGGACTGTTCGAGGACTCGCCGTGGGCGCTGCGCTTCTTCGACCGCATCGAGTGGTACCCCGTCACCGCGGAGGAACTGCTCGAACTGCGCGCCGAGACGGACGCCGGCCGCGGTGCCTTCCCGACCGAGGAGGGATCCTTCTCGATCGCCGAGTACAACGCCTTCCTGTCCGCCGAGGCCGGCTCGATCGCCGCTTTCCGGGAGCGGCAGAGCGCCGCGTTCGAGGCCGAAAGGAATCGCTGGCGGGCCGCCGGCGAGTTCGACCGGGACGACGACCCCGAACCCGCGACCACGGGGGCCGCCGCGATCACCGTCCCGGACGGCGCGGTCCCGGTCACCGCGCCGTTCACCGCAACCGTCTGGCAGACCGTCGCCGAGCCGGGCGCCGTCGTCGCCGAGGGCGACCCGATCCTCTCCCTGGAGGCGATGAAGATGGAGTCGAAGGTGAGCGCCCCTGCCGCCGGAACACTGGTCGGGATCTACGTCAAGCCCGGTGAGCAGGTCGCCCCCGGCCAGGTCCTCGCGGCGGTGCGGGCATGAGCGCCATGACACCGGCCGCACGCGTCGAGGCCGCCTACGGCCGCATCGAGAGCGCCGGCCGGCCGGAGATCTGGATCCACCTCAGGCCCCGCGAGGAGGTGCTCGCCGAGGCGGCCGGGATCGACCCGGCGCTGCCGCTGGCCGGCCTGGTCGCGGCCGTCAAGGACAACATCGATGTGGCCGGCCTGCCCACGACCGCGGGCGCCCCGTCGTACGCCTACCGGCCGCAGGCCGACGCGCCGGCGGTGGCGCGGCTGCGCGCGGCCGGCGCGGTGGTGCTGGGGAAGACCAATCTGGACCAGTTCGCGACCGGCCTGGTCGGCACCCGCAGCCCCTACGGCGCGGTACGCAACGCCTGGGACGCGACCCGCATCTCCGGCGGGTCGTCCTCCGGCTCTGCCGTCGCGGTCGCGTTGGGCATCGCCGACATCGCGCTCGGCACCGACACGGCAGGCTCCGGACGGGTGCCCGCCGCCCTCAACGGCATCGTCGGGGTCAAGCCCACCAAGGGCCTGGTGCCCGTGACCGGGGTGGTCCCCGCCTGCTACACCCTCGACTGCGTCACCGTCTTCGCCCGCGACCTGAGGCTCGCTCGCATCGCGGCGGAGATAGTCGAGGGCCCGGACCCGGCCGACCCGCTCTCCCGCACCGGCACCCGGCTCCCGCCGCCACCCGCGCGCCCCAGGGTTGCCATTCCGGCTCCGCGACACCTGGAGGGCATGGCCGACGGCTGGCGCGTGGCCTTCGACGCCGCGGTCGCCCGCCTGGCGAGCACCGGGACGGAGATCGTCGAGGCCGACATCACCCCGTTGCTGGAGGCCGCGCAACTGCTGTACGGCGGCGCGTTCGTGGCCGAGCGGTACGCCGCCGTCGGCGAACACCTGGAGAAGAACCGCCACCTGATCGGTACGGACCTCGACCCCACCGTCGCCTCCATCGTGCTGGCCGGCCGCGACAAGACCGCCGCCGACTGGGCCGCCGACACCGCCCGGCTCGCCGCTCTGGGCGCCGCCGGACACGCGGCCCTCGACGGCTGCGCGGCGCTCCTGACCCCGACCACCACCTGGCACCCCACCCTCGACGAGGTGGCAGCCGATCCGGTCGGCGCCAATGCCCGGATGGGCCGCTTCACCAACTTCGCCAACCTGCTGGACTGCGCCTCGCTCGCCGTTCCCGCCGGGTTCGTGGACGGCCTGCCGTTCGGCGTGATGTTCACCGGCCCGGCGTTCTCCGACCGCGCCCTGGCCGCCCTGGCCGAGCGGTTCGCCAACCCGGGGCTCGACCTGTTCGTGGTCGGCGCCCACCTCACGGGACAGCCGCTCAACGCCCAGCTGGTACAGGCGGGCGGCACGCTGGTGGGCCCGGCACGCACCGCCGGCGGCTACCGGCTCCACGCGCTGGCCACCGAGCCGCCCAAGCCGGGCCTGGTACGGGTGTCCGAGGGCGGGCCGGGCAGCGGGGCGGGCCGCGGGGTGGAGCCGGCAGGCGTCGAGGGTGAGATCTGGAGGCTGCCCGCTTCGGGGTTCGGGGCGTTCACCGCGGCCGTTCCCGCGCCGATGACGATCGGTACCGTCGAACTGGCCGACGGTCGCCAGGTCAGCGGCTTCCTGGTGGAGCCGTACGCCGTCGAGGGCGCGCCCGACATCACCCGCTTCGGCGGCTGGCGGGCTTATCGGGCGTCGGAATGACCGGCGGCGACAGGGCCGCGACCCTCGTGCCGGGCACGACAGCGCGTCAGGTACCCGGGTGGCAGGATGGGACCATGTCGATGACGCGTCCCCGCCAAGGCAGGCCCCGGCACACGCCGCCGTCCGACCCCGGCACCTCCGCCCGGGAACAGATCCTCGACGCCGCCGGGGCGCTCTTCGTCGAACGTGGGATCGCCAGTACCAGCACGCGGATGATCGCCGAGCGGGTGGGCATCAGGCAGGCCTCGATCTACTACCACTTCGCCACCAAGGAGGAGATCCTCGCCGAGCTGCTGGCCACGTCCGTGCGGCCCAGTCTGGAGATGGTGGAGCGGATCCGGGCGCTGGTGCCCGAGCGGGCGAGTCCGGCCGCGGCGCTCTACGCGGTGGCCGCGATGGACGTCCGCACCCTCTGCCGCACTCCGTACAACATCGGCACGCTCTATCTGCTGCCGGAAGTGCGAGCCGAGCGGTTCGACGCCTTCCGGATCGAGCGGGGCCGACTGCAGGAGAACTACGGCACCCTCGGCGCCCTGGCCGCGGCCGAGGGCGTCGCCCGCAGCGTGCCCGCCGAGCGGATCGGCGAACTGCTGATCCAGTTGGTGGAAGTCGTCATTCAGATACGGCGGTCCCGTGAGGCGGACGCGGCCGACACGGATGCCATCGCGTCGTCGTGCCTGCGGCTGTGCGGGCTCGACGAGTCGGCGGTGACCGCCGCCAGGGACGAGGCACGGGCCCTGCTGAGCCGCGTGGCGTGACCGGCGGCTCACCCGGGCGAACGGAGCGCGCGCCCTGCCGCACGGAGGGCCCGGCCCGGGTCGCCCGCACCCGGAAAGCCCGAGGCACCCGGTGTTTCCGAGCCGAGGCCCCGCTGAGCCCTCGTCCCCCGGGCGAGGCCGGTCCTGCGCCTGGGATCAGCCCGGCCCCGGATCGCCGGTACGGGACGCGGTGGCCGCTGATCGGGAGCCGACCAGGAGCAGGCACAGCACTGCGACGCCGGCGACGATGCCCGCGAGGAGGAGCAGCGGATCGAGGGGCCGGACCGCGGAGGCATCGCTCTGGGCGGCCACGGCGGGTTGCGTCGGCGCCGGGGACGCCTCGGACCCCGCGGCGGCCGAAGGCGAGGGCGAGGGCGAGGGCGAGTCGTGCGCCTCGGCTGCGGCCATGCCGCTGTGGTCGGCGTGGGGGGCGGACGCGGTCGTGCTGCGGCGCTGTGCCGCGGGACGACCGGCGTCGGGGGCGGATGTGGCGTGCTGGTGGGCTGTCGGGTGTGCGGTGGGAGGGGGCGCCGCCGCGGCCTTCACGACGAGCTGTGCGGTCATGCCCGGGTGCACGGTGCAGACGTAGCCGTAGGTGCCCGGCGTGGTGAAGGTGTGGCTCCAGGTGCCGCCCTTGTTCAGCATCGGAGAGTGGAGGGACGCGGGACCTGAGGTGGTCTTCACGTCGTGGGGCGCCTGGTCCTGGTTGGTCCAGGTGACGGTGTCCCCTGCGGCGATGGTGAGGGAGCGCGGGCTGAACGCGTAGCCCGACATGAGGACTTGGTGGGCGGTGGCCGCGTGGGCCGGGGGGACGGCACCGGGCAGGACGGTGACGGCGCCGGTCATGAAGAGGGCGGCAAGCAGCCCGCGCAGGAGGGTCAGGCGGGGCATGTGAACTCCGCGGCGACGAGCAGCCGTATGCGGTCTGCGGGACGGACGGGGGACAGGGTGAGGCCGGTCGTACGGCGGAGAGGGCTGTACGGGAGTCGTAGAGCGCCGAGGACGAGAAGCTGGTCGTCCGCGCGGTCGACGACACGCAGGGTGAACTCTGCCGGTACGAATGCGTCGGCGTCGTCGTCCCAGGCGAGTTCGCCGGGCACGTTCAGGCGGGAGCCGTCGGCCTCCGGCGTGATGCTCGTACTGACGAACCGGAGGGTTCTGTCCCGCAGCGGCCGGCCGGTCAGCTTCAGCCTCAGGACGCAGTCCTCGGCGTCGGGCGCGACCATGAGGCCGGCCTGCTCGGCGGTCAGGCGTCGGCGCAGGGTCGGCAACGGGCCCAGGCGAGCGGTCAGTTCGACGATGCAGCGGCCCGGCGCCGCGGTGTAGGTGCCGGGAAGGGGAAGCCAGGAGGGTCCGGGCCGTGGCGGGGGAAGGACGGCGGTGGGAAGGGTTTCGGTGGTCATCTCGGGCACCTCGGTGGGCGGGCGGAGTGACGGGGGACGACAATGGTCCGGTGGCGGGCCGGCCGACTGCGACTCGGCCGGCCCGCCACCTTGTTGCCGGACTCGGTCAGCAGGAGTTGGTGAGGTAATCCGTGGTGGGTGCGAGCATGTGCTCGGCCCAGACGGTGTGCATCTTCACGTAGGCGTCGGGGTTGAGGATGTCCGCGACCTGCTGGCCCAGCGACTCCTCCAGGTGCGCGGAGTTGATGTGCTGGAGCAGCACGCCGAGGGTGTCGTCGGTGACACTGCCGCTGCCGTTCACGGCCGGGGTGAGGATGGACTCCACCCAGACGGTGTGCATCTTGATGTAGCTGTCGAGCTGGAGCGCGTCCTGGACCTGCTGGCCCAAAGGCTCCTCCAGGTGGGCCTTGTTGAGGTGCTGGAGGATCGGCAGCAGGACCTGCTGGACGCTGACGCACTGCTCGTCACCGCCGTGGCCACCGCCGCTGGTGCCGCCGGAGCCGCTGCCCCCGCTGGTCGAACCGCCGGTGGAACCGCCCGTCGAACCGCCGGTGGAACCACCCGTCGAACCGCCGGTGGAACCACCCGTCGAACCGCCGGTCGAACCACCCGTCGAACCGCCGGTGGAACCACCCGTCGAACCGCCGGTCGAACCTCCGGTCGAGCCGCCCGTCGAGCCCCCGCTGGAGCCGCCCGTGGAGCCGCCGCTGGAGCCGCCCGTGCTGCCGCCGCTGCCGCCGGCGACCACGGTGATCGAGGCCGTCATGTCCGGGTGCACCGCGCAGTAGTACTCGTACGTGCCGGCCTTGGTGAAGGTGTACGACCAGCTGTCGCCCTTGTTCAGCGTCCCCGAGTCGAATTTGGCCGGGCCGCTGGTGGTGGTGACCGTGTGCGGAGCGGTGTCCTCGTTGACCCACTTCACCGTCTGGCCGACCTGCACCGTCAGCTTCGGCTGGGTGAACTTGTAGCCCTTGATCTCAATGGTGTAGTCGGCCGCCTTGGTGCCAGCGGCGGCCGGCTGCGCCTCGCCCGCCATCGAGTGTGCCTCGGCCGCCGGTGCGGCCGTCTGCGGGGCCGCGGCCCCGCTGGACGCCTGGAGCAGACCGAAGCAGGCCACGGCCGCTGTACCGGCGCCGAGGCCGGTCGCGAGCAGTAGCCGGTTGCCCACTCGAGAGCGCCGGTGGCGCTGTGGCGATACGGAGGCGGTGTCGTCAGTGTGCATGGTGGTACGTCTCCTTGTGAGGTGAGAGGGATGGCAGGGCGCTGGTCAGCGGCCGGGGGCGGAGGTGACCAGCAGACTCGTCGCGGCCAGGACGACGAGGACGAGCCCCGTCTCGGCCGCGACGGAGTACACGAAGGGCCGTACGGTGGCGCGGTCCCCGCGCAGGAGTACGGCGATGTCGAGCCGCGTCCGGACCCAGCCGCGGCTGCGTCGGGCGATCAGCAGAACGGCGGCCAGTACGGCGAGTTTGAGCAGGAGCAGCCTGCCGTAGCCGGTGTCGACGAGCGCGTCGAACGAGCCGACCACCTGCCAGGTCAGCACCGCCCCGGCCAGCACGATGGCCGCGACCGACACCCCGGCCAGAACGGCATAGCCGGACACCGTGGCCGACAGTTCCTCCGGGCGGCGCCTCGGCAGCACGCCCAGCAGCAGGAGCATCAGCCCACCCAGCCACAGCGAGACGCCGAGCAGATGGACCAGGTCCGCGACCTCGCCCCAACCAGGGTGCGTGCCCTCGGCGTTGTGGCCGGTCATGCCGGTGGTGCGCAGCAGCCCGAGACCGACCGCGAGGGCGCCGACCCGCCAGCCCGGCGATCGTGCGGCCCGTTCGCCGCCTTGCAGCAGCGCGGCCAGGACGACGGCCGCGAGCACCCACAGCAGCACTCGGCAGGCGGCCACGACGCCGACCTCGGTGTTCAACAGGTCGGTGTAGGTGGATGGTCGGAGTACGTCGTCGAAGGTGCCCATGGTTCCGTACGCACCCTGCAGGCCGGGGGCGAGGAGGCTCGCCGCGAGGCCCGCGGTCCAGGAGAGCGTGAGGAGGCGGCGGGTACGGCGGTCCTGGGAGCCCTGGGGCCAGAGCAGCGCGAGGAACGCGATTCCGCCGACGTAGAGGGCGAGGGCGAGGTAGCCGGCCCATCGGGTGGCCACCCAGGCCGTGCGCACCGCCTCGGACTCCTGCGCAGCGGCCGGTACGTCGTCGGAGTCGGCCGCGCCGGCGGCCTGGGCCTTCGCCTTCCCCTTCGCGGCGAGCGGGAAGGACAGGGTGCCGGATGTCGCATGACCGTCCTCCATGTCAAGGACATGCCAAGAAAGGGTCAAGCGGCTTTGAACTGCGGCCTTCGGTACGGCGACCTCGACAACGTTCCCCTTGCTGTCGCCGTGCACGGCCCGGGCTACGGGCAACTGCCGGTCGTCGGCGGTGACATGGACGTCGGCGAGGTCGACGGGCTCACTGAAGACCAGCCGCACGGTGGTGGGCGTACGGGTGAGGCGGGAGCCCGCCTTCGGGGAGGACGACTCCAGTTCGGTGTGCGCGGACGCGGCGGGCGCGGTGAGCAGCACGACGGCGAGAGCGGTCAGGGCGGTGAGGAGCCGGGGCAGGAGACGGCTTGTCACGGAAGCACCCCCGCCAGGACCGAGGGTGAGGCGGCCACCCCGACGCACAGGCCGTCCGGGGAGGGGGACGACGAGGGCGAAGGGGACGGCGACGCAGACGCGGCGATTCCTGTCAGGCCGTCCAGCAGACCGGTCACCTGGGTGAGAGTGCCGCTCAACAACGGCTGGACGAGGCGCACTTCGCCCTCGTCGCACTGGTCCGAGGGGGTGGGCGGAACCGAGTCCGTCGCGGAGGCGGAAGGCGCGGGCGTCGGACCGTGTCCGGTGCCTGCCCCGCCCGTACCGTGGCCCTCATGCCCGGCAGCGGACGGCGTTTCGACGGTGATCGGGATCCCGGCGTCACCACCCCCGGTCCAGGAGTCGCCCACCGGACCGGCGCCCGTGTCTCCGGCCGGCACCCCGGAATCACCGGACCCCGAGCCGTCGGCAGGGCCGGACGACCTGGACGGTGCCCCGGCAGCCGGAGGTGCGGCGGTGTCGACTGTCGTGGGGGTCGGCGCGCCGAGGCCGGAGGCGTACCCGATGACGACGACCACCGCCGCGACGAGCGTTCCGGCGACGATCTCGTCGCGATGGTCGCCCGGCCAGGACGCCCTGGCGAACAAGGACATGGGCCCTCCAGAGGCTGTGCGTGAACCGCAATGCCGAGGAGTGCACCAGAAACAACGATTCCCGATGGCTACGCATTAGTTAATCGGCGGTTTCGTTGCCTCACTTTGAGCCGGGTGTGGTCTGTGAGGTCGGATTTCCTCGCCCTAATGCACGCATTGCATTCCGTGAAGGAATAGAAGAGTACGTGAATTCGAACAGGCGGGGCATTTTATGGGAACCGGCGCTGCAGCGGACTGACGGAGGCCATCGCGAGAACGGGCCGTACCGCCACTCCCGCCCCGAGGCCCTCTTTCGCACAGCGGCCCCCACCCCTCATCCTGACTCGCGAGGGGAGGGGGAGCACATGGGGGAACACATGCGGGACAGCACAAGAGTGACGCGGCGGGCCGGGCTGAGAACCGTGGCGGCGGCCGCGATCGCGTTACCCCTGGTCGGATCGGTACGGGCGGCGGCCTCGCGGCACGAGGACACACCGCTGGAGGTCATGACGTTCAACCTCCGCTTCGCGAGCACCTCCGAGCCCAACAGCTGGAGGGTCCGCCGCCCGGTGATGCGGACACTGTTGCGGCGGGCGGCCCCGCACGTCATCGGCACCCAGGAGGGGGTCTACCAGCAGCTGCGGGACCTCGCCTCCGACCTCGGACCGCACTACGACTGGATCGGCACCGGCCGCGTCCGGGGCAGCCACGACGAGTCCATGGCGGTCTTCTTCGACACGCGCCGCCTCGCCCCTGTCGAGTACGACCACTTCTGGCTCTCCGACACACCGGAGGCCATCGGCTCCAACACCTGGGGCGGGGCCCACGCCCGCATGGTCACCTGGGTCCGCTTCCGCGACCTGCGCGCCGACGGACAGCAGCTCTACGTCCTCAACACGCACCTCGACAACGCGAGCGCGTACGCACGCAGGCGCGGTGCCGCGCTGATCGCCGAACGGATCAAGGGGTTCGACCGCTCCCTGCCCGTCGTGGTGACCGGCGACTTCAACGTCCCCGCCCACGGGGACCAGGTCTACGACACGCTGCTCGGCGCCGGTCTCGTCGACACCTGGGACGCGGCCGAGGAGCGCGGCCCGGCGTACGGGACGTTCCACGCGTACAAGCCTCTGACACCCGACGGCCACCGCATCGACTGGATCCTGACGACGCGCGGGGTGACCGCACATCGGGCGTGGGTCGACACCTGCTCCCGCGACGGCCAGTTCCCGAGCGACCACCTCCCGGTGCGGGCGTCGCTGAGCCTGGGGTGAGATCCCACATGACCGAGGCCGGGATGTACGAGGCCCCCGTGACCGGCGCGGTCACGGGGGCCTCGTGCAGCCTGGCGGTGATCAGCCCTTGCGGGTGTTGATCTCGTCGGTGAGCTGGGGGACGACGTCGAAGAGGTCGCCGACGACGCCGTAGTCGACCAGGTCGAAGATCGGGGCCTCGGCGTCCTTGTTGATCGCCACGATCGTCTTGGAGGTCTGCATGCCGGCGCGGTGCTGGATCGCGCCGGAGATGCCGGAGGCGATGTACAGCTGCGGGGAGACGCTCTTGCCGGTCTGGCCGACCTGGTTGGTGTGCGGGTACCAGCCCGCGTCCACCGCGGCACGCGAGGCACCGACGGCCGCACCGAGGGAGTCGGCGAGGGACTCGATGATCGAGAAGTTCTCGGCACCGTTGACACCGCGGCCGCCGGACACCACGATCGCGGCCTCGGTCAGCTCCGGACGCCCGGTCGACTCACGCGGGGTGCGGCCGGTGACCTTGGTACCGGTGGCGAGCGCGCCGAAGGTCACGGACAGGGCCTCGACCGCGCCGGCGGCCGGGGCGGCCTCCACGGCGGCGCTGTTGGGCTTGACCGTGATGACCGGGGTGCCCTTGATGACGCGGGACTTGGTGGTGAAGGACGCGGCGAACACCGACTGGGTGGCCACCGGGCCCTCGTCGCCGGCCTCCAGGTCGACGGCGTCGGTGATGATGCCGGAGCCGATGCGCAGCGCGAGACGGGCGGCGATCTCCTTGCCCTCCGCGGAGGAGGGGACCAGTACCGCGGCCGGGGAGACGGCCTCGTAGGCGGCCTGCAGGGCGTCCACCTTCGGGACGACCAGGTAGTCGGCGTACTCGGACGCCTCGTGGGTCAGCACCTTCACGGCGCCGTGCTCGGCGAGGGCGGCGGCGGTGTTGCCCGCGCCGGCACCGAGGGCGACGGCGACGGGCTCGCCGATGCGACGGGCGAGCGTCAGCAGCTCCAGGGTGGGCTTGCGGACGGCACCGTCCACGTGGTCGACGTAGACGAGGACTTCAGCCATGGGATTGCTCTCCTGCGTACGAAACTTGAGGGGCGGTCAGCTGGGGGCTCAGATGAACTTCTGGCCCGCGAGGAACTCAGCGAGCTGCTTGCCGCCCTCGCCCTCGTCCTTGACGATCGTGCCGGCGGTGCGGGCCGGGCGCTCGGCCGCGGTGTCGACCTTGGTGCGGGCGCCGTCGAGGCCGACCTCCTCGGCGTCGATCTCCAGGTCGGACAGGTCCCAGGACTCCACCGGCTTCTTCTTGGCGGCCATGATGCCCTTGAAGGACGGGTAACGCGCCTCACCCGACTGGTCGGTGACGGACACGACGGCCGGCAGGGAGGCCTCCAGCTGCTCGGAGGCGGCGTCGCCGTCACGGCGGCCCTTGACCGTGCCGTCCTCGACGGAGACCTCGGAGAGCAGGGTGACCTGCGGGACGCCCAGGCGCTCGGCGACCAGTGCGGGCAGGACGCCCATGGTGCCGTCGGTGGAGGCCATGCCGGAGACGACCAGGTCGTAGCCGGCCTTCTCGATCGCCTTGGCGAGCACCAGGGAGGTGCCGATGGCGTCGGTACCGTGCAGGTCGTCGTCCTCGACGTGGATCGCCTTGTCGGCGCCCATGGACAGCGCCTTGCGCAGCGCGTCCTTGGCGTCCTCGGGGCCCACGGTGAGGACGGTGATCTCCACGTCGTCGTCGGAGTTCTCGGAGATCTGCAGCGCCTGCTCGACCGCGTACTCGTCGAGCTCGGAGAGCAGACCGTCCACGTCGTCCCGGTCGACGGTCAGGTCATCGGCGAAGTGCCGGTCGCCAGTGGCGTCGGGCACGTACTTCACAGTGACAACGATCCTCAAGCTCACGCCGGCTCTCCTACTGCATCGTCTAAATTTCGGCTGCCTGCTTGCAGGCAGCATAGGCGCCACAAGCGGCCGATCCCGGTCGGGGCGACCCGCGCTCCGAACGAAATATTACTCGCCAGTACACCTAGCTGGTTCCCGCTAAGCAAGCGCTTTGAACTGTGACCTTTGCAACGCAGCGTAACCGGAACTCGACGTTCGCGCAGGACAGCGGGCGCGTGATCAATCCCGCAGAGCGGTGAACCGGCCCTGGTGGTACAGAAGCGGACGACCCGCGCCCGTGGGATCGCCGAGGACGACCTCCGCCAGTACGACGCGATGGTCCCCCGCGGGCACCCGCGCGACGACCCGGCACACCAGCCAGGCGAGCACGTCGTCGAGAACCGGAACACCCTCGGGGCCCTCGGTCCAGGCGGTGGGCGCGCCGAATCGGTCGGCGCCGCTCCGGGCGAAGGTGGCGGCCAGTTCCTGCTGGTGCTCGCCGAGCACGTGCACGCCGACATGGTCGGCCCCGGATATCGCCGGCCAGCTGGAGGCACCCGTGCTGATGCCGAACGAGATCACCGGGGGCTCGGCGGAGACGGAGGTGAGCGAGGTGGCGGTGAAGCCGACGGGGCCGTTCTCGCCGCGCGCGGTGATCACGGCGACTCCGGCCGCGTGCCGCCGGAAGGCGGAGCGCAGGAGGTCGGGAGAGGCGAGCTGAAAGGTTCCGAGGGCGGGCGTGGCCGTCATGGAGTTGTCCTTCTGCGTGAGGAGGCGTCGGGGTCCGTGGCTGCTCAGCAGCCCGGACAGCACTCGGTCGCGCGGCGGACGGAGGGCACCTGGCGACCGCGGCCCCGCCCGGGGAGAAGGAGTTCCGTAGGCATACGGCCAGGCTGATGACCCGTGGCCCGTGCAGTCAAGTTCGTCCCGTCATCTGGGAGATGCCTCACCGTGCCTGTCGCGGGCCTCACACCGCCTCCCCCAGCGCCGCGATCACGTCGGCCTTGCGGGGCTGGCCGGTGGCGCGTCGCACCACCCGGCCCTGGGCGTCGAGGACCAGCACGGTGGGCGTCTTGAGGATCTCGAGTTCACGGACGAGGTCGAGGTGCGCCTCGGCGTCGATCTCGACGTGCGTGACTCCCGGGACGAGGCCGGCCACCTCACCGAGGATCCGCCGGGTGGCCCGGCAGGGCGCGCAGAAGGCGCTGGAGAACTGCACGAGTGTGGCACGCTCCCCGAGTTGCCCGCCCCACGCGGCTGCCTGCAGCCGTTTTCCGTCGTCGCGCCCGCGCACCTTCACCCTCCCGCTCCGTCGCCGATGCAGCACTCCGAAGGCGCTCGCCGCCGCGAGCACCGCCACGCACACCACGAGTCCGGTCATCATCCGGTCAGCGTTCACGAGACTGCAAAGATTCCCGACTCCCCGAACGGTTTCAGCCAGGCGATGCTTGATCCATGGACATCGATGCGAGGGGGCCGCGCTTCGGCGCGGCCGTGACGACCGTGGTCCTCGCGGTCGTGCTGATCACCGGGAGCGCCTGGCTCCTCGCCTGGCAGACGCTGGCGTTCGCGCTCGGCGCCGCAGGTGGGGTGGGCCGTTCGCCGTACGGCCGGCTCTTCAAGACGGTGGTGCGTCCCCGGATCGGGCCGCCGACCGAGTTCGAGGCGCCCGAACCGCCGCGCTTCGCGCAGGCGGTGGGGCTCGTCTTCGCGGGCGTGGGCCTCGTGGGTTTCTCGGTGGGGCCCGAGTGGCTGGGACTCGCCGCCACCGGAGCGGCGTTGGCGGCCGCTTTCCTCAATGCCGCGTTCGGGTACTGCCTGGGGTGCGAGATGTACCTGCTCGTCCGGCGAGCAACGGTACGCGCGGAGTAAAGAGGGACCCAAACACCGAGGTGGATCAAGGGGCGACGTGACGAGGATCTCGCGCCGCGCGGGCACCAGGACTGGCTACCCGGCCGTTCTTCGGGCACGATCTGCGAGATGCCGTAAACCTACGGCTGCGTAACTTTCTCGCCGGGAGCCCCTCCCCCGGCGGAGAGAAGGAAGGGTCCACCTCCGCCCATGGCAGAACTCGTCTACCGCCCCGTCGTCGGTCTCGCGCTCACGTTGTTCAAGGCGTGGGACCTCAAGATCGACTGCAGGGGATCGGAGAACATCCCGCGCTCGGGCGGCGCCGTGCTGGTGAGCAATCACATCAGCTACCTGGACTTCATCTTCAACGGCCTGGCGGCGCTCCCGCAGAAACGTCTCGTTCGCTTCATGGCGAAGGAGTCCGTCTTCCGGCACAAGATCTCGGGTCCGCTGATGCGCGGGATGAAGCACATCCCCGTGGACCGCAACCAGGGCGAGGCGGCCTACCAGCACGCGTTGGACTCGCTGCGCTCCGGCGAGATCGTGGGGGTCTTCCCGGAGGCCACGATCTCGCAGTCGTTCACGCTGAAGAGCTTCAAGTCGGGTGCCGCGCGGATGGCCCAGGAGGCGGGCGTCCCGCTGATCCCCATGGCGGTGTGGGGCACACAGCGGCTGTGGACCAAGGGCCACCCGCGCAACTTCAAGCGCAGCCACACCCCGGTCACCATCCGGGTCGGCGAGGCGGTCGAGGCCTCCAAGGACAAGTACGCGGGCGTGATCACCCGGCAGTTGCGCGAGCGCGTCCAGGAGTTGCTGGAGGCCGCCCAGCGCGCCTACCCGGTGCGCCCCAAGGACGCCAACGACACCTGGTGGATGCCGGCCCATCTGGGTGGCACGGCGCCGACGCCGGAACAGGTCCGCGCGGCCGAGGCACGCTGACCCACCTCACCCCAGGGGTCGGGAGGCCTCAGGAGGCGGGTTCCCGGACGTCGATACGCGCTCCGGGGCTGAACTTCTCCAGCAGTTCCGCGAGTTCACCGGCGGCCGCCCGGAGGTCGGCGACCGGCATCGGCGCCATGCCCTCCAGCAGGAAGACGGCCGAGACGCTCTCCTCGGTGAGCCGGGTGCGCGGGCCCTGCCGCCAGTTCCAGCGCCGGCAGGTCACGCCCGCCTCGTCGCACCACACCACCTCGCCCGCGTCCGGGTGTTCGACGACCTCCTCGCCACCGGCGACGGTCACGAAGTCCTCGTCACCGACCGCGCGCACGAGTCGCATGCCGCCCTGAATGCGGTCGATGTCCTCGCCGCCGACGGGGATCAGGTGGGCCACGCTGATGGCGTTGTACAGGTCGACGAGGAGGTTGATGCGGGGCAACCCGCCCTCGGACAGGGCCCGCTTGGCCAGCGCCTCGGCCGAGTTGCGCGTACGGGACGGCTTCGCGCCGAACGCCGTGTAGGCCTGGCGCCAGGCGGCCATGTGCGGGTCCTCGTGCGGGGCGCGCCCGTCCAGGCGTGCGGCGAGCCGTCGGGCGGCGTCGTCGAGGAGCGCGGAACCGGCGTCGGTGCTGGGTCCGTTGACGAGTCCGTGCGCCTCGACGGCGACGTGGGTGAAGCCGGGGGCGAGGGCGCGCACCTCGTCGGACACGGTCAGGGGGAGGGTCATCGTCTGCCTCAGAGTGCGGTGGGGAGGGTCTGCCAGAGGTACGGCCGGTCAGGGGCGGCCTTGAGGGCGCTCAGAACGGCCGGGTGAGGTTCAGCGTACAGGACTGGGTAGTCCATCTCATTGGACTCCGGATCAGGGAGGAAGGCCAGCCGCTCCCCTTCCAGCGAGAACTGTGCGTCCACCCCCGGCTTGTTGCCCCGCGGGTCCTGCCGGTGCCAGGCCCCGTTGAACCGCACGGCGACCAGGCCGTGCACCACATCGAACCTCTGGTAGCACAGCGCGGTCGGGATGTCCTCGGCCCGCAGCAGGGCGGCGAGCGCGTGCGCCTTGGCATAGCAGATGCCGGTGCCCTGTTCCAGCACGTCGGAGGCGCGCCAGGTGACACGCGGGTCGCCGACGTCCTGGGAGTGCGGGATGGCGTCCCGTACGAACTCGAACGCCAGGCGCGCATAGGCATACGAGTCCTCGGCATCCTTCGCCAGGCGCGCGGCCGTGGCCCGCACGCACGGATGTCCGTGGTCGATGACGTCGTCAGCGGCCAAGTAGGCCGAAAGGTCGGGGGTTTGCTGGATCAGCTCCATGCCCGAAGAGCATAGAAACGCGATCACCCGGGAGTCAATGACTTTTCAGGTGATCGCATATCTATGCATGCTCTTCGGGGCGGGTGTCAGCGGGCCATCTCCTCCTTGAGCGCCGCGACGAACGCGTCCACGTCGTCCTCCGTCGTGTCGAAGGCGCACATCCAGCGCACGACACCGGCGGCCTCGTCCCAGAAGTAGAACCGGAACCGCTTCTGCAGGCGGAGGCTCACGTCGTGCGGGAGGCGGGCGAAGACACCGTTGGCCTGCACCGGGTAGAGGATCTCCACGCCGTGCACCGCGCGTACGCCCTCGGCCAGCCGCTGGGCCATCTCGTTGGAGTGACGGGCGTTGCGCAGCCAGAGGTCCTTGGCGAGCAGGGCCTCCAGCTGCACCGACACGAAGCGCATCTTGGAGGCGAGCTGCATGGACAGCTTGCGCAGGTGCTTCATGTGGCGGACGGCGTCCTGGTTGATGACGACGACGGCCTCGCCCAGCAGCGCGCCGTTCTTCGTCCCGCCCAGGGAGAGGATGTCGACCCCTACGGCGTTGGTGAACGTCCGCATGGGGACGTTCAGCGAGGCCGCCGCGTTGGCTATCCGGGAGCCGTCGAGGTGGACCTTCATGCCGTGCGCGTGGGCGTGCTCGCAGATGGCGCGGATCTCTTCGGGCGTGTAGAGGGTGCCCAGCTCGGTGCTCTGGGTGATGGAGACCACCTGCGGCATCGCCCGGTGCTCGTCCTCCCAGCCCCAGGCCTGCCGGTCGATCAGCTCGGGGGTGAGCTTGCCGTCGGGTGTGGGCACGGTGAGCAGCTTCAGGCCGCCCATGCGCTCCGGGGCGCCGCCCTCGTCGACGTTGACATGTGCGCTCTCGGCGCAGATCACCGCGCCCCAGCGGTCGGTGACGGCCTGGAGCGCGACGACGTTGGCGCCGGTGCCGTTGAAGACCGGGAACGCCTCCGCCGTGGATCCGAAGTGGCTGCGGATGATCCGCTGGAGGTTCTCGGTGTAGTCGTCCTCGCCGTACGCGACCTGGTGCCCGCCGTTGGCCAGGGCCAGGGCGGCGAGCACCTCCGGGTGGACCCCGGCGTAGTTGTCACTGGCGAAACCGCGGACCTCCGGGTCGTGATGACGACGCGCGTCGGTCTTCGGGGGGTTCACGGCTTCTCGGTCAGCCACAGACGGTTTCCGTTCACTTCGGCGGCGGGCTTCTCCCAGACCTCGGCGATGGCCTCGGCCAGGTCGTTGACGTCCGTGAAGCCCGCGAACTTCGCGTTGGGGCGCTCCGCGCGCATCGCGTCGTGCACCAGCGCCTTCACCACCAGGATGGCAGCCGCGGACGTCGGCCCCCCGGCGCCCCCGGCCTTGCGGAAGGCGTCGGCCAGCGCCAGCGTCCACGCCTCGGCGGCGGCCTTGGCGGCGGCGTACGAGGCGTTGCCCGCGGTCGGATTCGTCGCGCCGGCGGCGCTGATCAGCACGTACCGCCCGCGGTCGCTCTGCTGGAGCGCGTCGTAGAAGGCCAGCGACGTGTGCTGGACGGTGCGGATCAACAGCAGTTCGAGGAAGTCCCAGTCGTCCAGGCTGGTCTTGATGAACGTCTCGCTGCCGCGCCAACCGCCGACGAGGTGGACGAGACCGTCGACACGGCCGTAGTCCTTCTCGATGTGTGCGGCCCACTCGCGGGTGGACTGCAGGTCGAGCAGGTCGACCGGCTCGCCCGTGACGCTGGCGCCGCCGGAGGCGTAGCGGGCCGCGTCCACGGCCTCCGCGAGCCGCTCGGGGTCGTTGTCCGCCCCGACGACGGTCGCCCCGGCCTCGGCCAGGCGCAGCAGCGCGGCCCGGCCCGCCGGTCCGCCCGCGCCCGCCACCGCGATCACCGCACCGCTGAGAGCCCCGTTCCCCACCATGTTCCTCGCCTCCTGAGCAGTGTCGTGTGCAGGGTCGCTCACGCGGCGACCGCTTCGGCGCTGTCCGCGGTGATGCCCTTGGTGGAGGCGATCACGTTCTTCAGCTTCTTGGACAGTGCCTCATAGAACATGCTCAGCGGAAACTCGTCCGGAAGCACGTCATCGACGAGCTTGCGCGGCGGCCGGCTCAGGTCCAGGGCGTCCGGGCCCTTGGCCCACGTGGAGCCGGGGTGTGGGGCGAGGTAGGTGGCGACGAGCTCGTACCCGGCGAACCAGTGGACGAGCTTGGGGCGGTCGATGCCGTCGCGGTAGAGCTTCTCGATCTCGGCGCACAGCTCGTTGGTGACCTGCGGGGCGCGCTGCCAGTCGATGAACAGCTTGTTGTCGGTCCAGCGCACGACGTCGTGCTTGTGCAGGTACGCGAAGAGGAGCTGGCCGCCGAGGCCGTCGTAGTTGCGCACCCGCTCGCCGGTGACCGGGAAGCGGAACATGCGGTCGAAGAGCACCGCGTACTGCACGTCACGGGCCTGCGGGACGCCGTCCGCCTCCAGCTTCACGGCCTCCTTGAAGGCGGTGAGGTCACAGCGCAGCTCCTCCAGGCCGTACATCCAGAACGGCTGGCGCTGCTTGATCATGAACGGGTCGAACGGCAGGTCGCCGTGGCTGTGGGTGCGGTCGTGGACCATGTCCCACAGGACGAAGGCCTCCTCGCAGCGCTTCTGGTCGTGGACCATGGCGGCGATGTCCTCGGGCAGCTCCATGCCCAGGATGTCGACGGCGGCGTCGGTGACGCGGCGGAAGCGGGCGGCCTCGCGGTCGCAGAAGATACCGCCCCAGCTGAAGCGTTCGGGGGCCTCGCGCACGGCGATGGTCTCGGGGAACAGGACGGCCGAGTTGGTGTCGTAGCCGGCCGTGAAGTCCTCGAACGTGATGCCGCAGAACAGCGGGTTGTCGAAGCGGGTGCGCTCCAGCTCGGCCAGCCAGTCCGGCCAGACCATGCGCAGCACGACCGCCTCGAGGTTGCGGTCGGGGTTGCCGTTCTGCGTGTACATCGGGAAGACGACCAGGTGCTGGAGGCCGTCCCGGCGGTCCGCGGCGGGCTGGAAGGCCAGCAGGGAGTCGAGGAAGTCGGGCACCCGGAAGCCGCCGTCGGCCCAGCGGTGCAGGTCCTTCACGAGCGCCGCGTGGTACTCGGCGTCGTGCGGGAGCAGCGGGGACAGCTCCTCGACGGCGTGCACGACACGCCGGACGGCGAGCTCGGCGTCCGCCGGGTCGGGGGCGCCCTCGGCCTCGAAGTCGATCGACCCGTCCTTCGACTGCCATGGCCGGATCTGCTCCACGGCATCCTTGAGCACGGGCCACGCAGGGTGCTCAACGACCCTGGCCACGGGAGGAACCTGTCCCTCCGAACCCACCTGCACAAGAATTTCCGTCATGTCCCATCCTCCACAGGAGAACCTAGCGTCAGGACACCGTATACATACGACGTTCCTCCCAGCAAGGAAGAGTCCGGGAAATTATCCTGCCCTTCCCCTATCTTCACCGCATTTTTTCCTGCCCGCCATCGCAACGGCAGGTCCTTCCGCTATCGGTCAACGCGGCAGGGACTCGCCCACCCCGGGGTGACGGCTACGACAGGTACCGGCCAGGATCGTTCCGGGTGCCACACGGATGCCCCACGCAGGCACGGGTCCATCGCGGGGCGCGGCCGTTAGGCTGCGGCTCTGTCGCGCGAACGGTGCCGTCCGCTCCGGCCCGGTCCCCGCGCGCGCCGAGCCGCCGTCGACGGAAAGCGAGTCGAACCTTGAATCTCCTTACCATCGGTCATCGCGGAGTCATGGGTGTCGAGCCCGAGAACACCCTCCGTTCGTTCGTCGCCGCCCAGCAGGCCGGCCTCGACGCCATCGAACTGGATCTGCACCTGAGCAAGGACGGCGCCCTCGTCGTCATGCACGACACAGAGGTGGACCGCACGACCGACGGCACGGGGCCGATCGCCGAGAAGACCCTCTCCGAGCTGCGCGCCCTGGACGCGGGGCACGGCGAGCACGTACCGGTCTTCGAGGAGGTGCTGGACGCGGTGCGGGCGCCGCTGCAGGCCGAGATCAAGGACGTGCAGGCGGCCCGGGCGCTGGCGGAGGTCATGATCGGGCGGGATCTGGTCGGCCGCGTCGAGGTGTCCTCGTTCCACGACGAGGCGATCGCCGAGATCGCCCGCCTGGTGCCCGGGGTGCGCACGGCACTCATCGGCAGCCGTTTCGGCACCGACATCGTGGACCGGGCCGTGGCGGTCGGCGCCGCGACCGTCTGCCTCAACATCCGCCGGCTCACCCTGGAGGTCGTCGAGAAGGCACGCAAGGCGGACCTGAGGATCATCGGGTGGGTGGTGAACACGCAGGACCACCTGCGGCTCGTACGGGCCCTGGAGCTGGACGGCGCGACGACCGACTACCCGGAGATCAAGCGCACCGGCCGCTTCACCGCGTGACGCTCACCCGAATTCCTTGACCAGCAGCTCGAACTCCAGGTCGTCGCGCTGCGGAATGCCGAAGCGCTCGTCGCCGTACGGGAACGGGGTCATCCGTCCCGTACGGCGGTAACCGCGCCGCTCGTACCAGGCGATGAGGTCGTCGCGCACCGAGATCACGGTCATGTGCATCTCCGTGACGCCCCAGCTCTCGCGGGCCTGCCGTTCCGCCTCCGCGATGATCACCTTGCCGAGGCCGGCGCCCTGGAGGGTGGGGCTGACCGCGAACATGCCGAAGTAGGCGTGGGTTCCGCGGTGTTCGAGCTGGCAGCAGGCGATGACCCTGCCCTCCCGCTCGACCGTCAGGAGCCGGCTGTCGGGCGACTTGACGACGGCCAGCACCCCTTCGGGGTCCGTCCGCTGCCCGTCCAGGATGTCCGCCTCGGTCGTCCATCCCGCCCGGCTGGTGTCGCCCCGGTACGCCGACTCGATCAACGCGACCAGCGCGTCCACGTCCGCGTCGGTGGCGTCCCGGAACGTCAGTCCGGCGTCGGCGGTGTCGGCGCTCTCAGCGGTCTCAGCAGTCCCCATGGGCGAATCTCCGGTTCTCGGGCACGTCTCGGGCACGTCCCTGGCACCGATGAGGGTAGCGCCGCCACTACGCTCCGGGTGCATGGTGCACGTACTGAGCAGCCGGACCTTGATCCGCCCCACCGACCCCGAGCGGTCCCGTGTGTTCTACGGCGAGCAGTTGGGCCTCGCCGTCCACCGCGAGTTCGGGACGGGAACGGATCGGGGCACCGTCTACTTCCTCGGCGGAGGCTTCCTCGAGGTCTCCGGCCGCTCGGAGACCCCGCCGTCCCCCGCGGTCCGGCTGTGGCTCCAGGTCGCGGACGCGGACGCGGCGCACGACGAGCTGCGGGCCAAGGGGGTCGAGATCGTCCGGCCGCCGGTGAAGGAGCCGTGGGGGCTGATCGAGATGTGGATCGCGGACCCGGACGGAACGCGCATCGTACTGGTGGAGGTCCCGGCCGACCATCCGTTGCGGTACCGGCCGGGAATCTGACACCGACCACCTCACCCCGACCGGTGCTCCCACCCCCGGTCCGTCCGGGTCAGCTCCCGGAAGCCCACACCCGTCAGCCGGTCGATCGCCGGGACGTCGGCTGCGGACTCGTAGGCCAGGAGGCGGTCCGCGGCGCACAGACGGAGCCAGTCGGCGGCGTGGGAGAGCAGGTGGCGCTCCCAGTCCCGGCCAGGGTGGGCGGGATCGACGTGGAGGTTGCCGAGGTCGGCGAGACCGTCGGCGCGGGTCCGGCGTTCCGGACGGGCCAGGGCCGTGTCGACCTCGACGAAGCCGACGGCCCGGCCGCCGTGGTACGCGGTGAAGCGCGTGCCGCACTCCCCGAGCGTGCGCTCCACGGTGACACCCGGCCGGGGCTCCGGCACCGGCAGATCGGCGACCCGGGCGATCAGCAGCACCTCGGTGTCTCCGGTGTGCCGGAAACCGGCACGTTCGTAGAGGGCGCGGATGTGCGGCCACGGCCGGGGCAGCCCGTACACGCCGGGCGCCGGCAGCGCCCCGTCGGCGTACCGGACGCGCACCCGCCAGCGGGCGAGCCGGGCCAGGCAGGCGCTCATCAGCAGGTCGGCGGCCTGTTCGGAGTCCGGCCAGAAGGATGCCGGAGGCCGGTACACGAACCAGTCGACGGCGCCCGCGTCCCGAAAGTTCGCGCCCACGTCGCCGTCGGCCCGGTAGCGGAGCAGGTGGGCCGCCGCGACGACTTGGCCGCGCTGTTCGGCGACGAGCGTCGCCCGCTCGCTGACCCACGGGTCGACGATGAACTCGTCGGGCTGCCGCTCCAGGTCGCTGAGCACGGTGTTCACCGAGACGGAGACGCCGGGGACGACCGCGGCGACGTGCAGGTTGACCAGTTCGGTGAGCTGGTCGCGGTCGTCGCGGCGGAACGGGCGCACCTCGGGCATGCGGGACCTCCGGTCGAGGAAACGGTGTCAGGAGGCCGCCACGCGATGCGGTACGGGGCCGAGGGTACGTCGGTGGCGGCACCGCGCGCGAGGGGGTTTCCTGGAGGGGCCCCCTGTGCGAAGGAGTGCCATGAAGCTCGACGAGCCGGTGACCGGTGGGCCCTGCTGGACCGAGTTGGGGACCACGGATCTGGAGGCGGCGGGGCGCTTCTACGCCGAGCTGTTCGGCTGGCGCCTCGAACGGGACCCGCGGCAGGAGGCGGGCGGCTACACGATCGCGCACCTCGGGGACGCGGCCGTCGCCGCGCTCACGCCGCTGTACCAGGAGTCCCAGCCCGTGGCCTGGAACGTGTCGTTCGCCGTGGCCGACGCGGACGCCGCCGTGCGGCTGGTCGTGGAGGCCGGCGGAAAGGCCCTGGTCGGCCCGATGGACGTGTTCGACGTGGGGCGCTTCGCCGTCGCCCTCGATCCGGGCGGCGCCGCCTTCCAGCTGTGGCAGGCCCGCACGTTCCGCGGTGCCGGGCTGCTCAACGCGCCGGGCTCGCTGGGCTGGGTGGAACTCATGACGCGTGACCCCGCGCGGTCGCGGGACTTCTACACGACGGTGTTCGGCTGGACCGTGAACGCCTCGGAGCACTACACGCAGTGGGGCGTGGCGGGCGCCGACTTCGGCGGAATGATCACGATGGACGACAAGTCCCCGCCCGAGGTGCCGCCGCACTGGCTGCCGTACTTCGCGGCGGAGGACGTGGACGCCTCGGCGGCGACCACGACGGCGGCGGGCGGCGCCGCCCTCATGGAGCCCACCACCATGCCCGGCGGTCGCAGGATCGCGGTCCTGCGGGACCCCCAGGGCGCGGTGTTCGGCGTGTACCGGTCCGGCGACGAGGGCTGACAGACCGTCTCGCCGTCTCGTGTACGGAGGTCTCAGGGGGCCTTGCACCATGAGCGCCCGACCCGCGCGGGCACAGTGCAAGGACCCCTCAGACGCGGAGTCCGCCCAGGCGGCCCTCCAGCTGCCCGAGCAGGGCGCCGAGCAGTCCGGCCAGCTCGTGCTGTCGCTCCGGGTCGAGGCCGGACAGTACGGCGGTCTCGTAGGCGAGTTGCTCGGGCAGGATCGCGTCGACGAGGTCCCGTCCGGCGTCGGTGAGGCGCACGTGGGCGACGCGGCGGTCGCGGGAGTCGCCGCGGCGCTCCACCAGTCCGCGCTCGGTGAGCTGCTTGAGGCGCTTGGTGACGGCGGCCCCGGAGGAGAAGGTCTCGCGGGCCAGTTCGCCGGGCGTCAGCTCGTGCCCGGTGCGCCGCAGCGCGCCGAGCAGGTCGAACTCGGGGCGGGTGAGGCCGGCCCGGCGCAGCGGGGCGTCCTCGGCCTGCTGGAGCAGGGCGGCGCAGCGGTTGACGCGGCCGATGATCTCCATGGGCCCGGTGTCGAGGCCGGGGTGGACGGTCTGCCACTGCCGGACGACGGCGGCGACGGTGTCGTGTCCGGTCGTCGTGTCCGCCTTCGGTGCCGTCATGGCCGTACACCCTCCGTCGTCGTGTTCGTCCGCCGGTCCGGGAGCAGTCCCTGGCGGCGTACCGTCGCGGCGAGCGTACGGTGTGCGGAGCGCTCGGCCGCCACGACCCCCTCCTGGGGCAGGGCACGCTGCCACCACTCCCCCGAGGCGGCGTCAGCGGTGGCGCGCAGGTCGACGAGTGCGGCGGTGAGGGCGCGGCGGGCGGAGTCCAGGGCGGCGGGCGCGGGCTGCCGTTCCGCCAGCAGCCGGGCGGCGTGCTCGCGGGCCCGCTCCACCGCGGTCAGCGCCTGTTCGAGGCGGTCACCCGCACGCCGGTTGGTGACGGCGACGGCGGCGACGAAGCCGACCAGGGCGCCGACGAGGGTGTCCACGAGCCGGTCGGTGATCAGCTGCCCGGAGTCCTGGATCCGGGCGAACTCGGTGACGAGCAGCGCCATGGGGGTCACGCAGACGCTGCCGAGCCAGTAGTTGCGGCTGATCAGGGCCTCGGCACCGAAGTTGAAGGCGAGGCAGCACAGGACGAGCGCCGCCTGGTGGAGGTGGGCGAGCGGGACCACGGCGGCGAAGACGAGGACTCCGACGAGGTTGCCGACGACCCGCTGGACGGCTCGGCTCCAGGTCAGGGCCAGGTTGGCCTGGTAGAGGGAGGCCGCGGTGACCAGCGCCCAGTAGGGGCGGCCGACGCCGAGCGCGAGGGAGGCGTATCCCGCGAGGGCACAGCCGAGGGCGGTGCGCAGGGCGATCGGGGTGAGCGGGCCGAGCCGGCTCCACGACGGACGGGCCGGGCCCGCGAGTTCGGCGTCCACTCCGAGGAGTTCGTCCGCCTCCCCCGCCACCTCCTCCACCCTCGGGACGCGGCCGGTGCCCCGCAGCTCGCCCGCCCACGCGCGCAACCGCGCCGGGTCCGAGTCCGCGGGCGCGGCGAGCGCGACCTCGGCCCGGACGACGAGGCGTTCGAGGGCGCGGCGGGTGGCGGTGTGCGCGCCGGTCGACAGCAGCGACTGCCAGGCGGCCTGCACCGCGGCGGCCGCGGCGGCGCGGGCCCTGTCGTGGCCGTCGCCCTCACCGGTGCCGCACGCCTGCGCGTACGCGGCGGTCGTGTGCAGGGCGTGCGCGGTGGCGCGGCGCTCGGGGCCGTGCGGGCGCAGGAGCCCGGGAGCCATGCCGATGAGCCAGGCCCAGACACCGGTCGCGAGCGCCAGACCCACGTGGGCCGGGACCTGGTCGAGGGTCTGCGGGGCGAACAGCGCGGCGGAGGTGACGAAGGTCAGGACCACGTTGCCGGGCGGCCCGACGCGGGTGGCGTCGCACAGCGTCTTCTGCGCGGCGGCCAGGAGCGCGCCGACGGTGACGAGCAGGACGGCGTTCGTGGTGAGCGCGGCCGCGACCAGGGCGACGGCGAGTCCCGCGGTCATGCCGAGCACCACCCACGCCAGGGCGCGGGCCCGGGCGGCGTAGGGGCGGTTGTGGGCGTACAGCGCGCACAGGGACCCGGCCATCGTGTACATCGCCAGGTCGAGCCGCCCGAGCGCCAGCAGGATCAGGTTCGCCGGGGCGACCGCGGCGACGACGCTCAGGGCCGGCTTGAACCAGATGTCGGAGGGGCGGCCGAGGCGCAGCACGCCGGCGAGCGGGAGACGTCGGGAGGGTGCACTGCTCATGGGACATCATGTTAGCAGGTGTTTTACTCATAAAATATTTGCGAGCGGCGCGCGCGAGCCGGTGCCGCCCCCTCCCGCCCGCCGTGCTCCGCCCGACGCTCCCCGCATACACCCATGCGCTGGGGTGCGCGCCGCGTGACGCGGGCATCGCCTTCGGTGACCGACCGTCGAGCGGGGAGGTGCGCGTGCCCGGACCGGCTTGGCCCGGCTGGCTGCTGGTCGCGCTGTGCGGGGCGACCGGCGTCTACTGCCTGCTGCGGATGCGCAGCAGGGTCGAGGAGCAGCGCCGGGCCGCGGGCGGCGAGGCGCTGATGGGCTTCGGCATGGCCGTGATGTCCGTGCCCGGGACGGCGTTCACGCCTCCGTCGTGGACCTGGCCGGTCTACGCGGCCGTCTTCGGCGGCGCCGCGCTGCGCGCCGTGTGGGCCGCGCGGACGGGTCCCCACCATCTGCATCACCTGGTGGGAGCGGCGGCCATGGTCTACATGGCGGTCGTGATGGCGGGCTCCCCCGTGTCGGGGCACGACCACGGACACGGCGGCGCCGGAGTGCCGCTGCTGACCGGCGTGTTGCTGCTGTACTTCGCCGGGTACGTCCTGGTCTCCGGCGTCCGGCTGCTGCCCGTGGCGGCCGTGGCCGCGGGCGTCGCGGCGGCAGGCTGGGGCGACCGGCCGGAGCTGGCGCGGGCGTGCCGGCTGTCGATGGGGATCGGGATGCTGGCGATGCTGTTGACGCTGTAGCGGCGGACCCTGCGGCGCCGCGACTCCGGCGGGAAACGTGGCCTGCGTCACTTGCCGCGAGTAGCCGTACCCGCCCGTAGGCCGCCGCTCATAAGGTGCTGACCATGATGGTCCCCGCGCTCCTGCTGATGCTCGGCGCCCTGACCGCCGTCGTCGCCCCCCGCCTGCTCGCCCGGGCCGACTGGCCGGACCGTGAACCGGTGGTGGCGCTGTGGGTCTGGCAGTGCGTGGTGGCGGCGGTTCTGCTGTGCTGCGCGCTGTCGATGACGCTGAGCGCGGCGGCGGCCTGGCAGGCGGTGCGCGGCCATGTGTTCGCCCCCGCGCCGCAAGGGGTCGTGGAGGCCTACGCGTTCGGCGCGACCGGCCCTTGGGCGGCGGCCACCGCCGTGGCCCTCGCCTGCGGTGGCGTCTGGACCGCGGTGATGCTGCTCCGCGAGATCGTGCGGGCCCGGGCCCGGCGTCGGCAGCAACGGGACGCAGTTCTGCTGCGTGCCCCGCTGTTGCCGGGCGAGGAGCCCGGGACCGGTCGGCTGGTCGTGTTGGAGGGCGAGCGGCCGGACGCCTGGTGGCTGTCCGGTGCGACACCCCGACTCGTGGTCACCACGGCCGCGTTGCGCCGCCTGAAGGGCCGTCAGCTGGACGCCGTCGTCGCCCACGAGCAGGGGCACGCACAGGCCCGGCACGACTGGCTGCTGCACTGCTCGGCCGCCCTGGCCACCGGTTTCCCGCAGGTTCCGGTGTTCGCCGCGTTCCGTGACGAGATGCACCGCCTGGTCGAACTCGCCGCCGACGACATGGCCTCCCGTCGCTTCGGCCGGGTGACGACCGCGTTGGCGCTGGTGGAACTGAACGAGGGCCGGGGCGTGTTCGGGCCGAGCCCCGCCCCGCACGCCCACGTCCCGCAGCGGGTGAACCGGCTGCTCGCCGCCCCGGACCGGCTCACCGCCGCCCGGCGGCTGCGGCTGACGGCGGCCGCGGCGCTGGTGCCGGTGGTCCCGGTGCTGGTCGCGTTCGTGCCGGGGCTGAGGGCGCTGGGCTGAGAGACCTGGAGAGGGAGCTGGGCTGAGGGGTGGGAGTGCGGGGGCCCCTGAAACCGTCGCGACCCGGAGTTGGCCTCTCGGCCCCCGGTTCGGCGAGGATCGAAGCATGCACTCCCCGACCGTCGACTCCCCGCCCCGCCCGCCCGTCCCCCGCACCGCCGCCCGCTCGGCGATCGTGCTGGCGGTCTGCTCGGTACTGCTGCTCATCCTGGTCGCGGCCAAGTGGCACCCCCTGATCTCCACCGACGGCGACATCTCCCGCACGACCCACCGCTGGGCGGTCGACGATCCGGACACCACCCGGGCGTTCCGCATCCTGACCGACTGGGTCTGGGATCCGGTGACGATGCGTGTTCTCGTCGCGGTCGTCGCGGTGTGGCTGATGTGGCGCCGACGAGACTGGTGGACGGCCGTGTGGCTGCTGGCCACGGCCGCGCTGGGCACGCTGATCCAGCAGGGGCTCAAGGCCGCCGTCGACCGCCCGCGCCCGGTCTGGCCCGACCCCGTCGACACCGCCCACTACGCGGCCTACCCCTCGGGACACGCCCTGACCGCCACGGTGGTGTGCGGCCTCCTCGTCTGGCTGCTCCACCGCCACGGCGCCGCCCGCGCCCTGTGGCGTACGGCCCTGGCCGTGGCGATCGTCTCCGTGATCGGCGTGGGCCTGACCCGCGTGTGGCTGGGCGTGCACTGGCCCTCGGACGTCGTGGGCGGCTGGCTGCTGGGGGCGATGCTGGTGGCCGCGGCGGTGGTGGCCCACACCCGCTGGCGCCCGCCGAACACCGACGCGTAGCGCCCCCGTCGTCGGCGGTGTTGCGTGGCGGCGTCTCCCTGCGCGGCGGGACGGGACTCCCTAAGGGCTGTCCCGTAATCCCTGGCGGGCGTGCGACGACAGCTACGGCACCTCGCCGCGTTGTCGGGACGTCCGCATACATCCAGTATGCGGACGTCCCTCCGCCTTGCGATGCACCGCATCTGACGCCGCACGCTGATCCACCAGGGATTACGGGACAGCCCTTAGGATCACCCCATGACCGCCGTGTTGTTCGACTTCTCCGGAACCCTCTTCCGCGTCGAGTCCACCGAGTCCTGGCTGCGTGCCACGCTGACCGAGGCGGCGATCGTGCTCCCCGACGGGGAGTTGGCCGAGACGGCGCGGGCGCTGGAGCTCGCGGGCGCGCTGCCGGGCGGGGCGAACCCGGTGCGGCTGCCCGCGGACCTCGCCGGTCTCTGGGAGATCCGGGACCAGAGCGCGGAGCTGCACCGCGCCGCGTACACGGGCCTCTCCCGGCAAGTACCGCTGCCCCACCCCGGATTGCACGACACGCTCTACGACCGCCACATGAGGCCGAACGCCTGGTCCCCGTACCCCGACGCCGTGGACGTGCTGCGCACGCTGCGCGAGCGCGGGGTCGGCGTCGGCGTGGTCAGCAACATCGGCTGGGACCTGCGCCCGGTCTTCCGCGAGCACGGCCTGGACGCCTACGTCGACACGTACGTGCTGTCGTACGAGCACGGCATCCGCAAGCCGGACGCGCGCCTGTTCGCGGTCGCGTGCACGGCGCTCGACGTCGATCCGCGGGAGGTGCTCATGGTCGGCGACGACCGGCGGGCGGACGGGGGCGCGGCGGCCCTGGGGTGTGGAGTGCACTTCGTGGACCATCTGCCGGTCGCACAGCGGCCGGACGGGCTGCGGCCGGTGCTGGACCTGGTCGGACGACCTGCCGGAGGGTAGGTCCGACCGTCCTGGACGATCCCCCGCGTCGCCCAGGACGGACGGCAACCCGGGCACCCCGCACAGGGGGGTGGACCGGGACGCACTGAGTATAGTTGGCTGGCAGCCAGTCAACGCAGGAGTTACAGGATGTCCCCGCGCAGCGCCTCGGTCAATGAAGAATTGCGACGGCGTTCCCGCGAGCGGCTCCTCCAGGCTGCCGTCGAACTGGTCAGCGAGCGCGGCTACGACGCGACCACGCTCGGTGACATCGCGGACCGGGCGGGCTCGGCGCGCGGACTGGTGTCGTACTACTTTCCCGGCAAGCGCCAGCTCGTCCAGTCGGCCGTGCACCGGCTGATGCACCGCACGCTGGAGGAGGCGCTGGAGCGGGAGCCGCGCACCGAGGACGGCCGGGAGCGGATGGCCAGGACCATCGACGCGATCCTGGGCCTTGCCCGGGACCGGACGGTGCTGATGCGCCAGCACATGGCGGGGCTGCTGCAGGCCGAGGGGTTCGTGCAGTGCCCGGAGCAGCAGCGCCTCGCCGTGCTGCTGCGGGACACCGTCGCACGGCACGGTTCACAGGACGTCGACCGCGACTATCCGATGCTGCGCAGCCTGCTCATGGGCTCCGTCTTCGCGATGGTGCTGCCGAACGCGCCCATGCCGATCACGACCCTGCGCGCCGAGCTGTTCGCGCGCTACCGCCTCGACCAGGAGCTCGGCGCCCCGCCGGAGACCGCGGTGGTCTCCGGCGAGGCGTGCGAGAGGGATCTGTCGCGCTTCTTCGCGACGGGCCGTGAACCGGAGAGTCAGTCGAAGTAGTCCGGCTGGGTCTGGACATTGAGCTCGCGCAGCCGGACCTTCTTCGCGGGGTCCGTACGACGGTCACGGATCTTCAGCACGTCGAAACCCTTGACCATGTCGTTGGAGTAGACGTAGCCGTTGTAGTAGTACGCCGACCACGAGCCGCCGCCCGTGAGCCGCTCGGTGGACAGCGGGCCCCGCTCGAAGTAGGCGATCTCCTTCGGGCTGGTGGAGTCGGTGAAGTCCCAGACGGAGACACCGCCCTGGTACCAGGCCTGCACGGCGATGTCCCTGCCCTTGACCGGGATCAGCGAGGCGTTGTGGGCCACGCAGTTCTCGGTGTCCGCCTGATGGCGGGGGATCTTGTAGTAGCTGCGGAAGACGAGCTTGCGGTGGTCGCCCCGGCCGACGATGTCGTAGATGCCGTCGGCGCCCCGGTTCGGGCCCGTCGCCTCGTTGCAGGTCGCCGCACCGCCGCCGCCGAGCTCGTCCGTGAACACGACTTTGTCGGCGTCCTGGTTGAAGGTCGCCGAGTGCCAGAACGAGAAGTTGACGTTGTCCTGCACCTGGTCGATGACCTTCGGGTGCTCGGGGTCCTTGAGGGAGAACAGGATGCCGTCGCCAATGCAGGCGCCCGCGGCGAGGTCCTTCGAGGGCAGGACCGTGATGTCGTGGCAGCCGGTGGTCTTGGAGACACCGGGGTTGGTGGGCCCACCCGGGTTGCCGCCGCCGTCGGGACCCTCGCCCGGGAAGAGCACGGGGAAGCCGACCACCGCGGCCTTCTCGGGCGCCTTGCGCGGCACCTTGATGACCGAGATGCCGTCGTGCGGCGGTTGGCAGTCGGGGTAGGCGGCATTGGGCGCGTACGAGGAGACGTAGATGTAGACGTTCTTGCGCTCGGGCACCAGGGTGTGGGTGTGCGAGCCGCAGGCGGTCTCGACGGCGGCGACGTACTTCGGGTTGGCCTTGTCGCTGATGTCGAAGACCTTCATGCCCTCCCATGAGGACTTCTCGGTGGCCGGCTGCGAGGTGCTGTTGCAACTGCTGTCGCTGCGCGAGGAGTCGGTGGACAGGAACAGCAGGTCGCCGGAGACGGAGACGTCGTTCTGCGATCCGGGGCAGAGCACCTGGGAGACCGTCCGCGGTGCCCTCGGGTTGCTGATGTCGAAGATGCGGAAGCCGTCGTAGTTGCCGGCGAAGGCGTACTTGCCCTGGAAGGCCAGGTCGGAATTGGTGCCGGGGAGGGCGTCCTTGGGGATGTTGGCGAGGTGTTCGACGTTGGCGGAGTGGACGATCTCGTCCTGCCCGGGTAACTCGTCGTCCACCGTCGCCCCCGCGGGGCCCGCGCTGAGCAGGGCGGCCAGGAGTCCCGCCGCCGCGGCGACGACTCCCAGGGATCTGTGCCGCGTTCGGGGGTGGTTCAACAGGGTCACTGTGTCCTCCCTAATCGCCGCTCATGGGGGAGCGGCTCACGGTCCTCCGAAGTATCGTCTTGGTCATGCACAGATCAACAGGGGGCATCGCGTCCGACACACCTCAAGTAATCACGAGACGCCCTCAACTCGCCTTTTACAGGAGGTCGTTGTGTTCTTACGCCGTGCGTCACGCGCCGCCATCACCACGCTCTCGCTCGTCGCGCTGACCGCCCTCGGGATCACGTCCTGCGACTCCGGTCCGGACGCCACGCCGGACCCCGGGAGCGGGCCCTCGGTGCTCGTCCCCGGCGGCCCCGGCGAGGCGAACCGCACCCTGTCCGCCCAGGAAGCCGCAGGCCGGCGTGTGGACGACGACACGCCGAACGCGGCGGACCGCGCGTACGCGCGCCGGATGATCGAGCATCACGCCCAGGCGCTGGAGATGACCGAACTCGTTCCGGATCACGCGGAGTCGGGCAGTGTGCGCCGACTCGCCGCGCGGATCGCCGCCGCGCAGCGACCCGAGATCGAGGTCATGAAGAGCTGGCTCAAAACCAACGGAGCCGAGGACGACGCGGGCGGTGGCAGTGGGGCTCGCGGCCACGAGCACGCCTCGATGCCCGGGATGGCGACCGAGGCACAGCTGGAGAAGTTGCGCGCGGCCCGGGGGAAGGCGTTCGACCAGCTCTTCCTCTCCCTGATGATCAGCCATCACGAGGGGGCGATCACCATGGCCGTCGAGGTCAAGGCGGAGGGCAACAACGGCCGGATCGGGGAGATGGCCGACGACGTGGTCGCCGAGCAGACGAGCGAGATCACCCGGATGCAGGCGATGATCAGCTGATCGCATCCCATAGGAAACCGGTACGCACGCGCGCGTGCCGCGCGGCGCCCTGCCGACGGGGCACCGGTGGTGCGATGCTGGACGCAAGAGCGATCTCCTCTGCTTCCTCGGGGCCCCGGGCCCCTCGAGAAAAGGGGTTCCGCCGTGCTGCGTGTCGCCGTCGTCGGCTCCGGGCCGAGCGGGGTCTACACCGCCCAGAGCCTCGTCGAGCACGACTCCGGGGTGCTCGTCGACGTCCTGGACCGGCTGCCGTGCCCGTACGGACTGGTCCGCTACGGCGTGGCGCCGGACCACGAGAAGATCAAGTCACTGCAGAACAACCTGCGCGCCGTCCTCGAGCACGAGCGGGTGCGGTTCCTCGGCGGTGTCCGCGTCGGCGCCGACGGGGTGCCGGCCGACCGGCTGCGGGAGCTGTACCACGCGGTCGTGTACTGCGTGGGCGCCGCGACCGACCGGCATCTGGGGATCCCCGGCGAGGACCTGCCGGGCAGCTTCTCGGCCACGGAGTTCGTGTCCTGGTACAGCGCGCACCCGGACGCCGTGGCCGGCCGTTTCGTGCTCGAGGCGCGCTCGGCCGTGGTCATCGGCGTGGGCAACGTCGCGGTCGACGTCACCCGCATGCTGGCCCGGGGCGCGACGGAGCTGAGCCCCACCGACATGCCGCAGGCCGCGCTCACCGCACTGGCCGCGAGCCGGGTGACCGAGATCCACATGGCGGGGCGGCGCGGCCCCTCCCAGGCCCGCTTCACCACCAAGGAACTGCGCGAGCTCGGCGCGCTGCCGGACACCGACGTGATCGTGGACCCGGCGGAGCTGGCCCTCGACCCGGCGTACACCGACCCCTCCGGCCTGCCCGCTCCCCAGCGCCGCAATGTGGAGGTGCTGCGCGGCTGGGCGGAACGGCCCCGGACCGGTGCCCCGCGACGGATCCGGCTGCGGTTCTTCCTGCGCCCGGTCGAGCTGCTCGCCGCCGGAGGCCGGGTGGGCGTGGTGCGCTTCGAGCGGACGGCGCCGGACGGACAGGGCGGCGTGACGGGCACCGGCCGGTACGAGGAGGTCGAGGCGCAGCTGGTGCTGCGTTCGGTGGGCTATCGCGGGGTTCCGCTGGAGGGGCTGCCGTTCGACGCGGGGCGCGGGACCGTGCCGAACCAGGCGGGGCGGGTGCTGCGCGAGGGCGTCGTGGCGCCCGGTGAGTACGTGGCGGGCTGGATCAAGCGGGGCCCGACGGGCGTGATCGGCACCAACCGGCCGTGCGCCAAGGAGACGGCGATGTCGCTGCTGGCGGACGCCCCCGCGCTCGTACGCCGGGAGCTGCCGGGAGATCCGGTGGCGGCGTTGCGCGCGGAGGGCGTCGAGCCCGTCGACTGGTCGGGGTGGCTCGGCATCGAGCGGGCCGAGGCGGAACTCGGGGCGTCGCTGGGGCGTGGCGTGGTCAAGCTGCCCGACTGGGAGTCGCTGCTGGCGGCGGCGCGGGGAGCGGTGCCGTAGCGGCAGCATTGCCGGCCGGGCCGACCGCCGGTCAGCCCGCCTGTGCCGAGTCCTCGGTGGGGCGTCGGTAGACGCCGTCACGCCGGTGGAGGTGGTGCAGGTCGACCAGATAGCGGCGCAGGGTCACATGGTCGACCTGTCCGCCCTCGCACCAGGCGCGGAGCCGGTCGTTGACCTCACGTTCCGTGTACGTGCGGCCGGGCTCGAAGGTGCGCTGCGCGACATGGCGCAGGACGAGCGTCTTGCGGTTCCACTGGGCCGGGAGCCGCACCAGCCGCCCGTCGCGCACGAAGGTGCGCAGCACCATCTCGACGCGCTCGTCCCCGGTGCCGTGGTCCTGCGTCGGCCGGGGCTCGGCCGTGTCGCGCGCGAGGTCGCGCAGTCGGTCGTACGACACCCCGAGTCCGGCGTCCGACACCTTGACGACCTCGCCGTCGCGGAGCCGGTGGAGCGCGACGAGGGCGTCCTTGGTGCGCAGTCCCGCCCGCTCGGCGACCTCCTCGGTGCTGGTGGCACCGAGTACGACGGCGGCGAAGGCTCGCGCACGGTTCTCGTCGGCCAGCAGCCTGACGACGTCGTCGGATGTCATACGGTCACTCTCCGTTCTACCCGGGTCGGGTGGGCGACAGCGCCCGGCACACCCGATCCCGGGGACGCTACTCCGCCGCCCACTCCCCCGCTCGGGAATTTCCGCGTGCGGCCCATACAGGCCGCACGCGACTGATGGTGCGTCAACTCTATGTGCAAGCAGCCCCGTTCAATGTGAACGAACCGGGGGCCGCGCTGTTGCCGGTGTGGTTCGCCTGGTAGCCGATGGTGACGCTCGCGTTCGGCGCGATCGTGCCGTTGTACGTCACGTTGGTGGCCGTCACCGCGCCGGAGGCCGGGCTGTAGGTGGCGCCCCAGCCGTTGGTGATGGTCTGGCCGGAGGGCAGGGTGAAGCCCAGCTTCCAGCCGTTGATCGCGGTGGTGCTGGTGTTGGTGAGGGTCACGGAGCCGGTCAGCCCGGTGCTCCAGGCGCTGGTGGACGCCGTCACCTTGCACGCTCCGGGTTGCGGCTGGGGTGCGGGGCCGGCGCTGTCGAGGCCGAAGAACCTGAGCACCCGGGCGCCCATGCCGTTGCTGTACAGGTTGTGGCCGACGCCCTGGAGGCTGATGGCCTCGACGGGTGCCTGGTCACCGGTGCCGCCGTAGCGGGTGCGGGTCCAGCCGGACTGGGGCGAGTCGGTGGTGGCCGGGGTCTGGCTGACGCCCTGCACGTTGGTCCACTGCTTGATCTCCTCCCCGAAGTTCGGATACCGCAGGACGTCGTCCTGCGTGCCGTGCCACACCTGCATCCTCGGCCGGGGGCCGGTGTACCCGGGGTAGGCGTTGCGCACCAGGTTGCCCCACTCCTGGGGGGTGTGGGTGATGCTGCCGCCGGAGCACTCGCTGTTCCACTCGGAGCCGTTGGTGGTGGCGAAGCAGCCGAACGGGACGCCCGAGAAGGCGGCGCCCGCCGCGAACACGTCCGGGTAGTCACCGAGCAGGACGTTGGTCATCATCGCGCCGGAGGAGATACCGGTGACGAAGATCCGGCTGGTGTCGGCGGAGTAGGTGCGGGCGGTCCAGTCGATCATCGACTTGATGCCGACGGGGTCGCTCCCGCCACCGCGCTTGAGCGCCTGGGGCGAGGAGACGTCGAAGCACTTGCTGCTGCGGGTGACCGACGGGTAGACCACCACGAAGCCGTACTGGTCGGCCAGTCGGGCGTACTCGGTGCCGTTGTACATGGCGGGGCCGGAGCCCGTGCAGTAGTGCACCGCCACGAGGATCGCCGGGCGCGCGGTCACGCTCGCCGGCACGTACACGTACATCTGGAGGTTGCTGGGGTTCGTACCGAAGTCGGTCACCTCGGTGAGCGTCGCGGCGGGGACCGCGGCGGCAGCCTCCGTGCGGGCCGACGCGGTGGGTGCGGTGAGGACGGTGGCGGCGAGTAACGGCACCAGCGCGGCGAGGAGCGCCATGAGCACCGAACGCGGCGATCTCCTCGCCGGACGGGTGGAGCGGGCGGTGATGGACACGTCCTGTCCCTTCTCGGTAGCGGCTCGGGGGACGTCGTACGGGGTTCAGCAGGCGCGTCTGGTCGACGCCGTCCCGGTCGCGTCCCCGGCGACCGCCGGGTCGGGTGGCAGGGCCGGGCGGGCCACCGTCGGAAACAGCGGTACCAGGCCGCTGACGAACGTGCGCGTGCGCGGAGTCGGCATCGACTCGCCCCTCTCGGAAAGGGAAGCGTCAGCCGCATGGTGGCATGGACACGACCGTCATGGAAGCGCTCCCACGCCACTCGGGGAAAGCCCGCCCCCCTCGCCAGGGCTGGCCGAATGTGTTCTGCGCAAAGCGTTGACTAGAAAGCGCTTGCCCCCTACGTTCCGTTCAGCAGTGTGACCCACCCCCACACGGCGGGTCGTCCAGCGGAGCCCCACAGCCCGGGGAAGTGCACTCCTCAGGCTGTCGCGAGACCTGTCGCCGTCACACTGCTCGCGCGCGGCGATCAGAATGGCGTACGACATTCATATACATGTCCGTGAAAGCCCCTCCGAAGGGACGCACCCGCATGCGCACAGGCCCCCCACGTACACACGCGCAAAGATCCGCTCTCGGCGCTGCCGCCGCCGCTCTCGCCACGGTGGCCGTGCTCGCCGTCCCCGAGTCGGCCGGGGCGGCGGAGACCTCGCCGGTCGGGTTCGGCGCCGGGACGACCGGCGGTGGGAGCGCCTCCGCGGTCACCGTCTCGACGCTCTCCGCCTTCAGGACGGCGGTGACGGGGAACACGGCCAAGGTGGTGAAGGTCAACGGCCTGATCACGCTCAGCGGTCAGGTCGACGTAGGGTCCAACACGACGGTCCTGGGCGTGGGTTCGTCGTCCGGGTTCACCGGCGGCGGGCTGCGGCTGAAGAAGGTCACCAACGTCGTCATCCGCAACCTGAACATCAGCAAGCCGCTCGCGCCGTCCGACGGCGTCACCGTCGAGTCGTCCACGAAGGTGTGGATCGACCACAACTCGTTCTCGGCCGACCGCGATCACGACAAGGACCACTACGACGGTCTGCTGGACATCAACCACGGCTCCGACAACGTCACCGTGTCCTGGAACACCTTCAAGGACCACTTCAAGGGCTCGCTCGTCGGCCACAGCGACAACAACGCGAGCCAGGACACGGGCCACCTGAAGGTGACGTACCACCACAACCACTTCAGCAACGTCTACTCGCGCATCCCCAGCCTGCGCTTCGGCACCGGGCACTTCTACGACAACTACGTGGTCGGCGCCGACACCGCGGTCCACTCCCGCATGGGCGCGCAGATGCTGGTCGAGAACAACGTCTTCCGCTCGACGAAGGTCGCGGTCACCACGAACCGCAGCAGCGACGTCGACGGATACGCCAACCTCCGCGGCAACGATCTCGGTGGAGCCGCGACCGAGATCTCCCGGACCGGCACGTTCACGAGCGCTCCGTACAGCTACACCGCCGAGCCGGCCTCCTCCGTCGTCGCCTCGGTGACGTCCGGCGCGGGCGCCGGAAAGCTCTGACCACCCTTCCCGTCCCCCAACAGGAAGAAGGAATCGGGACATGACTTCTTCGGTACGTTCGCGCACCCGCGTGCGCGCGCTGACCGGCGTGCTGGCCGCTCTCGGCCTGTCGGTTGGCATGATCATGACAGACAGTGGTCTGTCCACCGAGGCCAACGCCGCCACCTGGCCCAGCGCCAACGGCAGCCAGGGGGTCTCCTCCACCATCCCCGTCTCCGGCACCAAGGACTACGGGATGAAGCGCCTCTACGGCACCGGTGACCTGGGCACCGGCGGACAGGACGAGGACCAGGGACCGATCCTGGAGCTCGCCGACGGCGCCGTCCTGAAGAACGTCATCATCGGCGCCCCGGCCGCGGACGGCGTCCACTGCAAGGGCAGCTGCACGCTCCAGAACGTGTGGTGGGAGGACGTCGGCGAGGACGCGGCCACCTTCAAGGGCTCCTCCTCGTCGAGCGTCTACACCGTCTACGGCGGGGGCGCGAAGGCCGCCAGCGACAAGGTGTTCCAGTTCAACGGCGCGGGCAAGCTGGTCATCTCCAAGTTCGCCGTGCAGAACTTCGGCACCTTCGTCCGGTCCTGCGGCAACTGCAAGACGCAGTACAAGCGGTCGATCATCCTGAACACCATCGAGGTGACCGCGCCGGGCGGCCGGATCGCCGGCATCAACACCAACTACGGGGACAGCGTGGCCCTGCGCGCCATCACCGTGGTCGGTGACAGCAGCAAGAAGATCATCCCCTGCCAGAAGTACATCGGGAACAACACGGGCAAGGAGCCGACCAAGAACGGCACCGACGCCGACGGCACGTACTGCAACTACGCGAGCTCGGACATCACCTACAGGTAGTCACCCCACGGTCCTCCACGACTGGTCCCCCCACGGCTGGTCCCCCCACGGCTGGTCCCCCCACGGTGAAGGCGGCCGTGCGGAGCGTCCCCGCACGGCGCTCCGCACGGCCGCCGAATCGTGCGCCGGCCGCGAGTCAGGGGCGCCGCGTCACGCCCGTACCGCCTCGGTGACTTCCCGTAGGTAGTCCGCGTAGGCGGCCCGCAGGTCGGCTCCCGGCCAGTCGGCGGGGAGGAGTCGGGACGGCAGTACGGGGTCGGCGAGCAGGTGGCGCACGACGGCCGCGTACGCGGTGAAACGGTCGGCCGGGCCACGCGCCCGGCCGATGTGCGCGAGCAGCGCGCGCGACGTCGCGGACCAGGCGTCCAACGGCCACAGCCCGGCGGCCAGTTCGCGCTCGGGCGGGCCGGGGCGGGCGGTGTAGTGCTGGGCCACCTCGCGCAGGTTCTCCGGCAGGGCACGGGTGAGATTGGCCGGCCGCAGCCAGACACCCTCGCGCAGTTCCGCCAGGCGCAGGGCGGTCAGGCGGGCGCGCAGTTCGGCGCGTTCGGCGGGGCCTCGGCCCGTCGCCGTGATCACGACCATCTCCCAATCGCCCTCCCACGCGCGCGTGCCGGGGCGCACCGCGTCGTCCTGGCGGCGCTGCCGGGCCAGCAGTCGGTCACTCAGGCGGTAACCGGTGTCCGTGCGCCGGAGGTCGCCGGCGGCCACCATGCGGCTGAGCGCGGCCCGCAGCGTCGACCCGCCGACCCCGAACGGCTCCACCGCGCGGATCAGGTCCTTCACCGGCAGCTCGGCCGGATGCGTGCCGAGCAGCAGGCTCAGTACGACCGACCGCGCGGACAGCGGTCGCAGGTCGACCTCGCCGGGCTGCGCTGACACGTTCATCCGCATGGTCACGTACCTTACGTGCGCTCCTCGTGTTGCATCATTGCTACGACCGCAGCGAGAGTGCAACATGGTCCGTATGGTCTCGACACTCCCGCACGAGCGGTCCGCCACCCACGACGTCACCAACCAGGCCCCGCCCCTGGCCCCCTATGACGCCTCCGACGACACCGCCCTCCTCGAGGGCCTGCGCCGGGAGGGCGCCGGCTGGGCCGAGGGCGACGTCCGACGGCTCGGCCTGCTGGCCGGGAGCCGGGAGGCGCAGGAGTGGGCCGAACTGGCCAACCGGCACGAGCCCGAACTGCGCACCCACGACCGGTACGGCCATCGCGTCGACGAGGTCGACTTCCATCCCGGCTGGCACGAGCTGATGCGGGTCGCGGTCGCCGAGGGCCAGGCCGGCGCGCCCTGGGCCGACGACCGGCCCGGCGCGCATGTGGCCCGTACGGCGGGCGGGCTGGTGTGGGGGCACACCGACGCCGGGCACGGCTGTCCGACGTCGATGACGTATGCCGCCGTCCCAGCGCTGCGCCGCGAGCCGGACCTCGCGAAGGTGTACGAGCCGCTGCTGACCAGTCGGGAGTACGACCCCGGGCTGCGGGTGCCGACCGAGAAGCGAGGGCTGCTCGCGGGCATGGGGATGACCGAGAAGCAGGGCGGCTCCGACGTCCGCACGAACACCACCACGGCCACGCCCACGGCCGAGCCCGGTGTGTACACCCTGCGCGGGCACAAGTGGTTCACTTCGGCGCCGATGTGCGATGTGTTCCTGGTGCTCGCCCAGGCACCGGAGGGGCTGTCCTGCTTCCTGGTGCCGCGCGTGCTGCCCGACGGCAGCCGCAACACCTTCCGTATCCAGCGGCTGAAGGACAAGCTCGGCAACCGCTCCAACGCGTCCTCGGAGCCCGAGTTCGACGGGACCGTGGCCTGGCTGGTGGGACCCGAGGGGCAGGGCGTCAAGACCATCATCGAGATGGTCAACTGCACGCGCCTCGACTGCGTGATGATGTCGGCGACGCTGATGCGCAAGACCCTCGTCGAGGCGGGCCACCATGTGCGCCACCGCAGCGCGTTCGGAGCGCGGCTGGTCGACCAACCGCTGATGCGCAACGTTCTGGCCGATCTGGCGCTGGAGTCCGAAGCCGCCACGACCCTCACGCTGCGGCTGGCCGGTGCGGCCGACCGGGCGGTGCGCGGGGACGCCGGCGAGCAGGCGCTGCGTCGGATCGCCACCGCCGTCGGCAAGTACTGGGTCACCAAGCGGGGCCCGGCCTTCACCGCGGAGGCCCTCGAATGCCTCGGCGGCAACGGCTACGTGGAGGACTCCGGGATGCCCCGGCACTACCGCGAGGCTCCCCTGCTGTCGATCTGGGAGGGGTCGGGGAACGTCAACGCCCTCGACGTGCTGCGGGCGTTGACCCGGGAGCCCGGCACGGCGGACGCCCTGTTCGGCGAACTGGCCCTGGCGCGCGGGGCGGACGCCCGGCTGGACGCCGCGGTGGCCCGGCTGCGCGGACTGCTGGCGACGGGATCCCCGGCGGGCGCCCGGCGGCTGGTGGAGCTGATGGCCCTCACCCTGCAGGGCTCCCTCCTGGTCCGGTACGCCCCGGCCGCCGTCGCCGACGCCTTCTGCGCGAGTCGGCTCGGCGGCGACTGGGGCCACGCCTTCGGCACGCTCCCCGACGGCACCGGCCTCGACGCGATCCTCGACCGGGCCCTGCCCGGCGGAACTGACGGGTAGCGGTTCCGGACAGTCGCCGCCCCGTTCCGCACCGTTGTCAGTGGCGTGGTGCACACTCGCGATCAGCCTGCACTTCGCCTTTGGAGGACAAGGTTGTTCACGGGGATCGACGGGGTCGACTGGGCCTCGATGCGGCATGCGTACGGCAATGCGGAGGACGTTCCCGGGCTGCTCCGCGGACTCGCCTCCACCGACCCCGCCGAGCGGGAGATCGCGCTGGACGGGATGTACGGGGCGGTGCACCACCAGGGAGACGTGTACGACTCGACGCTGGCCTGCGTCCCGTTCCTGTTCGCCCTCGCCGGGTGTGAGGACGTGCGGGACCGGGACGGGATAGTGGAGTTGCTGGTCAGCATCGGAGGGGGAGAGAACGGCGAGAGCGAGGGGGACGGGGACGGGAGCGATGAGGAGGGGGCCGGTGAGGAGGGCTACCACCGGGAGGCACGCGCCGCTGTCCGGGCGGGCGCCGAGGTGTTCGTCGCGCTGACGGCCGACCCGGACGCGGGGGTGCGCCGGGCGGCGCCCGAAGCGGTCGTACGGTTCCTGGACGCGCCGCGGCGGGTGCTGGAACTGCTGCGGGAGCGGCTCACGGTGGAGCGCGACGACCGGGTCCTGACCGCGCTGATCGGGAGCCTCGGTCTGTTCGCCGAGCGTCATCCCGGTCACGCCGGCGAGGCGGTGGACCTGCTGGCGGCACAGAGCTCGCCGCCGTACGGGCCGGGGCTGCGGCTCGCCGCGCTGGGTCAGCTGGCCGGCTGCGCGCCGGACCGCCTTCCCGCCGACCTGGTGGGCACGGTCGTGGAACTCCTCAGGGACAGGTCGCGGCAGCGGCCCTGCCGTCCTGACGAGCCGGGTCACCCCGACATGAACACGCTCATCGGCCACTTGCGCCGGCTGCGGCCCTCGGACGAGGAGGGCTCGCAGCTGCTGCGGACCCTGCACTCCGCGCTGGGGGATCGGGTGTCCGACCGGATCGCCCTGCTCAACGGGCAGTTGACCAGTCCCGATCCGACCGACCGGTGCAACGCGGTGTGGATGTCGGCGGGGCTGCTGCGCGAGTGGCGCGCGGACTACACCGAGTCCGTGGCGCTGCTCGGCGCGCAACTGGGCGCGGAGGAGGACAGGTTGCGGGAGGCGGCGGTGTCCGTCCTCGCCGACCTCTTCGAGCTGGCCGTTCCCGCCGCCGACGATCTCCATGCGCTGCTGGAGTCCCGGCCCGACCTGTGGGTGCGGCGCTGGAAGCACGGCGCGCCGACGCTGGGCGATCCACTGAAGGCACTGGCCCGTTGCGGAGATCCGCGGGCCGCACCGGTACTGGCCCGAGTGCTGGCGGGTGCGGTCGTGCCCGACGACCTCGGCCAGGTGATCCCCCACCTGGGCCTGGCCGCCGCTCCGCTCGCGCCCGCCCTGCGGCACAGGCTCGGCGGCGTGCCCCTGGACGCGCCCGACACGTACGACCGGGCCTCGTCGCTGCTGTCCGCCCTGGCGGCGCTGCGCGACGGTGACGCGCTGCCGGAGGTGCTGCGGCTGCTGCGGGGCGTGCCGGAGGGCGCGCGCCTCCGGGACACCGTCGTGGAGGCGGCCGTCCACGCACTCGGCGCGTTCGGGCCCGCCGCGGGCGAGGCGGTACCGGTGCTGCGCGGGCTGCTGGACACCGAGCACGCGATCGGGGCGGCGGGCGCGCTGTGGTCGGTGGAGGGGGAGGCGTCCGAGTCCGCCGTCCTGCCCGTGCTGCGTCGGGAGCTCGTGGGAGAGAACGGCTACCGTCGGCGACGGGCCGCCGAGGCCCTGGAACACCTCGGCCCGTCGGCCCGCCCCGCGCTGCCCGCACTGCGCCGCATGGTGGACACCGGCACGCTCTGGGAGCGGATGTCGGCCGCGTGCGCGGTGAGCCGCATCACCGGGGATCCGGGCCCCGTCCTTCCCGTGCTCCGCTCCATCTGGACGGAGAACCCGCACACCCGCACCACCATCGCCGACTGCCTCACCGGGATGGGCCCGGCGGCGGCGCCGGCCCGGGACCTCTTCGAGACCGAACTGGCTTCCGCTCGACGCCACCTGGCGCAGTCCGAGGGGTACGGCAGCCATGAGGTTCACTCGGACGAGCGGTTGTTGCGGGCTTGCCGGGACGGGTTGGCGGGGGGTGGGGGCGGGGGCGTGTGATGCCTGGGCGTGTGATGCCTGGGCGTGTGATGCCTGGGCGTGTGATGCCTGGGCGTGCGGCGCCGGGGCTTGGGCTAGGGGGTGTGCGGGCCGGCGCCCACCTTGCGCGGTGCGTGGCGTCCACCGGTGCCGGTGCGGACGGCAGGGGCGGCAGGGGCGGCAGAGCCGGGCTGAACACCGGGGTGGGACCACCCGCGGCTGCGTGCGGGGGCCCTGCCCGCCACCGGGCACCGGGCACCGGGCACCGGGCACGCAACCTGCGGCACCGCCCAACGGGGCCACGAGCCGCGGCCGGGCACCACACGCCTGCCTGCGCGGCCTGCCCCAGCCACCGGCACCGGCACCGGCACCGGCACCGGCACCGGGAACACCGGCTATCGCACCGCCGACAGCAGCCGCTGCCCGCCGCCGACCCGTGCCGTCAGCCCGTCTTGCGTCCCCACAGGGGCCCGAGGAGGGCCCACTCCGCGTCCCACTGGTCCATGCGGTGGCGTTCCAGGCGGGTGCGGAGGGCACGGCCGCCGACGAAGGGGATGGCGGCGGCACTCACGCCGGCGAGGCCGCCGATGAGGGAGGCGCGGAGCTGGGCCTGGGAGACGGTGGCGGGCTTGGTCACCAGGCGGCCCTGGGGGTCGGTCCAGACGGTGACCGCAGCACCCTCCGCGCTGCCCGCCTCGACGCGGGCCTGCCCGGAGTGCGCGGAACCGTCCGTGGCGATCCAGCTCACCTTGGCCCAGACCCGCTCACCGCCGCCCGCTCCGGGATGGTCGGGGGCCGAGCCGGGAGCCTGTTCGGTGAGCCGGGCCACGACGGGGCGCCACTCGACGCGTTCCCTGGCCAGTCCGTCCTCCACGGACCGAGCCGCTGTGAGACCGGCGAGCACCCCGGCAAGGACGGTGAGTGCCCAGGCACCGAGCAGCACCCAGCTCTCCACCGCGTCGGCCCGGCGTTTGAGGGGGTTGCGTCGCCACCGCCACAGCCAGACCTTCGGACCACGGAACGCCATCGAAGGCTTCCTCCTCACGAGCGCACGAACATCCCGACCGCCCTCCCATACGGGCGATGCGTTCGTGATGCTCATGCCGACTCCACCGCTTCGACGGTACGAGGCCTCCCCCGGCCCCCGTGGGCACCCTCGCGCAGATGGCCGGATCCGTGTGCCCAGTGACCTCCTTCGGCTGCTCTGACCTGCGGTGACGTCGTGTCCGGAGGTGACTGTCAGTGGCGGGGTGCAGACTGGCCGGTGTCTGGGACAAAGATGTCGCGGAGGTGATCGGAATGACCGAGGTTCTGCTGGCCGTGGGCACCCGTAAAGGCCTGTTCATCGGGCGTCGGCGCGGAGGCGCATGGGAGTTCGACGAGACGCCCTACTTCAACGCGCAGGCGGTGTACTCGGTCGCCATCGACACGCGCGGCGACACCCCGCGTCTGCTGGCCGGCGGCGACAGCGCGCACTGGGGGCCGTCCGTGTTCCACTCCGACGACCTGGGCCGCACCTGGACCGAACCGGCCCGGCCCGCCGTCAAGTTCCCCCAGGACACCGAGGCCTCCCTGGAGCGGGTGTGGCAGCTGCACCCGGCCGCGGCGGAACCCGACGTGGTGTACGCGGGCACGGAACCGGCCGCGCTGTACCGCTCGGAGGACCGCGGGGAGAGCTTCGAGCTGGTCCGCCCCCTGTGGGAGCACCCCACACGCTCGAAGTGGGTGCCGGGCGGCGGTGGCGAGGGCCTGCACACCGTGCTCACCGACCGGCGCGACCCGAAGGCGGTGACGGTGGCCGTCTCGACAGCCGGCGTGTTCCGCACGACCGACGGCGGAGCGAGCTGGGCTCCCTCCAACCGAGGTGTCTCCGCGGTGTTCCTGCCCGATCCGAATCCGGAGTTCGGGCAGTGCGTCCACAAGGTCGCCCGCGACGCGGCGACCCCGGACCGCCTGTACCTGCAGAACCACTGGGGCGTGTACCGCAGTGACGACGCGGGCGCGCACTGGACCGACATCGGCGAGGGCCTGCCGTCCACGTTCGGCTTCGCGGCGGCCGCGCACCCCCACCGGGGCGACACGGCGTACGTGTTCCCGATCAACGCCGACGCTGACCGGGTCCCCGCCGACCGCCGCTGTCGCGTTTTCCGCACGGCGGACGCGGGCAGGACCTGGCAGCCGCTCACGGCTGGGCTGCCCGAGGAGGACCACTACGGCACGGTCCTGCGGGACGCGTTGTGCACGGACGACGCGGACCCGGCGGGCGTCTACTTCGGCAACCGCAACGGCGAGGTGTACGCGTCGGCCGACGACGGCGACAGCTGGCGGCAGTTGGCGTCCCACCTGCCGGACGTGCTGTGCGTGCGCGCCGCGGTCGTCGCATGAGCCGGACCACTTCGACGGGCCGACGGCCCACCTCCACCACGCCCGTTGCATGAGATCGTCGAACGGGCTGGGCGAACGCCCTGGAACCCGTCGCCGGACGATCGCCGAGATGGGCCACTTCCCGCGCGCGGAGATCGCCGCGGGACGTACCCGCCTTCCCACCTATGTGCGGGTGTTCGCTTCAGGCACCGTCAGGCTTTGGCCAGAAATGCCGGGGGGGGGCGTACCGCAGCACGGTTTCGACCGCCTCATGGCCCAAACGCCGGCGCAGCCGCGAGGACTTGCGTCCGACGTCTGTCCCCAAACAGATCTGGCCCAGCTTGCCGGCCTCGGCCATGCGCTCGATGAGGTCGAGGACAACCGAGTCCGGCCGGTACTTGATCCGCCCGATCGTGTCGTAGACGAGGTGCGCGCCCCGGGCGATCAGGTCGAGGTGGAGTTCCGGATCGGGGTTGCGGTCGGTGTGGGCCAGCAGGACCCGTCCGGCCGGGACGCCGTGCTTGTCCAGGAGGTCCAGAGCGGCGTGCGCGGCGGTCCCGATCTCGGTGTGCACCGCCACGGCCACTCCCGTGCTCCGGGCCGCCGCCGCTCCCGCGGCGAACCAGCGCTCCTCGTGGCGGTCGATCCGATGGCACGAGGCCCCGAGTTTGATGATGCCGGCCTTGTGGGGGCTGGAAATGAGGCGCGGAAAGTCCCAGTCGTGACTGTCCATGCCAACCCGTAGGTCGTCCAGGAGCACGTCGAGAGCTCGCCGTGCTCCTGCTCGCCCTGGTCGCGCCGGCCATGTTCCTCAACATCAAGCGGTTCCGGACGGAGAAGTCACGGTGACAACCCTTCACACCGCCCGGGCTGCCAAGACCGCCGCAGCCGTCACGACTGCCCCCGGCCACGCGGGACGTGGCGCCGCCGCCCGCGTGGCACGCGGGTTCGCCGGCGGAGCCACCCGGCTCGTCCTGCTGGCTGTCGCCCTGTTCTGGCTACTGCCCACCGTCGGCCTGCTGCTGTCCTCACTGCGCGGGCCGCTGGACATCCAGTCGTCGGGCTGGTGGACGGTCTTCACCAAGCCCGCGCAACTGACCCTGCACAACTACACCGACTTGCTGAGCAATACGACGATCACCCACTCGTTCACGAACAGCCTGCTGATCACCGTGCCTGCCACGCTGCTGGTCGTGGTCGTCGGCTCACTCGCCGGATACGTCTTCGCGTGGGTCGAATTCCCGGGCCGGGACTGGATGTTCCTCCTCGTCGTCGGCCTGCTCGTGGTCCCCCTGCAGATCGCGCTGGTACCCATCACCAGCCTGTTCGGGAAGCTCGGGATCTTCGGCAGCCTCATCAGCGTCATCCTCTTCCACGTCGCTTTCGGCCTGCCGTTCGCGATCTTCCTGCTGCGGAACTTCTTCGCGGGTATCCCACGCGAACTGCTGGAGGCCGCCCGTCTCGATGGGGCCGGAGAGTTGTGGCTCTTCCTCCGGGTGGTCGTGCCGCTGGGCGGGCCCGCGACAGCCTCGCTCGGCATCTTCCCGTTCCTGTGGGTCTGGAACGACATGCTCGTCGTGCTCATCTTCGCCGACCCCGGCTCGGCCCCACTCACCGTGGCCCTGCAACAGCAGACCCGTCAGTTCGGCACCAATATCGACGTCCTGTCCTCCGGCGCCTTCCTCTCGGTGATCATCCCGCTGGTGGTCTTCTTCGCGTTCCAGCGGCAGTTCGTCAACGGCGTCATGGCGGGAGCACTGAAGTAACAGCCCTTCCGGTGTGTTCGACTCCCACCGACCGCGCGCCCGAGCATCCGCGTTCGTGTCATTCAGTCGACCATCGCCGCCGGTCGCCGTGCGGATACAGGCGTACACTGCTGGGCAAATCGTAGTTTTGGTTATTTTAATCTCGCAATTCTGGCAGGAGTGCAGCCAGAACCGTCGGATCCGGCGTCCGATCTGCCCGGAAGGTCCGCAGCGAGTGGCCATCGGCAGCCTTGGGAGGGCGCGGGCGGATCACAAGGCGCCAGGAGGACGATCTCTCGATGACCCGGCCCGATGACCCGCGCACCGCGGCGGCCCGGATGTTCGCCGAGGCCGGCGCGTTCGGTGAGCTTCTGGCCGGGATCGACTGGGCGGCGACGCCGCTCGGGCCCCCCGAGTCCTGGCCGGGGCCCCTGGTCGACAGCCTGCGCCTCATGCTCACCTCTGAGCACGGGATGGCTCTGTACTGGGGCGCCGAATTCGCCACGCTGTACAACCTGGGCTCCACACCCATCGTCGGCGCCAAACACCCCTGGGCGCTCGGCAGGCCTTACAAGGAGGTATTCCCCGAGGTCTGGGCCCACCCTGTGAGCTCCCACTTCCACTATGTGAGCGACACCCGCAAGCCCCTGCTGATCCCCGATGAGCCGCTCATCATGGAGCGCCACGGCTTTCCGGAACAGTGCTACTTCGATTCCGCCTTCCAGCCCGTGCTGCTGGACGACGGCACCGCCGGCGGCGTGCTGCAGATCATCACCGAGACCACCGGCCGGGTACTGGGCGAGCGCCGGCTGCGCCTGCTGAGCGAGACCGGCGCCCGCACCGCCGGGCTGCCCACCCCGGGCGAGGTCGCCCGGGTCGTCGCGGAGGTACTGGGCTCCTATCCCGAGGAGATCCCGTTCCTCGGCCTGTATCTGGCCTCCGAGCCGGGGATGCTGCGGCCTGCGGCCTCCGCGGGGCTCCGGCCGGCGCCCGAGGCCGTCTCGCTGAGTGCGGCCGACGGGTCGGACGTCGCGGCCCGGCTGGCGCAGGTGGTGGCCGACGACGCCCCCGCCACGCTGCCGGCCGCAGCGCTCACCGGCGGCAACACGGCCGGGCAGCACGCCGCGGCCTCCCGGCTCCCCGTAGAGCAGGCGCTGGCCCTGCCGCTGCACTGCGCGGGCCAAGTGGCGGGCGTCCTGGTGGTGGGCGTCAACCCCTGCTTCCCGCCGGCCGGGGCCTACCGGGACTTCTTGGAGGTGCTCGCCGCCGCCGTGGCCGGGGCGCTGACGGCCGCGCTCGCCCACGACGAGCAGCGCCGGCGGGCGGAGGCGCTGGCCGAGCTGGACCGGGCCAAGACCACCTTCTTCGCCAACGTCAGCCACGAGTTCCGCACCCCGCTCACCCTGCTCCTGGGCCCGCTCCAGCAGGCCCTGGCCGACGAGGACCGGCCCGAGCGGCGCGAGCAGCTGGAGCTGGCCGAGCGTGGCGCCCTGCGCCTGCTGAAGCAGGTCAACACCCTCCTGGACGTCGCCAGGGCCGAGGCCGGGCAGACCCGCCCGGCCCTCGAGCCGGTCGACCTCGCCGGTGCCACGGCCGAACTGGCCGGGGTGTTCCGCTCCGCCTTCGAGGCGGCCGGGCTGACGCTGGAGGTGGACTGTCCGCCGCTGCCCGAGCCGGTGCCCCTGGACCGGGAGATGTGGGAGAAGATCATCCTCAACCTGCTCAGTAACGCCCTGAAGTTCACCTTCACCGGCGGCGCCCGGGTGCGGGTGGCCGCGGCCGGCGGCCGGGCCCGGCTGACCGTGACCGACACCGGCACCGGCATTCCCGCGGACGAGTTGCCGCGCCTGTTCGAGCGCTTCCACCGGGTCCGCGGCGCCCGCTCCCGCTCCCACGAGGGCAGCGGCCTCGGCCTGGTGCTGGTGAAGGACCTGGTGGAAGCACACGGCGGCACCGTCGGCGTGGACAGCCGGCTCGGCCAGGGCGCCACCGTCACCGTGAACCTCCCCTTCGCCGCCGCCCACCGGCCCCGCCCGGCCCCGTCCGCGGCCGGCGCCGCCTCCCCCGGGGAAGGCGAAGGCGGCCCGCCCGGCCGCGCCGCGGCCTATGTGGACGAGGCGCTGGGCTGGCTGGCGGCGGGCCCCGCCCCCACAGCGGCCACCCCCTCGGCACGCACCCCGCACGCCCCCGCGACCCACGATGCCCCCCACGGCCCCGACCCTCACGAAACCGGCCGCCCCCACCCTGCCCGCCTGCTGGTCGTCGACGACAACGCCGACATGCGCGCCTACCTCACCCAGCTCCTGCAGCCCGACTACGACGTGCTGCTCGCCGCCGACGGCCGGGCGGCCCTGGAGATGGCCCTGGCGCAGCCGGTGGAGCTGGTACTCAGCGACGTGATGATGCCCCACATGGACGGCTTCGAGCTGGTCCGGGCGCTGCGCGCCGACCCGCGCACCGCCCGCCTGCCCATCGTCCTGCTCACCGCCCGAGCCGGCGAGGAGGAATCCGTGCAGGGCCGACACGCCGGCGCCGACGACTACCTGGCCAAACCCTTCTCCGCGCGCCAACTGCTGGCGCGCGTCCGCACCGGGTTGGAACTGTCCCGGCTGCGCGAACAGGTCCTGACCGAGACCCGCGACCAGCTGGCCGTGCTGGCCTCCCTGGCCGACGCGGGCCTGCGGCTGTCCGCCACCCTCGACCCGGACCAGATACTGCAGACTGCCGGCCAGGTCCTGCTGCCCGACTTCGCCGAGCAGATCAGCATCCACCTCATCGCACCCGCCCCGGCGCAGTCGCCCCCGCCCTACATCGCCGGCGCCCCCCTTCTTGCCCGCGAGGCCCTGGCCACCGCCGCCACCCACGCGATCAACGGCACTCCCCCAGCCCCAGCCGGCCGGCACCCGGCGCCCGCCGCCGTGCTGGCCCTGCCGCTGCACGCCCACGACCAGACCCTGGGGGCCCTGGTACTGGCCCGGCACACCGACTACTCCGCGGTCGAGCACAAGTATCTGGAGAACCTCGCCCACCGCCTGGCCCTGGCCTACGACAACTCCACCCGGTACCACAACGAGCGCCGCCTCGCCCTGACCCTGCAGCGCGCCCTGCTGCCGCACCGCCTGCCTCAGGTGCCCGGGGTGCGCCTGGCCACCCACTACTGGGCCAGCAACCGCGGCGCCGAGGTCGGCGGCGACTGGTACGACGTGCTCGCACTGCCCGACGGTGCCGTGGGGCTGGCCATCGGCGACGTCATGGGCCACGACGTGGAAGCCGCCACTGTGATGGGCCAACTCCGCTCCGCCCTGCACAGCCTCGCGATGGAGGGCGCCGAACCGGCCCAGGTGCTGGCCAGGCTGGACGCCTACCTGCAGTCGCTCGCCACCGAACGCTTCGCCACCTGCTTGTACGCGGTCTACGACCCACACCGCCACCGCCTGCGCTACGCCGCCGGCGGGCACCTGCCGCCCCTGCTGGTAGCCGCCGACACCGACTACCTGGAGCTGCCCCCGGCGCTGCCGCTGGGACTGGGCAGCACCCCGGTCGACAGCGAGGTGGCGTTCCCGCCCGGCACCAGCCTGCTGCTGTACACCGACGGCCTGGTGGAAAACCGGGCGCTGTCCCTGGACGACCGCCTGGCGGCCCTGCGCCAGACCTGCGGCGCGCTGCCCGTCGCCGCCCGCACCGACCCCCAGCAGATCACCGAACGGGCCCTGGAGCTGCTGAACGCTCCCGACCGGGTCGACGACGACACCGCCCTGCTCGCTGCCACCGCCGAACCATCGTGCCGAACCGGCGACCCGCAGGCTGACGGAAGCGCCATACAGCCGACCGCTACGTGATCGCCGTTGGCCACGGCAGGAAAGCGGGGTCTCTTGGCAGCTCGGGACTGCGAAGCCAACCGAGACCCAGGAGGCCACCCGGTGCGTGTTCGGCGGTATCCGTCGGACATGGCGCACGCGGAACGGGAGACGGTCCGGCCGCTGCTGCCGGTGCCGGCCTGGCTGCGCTGCCGGGGCGGGCAGACGGAGGCGTACTGCCACCGCGCGGTGCTGGGCCAATGCCGCGAAGTCAAGGGCCCGTTGGCGAGGTCAAGGGGTCAGGGAGGGTCACCCCGTCAACACTCGCCAAGGAGGCTCGGACCATGCGGCCGCTGTGGCCTAAGGCAGTCGCCAGTCCACCGGCTGGGCACCCTGCTTGACGAGCAGGTCGTTGGCCCTGCTGAACGGACGCGAGCCGAAGAAACCACGGTCCGCCGACATCGGCGACGGGTGGGCCGACTCGATCGCAGGAAGATCCCCGAGCAGCGGACGCAGATTGCGGGCGTCCCGGCCCCACAACACCGACACCAGCGGCGTACCTCGCGCCACCAGCGCCCGGATCGCCTGCTCGGTGACCTCCTCCCACCCCTTGCCCCGGTGCGCCGCAGGCTTGCGCGGGGCCGTCGTCAACGCCCTGTTGAGCAACAGCACCCCCTGCTCGGTCCACGGCGTCAGATCACCGTTCGACGGCCTGGGCAGCCCCAAGTCGGAGTGCATCTCCCGGAAGATGTTCTCCAGACTGCCCGGCAACGAACGCACCTCCGGCGCCACCGCGAAACTCAACCCGATGGCCATACCCGGCGTGGGGTAGGGATCCTGGCCGACGATCAGGACACGAACGTCGTCGAAGGGCTGCTGGAAGGCCCTCAGGACGTTCGCCCCGGACGGAAGATAGGTCCTGCCCGCCGCTATCTCGGCCCGGAGGAAGTCCCCCATCGCCGCGATACGTTCAGCCGCGGGTTCAAGGGCCTTCGCCCAGCCTGCTTCAACAAGTTCATGCAAAGGTCGTGGTGCCACGGCGCGTCACTCTACTGGCACACACAGACGCCCCGCATACGCAAGGAAGCCTTCCTACAGGGGCCATCCCTCGGGCGCTACTCTTCCTCCTCGTCGAGACCCTCGACCCTGTCGAGCAGATCACGCAGCCGGTCACCGGGAAGGAGGGGAGCTTGTTCCGTCTGACGCCGTGGACCCAGCAGGGCGTGCTGTTGCCCAACAGGGCGCTGGCCGCGCGCGGCAAGCCCCTGGTGTGCGGCAGGGGGGACAGCCGGTGGACTGGCGGCTGCCGTGACCGTGGCCGAGGCTGACCGTGCGGCGGCCGCCTCCGCCCTCCTCGCCGTCGACTCGGGAGGCTCCGGCCTTCGGGTCGCCGTCGGCACGACCGACCGCGGGGTGCTGGGCGTACGGGAGTCCCGGCAGCCGGTGCGTACGGGTGACCGAGGCATCGACCCGGGGCACTTCGTGGAGCAACTGGTGCCCATGATACGGGCGTTGACTGCCGAGACCGGGATCGCGCGGGCGGCCACGGCCGTGGTCGGCGCCGCCGGGCTCACCACGCTGGGTGAGGGCCTGCGCGCGGAGCTCCCGGGCGCCCTGCGGCGCGAGTTCGGCGCCCGGACGGTCGCGCTGGCCGCCGACGCGGTCACCGCCTACGTGGGCGCTCTCGGGTTCCGTCCCGGCGCCGTGGTCGCCGCCGGGACGGGACTGATCGCGGTCGGGACGGATCTGACGCAGTGGCGGCGGGCCGACGGCTGGGGTCATCTGCTCGGTGACTGCGGCAGCGGCGCGTGGATCGGCCGGGCCGGTCTGGAGGCCGCACTGCGCGCCCACGACGGACGGCCCGGCGGCTCGGCCGCGCTGCTGGCCCGCGCCGAGGAGGTGTTCGGTCCGATGGCGGGGCTGCCCGGCCTGCTCTATCCGCGTCCGGACCGTGCGGCCGTCCTCGCCTCCTTCGCTCCCGAGGTGGCCGCCTCCGCACCGGGCGATCCGGTCGCCGCGGGCATCCTGCGGGCGGCGGCCCGGCACATGGCCGAGTCGGCGGCCGCGGTCTGCCCCGGCTCGGGAGGACCCCAGATCGCGCTCACCGGCGGCCTGTTCAAGATGGGCGCCCCGCTTGTCGTACCGCTGGAGGAGGAGTTGGGGCGGCTGCTGCCGCACGCGCGGCGCGTCGCGGCCGACGGCGACCCCCTGCACGGCGCCGTGCGCGTGGCCACCGAACTCGCTGCGGGCGCGCTCACTCTGCCGGGTGACGACACGATGCTGCACGTGGTGACCACCAAGAGGGAATGACCGCTCGACGAAGTGTCACGCCTTCCGGGCATGACCCGGTGGCACAAATCACCCGGAAAACACGCTGATCACTTCTGATCCGTACGTAACTCATCAGACAAAACCGGACGGATACCGCTCACCTGCACCCTCCCCGAACAGGGGAGCCCAAGAAACCAGTAACATGCGGCGCCATGAGCTCCCCCACTGGGCCCGCCGGCCTACCAGTACGAATGCCGCGCCCCCGCCAGCCCGGGCGGCACCGCCGACCCGAGCCCCTGGCGGCTCCCGAGGGCGCGCCCGCGCTCGTCCTCGCGGTTCCGGGCACGCCCAGCGCCGCGACCCGCGGTCTCGCCGAGGAGGTCGTGAGCATCGCGCGCTCCGAGCTCCCCGGCCTCGACGCCCGCATCGGCTACCTGGACGGGGACGACACGGAGTACCCCACGCTCCAGTCCGTGCTCGTGCGGGCCGCCGACGAGCGCACCGCCCGCTACGAGCAGGCCCGCGCCGCCGGTCTGGACGTCAGGGAGCCCGACGGCCCCGTCGCCGTCGTCGTGCCCCTGCTGGCCGGCCCGGACAGCGCGCTGCTGCGTCAGGTCCGCCAGGCCGTCATGGAGAGCCGCGTCGCCGCCGACCTCACCGATGTGCTCGGCCCGCACCCGCTGCTGGCCGAGGCCCTGCACGTGCGCCTGTCCGAGGCGGGTCTGGCCCGCGCCGACCGCGCCCGGCTGTTCACCGTGGCGACCGCGGCGGACGGCATCATCCTGGCGTCCGTCGGCGGTGAAGAGGCCGTGCAGGCGGCCGGGATCACCGGCATGCTGCTCGCCGCGCGTCTCGCCGTGCCGGTGATGGCGGCGGCCCTGGACCAGGAGGGCTCGATCGCGTCCGTCGCCGATCAGCTCCGCAACTCGGGCTCCCAGCAGCTGGCGCTCGCGCCGTATCTGATCGGCCCCGAGATCGACGCCACCCTTCTCGAGGAGGCGGCCAGGGAAGCCGGTTGCGCGGCCGCCGACGCGCTCGGCCCGTACCCGGCCATCGGCAAGCTCGCCCTGGGCAAGTACACGACGGCCCTGGGCATCGCCCCGCCGCAGCCGCAGGGCGCTCCGGTGCGCTGAAACGGCGCGTGAACGGTCGTACGACCGCGGTGCGCCGGTCGGTCGTACGGCGAAGGGCCCGCTCCTCGGTGAGGAGCGGGCCCTTCGCTTTTCCTGAACCGGTCGGTCGGTCACAGCCATTGCCGTCAGGCATCGGGCATCAGACGAAGACCACGCAGGACGCGGCCTGCACTTCGATCGAGCCGGCACGGCGGGGCAGGCCCGTGGCCGGGTCGAGGCGGAACCAGGTGACGTCGCCTGAGCGTTCGTTGGCGGCGTACAGGAAGCCGTTCGACTCGGCGAGGGCGCGCGGCCAGTGGCCCCCGCAGGGCACCGTGCCGACGAGGCGCAGCCCCTCCCCCTCGACGACGAACACGGACAGCACGTCCTCGCCCCGGGTCGCGGTCCATACGAAGCGGCCGTCCGGGGATACGACAATGCCCGAGGGGTAGGCGTCGCCCGCCGGGGCGCCGGGGAGCACCGGCGTCTCGTCCAGCGGCTTCAGGAAGCCGTCTGCGGGTTCCCAGCGGCATGCCGTGACGGTCGGGGTGAGTTCGTTGAGCACGTACACGTGCTCGCCGTCCGGGTGGAAGGCCAGGTGGCGCGGCCCGGAGCCGGGCCGCAGGGCGGTCTCCCGGTGCAGTACGGGGTTGCCGTCGACCAGTGTGCACACCCGTACCGAGTCCGTACCGAGGTCGACGCTGACGGCCCAGCGGCCGCTGGGGTCGCTCTGCACCTGGTGGGCGTGCGGTCCCTGCTGGCGCAGCGTGTGCGGTCCGCCGCCGGTGTGCCGGAGCACTCCGGACGCGGCGGGTGCGAGGGTGCCGTCGGCGCGGAGCGGGACGGCGGTGACGCTGCCGGAGCCGTAGTTGGCGGTCAGGACGTGCCCGTCGTACAGACCGAGGTGCGTGGGCCCGCTGCCGTCGACCGCGACGGGCGGCCCGGCGAGCTCCGGCTTGTCGCCCGCGATCCGGTACGCGACCACCGCTCCCTCCGCCGTCTCGCTGACCGCGTAGAGCATGTCCCCGCCCGGCGCAGGTGCCAGATACGAGGGGTCCGGCACACCGTCCACACTGCTCAGAACCGTCAGTGCCCCACTCTCCGGATCCACAGCGGCCGCGACGAGCCCGGGCCCCCCGGCCGCCGTGAACGACCCGATGAACGCCCGCCCCGGCCGCGCGCCATCACCTGTCACCGCGGTCCCCTCTCGTTGGGTGCTGTCCAGGGGGTGACGGTAGCAGGAGATCACCCAAGGTCTAGACCAAGGTTCGGACGGTGGCGTGCCGAGCCCTGAGCGGGACGGGTGGGAGGGAGCCTCGTCCCTCAGGTCCCCACCAGCGGCGAGCCCGACGGTGTTCGCAGGGGGTGGGCCAGTTCGGCCAGGGCTCGCTCCAGGCCGTGGAGGTGGGTCAGGGCGGCCTCTTCGGCAGGGGGCGCCGCGGCCATCGGGACCTGCTCGGAGCCGCCGCCCTCCGTGAGCGCCTCCACCGTGGCCTGCACGCGCCAGCAGGCCGCCGCGAGGCGGGCGTCGTGGGAGGCCTCCGGGTGGGCGGCGACGGCCGCCAAACCGCGGATCTCGTGAGCGCAGTCGTCGAGGAGGGTGAGGACCTGGCGGGCGCGGCGCTTGCGGCTGCGCATCGGGTTGAGCGGGTGTACGAGCGGGGCGACGGAGAGCCGTACGCGGCCGAGCAGCTGCTCCAGTTCGGCCGCTCGGCGGGCCGGGTCGGCGTCGGGGTCGCCCGCGAGCCGGGCCGCGGCCTCGGCGGTGCAGGCGTGGACGCGTCGCAGGGCGCGCTGGATCCAGGCGTCGGTGACGGCGTGGGTGGTGACCGGCAGGACGAAGAGCACCGCCAGAACGGCGCCGAGCGCGCCGACTCCGGTCTCCGCCAGACGCAGGGCGAGCAAGCCGGGGGCGAGGACGCCGAGGAGGCCGTAGAGGAGCTCGGCGAGCAGGGTCACGCAGAGCATCATCCAGGTGTAGGACACGGCGGCGGTGTAGAAGATGCCGAAGACGCACACGGCGACCAGCGCGGCCGTGGGGACGGCGGCGCCGTTCACCGGGACCGCGACGAGCAGGCCGAGGCCGATGCCGATCACGGTGCCGAGCACCCGGCGGAAGCCGCGGACCAGGGTCTCGCCGCGCGAGGTGGTGTTCACGAAGATCCACCAGGTGGCACCGACGGCCCAGTACCAGCGCTGCCCGGACACCAGCTGCCCCACGACCAGGGCGAAGCCCGCCCCGGCCGTGGCCTGGATCGCCTGGCGCGTGGTCACGCGGGCCAGCCCGCTGCCGCCCGGCGGGGCGGGCACGGCGGCCGGGGGCAGGCGGCGCTCGTAGCACCACACCCCGAAGCGGACCACCGACGCGGTGAGGACCGACAGCAGGACAGCGGCATACAGCTCGGGCAGCTGGTCCGTGGTGGCGTGGAGGAACTGGGCCACGAAGAACGTCATGAACGCGAACACGCCGAGGCTGTGCCCGCGCGGCCCCCACCGGCGCGCGTACACGCCCGCCCCGACGACGGCGAGGAAGGTGAGGTCGCGGGCGACGGGGTGGTCGTGCAGCTCTGCCGCGACGGCGAGCACGGGCAGGCCGACGGCGGGCAGCAGGGCTGTGGTGACGGCCTGGCCGCGGACGGTCGCGTCGGTGACGGTGAACAGCGCGAGGAGCGCGGCGAGCCCGCCGGTGACGGCGCCGGCGAGGGTTTGTCCGGCGAGACCGCAGACGACGACCGCCGCCCCGATGCCGAGGACGGCCCGGGCGGCGGAACGCAGCCGCGTCCGCCCCGGGTCCGGAGCCACGAACACCCTCTTCAGCACTGCTTCCCGCCCCTCTGGTTCAACCGGCATGAAAAAGGCGCCGCGGGGATCCGCAGCGCCATCGACGCACCCATGAGAGCACCTGTCCCACCACTGGCTCAAGTGTCTCTTCAAAGGCTGTGCCATTGGTCCACCCACAGCAGGAGAAGAATGAGCCACGCCAGGCCAACGGACCAGGAGAGGTGGTCCACCCCCAACCCCTCGCGGCTGAGCCATTGGTACAGTCGACGCCGATCAAGGACGGCAAGGAGACCCGCCCCATGGCCGTGGACGAGCTCGACACGCGCATCCTGCGGCTGCTGCTGGAGCAGCCGCGCACGAGCGTGCGCGAGTACGCCCGTGTCCTCGGCGTCGCCCGGGGCACGCTCCAGGCCCGGCTCGACCGGCTGGAGCGCGCCGGTGTGATCACCGGCACGGGTCCCACGCTCTCCCCCGCCGCGCTGGACCACCCGGTGCTCGCGTTCGTGCACATCGAGGTCACCCAGGGCCATCTTGACGACGTGGGCGACGCGCTGGCCGCCGTACCGGAGATCGTGGAGGCGTTCTCCATCACGGGTGGCGGAGATCTGCTGACGCGGGTGGTGGCGCGCGACAACCTCCACCTCGAGGACGTCATCCAGAAGCTCATCAGCCTGCCCGGCGTCGTCCGCACCCGCACCGAGGTCGCCCTGCGCGAACGTGTCCCGTACCGGCTGCTGCCGCTGGTGGAGTCGATCGGCCGCACTGCCGGCGAGTGACGCTTGGCATGCTGGACCGCATGAGCGACTTCGGCACCACCTCGGTCATCTTCGACCTCGACGGAACACTCGTGGACAGCGAGCCGAACTACTACGAGGCAAGTCGCCGCACCCTTGCCGAGCACGGCGTCCCGGAGTTCACGTGGGCGGACCACGAAGGCTATGTCGGCATCAGCACACTGGAGTCGGCCGCCCTCTGGAAGGAGCGGTACGGGATCGAGGCTCCCGTGGACGAACTGCTCGCCGGCACCAACCGCCGCTACCTCGCCCTCGCCCGCGCCGCCACCTCCGTCTATCCCGAGATGCGCCAGTTCGTGGAACTATTGGCGGCCGAAGGCGTACCCATGGCCGTGGCCTCGGGTTCGGCGCCGGAAGCCATCGAGGCGGTCCTGGCCGGCACGGGCCTGGACGCATACCTGCGGACCACCGTCTCGGCCGACGAGGTCACCCGCGGCAAGCCCGCTCCCGACGTCTTCCTGGAGGCGGCCCGCCGTCTCGGCGCGGCCCCGGCCGACTGCGTGGTCGTCGAGGACGCGGCCCCGGGCGCGGCCGCGGCCCGGGCGGCGGGGATGCGGTGCATCGCGGTTCCGTACGTCCCGTCCCAGGCGGACGCGCCGGAGTTCGGTTCGGCGGGTCTGCTGGTGCGGGGCGGGCAGGGGGAGTTCACGGCGCGAGGGGCCTACGAGTGGCTCGTACGCTCCGTCGGCACGCGGATCGCGTGAAGCCGGGCCGCACCCCGATTGATCTCGTCCGGACCGTTGACGCTCCCTCACCTCACGCATAGCGTCTGGTCGATCACCCGCACGCTGTCCGTCATTTCGAACGACGTGGCCCCCGTGGAGGAGCAACATGGCCCCGCCCCTCTCCAGAAGAACCCTTCTCCAGAGCGCGATAGTCGCCGCGGCCGCCCCCGGCTTCGCAGCCGCGGGTACCGGCGGGGCCTCCGCCGCCCCCTTGCCGCCGCCCGCGTCCTGGACGCTCCAGCCCTTCCAGCTCAAGGAAGTGACGCTGGGCAAGGGCCTGTTCGCGACCAAGCGGCAGCTGATGCTGGACCACGCGCGTGGCTACGACGTCAACCGGCTGCTCCAGGTGTTCCGCGCCAACGCCGGCCTGTCGACGCTCGGCGCGGTCGCCCCGGGCGGCTGGGAGGGGCTGGACGGCGAGGCCAACGGCAATCTGCGCGGGCACTACACCGGGCACTTCCTGACGATGCTCTCGCAGGCGTACGCCGGCACCGGGGACCAGGTCTACGCGGACCGGATCCGCACGATGGTGGGGGCGCTGACCGAGGTGCGTGAAGCACTGCGGAACGAACCCGTCGTACTCAGTGCCCCTGGGCAGTTCGGGAACGCAGCCGAGAACGTACGCGGCTCCTACCAGTACATCGATCTGCCGTCCGGCGTGCTGGGCGGTGCCTCCGCGATCACGCTGTCCACCTGGGTCAAGCCCACCCATGACGCCGACTGGGCCCGCATCTTCGACTTCGGCGACAACAACACGCGGTACCTGTACCTGGCCACCCGCAACGGCGACGGTGTGCCCCGCTTCGCCATCACGACGAGTGGGCCGGGCGGCGAGCAGGGACTGAACGGCACCGCCACGCTGCCGCTCGACGAGTGGAGCCACCTCGCGGTGACGATCGCGGGCGGCACCGGCACCCTGTACGTCAACGGCGTCGCCGTCGCGCGGAACACGGCGATGAGCCTCACCCCGGCCGCCCTCGGCACCCTCGCCAACAACTGGCTCGGGCGCTCCAACTTCCCGGCCGACCCCGTCTTCGCGGGCGCCTTCGACGAGTTCGACGTGTGGTCGCGGGCCCTGACCGCGGACGAGATCGCCTCGCTGCGGGACAGCCGTGCCGCCGACTCCTCCGCGGGCCGCGGCGACCTGGCGTCGTACGCCTTCGACGAGACGACGGGTGGCACGTTCGCGGACGCCTCCGGCCGCGGTCTCACCGCGACCCTGCGCCGCACCTGGGGCGCGCCGAGCCACCCCGGGTTCCTGGCGGCGTACCCGGAGACGCAGTTCATCGACCTGGAATCGAGGACGAGCCCCGACTACACCAAGGTGTGGGCTCCGTACTACACCGCTCACAAGATCCTCAGGGGTCTGCTCGACGCCTACGTCGCCACCGACGACGACCGCGCGCTCGACCTCGCGTCCGGCATGTGCGACTGGATGTACTCCCGGCTGTCCAAGCTGCCCGACGCCACTCTCCAGCGGATGTGGGGCATCTTCTCCAGCGGGGAGTTCGGCGGCATCGTCGAGGCGATCGTCGACCTGTACACGATCAACGGCAAGGCCGAGCACCTCGCGCTCGCCAAGCTGTTCGACCTAGACAAGCTCATCGACGCCTGCGCCGCCGGCACCGACACGCTCGACGGGTTGCACGCCAACCAGCACATCCCGATCTTCACCGGGCTCGTGCGGCTGTACGACGCGACGGGCGAGCAGCGCTACCTGACCGCCGCGAAGAACTTCTGGGGCATGGTCGTACCGCACCGCATGTACGGCATCGGCGGCACCAGCACGGCGGAGTTCTGGAAGGCCCGGGACGTCGTCGCGGGCACGATCAGCGCCACCACGGCCGAGACGTGCTGCGCGTACAACCTGCTGAAGCTGAGCCGGATGCTGTTCTTCCACGACCAGAACCCGGCGTACATGGACTACTACGAGCGCGCCCTGTACAACCAGGTGCTCGGCTCCAAGCAGGACAAGGCGGACGCGGAGAAGCCGCTCGTCACGTACTTCATCGGCCTCACCCCCGGGCACGTGCGCGACTACACGCCCAAGCAGGGCACCACCTGCTGCGAGGGCACCGGCATGGAGAGCGCCACCAAGTACCAGGACTCGGTGTACTTCAAGGCCGCCGACGGCAGCACCCTCTACGTCAACCTCTACAGCCCGTCCACGCTGACCTGGGCCGAGAAGGGCGTCACCGTCACCCAGACCACCGACTATCCGCGCGAGCAGGGCACCACCCTCACCGTGCGGGGCCGCACCGGCACCTTCGCGCTGCGGCTTCGGGTGCCCTCCTGGGCGACCGCCGGTTTCCGGGTGACCGTCAACGGGCGTACGGTCGACGGCACTCCGAGGCCGGGCAGCTACTTCACCGTGTCCCGGAAGTGGCGCGACGGCGACACCGTCCGCGTCGCCGTCCCGTTCCGCCTGCGCGTCGAGAAGGCCCTCGACGACCCGTCGCTCCAGACGCTGTTCTACGGTCCGGTCAACCTGGTCGGCCGCAACGTGTCGACGAGCTACCTGCCGTTCGGCCTGTACCGCAACGCCGCCCTCTCCGGCGACCTGCTGCCCTCCCTCGCGCCGGTCGCCGGAAAGCCCCTGCACTACACCCTCGACGGCACCGAGTTCGCGCCCTTCTTCGAGGGGACGGAAGACCCCACCCACGCGTACGTGCGGCGGGCCGAGCCCCGGGTGGTCTTCGGGAACACCGACTCCGGCGTCGCCAACCCGGCGAAGGCCGACGGCACGAGCCTCCTCGACGAGATCTGGGCCGGGGCGCCGTTCAGCGGCAAGGGCGCGCTGGTGGCGCGGGTGCGGTCGACGGTGGACGCGTGGGTGTCCGCGGGGCTGCTGGCGCGGGCCGACGGGGAGACGGTGGTGAGCACGGCGCGGAGCGCGACGTACGTGCGGTGACGTCTCCCGCGCCCGGCCGAGGCGGCTGAGAGCGGTTTCGGGCTACGACCGGCGGCGCGGCTTTCCGGTGCCGCGCCGTCCACCGCTCTTCGGGGCGGCGGAGCGGCCGCGCGCCGTGCCGCCGCTCGGCTTCGCCCGGCCGCCCGTCGGCTTACCGCCCGTGGTGGGCTTGCGGCCTTCTCGCTTCTGCTCGGTCTGCGACTTCGGCTGGGGCTGCGGCTGCGTGCGCCCGCGCGTGCTGTTGACCGTGCGGCCGCGGACGATGCCGATGAAGTCCTCGACGAGGTCGGTGGTCGCGTCCTCGGGCCAGGACAGGGCGACGCTCGACTGGGGGGCGTCCACGACGGGACGGTAGGTGAGGTCCCTGCGGTGGTGGAGGCGGGCCAGCGACTGCGGGACGATCAGGACGCCCACGCCGGCCGCCACGAGTTCGATGGCGTCCGCCGTGGTGGCGGGGCGTTCGAAGGCGGGCTGCCCCGGGAGGCTTTGCCAGCCGAGGACGTCGTCGAGGGGGTGGAGGACGACCTCGTCGACGAGGTCGTCGAGGGACACCTCCTCCGCCGCGGTCACGACGTGGTCCTTGGGCACCACGACGACCGTCGTCTCGGTGTAGAGGGGGATCGCGCTGAACACCGTACGGTCGACCGGGAGCCGTACGAAGCCCGCGTCGGCGGCGCCGTCGCGCAACACGTCGGACGCCTCGGCGGCCGTCACCTGGAGGAGGGTCAGGGGGACGTCGGGCAGGCGCTCGGTCCAGGTCCGCACCCACTTGGCGGGGGTCACCCCGGGGACGTAGGCGAGTCGGAAGGAGGGGGAGTCTGGCGAGCCGGTCACCTCGCCAGGTTACCGGCTGTGGTCGGAGGGCTCGTTCGCGGCCGATAGTCTGGATGGCATGAAGTCGCACCAGACCACCCAGACGATGAAGCCCGCGACCGCGGCGAAGAAGCTGGGTGTGTACCTCCCCGCCACCCCCGCCGAGTTCCAGGAGGGGGTCGTCTCGCGTGCCGAGCTGAACGAACTCCAGGCCAACCCGCCGGAGTGGCTGCGGGAACTGCGACGCACCGGCCCGCATCCTCGTCCGGTCGTCGCGGCGAAGCTGGGCGTCTCCATCGCCGGTCTCGCCCGGGGCGGGGTCACCGAGGCGCTCACCACCGAGCAGATCGAGGCGCTCAAGGACGACAAGCCCGAGTGGCTGGAGAAGGAACGCGCCACCCAGGCCGAGGTCCGCAAGGAGGCGGCCCGCCTCAAACAGCGGGACGCCGAGCGCGCCGAGCACGATTCCTGAGGCCTCAGGAATCGATTCGCCTGGTGGCGGGACGATCCCGACGCCGCACCCCGCGGAAGAGTGCCGCCCCCGGCGACCACTACGATCAGGCCATGGTTCCACGGGCGAAGGGCCCGGTCTGTTGGGGGTTGTCATGGTTGCTGGTCGTGTGGTGCGGTTCGACAGTCAGCGGGGGTACGGGTTCATCGCTCCCGACGACGGTGGCGAGGACGTGTTCCTGCATGTGAACGACATGCTGATTCCGGAGTCGGCGGTGCACCGGGGTGTGGTGGTGGAGTTCGAGATCGAGGAGGGTGAGCGCGGCCCGAAGGCCTCCGCCGTGCGGCTCGCCCGGGGTGAGGACGGCAAGCCGCTGGCTCCGGACGACGACTCCCTCTGCGATGTACTGAACACGCAGGAGTTCACCGCCGAGGTCACCGAGCTGCTGCTGGCGGCGGCGCCCTCGCTCACCGGTGAGCAGATCCTCGAGGTCCGCGGCGCGCTGGCGAAGTTCGGCAGGGGACACGGCTGGGTCGAGGGCTGACCGTACTCGGCTCATGAGAGCCAGGCCCCGCGCCGCGTGATCGTCATCACCTGATCGTTTTCCGCGGGCGGCTATGGTGGCGGAACGAAATCGAACGAGGCAAGGCGTCGGAGGACGAGCGGTGTCGGACGAGGGGCGGCTCGTCGCCGGGCGCTACCGGCTCGTGGAGCTGATCGGCCGGGGCGGCATGGGCACGGTGTGGCGCGCCGACGACGAGGTGCTCGACCGCAGGGTCGCGCTGAAGCAGCTGCACGTACAGCCGCACCTCGCCGACGCCGAGCTCGCCACTCTGTACGAACGCACCCGCCGTGAGGCACGCGCCGCAGCCCGTGTCGTACATCCGAACGTGGTCGTCGTCCATGACGTCGTGGACGACGACGGGCGGCCCTGCATCGTCATGGAGTACCTGCCGGCCGTCACGCTCGGCGATCTCCTCGAACACGGCCGGACGGTTCCTCCGGAGGAGGCCGCCCGCATCGGCCTCGGGATGATCGCCGCCCTGCGCGCCGCGCACGCCGCCGGTGTGCTGCACCGTGACGTCAAGCCCGGCAACGTCATGCTCGGCGCCGGGGACCGGGTGGTGCTCACCGACTTCGGTATCGCCGTGACCACGGGGTCGTCGACGCTGACCCGGACCGGCGAGATGGTCGGGTCCATCGACTTCATGGCCCCGGAACGGATCCGCGGTCAGAAGCCGGGGCCCGCCTCGGACCTGTGGGCGCTGGGCGCGACGCTGTACCAGGCGGTCGAGGGGCGGCCGCCGTTCCGCCGGGACACCGCCGTGGAGACGGCGTACGCCATCGCCGTCGACCCGATGGAGCCGATGAAGCGGGCCGGGCCGCTGGAACCGCTGATCGAGGCACTGCTGTTCAAGGAGCCCGAGGAGCGTCCGTCGGCGGAGCAGACCGAGCGGGCGCTGCAGTCCGCGCGGTCCTCCGCACAGACAGCCGGACCGGCGCCGGACTGGTCCAGAACGGGTACGACCGTGGCGTGGTCGGACGACCGGGCGCCGGGTGACGAGACGCTGGGGCGGTCGACCGAGAGGACGAAGGAGCGGTCCTCCGGTGGAGAGCCCGTGCCGTTCGAACACTCCCTCGCCGACCGAGGGCGAAAGCAGCGTAAAGATCGTCGCAGGGGCCGTGTGCTCCTCCTGGTCGTCGCCTCCGTGGTGGCCGCCACGGCCGTGACCGTCGGCGTGATCAACATGTCGCCGTCCGGCACGGAGACACCCCGTGCCGCCACCCACTCGACCGGCCCCACCACGGCGTCGTCCTCACCCTCACCCTCCCCTCTGCCGGAGGGCTACCGGTCGGTCAAGGAGGAGCGGTTCGACGTCTCCTTCCCCGTGCCCGAGGACTGGAAGGCGACCAGGCGGTCCGACGACGAGGTCGTCTACACCGACCCGTCCGGGCTGGCCGGCGTCACCATCGGGATGGTCGAGCCCGCCGGTTCGAGCCCCAAGGACCACTTCACGGACATCGAGACGAACACGAAGGTCAACTACCCGACGTACCGGCGGCTGCGCATGCAGGAGACGCGGTTCCAGGGGCAGCCGGCCGCGGTGTGGGAGTTCACGTTCCACGGCAAGGCCCGCCCGTTTCGCGCCATCGACCTCGGCTTCGGCCGGGAGGGCGGCCGGGAGTACGACATCTACCTGTCGGCGCCCGAGGCCGAGTGGAACAAGTACCGGCCCGTCTTCGACCACGTGCGGGACGGGTTCGTCAGACTCGGTGACTGACCCCGCGCCGACCGCGCCCGGGAGGCCGCCGCGGGTCAGCACACAGGCGCCGCAGGCGTTGTCAGTGGGCTGCCCTAGAGTTCCCGTCACTTGATCACTGCGGTGCGGGGAGGCACGTATGGGGTGGGTGACGGCGGGCGACTACGAGATCGCCCTCGACAACGGGAAGGTGGTGTGCCGCAACGCGTCCGGGCGACGATTGAAGTCAGTTCCGGCCAAACTCGCGGACGACCCGGCCGTGGTGGGACTCCGTCAGCTCGCCGAGTGGCTGGACCGGCACGAACGGCAGTGCATGACCGACGTGGAGCGGTGGATGGTGCGCTCCCTCCCGGTTCCCCTCGCCGTGCTCGCCCGGGTGTGGCCGGACCCGGCCTGGCAGGGCGCCCTGCGCGACCTCGTGGTCACCGGAACCGACGGCGAGGTCGCGGGGTTCCTCAGGGACGCCGACCTCGAGCGCGGACTCGGTCTCGTCGACCTCGACGGAGACACCGTGCGCATCACCCCCGAACTCGTCCGCCTCCCCCACCCCGTGCTCCTCGAAGACCTGGAGGAACTGCGGGAGTTCGCCGTCGAACTCGGTGTACAGCAGCGCGCCCAGCAGCTCTTCCGCGAGGTCTGGCACCGCCCCGCCGGTCTCGACGCGGAGGGCACCGCGGTCGAGGAGTACGCGGGCGGCGCGTTCAAGGAGCTGCGCTTCCTGCACGGCAGGGCCACCCAGCTCGGCTACCGCGTACGCGGCGGGAACGCCGTCTGCTCCGTGCGGGAGGACGGTGTCGGCGTCGAGGCCCGGGTCTGGATCGGTGACTACGACAGCTACGAGGAGACCGAGACCGGTCCCCTGATGTGGACCGACCCCGCGGGCCGAGTGCTGAGGCTCGGTCAGGTCGGGCCGGTGGCCTGGTCGGAGGGCATGCGCATGGCGGCCGCGCTGTACGCCGGACGCGACATCGAGGACGAGGAGCGGGCGGCATGACGACGTACGACGACACCACCGCGGCCGCGCTGCTCGACGCGGGCGCCGTCCTCCCCCCGGGAACGACGACGCGCGAGGACGCCGACACCCTCACCGTGCGCACCTACACCCACCCCGCCCTGGACGACCGGCGGGTCGTGCGCCTGGTGCCGGGCACGCTCGGTGAGGCGGAGGACCTCGCCCTGGACTTCCTGGGCCTCACCCGGGAACCGGACTCCCCCGAGGTCGGCCAGGTCCGCCGGGAGACCCTCGGGTTCCCCGCCTGGGCCCTGGTCAACGACCCGGCGAACGGCCACCACGCGCTGGCCCTGGTCAAGGACGTCGAGCGGCTCGCGCGGCAGGCCAAGTCCCGCCCGGGCCACGCCAAGGACGGCTTCGAGGAGCTCGGCGAACGGCTCGGCCGCGCGGTTCCGCACTTCCTGCCGACCTTCTACGAACAGGCCGCCCGGGTCTTCCTCCAGCACGAGAACACGACCTACGCCGCCGCGTTCTTCGGCAAGGCCCGTCACGCCGAGCGCGTGCACGCCCTGGCCGTCGACGAGGAGCGGCAGCGGGCCGTGTTCCTGGAGTTCGCCTTCGCCGGGGCGCTGACCGTCAAGGCGCTCAAGGAGCACGTCAAGGACCTCGCCGACCGACTCGATCCCGCCGAGGCGTGGGCCCAGTTCCGGCAGCTGACCGTGGAGCGCTGCGCCGCGGGCATGCCGCCGTACGCCTCGCTTCCTCAGGACGCGCGCGGGCTGATCAAGGCCGCCGGTCTGGCCCGGGTCACCGAGGAGTGCGCCCTCGTCGCCGATCTGATCGCCTCACCCGCCTCCGTCCGTGCGCCCGCCTCCTTCTGGACCGCCTACCGCGCCACCCTGCCCGTCCTCGCGGAGCAGCGTCCGGCCGTACGGGCCCGGCTGCTGGAGATCATGCCGGCGGGGCTGGGCAATGGCGTCGACAACGACGAACTCTGGCTGGCGTTGCTGGCGGAGAGCGGTGCGGAGCGGTTGTTGACGGGCGGGAGTGCGGGAGTCGGGGACGCGTCCGGTGCCGTGACCGGGGGCGGCGGTGCCGGCGGGGACAGTGGTGACGCGGCCGGTGGTGTCCTCGCGGCGAGCGGGGTCGACGCCGCCGACTGGCTGAGTCGTTGGGCCGGTTTCCGCAAGCACGGCGCGTCGGTGTCCGACCGTTCGCCGGCCACGCTCGCGCTCGTCGGGCGGATGGCGCCCCGGCTGCGCGCGGACGGCCGCGCCGTCGACCTGTTCACGGGTCGCTGGCACGCGGGCGCCGACCTCGACCTGCTGGACCTGTGCGTGGCGGAGGGCATCCCCTTGGCGGTGCCCGACGCCGAGACCGACGTGCACCTGGCCCTCGACCGGTGGCTGCGCGACACGCGGCCCGGGCGGCGGGACCTGACGGCGGTCGCGGCGGATCCGCGGTTCCGGCCCCTGTTGCACCGGGCGATCGGCACCTTGGGCCGGGGCCAGGCGGCGACCGAGCTGCTGGAGGCGGTCGCGGCGCACCCTGTGCTGAGTGGGGTGCTGCGCGAGTGGCTGGACGAGGCGACCGGGGAGCTCACCGGCGCCGTGGGCCTGCCCGCGGCCGGGGCCGCGCTGCACCGGCTTCGTCCTTTCCGCCCGGTCGCCGCGACGGTCAACTCGGAGGCTGTCGCCCGGGTCGGCGCGCACGAGGTCGCGCCGCTGCTCGGCCGCACCCTGCGCGCGGGCATCATGGACGAGCTGGGCTGGCCCGCCCTCGAGGAGGCGCTGCGCCTGCTCGACGACGCGACACGCGACCCTCGTGACAACGAGCTGACCGTGGTCGAGGCCTGGCCCGCACTGATCGTGGCGCGCGGGCACAAGGTGGTCGTCGTCGGCCCGGACAAGGTGCTGCTCGACCACGACCTGCGCATCCCGGTCCAGTTGGACCGCTGGCAGCGCCCGAACTTCCGCTACACCGACGGTGAGCTGCTGGTGGTGTGGCGGCACGACAACCAGCAGTTCGGCTACTGGTCCAACCGGCCGTCCCAGGTGTTCGTCCTCGGCGGCGAACACCTGGCCCACTGGTGGCACGGGCGCGACGCGGGCACCCCCTCGATCCCGCTGCCCGGCGGTGGCCGCGCCACCGGTGGCCGCACGTTGCACGCCGGCGACACCGTTCTGCCGCCCAGTCGGCCCGTCATCGGTGACGGCACCTCGCTGTGGCGCCTGGGCAGGCAGGGCCGGCAGTCGCTGTGGCTCGAGTACGACCCGGACACGGGCACGCACGGGCGTGCCTCCCTGCCCGCCTTCCTGAGGTCGGGCATCCGGGAGGACGCGACCCTCGCGCAGGACGACTGCGAGGTGCTTCCTCTGCAACCGGGCCTGGAGGGCAGCCCGTTCGGCACCGACGGAACCGTCCTCGGGCGCTGGGTGCGCACGGAGGGGACGGGAGCGCAGGCACGGACGACGACCGGGACGCCGGACGGCCGGACCGTGTCCCTGCCGATCGTCCCGGGCCACACGCGCGGTGTTCCGCTCGGGGCGCTGCGGCTGCCCGGCGGCGCCGAGCCCGTCGCCGCCCGGACGCACCGCCAGGTCTCCCTGTTCGCGGCCGACGACACCTCCGGCACCGGAGAGCTCGGCCGGGTGACCCAGAACGAGCAGGGCGGGGAGTACGCGGCGGGCACTCGGCTCGTTCCGCCGGTCGCCTTCTGGCACGCGCTGCGCCCCCGCGACGAGCGGGCGTCGGCACTGCTGCGCGCGCTGACCGACGAACAGGCCGCCGACGTGTTGCGCGCCGCGGCGGCCGCCCTCGCCGAGCGGCAGGCGAAGCTGACCGCCGCCGGTGGGCCCGCGGCCGCGGCGACCGCCGCCGGCAAGCCCGTCGTGCCGACCGCGGACGAGGTCGTCCGGCTCGCCGTGGCCCGGTCCCTGCCGGGGCTCACCGACGACCGGCTGCTCATAGGCGTGAGCACGCTCGTCCGCACGGCCCTGCGCGTCGCCGAGACGGCCGCGGCCTTCGCGGCGCCTCCCGTGGAACGGACGCAGGTCGACGGCCGGCGGACGGAGGGCATGTTCGCCGACTACCGCCCTCTGCACGGTGACGACCGCACGCTGCGCGCGGTCGTCGACGGCCTCGTCAACCTGGGCGGCTGGTGGGGCGGTGACCACCAGTGGAGCGTGCTGCGCCAGATCCGCGCCGTGAACCACGTGCTGTCGGGGAAGCCCGCCGACGGCAGGCCGCTGCCCGACCGCGCCCGGCTGTCCGCCCTCGGCGACGGATGGCGGAGCGAAGAACACACCATTCCGAGGATCGGCATGGTGTGGCCGTCCGTCCTGGAGGCACTGCCGCCGCTGGCCTACCGCGCCGCCTCGCCGACGCTGACCGACGCCTCGCGGGAGGCGCTGCTCCTGCTGCTGGAGGCGGTCGGCGAAGGTCCGCTCGCCGCGCCCGGGGCGGGACTGCGTACGGTCATGCTGGGCGAGCCGCACAGCAAGCAGGAGCGGGCCGGTCAGGTGCTGCGCCGGGACGGCCGTACCGTGGTCGTGCTCGGCTGCCAGCGCATCGACACCACCCGGGACCGGATCGTCTGGCTCGCCCTCGACCACGATCCGACCGGGGAATTCGGCGCGGTCGCCCACTTCACCCTGGAGCAGGAGACCAGGCACGCGTCGACGTTCCCCGCCGAGCGGCTCGCCGCCGTCACCCGTCTGGTCCGGGACAAGGGGGCGGCCCCCTGGCGGCCCGAGGCACCGGAGGCGCTCGCCGCCGCGACCGACGGCGGGCTGGGCCCCGTCCAGGCGACCGTGCTGCTCGCCGCCCGGCCGCAGGACGCCCGTGCCGAGGCGCTCGCCGAGATCGGGCTGAAGCCGCGTCAGCTGGAGTTCGGCGACAACCTGCTGGGTTCGCTGCGTACGGCGGACCGGGCCGCGCTCATCGAGGCGCTGCTGCCCGAGGACCCCGCCGACCTGTGGACGGGCGGACCGGACACACAAGCCGCGGGCCGGGTCTGGGCAGAGCGCCTCGGCTCGTTCGTACGGCTGCCCGAGGACGTCGCCGCCGACCTCGCCGGTGTGCAGGTCGCGTCGGCCGAGGCCGTGCTCAACCCCGAACTCACCCCGTGGATCAGCCGCACCACGGTCCAACAGCCCGACCAGGACGGGAACCTCGTCCCCGAGGACGCCCAGGCCCTCCCCGGACGGTACGACCTGGCCACCGCCGTGGGCGCCCTGGCCGCGCTCGCCTACGCCCTGCCCTTCGGGCACCCCCTGCGCGCCGCCCTGCCGGACGGCCTCGCCGCGCTGCGCCGCCGTGTCGCCGACCCGGGACTGCTGCTCGACCTGGACGTGGCGTGGACGGAGAAGGGCGGGCCGACCGCCGCCGAGATCCGCAAGGCGTACGGGCTGCCCGCCACGGGCGGTGCGGACGCGCACGGCCTGACGCCCGCAGGTGAGGCGCTGGTGCTGCGCCCCTGGACCGCCGACCACGAGACCGTGCTGATCCGCCCGGCCGCCCTCACCGGTCCGGACGACGCCGTGTTCGGGCTGCTGGAAGGGCTCGTCGGGACGCTGCGCGGGAGCGGGCTGTGGGCGCTGCGGAGGATCCTCGGCGACGACCTCGCCCGAGCCCTCGCCGCCGGGACCGAACCCGAGGGGCCGGTCGGCCACGCCCAGGACCCCACGGTCGGCGCGCCCGCGCTCGTCGGCGAGGTCGCCGCGGCCCACGGGCTGAGCGAGGACGCGGCGGTGCTCTACCTGCAACTGCTCGCCCTTCCCGACCCGACGGACCGCAACTGCGCCCGCTGGACCGGCTGGAAGCCCGCCCGCATGAAGAAGGCCCGCGCCGAGCTGGCCGCGACCGACCTGGTCGTCGAGGCCAAGCGGCCCCGCGCCGGACGCGCCCTCTTCCTGCCGTGCGGCTGGCTCGACCTCAAGGCTCCCGCGCTGCCGGTGGAGACCTGGAAGGAAGGCCTCTACCCGGTCACCGGCTTCTCCCGACCCGTCCCCCTCCTCCCGGTCGCCGAGCTCTTCGCCCGCGCCTGGGACCGCGTCCGCTCCGGCGACGCACCCGCCTACGAGGAACTCACCACCCGCGCCACCCGGAAGGGCCGCCGATGACCACCGTCCTTGCTCCTGACCCCGTGCGGCAGATCGTCCCACCCGAGGACCGGCACGCCGTCGAGCTCGCCTTTCTCGCCGCGTACGACGACGGGCCGCGGCCGCCCGCCTGGCGGCTGACGCCACGTGCCGTCGTCACGTTCGTGATGGGCAGCGACGGCCAGGCCCTCCGGCTGCCCGACGACGCGGCGGTGCCCGACGGCGTGCCGCGCCGACTCGTGGTGGAAGGCAAGTTCGTCGGCGACCGGGCGCTGGTCGAGCGATGTGTCGTCACCCTCGCCGGTGAGCGCGGTCTGCTGCTCGTCGGTGAGCCCGGCACCGCCAAGTCGATGCTCTCCGAGCTGCTGTCCGCGGCGGTGTGCGGCACCAGCGGTCTGGTCGTGCAGGGCACGGCCGGTACGACCGAGGACCAGCTCAAGTACGGCTGGAACTACGCCCTGTTGCTGGCGCAGGGGCCCAGCCGACAGGCGCTCGTGCCCTCTCCGGTGCTCACCGCCATGGCCCGGGGCGCCATCGCCCGGGTCGAGGAGGTGACCCGCTGTCTGCCCGAGGTGCAGGACTCGCTGGTCTCGCTCCTGTCGGAGCGGCGGATCGCCGTCCCGGAGCTGGCGGGCACGGACGACGCCTTGGCGCACGCCGCGCCCGGCTTCAACCTCATCGCGACCGCCAACCTCCGCGACAAGGGCGTCTCCGAGATGTCCGCCGCGCTCAAGCGCCGCTTCAACTTCGAGACCGTCGGCCCCATCCCGGACCTCGACGCCGAGACCGCGCTGGTACGCAGCCAGGCGCGGGCCGCCGTCGAACGGTCCGGTGCGGCCTTCCGGGTCGACGACGCCGTGCTGGAGGCCCTCGTCACCGCCTTCCGCGACCTGCGGGAGGGCAGGTCGACCGAGGGCTGGGAGGTCGAGCGGCCCTCCACGGTGATGAGCACCGCGGAGGCCGTCGCCGTCGCGGGCGCGCTGGGACTCGCGGCCGCGTACTTCCCCGGCGACCGTGACGTCCTCGGGCTGCTCCCCGGGCACCTCCTCGGCGTGGTCCGCAAGGACGACCCCGCCGACGCGGCCCGGCTGCGCGGCTACTGGGACGGCCCCGTCCGGCGCCGCGCGGAACAGGGTTCCGCCACCTGGCGCACCCTGTGGGACCTGCGCACGGTCCTGGAGGGCTGAGGACATGGCCCCCTCCTCCCTCTCCCCCGAGGAAGCCGTCGCCCTGCTCACCGATCCGGCGACGGGCCCTTACTTGATCGGCGTACGGCACCACGCGCCCTCCCTGGCCGCGGCCGTGCCCGCGCTGCTGGACGAGGCGAAGCCGGACGTGCTGCTCGTCGAGCTCCCCGCGGAGATGCAGGAGTGGGTGCCGTGGCTGGCCCACGAGGAGACACGGGCGCCGGTCGCGCTCGCCGCCGCGCCTGGTGGCGGAGGGCGCGGTGACGGGGGTGGCCGGAGTCACGGTGAGGGAGGCGGGGGCCTCGGAGGTGGTCCGGCGTTCTATCCGTTCGCCGATTTCTCGCCCGAACTCGCCGCCGTACGGTGGGCGGCTCGGCGTGGGGTGCCGGTGATCGCCTGCGACCTGCCGCTGGCCGACCGGGCGTGGGGGGAGGAACGGCGGGCGCCGGGTCGCGTGGGCGAGGTTCCCCGCCTGTCCGTCGCCCTGCGCGCTCGGCTCACGGGGCGGCCGGGGGACGACCTGTGGGACCGGCTGGTCGAGGCGACCGCCCCGGGCTCTCCGGTCGAGGCGCTGCGGCGGGCGGCGCTGCTCACAGGGTGGGCGCTGCGGGAGGACGCGGTCGCGTCCGGGGGCGTGCCCGAGCTGGATCTGCGGCGGGAACGCTGGATGCGGGCCCGGCTGGCCGCCGCCACCACGAACGGGGAGCGGGCCGCCATGGTGGTGGGGGCCTTCCATGCGCCGGCACTGACGGGCGATGCGGGGAACGAGCCCACAGAAGGTGATCCCTCCGAGGTCACGGGAGGCGTCGCTCGGCCCGTGTGGACGACCTCGCTGATCCCGTACACCTATGCCCTCCTCGACGAGCGGTCCGGCTACCCGGCGGGCATCCGGGATCCGGAGTGGCAGCACATGGTGCTGGAGGCGGCGGGCGATCCGGCCGCGCTGGAGGAGGCGCTGACCCGGGCGGCCGTGCGGGTGTGCGCGGAACTGCGGGCTCTCGGCCATCCGTCCGGGCCCGCCGACGCCCGCGAGATCACCCGGCTCGCCGGAGACCTGGCGCGGCTGCGGGGGCTGCCTGCGGCGGGGCGGGGCGAGCTGGTCGAGGCCGTGCAGACGGTGCTGGCTCAGGGCGAGCCGTACGGGAGGGGGCGGGCCGTCGCGCGGGCCATGGAGCGGGTGCTCGTCGGTACGCGCGGCGGGCGGCCCGCGCCGGGCGCACCCCGCAGTGGTCTGGCCCCGGCGGTCGAGGCGGAGGTGGCGGAGCTGGGGCTGCCGGGGCCGGGGGACCGCGGTTCCGGCGCGAGCCGGGATCTGCGGCTGGATCCGCTGCGTTCCGATCTCGACCGGCGGCGCGAACTGCTGCTGCGCAGGCTGACCGTGTGCGGGGTGCCGTACGCGGAGGCCAAGGAGGTCGCCGGCGCGGGCGGTGCGGAGTCCCTCACGTCGCGCTGGGAGGTGAGGTGGACGCCGGCCACCGCGGCCATGCTGACGGCGGCCGGCACACGGGGAGTCACGCCCGCCCAGGCCGCGGAGGGCGTACTGCGTGAGCGGCGGCGCGTGGAGGGGGACGAGGGCGGGCCCACGGCGGCGCAGGCCCTGCGGGGGCTTCAGGAGGCGGCGGAGTGCGGCCTGCCCGGACTCGCCGACGAACGGCTCGCCGATGTCGCCGAGGTGCTGCCGCCGTCCGGCACACTGTCCGAACTCCTCGCGGGTCTTGCGTTGTCGGACCGGTTGCGGGCCGGTCACATCGCCGGGCTCGGCGTGGACGAGGAACGCGCCGACAGGGCCGCCGACGTGGCCGACCTGCTCACCGCCGCCGCGGTGCGCCAACTGGACGGTCTGACCGGCTCCGAGGACCCGGCCGACGCCCACGCCCTGCTCGAACTCGCCCACCGTGCCGACCTCCAGGGCGGCCTGCGGCTCACCGACGCCCTCGCCCGGCTGTCCGCCGACGGCTCGCCCCTGATGCGGGGTGCCGCCGGAGCCGTACGGGTGCTGCTCGGGCACGAGGACGCCGAGACGCTCGGCGGTCGCGTCGCGTCCTGGGTCGACGGGGCCTGGGACGCCGAGTCCCGGTCCGCCCTCACCGCGCGGCTCACCGGTCTGCTCACCGCCGCGGGGCCGCTCCTGGAGGCGGCGGCCCCGGCCCTGGAGCCGCTCCTCGACCGGATGTCGGAACTGCCCGACCAAGCCTTCCTCGAACGGCTCCCCGCCCTGCGGGGCGGTTTCGACACGCTGAGTCCCGCGGCCCGGGACCGGCTCCTCGGCACGGTGGAGGAACGCCTCTCCCCCACCCGGCCCCTGTCCGACACGGGCGGCGTCGACCCCGTCGGCCTCGCCACCTGGACCCGGGCGGACCTCGCTGCCAGGGCGACTCTCGAGCGGCTGGGGCTGATGCCGGCGGCACGGGCCGACGGGGGCGCCGGCCCGGCGCCGAGCGGCACCCGACACGACGACGCCACCGACACCGCTGACTTCGACTCCGGCTCGGGTACCGGGGGCGGCGCCACCGAGCCCGGTTTCGGCTCGGACGCGGGCGAGGGCTCCACCGACACGGGCCTCGGCTCGCCCGACTCCGGCACCAGCTCCGGTTCCGGCACAGGCACAGGCACGCACCACCTCGCCCCCGCCGACCGCTGGCGCCTTCTCCTCGGTCGCCGGGCCGACAGGTTGCCGCGGTCCGCGGCCCCGTTGGCCGCCGCGCTGGACGAGTTGTACGGCAGTGGCCGTGGTGAGGGCAGCAGGGGTGGGCCGGGTGCTGGGGGCGGGGGTGGCCGGGAGGCGCCGTATCCCGGGGTGCGGGAGTGGTCGGAGGAGTTGGCGGCGCTGTTCGGGCCGGGTGTGCGGGAAGAGGTGCTGGCGGCGGCCGCCGCGTCGGGTCGGACGGACGTGCTCGGGGAACTGTCCCCGGACAGCGTGCGCCCCTCCGTCGACCTGCTGCGCACGGTGCTGCGGCACGCGGGCGGTCTGCCCGAGGCACGGCTCGCCGCGCTGCGTCCGCTGGTGAGACGCCTGGTGGACGCGCTGACCCGGGAGCTGGCCACCCGGCTGCGCCCCGCGCTGCACGGCACGGCCCTGCCCCGGCCCAGCCGGCGGCCGGGCGGCGGGCTCGATCTGCCCCGCACCCTGCGCGCCAACCTGGCGACCGCCCGCCGAGGGCCCGACGGTACGGTCCAGGTCGTCCCCGAGCACCCGGTCTTCCGTGCCCGCGCCCGGCGGGCAGCCGACTGGCGGCTGATCCTGGTGACCGACGTGTCCGGGTCCATGGAGGCGTCCACGGTGTGGGCCGCCCTCACGGCCTCGGTGCTGGCCGGAGTGCCCACGCTGTCCACGCACTTCCTGGCGTTCTCCACCGAGGTCATCGATCTCACCGGCCACGTCGACGACCCGCTGTCCCTGCTGCTCGAGGTCAGTGTGGGCGGCGGCACCCACATCGCCGCGGGCCTGCGGCACGCCCGCGAACTCGTCACCGTGCCGTCGCGCACCCTCGTCGTGGTCGTCAGCGACTTCGAGGAGGGCTGTCCGCTCGGCGGCCTTCTCGCGGAGGTCCGTGCCCTGGTGGGGTCCGGCTGTCACGTCCTGGGCTGCGCGAGCCTCGACGACACGGGCCGGCCGCGGTACTCCACCGGCGTCGCGGGACAGCTCGTCGCCGCGGGGATGCCCGTAGCCGCCCTGAGCCCGCTCGAACTCGCCCGCTGGGCAGGGGAGAAAATCGCATGAGCCCACAACTTCCTCCGGTCGCGCCGTCCGTGACCGCCGAACTCGTCGGGGCGCTGTCGCCCCGGCTCCGCAAGCGGCTGGACGCGGGTGTGGCCAAGCTGGCGGACCGGCCGGTGGTCGTGGACGGCGACACCGTGCGCCTCGCCGTCGACGACGACACCGACCTCGTACTGCACGCCCCCGGCGGCGCCGTGACCAGCGCGGACGCCATCCGCTGCGGCTGTCTCCTCGCCCCCGACTGCCTGCACCGCGCCGCCGCGGCCTCGGCCGCCCCGATCGCCGACGCGGCGCTGATCACCGGCCCCGACTCCGGGGCCGATCCCGCAGCCGAAACCGACCGGCCGGTGGTGGGCGACTCCGGTCCGGCCGGGCACTCCGACACCACGTCCCCCGACACCACGTCCCCCGACGCCACATCCGCCGTTGCCAGGCCCACCGACGCACCGGCCCAGGCACGCCCGGCCGTCCCCGACGCCCCCACCCCCGCTCAGCACACCGCCGCCCGAGCCGTCCGTGACGCCGGGGCCGCCGTGTTCGAGGCCGGTACGGACGGTGCCGGGGCCGTCCTCCAGGCGGAACTGCTCCGCGCGGCGCACACCGCGCGGCTCGCGGGGCTGCCCAGGACAGCCGCGTCGGCGGTGTCCGTGGTGACCGGGTTGCGGGCGGCCCGCTCCGCCGACCCGGCGTACCGCCTGGCCGACCTGGTGGCCGCGCTGCGCGACCTGCTGGGCACCGCCCACCGTCTCCCGTACGCCACCGGCCCGGAGCTCGCCGCCCTGCGCGGCACAGCACGGCAGCCGTACACCCCCGACGGGTCCCTGCGCCTGTACGGGCTCTTCTCCGAGCCCGTCCTCACGGCGACCGGATACGCGGGCGCCGTCACCTGGACCGCCGACGCCGACGGCCGTCTGTACACGGTCTCCGACGTGGCCCCGGGCGGTGCGGCCCGGGCCGTGGGCGCGGCCGACCGGGCCGTCCGCATCGGCGACACGTCCCTGACGCACCGCGCGTTGTCGCGTGCCGGGCTCGCCGTCTCCGGTGCCACCGTCTCGCCGACGGGCCGACTGGGAGCGGGGGCGGGTGTACGGGCGGTACGGGCGTCCGGCGCCGCCTGGCGGGGCGAGCCGCTCGACCGTCTCTGGGCCGTGCCCGTCGCCGAGCAGGTCTCCCGCGCGCTGTCCGACGGCGGCCACGGCCTGCTCTTCCTCGACGTGACGCTGCTCGGCACGGTGCGCGAGGCCGCGGGCGACTGCCTGCTCGCCGACTGTGGCGGTCTGCCGCTGCGTCTGGCCGCCGCCCACGACGATCCCGCGCTGCCCCACCGTGACAATCTCCGTCTGCTCGCGGCCGCCGCGGGCAGACGGCTCCGTGTCGTCGCCCGCCTCACTCCGGCGCCGCTCCCTCGCGCCCTGCTCCTCGCCTGCGACCACCCCACGGATCCCGAGAGCCGTATCGACGTCGGCCTCGACCGTCTCCGGCACGCGGACCTGCCCGCCTCCTCGGGGACGCCGTCCGCCGGCGCGCCGCCCACGCCCGACGAAGCCCCGCTGCACCTCCTGCGTCGGCGGGTCCAGCAGGCCGTCTCGGGGGGCCGTCGGGTGCTGGCCTTTCCCGGGGACGGCGCGTACGACAGCCTGCGCCTCGGCGAGTACGGCCTCGCGACGGCGGGCGATCTCCTCGACGAGCTGCACGGCGCCGCCGCGGACCGTGCCCGGGACGCCTTCGGCCGTCTCCTGCCCGCGGACACCGACCGGTTCGCGCGCGCCTGGCTCGCCGCCGCGCTCTACACCGATGAGGTCGACCGGGCGCTGTGCGCCTCGGCGTGGCGGGCCGAGCCGGAGCAGCGGTCGCTGCTTCCGGGGTGAGACGTCAGCTCGCCCAGACCAGCAGGCGTTCGCGGGTGTCGGGCGCCCGCAGCCGGGCGAGGGACTCCTTCTCCAGCTGGCGGACCCGCTCGCGGGTCAGGCCGACCTGCCGGGCCACCTCCTGGAGGGTGCGGGGCCGACCGTCATGGAGCCCGTATCGCAGGCTGAGGATCATGGCCTCGCGCGCCGCCAGGGTGCCGACGGCCTCGTGCAGTTCCTCGGCGAGGGCCTGGTACTCGGCGACCTCCGGGGCCTGCAGCACCTCCGTGTCGGCGATGAGGTCGCCGACGACGGTCTCGCCGGTGTCGTCCACCGGCGTGTCCAGGCTGACGGCGTCCCGTCCGACGTGCCGCAGCCAGGCCACCTTCTCCTCGCTGAAGCCGCTCTCCGCGGCCACCTCCTCGGCGGAGGGCGCACGTCCCAGGCCGAGCTGCAGTCGCCGTTCGATCTTGGCCAGCTTCTGCAGCTGTTCCACGACGTGCATCGGCAGGCGCACCGTGCGGGCGTGCGCCGCGAGGCCCCGCTCGATGGCCTGGCGGATCCACCAGGTGGCGTACGTGGAGAACTTGAAGCCCTTGGTGTGGTCGAACTTCTCCACCGCCCGGATCAGCCCCAGGTTTCCCTCCTGGATGACGTCGAGCAGCGGGAGACCCCGGTGGGCGTGCCGCTTGGCCATCGACACCACGAGCCTCAGGTTGGCGCGGACCATGTGGTCCTTGGCCGCCAGCCCGTCATGGGTGAGCCGCTCCAGCTCCGGGCGCCGCTCCGGCGGTACGTTCCGTTCGCCCGCGTCGGCCTGTTCCAGTTCCGCCATGGCGTGCACGCCCGCCTCGATGCGCTGGGCGAGCCGCACCTCCTCCTCCGCGGTGAGCAGCGGGGTCGCCGCGATCTGAGCCAGGTACTGGCCCAGTAGGTCCGGTTCCTCGTCGGGCTCGGGTATCCGGCTGCGCAGCCGCGCGGTGCGGGCGGGAGCGCGTCGGTCCTCCCAGGGGGCCGCCGGGACTGCCTGTGCCAGGGGAGACATGCTTGCGTTCCTCCGTCCCCTCCTCGTGTTCAAAAGGCACGGGTACCCGGGGAGCACCGGGCGAACCTGTCATGTCGTCCCGTGTCGCGGGACCCCCTCCGGCGTCCCGGCGAGCCGTATCGCGCTCTCCAGGAGCAGGGCGTGGACGAAGGCCTGCGGGAGGTTGCCGCGCAGCTGGCGCTGGGCGACGTCGAACTCCTCCGCGTACAGGCCCGAGGCGCCGCAGGCCCCGCGGTTGCGTTCGAACCAGCGGTGCGCCGCGACGGTCCGGCCCGCCTGGTGCTCGGCCAGGGCCATGACGAACCCGCACATCACGAACGCGCCCTCGGCCTCCTCCAGGGGGCGGTCGTCGTGGCGGAACCGGTAGACGAAGTGGTCCTCGGTGAGGTCACGGCGGCAGGCGTCGAGGGTGGCGCGGGTGCGCACGTCGTGAGCGCCCAGTGCGCCGCGTACGGCGGGCAGCAGGAGAGCCGCGTCCACCGCGGGGTCGCCGGGGCTGCGCTGCCAGTGGCCGTCGGGGTGGACGCAGGTTTCCGCGGTGGTGGTGAGGACGGTGTCGGCCAGGCGGGTGCAGGTCTCGGCGAGGGGGTGGCGGGGGGCCGCGGTGGCCAGGGCGCGCAGTCCGGCGACGCAGGCCAGCCTGCTGTGCGTCCACCATCGGGCGCCGAGCTCCCAGATGCCGGCGTCGGGTTCCCGCCAGCGCTCGGCGATGGCGTTCACCGCGATGGCGGCGGCCTTCCAGTGGTCCGGGGCCAGGCGGTCGTGGTGTGCGGCGGCGGCGAACAGTTGCAGGGCCTCGCCGAAGCAGTCGAGCTGGAACTGGCGGTTCACACGGTTGCCGACGCGGTCGAAGCCGCCGGGGTAGCCGGGGAGGTCGAGGTCCCGCTGCTCGGGTACGGGCCCGCCGTGGACGGTGTAGGCGGGGGCCAGGCGGGGACCGTCGTCGTGCAGGCGTGCGGAGACGAAGCGGACGGCGTCGTCCAGCAGATCGTGCGAGCCCACGGCCGCGGCCGCCTGGCCCGCGTAGCTCTGGTCGCGGATCCACACGTACCGGTAGTCGTAGTTGCGGCCCTCTTCGGCGCGCTCGGGCAGGCTGGTGGTGGCGGCCGCGACCATGCCGCCGCCTCGGGCGGTCAGGCCGCGCAGCACGGCGTACGACCGGCGTGCGTCGCCGACGGCGATGGTGTTCTCGAGATCGGGGACCGTTTTCCGCCATGCCGCCTCGGTGGCGGCCCAGGTTCGGTCGGGGCGCGGCTCCTCGTGCGGCAGCTCGGTCCTGGCGCATTCGAGGACCAGGTCGTGGTGCTCGCCCGGCTCCAGCGTCAGGTCGGCCGTCAGGCCCTGTTCGCCCGCGACGGCGGTGGCCGCTCCCTGCCAGCGCAGGTGGAGGTCGCCGGTGCGCAGGTGCCATACGCCGTCGTCGTCGCGGTGGGCGGCGGTGAGGGGGGCCCTGCCGTACGCGGTGTGCGGGTCGAGGGCGACGGTGAGGCGGGCGGGACCGTCGACGGCGTGCAGCTGACGCAGGAGGACCAGGCGGTCGGGGTCGCCGGGGAAGGCGAGGGCCTCCCGGCACTCGACGATGCCGTCGTCGGTGATCCAGCGGCTGCGCCAGATGAGGGTGCCCTCTTCGTAGTAGCCGCCGAAGACGTAGCGGCCCCTGGGGGTCACGGCGTAGGCGCCTCCGCCGCCCACCAGGGCGGCGAAGAGGGCGTCGTCGTGCCAGGTGGGGGCGCAGAGCCAGGCGATGGCGCCGTCCGGGCCGATCAGCGCGCCGCGTTCCCCGTCGGCCAGCAGCGCGTAGTCGTGCAGCGCGTGTGGCTGAAAGGGGGTGCTCATGGCTGTCGGCCTTTCGTTGTCCGTTCGCCGCGCTCCGGGGAGGTACAGGTACCCGGAGAGCGCGTAGGGCAACGGGCGAGGGTGTTTCAGCTTGTTCGGACAGCCGGAACCGCCGGAGGTGGAGTGGTGGTCGGGTGGTCCCCGGCCTCGCCTCGCCGTCCGGCGGTTCGGAGGGCGTCGGTCAGGTGCGGTCGCGCTTCTCCTGCATGCGCTCCTCGGCCTTGCCGCGGACCTTCTTGGCCTCGCCGCGGGCCTGGTCGAGCTGGCCTTCCATCTCCTGCTGACGGTCGCCGGAGACCTTGCCGGCCATCTCCTTGGCCTTGCCCTTGATCTTGTCCGTGCCACCCTTGCGGGCCATGACTCCTCCTTGGGGGGATGGGGTGAGTCGCTTGCCCGATTAACGTAAGCGGGAGTCGTCGCGGCCGCGCGTTGGAGCATCACGCGCTGTAGTCAGGGCAGTTGGTGCACCGGGTTCTTCGGGAGCGGGTCGCCCCGTCTGTGGGTGGGTCGGGGGTGTGGCGGTGCGGCGCTGCTGCCATCGTCAGCTTGTCCCTGTGGCCGCCCATTCCGCGTCGAGGGTCTCGCAGTACGCGGTTTCGGTGGCCGCTGCCACCTGTGCCCAGGTGTAGCGGGCGAGGATTCTGCGGCGGGCGGCCGCTCCGCATGCCTCGCGGGTCGCCGGGTCGGCCAGGAGGGCGCCGACCGCGCGGGCCAGTGCTTCGGGGTCGCGGGGTGGTACCAGGCGGCCGGTGCCTGGATCCGCGACCATGTCCAGGTGCCTGCCGACGGCGTCGGCGACGACGGGTCTGCCGCAGGCCATGGCCTCCAGGGGAACGGTGCCGAAGGGTTCGTGATCGGCCGGGCAGACGATGACGTCGGCGGAGCGCAGGAGCGGTGGTACCCGGTCGTCGGGGACGCCGCCGGTGAAATGGACGCGGTGGGCCACGCCGGCCTCCTGGGCCAGGGCGCGCAGGCGACGCACGTCGGAGTTCTCGTCCAGGTGGCGTGGTGGTGAGCCGCCCACGACGACCAGTTCGGCGCCCGGGAGGAGGGGCAGGGCGGCGATGGGGACCGCCGCGTCCGTGCCCTGCTGGAGGAGGCGGTACGGGTGGGCGCCGCGCGGTGTCTTGGGGCCGTGGGGGGTGAATCGGTCGGGGTCGACGCCGTACGGCACGACGGTTGTCTTCTCGGCGGGGATGCCCATGCGGGTCAGTGCTGCGACCTCGTCCCGGCAAGTGGCGATGATCCGGTCGCAGGCCAGGCCCATGTCGGTGAGGTGGTGGTGGTGTCGCTCGACTGCGCCGAGGGCGTGGTACGAGTGCAGCAGTGGCAGCCCGTGTTGGCGGGCCGCGCGCAGGGCGGCGGGGCCCCAGATCCAGCAGTGCGAGTGCACCAGATCGGGGGGTCGTCTGCGCCAGATGCGCGCCAGGTGGTGGCCGAACTCGGCTGTGTGGGGCAGGAGTTCGGCTTCGTGGAGCTGTTCGGGGGGTCCGGCGGGTACCAGGTGTACCTCTACGCCGTCGCGCAGCGCCCATCGGTCGGGCAGTTCGGGTGTGTCTCTGCGGGTGTGGAAGGTGACGCGGTGACCCCGGTCTGCGAGCGCGCCCGCGAGGCGAGAAAGGTGGGCGATCCGCCCGCCCTCGGCGGGCCCCGCGATCAGTGCGATGTCCAGGACGCCAGGGGCGGCCGGGCCGGTCGGGGCGGTGTTCATACGGCCGCTCCCCTTGGTCTCCGGTCCCCCTGCTTCCGTCGGTCGGCGTGGGCGTCGGTGGTGGGGTGGGGTGGGTGGAGCGGGTGGGTGAGCTGGGCGCGTAGCCAGTGCCAGGTCGCGGTGGGTGGGACGAGGGCGCTCGTCAGGGTCATGGTGATGATCTCGTCGCGGGTGCGGGGGCCCGGCCGGATGCGGGACAGGGCGAACTCGGCCGTGCCGGCCAGCCAGACGGTCGCGCAGGCCATGGCGGCGCGGGGTCTGCCCAGCACCGCGCAGGCGACGGTGGCCGCTCCGGCCGCCGTCACGGCGAGGTGGCCGGGCAGGCGACCCTGTAGCGGATCCGCGTGGTGCCACCAGTCGCGGCCGTGCAGCCGGGTCATCAGCACGTCGTCGGCGTTGCCCGCCTGGAGACGGACGGAGGCCCAGCGGTCGGCGGGGGGCGGGGAGTGGGTCGTGGTGCGGCCGCCCTCGGTCAGGGTCCAGCCGGCGTCGAGGACCCGGAACGCGAGGTCGGCGTCCTCCCGGGAGGCGTGGCGGAAGCGTTCGTCGAAGCCGCCGACGGACTCGAGCGCCGCCCGGCGGTAGGCCATGTCGGCGGTGACCCAGCGGGCGGCGGCGAGGCAGGCGGTGGTGCGTTCCCAGTCGGTCGGGCGGCGGTCCACGGGCAGGGCCACCTGGACGCGGGCGGTGCTGCCGGCGGTGTCGTCCGTGGTTTCGGCCAGGTCGAGGGCGAGGTCGTCGGCCCAGGTGGGACCGGGTATGACGTCCTCGTCGAGGAAGACGATCCAGGGCACACGTCCGGCTGCCCGCCATCCGGTGTTGCGGGCGGCGGCAGGTCCTCGGCCACCACCGCGCACGACGGTTGTGCGGGAGCGCAGGGAACGTGGGACGGAGGTGGCGAGGGGTGCTCCGCCGGTTCGCGGACGGTCGTCGACGAGGACGACCCGTACTGGTCCGGGTCCGCTCGACTCGGCCAGGGCGCGCAGGCAGGATGCGAGGCCGGGGCGCCCGAGCGCCGGTATCACCACGGCGTACCAGGCTCCCACTCCGCGCCGGACCATCAGCGGCTCCCGCCTTCGGCGGCGACGGCGGCGTGCTTCTGGTTCCGGGTAAGGGTGCTGGTCATTCGGGGTCTCCTCCGTCGGCGGGCCCGAGCTCTCGCGCTCAGCGTCCGCCGCACCGCCGCTCGGGGCATGGCCGCGTACGGCATTCGGGTGACTCACGGAGAGTGAGAGCGTCTGTGTGACAAAAGAGGACCGTCAATCGGTGCAATGCACACCAAGGGTCACAGTCGAGTCCACGCAATGCCTCTTCGTGCTCCTGTGCGCCCCGGCGTAAAGGCGATTCAGACACCGAAGGGAGGGTGAACTGGGCAGTACAAGACTCGAACACAAATCGGTGGAACGGCCATCGATTTCGTGTGTCGATTGAGGCAGGTGGTATTCGATGAACGGTGCCGCGCCTGAAAAAGATCACGCCTGGACGGTGGGTACTGCGCCAGGCATATTCCCCTTCATCGGTCACGGTATCGCTTTGTTCCGTCGGCCGCTGGATTTTCTGAATTCCTTGCCGGATCGCGGGGATCTGGTCGAGATACGTCTGGGCCCCCTGCGTGCCTGGATGGCGTGTCACCCGGAGCTGGTCCACCAACTGCTCATGGACACGCGCACCTTCGACAAGGGGGGCCCGCTGTACGACAGGCTGCGCCCGCTGATGGGCAACGGTCTCGTGACCTGCCCTCATGACAGCTACCGGCGGCAACGCAGGCTGCTGCAGACCGACTTCCGTCCCTCGCGCATCGCGGAGCACACCGCACTGATGGGCCGTGAGGCCGAGTCGACGTTCCGCGGGTGGCGGGCCGGTGAACCGGTGGACGTCAGTGCGGAGATGCTGGCCCTGACGACCCGGGTGATCAGTCACGTTCTGTTCTCCGATTCGCTCGACCGGGCCACGGCCGCCGAGGTTCGCGACTGTCTCGCCGCCATCGTGCGGGGTCTGTTCGTCCGTACGGCCGTGCCGGTCGACGCCCTGTTCCGAGTGCCGACGCCGGCGAACCGGCGCTACCGCCGCGCGGTCGAGCGGATCCACGCGATCGTCGACGGAGTCGTCGAGGAACGCCGACGCGACCCGCGGCGCGCCGACCGGCACGATCTGCTGGGCACACTGCTGGCCGCCACGCGCGGCGACGGCGAGACCGCGGCGGCGATCAGCGAACAGGAGGTCCACGACCAGCTCGTCACGTTCCTGCTCACCGGGGCCGAGAGCAACGCGCTGTGCCTCGCGTCCACCTTCGACCTCCTGGCACGGCACCCCGAGGTGGAACGCCGGCTGCACGACGAGGTCGACACCGTGCTCGGCGGACGGTGTCCCGGGCCCGAGGACCTGCCCCACCTCACCTACACCCGGTGCGTCGTCACCGAGACGCTCCGCCACCGCCCGCCCGGCTGGCTCTTCACCCGCCTGACCACGAAGGAGACGGTCCTGGGCGGGCAGCGCCTGCCGGCGGGGGCCACGGTCCTGTACAGCCCCTACCTGCTCCAGCACGACCCCGCCTCGTTCCCCGACCCCGACCGCTTCCTCCCCGCCCGCTGGCTGCCGGGGCAGGCCACCGCCGTCCCGCACGGCGCGATGCTCCCGTTCTCCGCGGGCAGCCGTAAGTGCATCGGCGACCGGTTCGCCGTGGCCGAGGCCATGGTTGCCGTCGCGACCATCGCCGGTCGGTGGCGGCTGCGCCATCGCCCCGGATACACCGAACGGCTGCGCCCCGCCGCGACGTTGGGCCCGCGTTCGCTGGTGATGACCTGCGAACCGCGTGTCCACGCGCCGCTCGGCGCGACATCCCGTGCACGTTCCCTCGCCATCCGAGCAACCGCAGCACCACGAGTGCAGGACTCCCGAACGGCAGGTGACAACGGTGACGACGACGCATGAGGAAATCGCGGTGACCCCGCAGAGCGTTCCTTCGGTCGGCAGTCTCAGGGATCTGATCGACAGGGACCTCTACATGCCCTTCCCGTTCCAGTGCAATCGCCACGCGGCCGAGGCCGCGGCGGGCGTCGAGACATGGTTGCGCCGGTGGGGGCTGACCGACGAACCCGGGGTGGCGACGATGGTCGCCCGCACCCGCCCCGCCGAGCTCGCCGCCTACAACAGCCCGACGATGGACGTCGATCTCCTCCAGATCGTGGCCAACCAGATCGCCTACCAGTTCATCTTCGACGACCGCGCGGAGGACATCGGCCGGCAAGGCGCCGGCCGCCTGCTGCCCATGCTGTGCGAGAGCATCGCCATCCTCCGGGACGGCGAACCCCCCAGCACCTCTCTCGGCGCGGCCCTGACCGACCTCCACCGCCAGGTCCAGGACCGGTGCACGCCCGCGCAGGCGGCGCGCTGGGCGTGGCACAGCCGGGAGTATGTGCACGGGTTGTTGTACGAGGCCGTGGCGCAGGGGGAGGTGGGGGGTGTGCGGACGGGACTGTGCGAGTCGATTCGTTCACTCATCGCGGGCGTTGAGCCCTTCTATCCGCTGTGCGAGGCCGGACAGGCCGCCGAGGTAAGCGCCGAGGAACTCCACCACCCGGTCATGCGGCGCTTGCGCCGCTTGTCGGCCGATGCGGCGGTGTGGATTCCCGATCTCTTCTCCGCCCTGAAGGAGCAACGGGGAGGCGGAATCATCAACCTGGCCCTCGCCTACCAGCGCGCGCACCGGTGCTCCCTGCCGATGGCCGTCATGCTGGCGATCCAGCAGATCAACTGCACGATCCGGGAGTTCGAGACGTCGTACGAAGAGATCGAGCCCGAATTGAGCCCCGCCGGCGTCGGTTACGTGGAAGGCATGGTCGGCTGGATCCGCGGATGCTACTTCTGGTCCCGCACCACGCCCCGATACGCGGACACCGTGACGGCACCCGCCCTTCTGTGAGGAGGCTGGGGCATAGTACTGGCAGGCCAGACGCACAACGCAGATCCTGCGAATAATTCACCCTTCCCTGTCGTCGCCATGCCTTAATTCGGCGAGCGAGCGTCCGAAGGGCATACGCTCGGCGCCCATTCCTCCGATGAACGACAGGAAGCGGTAGCGCATATGGCACCTGGGCTGCGGCAACCGAACGGCGAGCCTCGTCCGTTGCTCGAGCGCCACGAGGAACTACTCGCACTTGAATCCGCGCTGTCGGACCTCCAGGGCGCGGTCCCGGGTGTACCGCGGGTGTCGGGCAACGGCGTGGTCGCCTACGCCGGCTCGGCGGGGCTGGGCAAGACCGCCCTCATCACGGCGGCACGTGCCCGCGCCGCCGCACACGGATTCACCGTGTTCTCAGGCAAGGGCGGTGAGAAGGAGCAGGAGCTGGCATTCCGCGTGGTCCGCCAGCTTCTGCAGCCCGCGTTGGCCGCGATGGAGGACACGGAGCGTCGTACCTTCCTGGGGAGTTGGTACGACACCGTCGCCGGCGCCCTGGGCCTCGAGGCGACGGATGCCTCCCACCTACCGGACCCGACCGGGGTCCGCGACGGCCTCGACTGGGTGATGACACGGTTGGCGGTGGAGAAGGCGCCCGTCGTACTTCTGCTGGACGATCTGCACTGGGCCGACGCCGAGTCCCTCAGCTGGCTGGCCTCGTTCGCGCCTCGGACCGTGGACCTGCCGCTCCTGGTCGTCGTCACCTATCGGCCCGACGATCTGCCGCCCGACCGGACCACCTTCCGCGCGCTGGTCGAACACCAGGGGAACCGTCCGCACACGTTGGAGCCGCTCGGCGCGGAGAGCGTGGCGCGAATCGTCAGGGACGTGATCGGAGAGGGAGCCGAGGGCGAGTTCTGTGACGAGTGCTGGCGAGCCACCTGGGGAAGCCCGTTCGAAGCTGTCGAGCTTGCCTGTCGACTGCGGGAACGGCGTATGAAGGGTCTGCGGCACGAGTTGCCGGTGATGAGGGAGCTCGCGGCGGCCATCAAGGGTCCCGGGCTGATCGAGCGTCTGAAGCAACTCGGTGGCACCACGCTCCGCTTCGCCTGGGCCGCCGCTGTGCTGGGTGAGTCCATCTCACTGGACCTCGCGGCCAACCTCGCGGTGATCGGCATCGAGGACGCGGCCGAAGCGATCGAGAAGCTGCGGTCCGCGCGGATTCTGACCGACAGCACCACGCCTGCGGGCGGCCTCGATTTCACCCACCCCCTGATCGCGACGACGATCTACCGGAACATCCCCTCGAACCTGCGCGTCGGCATGCACAACGCGGCCGCCGAGGCCATCCGCGCCACAGGGCCCAGCTCGGCCGCCGCCCGGCATCTGCTGGAGGTGCCCTGCGACGGAAGGCCCGAGGCCGTCGCGTGCCTTCGGGCTGCCGCCGATGAGTACCTGCGAGCCGGCGCGCCGGAGGCCGCCCGACGTGTGCTGACCCGAGCGCTGCGGGAGCCTCCCCCGCCCGAGGACCGCGCGGCCATCCTCCACCAACTCGCTTGCTCGACCTTCCTGATCGAACCCACGGCCACGGTCGGCTACCTCAGGGAGGCGCTGGCGGAGCCCGGAGTCGACCCCGACCTGCACGCCTCCATGGTCTACCGGCTCGCCCAGGCACTGGCCCACACCGACCGGCTGGCCGAGGCCGCGACCGTCGCCGCCGTCGAGGCGAAGAAGGCAGGCAACTCCCAGATCAAGCTACGCATGCAGGCCGATCAGTTTGTGTGGAGCGCCTTCCGCACGGACGAGCCGGACTCCATCGCCCGCTCCCGGAAACTGGCCCGCCTGTCCGAAAAGCTGACCGGCCGCAACCTGGAGGAGCGCTACATCCTGGGATTGCGGGCGTGGGACGCCCTCGTGTGCGGTGAGCCGCGGCAGACCGTCCTCGCGTGTGCGGAGGATGCCCTGCGCGACGGAATGAGCTGGACCGACGAGAACCGGGGCTTCGAGGTGCCCGTCTCCGTCGCGCTGGCCTTCATGTACTGCGACCAGCCGCGGCGGGCCGAGGAACTGTTCACCAAGGGCATGGCCGAGTGCCAGGACAAGGGCTGGCGCGGCTCCCACCTGGCCCTGGGCCAGACGCTCTTCGGCTACATCCGCTACCGGCGGGGTCTGCTGGTGGAGGCCGAGCACTGGGTCAAGGAGGGCCTCAGCACGGCCGACCGCGTCGAGGGCGCCGTCCCCGCCCAATGGTTCGCCATCGGCATCCTCATCCAGACGCTGCTCGCCCGCGGCCGCGTCGGTGCCGCGCGGCGGCTCGCGGACCAGTACCGGTACGGCGAGATGGTGCCGAACGCCGTGATCTACCCGGATCCGCGCACGGTGTACGCCGAGCTGCTGCTGGCGGAGGGGCGGCACGCGGAGGCGGAGTGTCTGCTGTCCGCCGTGGGTGAGCGGCTGGAGGCACGGGCGTGGCGGAACCCCTCCTGGTGTGCCTGGCAGCTGGTTCTGGCGTCCGCTCTCGCGCCGACGGATCCGGAGCGGGCGGTGAACCTCGCGCGGGACGCCGCCAAGCGGGCGCGGGACTTCGGGGCGGCCTCGGTGATCGGTCAGGCGCTGCACACCGAGGCCGAGGTGACAGGCGGGCCGGCGGCGCTCGAGCTGCACGCGGAGGCCGTGGAGCACCTGGAACGGTCACCGGCGTCGTACGAGTTGGCCAGGGCACTGGTCGGTCACGGGGCCGCGCTGTCGCGCAACGGCCGGTTGCAGGAGGCGGCCGACCGGCTCTACCAGGGCCTCGAGAGCGCCGTGCACTGCGGTGCGGAGACTCTGGCCTCGCGGGCCAGGGAGGAACTCTCGGCGGCGGGGCTGCGGCCGCTGCCCCTGCGGTACGCGCAGACGGACACGCTCACCGCGCACGAACGCCGTGCCGCCGAGATGACCGCCCAGGGGCAGTCGGTGGCGGTGGTCGCCAAAGGGCTGCACCTCACCGAGCAGGGGGTACGGCAGCTGCTCTCCGCCGTCTACCGCAAGATCGGCACGGACGCGACCGGTCTGGCCGACGCCCTGAAGACGTATCCCCGCCCGCTGCCGTGACGCGTGGCGTTCCGCGTCGGTCCGGTCTCAGACCGGGCCGGCGCCGGTCCCGCCCTTGAGCCGTTCCAGGTCGGAGGGGCGGACCTGGATGACGACGACGGCCACCAGGGCGGCGAGGGCGGTGAAGATCGCTGCCATGATGAAGGCGGCCGAGACCCCGGCGGTGAGGACCTCGTCGCCCCAGGGCGGCGGGAGTTGGCCGGTGCGCTGGAACTGCAGGCGTTCGAGGGGGGTGGCCTGCTCCAGGAAGAGGGGGATCTGTTTCTCCGCCTCGTTGGTGCTGGCCGTGCCGAACATGGTGACCAGGATGGACAGTCCGAGCGAGCCGCCGACCTGCTGGGTGGCGTTGAGGAGGCCGGAGGCCGCGCCGGTCTCCGCGGTGGGGACGTCGGAGAGCGCCATCAGGGTGAGCGAGACGAACTCCATGCCCATGCCCAGGCTGAAGACGAGCATCGGGCCGAGGACGCTGCCCACGTACGTGGAGTGGATGTCGGTCAGGGTCAGCCAGGACAGCCCCGCCGCAGCGAGGATCGCGCCGACCACCATGAAGGGTTTGGGGCCGTACGTCGGCAGGAACCGTGAGGCCAGCCCCGCGCCGATCGCGATGACCGCGCTCACCGGCAGGAACGCCAGCCCGGCCTGCAGCGGGCTGAAGTTCAGGACGTTCTGCACGAAGAGCGTGAGGAAGAAGAACATGCCGAAGATCGCCGCGGCGAGGCACAGCATGATGCCGTACGTGCCCGCCCGGTTGCGGTCGGCGAACATGTGCAGCGGGGTGATCGGCTGGCGGGAGCGCCGCTCCACCAGGATGAACACCGCCAGCACCACCACGGCCCCGGCGAACGAGGCCAGTGTCAGCGCGTCCCGCCAGCCCTCCTGGGCCGCTCTGATGAAGCCGTAGACCAGGAGCACCATGCCCACGGTCGAGGTCAGTGCGCCGGTGATGTCGAAGCGGCCCGGGTGGCGTTCGGACTCCTTGATGTAGCGGGGTGCGGCGAGGGCGATGAGCAGGCCGATGGGGACGTTGACGAAGAGCACCCACCGCCAGTTCAGCCACTCGACGAGGATGCCGCCCGCGAGCAGGCCGATCGCTCCGCCACCCGCCGAGACGGCGGCGAACACCCCGAACGCCCGGTTGCGGTCCGGGCCTTCGCGGAACGTCGTACTGATCAGGGACAGGGCCGTGGGGGACGCGATGGCGCCGCCGACTCCCTGGAGGGCGCGGGCGGCGAGGAGTTGGGCCTCGTTCTGGGCGAGCCCGCCGAGGAGTGAGGCGAGCGCGAACAGCAGGACGCCGAAGATGAAGACGCGCCGTCGGCCCAGGATGTCGCCGGTCCGGCCACCGAGCAGCAGGAGACCGCCGAAGGTGAGGGTGTAGGCGTTGACCACCCAGGACAGGCTGGTCGTAGAGAAGTCCAGGGAACGCTGGATGTCCGGCAGTGCGATGTTCACGATGGTGATGTCGAGCACCACCATGAGCTGACACGACGCGATGACCAGCAGCGCCATGGCGTTTCCCCCACCGCCCGGTTCCCGGGAGGTGGTCTGGGGTGAGGAAGTCGGCTTCGGTCTGCTGGTCATCGTGCTCGCACTCTCGGGGGTCCAGCCCTCGCGAGGGATCAGCGGACGTGGCCGTCCACTGCTGATTCCACCGTTCGACCGTACGCCCGGGGTCCAGTCGTCACCAGTCGATCAGGGTGCCGGCTGCACCGGCCGACGGTGGGGCCGCACAGCGCGGCGGGCGATGGCGAAGCGGTGTGTCTCGGACGGGCCGTCGTAGATGCGGAAGGGCCGCACCTCCCTGAGCAGGCGGGCCAGCGGGGCGTCGGCGGCCGAGACGCCGAGCGCACCGCAGATCTGTACCGCCCGGTCGACGACCCGGTTCACGGCTTCGGCGACGAACGTCTTGGAGACCGAGGTGAACTGGGAAGCGGCGGCGGAACCGGTGTCCAGCTCCCAGGCGGTGCGCAGGATGAGGGCACGGCTCGCCTCGATGTCGATCTCGGAGTCGGCCAGCATCTGCTGCACCATGCCGAGGTCACCGAGGACGGAGCCGAACGCCGTCCTGCTCCCGGCCCTCTCCAGTGCGACGTCCTGTGCTCTCCGCGCGGCACCCAGCCAGCGCATGCAGTGCGTCATCCGGGCGGGGCCGAGCCGGACCTGGGCGCCGTCGAAGCCGTGATCCACCGTGCCGAGGACCTGGTCCTCCCCCACCACGCACTCCTCGAAGACGATCTCGCTGTGCCCCGCGAAGAGCGACTCGTCGAGGGTGTCGATGTTGCGGACGATGCGCATGCCGGGGGTGCCCGCGTCGACCAGGAACATGGTGGCGCCGCCCGGGTCGCCGGGGCTGCCGGAGGTCCGGGCCATGACGATGGTGAAGCCGGCACCGTCGGCCCCGGTGATGAACCACTTGTGCCCGTCGATGCGCCATCCGCCGGGGACCCGGGTCGCGGTGGTCCGCAGGGAGCGAGGGTCGGAGCCTGCGCCCGGTGCCGGTTCCGTCATGGCGAAGCAGGACCGCGCCTCACCGGCGGCGAGCGGGCGCAGATAGCGCTCCTTCTGGTCCTCCGTGGCCACCTTGTCGAGGAGGTGCATGTTGCCCTCGTCGGGGGCCGCGCAGTTCAGCGCCAGCGGGCCGAGCAGCGAGTACCCGGCGGCCTCGAAGACCACCGCCTGCCCTCGGAGGTCGAGCCCGTGCCCGCCCCATCGTGGCGGTACGTGCGGTGCGAACACCCCGGCCTCGCGGGCGCCCTTCTGGAGGGTCTGCCGAAGGTCCTCCGGGGCGTCGTGCACGGACCCGCCGCACTCGCGCTCGGCCGGTATCACCACGTCGCGTACGAACGCGGCGGTGACCTCGGCGAGTCGGGCGACGGGCGGATCGACATCGAACTGGATGGGCACGGGTACCTCCCGCCGACGGGCGTACGGGCATCGGCGCCCGTCGCGTCCTAGAAACTGTACAGCGTCTTCAGTATCTTGCTGCGTGACACTCGGCGGTGACGGGAGAGGAACCCCATGAGCACCCAGCCTGTCCTGGTCGTCCGACACCCCGACGGAGTCGTCGAGTTGAGGCTCGACGATCCGGGGCGCGGCAACGCGCTCGACCTGCGGACCGCCGAGGCGCTCAGGGACGCGACCGCCCTGGTGGCGTCGGATCCCGGCGGCGCCGTGCTGCTGCGATCAGCGGGCGGCACCTTCTGTGTGGGTGGTGACCTGCGCGCTTTCACGAGTCGCGGTGAGGAGACGGGAGTTCATGTGCGCGCCGTGGCGACCGCCGCCCATGCCGCGATACAAGCCCTGTACGAGGTGCCGGTGCCCGTGGTGACCGCGGTGCGGGGTGCGGCCGCGGGCGGCGGAATCGGTCTCGCCCTGGTCGGGGACGTCGTCCTGGCGGCCCGGTCGGCCCGGTTCCGGCTGGCGTACACCGCGGTCGGGCTCACCCCGGACTGCGGGGCCTCGTGGTTCCTGCCGCGCCTGGTGGGCCCTCGCCTCGCGGCGGATCTGATCCTGACCAACCGTGTCCTGACCGGCGACGACGCCGAACGCTTCGGCCTGGTGTCCCGGTCCGTCGACGAGGACGCGCTGGACGAGGCCGCCCACCGGACCGCCGCCGAACTGGCCGCCGGGCCGGGTGAGGCGCTGCGCGCGGCGAAGCGGCTGTTGCGAGACGGGGGCGGCGACGGGGGCGGGGGTGGCCTGCGCCGCCACCTGGCCGAGGAGGCGCGGTCCATCGCCGCGCTGGCGGGGGGCTTCGAGGCGCAGGCGCGCATGGCGTCGTTCCTGTCGGCCCGGGGTCGCGCGGGAGCGGGCGACGGCCGGGCCGGGGCGAGGGATCCGGAAAGTGTTTCTTGAATCCCTCTTCACTAACAACCCGGCTGAAGCGTAACCTCCGGGCAACACGGAACCGAGGAAAAGGTGTGTGGCGATGCAGTCTGCTGCCGTGGACCCGACGGGCGCCCTCGACGAGGACCTCACCGATGCCGTGGTCGACCTCGTTCTGCGTGGCATGTGGCGCGGCCGGCCCGAGTCCGAGCACCGGCCCCTGGTCGACGCCGGGCTGGCGATGGTGAAGGGCCCGATGGTGCTGCCGACCGAGCGCGCCAGGACGGCCGCCTCGCGAGTGTTGCGGGTCACCCCCGGCTCCGAGCAGGAGCAGCGGATCACCGCGGCCTACCACGCCTTCCTGCCGGTCAACCGGCAGGTCCGCGAGGTGTGCACGTCCTGGCAGTGCCGCCCCGACGGCACCGCGAACGACCACTCCGACAGCGCCTACGACGCCGAGGTGCGCGAGTCGCTGGAGGACGTGCACGACGCCATCCAGCCGGTGCTGCGCAGGCTGGAGCCGGTGCTCGCGGGCAGCGGGCGGTACGTCGCGGACCTGGAGGACGCCCTCGACCGCTTCGACGAGGGGGCGCACGAGTGGCTCGCCTCGCCGCTGTGCGACTCGTACCACACGGTGTGGATGCGACTGCACCAGGAGCTGCTGCTCGTGCTGGGGATCAGCCGGGCCGAGGACGAGACCCTCGAAGAGGAACTGGTCGCCAGGAGCCGGGGTTGAGCGTCACCGACCGCGAGCCGGCCTCCCAACCTCCCTCCGAGGCACCGGCTCCCGCCCCTGCCTCGCGGCCGGAGGCACCCACGACCGCCACACGGCCGGACACAAGTGCCTCCGTCGGCGCCGCACGGCTTGAAGCCTCTGACCCCTGGGCCCGTCCGGAGGCATCCGGCCGTGCCCTCGTCCCCTACGGCCAGGGCCGCAGTCGGGGCCTCGACGCCGGTGAGCTCGGGGTGCACGGTGCGGCGATGGATCGGCTCGTGGCCCTCGGGCTGCCGGTGGTGCCCGGGCTCACCGTGCCCGCGAGCGCCGCCGCCTCCCTGTGTGAACCGGGCACGGCTCGCACCGCCGTCGATCTGGTCGAACAGCTCTCGGGGCGGCGGGTCGGCGACACGGCCCGCCCGCTGCTGCTGCGCCTGTCGGCGAGCGCGCCGGCCGGGATCGCGGGACTGCCGCCCGACCTGGCCTGCCTCGGCGTCGCACCGGCCGACGCGAGCGCCCTGTGCGCCGTCATCGGGCGCGAGGAGGCGCTGTACGAGGTGTGGGCCGCCTCGGTGCGGATGATCGCCGAGTACGGCCTGGACGTACCCGGTGCGGTGCTCGACGACGCGCTCCTCGACACGCCCGAGCCGCGCGCCCGGGTGGAGGCACTGCTGGCCCTGGCCGCCCGGCACGGCTCACGGCCGTACCCCGACGATCCCGCGGAACAGCTCGCGCTGGGCGCCCGCGCCCTCCTGGCCCGGTGGGACTCGCCGCGCGCGCGAAGGTCCCGCAGGTCCCAGCGGCTCCCGGCCGATCTGGCCGTCGCCCTGCACGTGCAGGCGCTGCGCATCGGCCCGGCGGACCACTCGGGCTACGGCACCGCGGTCAGCCGCCATCCCGAGACCGGCCGCTTCTCGCCCCAGGGCTCCTTCTTCCGGGGCGTGCGCCGCAGTGCCCCGCCGCCGCACACGAGTGAACCGCTGGACCGGCTCGCGGGCGGGACCTCGCTGCTCGAGCACTCGCTGCTCACCCTGGAACGCCATCTGCACGCGCCGGTCTCGGTCGACTTCGAGGTCCGCGACGACGAGATCTCCCTGCTCGCCGCCTCGGCCCAGCCGCGCCCGCCGCTGCGCGCCTCGGTCTGTCTCGCCGCCGACCTGGCCCGGGACGGAACACTGGGCCGGGAAGAGGCCGTGCGCCGGATCAGCCCCGCGCAGGTGCAGGAACTGCTGCATCCCCAACTCCGGCTGACCGGCGGCGAGGAACTCCTCGTACGAGGGCTGCCGGCGTCACCGGGGGCGGCGGCCGGTGTGATCGCCCTGTCCAGCGAACGGGCCCTCGAACTTGCCGCGGACGGCACGCGGGTCGTGCTGGTGGCCCATGAGACGACTCCGGCCGACGTTCCCGGGATGCTGGCCTCCGCGGCCGTACTGACCGGCACCGGTGGCATCGCCTCGCATGCCGCGGTGGTGGCGCGGGGCGCCGGGACGCCCGCGGTGTGCGGCGCCGACGGGCTGCGGGTGGACCGGGCCGCCGGGACGGTACGCATCGGCGAGCGGGTGTTGCACGAGGGTGACCCGGTGTCGTTGGACGGCCGTACCGGCGCCGTCTACGCGGGGACGCTGCGGGTCACCGTGGCCGGACCGCCGCCCGAGTTGTCCACCGTCCTGGGCTGGGCGGACGGGATGCGCCGGCTGGGTGTGCGGGTCAACGCCGACACCGCCGCCGAGGTGGACACCGCCGTCGCCCTGGGCGCGGAGGGCGTCGGGCTGTGCCGCACGGAGCACCAGTTCCTCGGCGCGCGCCTGCCGCTGATCCGCCGGATGATCCTGGCCGCCGACCCCGCGGCCCGGGACGAGGCGCTGCTCGCGCTGGAGCGGGCCCAGCACGAGGACTTCCGGGCGCTGCTGGGCGCGGTCGGGGACCGGCCGGTGACCGTGCGGCTCCTCGACGCCCCGCTGCACGAGTTCCTGCCCGCCCCGGGAGAGGCCGCGGATGTCGCCGAGGAACAGCGGGCCGCCGCCCTGCGCGAGGCGAACCCGATGCTCGGGCTGCGCGGGGTGCGCCTGGCGATGCTGCACGAGCGGCTCTACCCGGCCCAGGCAGAGGCACTCTTCGCCGCCTGGGCCGATGTGGCGGCCACCGGGGTACGGCCCGCGCTGGAGGTGATGATCCCGCTGGTGAGCCTGCCGGAGGAGCTGGCCACCGCGGCGGCGTTCGTACGCGGGGCCGCCGACGCGGTGGCCGAACGCACCGGCGTCCGGGTTCCGTACCGGCTCGGCACGATGATCGAGACGCCGCGGGCCGCGCTGCTGGCCGGGGAGCTCGCCGAGCACGCCGAGTTCTTCTCGTTCGGCACGAACGACCTCACCCAGCTCACCTACGGCTTCTCCCGGGACGACGTGGAGCGGCAGGTGCTCGCCGCGTACCAGGAGCGCGGGTTCCTGACCGCCAGCCCGTTCGCGCGGCTCGACCCGCACGGAGTGGGCGCCCTGATCGCCCTGGCGGCGGAACGGGCCCGAGCAGTCCGTCCCGGGATCAAGCTGGGCGTGTGCGGTGAGCACGGCGGCGATCCGGAGTCGATCGCGTTCTGCGACGGCCTGGGGCTCGACTACGTCTCCTGCTCCCCGCACCGCGTGCCGGTGGCCCGGATGGCGGCCGCGCACAGCGCCCTGCGGGAGCGGCGCGAGAACAGCGGGAGCGCATGATGACGACCACCGTGACCGACGGCACGGCCCTGTCCGACGCCGAACTGGACGATCTGCGCGAGACCGTGCGGTCGGTGTGCGCGGACGTCGGCGGCACCGCGGCGGTGCGTCGGCTGGACGAGCGCTCCCCCGGCATCGACGCCGGACTGTGGGACACCCTCGGCCGACAGGTCGGGCTCGCCGCCCTGGGGCTGCCGGAGTCGTCCGGAGGCATCGGCGGACTCGCCGAGATCGTCGTGGTCTGCGAAGAGCTGGGCAGGAGCCTGGCGCCGGTGCCGCTGCTGTCCTCGACCGTGCTGGCCGGTCAGGTGCTGGCCGGCTGCGGCACGGCCGACGAGGCGCTCGCGAAGCTGGCCGGGGGCACGGTGCACGCTCTGGCGGTGGCGTCGCCGGACGGGACGTGGCGGCCGGACGCCGTGCCGGTGGCCGTCTCCTGGCGGGACGGCGTGCCCCTGCTCGACGGCACGGCGCCGTTCGTTCTGGACGGCGCCGATGCCGAAGGGCTGGTGGTGGCCGCCGCCGGGGCCGACGGCGTCGACCTCTTCCTCGCCGATCCGCGCGAGCCGGGGATCACCGTGCGCCGCGTGCCCACCCTCGACCTCGGCCGGGGGCAGGCGGTGGTCACCTTTTCCGGTGCCCGGGCCCGGGCACTGACCGCCGGCGGTGAGGGGGTTGGCGTCGTCGGCCGCGCCCTCGACGTGGGCCTGATCGCCCTGGCCGCCGAGCAACTCGGCGGTATGCAGGCCGCGTTGGACCTGACGGTGGCCCATGTGCGCGACCGTACGCAGTTCGGCCGGGCGATCGGCGGCTTCCAGGCGGTCAAGCACAGCTGCGCCGACCTGCTGCTCCAGGTCGAGGCCGCGCGATCGGCGGTGGTGCGCGCCGTGCCGGCGGCCGGTTCGCCCGAGGCGTTGGCCGAGGCGGCGGCGGTGGCGCAGGCCTGGTGCGGCGAGGCGTTCGTGTCGGTCGCCGCCGAGTGCGTGCACCTGCACGGCGGCATGGGCTTCACCTGGGAGCACGACGCCCACCTGTACTTCCGGCGCGCCCAGTCCGACGCGGCCCTGTTCGGCGGCGCCGCGCACCACAGGGAACGACTGGCCAAACTGCTGGGCTGGTGACAGGGAAGGCGGCACGTGTGAAAACCACCCGACTCATCGACGACGGCCTCTTCGACAGCGTGGATCCACCGCGTCTCGCGGGCGCGCGCTGCTCCGGTTGCGGCACGGTCGTCTTTCCCCGGCAGGACTCGTGTCCCAGGTGTTCGCGCGGGAGCATGTCCGCGCACGTGCTGCCGGAGAGCGGCCGGGTGTGGTCGTGGACGCTGCAGGCGTTCCCGCCCAGGCCGCCGTACCGGCCGCCCGCCGGGGGCTACGAGCCCTACCACGTGGGCTACGTGGACCTGGGTGAGGTGCTGGTCGAGGCGCGGCTCGCGATTCCCCGCCAGGAGATCTGGATCGGGCTGCCGGTCCGGCTGACCACGCTGGCCGCGTACCACGACGAGGACGGGACCGAGGTGCTGACCTTCGCGTTCCGCTCCGCCGCGCGGGACGAGCGATGAGCCGGTCCGACGACGTCTACGTGGTGGGCTGCGGCATGCATCCCTTCGGCCGCGACGAGAGCGTCAGCGGCATGGACATGGCCGTGCGGGCGGTCCGCGAGGCGCTCGCCGACGCCGGTGTCGCCTGGGAGGACGTCGATTACGCGGCCGGCGGCTCCGATGTCTCCGGCAAGCCCGACACGCTGGTGGGCCGCCTGGGGCTGACCGGTGTGCCGTTCGTGAACGTGCAGAACGGCTGCGCGACCGGTGCCTCCACCGTACTGTCCGTGGCCCACGCGCTGCGCGCGGGTGAGGCGTCACTGGGGCTCGCGGTCGGCTTCGACAAGCACGAACGGGGCGCGTTCCACGTCTCCGCGGCCCGCTACGGCCTGGGCGACTGGTACGCCGAGAGCGGCATGATGCTCACCACGCAGTTCTTCGCGCTGAAGACACAGCGGTATCTGCACGAGTACGGCATCTCGGAGCGGGCGCTGGCGATGGTCGCCGCGCGGGCCTTCCGCAACGGCTCGCACCATCCGCTGGCCTGGCGGCGCAAGCCCTTGACGGAGCGGGAGATCCTGGATTCCGCCGAGGTCAGCCCCCCGCTCACCCAGTACATGTTCTGCTCGCCGGGTCAGGGCGCGGTGGCACTGGTCCTCGCGCTCGGCGACCGCGCCTTCGACCTGTGCGAACGGCCTGTCAGACTGGCGTCCCTGGCCTTGCGGACCCGGCGGTTCGGCTCGTTCGAGGTGTTCGCGCCCTGGCTGCCGCCGGGACCGCACCGCAGCCCCAGCGTCGACGCCGCGGAGGCCGCCTTCCGTACGGCCGGGACACGGCCCGCGGATGTGCGGGTCGCCCAGTTGCAGGACACCGACAGCGGCTCGGAGCTGATTCACCTCGCGGAGACCGGGCTCTGCGGCCACGGCGAGCAGGAGGAGCTGCTGGCCGGCGGGGAGACCGATCCCACGGGCCGCATACCGGTCAACACCGACGGCGGCTGCCTGGCCGGCGGCGAACCCGTCGGCGCCTCGGGGCTGCGCCAGTTCCACGAGGTCGTACGGCAGTTGCAGGGCCGGGCGCCGGGTGCGCAGGTGCCGGGTGCTCCCCGCGTCGGGTTCACCCATGTGTACGGGGCGCCGGGGATCAGCGCCTGCTCGGTCCTGACCGTGTGAAAGGCGGCACGCGCATGCATGAGGGCACCAGAACGGCGCTGGTCACCGGCGGAGCGCGCGGGATCGGCGTGGAGATCTGTCGTCAACTGGCCGACCGGGGGCTGAGAGTACTGGTCGCGGCCAGGAAACGGGAGGCGGCCGCGGAGGTCTGCGGCCGCATCGGTCCGGCGGCGGTACCGCTGGCCTTGGACGTGTCGTCCGCCGCGAGTGTCGTCGAGGCGGTGGACGAGGCTCTGGGGCGCTTCGGCACGATCGACGTCCTCGTCAACAACGCCGGGGTCAGCCTGGACGGGACGCGCACGGCCCTCGACCTCGACGAGGACGCCCTGCGGGCCACGCTGGAGACCAATCTGCTGGGCGCCTGGCGGCTGTCCGAGGCCGTCGTGCCCGGCATGGTGCGGGCCCGCTACGGGAGGGTCGTCAACGTGACCAGCTCGTACGGCTCGCTGTCGCTGATGAACTCGGGTCGGCATCCGGCGTATCGCGTCTCCAAGACCGCGCTCAACGCGCTGACCCGGATGCTCGCCGCCGAAGTGGCCGGCACCGGTGTGCTGGTCAACTCGGCCGATCCCGGGTGGACGCGGAGCGGGATGGGCGGGGAGTCCGCACCGCGCGGTCCGGGGGAGGGCGCGGACACGCCGGTCTGGCTGGCGACGCTGCCCGAGGGCGACGGGACGACGGGTGGGCTGTTCGCGGACCGCAGGCCGCTGCCCTGGTGAACCACGGGAGCCGGTGAACCCGGTGACTCGGTGAGCCCGGCGGGCCCGGGGAGCTGTATCAGGCCTGCGAGGCGGCCCCGTTCCGGTCGGCGGAGACGATGCGCAGCGCCAGCGACCTGACCGCCTCGAGGACGGACGCGGAGGGCAGCTCCGACAGCGGTCCGCCCTCCGCGCGCAGGGCGGTGACGAGCATGGTCGTGCTGATCAGCGTGCGCACCGCGAGCGCCTGCGTCGCGTGCCGGGCCTTGGCGGCCCGGGGACTGCGGGTGCTGCCCTCGGGCAGGTAGTCGTAGCCGCGTTGGATGTGGCGCTGCTCGAACTCGTCCCGCAGCGCCTTGACGTTGCCGTTGACGGAGGCGATCTGCACCTGGTAGAGCCGGGCCTCGTCCGGGTTGCGCTCCACCCAGTCCCACACGGCGTCGATGACGCGCAGCAGTCCCTCGGCGTCGCCGGGCTCGGACTCCGGGCGGGCCTCCTCCACGACCGCGTTCAGTTGGTCGAAGACCCGGCGCATGGTGAGTTCGAGCAGTTCGTCCTTGCCGTCGAAGTGGTAGTAGACGGCCGTGGGCACCACTTCGGCCTCGTCCGCGATGTCCTGGATGCTCGTCTCGGCGAAGCCGTTGCGGCCGAAGACCCGTACGGCGGCCGTGATGATGTGCTGCCGCCGTGAGGGACGGTGGGCGGGCTGCTTGCCGTTCTTCGTGGTGGCCATCATGCTCCCTGGCGGCTGCCGGTGAACCCTTGTCCGCGGTCCCTGTGTCTGACCATGTTATCCAGTAACTACGCCGGGCGGATCGCTTGGTTTCCCGCCACACCAGGGCCTCCCGATGAGCGAGTTCCCGGCATACTTGACATCATGACGACATCCGGTACCCGCGCCGCCCACCGCCCGTCCCGTCGGCAGTGGGTGATCGAGGCGGCCACGGAGCTGTTCGCCACCCAGCCGCCCGACGAGGTGACGGTGGCCGACATCGCCGCCCGGGCGGAAATGACCTCGGCGGCCGTCTACTACCACTTCTCCTCCAAGGACCAGGTCCTGGCGGAGGGGATGCGGGTGTTCGCCGCCGCGCTGCGCGAGCAGCTGCACGCGCTCACGGAGGCCCACACGTCCGGCTCGGACATCGCGTCGGCCGTCACCACGTTGCTGGCCTGGCTGGGCGAACACCGGTCCGCCGCCACCGTTTTCTTCGTGACCTCGGCCGGTATGAGCCAGGAGGCGGAGGCGCTGCGCCAGGAGAGCCGTACGGAACTCCTGGCGGAGCTGGTGCGGCTGATCCGCAAGGCCGACGCGTCGGTCTCCGACGCGGAGGCGGCGGTGATCGGCCTCGGCCTGCTGGCGTTGCTGGAGACCGCCGCGATCTCGCAGGTCCGGGGTGACGACGTCTACCGCTCCCTCGGGCACCGCTCGTTCGTGCGCGAGGTGGGTGGCCTCGCCGAGCGGATCGCCGGCCCGGCGGCGGCCGAGTAGCACCCCGGCATCAGACCAGCAGCCGGAGGGGCTTGCGCAGCAACTCCGCGACCGTGCGCAGGTACTCGGCGGCGGGTGCGCCGTCCACCGCGCGGTGGTCGAAGGTGAGGCTCAGGGTGAGCACGCGCGTCCGCAGTGGACGATCGTCGGCCGACCACTCGACACCGTCCCTGAGTCGGCCGACGCCGAGGATCGCCACGTTGCCCGGGTTGATCACGGGGGTGAAGAAGTCGACCCCGTATCCGCCGAGCGAGGTGACGGTGAAGGTGGCGCCTTCCAGCTGGGCCGGTGAGACGCGCCCCTCGCGGGCGGCCTCGGCCAGGCTCCTTGACCGGCGGGCGATCTCGGGCAGCGGCAGCGCGTCCGCGTCCTCGATCACCGGGACCATCAGTCCGCCCGGGACGGCCACGGCGAACCCGAGGTGGATGGCGTCCAGCAGGTGGATGCCGTCCTCCCGCACCGTCGCGTTGAGCAGCGGGTGTGCGCGCAGGGCCAGCGCGGCGGCCTTCAGCAGGAAGTCATTGAGGCTCGGCACGGGCAGCTCGCCGTCGGTCCACTCCTCCTTCAGCCGGTCCCGCAGTGACACCACGGCGTCCATCCGCACCTCGTAGCCGTGCGTCAGCTGTGCCATCTCCTGGAGGCTGGCGTGCATGCGGCGGGCGATGGTTCCGCGCATTCCGGTGAGGGGGAGGACGTCGCCGGGCTGGGGCACCGCTCCACGGCGAGCAGCACGGCCGGCGTCCCGACGCGCCTCCCGGTGCTCCTCACGCTGCTCTTCCCGGCGAACGGGCGACGGAGTGACGGCGTCGAGGTCGGACCGGCGGATCCGGCCGCCCGGACCGGTGCCGTTCACCTCGGAGAGGTCGATGCCCCGCTCCTTCGCCAGTTTGCGGACCAGCGGCGAGGAGGGGCTGCCGCCCGACGGGACGGCGTCGCCGGGGAGCGTCGCGAGGAACTCCTCCACGTCCTCGGAGACGATCCGCCCGCCTGGCCCCGTGCCGCGTACGGCGGTCAGGTCGACGTCGGCCGCGGCGGCGACCCGCCTGGCGTTGGGCGAGGACAGGATCCGGTCACCGGGGCCGAGGGGGGCGGAGCTGCCCTGGGCGAGGAGCGCGGCGGCCGTGACCATACGGGCCCCGGAGCCGAGGGAAGCCGCGCTGCCGCTGACCGGAGGCGCAGCAGCCGCGGCCACGCCGGGCCCGGACCCCAGGGAAGCCGCGCTGCCGCTGACCGGAGGCGCAGCAGCCGCGGCCACGCCGGGCCCGGACCCGGCAGGCATCGGCGTACCCCCCGGGTCCGGTGGCTGCTCGCCCTCGGCCAGCAGCCAGCCGATGAGGGCACCGGCGGGGACGGTGGTCCCGGCCGGGACCACGGGGTGGAACAGTCCCCCTGCCTCCGCCTCGACGTCGACGTCGACCTTGTCGGTGGCCAGCCGCAGCAGCGCGTCGCCCTCCGCGACGGCCGCGCCGACGGGTACCAGCCATTCGTCGATCGTGCCTTCCTGCATGGTCAGGCCGATCTTCGGCAGCAGGACCTCGACCGCCACGTCGGTCACGACCTCTCGAGCAGGCGCCGGCAGCCCTGGGCGATGCGGGCGCGATCGGGGACGTAGGCCTTCTCGAGGACCGGCGAGAAAGGCACCGGGGAGAAGGGGGCGCCGATGCGCAGGACCGGCGCGTCGAGGTGGTCGAAGGCCTCGTCCTGGATCTGGGCGGCGATCTCCGCACCGAGGCCGCCGAAGGTGACGGCCTCGTGGACGACGAGCACGCGGTTGGTGCGGCGGACGGAGGCGACCATCGTCTCGGTGTCCAGGGGCTGCACGGTGCGGGGGTCGATCACCTCGACGTCCACGCCCTGCGCCGCGAGCTCGTCGGCCGCCGCGAGGGCCTCACCCACCATGCGGCCCAGGGCGATGACGGTGACGTCGGAGCCGTGCCGTGCGGTGTGGGCCCGGCCGAGCGGGATGCCGTAGATCTCCTCGGGGACCTCGCCGGTGCTGCCGAGGAGGACCTTGTTGAGCATGACGACGACCGGGTTGTCGTCCCGGATGGCCGAGACGGTCAGGCCCTTGGCGGTGTAGGCGTCGCACGGCATGACCACCTTGAGGCCGGGCACGTGGGCGAGCCAGGCCTCCAGGCTCTGGCTGTGCTGGGCCGCGGCGCCGAGGCCCGCGCCGGATGCGGTGGTGATGGTGAGCGGCACGGACACGGCGCCGCCGAACATGTACTTCATCTTGGCGGCCTGGTTGACGATCTGGTCGAGGCAGACGCCGATGAAGTCCATGAACATCAGGTCGACGACCGGGCGCAGGCCCCGGGCGGCGGCGCCCACGCCGAGGCCGACCAGCGCCGCCTCGGAGATGGGCGTGTCGATCATGCGGCGGGGGCCGAACTCGTCGAGCAGGTTGTCGAACATGCGGAAGACGCCGCCGTACCCGGCCACGTCCTCACCGGCGACGAAGACGTTCTCGTCCTCGCGCATGGCCTGGGCGAGGCCCTCGTTGAAGGCCTTGACGTAGCTCAGCTTGCGGGCCGCGGCGTTCGGGGCGGTGGCCGGTGCTTCGGTGATGGTGGTCATGGCGGTCATCCCGAGTAGACGTTGAGCAGCAGGTCGCCGGGGTCGGGCAGCGGGCTCGCCTCGGCGTGGGCGATGGCGTCGGCGATCTCGTCACGGGTGCGCTGCCACACGTCGTCCAGTTCCGCGCGGGTCGCGGTGCCGTCGGCGACCGCGCGGGCCTCGATCAGACCGATGGGGTCGCGGGCCTTCCACTCGGCGACCTCCTCGTCGGAGCGGTAGGGGTGGCGCAGACCCTTGACGCCCTGGTGGTCGTAGTAGCGGTAGGTCTTCGCCTCGATGAACATGGGGCCCTTTCCGGCCCGGGCGCCTGCGACGGCGTCGGTGGCCGCGCGGTGGACGGCGACCGCGTCCATGCCGTCGACGATCACGCTGGGCATGCCGTAGGCGGCGGCCCGGTCGGCGACGTCGGTGAGGAGCATGTGCCCGGACTGGGGCGTGAACTCGGCGTAGCCGTTGTTCTCGCAGACGAAGACGACGGGCAGGCCGAGTACGGCGGCCATGTTGGCGGCCTCGTGGAAGGAGCCGATGTTGGTGGCGCCGTCGCCGAAGAAGGTCACGGCGACACTGTTCTCGCCCTTGTACCGGGCGGCGAAGGCGGCGCCGACGGCGATCGGGATGCCCGCGCCGACGATGCCGTTCGCGCCGAGCATGCCGAGGGTGACGTCGTTGATGTGCATGCTTCCGCCGCGGCCGAGGCAGGCGCCGGTGACCCGGCCGTACAGCTCGGCGTACATCTCGCGGAAGCCGACGCCCTTGGCGACGGCGTGCCCGTGGCCGCGGTGGGTGGAGGTGATCTGGTCGTCGTCGCGCAGGGCCGCCATCACGCCGGCGGCGACGGCTTCCTGGCCGACATAGAGGTGCAGGAAGCCGGGCAGTCTGCCGGCCTCCATCAGTTTGCCCGCCTCGGTCTCGAACAGCCGGATCCGCACCATGCGCTCGTGCAGGTCCTTGATGACCTGCACGGATTCCTTCGACGCCGTTGACGCTCGTAGAGCCATCGTCCGCCCCTTCGCCCGAGGGCAGTTGCCACACGATCGGACTTTCTAGTGCCGGTCTACAGTAACCAGCACGGGGCACCTTACTGAACAGCGTCTCTAATTACTACGCCTCGGACCCGGGTCGCCTCCGCACATGTCCACCAACTCCACGGCGTTGCCCTCCGGATCCGCCCAGAAGCTGATCCGGCGCCCACGCGTCCGGACCACGACCGGGTCCGAGAGAGACCGGGCACCCGCGGCCCGCAGTGCGGCCACCAGAGGGTCCATGTCATCGACATGGAAGGTGAGATACGCCAGCCCCGGGCGCCCGGCCAACGGAACCGCGACAGCTGCCGAGACCCCGGCCGACCGGGGGCGGATCAACTTGACACACCCCCCGGAGGGGACCCGCAGCCAGACGACCACCACCTCACCGCCGAGCCCGGCCGGGCCGCCGACGGACTCCGGAACGCCCGAGCGGCGCTCGGCGCGACAGCCGAGCACCTCGCAGTAGAAGCGCTCCATCAGCTCCAGGTCCCGCACCACCACGCCCGCCTCCAACGGCCGGGTCATGACCATCGCACCCACCCCCACGGAACACCCAGCGACCACTTCGCCACTTTCTATTGACAGAGAACACTAAGTGCTGTTGTCGTTTCGGTCACAGCCCAGCCGTCGCGTTCCGAAGCCCTTCACCGGCTCGCGGCTGGGAGGATTGTGAGGACACCGTGGTCCAGTCCAGTTCGGTCCCCTTGGCGCCTTCGGCCCGCTCGGCCCCGTCGGCCCCCGCGGCTTCCCCGGCCGCCTCGGCCCCCGAATACTCCTCGTGGATCAGCCAGGACCGCTCGACCGACGCCGCGTCCGTCGCCATGCGGCGGGAGGCCGCCGAACTCGTCGAGCGCGTGGTGGCGCACTACCGCGCCACCAGCACGCACGAGGCGGACGGCCAGTGGACGGAACCCGTCGCGCACTACCTCGACGCCGACCGCTGGCAACGGGAGACGAGCGCCATACACCGCAGCGTTCCGCTGCCGCTCGCGATGTCCTGCGAGCTTCCCGGACCCCACACGTACAAGGCCATCGACGTGCTCGGCATCCCGGTCCTGATCACCCGGGACCGGCAGGGCGCCGTCCACGCGATGATCAACGCCTGCCGGCACCGCGGGGCCAAGCTCCTCGAACCCGGCTGCGGGGTGTCGAAGCGGCTCACGTGCCCCTACCACTCCTGGTCGTACGACCTGGCCGGGGAGTTGCGGGGCGTGTACGCGGAGAAGACCTTCGGCGAGGTGCCGCGGGAGGGCCGCGGTCTGGTCCGGCTTCCGGCCGGTGAACGCGCCGGGATCGTCTTCGTCTCACTGGACCCGGCGGCCGAGCCCGACCTCGACGACTGGCTGGGCGACCTTCAGCCGCTCCTCGAGGGGCTGCGCCTCGCCGAGTGCCACCACTACGCCACCAGCGAGCTGACCAGCCCCAACTGGAAGGTCACGCTCGACGGATATCTGGAGACGTACCACTTCGCCTCGCTGCACCCGAAGACGGTGTTCGAGACGAACCTCTCCAACATGATGGCCCACGACACCTGGGGCCCCCACCAGCGCATCGCACCGGCCCTGCGCCCCATCGCGCAGGCGGTCGACCTGCCTCCGGACCGGCGCGATCCCGGGGAGTGTGTCGGCCCGATCTACTGGCTCTTCCCCGGCCTCGCGATCGCGGGCGGCTGGCGTCAGAAGATCGCCGTCTCCCTGGTGCTCCCCCGGACGGCCACCGAGTCGGTGACCCAGCAGATCATCCTGCTGCGGGAACCGGCGGTCACCGAGGGGGAGCGTCAGGCCGCCGACCGGTTCGGCGAGTGGTTCCACGAGGTGGTCCGCGACGAGGACTACGCGACCACCTACGGAGTCCAGCAGGGCCTCGCGGCCCTGAACGGGACCGACTTCGTCTTCGGACGCAACGAGCCCGGACTCCAGCACTTCCACCGCACCATCCACGCACACCTGGCAAGAGCCGACGAAGCCGCCAGGTGACGGACCAACAACACTCGCGGGAGACCAGCATGGTGGCTACGGGCAGCCTCGACGGACGTGTCGCGGTGATCACGGGCAGCACGCGCAGCATCGGCCGCGCCATCGCCGAGGCATTCCTCGCCGACGGCGCCACGGTCGTGATCAGCGGCCGTTCCGAGCTCAAGGGCAAGCAGGCGTTGGAGGAGATGGACGCCGGGGACCGGGCCGTGTTCCAGGCCTGCGACGCCAACAGCCAGGAGGACATCGAGGCCCTGGCGGACTTCGCCGCCGAGCGTTTCGGCCGGCTCGACATCTGGGTCAACAACGTGGGCGGCACCTCGGGCTTCGCCCCGATCCACGAGCTCAGCGACGACGCCTGGCACGACGCCCTCAGGCTCAACCTCAACGCCTACTTCTACGGCACCCGTCGCGCGCTGCCGAAGATGCTGGCGGGCGGCTGGGGCCGCGTCATCAACATCTCCTCGGTCGAGGGCAAGCAGGCCAACAAGCCCGCGATCAGCCACTACATCACCAACAAGCACGCCATCCACGGCCTGACCAAGGCGACCGCGTTCGAGTACGGCACCCAGGGCATCACCTGCAACGCGATCTGTCCCGGCGCCGTCGACACCGACCTGATGCGGGCAGCCGGTCCCGCCGCGGCGGAGGCCGAGGGCATCTCGTACGAGGAGTGGCTCGGCCGCTTCGCCGAGCACGCCGCCACGAAGAAGATCACCACCGTGGAACAGGTCGCGGCCGTCGCCTCGCTGCTGGCGAGCGACGCCGGCGCGGGCATCACGGGCACGCTCATCAGCGTCGACGGCGGAACGGCGCAGTGGTAGGCCCCGGAGACACCGGGACGGACGGCGGGAGACCTTCGGCCATGAAGAGCTGGATCACGGACTGGCAGCGCAGCGAGCGGCTGCCGCACTACACCCGGGCCAACGCGGGCGAGACCCTGCCGGACCCCGCGAGCCCGTTGGGCTGGACGCTGGTCTGGGGGCGCGGTCTGCACGGCTGGCGCAAGGGCTTCGTCGGGTTCGGCATCTACCGCGAGGAGGAGGTGGCCGGTCCGCGGCCACCGTTCGTCGGGATGTTCGGCGGTCACTTCTACCTCAACCTGTCCCACATGCGGCTGTTCGGTATCCGCATGGGCCAGACGGCCGACCAGATCGACGCGGCCTTCGTCGGCCGGCGCTCCGACACCCCGGCGTACGTGGCGCATCCGGACGACCAGGACGAGGAGCTGACGGCCAAGGCGGGCGCGACGCTCCAGCGGATGCTCGGCCAGACCACCTTCCCGGAGGCCGACGCCGACCGGGAACGGCTGCGCGCGCTGCGCCGGGCGCGGCCTGACCTCACAGCCCTCTCCGAGGCCGAACTTGTGGCGCACGCACGCTCGTTGCTGGACGACGTGGAGACCACCTTCCAGCGGCACGTCGAGTCGTCGCTGCCCGCGTCCGTCGGACCGGCGATCCTCGGTCCGCTGTGCGCGAGCGTCGACCGCCCCGACGCCATGCTCGACCTCATCGGCGGTCTGGGCGACGTCGACTCGGCCTCTCCCTCGACCGGGCTGTGGGCCCTGTCCCGGCAGGTGGCCGACTCGGCCGAGCTGACCGCGCTGTTCGACCAGGGGCCGGCCGCCGTGGAGCGGGCACTGGACGGGGCGACGGGGGACGTGAAGGCGTTCCGCGACTCCTTCGAGGAGTTCCTGGCGGAGTCCGGCGACCGCGGCCCCAACGAGTGGGACATCCACGCCCGCTCCTGGGAGGCCGTGCCGGTGCAGGCGCTGGCCCTCGTCGACCGCATCCGGCACAGCTCCGACGACGACTCCCCGGCCGCCCGCCGACAGCGGCTGACGGAGCGGCGCGAGCGGACGGCCGGGGAGATCCGGGCCGCGCTGCCCGAGGAGACGCGGCCGATGTTCGACGCCGGGTTGCACGCCTCCCGGGTGTGGATCCCGGCCCGCGAGCGCACCAAGGCGAACTGTGTGACCGTCGTCAACGAGATCCGGATGGCGGTGCGGGAGCTCGGCCGCCGCGGGGTCGGGGCGGGGCTCTTCGCCCGGCCCGAGGACGTGATGATGCTGCTGGACACCGAACTCGACGACTACGTCGCCGACCCGGTGCCCTTCGCCGCCGTCATCGCCCAGCGACTCGACGAGTACGCCTCCCTGCACGAGCTGGAACCGCCGTTCTTCGTCGCGGACGACGCTCGGACCGAGATCGACAGCTGGCCGCGCCGCGCGCAGGAGCGGACCGAGGCGGCCGTCGAGGGCGATGTGCTCGGCGGTGTCGGCGGCAGCCACGGCACCTACACCGGCAGGGTGCGGGTGGTCACCGACCCGGCCTCGTGCGAGGCGCTGGAGCCGGGTGAGGTGCTGGTCGCGCCGATCACGGACGCGGCCTGGACCCCGCTGTTCCTGGTCGCCGGAGCTGCCGTGGTGGACGTGGGCGCCCTCAACAGCCACGCCGTCGTCGTCTGCCGGGAGCTCGGCATCCCCGCCGTCATCTCCGTCGAGGGCGGTACGCGACGGCTGCGGGACGGGATGCTCATCACGGTCGACGGGGACAAGGGCACCGTCACCGTGGACGGCGTCCCGGCGGCAGTCGCCCTCTGAGACACCGCGGGCCCGTCGCACGCCCCTGCGCCGCGACGGGCCCGCGGTCATGACCGCGAAAGGACCACCATGACGGAGCAGGTCGTCGTCGCCGGCTGGATGGACTACGAGCCCGGCGACCGGGACACGATGCTGGGGCACCTCGTCGAGCTGGGCCACCGTACGCGCGCGGAGGAGCCGGGCTGCCTGGACTACGCGATGACCGCGGATCCCACCGACGAGCGACGGATCCGCGTGTACGAGCGCTGGGTCTCCCAGCAGGCCCTCGACGAGCACTTCGGCACCCCGCACATCAAGGACTTCCGGGCGGCCTCGGCCGGCCTGACCCGCGTCGGGGTGTTTCTGGAGGCCCATACGGTCGCCGCGTCCCGCCCCATGCGCTGACGGCGCGCGACCCTGCTCAGTCGGAGTCGCCCAGCCGGACCAGCATCTTGCCGATGTTGCCGCCGTCCAGCAGGGACAGCAGCGCCCCTGCGGCGTTGTCCAAACCGTCCACAACCGTCTCGCGTGCGGTGATCCGGCCTTCGCGCAGCCAGGCCGCGACCCGCAGCTCGAACTCCGGTCGCAGGTCGTCGTGGTCACGGACGATGAAGCCGCGCAGGGTCAGCCGCTTGAGCACTGCCTGGATGAGCTGGTTGATGTCGGCGGACCGCCGCTCGCCGCCGAACTGGGACATCATGCCGCACAGGGCGACCCGGCCACCGGTCCGCAACGCGTGCAGGGCGGCGGCCAGTTGCTCCCCGCCGACATTGTCGAAGTACACGTCCACGCCGCCGGGCGCGAGCCGGGCCAGTGCCTCGCGCACGGGTTCGGCGCGATAGTCGGCGGCGGCGTCGTAGCCGAACTGCTTGACGAGCAGGGCGCACTTGTCGGGCCCGCCGGCGGTCCCCACGACGCGCTCGGCGCCGAGCATGCGGGCGAACTGGCCCGCGGCGGTTCCCACGGCACCGGCCGCCGCCGACACCAGGACCGTGTCACCGGTGCGCAGCTCCGCGATCCGGGTGAGGCCGACGTAGGCGGTGAACCCCGTCTGGCCGAGCAGCCCCAACCAGGTCGGCAGCGGGGCGAGTTCGGGGTCGATACGCCCCGCGCCGTCGGTGTCCGCCGCGTCGAGCACGGCCCACTCCCGCCAGCCGAGCTGATGACGTACGTACGACCCCGGCGGCACGGCGGCACAGCGGCTCTCCACCACGACACCCAGCGCCCGCCCGTCCAGCGGCGAACCCGGGGTGAAGTTGTGGGTGTAGTGCTTCTCGGTGCTCTCCAGCCGTCCGCGCATGGACGGGTCGACGCTCATGTAGAGGTTGCGGACGAGCAGCCGGCCCTCGGTGAGGGGCGGCAGGGGGCGCTCCTCGACGGTGAAGTCACCGGGGAGGGGGTCACCGTCGGGCCGGCGCACCAGACAGACCACCCGGGTGGTGGGGACCGTCACCGGGTCACTCCTCCGGCTGCCGGGCGGCGCGCCGCTGGGCGAGTCGGCCCACCCAGCCGGCCATCTGGAGGTCGGCGTGGCGCAGGTCGCCCGACTGCCAGCGGGCCTGGAAGTCGAAGATCCCCCGCGCCCCGGTCCTGGGGTCGGTCACCTCGACCAGGCCGTCCTCGGTGAGCCGGTACACGTGCCCGGTCAGGGGGTGGATCACTTGCTTGGACATGGGGCGCTCACTCCTGCACTCGGCGGCGTACACCGCGCTTGGTCACGGTCACCGGGCCCTGGACCCGGAGCCGGCAGGCGAGCCGGGTCAGGCCGTCCACCGGCCTGCGCAGGGCCTCGATGCCCTCGCGCTCCAGCGGGCCCACGGGGGAACAGTTCTCGGAGCCCTCCTCGACCTGGACGAAGCAGGTGCGGCAGGTGCCCTGGCCGCCGCAGACGGTGGGCCAGCGATAGCCGAGGCGCTGGGCGGCGCTGAACAGGTCCTCGCCGTCGCGCACCTCGATCTCGACGCCGGACGGTCTGACCGCCACGCGGTGGGTCACTTGTCCATCCACGCGTCGAGCGTGCGGTTGAAGTGGCGGATGCGGCTCTCCTGGTAGTTGGCCAGGGTGATGCCCGGCTTGCGCATCGCCTTCAGTCCCTGCTGGACGTAGGGCAGGTTCTCGCAGTCCTGGTCGAAGACGGGGCCGAGGACGCCGAGTTCGGGGATGTCCGCGAAGAGCATGTCCTCCGGTACCCAGCGGATCTTTGCCGGGGGCGGCATCTCGCCGGGTTGTTTCGGCGCCGACATGAAGATGATCTCGGCGGTGCAGGAGTCGGGGTCGAGGCCGTGGGGCCGGAACCGGTAGACGATGTTGGACTTGGCGCCGCCCCAGGGGTTGAAGTTGGGGAACAGCAGGTAGTTGATGGCGTCCAGCAGTTCGGTGTCGGGGGTCTGCGAGAAGTCCTGGTGCGAGGTGGCCGCCAGTTGCTCGCGCATCCGCTGGGCGAGGACCTGGCGGGCGGTGCCGCCTGGCGGGATCGCGGGCAGTTCGTCCCCGTCCCCCCTCACCAGGTCACGGCCCTGGGCCGCCGCGTAGAAGGACCGCGAGTCGTAGAACGTCTCCAGGACGTCCTCCTCCGTCACGAAGTCGGCGACGTGCGGACTGGGCGCGCCCTGGATGTTGATCATCCGGTTCCAGTTCGGCTGGTCGGCCATGACGTCGTACTGGGAGTTGGCGTCGGCGAGCCACGGCAGCATCTGCGGGTGGGTGGCGATGACGTGGAAGGACTCGATGAACGCGTCCTGCGCGATCTTCCAGTTGCAGGGCAGCACCTTGGCGATGTGCAACGACTTGTAGCGCTCCTGGAGCGGCCAGATGTAGTAGTCGTCGAAGGTGCCCCGGTAGCTGTCGAAGGACTCCGCGTACGGGTCCATGTTGACGAAGACGAAACCACGCCAGGTGGCGACCTGGGCCTCGGGGAGGGAGAACTTCTCCGGGGCGACGTGCGGGAAGTCCCAGGCGCACGGTGGAGTCCGCATGGTGCCGTCGAGGTTCCAGGCGAATCCGTGGAACGGGCAGCGGAACTCACTGACGTTGCCACCGCTGGTGCGCAGTTTGCGGCCGCGGTGCAGGCACACGTTGACGAAGGCGCGGATCTCGTCGGGGGCCGTGCGCACGACGATGAGGGAATCGTCGCCGATCTCGTAGATCTCGTGGTCGCCGACCTCGGGGATCTCGCTCTCCAGGCAGGCGAACTGCCACACGCGGCGCCACACCTGCCGCATCTCGCGTTCGGCCCAGGCGCGGGAGGTGAAGCGGGTGATGTCGATGTCCTCGCTGCCGAGATGGTCGTTCCGCTCGTACCTCAGGGAGGGGGGAACGGGGCGGCTGTCCCGGTCGAGGTAGTCCTGGACGCTGGGCCCCGGGCACCGTGCCGTGCCCGCCTCCGACGTTTCGTCCATCTTCGCTCCTCCGACAGAAACTTTAGAGTGAGTGTAGTTACCGGCGATGCACAGTAGCAACAGTCCCGACGGCGGCCAGGGACGCGTTACCCGAGGAAGCCCGTATATCGCGCGCTCAGCCTCGAATTTCTTGCCACTGCCCCCTCCCCAAGCCTGCGGGAGCGTGTCACACTCCGACGCACTTGAGGCTGTAGTGCCTCATAAGTTTCTGGGTGCCGTACCCCACGACGGCGTTGGATGCATCCCTCTCGATCCCCCGGTGTGCCGTCCCCATCCGGGCGGCACCGGATCCGTCTGAACGCACGGGAGTACTCGACGATGAGTTCCTCACCCGGTCGCGCGGTTCGCCGCGCCGTCACCGCTATCACCTCCGTCTCCGCCCTGCTCGCCCTCGCGGGGTGCGGCAACGACACACCAGAGGCGGCCGACGCCTCGCCGGCGGCGGCGAACGACTCCTCCGGTCTGACGGCGGCGCGTGCCGCCGCGCTGAAGTACGCGGAGCGCCCGACCGGCATCCCCGTCACCGAGCCGGTGAACACGGACATCCCCAAGGGCAAGAAGATCGACTTCATTCTCTGCGGCGTCCAGTCCTGCAAGGACCTGGCCGACTTCTTCACCGCCGGTGCGAAGGAACTCGGCTGGAAGGTCAAGCAGATCGCCACGCAGGGCACCCCGGAGTCCGTCCAGGCCGCCTACGAACAGGCCGTGCGCGACAAGCCGGACGCCGTGATCGGCTCCGGCTTCCCGCGGGCCGTGTACGCCAAGCAGCTGGCGCAGCTGAAGGCGGCCGGCGTCCCCGTCCTGCAGTCGAACGCCGACGACGTGGTGGGGGACGGCATCTCCCTGTTGAAGAACGGCCCCCACGACGTCGGCGTCCAGGGTGAGATGCTCGCCTCGTGGGTGGTGTCGCACAGCGGCGCCAAGGCCGACACGGTCTACTTCGATCTGCCGGCCTACACGATCCTCAAGCCCGTCAAGGACTCCTTCGCCGCCAAGTACGCGCAGTGGTGCCCGACTTGTGACCTGGACAGCGTCGACGTGCCGATCACCGCGGTCGGCAAGGACATGCCGGACCGGGTGGTGTCGTACCTCAGGTCGCACCCGAAGGTGACCTACGTCGTCTTCTCCCTGGGCCTGCTCAACGTGGGTGTCCCGGCCGCGCTGAAGACCGCCGGCATCACCGGCAAGCACATCGTCGTCAACGTCGGCGACGCGCAGAACTACCAGTACATCCAGGGTGGTCTCACCGACGGCGCGATGGCGCTGAACTCGCACGAGCTGGCCTGGTTGCAGGTCGACGCGCTGGCCCGGCACTTCACCGGCCGGTCGATGGCGGTCGACCAGCGGGCGGTGCTGCCCAACGTGCTGGTCACCAAGGACAACCTGCCCTCCGCCGACGGCGACTTCCCGCTCGTCCAGGACTACGAGGCGCAGTTCAAGGCGCTGTGGGGGCTGAGTTGACCCGGCCGGTGCTGCGGATCACCGGGCTGTCGAAGAGGTTCGGCGCGACCCAGGCGCTGCGGGACGTCGACCTGGAGGTCGCCGCCGGCGAGATCCACGCGCTGATCGGACCCAACGGTTCCGGCAAGTCCACCCTCATCAAGATCCTCGCGGGGTACCACCACGCCGAACCCGGGGCGGTCGCCGAACTGGACGGGGAGCCGTTCGACCTGGGCCAGGTCACCGCGTCCCGGCACGACCGGCTCCGGTTCGTCCACCAGGAGCTGGGGCTGGTCGGCGAGTTGAGCGCCACGGACAACCTGGCGCTCAGCCGCGGCTTCGCCCGTACCGCCTTCGGCAACATTCGCTGGCCGGAGATGGAGCGGCGGACCACCGCCCTGGTGGAGCGGTTCGGCCTCGGCATCGACGTGCGCCGGCCGCTGTCCCAGGCCTCCCCCGTCCAGCGCGCCGTGGTGGCCATCGCCGCGGCCCTCCAGGGCTGGGAGGGCCGTCACGGGGTCCTGGTCCTCGACGAGCCGACCGCCGTGCTGCCGCCCGGCGAGGTGTCCCGCCTGTTCAACATCGTGCGGGAGGTGCGTGACGCCGGTGCGGGCGTCCTGTACGTCTCGCACCGCATGGACGAGATCTTCGCGCTCGCGGACCGGGTCACGGTGATACGCGGGGGGCGCAGGATCGCCACCCGGCCGGTCGCCGACCTCACGCCGCGGTCACTGGCGGAGCTGATGGCGGGTGAGGAGGTGGAGAGCGACCACCGGCCGCAGACGACCGCGCCGGTTTCCGCCGATGCCGTATTGGAGGTGCGCGAGCTGTGGGCGGGCCCTCTGCGGGGGGTCGGCTTCGATCTCGCCCGGGGTGAACGACTGGGCATCACCGGCCTGGTCGGCTCCGGCCACGAGATCGTGCCGTACGTGATGTGCGGGGCGCACAGCGGGCCGGTGCGGGGCAAGGTGCGGCTGCCGGAGCGCTCCGGCCGGTGGTTCGACGTGCGCCACGCCCGTGGGCTGGGCCTTCCCCTGGTGCCGGCGGACCGGGCGGGCGAGGGGGTGATCGGCGACTTCTCGGTCGGCGAGAACCTCACCCTCCCCCTCCTGGAGCGGTTCCGCACCCGTGCCGGACGGCTGCGCCGACGCCGTGAGTCCGCGCTCGCCCAGGAGTGGATCGAGCGGGTGGGGGTGCGCACGGCCGGGCGTGGTGCCCGCGTCACCACACTCAGCGGAGGCAACCAGCAGAAAGTCGTCATGGCCCGCTGTCTGGCCCAGCGCCCGCCGGTGCTGGCGCTGTGCGAACCCACGGCGGGCGTCGACATCGCGACCCGGCTTCAGCTGTACGACCTGATCAGGCGCCAGGCCGACGACGGCATGGGCGTCCTCGTCTCCTCGTCCGACACGCAGGACCTGCTCTCGCTGTGCACCCGCGTCCTGGTGGTACGGGACGGCCGGATCGTGCGGGAGATCAGCGGCCGGGACATCACCGAACCCGCGCTCGTCCACGCGATGGAAGGGACTTCAGTGACATGACATCCACCCCGACCCGGGCCGCGGAGCGCAGGCCGACCGCACTGGACGGACGCGCGCCGTCCGCGCTGAGCACATGGGGCCGACGCACGGCGGCCGCCCTGTCGTTCCGCAACGTCGGCGCCGTCTACGTGTGGCTGGTCATCATCGTGATCTTCTCCGTCTGGGCACCGGAGACGTTCCCGACCACCACCACGGTCCGGCAGGTACTGAACGGAAACGCCGTGGCGGGACTCGTGGCCCTCAGCGTCGTCCCTCCGCTGGCGGCGCGCGTCTTCGACCTCTCGGTCGCCTACACCATGTCGCTCACCAGTGTGCTGACGGCCCGTTTCCTCGTCTCCGCGGGCCTCGGCCCCGGTGCCGCGGTCGCCCTGGCGATGACCGCCGCTCTGCTGATCGGGGTGGTCAACGGAGTCGTGGTCGTGGTGCTGCGTGTCGACTCGTTCATCGCCACGCTGGCCACCGGTGCGCTGATCCAGTCCCTGATCACCATGGTCACCAACGACAGCTCGATCACCGGCGTGCAGCTGCTGGCCAAGCCGTTCGCGAACATCGCCCAGCTCGACGCGGACGGCATCACACTGCCGGTGCTGTATCTGCTGCTCGCCGCGGTGGCCATCTGGTACCTGCTCGAACACACCGCGACCGGACGCCGGTTGTACGCGACCGGATTCAACGCCGACGCGGCACGTCTGCAAGGAGTGCGTACCGACCGGCTGCGTTTTCTGACCCTCGTGGCCTCCGCGCTGCTCTCCGGCTTCGCGGGGATCGTGTTCGCTTCCTCGGTGGGGTCCGGATCGCCGACCGCCGGCACACCGTATCTGCTGTCGGCCTACGCGGCGGCCTTCGTAGGGGCGACGCAGCTGCGCGCGGGCCGTTTCAACGCCTGGGGGACGGTGCTCGCGGTCCTGCTGCTCGGCACCGGTGTCACCGGCCTCGGGCTCGCCACCAGCGCGCAGTGGGCGGCGAGCCTGTTCACCGGCTCCGTCCTCATCGTCGCACTGGTGCTCACGGGCGGCCGGATCGCGCTGCCCGCCGTCCTGCGCCGCCGGAGGGCTACCGCACCGAGTCCTACCACCAGCGAGGAGATCCGCGCATGAAGGCTGTTCAGTACCGACGGGTGGGACACGCCCCCGAGGTCGTCGAGGTGCCCGTGCCCGAACCGGGCCCGGGCCAGGTGCTGTTGAAGGTGACGGCGGCGGGGCTGTGCCACTCCGACCTCGCGGTCATGGGCTGGCCCGAGGAGCAGTTCCCCTACGCGCTGCCGATGACGCTCGGCCACGAGGGCGTCGGCACGGTCGCGGCCCTGGGCAGCGGCGTCACCGGAGTGACGGAGGGCGACGCGGTCGCGGTGTACGGCCCGTGGGGCTGCGGGCGCTGCCGGCCGTGCGCCGAGGGCAGGGAGAACTGTTGTCCGCACGCCGCCGGGCTCGGCATCCTGCCGCCCGGACTCGGCTCCCCCGGCGCCCTGGCGGAGTACATGGTGGTCGACTCGCCCCGCCACCTGGTCGCGCTGAACGGACTCGACCCCGTACAGGCGGCTCCGCTCACCGACGCCGGCCTGACCCCGTATCACGCGATCCGGAGGTCACTGCCCAAGCTGGTGCCGGGCAGCACGGCGGTGGTGATCGGTGTAGGAGGCCTCGGCCATCTCGCCCTACAGCTGCTGCGTGCGCTGACACCGGCCCGGGTGATCGCCCTCGACGTGAGCAAGGAGAAGCTGGAACTCGCGAGCACCGTCGGCGCCCACGAGACACTCCTCTCCGACGGCGGGGCGGCGGCCCGGATACGGGACCTCACCGGCGGGGTCGGGGCCGAGGTGGTGCTGGACTTCGTGGGAGCCGCGGCGACTCTCGCGGTGGCCGCCGGCTCGGTGGCCACGGAGGGGGACGTCACGATCGTCGGCCTCGGCGGGGGCACGCTGGCCGTCGGCTTCGGCGGGGGCCTTCCGTTCGAGGTGTCCGCCTCGTTCCCCTACTGGGGCAGCCGCACGGAACTGATGGACGTCGTCGAGCTCGCCCGGCAGGGTCTCGTCTCGTCCCACGTCGAGACGTTCACGCTGGAGCAGGCTCCGAAGGCGTACGAGCGCCTCCACGCGGGGGAGATCAACGGCCGGGCGGTGGTGCTGCCGCACGGGTGATCCGTCCGGCCCCTGGGGGCGGAGCCCCCAGGGACCCGGCCTACGCACACCCGACCGCCCGCTCCACGCACCGCCGCAGCACCGTCATGAACTCCGGAGTTCCCCAGGGCCCCCGATCCACGCGCCCCGTGTCCTCCACCCCGAGGTCCTGAACGTCGTAACGCCCCCGGCAGTGCCCCAGGGTGAAGTAGCACACCTCCCCGGCACCGTGCCGCTTGAGATAGAGCACGGGTCGGGGCGCGGAATCGAGGGCAGCCCTCTCTCCCTCCGCGAAGCCCCTGCACGGCCCCGTGTACTCCGCGTACAGCAGCACCTCCAACTCTCCGTGCAGCTCACAGACGTACAGCTCGTCCGTCACGGTGAACGGCTCGATGCCGACGACCAGCGGATGGTCCGGCCGGGTCACCCGCACCTCGTACGGCTCGATGGGCGGGTGGCCCAGGAACTGGCTGCCGAGCACCTCGGCCACCTCACCGAGCAGCCGAGGAGTGGTGAACACCCGTGGCCCGCCCTTGGCCGGCGGCTCGATCACCGCGTTGGTGCCGTGCAGGGCCAGCCACCGCCCGCCGCGCCGGACGAAACGGACCAGCGCCTCCCGCTGGGCCGGGCGGGGCCGGACGTCGCAGGTGTAGGTGATGAGCAGGTCGGCCGACTCCAGCTCGCGCAGACAGTCGTAGTCCTGGTGGACCGTGGTGCGCACGCGCGGATGCTCGGCGAGCAGCTCCAGCAGCCGCAGTCGCGCGAAGTCGACGTCGTGCCACCTGCCGCCGCAGACCACGACGGCGTCCAGGCGGCCGGCCGGGCCCGCCACGGCTCAGTACTGGACGCGGGTCAGCAGCCCGCCGTCCACCACGAGGTTGACCCCGACGCAGAACGAGCCGGTCCGGGGCCCGAGCAGGAACGCCACGGCAGCGGCGACGTCCTCGGCGGTGCCGTAGCGGCCGATCGGAAGCCTTGCGAGGACCTCCTCGTAGACCTCGGGGCGGCTGGTGCGGATGGTCTCCCACGCGCCGCCGGGGAAGTCGATGGGTCCGGGCGAGACCGTGTTGACCCGGATGCCCTTCGGGGCGAGCGCGTGTGCGAGGGCCGAGGCGTGCTGCACGACGGCGGCCTTGAGGGCGGAGTAGGAATTCGCGCCCGCGGGCCGCGCGGTGTCGGAGGCGTTGGTCGTTCCGATGGCCACGACGGCCGCCCGCTCGGAGGCCTCCAGATACGGCAGGGCCGCCTCGACCAGGCCCGCGAACGGGATCAGGTCGCCGCGCAGGCTGGCCTCCCAGGACTCGGGGCCCTTCACGTTGCCCGCGGAGACGTTGGACACCAACAGGTCCAGGCCGCCGAGTTCACCGGCCGCCCGCTCCACGAAGCCCGCGAGCGCGGCCGGGTCGGCGACGTCGACGGGCTCGGCGAACACCGACGCTCCCTCGCCCCGCAGTTCGGCCGCCGTCTTCGCGAGCCCCTCCTCGCCCCGGGCGCACAGAGCCAAGGCGCAGCCCTCGGCGGCCAGGGTGCCCGCGATCGCCCGGCCTATGCCCCTGCTCGCTCCTGTCACCAGCGCCTTCGCGCCCGTCAGTCCCAGATCCATCGAGGTCACTCCTTGGTGTGTGCGGGAACCGCCCTGGCCGATCGGTTCGAAACGGCCCCGGCCTTTCAGTTGCCGGGAAGCTGCGAGAAGGGCAGCCGGTCCCCCCGCGGCTCCGGCGGAAGCTTCAGCACGCGCTCGCCGATCAGGTTGCGCTGTATCTGGTCCGTGCCTCCGGCCAGTCGGTAGCCGGGGGCGCCGAGCAGGTGCTGGGTCCAGGCGAAGGTGCCCGGTTCCCCGGTGTCGGCGGTGATCCGGGCGCCCATCACCTCGGCGGCGACCTGTCCGGTGCGGGTGAGCAGGTCGGAGGCCATGAGTTTGGTCAGCGACGCCTCGGGGCCCGGCCGGCCGCCGGCGGCGCTCGTCCGGGCGACGCGGGCCACGGTGGCGGCGCGCAGTGCGGTGCGTACGTACAGGTCGGAGAGGCGCTGTCGGACCAGCGGGTCGTCGGTGCGGCCGAGGGAGCGGGCGAGGGCGAGGACGTCCTCGAAGGTGCCGCCCTTGCGGCGGTTGCCGCTGCCGGACGCGGTCCGCTCGAAGGCGAGGGTGGTGGTGGCGATCTCCCAGCCCTGGCCCGGGCGCCCGACGCGGAGCCGGTCCGGGACCCGTACGCCGGTGAGGAACACCTCGTTGAAGGAGGCGCCGCCGCTCATCTGGCGGATGGGGCGGACCTCCACGCCCGGGGCGTCCATGGGGACCAGGAAGGCGGTGATGCCGGCCTGTTTCACGACGTCCGGATCGGTGCGGGCGAGCAACAGGCCGTAGTCGGCGAACCGGGCTCCCGAGGTCCACACCTTCTGGCCGTCGATCACCCACGTGTGGCCCTCCCGCCGGGCGCGGGTGCGCAGGGCGGCGAGGTCGGATCCGGCGCCGGGTTCGCTGAAGAGCTGGCAGGCCAGCAGGTCCGTACGCAGGAACGCGCGTGCGTGTTCCGCGCGTTGCTCGGGCGTGCCGAAGACGGCGACGGACAGGGCGACCAGCCTGACCGTGACACTGATCAGCTCGGTGGACGGCGGTACGTCGAAGGCCGACTCCTCCTCGGCGAAGATCGCCGCGTGGGCCGCGGTCAGGCCCGCCCCGCCCTTGTCCTCGGGGAGGGTCAGGGCCTGGTAGCCGGCGTCGAAGCGGGCCCGCTGGTAGGCGCGGCAGCGCTCGAGGAGCCGTCGTTCCTCGTCCTCGGGGAGGTCGTGGAACACGGCGAGGTCGGCGTCCTCCGCGGTGGTGTCCGGCCCGGAGGCCGGTTCGAGCACGGTGGCCAGCCACTGCCGTGCCTGCGTGCGCCACGTGTCCAGGTCGGGCTCGAACACGGTTCCTCCTCGAGGCACTTACCAGACGACAGCTTCAGTAAGGGGAGGCAGACAGCGCCTCCTCCATCCCCGTTTGGTGCGGAGATGCTGGCGGATCGGATCAGAGTGTTCCGCACTTTCTTGATAAACGCTACAGTCTCGGCAATGACTCTCCCACTCGTCGGGGGAGGCCCTCTCCCCGCGTCGGGAGAGACCGAGGAGCCGCCCGGAGGAGCCATGTCGCTGCTGCCACTGGACCGTCGCGCCCAGGAGACGCCCCACGAGCCCGCGCTGGCGGACGACCACGACGTGCTGACCTGGTCGGAGCTCGCCGAGCGGGTGAGGCGAGCGGCACTCCGACTGCTGGAGCTGGCGCCCGGTCCCGACGACCGGATCGCCGTCCTCGGCGACAACGCGATCCCCACCCTGGTGTCCCATCTGGCCGGACTGCGCGCCGGAGTGGGGACCGTGGCCTCGTCCCGGCATCTGACGGCGGGAGAACTCGTCGACCAGATCATCGACGCGGGCGTGACCGGGATCATCGCCGGGCCCGCGGGCGCTGGTGCGGCCCTCGACGCGGCCCGGGAGCTCGGCCTGCCGGTCGTGATGCACGGAACCCCGGCGTACGGGCACGCCTTCGACTGGGACCCGTGGCTGGCGGCCGCGCCCGCCGCCCGGCCCCTCCCGACGGGCCGGCCCGCCCGGCCGCCCCTCGTCTACACCTCGGGCACGACGGGCCGGGCGCGCGGCACGGAGGTGCGCTGGGTGAGCGGTCCGGTCGCCGACAGCTCCGCCTACCTCGCCGCGATGGCCGCCCGGCCCGGCTTCCCGCCGGGGCCGCACCTGGTGTGCGGCCCGCTCCAGCACAACGCGCCGCTGACGTCACTGCGGCATCTGGCGGCCGGTCAGCCCGTGGTCGTCCTCGGAAGGTACGGCGCGGAGGTCTTCCTCAGTCGTGTGGCGCGGTGGGAGGTGACCTCCGCGGTGATGGTGCCCACCCACTTCCAGCGGCTGCTCGCCCTCCCCGAGGAGGTCCGCGCCCGCTACGACGTCTCCAGTCTCCTCCAGGTCTCCCACACGGGGTCCGCCTGCCCGCCGGAGGTCAAGCGGGCCATGATCGAGTGGTTCGGTCCGGTGCTGACCGAGTCGTACGGCGCCAGCGAGGCCGGCACCGTGGCCCGCATCAGCAGCGCCGAGTGGCTGGCCCATCCCGGTTCGGTGGGGCGTGTCCAGCCCCCGTTCGAGGTTCTCGTCACCGACGACGACGGCCGCCCCCTGCCGCCCGGCGAACGCGGACTGCTGGCGTTCCGGGCGCCCGAGGGCAGGGGCGTGCGCTACCACGCCGACCCGGACAAGACGAAGTCCGCCTATCTCTCCCCGGGCGTCTTCACCCTCGGCGACATCGGTTACGTGGACGCGAGCGGCTACATCTTCATCACCGACCGGGCCGCGGACGTCGTCGTCTCCGGCGGGGTCAACCTGTACCCGGCCGAGAGCGAGGCGGTACTGCGCCGGCATCCCGCGGTCGCCGAGGTCGCCGTCATCGGCGTACCCGACCCGGACTTCGGTGAGGCGCTGCGGGCGCTGGTCGTGGCGGCCGCGGACGAGCCGTCCGCCGAGGAGCTGGACAGGTTCTGCCGCGAGCGGCTGGCCGCCTACAAGTGTCCGAAGTCGTACGAGTTCGTCCCGGAGCTCGCGCGCAACGCCATGGACAAGCTCGACAAGCGCGCGATGCGCCGCCCCTACTGGCGCTCCGAGCGGACCATCGCCGGCTGAGCCGGGCCCACGCGCCCCAGGAAGGACCACCATGACCGAACTCCTCCTCATCCGGCACGGACTCCCGCTGGCGGGCGTGTACGACCCGGGGCTGTCGCCGGAGGGCGTCGCCCAGGCCGAGCGCCTCGCCACCTGGCTCGCGCACGAGGACGTCGACGCGCTGTACACCAGCCCGTTCCAGCGCGCCCGCGAGACCGTGGCGCCCCTGGAGCGGCTCACGGGCATGACCGCCACCGTGCTGGACGACCTGCGCGAGTGGGACACCGACGTGTCCCACCCCTACACACCTCCCGAGCAGATCGGCGCCGACGATCCCCGGGCGGTGGCGCTCGCCGAGGGGCGGTACGAGGACTTCGTGCCCGATCTGGACCGGGACGCGTTCCGCGCGCGTGCCGTGCGGGCCATGGACACCATCCTCGCCGCCCACTCCGGCGGGCGCGTCGCGGTGGTGTGCCACGGCGGCATCACCAACACCTATCTGGCGACGGTGCTCGGCCTGCCCGCGATGTTCTGGTTCCACCCCGGCTACACCTCGGTCTGCCGGGTCCGGCGGCTGCCGGGCGGACGGACCGTCCTGCACTCGGTCAACGAGACGGCCCACATGATCGCCGAGCGCGCGGTCGACGCGGCAGCCTGACCCGCCCACGCCCTTCAGGAGGTTCGGCCATGCCCGGATCCGTCATCGTCGCCGGAGCGAGAACGCCCATCGGGAAGCTCATGGGCGCCCTGAGCACCGTGTCCGCGGTCGACCTCGGCGCGCACGCCGTCGGCGCGGCGCTGGCCGCCGTACGCCTGGACCCGGCCTGTGTGGAAGCGGTCGTCCTCGGCCATGTCGTCCAGGCCGGGGCCGGCCCCAATCCCGCTCGGCAGGCGGCGATCCGCGCCGGTGTGCCGTTCTCCGTCCCGGCGAGCACCGTCAACAAGCTCTGCCCGTCCGGTCTGCACGCCATCGCCCTGGCCGACCTCATGGTCAGCTCCGGCCGGCACGAGGTCGTCGTCGCGGGCGGCATGGAGTCGATGTCGGGCGCTCCGCACCTGCTGCGCGGGTCACGCGGCGGCTGGAAGTACGGTAAGGGCGGCGTCGAGGACGCCCTCGACCGCGACGCCCTCGTCTGTGCCTTCGACGGCGTCTCCATGGGCGTGGCCACCGAGCGGTACCAGCAGCCGTACGCGCTGACCCGCGAGGAGCAGGACGAGTACAGCGCGCTCTCACACGAACGGGCCGCTCATGCCAAGGAGTCGGGTGCCCTGGCCGAGGAGATCGCCCCGGTCGCGGTGGCGGGGCGGCACGGCGACACGGTCGTGGACGCCGACGAAGGCGTTCGGCCGGGAAGCACCGTTGAGGACCTCGGCCGGCTGCGGGCGGCCTTCTCCGGCGGGGGCACCATCACCGCGGGGAACTCCTCCCAGCTCTCGGACGGCGCCGCCGCCGTCGTCGTGATGAGCGCGGAGCGTGCCCGCTGGGAGGGCCTGACCCCGCTCGCCGAGATCGGCGCCTACGGCACCGTCGCCGGGCCCGACCCGTCCCTGCTCGTCCAGCCGGCCGGCGCGGTCCGTGACGCGCTGTCCCGGGACGGGCGGTTGAAGACCGCCGACCTGGACCTGTTCGAGATCAACGAGGCGTTCGCCGGGGTGGCCTTGGCCTCCGCTCGGGATCTGGACCTTCCCCTGGAGAAGGTGAACGTCAACGGCGGAGCGATCGCGCTGGGCCACCCGGTCGGCATGACGGGCGCCCGGCTGGTGCTGACCCTCGCCCTGGAACTGCGGCGGCGCGGCGGCGGCACCGGAGCGGCGGCCCTGTGCGGGGGCGGCGGCCAGGGCGACGCGCTGTTGCTGCACGTACCGCCGTCCGCCTGAACCGGAGAGCCCAACCACCATGACCGAGCAGCAGAACCCGGGCGGGACCACCCTCGTCGTGGCGACCCGCACCCGCGTCGCCGACGGCGTCGTCTCCCTCGCCCTGCGCCGCCCCGACGGCGGGACACTCCCCTCCTGGACTCCGGGCGCCCACATAGACGTGTTCCTCGAAGGCGGCCACGGCGAGCTGATCCGTTCGTACTCGCTGTGCGGGAACCCCGCCGAACAGGACGTCTGGCGGATCGCCGTGCTGCGCGAACCCCAGGGACGCGGCGGCTCCGCGTACGTCCACGACCACCTGCCGGAGGGCGCCGCCCTACGGGTCCGCGGGCCCCGGAACAACTTCCCGCTGCGGCCCGCCGCACGTCACCTGTTCGTCGCGGGCGGAGTGGGCATCACGCCGATCCTGCCCATGGTCGAGGCCGCCGAGGCGGCCGGGGCCGACTGGCGGCTGCTGTACGGCGGCCGCACCCGCGCGTCCATGGCGTTCCTGGACCGACTCGAACCCTACGGGGACCGCGTCCTCGTCCGCCCGCAGGACGAGTACGGCCTGTTGGACCTGGCCGCCTTCCTCGGCGCACCCGGGGAAGGCACCCTGGTGCACGCCTGCGGTCCCGAACCCCTCCTGCTGGCCGTGCGGGAGAGGTGCGCGGACTGGCCCGCGGGCACGCTGGGCGTCGAGCGGTTCGCCCCGGCCCGGGCGGCCGACGCCGGGCCGACCGGGGCGTTCGAGCTGGAGCTCGCCCGTTCCGGACTCACCCTCACGGTGCCACCGGACCGCTCGGTGCTCGAAACCGTGGAGGAGGCGGGCGTCGACGTGGACTCCTCCTGCCGCGAGGGCACCTGCGGCACGTGCGAGACCGACGTCCTCGACGGCACACCCGACCACCGTGACTCGCTGCTGACCGAGGAGGAACGGGCCTGCGGCGAGACGATGCTGATCTGCGTCTCCCGCTCCCGCGGGCCCCGCCTGGTCCTCGACCTGTGAGAGGGCTTCGCGGGGACCGTCGTGGTCGTCGCCTCACACGATCTCGACGAGCAGGTCACCGCCCTCCACCTGCTGGATCCGGTTGATCGCCAGCCGGGAGACACGGCCAGCCTTCGGGGCGGTGATCGCGGCCTCCATCTTCATCGCCTCGATGGTGGCGACCGTGGCGCCGGCGTCCACCTCGTCGCCCTCGGCGGCCGCGAGCGTGACCACTCCGGCGAACGGGGCGGCGACATGGCCGGGGTTGGAGCGGTCGGCCTTCTCGGTCACCGGGATGTCGGAGGACGCGGCGACGTCGCGGACCTGGATCGGCCGCAGCTGGCCGTTCAGGGTGGACATCACGGTGCGCATGCCGCGTTCGTCGGCCTCGCCGACGGCTTCCAGCCCCATGAGGAGGCGCACGCCGGGTTCGAGGTCGACGGCGTACTCGTTTCCGGGCCTCAGGCCGTAGAAGAAGTCCTTGCTGTCCAGCACGCTGGTGTCGCCGTAGGTCTGGCGGTGGGTCTCGAACTCCCTGGTCGGGCCGGGGAACAGCAGCCGGTTGAGGGTCGCGCGCCGGTCCTTCTCCAGCCCCGCGCGGTCCTCGGCGGCCAGGTCCTGGACGGGCTTGGCGTCGGCGCGGCCCTGGAGCGCCTTGCTGCGGAACGGCTCCGGCCAGCCGCCGGGCGGGGTCCCGAGCTCGCCGCGCAGGAAGCCGATGACCGAGTCGGGGATGTCGAACCTGTCCGGCGTCGCCTCGAACTCCTCCGGTGCCACCCCCGCGCCGACGAGGTGCAGGGCGAGGTCGCCGACCACCTTGGAGGAGGGGGTGACCTTCACCAGGTGTCCGAGGATGCGGTCGGCGGCCGCGTACATGGCCTCGATGTCCTCGAAGCGGTCGCCGAGACCGAGCGCCACCGCCTGGGTGCGCAGGTTGGAGAGCTGGCCGCCGGGGATCTCGTGGTCGTAGACGCGGCCGGTGGGTGAGGCGAGACCCGCCTCGAAGGGGGCGTAGATCTTGCGCACGCTCTCCCAGTACGGCTCCAGGTCGCCGACGGCGCGCAGGTCGAGGCCGGTGGGCCGGTCGGAGTGGTCGGTCGCGGCGACGATCGCGGACAGCGAGGGCTGCGAGGTCGTACCCGCCATCGAGGCCACCGCGCCGTCGACCGCGTCCGCGCCGGCCTGGATCGCGGCGAGGTACGTGGCGAGCTGGCCGCCCGCCGTGTCGTGGGTGTGGAGGTGGACGGGCAGGTCGAACTCGCGGCGCAGGGCGGAGACGAGCTTCGCGGCGGCGGGGGCGCGCAGCAGCCCGGCCATGTCCTTGACGGCGAGGACGTGGGCGCCCGCCTCGACGATCTGCTCGGCCAGACGCAGGTAGTAGTCGAGGGTGTACAGCTGCTCCGACGGGTTCGACAGGTCGGAGGTGTAGCAGAGGGCGACCTCGGCGATGGCGGTGCCGGTGGCGCGTACGGCGTCGATGGCGGGGCGCATCTGGCCCACGTCGTTGAGGGCGTCGAAGATGCGGAAGATGTCGATGCCGGTGTCCGCGGCCTCCTGCACGAAGGCGTCGGTCACCTCGGTCGGGTACGGCGTGTAGCCGACGGTGTTGCGGCCGCGCAGCAGCATCTGGAGGCAGATGTTCGGGACGGCGGCGCGCAGGGCGGCCAGGCGCTCCCAGGGGTCCTCGGCGAGGAAGCGCAGGGCGACGTCGTAGGTGGCGCCGCCCCAGCACTCCAGGGAGAGCAGCTCGGGCAGGGTGCGCGCTACGACGGGGGCGACGGCGAGCATGTCCTTGGTGCGCACCCGGGTGGCGAGCAGTGACTGGTGGGCGTCGCGGAACGTGGTGTCGGTGACGCCGATGGTGGGTGCCTCGCGCAGCCGGCGGGCGAAGCCCTCGGGGCCGAGCTCGGTGAGCTTCTGCTTGGAACCGGCGGACGGCTCGGTGGCCGTGAGCCGCGGCAGCTTGGTGGTGGGGTCGATCAGCTCGGGGCGCTCGCCGTGGGGCTTGTTGACGGTGACGTCGGCGAGGTAGGTGAGCAGCTTCGTGCCGCGGTCGGCGGAGTGGCGTGCGGTGAGCAGGTGCGGGCGCTGCTCGATGAACGACGTGGTGACGTTCCCCGCCTGGAAGTCCGGGTCGTCGAGGACGGCCTGGAGGAACGGGATGTTGGTGGCCACACCGCGGATGCGGAACTCGGCCACGGCCCGTCGGGCGCGTCGGACCGCGGTGGGGAAGTCCCGGCCCCGGCAGCTGAGCTTGACCAGCATGGAGTCGAAGTGTGCGCTGATCTCCGTACCGGCGTGGGTGGTGCCGCCGTCGAGGCGGATGCCGGAGCCACCGGGCGAGCGGTAGGCGCTGATGCGGCCGGTGTCCGGGCGGAAGCCGTTGGCGGGGTCCTCGGTGGTGATGCGGCACTGGAGCGCGGCACCGCGCAGGGTGACCGTCTCCTGGGACAGGCCGAGGTCGGCGAGGCTCTCGCCGGCGGCGATGCGCAGCTGCGACTGGACGAGGTCGACGTCGGTGACCTCCTCGGTGACCGTGTGCTCGACCTGGATGCGCGGGTTCATCTCGATGAAGACGTGGTTGCCGTCGCGGTCGAGGAGGAACTCCACGGTGCCCGCGTTGCGGTAGCCGATCTCCCGGGCGAACCGTACGGCATCGGCGCAGATCCGCTCGCGCAGGGCCGGGTCGAGGTTGGGGGCGGGCGCCAGCTCGATCACCTTCTGGTGGCGGCGCTGCACCGAACAGTCACGCTCGAAGAGGTGAATGACGTTGCCGTCGCCGTCGGCGAGGATCTGCACCTCGATGTGGCGGGGCTCGACGACGGCCTTCTCCAGGAAGACCGTGGCGTCGCCGAACGCGGAGGCCGCCTCACGAGCGGCCGCCTCGATCGACTCGCGCAGCGCGGCGGGGTCCTCCACGCGGCGCATACCGCGACCGCCGCCGCCCGCGACCGCCTTCACGAACACGGGGAAGCCGATGTCGTCGGCGGCCCGCACCAGCTCGTCGACGTCGGTGGAGGGCTGCGACGAGCCCAGCACGGGGACGCCCGCGGCGCGGGCGGCGGCCACCGCGCGCGCCTTGTTCCCGGTCAGTTCGAGGATCTGCGCGCTGGGGCCGACGAACGTGATGCCGGCCTCCTCGCACGCCCGCGCCAGCTCGGGGTTCTCGGACAGGAACCCGTAGCCCGGGTAGACCGCGTCGGCGCCGGCCAGCCGGGCAGCGCGGATGATCTCCTCGACGGAGAGATACGCCCGCACCGGGTGCCCGGGCTCGCCGATCTCGTAGGCCTCGTCGGCCTTGAGCCGGTGCAGCGAGTTGCGGTCCTCGTGGGGGAAGACCGCGACGGTCCTCGCGCCCAGTTCGTATCCGGCACGGAAGGCGCGAATCGCGATCTCGCCACGATTCGCGACGAGTACCTTGCGGAGCATCCTCGGTCCCTTCGGGCTGCTGGTGAGGGACTCCATGGTCTCGGCTATGTCCCCACCTTGCCATGAGAGCCAAGTCACTCGGGCGGGTGGATCCGTACGCGATTGTCCTCGCTTGTGCCGGGCAGAGGCACGGGTTGCCCGGTTCGCAGTGAGGCGTAGGCCGCCAGGACGATTCTCAGGCTCCGCAGTCCGGCCTCGCCGTCCGGGCGGGGGCGGCGGCCGCTGCGGACGGCGTCGAGGAACTCCTCCAGCATGGCCGTGTCGAGATCGTCGCCGCCGGGTTCCCAGCGGGGGCGGGCGGTGGTGGCGTCGAAGCCGCCGAGCAGCCGGGGGAAGGCGTCGAACTCGACGATCCCCCGCTCAGCCACGCAGGTCAGGGCCAGGCCGCCCCACGTGGGATGGCCCTCGGGCTGGCTCCAGCTGCAGTCGATCGCGGCGACGACGCCGCCCGGGTAGCGGACGGTGACCAGCCCGGCCGTCTCGACGCCGGCTCCGCCGTCCGGGCCCAGGACGTCGTTGGCCTGGGCGTACACCTCCTCCGCCTGCGCTCCGTCGAGCAGTACGTCCATGAGGTCGGCGATGTGCACCGTGTGGTCCATCACCGCTCCCCCGCCGGCCAGTTCCCGGTCCCCGAACCAGGGCCGGGAGCCTGCTGGATTCCAGCCGTTGTTGGAGCCGTGGACGCTGACCAGCGGGCCGAGCGAGCCGTCCGCGACGGCGCGGTGCAGCGCGGCGAAGGCCTGACCGAAGCGGACCGGATACGCGGTCATCAGGCCGACTCCGGCGCGGGCGCACGCGTCGATCATCGCCCGGGCGTCCGTCTCGGTCGTGGCGAGCGGCTTCTCGCACAGGACGTGGGCGCCGGCCGCCGCGGCCCGCTCGACCAGGTGCCGGTGCCGGGAGTTCTCGCTGGTCACGACGACCGCGTCGGGCCGCAGCGCGAACACCTCGTCCCAGTCGGCGACGTACGGTACGCCCAGCCGCTCGGCGAGCGCCGCTCCCCGGTCCGGGTCGTCCGGCGGGGCGTCGGGGTCGGAGGTGAGCAGCTCCACGTCGTCGCGGTCGCGCAGCAGCTCGACGTACGTCGGGGCGTGGACATGGGCGAAGGACAGGACGGCGATCCTCATGCGGGCGCTCCTTCGGGTGCCGGCCGTGGGGCGAGCTCGATCGCCCGGCCGGTGCGGGCCGACTCGGCGGCGGCCGCGGCGATCCGGACGGCGGCCACGCCGTCGGCCGGGCCCACGCGGGGCTCGGGCCCGCCCGCGAAGGCGTCGGCGAGCTCGCGTATCTGGGTGGCGTACGGCGACTCGCCGAAGTCGCCCACCGGGATGCCCGCCGCCGTGCCCGCGTCGGCCGTTCCGACGATCCGGAGGCCGGGCGAGGCGAGCGAGTCGTGTCGTACGGTTCCGCCGGTGCCTGCGATGTGGAAGGTGGTACGGAACGGTGTGGCCGGTGGCGCCCACACGCCCACGATCTGGGTGATGACGCCCGTGGCGTGGGTGAGCACGGCGGTTCCGGTGGCGACCGCGCCGTCGGGCGCCGGGGTGCCGAGGTGGCCGCTGTGGTGTGCGTGGACCCGTACCACCTCGCCGAAGAGCCAGCGGGCGATGTCCATGTCGTGGATCATCTGGTCGACGAGGATCCCCCCGGAGCGCGCCGGGTCGGCGAACCAGGCGCTCCAGGTCGGGTACCGGCCGGTGCGGGTGAACCGGGCCACGGCGACCCGGCCGAGTCCGCCGCCGGTGACCAGGGCGTGCAGCCTGGCGTAGGCGGGGAAGAAACGCACCACGTGGCCCGGGTAGAGCCGGGCCCCGGCGGCAGCCGCCGCGGCGGCCATCTCCTCGGCGTCGGCGGGACGCAGCGCCAGCGGTTTCTCGCACAGGACGTGCGCTCCCGCGGCCACGGCAGCCAGGGTGATGTCGTGGTGGGTGTCGGTGGGGGTGCAGACGTCCACGACGTCCGCACCGTCCATGGCCTCCTCGCGGGAGGCGACCGCGCTCTGGCCGAACTCGCTTGCCAGGGTGGGGGCTTGGCCGTCGGGGGCGTAGACGCGTACGCGGGCGCCGAGCGCGGTCCATGCGGGCAGGTGGGCCCGCGCGATGCCGCCCGCGCCGATCAGCGCGACGTCGAGTTGTGCCATCGGGTGGGGTCTCCTAGGGGCTGTTGTTCGGATCAGGTCGCAGGGAATGGACGGTGTCTGGTCAGCGCCGGTGAGCGGGGTCTGGGGCGTGCCTCTGCAAGGCGGAGGAGGGCGTCGATGCGGAGCATCGGCAACCGACGACAACGCGGCAGAGGTGCGCCAGACCCCGCGTCTGCGGCGTGGTCCGAACGACAGCCCCTAGCCCTTGAGGGCGCCGCTGAGCACGCCGTTGATGAAGTGCCGCTGGAAGAAGAGGTAGACGACGACCACCGGGGCGATCACGATCAGCGTGGCCGCGGCGAGCAGGGGGACGTCGACGTCGTACTGACCGGTGAAGAAGCCCAGTCCGGCCGGGGCGGTGCGTTTCGCGGGGTCCTGGATCAGGATCAGCGGGAGCAGGAACTGGTTCCAGCTCCACACGAAGTACAGGACGCCGAGGGTGGTCACGGCCGGGCGGGAACTCGGCATGAGCACACGCCACAGCGTGGTCCAGGAGGAGGCGCCGTCCAGTCGGGCGGCCTCGATGAGGCTGCGCGGCACGGTGGCGAAGTGGGCCCGCATCCAGAACACCCCGAACGGCATGAAGGCGGCGATCTCGGCGAGGGCCAGTCCCGGCACCGTGTTGGTGAGGCCGAGGGCGCGCAGGTCGTAGTAGAGCGGGATGACCGTGACCTCGGTCGGGATGGCCAGGCCGAGCAGGAGGTAGCCGTAGAGTTTGCCGCCGCCGGGGACGTCCATGGTGGCCAGCGCGTATCCGGCCAGGGTGGCGCAGACCACGGCCGCGGGGACGACGGCGAGCGCGATCACGGCGCTGGAGCGCAGCAGCGGGCCGAACCCGGCGGCGGACCAGGCGTGGACGAAGTTCTCCAGGTGGATGCCGTCCGGCCAGGCGAGCCCGGTCAGTGGTGTGCCCGCGGGTTGGAGCGAGGCGAGGAGCAGGGAGAGGAACGGGACCAGTACCGCGGCCACGAAGACCGTCAGGACCACGGGTGCAGCGGCACCGCGTTGCTGACGTACCGTCATGTCGACTCCTTGGCCAGTCGGTTGATGACGAGGACGGCCACCGAGATGACCGCCGTCAGGACCACCGCCAGGGCACTGGCCAGCCCCACGGCGCCGCCGCCGAAGGCCAGCCGGTAGATGAGGATCCCGGGCACGACGGTGCTGTTGCCGGGGCCGCCACCGGTGGTGATGTAGATCAGGTCGAAGCTGGACAGGGCGGCGATCACGGTGATCGACAGGGCCACGGCGATCTCCGGCCGCAACAGGGGGACGGTGATGGACCAGAACTCGCGAACCGGGCCCGCGCCGTCCATCCGGGCGGCCTCGTGGATCTCCTGGTCGATGCGCTGCGTCCCGGACAGGAACAGCACCATGCACAGCCCGGACACCACCCAGGTCCCGACGAGCCCCACGGCCGGCAGCGCCCAGGTGAAGCTGCCCAGCCACGCGTCGGTCAGCCGTCCGAGGCCGACCGCCCGCAGAGCCTGGTTGAGGGTGCCGTCCTCGGCGTACACCCAGCGCCAGATGACGGCGACCGCGACCAGCGGGACGACCTGCGGCAGGAAGAGCAGCGTGCGGATCAGGGCGGTGCCGCGTCGGCCGGACCGGCGGGCCACCAGGGCCGCCGACACCAGGCCCAGGGTGATGGGCAGTACGGAGAAGAAGACGATGAGCGCTCCGGCGTGCCAGGCGGCCGCGCGCAGTTGCGGATCGGTGGCGACCCGGCGGTAGTTGTCGAGTCCGGTGAAGGACGGCAGGGTCACCCCGTCCCAGTCGAACAGCGAGAGGTAGGCGGTGTGCAGGGCCGGGAGGACGGCGAACAGGGTGTACGGCAGCAGCGCCGGCAGGACGTACAGCAGCGCCACGGCACGGCGGCGCCTGCGGGTGGTGTGCGGAGAGCGGGTCGGCGGGCCGGTGTCCCTGCGGACGGGGCGCGTCGCCCGTCGGGGCGTGGTGGTCGTCGTCATGTCGCGGCCGGTCAGGAGTGGAACTGGTCGAAGTCGGCCTGGAGGGCCGCGAGGAACTTCTCGACGGTGATCTTGCCGCCGGCCAGCAACTGGAGTTGCGTGGTGAGGGTGTCGGGCATGGTCGGGGTGGAGGCGTTCTGGATGAACGGCTGGAGCCCGGAGTCCTTCACGATGGCCTGCCAGCCGGTGCGTACGTCCCCCAGGAGGCCGCTCTGCTGGGGCATCGCGGCGGCGTCGGGCGCCATGAAGCCCGCCTTGGCGGTGACGGCGGAGGCCTGCCGGGTGGCGCAGAAGTCGAGGAAGGCGGCCGCGGCGGCGGCGTTCTTCGACCTGCTGGAGACGCAGTAGTAGACGCCGGCTCCGGTGGTGCGCAGGGGGCCGCCCTTGGCGCTCGGCGGCATGGTGAACAGTCCGGCGTCCGCGCCGAGTCCCTTGTCGACCGCGGCGGCGGCCCAGTTGCCGCTGATCCGGAAGACGCCCTCGCCCTTGGCGAACGCGGCGGTGGCGTCGTTGTCGCTGGTGCCGTTGACCTTGGGGGTGACGTAGCCCTGGTCGACCCAACGCTTGAGGGTCGTCGCGGCCGTCACCGCCTCGGGGCCGGTGATCTTGGCGCCCTTGCGTCCGAACGCCCAGGCCTCGCGGTCCGCCGGTTTCATGTGGACCGACAGCAGCACGTTGAAGGGGTGGTTGAGGCCGCCGTCGAGGTTGCCCGCGACCAGCGCGGTCTCCCCCGCGGCCTTGGCCTTGGCGAAGAGGGCCTCCAACTCGGCGACCGTGGGGGGCGGCACGGTCAGGCCCAGTTTCCCGACCTTGGCCTTGTTGTAGTAGACGCCCTCGAACGACAGCCCGCCGGGTACGCCGTAGAGGGCGCCGGTGCCGGCCGTCTTCCCGTCGGCGCTGAAGGTGATCTGGTCCAGGCCGGGGAACTCGCCCGCCCAGCCGTACGCCTTGCCGTAGCCGCCGACGTCGAGCAGCAGGCGGCCCTTGACCAGGTTGTTCATGCCGGAGACGAACTGGGCTATGTCGGGGGCGGTGTCGGCCGACATCGTGGTGTTGATGCTCTTCAGGTAGTCGTCCCAGCCGGTGTACTGGCGCTTGAAGGTGACGTTGGGGTACTTCTCGCGGAACGCCGCCAGCAGGCCGGGGGTCATGGTGGTGTCGTCGGCGTCGGCGACCACCAGGGTGATCTTCTCGCCGGTCGGTACGGCCGTGGAGGCGGGGGACGCGCCGGCCGCCGCGGAGGACTTGGCGCCGGGGGTGAGGGAGCTGCCGCAGGCGACGAGCAGGGAGGAGCCGGCAGCGGCGGCGAGGAACGCGCGTCTGGACGGCGGAGCGGGAACGTGACTCATGGCGGACTCCTGGAACGGCGGGAGAGGAGGTGCAGCGCGGGCGAGTGCCATGGATGTGCGGGGCGCGGGCAGATGCCGGCGCCGGATGTTTTAATAAAGCAGTTGCGTTTCATAATCGAGTTCCGGCCATGGTTCGTCAAGAGACGGGGCACGGTCGGTGTGGGTGACGCGTCGCGGTACAGGAGGTCGACCCTTGACCACATCGGAGCCGGAGGCCCTGTGGCCGCTCAGCGGTGCCACGGAGCCGGGCCCGCCGTCGGGTGTCCCGTCGGTCGTGGGCGTGGCCGATTTGCGCGCCACGAACGCGGCGGCCGTGCTCGCCGTCGTGCGCTCCGCCGACCCGCACCCCCGGTTGTCCGAGCTGGTCGCGGCGACCAGTCTGTCCAGGCCGACCGTCGAGGCGATCGCGGAGGAACTCGTCGACCGCGGCCTCATCGAGGTCGCCGCCGCGCCGTCCGCCCGGGGCCAGCGCTCCCCCGGCCGCCCGGCCCGCCGTTTCCGCTTCCAGCCGCACGCGGGTTTCGTCGTCGGTGTCGACGTGCGTCCCCGGTCCGTCACCGCCTGCCTGGCCGACCTCGACGGCGAACCGGTCGCCGTCGAGCGCCGCGGGGTCCGCGCCGACCTCACGGGCCCGGCCCGCGCGCGAGCGGTGACCTCGGCGATCCGGGCCACCCTGGACCGGGCGGACGTCGACGTGTCCCGGGTCTGGGCCGCCACGCTCGGCACCCCGGGATTGGTCGACCGGGGCAACTCCCGCGTCCGTCAGGCCGACAACCTCGGCACCTGGAGCGAGGTGGACGTGACCGGCGTCCTGCGCGAGCTCCTCGGTTGCCCGGTGGCCGTCGAGAACGACGCCAACCTGGCCGCGCTGGGCGAACAGTGGCGCGGAGTCGGGGGAACGGGCGGCGCGGTACCCGACGCCGCGACCGGCGAGATGGTCTTCGTCCTGCTCGGCGAGCGCCTCGGCTCCGGTGTCATCACCGGTGGCCGCCTGTTGCGCGGCCACCACGGCGCGGCCGGTGAGATCGGCTTCATCCGCTTCTCCGGCGGCGGCCCGGCCGACCGTCCCGGCCTGGACCCGCTTCCCGCCGGCACCATCCGTGACGCGGCCGCGGCCGACCCGGACGCGGTCGCCGCCGTCGAGGCGTACGGGCGACGGCTGGCCGAGGGCCTCGCACCCGTCCTTCTCGCCCTCGACCCGGCCCTGGTCGTCCTCGGCACCGGGCTCTTCCCCGACCCCGCCCTGCTCCCCGCGGCGAACACCCTGCTGACCGCCGCCCAGCACCACGCCGACGGCCTCCTCGTCGACCCGCCCCGCTGGCACCTGTCCGCCCTGGGTGACGACGCCGTCCTCACCGGCGCGGTGCGCTTCGCGCTGTCCTCGGTGGAGGTGGTGCTCCGGACCCGCCCGACCAGCCTCGACTCCCCTGCCCCCGCACGGGAGAAGCGGTGAGACAGGGGCCGGTTCCCCGGGTCCTTGTCAGTGGCGGCGGGCAGACTGTGGTCCATGACTTCCGTGACCGCACATGACTACGCCTGGATACACACCTCCCCGTTGTTCCGCCATGCGCGGGACATCGGCTACAGCATGACCCTGGTGCGGGGCGTCGCGCCGGAGGAGGTCCTGCGGGTGATGGAGACCGAGCCGCTGGGCACGCGCCCGGGTGCGGACGCGCTGGTCGAGCGGCAGAACGCACTGTTCGAGGCGACGGACTACCAAGACGATTCCTTCATCGCGGGCGCGTTCACGGTGCCCGGCGAGGGCGGCGACTGGACGCTCGTCCTGCTCTTCGACGGCGGAGCGGGGATGCGGCCGCACTGCCTGGCGGCGCTGTCCGCGGGCGGGCGTGCCGTGATGCACTCCAGCAACGGAGGCAAGCCCATGGACTGGTTCCACTGGTACGAGGACGGGGAGCTGCGCACCACCTTCGAGTGGCCCACGGTCCGGGACGGCAGCGATCCGGACGCTCTCGTGACGGTGATGCGCGAGGTCGGCTTCGACCTCTCCGACGACGAGGACGACACCGACGCGGCCGTCGACCGCAAGACGGCGGTCCTCGCCCTCGCCGAGCGGCTGACCGGCGTGCGGGTGACGGAGCACCTGCTCCATGATGCCGAGTACCGGCTCGGGCAGGTGCCGGAGGAGCCCGCCGAGGAGTGGACCGGCATCGTCATCGACATCACCGACGCCCACGGAGAACGCTTCTACAGGGAATTCACCCGCGAGGAGGTCGAGGCCGGCGTGGCGCGCGCCCGCGCCGAGGCCGCGGCACCGGTCGTCGTCCCCCCGCCTTCACCCCCCACCCCCTGATCGCGGTGGCCGGAGTGCCGCGCCCGGACGGCAACCGCCCCGCGGGGTGGACGGGGAGGGGGTGCGCCGCGACATGCTGGTTCCGACGGCGTCCGGAGCGCACCGCGCGTCTGGCGGGAGAGGCGTCAGCCTCGGTGGGAGGAGCGTCATGACCAACGTGGACGTGCACCAGCATCTGTGGACCCCTTCGCTGGTGGCGGCTCTGCGCTCCCGCCGCGAACCCCCGTTCCTGGACGGCTGGACCCTGTTCCTCGACGGTGAGCCGCCCTACGAGATCCCGCCCGCGCACCACGACGTCACCCGGCGTACGGAGCTCGCCGCCGTCGACGGGCTCGGCCGGGCGCTCGTGTCGCTGTCCGCCCCGATCGGCGTGGAGTGGCTGCCCGCCGCCGAGGCACGGCCCCTGCTCGACGCCTACCACGAGGGCGCGGCCGCGCTCCCCGAGCCGTTCGGCGCCTGGGCCGCCGCCTGCGTACGGGACGTCGATGCCGGGGCGACGGCCGCCGTGCTCGACCAGGGCTTCGTCGGCCTCCAGCTCCCGGCGAACGCCCTTGCCGACGCGACCGGTTACGCGCGCTGCGCTCCCCTGCTCGACCTGCTGGAGGAGCGCGACCTGCCGTTGTTCGTCCACCCGGGCCCCGCGGCCGCCGAGCCCTCGGGGCCGGGCTGGTGGCCCGCGATGGTCCCCTACGTGCAGCAGATGCACGCGGCCTGGTTCGCCTTCCGCGCCTTCGGCCGGCCGCGCCATCCGCGGCTGCGGGTGTGCTTCGCGCTGCTGGCCGGGCTCGCCCCGCTGCACGGGGAGCGGTTCGCCGCGCGCGGCGACGGGAGCGGTTCCGGGGACCCGGACGTGTTCGTGGAGACGTCCTCGTACGGTCCGACCGCCGTCGACGCCGTCGTACGCGCCCTGGGTGTGGACGCCGTGGTACAGGGCTCGGACCGGCCCTACGCGCAGCCACCCCAGCATCCCGGCTTCGGCTTGGGCGGGGCGGCGGCGTACGCCTTCCGCATAGCCAATCCGCGCCGGCTGCTCACCGGAAAGGACTGAGCGACGGAACCGGACGACACCGGACGGGAGGACACCGGACGCGGAAACACCAGAGGACAGCAGGTCCCCTAAACTGGGACAAACTCCTCCGGGGTGATCGAGGGCAACGTGTCGGCCGACGCTGTGGCATCGCACTCGTACCCGTTCGGCGCCGCACCTGTCAGCGAAGCGCCCGAGCGCGACGACGCACTGGTCAGCGCCGTGATCCGGGCCGTGGAGGCGACCGGAGCACATGCCGGGAGCGCCTTTCTGACCTCCGGAGACCGTCGTTCGCTCGTCCTGGTCGCGGCGTGCGGGACACCGCCCTCCCTGCTCGGCGGGTGGCGGCGGATCCCGGTCAACAGTCATATCCCGGTGGCGGACGCGTACCGCTCGGGCCGCATGGTCCACCTGGCCGGCGCGGAGGAGACGATGCGGCGCTTCCCCCAGCTCTCGCTCGCCGTGCCCTACGCGTTCGGCTCCGCGTCCGTGCCCGTGCGGTCCGGCGGGCGGACCTTCGGGACACTGGCCGTGGTGTGGACGTCCAGGCCGGGCGGTACGGGTCTGTCGCGAGGGCAGCGCCGACACCTGCACGCCGTAGCCGACCGACTGGGCACCACCCTGGCCGGCCTGAGCGCGCGCCGGAAACTCGGCGAGTTGGACGAGGAGACCGCTCCGATGGTGGTCCCGGTGCCGTCCGCGCCGCTGATCCGGGTCGGCCTCTTCGACTGGAACCTGGACACGGGGGACCTCACGGCCGACGACGAGCTGTGCGCGATCTTCGCGATCCCGCCGCGGGAGTTCGACGGACGGGCGGACACCCTGGCGGCCAGGATCGAACCGGCGGATCTCCCCGGCTTCCGGTCCGCCGCCCGTGCAGCGGTCGCACAGGGCCGGGTGCTGGCGCACTGTCTGCGCATCCTGGACAGCGGTGGCGGGCATCGCCTCGTGGAGCTGTGGGGACGGGTGCCCGGCGGCCCGGACGCCCCCGAGGAGTCGTCCCATCTGGTCGGCGCCGTACTCGACTCGGGGAGCGGCATGGCCGCCGTCGCGGCGATCGAGCGGCTCGCGGACGGCTTCTTCGCGCTCACCCCGGACGGCCGGGTCGCCTATGCCAACCACAGCCTGGAGAGTCTGCTGGGGGTCCGGCAGGACGAACTGCTCGGCCACCGCCCGTGGGACGTCCTGCCGTGGCTGGCGGACCCGGTGTACGAGGACCGCTACCGGGCCGCGGTGGTCTCCCAGCAACCGGTCTCCTTCCTGGTGCGCCGCCCGCCCGACGAGTGGCTGGTCTTCTCCCTGCACCCGGGCGCGCAGGGCATGACGGGGTGGGCGGCACCCGTGAAGCAGCCGGTGCCGGCCGACACCGGACCCGGCACACCCGTCGAGGAGGAGGCGCCCCCGGTCTCCTCGTCGCCTCCGCCCGCGGCCCCGCGCGTCGGTTCCCTCTACCGCGTGCTCCAGCTGGGCAGCGCCCTCACCGAGGCCGTCACCGCGCGGGAGGTGTGCGACGCCGTCGCCGACCAGTTGCTGCCCGCCTTCGGGGGCCAGAAGCTGGCGATCGCCGTGGTGGAGGAGGGGCGTCTGCGCCAGTTCGCGCAGCGCGGCTATTCGAGGCGCTTCCTCGCCCGCTTCGAAGGCACCCCGCTGCACGCCCGGCTGCCGGTGACGGACGCGCTGACCTCCGGCACGCCTCTGTTCGTCGAGTCCCGGGAGGAGCTCCTAGAGACGTACCCCGGGATCCTGGCCGCCCACTCCAACTCCTGGGCGTTCCTGCCGTTGATCGCCTCCAACCACCCCGTCGGCGCCTGCATGCTCGCCTTCGACGACGTCCACCGGTTCCCCGAGGAGGAGCGCGGCGTCCTCACCGCCCTGGGCGGCCTGATCGCCCAGGCCCTCGAACGCGCCCGGCTCTACGACGCCGAGTTCGCCCTCGCCCGCGGACTCCAGGACGGGCTGCTGCCCCACCGGCTGCCCACGCTTCCGGGCCTGCGCGTCACGGGGCGCTACCTCCCGAGCACCAGGGGGATGGACATCGGCGGCGACTGGTACGACGTCATCCCGACCGGCGACGAGGTCGCGCTGATCGTCGGAGACGTCGAGGGCCACAACGTCGCCGCTGCGGCCGTCATGGGACAACTCCGCAGCACGGTACGGGCGTTCGTCACCGCGGGACACCGGCCCGCCGAGGTCGTCGCCGACACCAACCGGCTCCACCTGGACCTCGACCCCGTCCTGCTTGCCAGCTGCTGCTACGCCCGCGTCCATCCCCCATCGGGTGTCGTGCGCATCGTCCGCGCGGGCCACTGTCCGCCCCTGCTGCGCCTGCCCGACGGAGACGCCGAGATCCTGGACGTGCCGGGCGGACCGCTGCTCGGCGTCGAGGCGACGGCCACCTATCCGGAGTCCGTACTGCGTCTCGAGCCCGGATCGGTGCTGGCCCTGTACACGGACGGGCTGGTCGAGAGGCGCCACTCGGACATCGGTTCCGGCCTCGACCGGCTGCGGGCCTCACTGTCCCGCATGGGCGGGACCCGTCTGGACGAGATGGCCGACGCCCTGCTGCGGGAGGCCCGCCGGTCGGCCGACCGCGCGGACGACATCGCGCTGCTGCTCACCGAGTACGCCCCGGCGTGACACCAGCGCCGTGAACCCTGTGCGCGTTCCTACTTGCCCCAGATCTTCCGGTACGCCTCCTGGTAGCCCGTCGGGTCCCACGTCGTGGCACCGGCGCTGTTGGCGGCCGTGGTGACGTGCACGGGGGCCACGTATCCGCTGGCGGGACGGCCGGAGAAGGCGCGGTTGAACTCGTCGACGATCTGCCAGCCCTGCAGGGACAGCGGCTCGGGCACGGTCGCCGCCTGGTACTGCCGGTTCTCGATGCGCTGGAAGGCGGAGGGGTCGCCGTCACCGGCGCCGATGTTGAAGGGCGGCCCCGAGCCCTTCTGGCCGGCCGCGCGGAAGGCGGGGGCCGCGTCGGCGAAGTACAGGTCGTTGATGGCGACCGAGTAGGTCCATCTGCTCCCGAAGCGGGACAGCAGGGAGGAGACCTCCCGGGGGGTGCGGCTGCTCGCGTCCGGGATCGGGATGTTCTCGTACGACAGGAGCTTCACCCCGGAGCAGGTGCCCAGTTGCTTCCTGATCAGCTCCGCCTTGTTCCTGGCGAAGGGGATCGAGGCGTCACTGAAGAGCACGACCCCGGCGTTGCCGTTGGACTGCGCGATCACCCACTGCGCGCTGATCGCGGCCACGTCCTCGACCTTGGTGGTGACGTTGGAGAAGAGCGGGGGCCGTCGGCTGGGGCCGGGGGCGGCGACCGCGTGCCAGCCGACGAGTGGGATGCCTGCCGCGTCGGCCCGCGCGACCTGCCGCGAGGTCGAGTCGGGGTCGAAGCCGCCGATGACGATGCCCGAGGGCCTGAGGGTCAGGGCCTCGCTCATCGCCGCCTGGATGCCGGCCGGCGTCCCGCCGCCGTCGATCACCCGGACGTTCCAGCCGATCACGCGGGCGGCGTCCTTCACCCCGTTCGCCGCGCCCGCGACGCCGGGATTGGTCATGGTCTGGGCGACGTAGACAAGGGTCTTGCCGGACACCGCCGTCGGGCCGCTGGTCGGCCCGTTCCAGGGGATGTCGGACTTCTCCGCCTGCCGCACGGCGGTCTGGGCCCGGGCATGGACCGCGGGGCAGCCGCCGGGCCCGGTCGTGGAGGGGCCCGGGCCGTCCGACGAGCCGCGTTCGCAGCCGACGAGTACGGTCACCGTGCCCAGCAGGACGCAGGCGGCGAGCCGGACCGTGAGGGCGCGGGGGTTGACTTTGCGGTTGCCGTGCACGGGAGCTCCTCGCGGAGGGATGAGCGGCGGGAGGGCAACGGGTGGTGCCCGTGGGAGTGGGGCGGCGTCAGGGAGCGGTGCCCGCCGGGCCGCCGCCGGGAGGGGACGGTGGTGGGCCCGGTGGTGCGGGGGGCGAGTCGCGGGCCGCCACGGCGCCGGTGCGCAGTCTGCGGCGGGCGGCGTATCCGGCGAGGCCGACGGCGACGAGCAGGGTGCCGCCGTAGAAGAGCGGGACCGTCCAGAAGTCGGCGCCCATCTGGCCGATGCCGGTGAGGCCGACGGCGAGGACGGCGACGGCGACCAGGGTGCCCAGGGCGTTGGGGCGGCCGGGTCTGATCGCGGTGGAGCCGAGCAGGGCGCCGACGAAGGCGGGCAGCAGGTAGTCGAGGCCCACGCTCGGGTTGCCGATCTGCTGCTGGGCCGCGAGCAGCACACCGGCGAAGCCGACGATCAGCCCCGAGGCGGTGAAGGCGTAGACGGTGTAGGTGCGGGTCGGGATGCCGACGAGGTCGGCGGCACGCGGGTTGGAGCCGATGACGTACAGGTACCGGCCGAGCGGCAGCCGCTCCAGCACCAGCCACAGGACGGCCGCGAGGGCGAGGACGTAGTAGGCGGGCACCGGGAGGCCGAGGAACGAGGAGTCGTAGAGGTCGGTGAAGGCGGCCGGGAGGCCCTGGGGGCCGGGGACGATCCGGCCGCCGCCGGTGACCCAGCCGGTCACGGCGTACAGCATGCTGCCGGTGCCGAGGGTGGCGATGAAGGAGTCGATGCGGCCGAACTCGACGATGACACCGTTGAGGACGCCGACGACCGCTCCCCCGAGGACGACGGTGAGGCAGGCCAGCGGCCAGGGCCAGCCGTCGTTCACGACCAGCTGCATCACCATGACGTGCGCCAGACCGAGGGCGTAGCCGATGGAGAGGTCGAACGAGCCGGTCACGATGGGGACCATGGCGGCGAGCGCGAGGACGGCGGGGATCGACTGGTTGGACAGGATCGCGTCGACGGTGTCCAGCGTGGGGAAGGTGCGCGGCAGGGTGAGGGAGAAGATCAGGCAGAGCAGGACGGTGAGGGCGAGGAGGCCGTAGGCGCCGACGAGGTGACCGCCGAGACGGTCGAGTCGGCCGGGCCTGCCTTGTCGTCGCCGTCGCGGGGCGGGCTGGGACGGGGTGGTCATGGGTTCGTCGAGGTCCCGGCCGGGGGCATGGCCGAGGCCGCCCGGGTGAGCCCGGCGACGGTGAGGGCGGCACCGCTCAGCTCGGTCGTCACGGCCCCGCGGACGAAGACCAGGGCACGGCGGCACACGCTCGCGACCTCCTCGAAGTCGCTGGAGACGAGCAGGACCGCCAGCCCCTCGGACCGCGCCTCGTCGAGCAGGCGGTGGAGCGCGGCCTTGGCGCCGATGTCCACGCTGGCCGTCGGTTCCTCGAGGATCAGCACACGCAGGCCCCCCTGGAGCCATCGGCCGATGACGACCTTCTGCTGGTTCCCGCCGGAGAGGGTGGCGATGGCGGCCTCGGTGTCGCGGGGGCGCACTGAGAGGCGTTCGGTCAGGGCGGCGGCCGTGGCGCGTTCCCGGCGGGGGCTGATCCAGCGCGACACCGGCAGTCCTTCGGCCCGCGGATTGGCCAGCAGGTTCTCCCGTACGGTCAGTTCGGCCAGGCAGCCCTCGCGCTGTCTGTCGCCGGGTACCAGGGCGACACCGTGACCGACGGCGTCGGCGACCGTGCGGGGGCGGTAGTCCCGGCCCCCCAGGAGGACCCGTCCCCCCAGAAGGGGCCGGGCGCCGGCGAGGGCCCGGCCCAGGTCGGTGTGGCCGGCGCCCGAGAGGCCGACCAGTCCCAGGGCCTCGCCCGCCCCGAGGCTCAGGCTGACCGGTTCCGTGCCGGCGGTCACCGCGCGGTCGAGGGTCAGGACGGCCGGGCCGCCCGCCGGGACCGTGGTGGGGCGGTAGTCGGTCGGTTCGTCGCCGACGATGTCGCGCACCAGGTGGGCGGGGCTGTGGTCGGCCAGCGAGCCCTGGCTGACGAGGCGGCCGTCGCGCAGGACGGCGAAGGAGTCGGCGACCTCGTACACCTCGTCGAGGCGGTGGCTGACGTAGAGGATGCCGTGTCCCCGGTCGCGCAGGGCGCGCAGGACGCGGAAGAGCCGGGCGCAGTCCGCGGCGGGGAGGCGGGCGGTGGGCTCGTCGAGGACGATGAGTGTCGCTTGTGCCGCCAGGGCGCGGGCGATGGCGACCAGGGAGCGCTCGGCCGGGGCGAGTCGCGCGACCGGTACGTCGGGGTCGAGGTGTCCGGCGACGGTCCGCAGGGCGTCGGAGCAGTGCTCGCGGGTGCGCCGCCAGGAGATCAGTCCGGCGCGGCGCCGGTATCCGGTGCTCAGGGCGATGTTCTCGGCGACGGTCATCCACTCCACGAGACCGAGGTCCTGGTGGATGAAGGACATGCCGCGGGTGGCGGCATGGCTGCCGAGCGGGTGCCCGGCCACCGTGACCTGTCCCGCGTCGGCCCGGTGCACGCCCGCGAGCACCTTGATGAGCGTGGACTTTCCGGCACCGTTGGGGCCGAGGAGGGCGAGGACGCCGCCGGCGTGGACGTCGAGGTCGACGTCGTCCAGCGCGAGGGTGCCGCCGAACCGCTTGCGGAGCCCTCGGACGCGGACCAGAGGTTCCATCTTCCCGACGTTCATCACCAGGGATAGTAACGGGTCAAATCTCATCTATTCCGACATTCGGCTCTCCGTGCGTCACACGCCGTCGAGCCCGCATTCGGCCCAGATGACCTTGCCCTCCGGGATGTAGCGGGTCCCCCAGCTCTGCGCCAGCTGTGCGACGAGGAACAGACCGCGGCCGCCTTCGTCGGTGCTGGCCGCCCGGCGCAGGTGCGGGGCGGTGTTGCTGGTGTCGGAGACCTCGCAGATCAGGGTGCGGTCGTGCAGCAGCCGTACCCGGATGGGCCCGGCGCCGTGCCGGATGGCGTTGGTGACCAGTTCGCTGAGCATCAGCTCCGCCGCGAACGCGGCGTCGTCGAGTCCCCAGTCGGCCAGCTGCCGCATCGCGGCGGCACGTACCTCGCTGACCAGGGCCGGGTCGGCCGCCAGGTCCCAGGTGGCGATCCGGCGGGGGTCCAGGGCATGGGTGCGGGCGACGAGCAGGGCGATGTCGTCGCAGGGGTGCGCGGGGGCCACGGCGTCCAGGACCGTCTCGCACACCTCCTCGGGTGCGAGCTGCGGACGGGCCAGCGTTTCGCGCAGCTGCTCGAGGACCGCGTCGACGTCGCGGTGCCGGTCCTCGATGAGTCCGTCCGTGTAGAGGACCAGCTCACTGCCCGCGGGGAGGTGGACCTCGGTGGATTCGAAGGGCAGACCGCCGAGGCCGAGCGGGGGCCCGGCCGGCAGGTCGGGGAAGAACACGGTTCCGTCGGGGCGGACCACCGCGGGCGGCGGGTGGCCGGCGCGGGCCATGGTGCACTGCTGCGAGGTCGGGTCGTAGACGGCGTAGAGGCAGGTCGCGCCGATGATGCCGGGACCGGCGGCGGGGTCCTCCCGGTCCAGGCGCCCCACGACGTTGTCGAGGTGGGTGAGGACCTCGTCGGGCGGGAAGTCGAGTTCGGCGAAGCTGCGGGCGGCGGTGCGCAGCCGGCCCATGGTGGCCGCGGAGAGCATGCCGTGGCCGACGACGTCGCCGACGAAGAGGCCGACGCGGGTCCCCGAGAGGGGGATGACGTCGTACCAGTCGCCGCCCACGTCGGATTCGGCGGGCAGATAGCGGTGGGCGACCTCGACGGCGTCCTGGTCGGGCAGGCCGTGCGGGAGCAGGCTGCGCTGGAGGGCCAGGACCATGGCGCGTTCGTGGGTGTAGCGGCGGGCGTTGTCGACGGACAGGGCGGCGCGGGCGGCGAGCTCCCGGGCCAGCGAGCGGTCGTCGTCGTCGAAGGGGGTGGGGTCCTGCCCGCGGTAGAAGCTGACGACTCCCAGGACGACACCGCGGGCCACCAGCGGGACCGCGACGAGCGAGTGGACGTGGGGCAGCAGCTGTTCGGTGTCCTCGGGGTCCTGGGCGAGCCAGCCCGCGGCGGCCTTCAGGTCGGGTTCCAGAACCGCCTCCCCGCTGCTCAGACAGCGCAGCTGGGGTGTTCTGGGGCCGAAGCCGACCAGCGTGCCGACGGGGCTGAAGGGAAGGTCGTCGCGGATGCCGTGGACCACCGTGCGGAGCAGGTCGTCGATCGGGTCGGCGGACTCCTCGCCGCGCAGCACTGCCTCGGACAGGTCGACGGTGACGAAGTCCGCGAGTCGGGGGACGGCCGTCTCGGCGAGCTCCTCGGCGGTGCGGCGCACGTCCAGGGTGGTGCCTATGCGGGCGCCGGCCTCCGACAACAGCTCCAGACGGCGCCGGGCCTCCAGGGCGTACGTCCCCACGTGCGGCTCCCCCACCAGCACGAGCCCCCTCGCCCCGGTCGGCGTGCCCGGGGTGTCACCGGCCGCACCCTGGGCCCGGTCAGCCGGGTCCATGGGCCTGCCGTCCGTGCCGTCCGGCGTCGCACCGTCGGTTTCGGCGGCCGCCACGAGGCTGCCGTCCGCGTCCGTGAGGACGTGGCCGGGGGGCGTGGCGTCGGGAAGGTACACGGGCGGCGGCCCGGCGACGGAGAGGCGGGCGGGGACTGCGGTGATGGGAACGGCCTTGAGCAGCGGGACGAAGGGGGTGGCGCCGCCGGGCTCGACGAGCGGGCCCGTCGGCTCGCCGGGCCGACGCGGCAGGTCGAGGCGGTGTCCCGGACCGTCGGTCGTGTGCTCGGGCTCGTCGGTCTGGCGAGGTATGACGAGGAGTTCACCCGGCGAGGAACCGGGGAGCACGGCCTCGATGGCGACGCCCTCCACCCCGGAGGCGCTCGTGATCGGGCGGCTCACCAGCGTGATCCGTCGCCCGCCGGGAAGGGGCACGTCGACGGCGGCCCGCTGGGCGCGGGAGATCAGCTCGGCGGCCTTCTCCATGACGATCGCGTGGTCGCGGGGGTGCAGTTCGAGGGCCAGCGCGTCCACCCCGACGCCGCGGTGAGGGGTGGCCGTCGTGTCCAGGTAGGCCCGCAACAGGGCGCGCTCCCGCCCGGAACTCTGCGCGAGGAGCCGCCGTTCGATGGCCCCGGCCGCCTTGCGGATCACGGTGGACAGGGCCGGGTCCTCGGAGCTGCGCGGATAGCCGAGGCACAGGACGCCCTCGATGCGCCCGCTCAGCGGGTCGCGGACGGGCAGGGCGCGGCAGGCACTGCCCTGGGAGCGCTCGGCGAAGTGCTCGGCGCCGTAGACGCTGATGAGCTGCCGTTCCGCGAGAGCGAGGCCGATGCCGTTGGTGCCTGCGAACTGCTCGGCGAACACGAACCCCGGGACGGTCTGGATCGCGGGGAGCCTGTCGGCCATGGACGCCCGTCCGAACCGGCGCAGCAGGACCGTGCCGTTCCCGTCGGCGACGGAGATGTTCATCTCGCTGCCGGCGAACCTGGACTGCAGCCGGTCGAGCACCGGCACGGCGGCGCGGACGATCCGGCCCTCCGGATCGAAGTCGTCCCGGAAGGGGAGGTTCGACTGGTCCGGCGAGAGGGCCAGGGACCGGCAGCGCCGCCAGGAGTCCAGGATGGACGAGCGCACACCGGTCTCGATCGACTCACCCTGCAGAAACCGCTCACGGGAGCGAACGGGACCCGTCCCCCCTGCCGCGCGCCCCATGGGCGTCGGTTCTCCGCCGGACCGAACCACGTCTCGCCTCATGCACACCCGCGATAATCCACATTTCGCAAAGAATCTGGCATTGACGAGGATACGGGCATCAGGGGCACGAGTCACTGTCGGACCGGGTGCGACCGTGCGCCACGGCCGCACCCGCCGCTACGGGCCAGTGCCGTGACCGGAAAGGTTTGCCGGGAAGCTCGCGGCGTCCGGTGGTGGGGGCACCTCCCACGCCGTTCAGGCAGTGGGGGAGCATCGCAAGGCGGAGCATCGCCCGTGTACCTGGCACGCTCACCTGCGCTGATGGGCTGCCGTGGGTTTCCTGGTACTGCGGATCGGTCGCCGTGCCGTTGTCGGGGTCGAGGGTCGGCACTCCTGTGGTGGAGTCGTAGCCGACGTAGTCGTTCTCGTCGGAGTAGTAGGCGACGAGCTTGCCGCCCCGGGCGACCAGGTGCGGCTCCCAGACCGGATCCTGCTGCGCGGCGGTGTTGGCGCTCGAGATGTTCTTCCCGCCGCCGCCCTGCCATCCGCCGGCGGCGATGATGTTCTGGAAGGACCAGGTCGCGCCGTCGTCCATGCTGAGTACAGCGCGATCGACACGTCCTTGCGGTCGCCGTCTTCGGTCGGCGTCCAGCTGGGGTCGGCGTTCCTGTGCTCCCTGTAGTAGGCGTCGTCGCCCGAGACCACGCTCGCGAGCAGCAACGTGCCGGCCTTCAGTGCTCCGACGTCCTGCGGGAGCACGTAGAGGTAGGGGTTGGTCCAGTTGCTCGTGTACTTCGCGTACTGGGGGTTGCTGGACAGCTCGGCCGGAGGCTTGACGTCGGAGAGCTTCTGCCAGGTCGTGCCGTCGTCGTCGCTCTTGTAGACGGGCAGCGTCTGCCCCACCGGATCACCCTGGCTGTTCTCGAACGACGCCACGATGCGGCCGCCGGGAAGCCGGGCCGATTTCGGATACAGAACGCAGGGCTTCTTGTTGCACGAGGCGGGATTGTCAGCCACGTAGAGATTCGACGGGATCGGCTGATACGCCGACGCACTCGTCGCGGCGGCGACGGCGAAAACCAGGCCGACTCCGAAAGCCGTCGCTGTCGCGAAAGCCTTCCGTATCAAGGGTTTTGTCATTGCGGTCCCTCTGCGGGTCTGGTGGGCGGCCGTCAGACCCGGGAAAGGCTGTTCCACGGCCGGATTGCAGTATTGGGATGCGAAGCCGCAATGTCACCGCTGCGTTTCCGAAAGTGTTTCGTACGCCGCCCTTCTCCGGTATTGACGCGCGCGGCGGGCCCCGCTTACTTTGCGCGGAGTTTCCCGGCCAGGCATGCAGAACGGGCGTCGAGTGACAAGTCGAGGCAAGGACCGACAGGAAGCGCAGTACGGTCTGCTGACGAGCATCGCCACCGAGGCGGGAGTCTCCCTCAGCACCGTCTCCAAGGTGGTGCACCGGCGCCGGGACGTCGGCGCGGCGACGCGGGCCAGGGTCGAGGAACTCCTCGACCGGCACGGGTACGTCCGCTCCTGGGAGCCCGTTCCCGGCACGCCCCGGCAGATCATCGCGGTGTTCCGGGACCTGTCCGGGCCGTACACGCTGGAGGTCGCGCGCGGCATCGTGGACGCCGCCGGGGAACTCGGCATCGACGTGGTCACCGGGACGACGAACCGGCGGTCGATCTCCGGCTGGCTGGAGGAGTGCGTGGCGCTCGGCGCGGCGGGGATCGTCATCGTGATCTCGATGCTGTCCGAGGAGGACCAGCGCCGGATCGTCGAGCAGCGGCTCCCGGTGGTGCTGATCGACCCGCTCAGCGCGCCCACGCAGGACATCCCCAGCATCGGGGTGACGAACTGGAGCGGCGCCCGGGACGCCGTGCAGCACCTGCTGGGCCTGGGGCACACCCGGGTCGGCATGGTCGCGGGCCGCTCGCACTCACTGGCGGGGGCGGCGCGCGTGCACGGCTACCGGGCCGCGCTGGAGGAGGCGGGGGTCCCCTACGACCCCGCGATCGTGCGCTCGACCGACTTCGACTACGCGGAGGCGCTCGCCGCGGGCCTTCAGATCCTGCGGGCCGAGGATCCGCCGACGCCGTGTTCGCGGCCAGTGACGCGCAGGCGCTCGGCGTGCTGGAGGCCGCCCGTCGGCAGGGGCTCGCCGTGCCGGACGACCTGGCGGTGATGTCCTTCGACGACACGCTGGTGGCGGCCATGGCGTGCCCGCCGCTGAGCGCGGTGCGGCAGCCGTTCGAGGAGCTGGGGCGGGAGGCGACCCGGGTGCTGCTGGACCTCTCCCAGGGCCGGCCGCCCGCGTCCTCGCGCATCGAACTCGCCACGGAACTCGTGCTGCGGACGTCGACGGCCGCCCAGCCGGCGCCTGCGCGCACCGTCGGCCGAGCGGCCCTCGCTCCCCAGGACTACGTCAGCGCAGGGCGCCCTTCGTCGCGTCCGCGATGAACCCGCGGGCGAAGAAGGTGAACACCAGCACCAGCGGGATCACCGCGAGCAGCACCCCGGACATCACCATGCTGTAGTCGGTGGAGTGGCCGGCGTACAGCTGGGCGAGCGCGACCTGGAGGGTGAGGCGGTCGGGGTTGACCAGCATCACCAACGGCAGGACGTAGTCGTTCCAGGCGGCGATGAAGGTGTAGATGCCGAGGAACGCCAGCGCCGGGCGGACGCAGGGCAGCACGACGTGCCAGTACTGGCGGAAGAACCCGGCACCCTCGATCCGGGCGGCGTCCAGCAGCTCGTCGGGGACACCGCTGCTGGTGTACTGGCGCATCCAGAAGATGCCGAAGGCGTTCGCGGCGGCGGGCACGATGAGCGCCTGGAGCGTACCCAGCCAGCCCAGCTGCACCATGATCTCGTACTGCGGGATGATCGCCAGCTGGGTCGGCAGGATGTACATCGACACGAGCAGAGCGAAGAGGAACTTCTTGCCGGGAAACTCGTATTTGGCGAAGGCGAAGGCCGCCAGGGAGTCGAAGAACAGCACCAGCGCCGTCGTACAGACCGCCACGATCACGGTGTTGAACAGCGACCCGAAGAAATCCATCTTGGCGAACAGGTGATGGACGTTGGTCAGCAGATTGCCGCCGAACCACAGCTTCGGCGGATAGCTGTAGATGTCCTGCGAGCTGTTCGTCGCCATGACGATGATCCAGTAGAACGGGAACACCGAGATGACCACGCCGAGCATCAGGATCACGTGGACGCTCAGCCCCCGGACGCGCTTGCGGTTCAGGGCGTTCATGGCCGTCGCTCCTTACGCTGCACCAGGCGCCAGTTGATGAGCACGATGAGCAGGATCAGCAGGAAGAAGGCCCAGACGATGGCGGCGCCGTAGCCGAAGTCGTTGTTGTCGAAGGCCTGGTGGTAGAAGTACAGCAAGGTGGTCAGGCCCGCCTGGCCCGGTCCGCCGGAGTTGGGGTTGGTGGCCGCCTCGCTGCCGAACAGCACCTGCGGTTCGGTGAAGCTCTGCAGGCCGCTGACGGTGGAGACGATCACGGTGAACAGGATGATGGGCCGCAGCAGCGGGATCGTGACGGAGAAGAAGATCCGCACGGGGCCGGCCCCGTCCATCTTGGCGGCCTCGTAGAGCTCCGAGGGGATCGCCTGGAGACCGGCCAGGTAGATGATCGCGTTGTAGCCGGTCCACTGCCAGGTCATCAGGGCCGCGATGACCAGCTTGATGGTCCACTCGTTGCTCATCCATGGCACGGCGGACACGTGCACCGATCGGAGGATGGCGTTGATCAGGCCGAAGTTGTTGCTGAAGACCGCGCCGAAGAAGATCGCGATGGCCACCAGTGAGGTGATGCTGGGAATGAACAGGGCGACGCGGTAGAGCGCCGTGAATCGCTTGGTGGAGTTCACCAGCACCGCGAGCACCAGCGCGAGGAAGAGCATCGGCACCGTGGACAGCACCCAGATGATGAGGGTGTTGCGGATGGACAGCCAGAACACCGGGTCGTCCCACAGGAAGCGGAACTGCTGGAACCCGACGAAGTGCATCTCCCCGATGCCGTCCCACTTCTGGAACGCCAGATAGACGGTGTAGATCACCGGGAAGAGCATGAAGACCGAGAAGAGCAGGTAGTACGGCGAGACGGCCAGGTACTGCGGCCAGTACCTGGTGGCCCGCCGCCGCGGCCCGGGCCGGGCCCCGGCCGACACCGGCCGGATCCGCCGGCCGTGCCGGCCCGGGCCGCCGCGGGGGCGGTCCGGGGCCGGTCGGCCGGTGGGCGCGGTGTCGGATCCGGAGGACGGTCCGGTGGCGGCCGGGCCGGCTACCGGGCTTGACGACATGTCACTTCACTCCCTGCCGCTGGGCGATCTGCTTGGCCTGGCTGACCGCGTCCTTCCAGGCCTGCTCGGGGTCCTTGCCCTTGGCCTCGATGCTGGTCAGCTCGCTGTAGTAGGGCGCGGAGACCGCCGAGTCGGCCGGGGCCTCGTAGGCGGCGGGTATCTTCTCGGCCGCCGGGCCGAAGATCTCGATGGTCTTCTGGCCGCCGAAGAAGGGGTCGCCGCCGGTCAGCGCGGGCAGCTTGTACGCGGCCGGGGCGGTCGGGAACAGGGCCGCGTCGGTGAAGCCGCGGGCCTGGTTCTCCGGGCTGAGGATCCAGCTGATGATCTTGAAGGCCTCTTCGGGGTTGCCGCTGGTCGCGGGGATGGCCAGGAAGGACCCGCCGAGGTTGGACGGCCCGCCCGGCAGGCTCGCCACCCGCCACTTGCCCTTGGTGCCCGGCGCGGCGCTGCTGATGTCCAGCGCGTGCCAGGCGGCGCCGATCTCCGTGCCCAGGGCGCCGCCGCTGATGGCCGCGTTCCAGGTGTTGTCATTGATCTTGGCGTCGATGCCGAGGGTGTAGGGCTTCACGGCCGTGGTCCAGGCGGTACGGATGTGGTCCTGGTCGCCGATGAACTTGTTGTCCTCGTCGATGAACCGCTGGGTGCCCTGGCCGACGATCATCGAGAAGACCGAGCTGATGTTGTTGACCAGGTAGGTCTTGGGCAGGGCCTTGTGCAGCTCGACGCCGGCCTTGAAGTAGTCCTCCCAGGTGGACAGCTCGGCGGAGACCTTGGCGGGGTCGGTGGGCAGTCCCGCCTTGGCGAAGAGGTCCTCGCGGTAGAACGTGGCGCAGGGGCCGATGTCGATAGGGAAGCCGATGAGCTTGCCGTCCTGGGTGGTGGCCTGCTTCAGCTTCCACGAGAGGTACTGCGGGGCCAGCTTGTCCGCGCCGACGGTCTTCAGGTCGATGAAGCGGTTGGCGTTGGGCAGGAAGGAGGCGATGTCCTCGCCCTTGATGCCGGTGATGTCCGGGGCGGACTGGGCCGCTCGCAGACCGGTGAGCAGCTTGGTCTTGAAGTCGCCGCCGACCACGGAGGTCTTCAGGGTGATGTCGGAGAAGTGCTTCTTGGCGTCCGCGACGACCTTGTCGCTCAGACCGCCGGACCAGTACCAGAGGCTCAGGTTCTTGCTGTCCTTGCTGCCGCTCGACCCTGAGCCGCCACCACCGCACGCCGCGGTGGCGCCGGCCGTGGCGGCCGCGAGTACTGCGGCCTGAAGGAATCGTCTGCGGGAAAGGTCCACGATCTTCTCCTAGTTTCCGGCATGTCCGGCGTGTCCGGCATGTCCGACAGGGCCTGTGTGGGCGCGGGGGCCGCGAAGGGCCGGGTGGCTGAAGAGCATCGGCGTAGGTATGGAACCCTTCAGCCACCCGGGGCTCTACCTGGTCCTCTCAGACGGTGCCGACGCGTCCGTGACGGCGTGATGCACCGTTGATCCGCTTCGGCCGACCGGAGTGGGGTCCGGACCTGGCTCCGAATTACGCAAGAGCGTGCACCCGGTGCGCGAGTTTGACAAGGGTCAAGCAGCAATCGAGACATTCATGCGCGACTTTGCTTGAGTTTGGCGAGTTCGCGAGTATGGTCAACGCATGCTCCCTGACCGAAGACATCAGCTGATCCTGCGTGTCCTGCGCGCCGACGGGCCCACCACGGTGGTCCTGCTGGCCGAGAGGATCGGGGCCAGCCAGGCCACGATCCGGCGGGACCTCGCGCAGCTGGAGGAGGAGGGACTGCTCAAACGCGTCTACGGCGGCGCCGCCCCCGTCGTCGGTGAGGACGATCCGTTCGCCGACGTCGCCGCGGTCCGCGTCGAGGCCAAGGACGCGCTGGCCGCGTGGTGCGCCGACCTGGTCCAGGACGGCGAGACGGTCCTGCTCGACATCGGCACCACGGCCCACCGGGTGGCCCGCCACCTGCACGGCCGGTCGCTGACCGTGATCACCAGCAACCTTGCCGTCTACGAGGAACTCCAGGACGACAAGGACGTCCAGCTGATCCTGCTGGGCGGCGTGGTCCGGCGCGACTACCGCTCGCTGGTCGGCTTCCTCACCGAGGACAACCTGCGGCAGGTGCACGCCGACCGGCTGTTCCTCGGCACGAGCGGGATCCGCCCCGACGGGCAGGTGCTGGACACCACCGCTGTGGAGGTGCCCGTCAAGCGGGCGATGATCGCCGCGAGCGCCCAGGTGGTCCTGCTGGCGGACGCGGGCAAGTTCCCGGGCACCGGAATGGCCCGGGTGTGCGGTCCGGAGGAGCTCGACGTGGTGGTGACCAACGCCCCCGGGGACGAGAAGACCTGTGGCCGGTTGCGTGAGGCGGGAGTGGAGGTGGTCGAGGTATGAGACTGACGATCCTGGGCGGTGGGGGCTTCCGGGTCCCGCTGGTCTACCGGGCGCTGCTGGGCGACCGCGGCGCGGGCCGGGTCACCGACGTGACCCTGTACGACCTGGACGCCTCCCGGCTGACGACCATCCGGAAGGTTCTCGCCGACCAGGCGGCCGGGCACCCCGACCCGCCCTCCGTCACCGTCACCACCGACCTGGACGAGGCGGTCACCGGAGCCGACTTCGTGTTCTCCGCCATCCGCGTCGGCGGCCTCGCCGGGCGCGCGGCGGACGAACGCATCGCCCTCGAGGAGGGGGTGCTGGGCCAGGAGACCGTCGGAGCGGGCGGCATCTCCTACGGCCTGCGCACGATCCCCGTGGCCCTGGAGATCGCCCGCCGTGTCGCGGCCCTCGCCCCCGACGCCTGGGTCATCAACTTCACCAACCCCGCGGGCATGGTCACCGAGGCCATGACCGCCCACCTCGGCGACCGCGTGATCGGCATCTGCGACTCCCCGGTGGGCCTCGGCCGCCGCGTCGCCGGAGCGCTCGGCGCCGACCCCGCCCGTGTCCGCCTGGACTACGTGGGCCTGAACCACCTGGGCTGGCTGTGCGGTCTGTACGCCGACGGCCGGGATCTGCTGCCGTCCCTGTTCGCGGACGAGACCGCGCTGACCTCCTTCGAGGAGGGCAAGCTCTTCGGCGCCGACCTGCTGCGCACGCTCGGCGCGCTGCCCAACGAGTACCTGCACTACTACTACTTCCACCGCGAGTCGGTCGGCTCCGCCCAGGCCTCCGAGCAGACCCGCGGGGCCTTCCTCCACTCCCAACAGCAGCGCTTCTACGAGTCCCTGGGCACCGTCGCCGGCGACCCGCCCCCGCCCCGCGCCGCCTGGAACGCCTGGGACGCGACCCGGCTGGAGCGCGAGACCACCTACATGGCCGAGAACCGCGACGCCGTCGGCATGGGCGAACGGGACTCCTGCGACCTGGAGTCCGGCGGCTACGAGCAGGTCGCCCTCGCCCTCATGCGGGCCATCGCCCTGGACGAGCGCACCACCCTCGTCCTCAACGTCCGCAATCGCGGCCGGATCCCTGTGCTCGACGACGACGCCGTCATCGAGGTCCCCTGCCATGTGGACGCCAACGGCGCACGCCCCATCGCCGGCGCCCCGCTGCCCGACCACGGCCAGGGCCTGGTGTGCGCGGTCAAGGCCGTCGATCGCGCGGTGATCCACGCAGCCACCACGGCCGACCGCTCCCACGCGGTCAAGGCGCTGACGATCCATCCGCTCATCGACTCGTACGCCGTCGCGAAGCGTCTGCTGGACGCCTATCAGCGCCACTTCCCGGAACTCGAGTATCTGGGCCGCTGATTACACAACTCGATGCGTGGCACTTTGATATGACGGGTGTTCAGCGATCGACGTAGAGGGGGACGTGGTGCTCTCCAGGCATACGGCGATGATGTGCGCGGCCGCTGTGCTGGCCCTGGCCGGCTGTTCCGCCGGAGGCGGCGGGAGTTCGGCCGAGCCCTCTCGTACCACGGCCTCCCCCACCGCGGCCTCCACCGCGGCTCCCGCCCCCTCTTCCGTTGCGCCCTCGACCGACGCGCCCACCCCTTCCCCGTCCAGGTCGGCCCCGGCTTCCGCGAGTCCCTCGCCGGTGCCCGTCACCGGCCCGGAGCAGAAGCTGGTGACCATGACGGTCAGCGGCGGCTTCGCGGGGGTCAACCAGAAGGTGGTCCTGCGGGGCGACGGCACCGTCCGCACGATCGACCGGGGCCGGACCACGGTGCGCCGCACCACCGCGGCCCAGTTCAGGAAGCTGCGTACGCTGCTCGGGGATCCGGCGCTGGCCGACGTCCCCGCGTTCACCATGAACAGCGGGGCGGCCGACATGTTCCAGTACGCGCTTCAGTACGACGGCCGTACGGTCATGACGGACCGCTCCTCCGACGAGCCGGCGCTCGACCGCCTCATCGACGCCCTGACCGAGTGGCTTCCGGCGCACTGACCCCGAGGGCGCCACAGCCCTACTCTTACCCCCGTGACCAGCTTCGATCAGGTAGGCAGCGCCCCCAGACCACAGTCGTTGATGCTGACCTTCTTCGGCATCCACGCCCTCGGCCGGGAGGTCGCCCTCTCGGCCGGCAGCCTGATCGAGGTGTTCGGGCAGGCCGAAATCACCGAGGACGCCGTACGGTCGACGCTCACCCGCATGGTCAAGCGCGGCCTGCTCGAACGGCACCGACGGGGCCGCAAGACGTACTTCGGGCCGACCGAGCGGGCCACCAGGGTTCTCCAGGACGGCCACGACCGGATCTGGCACACCGGGGCGGTCAACCGGGACTGGGACGGCACCTGGACCCTCGTCGGATTCTCGCTGCCGGAGGCGTGGCGCAGTGAGCGGCACGATCTGCGGTCGCGGCTGGTGTGGGGCGGTTTCGGGCCGCTGCAGAACGGCCTGTGGGTGGCGCCCGGCACGGTGGACGTGCCCGAGGTGGTGGCGGGGCTCGGCCTCGACTCGTACCTGCGGGTCTTCCAGGGGGCCGCGGCCGTCGGCCCGACCGACGCCCGCACCGTGCTGCACAGCGCCTTCGACGTCGAGTCCATCGCCAAGGGGTACGAGGCGTTCCTGACCCGGTGGAGCACGGACGCCCCGCAAGCGGGTGGGACGAGCGCTCTCGTGCGGCAGTTGCTGCTGCACGCGGACTGGCTGGAGCTGGTGCGGCAGGACCCGCATCTGCCTGCCGAGCACCTGCCCGAGGGCTGGCCCGCGGCCGCCGCGGAGGAACGCTTCCACGATCTGGCGCACCGCTGCGAGGAGCCGGCCCGCCAGGAGGCCGCCACCGCGCTGGACATGATCCAGGCGGCCCTCCCGTAGGCAAACATTGGGCAGCCCATTGACCGCTGTCGAAAAACTGCCCTACATTCATCGCGTTCTCGGCACCGCCATCCCCCGCAAATGCGCCAAATCCCTTGAATCCGCTCAAAGGGGAGCCTCCGTGTCCACCGAAACGCGCACCCAGCCCGACTCCACCGCCGACCCCCAACCGTCCGGTGGTCTGCCCGTCGGCACCCTCGTCGCCGGCTGCTTCGCGGTCTGCCTGGCGCAGATCGCCCTGGCCATGCCGGCCACCCTGAACGGCCTCTTCCAGGAAGACCTGCATCCCGTCGGATCGCAGCTGACCTGGATCTCGGACGCGTTCCTGCTGCCCGTCTCCGTCCTGGAGTTGACCTTCGGCGTCCTCGGCGACCTCTTCGGCCGCAAGCGGCTGCTGGTCGGCGGCGGCGCACTGCTCGTCGTCGGCGAGGCGCTGGCCGCCGCCAGCACCGGCATCCACATGCTCTGGGTGGGTCAGGCCATCGCCGGTCTGGGCGCGGCCGCGCTGTTCCCGACCTCGCTCGCGATGATCGCCGCGGGCACCCACTCGGCCCGGGATCGCGCCCGCACCATCACCATCTGGGCCGCGGCGCTCTCCAGCGGCGGCTTCATAGCCCCCGTCCTCGGCGGCATCACCGGCAACTACGGCTCCTGGCGCTGGGCGTTCATCGTGGTCACGGGTCTGGCCGTCGTCAGTACGCTGCTCAGCCAGTTCCTCGCGCAGAACTCCAGCGCGCCGCAGGGCCGTTCACTCGACCTGGCGGGCCAGATCACCATCGGCGTCGGCATGTTCGCGCTGCTGTACGCGGTGATCCAGGGCCCGGCGGACGGCTGGACGGCGACGCCGGTGGTGATCGCGTACGTCGTCGCCGCGGTGTTCATCGGCCTGTTCATCGTGGCCGAGCGGCGCGCTGCCTCTCCCCTGCTCCGCCTCGACCTGTTCAGGAACCGGGCCTTCGCGGTGGCGTCTTTCGTGGCGGTGGTCGGCATGTTCAGCTACCTCGGCACCGCCTACGCGACCAGCATCCGGCTCGGTCCGATCCAGCACCAGAGCCCGCTGCGCGGCTCGTTCGCGTTCATCCTGCTCAACTGCTGGACACTGCTGCTGATGCCGGTGATCTCCCGGCTGCTGGAGCGGGTCAGCGCGCGCTGGGTGCTCGGCCTCGGCCTCGCGCTGATGGCCCCGGGAGACTTCCTGGCGGCGGCGCTTCCGGTGGAGGACCGTGCCCTGACCTCGCTGATCCTCCCCATCGGACTGGTCGGCGTGGGCTTCGCCCTCACGGTCTCCTCCATCACCGCGACCGCCGTCAACACGGTGCCGGTCCACTACGCCGGCATGGCCAGTGCGTCGACGAGCCTGCTGCGGGACTTCGGCTTCACGCTCGGCCCGGCCGTCATCGGTGCGATCGCCCTCAGCCGCGCCGCCGACGAGTTCACCCGGAACCTCGCCGCGTCCGGCCTCTCCGCCGACGTCAAGGCTGCGGCGGCCCAGGTCGCGGCGGAGGGCGGCCCCCTCGCCTCGAACTCCGTCCCGCCGTCCTCCCCGCCGGGAGGCGCGGTCCCCATCGCCCTGGAAGCCCTCGGCAACGGCTACGCGATCGGCTACGTCGTCTGCGGCATCGCAGCCCTGGCCTGCTGCCTCCTCAGCGTGATCGCCCTGCGCGGCACGAAGGACGACTCCGCACCGGTGACCGTCACGAAGACGGAGGAACCGGCGGCCGCCTGAACGGCGAACACCCCGAGCGTTCGGTGCCGTACCGACCTCTGGTCCGGCATCGCACGCGTCGGCGCTGCGGCGCCGGAGCCGCCTCCGGTCGGGCACACACGCCCTCGCGCTCCCGACCTTGACGGGCCGTCTGCTCATGGCACCGGTGCGGGCCCCGGCCTGGAACTCTCGCGCCCCCAGGCCCGACGCGGGTGCCGTGCTCCGCGGCCCTCGGCCGACAGGGCCCCCTCAGCGGGGCCGCAACTCCCCCGAGCCGCGAGGGACGAGGCGGGTGGGGATCTCCGTGGAGCGTGCTCGGGAGCGGTCGCCGTCCAGGCGGGCCAGGGCGATGGTCGCCGCCGTGGCTCCCATCGCCGTCGGCTCCTGGGCGACAACGGTGAGGGCGGGTTCGAGGGCCTCGGCGAGCGGGATGTCGTCGAAGCCGACGAGCGCGACGTCCTTGCGGCCGGCGCGGGCGAGGCCGAGCACCGCTCCCATCGACGCGAAGTTGTTCGCCGCGAACAGCGCGGTCGGCGGGTCCGCGAGGGTCAGCAGACGCTCGGTCTCGGCCGCGGCGCCCCGCACGTCGTGGCCGCCCGCCACCAGTGCCCTGTCGTACGGCAGCCCGGCCGCCACGAGGGCGTCCCGGTAGCCCTCCAAACGCTTCCGGCGCGTGTACAGCGCGGCCGGGGTGTCCCCGACGAAGCCGATCCTTTGGTGGCCGTGCCGGATCAGGTGTGCGGTGCCCTCGCGGGCACCCCCTCGGTTGGAGCTGAGCACGCTGTCCGTGGTCAGGCCGGATCCCGGCCGGTCGAGGAAGACGACCGGCAGCCCGGCCGCGCGTTCGGCCTTGAGGTAGCCGTGGTCGGCGCTCGGCGTCGGCGCCATGAGCAGGGCGCTCACCCGGCGGGCCAGGAACGTGCCGACCAGGGAACGCTCGCGCTCGGCGTCCTGCGCGGACGAACCGACGAGCAGGGTGAGGCCCCGGTCGTGAGTCACCGACTCGATGCCGCTCACCACCGTGGCGAAGAACGGGTTGCTCATGTCCGGCACGATCAGGCCGATGGCGGTGTCGCTCCTGCCGAGCCGCATGTGCCGCGCCATGAGGTTGGGCCGGAACCCGAGTCGTTCGACGGCCTCCATCACCCGCTCGCGGGTCGCGGGGGCGACCGGCCCGTCCTCGTTGAGCACCCGCGACACCGTCTTGGCGCTCACACCGACCTGCTGTGCCACATCACTCAGCGTGGGGCGGCGGGACACCGGCATGGTCAGTTCTCCTCAGTGGTAGTCAGCGACGACACTACCTCTGCGGTCGGCCGCCGCCGGCGGGGGCGTGTCGTCACCGGGGCGGCCCTGCATGCGGCTCAGGCCCGGGGCGGCACCAGCCCCTGCCGGACCGCGAACAGCGCGGCCTGGGTGCGGGAGGTGAGGCGGAGTTTGCGCAGGAGGTTGCTCACATGGGTGCGGGCGGTGCGTTCGCTGATCACCAGTTCGTCGGCGATCTGCTGGTTCGACCGTCCCTCGGCGACGAGGACGAGGACGTCACGCTCCCGGCCGGTGAGCGCGGCGAGCCCGGTCGGCGGCGAGACGATCTCCTGCGTGAGTCCCCTGGCCACCGCCGGGTCGAGGAAGACCTCCCCCCGGGCGGCGGCGCGGATCGCGGCGACCACCTCGCCCGCCTCGGCGTCCTTGAGGAGGTAGCCGGCCGCGCCCTGGGCGAGCGCGGCGTGGACACGTTCCATCTCACCGAAACTGGTGAGCACCACGACCCGTACATCGGGGTGGCGCTGTTTGATCGCCCCGATCGCCGTCGCCCCGTCCATCCTCGGCATGAGCAGGTCGATCAGGACCACGTCGGGCAGTTCCCGGTGCGCCGCCATCGCGTCCAGCTTGGTGAGCGCCTCCTGCCCGTCGGCGGCCTCCGCGGCCACCTCCATGTCGTCCAGGACCTCGAGATAGGCGCGGATCCCCCGGCGTACGACGGCGTGGTCGTCGACGATCAGGACCCGGATGGCGCGGGGTTCCGCGTCCTGCTCAGCGGCACCGCCCGCTGGGCTGTCCGCGGGCCGTCCGGATCCGAGGGGGGCGACTCCGGGACCCGTACGGGGAGGGGTACGACGACGCGCACGATCGTGCCGCTCTTCGCGCCGGACCTGATTCTCATGGTGCCGCCCCATCGCTCCGCCCTTTCGCGCATGGTTGTCAGTCCGTAGCCGTGGTCCCAGGCCCGGCCGCCGGCCGTCCGGTCGCCCGCGCCCTGCGGGGCGGCCCCGCGCCCGCCGGACTCCGCGAGTCCGCGGCCGTCGTCGCGGACGCTCGCGGTGAGGGTGTGGTCGCGTACGCCGAGGCGGATCGTGACGGTGGTGGCCTCCGCGTGCTTGACCACGTTGTGGAGGGCCTCGGCGACGATCCGGTACAGGTCCTCGGCCGGTTCCGCCTCCACCGCGTCCAGGTCCCGGCCGCACAGCAACCGGATCGTGAGGCCGGTGCGGTTCTCGGTGCTCTTGACCAGCGCGCTCACCGCGTCCTCCAGGCCGAGCCGGCTGGAGGAGGACGGACGCAGTTCGTGGACCATCGCCCTCAGGTCGGCGAGGACGGTCCGCGAGAGTGTCCCGATCTCGCCCGCGAAGGCCCGCACGGTCTCGGCGCGAACCGCTTCGCCGCGCGCGCCGAGCACGCCGACGGCGTTGGCCTGCATGCCGATGGAGAACACCTGCTGGACGATCGAGTCGTGCAGGTCGCGGGCGAGGCGCTGGCGCTCGCCCCGGCGCGCCCCCTCCCGCTCGCGCTGGAGCAGGGTGGCGTAGTCGACGGCGAGGGCGGCCTGTTCGGCCATGGCGGCGAGGAACTCCAGGGTCCGCCCGCCGATCTCCTGCCCCGGTGCGAAGTAGGCGTTGAGCACGCCTTCGGCGCGGCCGCGGGCCATCAGCGGAACGCTGACGAAGGAGTCCCAGTTCAGCTCCCCGAGGTAGTCGTGGAGCGGTTCCCAGGCCGGGTCCTCGCGGATCTGGGCCCACCGGTGCGGGACGACGACCGGTCGGCGCTCCTTGAGGGTGTCCAGCATGCACAGCCGGGCGCCCCGGTCGCGGCACTCCAGCAGACGGTCGAGGAACACGTCCCAGTGCCGCAGCCCCGCGGAGCCCATCAGGCGCAGTTCCCGTCCGGTGCTGTCGAGGGTGAGGATCTGTGCGCCGGCCAAGCCGTCTGCCTGGACGATCTGCCGCGCCACGGCGTCCAGCGTCGAGCCGAGCGAGCCCTCGGAGGCCAGCGCGATCGACGTCTGCGCCATGGCAGCGATCCTGCGATGCCGGTGCCGTTCCTCGGTGACGTCGCGGAACGACACGACCGTGAACGCCGGGTCGGCCCGCAGGCCGCGGGCCCGGTAGGCGAACTCGCGCCCGGGGCCGGAGGCCGGCGTCCAGGGGGCGACCTGCTCGTCCGAGTGGACGGCATGGTCCGCCGGCGGCCCCGCCGTGTCCCGGGCGCATCGGTCCGCCGGCGCGAACGGGGACGGCACACCGAGCAGGTCGGCCTCCTCGCCCGCCCCGAACAGCGCGACCGCCGCCGGGTTCAGCCGTACGAACCGGCCCGCGCGGTCCAGTACGGCGAGGCCGTCCGGCGCGACGGCGGCGACATCGTCCCACCCGACGAGCGGCGTACCGGACATGACCGATCTCCTCATCGTCGTCACCCGGAGGCGACACTCGCGGTCGGCGTGCAGCATCGTAGCCCCGCGCGTTCAGGACGGGCCTACGTCATTCGACCCGTTCATCGCCAGGTCGAAGCGCCGAACGGCTTCGGTCATTGCTCGCGTTCCCACAGGGCCGGGTCCTGCTTACGTTGAGGAGGAAGCCCGCGGATCATCGGTCCCCCGAGGAATCACCGAAGAGCCACCGACGAGCCCCCGAGGACGAGGAGGTCTGAGGTATGGACGTGTCCATCGGCACGATCTGGGAGGCGGTCTGCCGTGCGCTGCCCGATGCCGTCGCCATCGCCGCACCCGGCCGGACGACCACGTACCGGGAGTTCGACGAGCGCGCCGCACGGCTGGCCACCGCGCTGGCGGAGGCCGGGGTGGGCGAGGGCGACACGGTGGCCTGCTACCTGTTCAACGGGGCCACCTACCTGGAGACGGTCTTCGCCGCGTTCAAGCTCGGTGCCGTGCCGGTGAACGCCAACTACCGCTACACCGACGACGAGCTCTCCGGACTCCTCACCGACGCCGACGCGGCCGCCGTCGTGTTCAGCGGCGCCCTGGCCGACCGGGTCACGCACGCGGCCGGTCATGTCCGCACCCTGAAGCTGCTCGTGAGGGCGGGTGATCCGCCCGCCGACGGCCCGGCCGGACCCGCCGTGCCCGAGCTGGAGGAGCTGCTGGCGGCGCACGCACCCCGTGAGCCGCGACGGCGTCCTGGTTCGGACCGGCTGTTCATGTACACCGGCGGGACCACAGGCAGGCCGAAGGGCGTCGTGTGGCGGCAGAGCGATCTGCTCCACTCCCTCGTGGTCCCGATCTTCCGCCCGCTCGGTGTCGCCGAACTCCCCGCGACCCTCGACGACGCCGTGACCGTCGCGACCAGGGCACACCGCGAGGGCCGTGCCCCGACCACCATGCCGGTCGTGCCGCTCATGCACGCCACCGGGCTGTTCAACACCATGGGCGCCCTGATGGTCGGCGGCAGGGCCGTCACCGCCCGGCAGGGCGGTCTCGACCCGGCGCACGTCTGGCACACGATCGCCGAGCAGCGGGTCGACACGGCCATCGTCGCGGGCAACGCCGTGTGCCGGCCGCTCGTCGACGAACTGGTGCGCGCGGAACGGGCGGGGACACCGCACGACCTGCGCTCCCTGCGCAGGTTCATCAGCTCCGGCACCGCGCTCAGCGACACGCTGAAGAGAGCGCTGCACGAGCGGGCCGAGGTCACGGTCATCGACGCGATCGCGTCCAGCGAAGGGGGGCCTTTCGCCTTCGCGATCACGTCCTCGGTACGGGATCTGCCCGCCCGTTTCTTCCCCGTTCCCGCGACCCGGGTGATCGGCCCGGACGACCACCCCGTCGAACCCGGCAGCGGCGAGACGGGACACCTCGCCTACCGCGGACCCATGCCGCTCGGCTACTACAAGGACACCACCAGGAGCGCGACGACGTTCCGCACCATCGGCGGGGTCCGGTACGCCGTTCCCGGCGATCTCGCCACGCTCGAGGCCGACGGCGCGATCCGGTTCCTCGGACGCGGAGCCGGCGTGATCAACACGGGTGGCGAGAAGGTGCACCCCCAGGAGGTCGAGAACGTCCTCCTGACACACCCCGCGGTGACCGACTGTGTCGTCGTCGGCGTCCCCGACGAGACCTGGGGCGAACGGGTGGCGGCCGTGGTGGCGCTCCAGCCCGACAGCGCCGTCACGGCCGGCGAACTGCGCGACTGGGTCCGGCGGAGCCTCGCCGGTTACAAGGTGCCGCGTGCCGTCGTCCTGACGGGCAGCCTGCCACGGACTCCTACCGGCAAGCTCGAACTCGCCTGGGCCAGGAAGACCGCCCGGGAGTCCGGCGCGAGCGCCGGAACGTGACAGGGCCCCACCCCATCGCCTCCCCCTGTCCCGTGTTCCGTGCCTGTCCTGGACCCAAGCCAAGGAGTACCGATGAGCCTCGACACCCCCGCCTCGTCCGCGGGGCGGCTGCTCGCGACCAGCGCGCACGCGGGCGACTTCGTCCGGCGGGCGGGAGGCGCCACCCACATCTGGGTTCCCTTCCGGGACACGTGCCTTTACGTGGAGTGCGGGGATCGACTGGCGCGCGCGGACCACCCGGACTTCGCGGACGCCGTTCCCCAGGGCAGCATCACGCGCGACGACCGCTACGGCGCACCGATGTGGCGCGTCGACGCCCGGCAGCTGAACGCCGTCGTGGAGGCCCTGTGGGGCGCGAACCGCCAGGTGAGGATCCACCTCGACCAGGCACCGGGCCCCGCCGACGGGGCTCTCACCGTGGTGTCCCGGCGGACCGTGGCGGAGGGTGTCGTGTCACTGGAACTCGCGCCGGACTCCGGCGGATCGTTGCCGCCCTGGCAGCCGGGAGCGCACATCGACGTGGTCCTGCCCACGGGTGTCGTACGGCAGTACTCGTTGTGCGGCCCGGCGGGAGGCGGGGGCCGGTGGCGGATCGCGGTGTTGCGGGAGGCGGACGGCCGCGGTGGGTCGCGGTGGATCCACGACAACGTCCGTGAGGGCGACACACTGCGGGTGCGGGGTCCGCGCAACAACTTCCCGCTGCGGCCCGCCGCCCGGTACCTGTTCGTCGGCGGCGGCATCGGCATCACCCCGCTGCTCCCGATGATGGCCGAGGCCCAGGCGGCGGGCGCCGAGTGGTCCCTCCTCTACGGCGGCCGGTCCCACGCGTCCATGGCGTTCCTGCCCGAACTGGAGGGCTACGGCGAGCGCGTGACCGTACGACCGCAGGACCGCCACGGGCTGCTCGACCTCGCGGGTTTCCTCGGTGATCCCGACCCGTCCGCCCTGGTGTACTGCTGCGGCCCGGCCGCCCTGATCGACGCGGTCGAGGCCTACTGCGCCGACTGGCCACCCGGGTCCCTGAACGTGGAGCGGTTCACGGCCACCCGGCGGTCCGCCGAGGGCGGGGGCGAGCAGGCCATCGACGTGGAACTGCGGGCGTCCGGGCTCACGTTGACGGTCCCGCCCGGGCAGTCGGTCCTCAGGGCCGTCGAGCAGGCGGGCGTACCGGTTCTGTACTCCTGCGAGGAGGGGATCTGCGGATCCTGCGAGACCGCCGTCGTGGAGGGCGAGGTCGACCACCGCGACCAACTGCTCACCGACGAGGAGCGGGCCGCGGGCGACACGATGCTCATCTGTGTCTCCCGGGCACGCGGTGGCCGCCTGGTCCTGGATCTCTGAACGCGCGTCAGCGAAGGGAAACACCTGTCATGACACAACACGTGCGCAACGGCTGGTACCTGGGGGCCTGGTCCGACGAAATCGGCCGACGGCTCACACAGCGCTGGATCACGGACCTCCCGGTGCTGTTCTACCGACTGCCCGACGGCACGGTCACCGCCGTCGAGGACCGCTGTCCGCACCGCAAGTACCCGTTGTCCCTGGGCCATCTCGACGACGCGGGCATCCTGCAGTGCGACTACCACGGCTACCGCTTCGGCCCGGACGGCGTGTGCGTCGGCGTCGCCGAGCAGGCGGACCGGCCGAAGGCGGCGCTGCGCCGCTTCCCCCTGGTGGAGCGGGACGGGGCCCTGTGGATCTGGCCCGGGGACCCCGAACTGGCCGACGAGGGCCTGCTGCCCGACACCTCGTGGCTGAGCGACCCGGGCTGGACGCAGGTGCACGGCGTGGTTCCGCTGAAGGCGCGGCACCTGCTGCTCCTGGAGAACCTGCTCGACCTCACTCACGAGACGTTCCTGCACCCGACGAGCATCGGCAACGCGGCCGTGGCGGCCACGCCGATCGACGTCACGGTGGACGGCTACCGGGTCGGCTTCAGCCGCCGTATGACCGGGATCCAGGCTCCCCCGTTCTACGAGAAGTCCTGTGGCCTGACCTCTCCGGTGGACCGCTGGCAGGACGGCGAGTTCTACCCGCCGGGCATCTTCGTCCTCAACATCCGCCTCGCCGCCACCGGCACCGAGGAACCCGAGGGCTTCCACATGAAGGTGCTGTACGGGCTGACACCGGCTCTCGGCAACGAGACGCACGACTTCTACGCGCTGGGCCGCGACTACCTCGTCGACGACGAGGAGTTGACGAAGTTCCAGCACGAGCAGCAGCTCGCGGTGATGCAGGAGGACGTCGACGCGCTGGAGGCACAGGAGATCATGTACGCCACCGACCAGGGCGCCATGGCCGAGTCCAGCATCAGGTCCGACCTGGCGGCGCTCCGCGGACGCCGGGCGCTGGCGAAGATGCTGGCCCGCGAACAGCAGGGCGACCGTGCACCGCGCGGCCGGGTGTCCGTATGAGCGGCCGCCGTGTCTTCGTCCTGCTCCACGGCGCCTGGCACGGCGGCTGGGTGTGGCAGCGCGTGGCACCGCTGCTGCGCGCGGCCGGGCACGAGGTGTACGCCCCCACGTTGACCGGGGTGAGCGACCGCGCCCATCTGCTCGGGCCGCAGGTCGGGCTCGGCACGCATGTCCAGGACGTCGTGGCGCTGATCGAGGCCCATGACCTGAGGGACGTCGTCCTCGTCGGACACAGTTACGCCGGGCAGGTCGTCACCGGGGTCGCGGACCGCGTCCCGGACCGGCTGGCGCGGCGCGTGCACCTGGACGCCTTCGTCGGCGACGACGGGGACGCGGCGATCGATCTGCTCCCCGCCACCGTCGCCGGGCACTACCGGGAGTCGGTGTCCGGACCCGGGTTCGGCTGGCTCATCCCGGTGCGCTCGCTGAGCGTGCTCGGCGTCGAGGACCGGGCGGACCTCGACTGGCTGGGCCCCCGGCTCACTCCGCACCCGTGGCTGACCTACACCGAGCCGTTGCGGCTGACCGGCGAGGCGGAGCACATTCCCAGCGCCTTCGTCGAATGCACCGACTGGATGCGGGTGTTCACCCCGCACGCGGAGCGCGCCGCCGCCCGCGGCTGGCCGGTGCACGAGATCGCCACCGGCCACGAGGCCATGGTCACCGCCCCCGGCGACCTCGCCGGACTCCTGCTGGAGATCGCGGCTGCCTGACCCCGCTCCAGCGCCCCCCCCCTTTCCAGCCCCTGAAGGAACACCCGCATGGAATTCCTCGTCCGCACCGAGAACAAGCTGCCCCCGGACACTCCCGACGACATCCGCGAGGACCTGCGCAAGGCCGAACGTGAACGAGCCCTGGAGCTCCGCGCGGCGGGAATCCTCAAGCGGCTGTGGCGCGTCCCGGGCCGCAACGCGACCGTCGGCCTGTACGAGGCCGCCGATCCGGCCGAGCTGCACGACGCGCTGGTCTCCCTGCCGATGTGGAGGTGGATGGACGTCACCGTGGAGGCGCTGGCCACCCATCCGCAGGAGAGGACGCCATGACCAGCCCCCGGGTCCCCGGCACCTACGTCTTCGACGCCGCCGAGAACCGCCGTGGCCGAGCCCTGAACCGGCTGTTCGGATCCCTGAAGACCCCCGAGAACCGCGGGTGGTTCTCCGCCGACGAGGCCGCGTACTGCGACGCGTACGGGCTCAATGCGGAGCAGCGCGACGCCGTCCTGCGACGGGACTGGAACCGGATGATGGAGCTCGGAGGCTCCATCTTCTACGTCTTCAAGCTCGCCGTCCTCGACGAGAAGTCCATGCAGTACCTCGGCGGTGTGTTCACCGGGATGACCACCGAGGAGTTCACGGAGGCGCTCAGAGCGGGAGGGCGGAGCTTTGGCTGAGGTCATATGGGGGCTGGCCACGTCCCACGTGCCGTCGATCGGTGCGGCCATGGACTACGGCAGGACCCAGGCCCTCTACTGGAAACCGCTGTTCGACGGGTACACGCCGGCGCGGGAGTGGATGGCCCGGCACACCCCCGATGTCGCGGTCGTCGTCTACAACGACCACGCCAACGCGCTCGACCTGAACGCCACCCCGACCTTCGCGATCGGCACCGCCTCGTCGTACCGGGTGGCCGACGAAGGGTGGGGCAGCCGCCCCGTACCGCCCGTCATCGGTGCCCCGGAGCTCTCCGACCACCTCGTCGAGCGCTTGGTCGACGCCTCCTTCGACCTGACGGTCTACCAGGAACTCGACGTCGACCACGGCCTGACCGTGCCGCTGTCGGTGTACTGCCCCGACCCCGGGGAACGCTGGCCGTGCACGGTCGTCCCCCTCCTGGTCAACGTCATCCAGTACCCCCAGCCCACCGCCGCGCGCTGTCTGGCCCTCGGCCGGGCGCTCGGCGAGGCGATCCGCGCCTACCCCGAGGACCTCAAGGTCGCGGTCTTCGGCACCGGCGGCATGTCCCACCAACTCGCGGGCGCCCGCGCCGGTCTGATCAACCAGGACTTCGACCGGATGTTCCTCGACGCGATCGAGCACGACCCGGAGAAGCTGGCCACGCTGACACGCGAGGAGTACATCCGCGAGGCCGGCTCCGAGGGCATCGAACTCATCATGTGGCTGATCATGCGCGGCGCCCTGGGACCACGGATCCGCCGCGTCCACGAGACCTATCACGTACCGGCGTCGAACACGGCGGCCGGGATGGTGCTGTTCGAGAGCCTGGGCGCGTGAGGCACGGCACGGATGACGCCCGCGCCGCTCACCGGGTGCGGAACCGGTCGATGGCCGGCTCGTGCCGCTCCCGCAGCTCGGGGTCGGTGACGCCCAGGCCCTCCCGCGGGGCCAGGCACAGCACCCCGACCTTGCCGTGGTGGCGGTTGCGGTGGACGTCGCTGACGGCCAGGCCTGTCTCGGTGAGCGGGTAGACGCGGGAGAGCGTGGGATGGATCCGGCCCTTGACGACGAGCCGGTTGGCCTCCCACGCCTCCCGGTAGTTGGCGAAGTGGGAGCCGATGATCCGCTTGAGGTGCATCCACAGGTAGCGGTTGTCGAACTCGTGCCGGTAGCCGGAGGTGGAGGCGCAGGTCACGATCGTGCCGCCCCTGCGGGCCACGTAGACGGAGGCGCCGAAGGTCTCCCGGCCCGGGTGCTCGAAGACGATGTCCACGTCCTCGCCGCCGGTCAGCTCGCGGATCCTGCTCCCGAAGCGCTTCCACTCCCGGGGGTCCTGGGTGTGCTCGTCCCGCCAGAACCGGTAGTTCTCCGCGCCGCGGTCGATGATCGCCTCGACGCCCATCGCACGACAGATCTCCGCCTTCTGCTCGCTGGAGACCACGCAGATCGGTACCGCGCCGCCCGCCAGCGCGTACTGGGTGGCGTAGGAGCCGAGACCGCCGCCCGCGCCCCAGATCAACACGGTGTCGCCGACCTTCATGCCCGCGCCGTTGCGCGAGACCAGCTGGCGGTAGGCGGTGGAGTTGACCAGACCGGGTGCGGCGGCCTCCTCCCAGGTCAGGTGAGCGGCCTTGGGCATCAGCTGGTTGGCCTTCACCAGCGCCAGCTGGGCCAGCCCGCCGTAGTTGGTCTCGAATCCCCAGATCCGCTGCTCCGGGTCGAGCATGGTGTCGTCGTGACCCGCCGCGTCCTCCAGCTCGACGGACAGGCAGTGCGCGACCACCCGGTCGCCGGGCTGCCAGCGGCGCACTCCGGGCCCGGTGCGCAGGACCACACCGGACAGGTCCGAGCCGATCACGTGGTAGGGCAGGTCATGCCGGGCGGCCGGGCCGCCGGTGCGGGCGTAGCGTTCGAGGAAGGAGAACGTCGGCACGGGCGAGAACAGCGCGCTCCACACCGTGTTGTAGTTGACGGAGCTCGCCATGACGGCGATCAGGGCCTCGCCGGGGCCGGGCTCCGGGGTCGGTACGTCACTGATGTGCAGGGCCTTCGCGGGTTCCCGGTCGCTGACCGGGAGACCGTCGAACATGCGCTGCTCGTCCTTGAGCAGCACGGTGGCCCGGTACGACTCCGGTACCGGCAGGGACGCGAAGTCGCGTGCCTGCGCGTCCGGTGACTCGATCGCGGCGACCAGGTCGGTCATCACCACAGACTCCTCTTGGTCCGGGGGCGTTCGGGGCAAACGTTGCCTGCCGCGGCACTAGAAGCGCGTCAGGTCCTCGATCAGTGCCCGGGCCACCTGGGACTTCTGCTCGGCCAGGTAGAAGTGACCGCCGGGGAAGCCGCGCAGGGTGAAGCCGCCCTCGGTGTGGTCGCGCCACTCCTCGGCCTCGGCGAGGGTGACCTGCGGGTCGTCCCGGCCGACGAGCACGCTGATCGGGCAGCGCAGGGGCGGCCCCGGCAAGTACCGGTACGTCTCCACCGCTGTGTAGTCACTCCGGATGGCCGGCATGATCATCCGGATGACGTCGTCGTCGAGGAGCAGCCGGTCGTCGGTGCCGTTCAGGCGGCGGATCTCGGCGATGACACCGTCGTCGTCCATCGAACGGACCCCACGGTCGCGCAGCCTGGGCGGTGCGGTGCGGCCGGAGGCGACCAGCCCGAGCAGCTCCAGCGAGGAGCGCTGCTCGATCCGGCGGGCCACCTCGAACGCGACGCAGGCTCCCATGCTGTGCCCGAACAGCACCAGCCGGCGCCGCGACAGGGACTCCAGCACGGTGAGGATCTCGTCCGCCAACCGGGAGATCGACGTGATGTGCGGTTCGTTGCGCCGGTCCTGCCGTCCCGGGTACTGCACGGCCAGCACCTCGGCGACGGAGGCCAGAGCATCCGCGAGCGGCCGGAAGTAGCTGGCGGAGCCGCCCGCGTGGGGGAAGCAGATCAGCGACAGGTCGGTGTCCTGGGGGGCCGGACGGTAGCGGCGGATCCAGAGCGTTTCCGCGGTCACGGCGTCGGTCATTGCCGTACCTCCGGGTGCGGCGAGGACGCGGTGGGCGTCGGAGGTGTCATGCGCATCAGCCGGTGACCCGGACCGGCAGCTCGGCCAGGCCCCGCATGATGATGTTGGGCACCCGGGCCGGGGTCCGGGTCACCAGTTCCAGGTCCAGCGCGGCCAGAGCGGTCACCGCGGCCTGTGCGGTGAGCCGGGCCAGGGGCGCGCCGACACAGAAGTGGATGCCGAGGCCGAAGCCCAGGTTGCGGCCGGCCGGCCGGTCCAGCCTGAGCTCGTCGGGGTCGTCGTAGACCGCGGGGTCGTGGCTGGCCGCGCCGATCATCAGCATGACCTGCTCACCCGGCTCGATGCGGTGCCCGGCGATCTCGGCCTCGGTCAGGGCGACCCGGGAGATCATCTGCACCGGCGGGTCGAAGCGCAGCATCTCCTCCACCGCGGCGGGCACCTGGTCCGGGTGGGCGCGCAGCCAGTCCCGCTGTTCCGGGCGTTCGAGGAGCGCGAACATACCGTTGCCGATCAGGTTGACCGTGGTCGCGTACCCGGCCGCGAGCAGCAGCGTGCAGGTGACCTCCAGCTCGTGCGGGGTCAGTGTGTCCCCGGACTCCTCGACGGAGACCAGCTCGCTGATCAGGTCGGTACCCGGGGCGGCCCGGCGCTGTTCGGCCAGCTCGCCGATGTACTGGTACAGCTCGGCGCGGGCGCTGTCCCGTTTGGCGATCTCCTCGGGACCGAGCAGGAAGCTCGGGTCCAGGCCACGGGCGATGTCGCCGGACAGCTCGTCGAAGCGAGCGGCGTGCTCGGCGGGGACGTCCAGCAGCGCGTTCTGCATCCGGCCGGGCAGCGGGTGGGCCACCGCACGCATCAGGTCGATGGGGCCGTCACCGGCCTCGGCGCGGGCGGTCTCGATCAGCTCGCGGACGACCTGCTCGGCTGTGGCACGCATCCGGTCCACCTGGCGCGCGGCGAACGCCTTGCCGACCAGGGCACGGATCCGGGTGTGCTCGGGCGGGTCGGAGAAGATGAACGGCCGGACCACCGAGCCGTCGGCCTCGGTGCGGAAGTGGTCGGCGACGGTGGCGCCGTCGCCCCAGCCGAAGCGCTGGTCGCGCAGCACGGCCGAGCAGGCCTCGTGACCGGTCACCGCCCACAGCCCCAGCGGGGTACGGGTCACCGGGCCCGCCGCGCGCACCTGCGCGTAGCTCGGGTAGGGGTTGACCAGGAAGGCCGGGTCGAAGGGGTCGAAGGGCAGGAGCTGGGCTATGAAGCCCGGGTCGAGCATCGGTGCTTCGGTCATGACTGCCTTTCCCGATCCCGCGCGGGACGGCTGTCGCCGCGCGGAGAGGTCTCGTTTCGGTTCGGGTGGTGGTGCGAGAGTCAGGGATTTTCGGGGTGCCGGGCCGGGGGGGTCAGCCCGCGGCGACCGGGCGGGCGGTGAAGTTCACCGGCAGGTGGTCCAGGCTGTTGGCCACCAGACTGGGCGTCCAGGTCAACTTCTCCTCCGGAACCGCCAACCGGAGGTCGTGGAACCGGTCGAACAGGGTGCGCAGCGCGATGCGCGCCTTGAGCCGGGCGAGCGGGGCGCCGATGCAGAAGTGCGTGCCGTGGCCCAGCGCCAGGTGCTTGGACGCGTCGCGGTGGATGTCGAGCGTCTCCGGGTCGGTGAACTGGCCGGCGTCGTGGTTGGCCGCGGCCAGCGAGATCATCACGTGCTCGCCCGCCTTGACCGGTGCGCCGCCCAGCACCATGTCCTCCGTGGCGAAGCGGTACACCACGGTGAACACCGGGCTGGTCAACCGCAGCAGTTCCTCGACGGCGGGGCCGAGCGCCTCGGGGTCGTTCTTGACCTCGGCCAGCTGCTCGGGGTTGCGCAGCAGCGCGAGGATGCCGTTGGACAGCAGGTTGATGGTGGTTTCCGCGCCGGCGAGGAGCAGCAGCATGACCGTGGAGCGGATCTCCAGGTCGGCGAGGGCGTCGCCGTCCTCGTTGGCCTGCACCAGGCCGGAGACGAGGTCCTGGCCGGGGTCGGCGCGGCGCTGCGCGATCAGGTTGGTCAGGTACTCCTCGAACCAGCCGACCGAGGCGATGACCTCCTCCGGGCCGGAGGAGTTGCCCAGGCCGACGAAAATGTAGGTGTTGCGCTCGAACTCGTCGCGGTCGGCCAGCGGCACGCCGAGCATCTCGTACAGCACGGTCGAGATGAGCGGCGAGATGAACGAGTCCTTCAGGTCGGCGGTGCCCGCCTCGGCGACCGCGTCGAGCAGCTCGTCGGTGATCTGCTGGATCCGCTCGCCGAGGTCGGCCACCCGGCGCGGGGTGAACGCCTTGGACACCAGTCTGCGCAGCCGGGTGTGCTCGGGCGGATCGGCGAGGTTCATGTGCTGGTTGAGGATGGACTTGCTGCCGTCGTAGCCCAGCGAGGGCCACAGCTCGGGCAGCGCGTTGTCGAGGTTCTTGCTCAGCTTGCGGTTGTTCAGCGCGGCGAGCGCGTCCTCGTACCTGGTGATCATCCATACCGGGTTGCCGTCGGGCAGCAGCAACTGCTCCACCGGGCGGGGCTCGGGCAGCCCGGGCGTCCACGGGCGGGGGCCCGCCGCGGCATCGGCGTGCACGGGACAGCCGGTGGCCACATCACCGTCGGGGTTCGGCATGTCATGTCCTTTCTTCAGGGTGCTCTTCATCGCCGCGCGGTCGTCGCCGGGGATGAGGTGGTGGGGGCCAACGCGGTGAGTTTCGCGGCGGCTTCGGAGAACCGGTCGGCGCCACCGGAGGCGGCCACGTAGCCGTCCGGGCGGAGCAGCACGAACCGCTGCCGCCGGCCGCCCAGCGGGAAGTGTGCGACCAGCTCGGGCAACCTGCTGGCCAACTCGGCTGCTTGTGAGGTGAGTTGACCGGACGAACCGCCGTAGGTGATCAGCTGGAACCGGCCGGCCATCTCGTCGGAAGGTGTGGGGATCCACCCGGGATCGCGGGTTCCGGGTCGCGGCCGGGAGCGAGACGTCCCGTCGGCGGGGGTGCCGAACAGCACGTCCGGGTAGCGGCTGCGCCAGCCGGCCAGCATCGGCGCGTAGCCGTGGGCCAGCGCGCCGGAGATCTGCAGCAACCGCCAGGTGAGGTCGCGGGCCCGGCGGGCCACCGGGCCGACCACGGCCTGCCGGGCCATCCGGCCGGTGGCCTTCAGGGTCTGCTCGATCGCGGCGCGCCGTTCCGGGTCGTAGGTGTCCAGGATCGACTCGTGCAGCCGGCCGTGCACCACGCCGGCGAGTTTCCAGGCCAGGTTGCGGGTGTCCGGGATGCCCAAGTTGAGCCCCTGACCGCCGATCGGGCTGTGCACGTGTGCGGCGTCGCCGACGAGGAAGCAGCGGCCGGAGCGCAGGGCGCCGGCCACCCGCTCGTCGCTGGAGAACAGCGTCACCGTGCGCACCTCGGTGAAGCGGAGTCCCCCGGGTCCGCGCTCGTCCAGCAGCGCCTGGGCGTGCTCGGCGGTGGCTTCGGTGCCCGCCGGGACCGCGCCGGAGAGGCGGAACTCGCCGCCGGGCAGCGGGGCGAGCAGCGCGACGCCGGTGTCGGCGAGGAAGTAGTGGATCTCCTCGGTGCTGATTCCCCTGCTGCTGATCCCCTCGGTGCCGGTCTCCCTGGTGCCGTTCCGCCCGGCGCCGTTCTCCCCGGCGATGCGGCCCTCGGCGAGCAGGAACGTGGCCGGGAACCGGGCCCCGGAGAAGTCGATGCCCAACTGGGCACGCACCTGGCTGCGCAGCCCGTCCGCGCCCACCACCCAGTCGGCCTCGATCTCGGTGGTACCGCCGTCCGCGCGGGTCGCGGTGACAGTGACCGTGTGCTCGTCCGGGACGACCTTGGTGACCCGGGTGCCCCACTCGACCGCGACGCCACGGTCGGCCAGCGCCTCGGTCAGCAGGTGTCCGGTGCGCTCCTGGGGCAGCACCAGCGGGGCGTTGACCTCGGTCAACGGCACTCGTACGCTGCCGCCGGAGCCCAGGTGATAGTGCAGCGCGGCGGGCCGGACACTGTCCCGGGCGGCACGCTCGGCCAGGCCGAGTTCGCCGAGCACTTCCCGCACGGGCGGCCACAGCAGGATCGCCCGGGAGCCGGTGTGCGCCTGGTTCTCCGCGTCCACCACGGTGACCTCGACGCCGAGGCGGCTCAGCTGCGCGGCCATGGCCAGGCCGCACGGGCCCGCGCCGACAACCAGAACGGTGGTGCGTCGTCGTGTCATCGCTTCTCCAGCCATTCGTCCACCGCACGGGCCGTACGGTCGGCGTGCTCTTCCAGGACGGTGAAGTGGTCGCCGGCCAGCTCCACCACGTCGTGCGGGTACGCCCAGTCGGCCGGCGGTCGGTCGAACCCGGTGAGTGGCTCGGTGGCGCGGGCCACCAGGATCGGTGTCGCGGAGTCGACGGGCTCCCAGCCGGTGAGCAGCCGCAGGTAGCCGCCCATCGCGGTGAGCCGGGCATCGGTGACCGCGCCGCTGTCGGCCAGTCGCGCGAACATCCGCTCGAACAGGCTGGCGCCGTCGGTGGTCAGTTCGGGGCCGAACACGAAGGTGTCGATGAGCACCAGCCCGACGGCCGGGCGCCCCCGCTCGGCCAGCCGGGCGGCGACGCCGTTGGCCAGCAGGCCGCCCGAGGAGTAGCCGACGAGCACCACCGGCCGCTCCCCCGCCGCCGCCAGCGTCTGACGGGTGGCGGCCTCGATCGCCGCGGACCGGTCGGCGGGGAGCGGTTCGCCGTCGAGGTAGCCGGGCAGCGCGATGGCCGATACCGCGCGCCGGTCGCGCAGCCCGGCGGCGAACCGGGCGTACTGGTGCGGGCCGGAGGTGGCCAGCACGGTGGGCAGGCAGACCAGCACCGGGCCTTCGTCGTGCGCCGTCAGTTGCACCGGCTCGGACAGCGCTCCGGCCTCCTCGGCGGGGCCGAAGGTCGGGCGCAGCCTGGCGGCGGCTCCGAGCAGTTCGACGAACTCGCCGGTCTTCCCGGTTTCGGCCGCCTGGCGGTAGAGGTCGCCGAACATGCCGGGTCCGGCGGTGCCGGCGGCCGGGTCCGGGCCGAGTTCGCCCTGCAGGTGCCGGGCCAGCGCCTCGGGGGTGTCGTGCTCGAACAGGGTGGCCGCGGTCAGTCGCAGCCCGGTGGCCGCCGAGAGCCGGTTGCGCAGCTCCAAGGTGGTCAGCGAGTCGAACCCGTGCTCGAGGAACCGGCGGGCGGGGTCGATCGCGGAACCGTCCGGGAAGCCCAGGACGGCCGCGGCCTGCCCGGTGATCGCGGCCAGCAGCGCGCCGAACCGCTCGGCGGCGGGCAGCGCGGCCAGTTCCCCGGCGGCCGGAGTGGCCGGGCCTCCGGCCGCACGGCGGCCGCGGTCGGGGGTGAACTCGGCGATCAGGGGGCGCGGGCCGGTGAGGGTGTACGCGCCGCGGAACCGCGGCCAGTCCACCTCGGCCAGCAGGAGGCGGGTGTCCCCGGCGGTGAGCGCGTCGCCGAGCGCGGCGAGGGCGCGGTGCTCGTCCAGCACCCCGATGCCCCGGGCGGCCAGGCGTTCCCGGCGGGTGGCCGCCACGCCCGTGGTGTCCGCCGGGTCGGCCCAGGGCGCCCAGGCCACCGACAGAGCGGGCAGCCCGGCCGCGGCGCGATGCTCGGCCAGCGCGTCCAGCGCGGCCGTGGCGGCCGCGTAGGCGGCCTGGCCGACACCGCCGAAGGTGCCGGAGATGGAGGAGAACAGCACGAACGCGGTGAGCGGGGCGTCCCGGGTGAGCTCGTGCAGATGCCAGGCGGCGGTGACGCCGGGGTGCGACGTTGCTGCGGCGGCGGCTCCGTCGAGGGTGCTCAGCGGCGCTTCGGTGAGCGGCACGGCGGTGTGCACCACGGCGGTGAGCGGCTGCCCGTCGGGCAGCTCGGCCGGCAGCGCGGCCACCGCCTCGCGGTCGGTCAGGTCGCAGGCGGCGGTGCGCACCTGGGTGCCCAGTTCGCGCAGCTCGGCGGTGACGTCCTCGGCCACCGCGCCACCGGGATCGACGGTCAACAGCAGCGCGGGGGCGCCCGCGGCGGCCAGCCAGCGGGCCACGGCGGCACCCACGGCACTGTCCGCGCCGGTGACCAGGGTGGTGCCGGTGGGTCGCCAGGCGGCGCCGGTCAGCGCGGTCAGCGGAGCGCGCACCAGGCGGCGGGCGAACAGCCCGGCCGGGCGTACGGCGAGCTGTTCCTCGCCGGTCAGCCCGGACAGCGCCGCGCACCAGCGGGTCAGCGCCCGTTCGTCGGGCCGGGCGGGCAGGTCGACGATGCCGCCGGTGAGGCCGGGGTGTTCCAGGGACACGGTCGGCGCCAGGCCCCACAGCGCGGCCCGGTCCGGGTCACCGTCCGGCTCGGCGTCCAGGGCCACCACTCCCGTGGTGGTGAACCACAGGGGGGCCTCCACGCCCAGATCGACGAGCGCGCGGACCAGGGACACGGCGGCCGGCCAGCCCAGCAGGGCGAGCACGCCGGCCGGCCGCGCGTCGGCCAGCGCGGTACGCAGGGCTTCCGGGTCCGGCGGGTCGGGGGTCACCTCGACCCGGATGACCCGGGCGCCGTGCCGGGCGAGGGCGTCGAGTTCCGGTCCGGTGTGCCCGGGTGGCACGGCGACCAGCCAGTCCCCGGACAGCCGGGCGCCGGCCGGGTCGGACACCGGCCGCCAGTCCAGGGCGTACCGCCAGGACTCCACGACGGACTGCTCGCGTCGCTGTCGCCGCCAGGCCGACAGCGCGGGCAGCACCGCGGCCAGTGGTTCGGCGTCCAGGTGCAGGGTGTCGCCGAGGCGGGCCAGGTCGGCGTTCTCCACCGCTTCCCAGAAGCCGGACTCCACCGGATCGGCGCCGGCGGGCAGGGCGGTGGAGTCGGGCTCGGGCCAGTAGCGCTGCCGCTGGAAGGGGTACGTGGGCAGGTCCACCCAGGCGGTGTCCCGGCCGGCCAGGGCGACGCCAAGGTCGACCGGGGCGCCACGGGTGTGCGCGTCGGCCACCGAGCGCAGGAACCGGTCCGGGCCGCCCTCGTCGCGGCGCAGCGAACCGATCGCGGTGGCGTCGGTCCCGGCGTCCTCGGCGATGTCCTGCACGGCGGTGACCAGCACCGGGTGCGGGCTGATCTCCACGAAGAACCGCAGCCCGGAGGCCAGCAGAGTGCGCACGGCCGGGTCGAAGGCCACCGGTCGGCGGGCGTTGTCGAACCAGTACCGCGCGTCCAGGGTGGTGGTGTCGGTGAAGGCGCCGGTGACGGTGGAGCAGAACGGCACCGTGGTGGCCGTGGGCCGGACGTCGGCGAACATGTCCAGGATGCGCTCGCGCAGCGGGTCGACCTGGTCGCAGTGCGAGGCGACGGTGGAGCCGACCAGCCGGGCGCGTAACCCGTCGGCGGTGGCCTCGGCGACGAACCGCTCCAGTGCGGCCTGCTCGCCGACCACGGTGACCGCGTGGGGGCCGTTGACGCCGCCGATGTGCAGCGCGTCGCCCTGGGCGTCCAGCCGGGCGCGGACCTGCTGCTCGGACGCGGCCACCGACACCACCGCGCCGTTGCCGCGCAGTTCGTCGGCGAACAACTGGCTGCGCAGCACCACGATCTTCATCGCGTCGTGCAGGGACAGCGCCCCCGCGGTGTACGCGGCGGCGATCTCGCCCTGGCTGCTGCCGACCACCGCGGCCGGGGTGAGGCCGTAGGAACGCCACAGTTCGGCCAGCGACACCATCACCGCGAAGAGCACCGGTTGCAGGATCTCTATGCGCTCCATGGAGGGCGCGCCGGGCGCCCCGCGCAGCACGTCGGTGAGGGACCAGTCCACGAAGGAGCGGGCCGCGGTGTCGCACTCTGCCAGGTGCGCGGCGAACACCGGGGCGGAGTCCAGCAGTTCGGCGGCCATGCCCGCCCACTGCGAGCCCTGCCCCGGGAACACGAACACGACCCGGTCGTTCGGCGCCGCGGTGGCGCTGACCAGGGCGTCGTGCGGCCGGCCCGCGGCCAGGGCGCGCAGGCCCTCTGCGAGGGTGTCCTGTTCGTCGGCGACGACCACGGCGCGGTGTTCGAGGGTGGCGCGGGAGCGCAGCAGGGCTGCGGCGAGGTCGGGCAGCGGGGTGCCGCGCCGCACCGTGGACAGCAGCCGGTCGGCCTGGGCGCGCAGCGCCTCGCGGGTACGGCCGGACACCGCCACGGGCACCGGGCCGGTCGTGAAGGCCCGGGCGGCCGGGCCGTCGGCGGAGCCGTCGTGGTCCGGCTCGGGCGGGGCGAACTCGTCGGCCTGCTCCAGCAGCACGTGCGCGTTCGTGCCGCTGATGCCGAACGCGGACACCCCGGCACGGCGTGGGCGGCCGGTCTCCGGCCACGGTCGCGGCTCGGTCAGCAACGCCACGGCACCGGAGGAGAAGTCCACCTCGGAGGTGGGCTCGTCCACGTGCAGGGTGCGCGGCAGGTGGTCGCCGCGCAGCGCCATCACCATCTTGATCACGCCGCCGACCCCGGCGGCCGCACCGGCGTGGCCCAGGTTGGACTTCAGCGAGCCCAGCCACAGGGGGCGGTCGGCGGGCCGGTTGCGGCCGTAGGTGGCCAGCAGCGCGTTGGCCTCGATCGGGTCGCCCAGCGCGGTGCCGGTGCCGTGCGCCTCCACCACGTCGACGTCCGACGTGGACAGGTGGGCCGCGGCCAGCGCGGCGCGGATGACCCGTTCCTGGGAGGGCCCGTTGGGGGCGGTCAGCCCGTTGGACGCGCCGTCCTGGTTGACCGCCGAACCACGCACCACGGCCAGCACGCGGTGACCGTTGCGGCGCGCGTCGGACAGCCGCTCCACCACGAGCACCCCGGCGCCCTCGGCCCAGGCGGTGCCGTCGGCGGCCTCGGCGAACGCCTTGGCCCGGCCGTCGGGGGCCAGACCGCGCTGCCGGGACAGCTCCACGAACCCGGCCGGGGTGGACAGCACCGACGCTCCCCCGGCCAGCGCCAGCGAGCACTCGCCGCGGGCCAGCGACTGGCAGGCCAGGTGCAGGGCGACCAGCGAGGCCGAGCAGGCGGTGTCCACGGACAGCGCGGGGCCCTCCAGGCCCAGGGTGTAGGACAGCCGTCCGGACAGCACGCTGATCGCGTTGCCGGTCAGCAGGTAGCCCTCCAGGTCCTCGGCGGCCTGCGCGGCGAGCATCCCGTAGTCCTGCGCGCCGCTGCCGACGAACACACCGGTCCGGGTGCCGCGCAGCGACAGCGGGTCGATGCCGGCGCGCTCCAGCGCCTCCCAGGAGGTCTCCAGCAGCAGCCGCTGCTGCGGGTCCATGGCCAGCGCCTCGCGCGGCGAGATGCCGAAGAACGGGGCGTCGAAGTCGGCCACGTCGTGCAGGAACCCGCCCTCCTTGACGTAGGTGGTGCCGGGCCGGTCCGGGTCGGGGTCGAAGAGGCGGTCCAGCGGCCAGCCGCGGTCGGTGGGGAACGCCGACATCACGTCGCGGCCGGAGGCCACCACCTCCCAGAGGTCCTCGGGCGAGGTGATGCCGCCGGGGAAGCGGCAGGCCATGCCGACGACGGCCATCGGCTCGGTGTCGCGCTGCTCGTACGCGCGCAACCGCTGCCGGGTCTCGTGCAGGTCGACGGTGACCTTGCGCAGGTAGTCGCGGAGACGGTCGACATCACTCATGATCAGCTCAACTCCGAGTCGATGAACCGGAAGATCTCTTCGTCACTGGCGGCCCCGAGCTGCTCGGAGACCGACTCGCGGTCGCCGTCGGAGTGCGGGGTCAGTCGGCTGACCAGGGCCTGGAGCCGGTTCAGCGCGCGCCGTCGGTCGTCCTCGGCGGACACCTCGGCCAGGACTCCGGTCAGCCGGTCGAGTTCCTCGTCCAGCGAGCCGACGGCCGCCGCGGCGGGCACGACCAACTGCCTGCGCAGGTGGTCGGCTAGTGCGGCGGGGGTGGGGTGGTCGAACACCGCACTGGCCGACAGCCGTACGCCGGTGGCCGCGCGGAGCCGGTTGCGCAGGTTGACCGCGGCCAGCGAGTCGAACCCGAGATCGGTGAACGGCCGCCCGGTGGGCAGTGCCGCCGGGTCGTCGTGGCCGAGCACGACGGCGACCTCCCGGCTCACCAGCTCGACGAGTTCGCGCTGCTGCTCGGCCTCGGGCAGCGCGCCGAGCCGGGCGGCCGGCCCGGACCCGGCCGGTGCGTCGGTGACGACGGCGAGACTGTCGCGCACCTCGGGCAGTTCGCCCAGCAGCGCACTGGGCCGGGCGGCGGTGAACGCGGGCGCGAAGACGGCCCAGTCCACGTCGGCCACGGTCACCGCGATGTCGGCGTGCCGCACCGCGTCGGCCAGTGCCTGGAGCGCCTGCCGGGGGGCCAAGGTCAGCACGCCGCGACGGCGCAGCTCCTCGCGGCGCCGGGTCTCGGTGTCGGCGTCCGCCGCACCGAGCCCGGCGCCCTCCCACGGACCCCAGGCGATGGCAGTGGCGGGCAGTCCGCGGGCGTGCCGGTGCTGCGCCAGCGCGTCGAGGTAGGCGTTGGCCGCGGCGAACGCGCCCTGTTCGCTGCCGCCCCAGGTGGCCGCGACGGAGGAGAACAGCACGAACGCGTCGAGGTCACCGGTGAGCCGGTCCAGGTTGGCCGCGCCGCGTGCCTTGGCGTCGAGGGCGGCGGCGACCTCGGCGAGGTCGGTTCCGGTCAGCGGACCGGAGCGCAGCGTGCCGGCGACATGCACCACCGCGGTCAGCGGAGTGTCCGCCGGGATCCCGGCGAGCAGTTCGGCCAGCGCGGTCTCGTCGGCCGGGTCGCAGGTGCTCAGGGTGACCGGGACGCCGAGGTCGTCCGGTACGGCCGCGGCCGGGTCGTCGGTGGTCAGCACCAGCGCCTGCGCGCCGTTGCCGGCCAGCCAGCGGGCCACCGGCAGGCCCATCGGGCCGAGGCCGTCGGTGACCAGCACGGTGCCGGTGGGCCGCCACGGCCGGGCCGGGGTGCGCCCGGCCAGCGGGGCGCGCGCCAGCCGCGGCACCAGGACCCCCGTGGGGCGCACCGCGGCCTGGTCCTCGGTGCCGCCCAGGATCGCGGCCAGCCGGTCCAGTCCGGGTCCCGGGTCCTCGGGCAGGTCGACGATGCCGCCGAACAGTTTCGGGTGCTCCAGCGCGAGGGTGCGGCCCAGGCCCCAGAGCATGGCCTGTTCAGGGTGCGGCAGCCGGTCGGCCGGGGTGGCGGCGACCGCTCCGGCGGTGACCAGCCACAGCGCTGTGCCGGTGTCGGCCAGGGCGCGAACCAGGTCGAGGGTGGCGGCCAGTCCGGCGGGCACGGCGGGCTGCTCCGGGTGCGGGCCCTCGGCCAGGCCCAGCAGGGAGACCACCCCGGACGCCGTGCCGGCCTCGGCCGCTGCGGCGTCCGGGCCGAGCACGCGGACTTCGGCCCCGGCGCAGGTGAGGGCGGCGGCGCAGTCCTCGGCGAGGGTGAGCCCGTCCGGGCTGACGACCAGCCAGGTGCCGGTCAGCACCGTCTCGGCCGTCTCGGCCGGCCGCCAGCGCACGGTGTAGCGCAGGCTGTCGGCGGTGGCGGACGCCTTCTGGGCGGCGCGCCAGGCGGCCAGTCCGGGCAGCACCTCGGCGAGGGGTTCGGCCGGTACGCCGAGCAGGCCGGCCAGCGCCTTCGGGTCGGCCCGGTCGGCGCCGTCGACAGCCGCCCAGAACGCGCCGTCCTCGGCGTCGGTGCCGGTGTGCTCCGGCGCGGCCAGCCAGTAGCGCTGCCGCTGGAAGGCGTAGGTGGGCAGTTCCACCGGGGCGGGCCGCAGGCCGTCGAAGGCGGCGGTCAACCGTACCGGCAGCCCGGCGACGTGAGCCTCGGCGACGGAGAGCAAGAACCGGTCGAGCCCGCCCTCGTCGCGGCGCAGCGAACCGACGACGGTCACCTCGTCCAGCGTCTGGTCGATTCCGGGGGTCAGCACGGGGTGGGGGCTGATCTCGACGAACGCGTGGTGGCCCTGCTCGGCCAGGGCGCGCACGGACTGTTCGAAGTGGACGGTCCGACGCAGGTTGCGGTACCAGTAGTCGGCGTCCAGCGCGGTCGGGTCGGCCCAGTCGGCGGTGACGGTGGAGAACATCGGCACGTTCGCCGCCCGCGGTCGTATCCCGGCGAGGGCTTGGACCAGTCGGGTCTCGATGCGCTGCACCTGCGCGGAGTGCGAGGCGTAGTCCACCGTGATCCGGCGGGCCCGTACGCCGCGCTCGGCGCAGTCGGCGATCAGCCGGTCCAGTCCGGCGGGGTCGCCGGAGACCACTGTGGAGGCGGAGCCGTTGATCGCGGCGACGGTCACCTCGCCGTCGGCGGGCAGCAGGCCGGTCACCTCGTCCGCGGGCAGTGCCACGGACACCATCCCGCCGTGCCCGGTCAGTTCCTCGGCGATGAGCCCGCTGCGGGCGCAGACCACCTTCGCGGCGTCGCGCAGGGACAGCGCCCCCGCCACACAGGCGGCCGCGATCTCCCCCTGCGAATGACCGACCACCGCATCGGGCTCCACCCCGAACGACCGCCACAACGCCGCCAACGACACCATCACCGCGAACGACACCGGCTGCACCACATCCACCCGCTCCAACGACGGCTGACCCACCTCACCCCGCAACACACCCAGCAACGACCAGTCCACGAACTCACCCAACGCCGCCGCACACTCCCCCATCCGCGCCGCGAACACCGGCGAGGACTCCAGCAACTCGACCGCCATCCCCTCCCACTGCGCACCCTGACCGGGGAACACGAACACCGTGCGACCGGCGGCCCCGGCGGTTCCGGTGGCCACGTGGGGCGCGGTGTCCCCGGCGGCCAGCGCGGTCAGCCCGGTGAGCAGTTCCTCGCGATCGGCCGCGACCACCACGGCGCGGCTGGTCAGCGTGGAGCGTCCGGTGGCGAGGGCGGCGGCCGGCTCGACCGGCCCGATGTCCGGCTCGGCGGCCAGCCAGCCGCGCAGTCGGCCGGCCTGGGCCCGCAGCGCGGCCTCGGTGTCGCCGGACAACGGCACCGGCACCACTCGGCGGGGCGCCGGTCGCGGGGCCGGACTCTCCGGATCGGCCTGCTCGATGATCACGTGCGCGTTGGTGCCGCTGATCCCGAACGAGGACACCGCGGCCCGGCGCGGCCGGTCGCGCTCCGGCCAGGGCCGGGCCTCGGTGAGCAACCGGACTCCTCCGGCCGACCAGTCCGCGTGCGGGGTCGGTTCGTCCACGTGCAGGGTGCGCGGCAGCAGGCCGTGCCGCATCGCCTGCACGACCTTGATGACCCCGGCGACCCCGGCGGCGGCCTGGGTGTGACCGATGTTGGACTTGATGGAGCCGAGCCACACCGGGTCGTCCTCGCGGTCCCGGCCGTAGGTCTCCAACAGGGCCCGCGCCTCGATCGGGTCGCCCAGCGCGGTCCCCGTGCCGTGCGCCTCCACCAGGTCCACGTCCGAAGCGGACAGCTCCGCGGCGGCCAGCGCGGTGCGGATCACCCGCTCCTGCGAGGGCCCGTTGGGCGCCGTCAGACCGTTGGACGCGCCGTCCTGGTTCACCGCCGAACCACGCAGCACGCCCAGGATCCGGTGGCCGTTGCGGCGCGCGTCGGACAACCGCTCCACCACCAGCAGGCCGACGCCCTCGGACCACACGGTGCCGTCCGCGTCCGAGGAGAAGGCCTTCACCCGGCCGTCGGCGGCCAGGCCGCGCTGCCGGGAGAACTCGATGAAGGTGCCCGGTGTGGACATCACGGTCGCGCCGCCGGCCAGCGCCAGCGAGCACTCCCCCGCGCGCAGCGCCTGTGCCGCCAGGTGCAGGGTGACCAGCGAGGAGGAGCAGGCGGTGTCCACGGTGACCGCCGGGCCCTGCAGGCCGAAGGTGTAGGCGATCCGGCCGGAGGCGACGCTGCCCGCGGTGCCCGCGCCGAGGTAGCCCTCCACGTCCTGCGGTGTGCTGGGCAGCCGGGTGGCGTAGTCGTGGTACATGACGCCGACGAACACGCCCGTGTCGGTGTCCCGCAACGACATCGGGTCGATGCCGGCGCGTTCCAGCGCTTCCCAGGAGGTCTCCAGCAGCAGCCGCTGCTGCGGGTCCATGGCCAGCGCCTCACGCGGCGAGATGCCGAACAGTCCCGCGTCGAACTCGGCCGCGTCGTGCAGGAATCCTCCCGCGGTCAGGTAGGTGCGGCCGGCCCGGTCGGGGTCGGGGTCGTAGAGCCGTTCGGTGTCCCAGCCGCGGTCGGTGGGGAACGGCGAGATGCCGTCGCCGTCCTCGGCCACCAGCCGCCACAGGTCCTCCGGGGAACCGACCCCGCCCGGGTAGTGGCAGGCCATGCCGACGATGGCGATCGGCTCGTCGGCCGGGCCGGTGCGTCGGGGTGCGGTGCGTGCCGGGACGGCGGCCGTGGTGAGCCTGCCCAGCAGGTACTCGGCGATGGCCGCGATGCTCGGGTGGTCGAAGGCCAGCGTCGGTGGCAGCGGCAGTCCGGTGTCGGCCGCCAGCCGGTTGCGCAGTTCCACCGAGGTCAGTGAGTCGAAGCCGAGGTCGGTGAAGGCCCGCCGGTCGCCCAGTTCGGCCGGGCTGTCGTGGCCGAGGGTGGCGGCCACGGCGCCGCGCACGGTGTCGCGCACCAGCCTGTCGCGGGCGGCCTCGTCGATCCCGGCGAACCGGGCCGCCAGGGCGCCGGTACCCGGGGCGCGGCGGGCCGGGACGCGCACCAGGCCGCGCAGCACCGGGGCCGGTGGCACGGTGCGGGCCTGCTCGCGCAGCGCGGCCCGGTTCAGCCGGACCGGGACGACCAGCGCGGGCCCGCCCGGGACGACGGCGTCGAACAGCCGCATCCCCTCGGCCGGGTCGAGGGGCACCACACCCAGCCGTTCGATGCGCTGCCGGGCGGCGCCGTCCGCGGCGTCGCCCATGCCGCCGGCGCCGGTCCACAGGCCCCAGGCCAGCGACACGGCGGGCAGGCCCGCCGCGCGCCGCCGGGCGGCCAGGCCGTCCAGCACCGCGTTGGCCGCGGCGTAGTTGCTCTGGCCGGGGCTGCCGAGGATCCCGGCGGCCGAGGAGAACAGCACGAACGCCGCCAGGTCCAGTCCGCGGGTCAGCTCGTCCAGGTGCAGCGCGGCGTCCACCTTGGGCCGGAACACGCGGTCGACACGCTCGGGTGTCTGCGCGTCGAGCATCCCGTCGTCCAGCACTCCGGCGGCGTGGACCACGGCGGTCAGCGGGTGCGCTTCGGGGATGCCGGCCAGCGTCGCGGCCAGCGCGTCGCGGTCCGCCACGTCGCAGGCGATCACCTCGGCGGTGGCGCCGAGTGCGGCGAGGTCGGCGACCAGTTCGGTGGCTCCCGGGGTGTCGGGGCCGCGACGTCCGACGAGCAGCAGGTGTCGTACGCCGTGCTCGGCGACCAGGTGCCGGGCCAGCACCGAGCCGAGCGCGCCGGCGCCGCCGGTGATCAGTACGGTGCCCTCGGGATTCCACTCGGCGGGCTCATCGGCGTCGAGGCGGACCAGCCGCGGCACGAGCACCGCTCCGTCGCGTACGGCCAGTTGGGGTTCGCCGGTGGCCAGGGCGGCGGGGTCGGGCATGCTGCCGTCGCTGTCCAGCAGCACGATGCGGCCCGGGTTCTCCGACTGGGCCGAGCGGGCCAGGCCCCAGGCGGCCGCGGCGCCCAGGTCGGTGCCGTCGGTGCCGCCGGAGGTGCGCAGCACCAGCGTGCAGGCTGCGAAACGCTCCTCGGCCAGGAACTCGCGCAGCAGGCCCAGCACCCGGTGGGTGGCGGTGGCGATCCCGGCCGGGTCGTCCTCGACGGCGGGCAGCTCCGCCAGCAGCCACTCCCCCGGTTCGGTCACCGCGGCGAGGTCGAGGTCCGCGCCGAGTTCGGTGGGCGTGGGTCCCTCGGTGCCGGTGCGCACCGGTGTCCAGTCCATGGCGTGCAGCGCCTCGAACCGGGAGTCCGCGGTGCGCGGGTCGGCGGGGATCGGGCGCAACGCGAGGTTGTCGACGGTGAGGACGGGGGCACCGTAGCCGTCGAACGCGGCGATGGCGACGCCGCCGTCGACCGGGGTGAGGCGCACCCGCAGCGCCTCGGCGCCGGGCTGCCAGACGGTCACCCCGGTCCAGGCGAACGGCAGCGCGGCCGTGCTCGCCTCGGGGTCGGTGCCCAGCGCGTGCAGCGCGGCGTCCAGCAGCGCCGGGTGCACCCCGAAGCCCCCGGGTTCGGCCGGGGCGGGCAGTTCCACCTCTGCGGACACCTCGGCGCCGGTGGCGGTGTCCCGCCGCCAGGCCGCGCGCAGTCCGCGGAACACCGGTCCGTACGACAGCCCGCGGTCGGCCAGCAGCTCATACAGGTCGCCCGGTTCGGTCTCGGCCGCCTCCGTCGGGGGCCACTCCTCCAGCGTCGGCGCGGTGCCGGTCGGCGGTTCGACGGCGCCGGTGGCGTGCCGGGTCCAGGGCTCGTCGGTGGTGCCCGCTTCGGCCCGGGAGTACAGGGTCACCGCGCGGCGGCCCTGTTCGTCGGGCGCGCCGAGCACCAGCTGCACCTCGACGTTGCCCGGTTCGGGCAGCACCAGCGGCGCGTCCAGGGTCAGTTCGGTGATCCGGCCGCAGCCCAGTTCGTCACCGGCGCGGGCGACGAGTTCGACGAACGCGGTGCCGGGCAGCAGGGTCCGGCCGGCCACCACGTGGTCGGCCAGCCAGGGCTGGGCGGTGGTGGACAGCCGCCCGGTGAAGAGCACCCCGGCGCCGTCGGCCAGTGTGACGGCCGCGTCGAGCAGCGGGTGACCGACCGGGCCGAGGCCGGCCGAGGCGGCGGAGGGGGGCGCCTCGCCGGTCATCCAGAACCGGCGGTGCCGGAAGGGGTAGGTGGGCAGCGGAACCGGCGCGGGTGCGCGGCCTTCGGTGACCGCGGCCCAGTTCGGGGAGGTGCCGTGCACATGCAGCCGGGCCAGCGTCTCGAGCAGGGCCGGGACTTCCTGCCGGCCGTCGCGCAGCGTGGGCAGCACGATCCGTTCGGCGGTGGGCTCGGTGCCGGGTTCGGTCGCGGGCAGGCAGTCGCGGGCCATCGCGGTCAGCGCCGCGGCCGGGCCGATCTCGACGAACGCGGTGGCCCCGGCCTCGGCCAGGGCGCGCACCGCGGGCAGGAACCGCACGCTGTCGCGGACGTTGGCCACCCAGTGCTCCGGGTCGGTGATCTCCCGCTCCGACAGCGGTGCCCCGGTCACCGTGGACACGACGGGGAGCCGCGGCGCGGCGAACGGGATGCCGGCGACGATGTCCCGGTACTCGGCCAGGATGCCGTCCACGTGCGGGGAGTGCGGGGCCATGGTGACCCGCAGCTGCCGGGTGCGGCGGCCCCGTTCGCGCCAGTGCGCGCCGATCGAGGCGACCGCCTCGGCGTCGCCGGACACCACCACCGAGGCGGGCCCGTTGACCGCGGCCAGCCGCACCTGCCCGGCGTGCGCGGCCAGCACGGGGGCGAGTTCGGCCTCGGTGGCCTGGATGGCGACCATCGCCCCGCCGGAGGTGGCTCTCGCCATCAGCCTGCCGCGGGCGGTGACCAGCTTGGCGGCGTCGGGCAGGGTCAGCGCCCCGGCGACGTGCGCGGCGACGATCTCGCCGACCGAGTGACCGGCCACCAGATCCGGTCGCAGGCCCCAGCTCTCGGCGAGCCGGACCAGTGCGACCTCGACGGCGAACAGCGCGGCCTGGGTGAAGTCGGTGCGGTCGAGCAGTTCGGCCTCGGGGCTGCCCTCGGCCGCGAACAGCACCTCGCGCAGCGGACGGGGCAGGTGCCGGTCGAGTTCGGCGCACACCGCGTCGAACGCCGCGGCGTAGGCGGGGAACTCGGCGGTCAGTGCACGGCCGGCGCCGAGGCGCTGGGAGCCCTGTCCGGGGAACAGGAAGGCCAGTTTCCCGGCGTCGGCGGCGTGGCCGGTGACCACGTCGACGTCGGGGGTGCCCTCGGCGAGGGCGGCCAGCCCGGCGGCCGGGTCGGCCGGCACCGCGGCCCGGTGCGGGTGCGCGGCGCGGGTGGTCAGCAGGGAGTACGCCAGTGCGGCCGGTTCGGTGTCCGGGTGCTCCCCGAGGTGTGTCAGCAGCCGTGCGGCCTGCTCGCGCAGTGCCGCTTCGGTGCGGGCGGAGACCACGACCGGCAGCGGCAGGGCCGGCCGGGCCTGCTCCGTCGGCGCCTCTGCCGGAGCCTGCTCGATGATGACGTGCGCGTTGGTGCCGCTGACGCCGAACGAGGACACCGCGGCGCGGCGGGCCCGGCCGGTCTCCGGCCAGGAGCGCTGTTCGGTCAGCAGGGACACCGCACCGGAGGCCCAGTCCACGTGCGGGCTGGGTTCGGAGACGTGCAGCGTGCGGGGCAGCAGCCCTTCTCGGAGGGCCAGGACCATCTTGATGATCCCGGCGACGCCGGACGCGGCCTGGGTGTGCCCGATGTTGGACTTGACCGACCCGAGCCACAGCGGTTCGCCGTCCCGGTCACGGCCGTAGGTGGCCAGCAGGGCCTGGGCCTCGATGGGGTCGCCCAGGGTGGTGCCGGTGCCGTGCGCCTCCACGACGTCGACGTCCTGTGCCGACAGTCCGGCCGCGCCCAGCGCGGTGCGGATCACCCGCTGCTGGGACGGGCCGTTGGGCGCGGTGAGCCCGTTGGACGCGCCGTCGGAGTTGACGGCGGAGCCGCGCAGCACGGCCAGCACCGGGTGCCCGTTCGCCCGCGCGTCGGACAGCCGCTCCACCAGCAGCATCCCGGCGCCCTCGGCCCACGAGGTGCCGTCGGCGCCGGCGGAGAAGGACTTGCAGCGGCCGTCGGCGGCCAGGCCGCGCTGCCGGGAGAACTCCACGAACAGCCCGGGGGTGGCCATCACGGTGGCACCGCCGGCCAGGGCCAGGTCGCACTCGCCGCGGCGCAGCGCCTGGGCGGCCAGGTGCAGCGCCACGAGCGAGGACGAGCACGCGGTGTCCACGGTCAGCGTGGGGCCTTCCAGGCCGAACGCGTAGGCGAGTCGGCCGGAGGCGACGCTGGCCGCGCTGCCGGTGAGCCGGTAGCCCTCCACGCCCTCGGCGGCGTGGTGCAGCATCGGCCCGTAGTCCTGGCGCATCACGCCGACGAACACACCGGTCTGGCTGCCGCGCACCGAGTCCGGGTCGATCCCGGCGCGTTCGAAGGTCTCCCAGGTGGTCTCCAGCAGCAGCCGCTGCTGCGGGTCGGTGGCCAGCGCCTCGCGCGGGTTCATGCCGAAGAACTCCGCGTCGAAGCCGGCGGCGTCGCGCAGGAACCCGCCGTGCCGGGTGTAGGAGGTGCCCGGCCGGTCGGGGTCCGGGTCGAACAGCGAGTCCAGGGCCCAGCCGCGGTCGGTCGGGAACTCGGTGATGCCGTCGCCGCCGTCGAGCAGGAACCGCCACAGCTGTTCCGGGGTTCGGATGTCCGGCGGGAACCGGCACGCCATGCCGACGATCGCGAGGGGCTCGTCGGTGGCGGCGCCGGTGCGCGCCGGGGGCCGCGCCGCGGGGACGGGGTCCTCGGGCCGGTCCCGGCGTAAGTACTCGGCCAGGGCGGTGGGCGTCGGAAAGTCGAACGCCAGGGTGGCCGGCAGCGGGGTGCCGGTGGCCGCGGTGAGCCGGTTGCGCAGTTCCACCGCGGACAGCGAGTCCACACCCAGCGCGCGGAACTCGGCCCGCGGGTCGACGGTGCCGGCGTCGGCGTGGCCGAGGACGGCGGCGGTCTCGGCGCGCACCAGCGCCAGCAGTTCCTCGGCGGTCAGGTGGGCCGGGCTACCGGGCGTACCGGGCACGGTCGCGGCGGCGGCCTGGCGCCGCGGGGTGCGGACGAGGCCCCGCAGCAGCGGTGGCACCAGCGCCGGGTCGGCGGTACGGAGTCGGACCTTGGCCGGCAGCAGCACCGGGTCGTCCACGGCCAGCGCGGTGTCGAACAGGGCCAGCGCCTCCTCGGCGGACAGCGCCTGCACTCCGGCGCGGGCCATCCTGGCCAGGTCCGACGGGGACAGTTCGCCGGTGATGCCGCTGGGCGGGGCCCACAGGCCCCAGGCCAGCGACTGGGCGGGCAGTCCGGCGGCGCGCCGCTGCCCGGCCAGCGCGTCCAGGCAGGCGTTGGCGGCGGCGTAGTTGGCCTGTCCGGGGCCGCCGAGGGTGCCGGTGGCGGAGGAGAACAGCACGAACGCGGCCGGGTCGTGCCCGCGGGTCAGCTCGTCGAGGTGGGCCGCGGCGGCCACCTTCGGCCGCAGCACCGCGGCCAGCCGCTCCGGGGTCAGCGCGGTGAACAGCCCGTCGTCGGCGATCCCGGCCGCGTGCACCACGGCGGTGAGCGGGTGTTCGGCGGGGATGTCGGCCAGCAGCGCGGCGAGCGCGTCCCGGTCGGCGGCGTCGCAGGCCACGACGCGCACCTCGGCGCCGAGTCCGGTGAGTTCGGCGGCCAGTTCCGGGGCGCTTCCGCGGCGGCTGGTCAGCAGCAGGTGCCGGATGCCGTGCTCGCGCACCAGGTGCCGGGCCACCAGCCCCCCGAGCGTGCCGGTACCGCCGGTGATGAGCGCGGTGCCCCGGGGGTCGAGCCTGCGGGGCAGGGTGAGGACCAGCTTGCCGGTGTGCCGGGCCTGGCTGAGGAACCGGAACGCGTCCGTGGCGCGGGCGATCGGCCACACCGACGGCGGCGGCGCGGTCAGGGCGCCCGCCTCGAACAGTTCCAGCACCGCGACCAGCAGCCGCTGCATCTCGTCCGGCGGCACCTGCATCAGGTCGAACGGGCGGTAGTCGATGTCCGGGAAGTCGGCCGGGTCGCGCAGGTCGGTCTTGCCCATCTCCAGGAACCGGCCGCCGGAGCGCAGCAGTGCCGCGGAGGCGTCGACGAACTCGCCGGACAGCGAGTTGAGTACGACGTCGACCGGCCCGAACTTGGCGACGAAGCCGGTGTCGCGGGAGGAGGCGATGTGCGCGTCGTCCAAGCCGAGTTCGCGCAGGATGTGCCACTTGCCCGGGCTCGCGGTGCCGTAGACCTCGGCGCCGAGGTGCCGGGCCAGCCGCACGGCGGCCATGCCGACACCGCCGGCCGCGGAGTGGATCAGCACCGACTCGCCGGCCCGCAGCCCGGCGAGGCCGACCAGGCCGAGGTGGGCCGTGAGGTGCGCGATCGGCATGGCGGCGGCCTGCTCGAACGTCCAGCCTTCCGGGATCGGTGCGACGCGTGCCCGGTCGGCCACCGCGACGGGGGCGAACGCGTCGCCGAACAGGCCGGTGACCGGGGTGCCCGGGGCGAGGTCGGTGACGTCGGCGGCCACCTCGATGACCACTCCGGCGCCCTCGCCGCCGAGGGCGACCTCACCGGGGTACATGCCCAGGGCGATGAGCACGTCGCGGAAGTTCAGCCCGGCGGCACGCAGCGCGATGCGCACCTGACCCGGTCCCAGCGGGGCGGCCGCGGCCGGGGCGGGCACCAGCGCGAGGTTGTCCAGGGTGCCGGGACGGGTCACGGCCAGCCGCCAGTGCGGGTCCGCGGGCGGCACCAGCTCGGGCCGGACGAGCCGCGGGGTGAGCGGCGCGCCCCCTCGCAGCGCCACCTGGGGTTGGGCGAGGGCCGGCGCGGTGGGGAGCGCGCGGCGGGATTCGGTGGTGTCGTCGAGGTCGGCCAGCACGATCCGGTCGGGCTGTTCGGCCTGCGCGGCGCGCAGCAGCCCCCACACCGCCGCGCCGCCCGGATCGGCCGGGTGGTCGGCGGGTTCGGTGGCGACCGCCCCGGTGGTGACCACGAGCAACCGGGCGGGCGCGGGGGTGGCGGCCAGCCAGTCCTGCACCTGTCGCAGCACGGTGGAGGTGATCTGTTCGGGGGGCTGCCCCGCCGGTACGGCCAGCACGGTGATGTCGGCGGCACCGTCGCCGTCGTCGCCGGTGAGGCCGATCCCGACGGCGCGCAGATCGGTGGCCAGGGTCTCGGGCAGTGAGCCGGAGACCGCCCAAGAGCCGGTGGCCGGTTCGGCGGGGGCCGGGGTGGTGTCCCAGTCCAGCCGGAACAGCGAGTCGCGGGGCACCCGGCCGTCCGGTCGGCCGGCGGCGGCGCGCAGCGTGAGCGAACCGACCGAAGCGACCGGAGAACCGGTGGCGTCGAACAGGTCAAGCGCGACGGTGCCCTCGCCCGCGGGGGTGAGCCGCACCCGGGCGACGGACGCTCCGCCGGCGTGCAGCCGGACGTCGGCCCAGGAGAAGGGCAGCCGCGCGGTGCCGGTGTCGTCGTTGAGCGCGAGCGCGTGCAGGGCGGCGTCCAGCAGCGCGGGGTGCAGCCCGAACTCGCCGGCCCTGTCCCGGTGTTCGTCGGGCAGGGCGACCTCGGCGAGGATGTCCGCGCCGCGCCGCCAGGCCGCGCGCAGGCCCTGGAACGCCGGGCCGTAGTCCAGGTCGCGGGCGGCGAGGTCGGCGTAGGCGGTGTCGACGGCCAGCGGGGTGGCGTCCCGCGGTGGCCAGGCCTCTTCCGCGGCGACGGGTTCGGTCGGGCCGACGGCGAGGGTACCGGTGGCGTGCAGCGTCCACGCCTCGTCCTCGGACGCGTCCTCGGCCTGTGCGTAGATGTCGAAGGCGCGGCGGCCGGAGTCCTGGGCCTCCCGGACGGCCACCTGCAACCGGACCGCGCCGGTGTCGGTGAGCACGAGCGGCGCCCGTAGAACGAGTTCCTCGACCCGGTCGCACCCGACCCGGTCGGCGGCCTTCACGGCCAGTTCCACGAACGCGGTGCCGGGCAGCACGATCGCGCCGGAGACGCGGTGGTCGGCCAGCCAGGGCTGGGACGGCACCGACAGCCGACCCGTGAGCAGGTAGGCGTCGGCCCCGGCCAGCGCGGTGGCCGCGCCGAGCAGCGGGTTGCCCCCCGGGAGCAGCCCGACGGCGCCGAGGTTGTTCCCGGCGGCCGATTCCAGCCAGTAGCGGCGGCGTTGGAAGGCGTACGTGGGCAGCTCGACCCGGGCCGCGGCGGGCAGGTACTCCGCCCAGTCCACCGTGCCGCCGTGCGCATGGAAGCGGGCCAGACCCGTCGCCAGGGTCACTGATTCCGGCTGGCCGCGGCGCAACAGCGGGACGAACACCGCCGTGGCGTCCTCAGGCAGACACTCCGGCCCCACAGAACTGAGCGCTGCGTCCGGACCGATCTCCACGAACCGCGTCACACCCTGCGCATGCAAATGCCCCACCGCGTCGGCGAAGCGCACCGTGTCGCGGACATTACGCACCCAGTAGTCGACATCTACGGGTGCCGCACCGACTCCCACCGTCGACACGAACGGGATACGCGGCTCGCCGAAAGAGAGATTCGCTATCGCGTCACGGAAACGATCCAGCACCGGCTCCATCAACGGCGAATGGAAAGCATGACTGACCCGCAGCCGCGTGCTGCGCCAGCCCCGCTCCCCCGCCCGCTCCGCCACAACGTCCACCGCCGACTCCGCACCCGAAACCACCACCGAGCGCAGACCGTTGACCGCCGCGATCCCCACCTCACCCGACAACACCCCGGCGACCTCCGCCTCCGTGGCATTCACCGCCAGCATCGCCCCACCCGCCGGCAACCCCTGCATCAACCCCGCCCGCGCACACACCAACGTGACCGCATCCTCCAGCGACAACACCCCCGCCACATGCGCCGCCGCCACCTCACCCACCGAATGCCCCACAA
>NZ_JBICUX010000005.1:0-575502 GCF_043198595.1 Streptomyces sp. NPDC048751
GGCTCGCGGCCGCGCACAGTCGATCACCGACGAGCGCACACCCTATCGACCGGACGTGCGGCGTACGTCGCCGAGATCGGCCCCACCGGGCAGGCGCACGGGCGCGCGTCGAGGCGGGCCGATTCGCTTCTCCGGTATGACCTTTCCACTCACACGAGCGGCGCCCTGGAGAAACCGCTGATCACGTCCACGAAGAGGTCGCCCCACCCACCGTAGGTGCCGGCTTCCGCCTGACCGGCGGAAGCTGGTTCTCGTACTGCGACGCCACCATCGTGACGTCGGCGGGAAGTCTCGACATCGACCACATGGTGCCGCTCGCCGAAGCGTGGGGCATCGGCGCATCGGCGTGGAACCCGCAGCGCCGCGAGCGTACGCAAACGACCAGGGCGCCGCGGCCTCGCTCGTCGCCGTCATCGCTCGCTCCAACCGCAGCACGGCCGACCAGGACCCACTCGCCGACATACCGACCCGGGCCGCCGCTCCCGTCGCCGGGGCGGGAGCGACGACCGTGGGTAAAGTGGCGGCATGTACACGCGGGGGCGCAGGCTCAGATTCACGGCGGTGTCGGCGATGGTCGTGCTGGCCCTGACCGGCTTCTCGTCGGGCTGCGGTCACGGGAGCCGCAGTGATGACAGTGGAGGCCCGCACGGCAGTTCGTCCAGCGGCTCGTCCAGCAGTGCCGCGTATGACTCGGGGGCCAGTACCGGTGGCAGCGGTGGCGATACGCCCACTCACCGTTCCACCCCCACGCCCTCCCCCAGCGAGACCGCCCCGCCCTTGAAGGACGGAACCGCGGTCCTCATCAGCTGCGCGAGCCCGGACGACCCGTACGCAACAGTCGAAGTCAGGAATCCGAACGGACGCGACGCCGTCTTCACTGTGAAGATCAACTTTAAGGACGAGCGCGGATCCACCATGATCGACACCGGAGATCAAGTGTCGGTGCCCGCGAAGGACACAACAACCTACCGCGTGGCCATGGCCAGCACAGGGCGCCTGGACGAGATCGCTCGTTGCGAGGTCAATCCACGGGCCACTGCCGACCGGTGACGGCCACCGGGCTCACCCCGTCCGGCAAGCGCCTGGGCACGGTAAGAACCAGCTCCGCAGCAAGGCCGTGGTGATCGTCCACGACGGCCGCTAGGGGGTGTCGTATGGCTCACCGGGCGGACCAGAGGAAGATGCCAGCGATGTGGAGTCCGGCCAGGTAGATGCTGGCGCTCGCCACCGACACTGCCCAGGCCAGGTCCTCATCGGCGTCGGCCTGGGCCATCAGCGTGGTGAAGACCCGTTCCCAGGTGCAGTGCCCACTGCACATCAGTCGACGGCATGACGTGACAACGACAAGCAGCGCTGCCAGACGCTGCCCTTAGCTAGGTGGTGTGGGGGCGAGGCCAGGGGCGGCGTGTCCCGCGCTCTCCTCACTGCGAGCCCTCCCTCATTGCCAGTCCTCCGGGCGCTCCACCTGCTCCAGCCGCAGCACCGGGCCCGTACGGCTGTAGCGGCGGATCTGCGGCAGGGGCGGGTAGTAGGCGTGGACGGAGATGGCGTGCTGGTCGGGGGACTCGTTGAGGACCTCGTGGACGTGGTGGCGCCCGAAGGCGCGGCCCTTGCCGGCCGGCAGTCGGCGTTCCCGGTCGACGTCGTCCGCCAGTTCCAGGGTCCGCCAGCCGTCGGTGGGCAGCCGCGCGGCGAGCGAGTTCTCCTTCAACTCACCCCGCGCGGTGAGGAAGGCGCCCACCGACTCGGCGTGGTCGTGCCAGCCCGTTCCCGTGCCGGGCGGCCAGCCGATCAGCCAGGCCTCGCTGCCGCCCGGCCCCTCGAGGCGCACCCAGGTGCGGCCTTCGGGGTCGAGGGGGAGTGAGGAGATCAGCTCGGCGTCGGCGGCCGTCTGCTGGACGAAGGCGAGGAGGTCCGCCTGCGTGGGCGGGGCGGCCGGACCGGCCACGGAGGGTGAGACGGATCGAGAGGCGGAGGCAGCCCCGGAGGCAGAGGCAGCCCCAGAGGCAGCCCCGGAGACAGAGAGAGACACGGCACCGTCCTGAAGAGGGTTCGCTGGAGCGCGCGACGGCAGAAGGGCGGCGCGCGCGGGAAGGAAGGGATGCGAATTCAGCAGGACGTGCGACACACGCAGCCCGCGTAGCGGACGAGGTCCATATGGACCCTCCGCCACAGGCGCACATCGGTGTCGGTCATGCTCCGGAGTACAGCACGACGTTGCAGGCCGGTCAACTCGCTGTCACCATGTGGACCACAGGGTGACAGCCTGTGCGGTTGGCTCCCCTCCTTCGCCTACTTCGCCCCGGAACCCGCCGTGGCCGTCGCCCTCACCGGGCCGCCCAGCGTCGCCTCCGCCGCCGCGTACAGGTCGGCCGGACGCACCCCGCTCAGCGCCGTCACCAGGTGGCCGTCGGGCCGGATGAGCAGGACGGTGTGGGCGGCCGCGCCCGGGTAACTCTCCGCGACCAGAAGCTCGGCGGGATGCGGCAGCGCCGTCACCGCCGCCGAGAGCCGGGGCATGATCCCCGCGGACACCCAGTGCCTGCGCTCCCACACCCCCGTGCCCGGTGCGATCAGAACGACGAGCAGCGCGCCGCGCCCGAGCCGGTCGCGCAACTGCACGAAGGAGCCGTCCTCCGCCGTCACCCGTACGTCCTCGACCGGGGCGCCGGGCGGAGTGTCCACGGGGACCTCCGCCTCCAAGGGCGCGGGCGCGAGCGGGGAGTCGGCGTACGTACCGGGCGTGCCCAGGGGACCGCGCCCGAGGTGACCGTCGGTGAGCAGCGCGTCGTTCCCTCGGGCCGAGCCGGGGACGTACGCCCGCAGGCCCCCGCCGCCGCGCAGCAGGGGCAGCGCCTGGTCGGCGGCGCGCAGCCGGGCGGAGACGAGCGCGCGCCGCTCCGTCTGGTAGCTGTCGAGGAGTGCCTCGTGCGGCCCGTGGTGCCAGGCCGCGGCCAGCTTCCAGGCGAGGTTGTCGGCGTCCCGGAGGCCCTCGTCGAGGCCCTGGGTACCGAGCGTGCCCAGCAGGTGCGCCGCGTCCCCGGCGAGGAAGACCCGGCCCTCGCGCCAGCGGCGGGCGAGCCGGTGGTGCACGGTGTGGACGCCGGTGTCGAGGAGCTCGTACGGCGGGGTCGGACCCTCGCTCCAGCCCGCCAGCGTCTCGCGGACGCGGGCGACCAGCAGCTCGGGCGTGACCAGGTCCTTGCCGGGCGGGAGCAGCCAGTCCACGCGCCAGACCCCGTCCGGGAGCGGGCGGCCGGTGATCTCGCCTGCGAAGGGAACGGACGTCCGCCACGGCGGCATCCGGTGCAGCAGCGCCTCGTCGGTCCAGGGAAGTTCCGTGCGCAGCGCGGCGACGGCGTGCCGCTCCACTGCCGTACGGCCGGGGAAGCGGATGTCCAGCAGCTTGCGCACGGTCGAGCGGGGACCGTCGCAGCCGACCAGGTAACTGCCGCGCCACCAGGTGCCCTTGGTGCCGCGGGTGTGGGCGTTGATGCCTGAAGGTTCCTGCTCGATCGTGTCCAGGCGGCTGTCCACCGCGATTTTGACGAGCCGTTCGCCGGCGAGGGCCGCGCGCAGTGCCCCGGTCACCACGTGCTGGGCGATGTGCAGGGGCGCCGGATCGGTGTCGTCGAACATGACCTCGCGCATCACCTGCCTGCGCCGCATCGACCGCCATCCGGCCCAGCGGAGGCCGGCCTCTCCGAGCGGGACTCCGGTCAGCCGCTCCAGCAGGGCGGTGGTGTCCTCGCGCAGGACGACCGTGCGCGCGAGCCGCGGCTCGTCCTTGCCCGGCCCCTCGTCGAGCACGACCGAGGGCACCTCCTGACGCGCCAGAGCCAGCGCGAGCGTGAGCCCGACGGGGCCCGCTCCGACGATGATCACCGGATCCACGGTGTGGCGCCCCCTGCCTGTGGTGTCGTCATCGGGGACATGGGTGAGCAAAGGGTTGGAGCAGGGTGCACGATCACAGAACGTATGCAACCCATTGCCGGTTCCCGCGTCAAGCGACGGACGGGCCGGTGTCTACGCGGCGCTTCACGAGTGCCACGGGTGAATCCACCCCTCGTCGCGCCTCGGCGCCGCCCCTGGACGCTTTCGGGAGCGGAGAAGCGAAAGCGGTACTTCGAATTCCGATTTAATAACCTACCGTGATGCAAAGCGAGTTCGCCGACCCGTGCGCAATTGTCACTCAGTGACTGAATTGCATACCAATGGCCGCCGTGTCGCATCGGCGGGTTCGAGGGTTTCTTTAAAACATCATTGCCATAAGCACAGCCGTTCCATAGGATCACTTCCGTAGGCCAAGCGCGCGATTGTGCCTACAACGGGGTGGCCTCTCGTCGCACTTTCTTGTGCGGGCAAGGCCTCCGGGTCAGACCAATCCGGACACAAAAAGGGGAAACAAATGCTGAAGAAGATGGCAGGCAGTCTGGGGGGCCGGCTCCTCGGTCGTCTGGTTCCGTCCACCACCGCGGACGCCGACCAGTTCGAGTGCACCTACGAGTACCGGTGCGTCTTCCCGTACTGCGGTTCGGTGCGCCTCTCCAGGCAGCGTCGTCAGGTGTGTGCCGAAAGCACCGGCGGTCCCAGCAAGGGCCCGTGGGAGCGGATCGGCTGCTGCTGACCGGCTCCAGCTCCTCCTGATATACGGTTCGGTCGGCCTGCGGGGGGAATCCGCAGGCCGGCCGAACCGGCCATGAGGCCCTCCTGTGATGCGTTGGAATCGAACACCTCAATGACCTATGTAGAACTCGGGCTGCGGCTGTCTCTCGTGGGCGTTTTCCTGGCATCAGGACTGGCAAAGGCTCGTACGATCGATGACGTCGTCCTGATGTGGACAAGACTCTTCGAGCGCGTGTGGCCGGCGAAGAAGGGCTGGGCCCCGCAATCGGCGTGGGGACTCGTCGTCGTCGAAGTGACGACAGGAATTGCCCTCCTGTTCCAGGGAACGACTCGGGTCTTCTCACTGCTCCTCGCCGTCGGCCTGCTCGCGGGCTTCACCGTGCTCGCCCTTTTCTCCGCGCGCAATCTCATCAAACTTCACTGTGCATGCTTCGGCCGGGCCAGTACGCCCCTGGGCTGGCGCCATGTCTGGCGTAATTCCACTCTTCTGGCCTTCGGTGGCACAGCTCTTTTCCTCGCACCTGACAACGCCGGGAAGGCGCTGAATGTCGGGGGAGTGGGTGTTTCTGTGGCAGCGGCTGTCGTCGTGACACTCATCGCCTTCTTCTACGACGAGATAACAGATCTACTCAGTGGCAACTGGTAGTGGCCGGGCGTTGCTGAGTGAAAACGAAAACGGGGTGTTCCTGACATGGGGTTCCTGGTCGCGGCCGTTGTGCTGCTCGGCGCATTGACCGTATTGAATCTCTTTTTGACCATGGCGGTCATGCGTAGGCTCAAGCAGAAGGATTCCGGCCCCGCTCCGGACGGGTCGGACATTCCTGATCTTCCGATCGGTAGCCGCATCCCCGACTTCCGTGCCGAGTCGACGTCAGGAACCGTCGTCGCCACCGGGGACCTGCTCGGCTCGGAATCCGTCTTCGCGTTCTTCGACACCGGCTGCGCGGTGTGCAAGACGACCATCCCGAAGCTGATCGACCACGCGGATGCCCACGGACTGAAGGCCGATCAGGTGATCGCCGTCGTCGGCGGCCGGGAGTCCGCCGCCGCTTATGTCGACGGACTGGAAGGGGCCGCGACGGTCATTCTGGAGGACTCACTCGGGCCGGTCGCCTCGGCCTTCTCGATTCCGGGCTTCCCTGCCTTCGTGGTCGTCGACGGCGACGGCCGGGTGGTCCGCGCCGGGACGCAGAGCTCCCTCACCGCGAAGGCCTGATGTGGCCATCCGGTCTGCTCTGCGGTTTCTGAGCGATGTCCGCACCCTGGCCGGCCGTGCCGTGCACGCCCTCGGACTGACGTGGCGGGCGGGACCGGTCACGATGTCGCTGTACCTCGTGACCATCGTGGCGCAGGGCACCGTGCCCGCCTGTCTGGCGCTGCTGACCAAGTGGCTCATCGACGGTGTCCAGCACGCGACGAGCGGCGAGAGCGTGCCGGCGCCCGTGCTCACACCTCTGCAGGCGGTTGTCTGCATCGGCGTGCTGACCGCCGTCCAGGCCGCCCTGCCGCCGATCGGGGAGTACCTGAAGTCACGGCTGCAGCGCGGCGTGAGCCTGCTGGTGCAGTATCGGTTGTACTCGGCCGTCAGCCGGTTGGAGGGGCTCGCCCGATTCGAGCAACCGGAGTTCCTCGACCGGCTGAGGATGGCGCAGCAGGCCGCCGTGACCGCGCCCGAGCAGGTCGTCGCCTCCTGTTTCGGACTGCTCCAGGCCGGCCTGACGGTCGTCAGCTTCCTGGGCGTCCTCGTCGCCATCAGCCCGTTGATGGCGCTCGTCACGGTGCTCGCGGTGCTCCCGGCGCTTTTCCTTCAGCTGTCGATCAGCCGCCAGCGCTCCGACATGATGTGGGAGATGAGCCCCCGGACCAGGCGGCAGCTCTTTTATCAACGCCTGCTCTTCGACTTGGACGCGGTGAAGGAAACCCGCCTCTTCGGGACCGGCCGATTCCTGCTGGAGCGCATGCGTGATGAAACGAAGGAGATCAACCGGGCCGAAGAACAGCTCGACCGCAAAACGGTCGCGCGGCATGTTCCCCTGTCCACGCTCAGCGCTGTGGTCGCGGCCTGCGGTCTCGTCTGGATCGTCATGGCGGCGACCAGAGGTGAGTTCAGCATCGGTGATGTGTCCGCGTTCATCGCCGCGGTCGCGGGTGTGCAGAGCGCACTCGGCGGCGCCATCGCCGATGCCACTGCCGCCTATCACTCACTCCTGATCTTCGGGCACTACCAAGAAGTGAGCAACGGTGAGTCCGACCTGCCGAGACCCGCTGAGCCGCGAGAACTCCCGTCGCTGCGGCGCGGTATCCGGCTCGAGGACGTCTGGTTCCGTTACCGGGACGACGGACCGTGGGTACTGCGCGGCGTCACGCTGACCATTCCCTACGGCCACTCACTCGCCCTGGTCGGTCTCAACGGAGCCGGCAAAAGCACGCTCGTGAAGTTGCTGTGCCGCATGTACGACCCGACGAAGGGGCGCATCACCTGGGACGGTGTGGACATCCGTGATGTCGAGACGGCCGATCTGCGCGACCGCATCAGTGCTGTCTTCCAGGATTTCACCTGTTACGACCTGTCCGTATCCGAAAACATCGCCATCGGCGATCTGAAGTTCCTCGACGATCAGCAGGAAATCCGTGCGGCTGCCGAAGAAGCAGGAATCCACGCCCACGTCGCCGGCCTTCCCCGCGGCTACCAAACCATGCTGTCGAGGGTCTTCTATCAGGAAGACGAGTCGGGTGAGCAGGAGCATGGCGTCACGCTGTCCGGCGGGCAGTGGCAGCGTATCGCCCTGGCCCGGGCGCTGATCCGCAGCAGGCGGGACCTGCTCATCCTCGACGAGCCCAGTTCGGGTCTGGACGCGGCTGCCGAGCAGGAAGTCCATGAGCAGCTGCGGAAGTACCGAGCCAATGCCACGAGTGTGCTCATCTCACATCGTTTGGGCAGTGTTCGGCATGCCGACACAATCGTCGTCATCCAGCACGGACAGGTTGTGGAAGAGGGCACCCATGATGATCTGATGGAACAGCACGGGGAATACTCGCGACTCTTTTCCCTTCAGGCGTCGGATTACGTGGATTCCACGGCTTGACGAGAGAGACGGTGATGAGGGGTGCTCTGGTTGGTGGTCGTCGCAATGTCCCTGCTGGTGGCCGCGATCGGTGTCTTCTGGATTCAGCGCAGCTTTGTCGCGGTCACAGTGAACGGCCTCAGTATGAGCCCCACATTCGAGACCGGAGACCGGGTGCTGATCCGCCGCGGCACTCGGGGGCTGCGAAAGGGGCGCATCGTCGTCGTGGTACGCCCCGACATCGAAACGGGGTGGGGGAGGAAACCTCTGGTGGACCGCGATGTGCAAGTCCATCGCTGGTATATCAAGCGTGCCGTCGCACTGAGCGGTGAGCGGTATCCGGAACAGGTGAAGAAGGACGGCGTGGTGCCGGACGGTCACATCATGGTGATCGGAGACAACCCACGCAGCGTCGATTCCAAACAGCACGGTCCGTGCCCCACACACCAGATACTGGGGGTCGTCGTACGCAGGCTGGCGCGGTCGACGGCTACATGAATGCGCTCGGGGACTTGATCGACTTCGCTCATGCGACCGTCGCACGACAGCATTGAGCCCGGCAGTCGGAGGGACTGCCGGGCTCCACGCGTTGAGGGTTGAGGCGGGGCTTCAGCGACGCGTTGGTCAGGACCCCTTGTGCAGGTCCTCGTGCTCGCCGGGAGCAGCCAGTTCGTCGACGGCGCCGGCACCGACCACCGCACCGGTGGACTTCCGGCCGCGCCGCAGCCGGGCCTCCAGCCAGGCGGCGAAGGTCGTGAGGGAGAAGTTGAGCGCGATGAAGATGACGGCCACCACCGTGAAGCTGGCGATGGTGTTGCCGTAGTAACCGATCATCGTGTTGGCCGAGGACAACAGCTCGGGGAAGGTGAGCACAGCGCCACCGAGCGCGGTGTCCTTCACGATCACCACGAGCTGGCTGACGATGGCCGGGAGCATCGCGGTGACCGCCTGCGGCAGCAGGATGACCCGCATCACCTGCCCCTTGCGCAGGCCGATGGCCATCGCGGCCTCCGACTGGCCCTTGGGCAGGGAGAGGATGCCCGCCCGGACGATCTCCGCCAGGACCGCGGCGTTGTACAGCACGAGTCCGGTGACGACCGCGTACATGGGGCGGTCGTCGGGGTCGACGGTGAAGTACTGGGCGAACAGGGCGTTCCCGAAGATCATCAGGACCAGCACCGGGATGGCCCGGAAGAACTCCACCACGGCGCCGGCCGGCACACTGATCCAACGGTGGTCCGACAGGCGGGCGATGCCGAAGACGGCGCCGAGCGGCAGCGCGATGACCATGGCGAGAGCCGCGGCCTTGAGAGTGTTCTTCAGACCGGGCCAGATGTACGTGGACCAGGCCTCGGTGCCGCTGAAGAACGGCTTCCACAGAGTCCACTCCAGCTGGTTCTTCTCGTCGAGGCTGGTGTAGACCCACCACGCCACCGCCGCGAAGGCGGCCACGAAAATCACCGTGAGGAGCACGTTGCGCCGCTTGGCACGCGGCCCCTGGGCGTCGTAGAGAACGGAACTCATCGCTTTACCGCCACCTTCTTGCCGACCCAGCCGAGGATCAGTCCGGTCGGCAGCGTCAGGCACACGAAGCCGAACGCGAAGACCGCGGAGATCAGGATGAGCTGGGCCTCGTTCTCCACCATCGTCTTCATGAGGGTCGCCGCCTCGGCGACGCCGATCGCCGCTGCCACCGTGGTGTTCTTGGTCAGCGCGATCAGCACGTTGGCCAGCGGACCGACGGAGGATCGGAAGGCCTGCGGCAGGACGACCAGCCGCAGCACCTGGGAGAAGCTGAGACCGATGGCGCGGGCGGCCTCTGCCTGCCCGACGGGCACCGTGTTGATGCCGGACCGAAGCGCCTCGCACACGAAGGCCGAGGTGTAGACGATCAGCCCGAGCACCGCCAACCGGAAATTGACCGTATCGATCTTGTCCGAGCCGAGGCTGACCTCCAGGGTGTTGTGCAGCCCCAGCGAGGTGAACAGGATGATCACCGTCAGCGGGATGTTCCGCACGATGTTCACGTAGGCGGTTCCGAAACCGCGCATCAGTGGCACCGGGCCGACGCGCATGGCGGCCAGCAGGGTGCCCCACACCAGGGAGCCGACGGCGGCGAGCAGAGTGAGCTGCACCGTCGTCCAGAAGGCCCCCAGCAGGTCGTAACCCTCAAGAAAGTCGAACACGATCTCCCGTGCTTCCGCGTGTAGGGACGCCCCGGTGTGCCGTCCCCGGGGACGGCACACCCCTCAGGCGATGCTTCAGCTCTTGACGTCGCCGATCTTGGGCGCCGGCTCGGACTTGTATTCCGCCGGACCGAAGTTCTTCTCCACGGCCTGCTGCCAGGACTTGTCGGCGACCATCTCCTCAAGGGCCTTGTTGATCTTGGCCTTGAGGTCGCTGCCCTTCTTCACGCCGATGCCGTAGTTCTCGTTGGACATCTTCAGGCCACCGAGCTTGAACTTGCCCTTGAACTGAGCCTGGGCGGCGTAGCCGGCGAGGATCGAGTCGTCCGTGGTCACCGCGTCGATGGCGCCGCTCTGCAGACCACTCAGGCAGGCGGAGTAGGTCGGGTACTTCTGCAGCTGGGCGTCGGGCGCCAGCTTGTCCTTGATGTTCTGCGCGGACGTCGAGCCGGTCACCGAACACAGCTTCTTCTTGTTCAGGTCCGCCGCCGACTTGATCGAGTTGTCGTCGGAACGCACCAGGACGTCCTGGTGCGCCAGCAGGTACGGGCCCGCGAAGTCGACGAGCTTCTCGCGCTTGGGGTTGATCGAGTAGGAAGCGGCGATGAAGTCGACGTCACCGCGCTGGAGCATGGTCTCGCGGTCCTGGCTCTTCGACTCCTTCCACTCGATCTGGTCCGCGCTGTAGCCCAGCTTCTTGGCGACGTACGTGGCGACGTCGACGTCGAAGCCCGAGTAACCCTGCGGCGTTTTCTGGCCGATGCCGGGCTGGTCGAACTTGATGCCGATGGTGATGGTCTTGCCACCGCCGGAGGAGCCGGAGCCGCTGTCGTCCTTCTTGTCGGAACCGCACGCGGTGGCGGTCACGGCGAGGGCGAGTACGGCGGCCGAGGCGGCGGTGACCTTGCGGAGCTTCATGGTGAACATCCTTTGAGTGATGACGATCCGGTCCGTCAGGAGCGGGTGACGCAGGTCGACAGGGGCGCGAGGTGCGCTGTCAGTGGTGCAGGATCTTCGACAGGAAGTCCTTGGCACGGTCGCTGCGCGGGTTGCTGAAGAACTGGTCGGGCGCGGCCTCTTCGACGATGCGGCCGTCCGCCATGAACACCACGCGGTTCGCGGCCGAACGTGCGAAGCCCATCTCGTGGGTGACGACGACCATGGTCATGCCGTCCCGGGCGAGCTGCTGCATGACCTCGAGGACCTCGTTGATCATCTCCGGGTCGAGCGCCGACGTGGGCTCGTCGAAGAGCATGACCTTCGGGTCCATGGCCAGGGCACGCGCGATGGCGACGCGCTGCTGCTGGCCGCCGGAGAGCTGCGCGGGGTACTTGTCGGCCTGGGTGCCCACGCCGACCCGGTCGAGCAGGGAGCGAGCCTTCTCCTCGGCCTGCTTCTTGTCGGCCTTGCGGACCTTGATCTGGCCCAGCATCACGTTCTCGAGCACGGTCTTGTGCGCGAACAGGTTGAACGACTGGAAGACCATGCCGACGTCGGCACGCAGCCGGGCCAGCTCCTTGCCCTCCTGGGGCAGGGGCTTTCCGTCGATCGAGATCGCCCCGGAGTCGATCGTCTCCAGGCGGTTGATGGTGCGGCACAGAGTGGACTTACCGGACCCGGAAGGTCCGATGACCACGACGACCTCGCCACGCGTGATCGTCAGCTCGATGTCCTGGAGAACGTGCAACGCGCCGAAGTGCTTGTTGACGCTCTTCAGGACGACCAGGTCGCCGGTAGGGGCCGCGTCCTCCTTGGCCACCGATACTTTGGTCATCGCTCTAAGGCTCCGTCCTCCTCGGTTTCGCAGGACAGTAGTAACCCCGTACGACCAGCGTCATTACATCTGAGGGGAATCTGAGCATCACGATCCGATAGCAATCGGACACGTGTCGTAGCACTTGTGACCTGGGCGCAACCCGTGCGCATATCGGCCGGGTAACGGAAGTCTCCCGGAACCGGAACCCACTTGACGACGTCGTCGTCAATCAGCGTGACTTCGAGAGTGCACGCGCGCGCGTGCACGCGTTTTGTACATAACGACACCATACGGCTGATGAATCGGAGGGGGCCGGGATGCGACTGCTCCTCGTCGAGGACGACAACCACGTCGCCGCGGCTCTGTCCGCGATCCTGAAGCGGCACGGCTTCGAGGTCACCCACGCCCGCAGCGGCGAGGAGGCCCTCCAGGCGCTGGTCCCGGAAGGCCCCGGCTTCGGCGTCGTCCTCCTCGACCTGGGCCTGCCCGACCAGGACGGTTACGAGGTCTGCGGCAAGATCCGCAAGCGCACCGCCACTCCGGTGATCATGGTCACCGCGCGGTCCGACGTGCGCTCCCGCATCCACGGCCTCAACCTCGGCGCCGACGACTACGTGGTGAAGCCGTACGACACCGGGGAACTGCTCGCCCGGATCCACGCCGTCAGCCGGCGCACCCTCCACGAGGACCCCGCCGCGGCCGTCGACACCGCGCTGCGCCTCGGCTCCGTGCTCATCGAACTGCCGACGCGCCAGGTCACCGTGGACGGTTCGGTCGTCCAACTGACCCGCAAGGAGTTCGACCTTCTCGCCCTCCTCGCCCAACGCCCCGGCGTGGTCTTCCGCCGGGAGCAGATCATCAGCGAGGTGTGGCGCACCAGCTGGGAGGGGACCGGGCGCACCCTGGAGGTGCACGTCGCGTCCCTGCGCGCCAAGCTGCGCATGCCGGCCCTGATCGAGACCGTGCGGGGCGTGGGCTACCGGCTCGTCGCCCCGGCTGCGTAAGGTCGGTCCGGCCCGATCGGGTCGGAGGGAAGGCAACGGCGTCCGATGAACACAGGTGAGCGGGGATAGGGCGGAAACGGCTTGCGCACACGTCTGCTTCCGCTGCTCATCGTCCTGATGGCGGCCGTGCTGCTCGCCCTGGGGGTCCCGCTGGCCGTCAGCGTGGCCGGGGCGCAGCAACAGAAGGTGGTCGTCGACCGGATCGACGACACCGCGCGGTTCGCCGCCCTCGCCCAGTTCGTCACCGACACGCCGAGCGAGTCCGCCGGCACGCCCACGGACGAGCGCCGCGAGACCCTGAGCCGCGAACTGATCAGCTACTACGAGGTCTACGGCATTCGCGCCGGTGTCTTCTACCGCAGCGACACGCCCATGGCTCACGCGCCGACGGACTGGTATCTCCCCGAGGAGGGCGAGGTGCGGGACGCTTTCGACGAGGCGTTCCTCAGCCGTCGTAGCCATGACCCCAAGCAGGTGTGGCCCTGGCAGCGCGGCCGTCTCGTCGTCGCTTCGCCCGTCATCCGGGACGGTGACGTCGTCGCGGTCGTCGTCACCGACTCGCCCACGGGACAGATGCGTTCGAGGATCCTGCAGGGCTGGCTGGTCATCGGGGCGGGTGAGATCGCCGCGATGCTGCTGGCCGTCGGCGCGGCCCTCCAGCTGACCGGATGGGTGCTCAAACCCGTACGCGTACTGGACGCGACGACCCATGACATCGCCACCGGGCGCCTGAAGTCCAGGGTCGCGGTGGCGAGCGGGCCGCCGGAACTACGGCGGCTGGCCCGGTCGTTCAACGAGATGGCGGACAACGTCGAGGACGTGCTGGAGCAGCAGCGCGCCTTCGTCGCCGACGCCTCGCACCAGTTGCGCAACCCGCTCGCGGCGCTGCTGCTGCGCATCGAACTGCTCGCCTACGAACTCCCGGAGGGCAACGAGGAGATCGCGTCCGTCCAGAACGAGGGCAAGCGACTGGCGCAGGTGCTGGACGACCTGCTCGACCTGGCGCTGGCCGAGCACACCGAGGCCGACCTGCGGGTCACCGACATCGGCGCGCTGACCGCCGAGCGCGTCGCGGCCTGGGCACCCACCGCCGAGGCCAAGGGTGTCCGTCTGGTGGGCGACTGCCCGCCCACCACCGCCTGGGCCGACCCGGTCACGCTGTCCAGCGCCCTGGACGCGGTGATCGACAATGCCGTGAAGTTCACGCCCGAGGGCCAGAGTGTCGAGGTGGGCGTCGCGTCCAACGGCACGACCTCGACCGTCGTCGTCACCGATCGCGGGCCGGGCCTCACCGACGAGGAGTTGGCCCGCATCGGCGACCGCTTCTGGCGCAGCGGCCGCCACCAGAACATCAAGGGCTCCGGACTCGGTCTCTCCATCTCGCGGACCCTGCTCGCGGCGGGCGGTGGGTCCATCACGTACGACCACAACGAACCGCAGGGGCTGCGGGTGACCGTGCGGGTGCCGAGGTCGGCGCCCGTGGCGTGAGCGGGGGCGGGTCCTTCGAGGCGGCCGCGGTGCTCCTACGGCTTCACGGAGCGGTAGTAGCTCCGGGCGCCCTTGTGCAGTTGGAGCGGGTCGGTGTAGATCGCCGTGCGCAGATCGACGAGCTGTGCGGAGTGGACGTGCTGTCCGATGCCGTCCCGGCTCCTGATCACGGTCCGGGTCACCCATTCGGTGAGCCGGGGGTCCATGTCCGCGCGCGTGATCAGCAGGTTGGAAACCGCCATGGTCGGCACGGCGACGCCGTTCTGGATGGTGGGGTAGGCCGACTCCGGCATGTTGGTGGCCCGGTAGTACCGCGTGGCGTCGCCCTGCTTGTGGAGCTTCGCGACGACGGAGGCCTCGATCGGCACGAACCGGAAGGAGAAGCTGTTGGCAAGCGTTCTCACCCCGGCCGTCGGCAGGCCCCCCGACCAGAAGAACGCGTCGATCTCGTCCCGCTGCAGCCGGCCCGGCGCCGTGCCGATACCGTCGCCCTCCGGCTTGATGTCCTTCTCCGCGTCGATGCCCACCGCGCCGAGCAGCCGGTCGGCGATCAGCCGTACACCGGACTCGGGCGGCCCTATCGCCACCCGCTTGCCCCGCAGGTCCGCGAGGGACTTGATGGCGGAGTCGCGTGGCACGACGAGCTGTACGTAGTCGTCGTAGAGACGGGCGACACCGCGCAGTTTGTCGGCGCCGGGCCCGTGCTTCAGCTCGTACGTCTCCACCGCGTCGGCCGCCGTGATCGCGAAGTCGGCCTCGCCGGCCGCCACGCGCGCGACGTTCTCCTGCGAGCCGTCGCTGGTCTGGAGCTTCACCGTCAGATCTGGCATGTCCTTGCCGAGCTCGTTGCGCAGCCGCCGGCCGTAGTCCTGGTAGACGCCGCGCGGTGTCCCCGTCATGACCGTGATCGTCCCGCTCGGCGGGTCCTCGCCCAGCGGCAGCAGCCACCACAGCAGCAGTCCGAGGGCGACGAAACCGGCGGCCGCACCCTGCAGGGCCCGGCGCCTGCCGATGCGGGGGAAGGATCTGGACATGGGCGCGATCCTGCCAGCCGGGGCGGGCTGCTGACCAGGGGAGGCGGGTCTCACCCGGCCCCGGCGGTGCGACGGCACTGTCACAGGCGCTCGCTACAGTCGGGGGCATGAGTTCCTCGCCGACCTCGCCGACCTCGCCGACCTCGCCCCCCTCGCCCGCGTCCCTGGTCCGTCAGTTCCACCTCGCCTTCGGGCTCGACGCCCGCAGTACGCCCACCGAGGTGTCCCCGGCTCTCGCCGCCCACCGCGGGGAGTTGCTCGCCGAGGAGGCCGCGGAGGTCGCCGAGGTGTCGGTGGACGGCCCGCTCGACCGGCTCGCGCACGAACTGGCCGACGTGGTGTACGTGGCGTACGGCACGGCCCTGGTCCACGGGATCGACCTCGACGCGGTGATCGCCGAGATCCACCGCTCCAACATGACCAAGCTGGGCCCCGACGGCCGGATAGCCCGCCGCGCCGACGGCAAGGTCCTCAAGGGGGAGCACTACGAGGCACCGGACGTGTCGGCCGTACTGCGCCGCCAGGGGTGGGTGGGCGACAGCGCGCGGTGAGACGCGGCGGCGGGCGGTGGCCGACGAGGCGACGCCGCCCGCCCCCGCGTGTGGTCAGTCCTTGACGGAAGCCTCGGTTGGTCAGTCCTTCACAGAGGCCTCGGTGCGTGAACCGGCTGATTCCGTGGGCGGCGGAGCAGGGGTCGCCGCGTCCGTCGTACCGGCCGCGCGTCGCCGTGCCCACCAGGCGGCGAGCGGCTCCGTGTATCGCGCGGTCAGCGGGCCCACGACGACGAGGATCAGCACGTAGGCGGTGGCCAACGGTCCCAGGGACGGCTCGATGCCGGCCGTGACGGCGAGACCGGCGATGACGATCGAGAACTCGCCGCGTGCCACCAGCGCGCCGCCGGTACGCCACCGGCCCTTGACCGAGATCCCTGCCCGCCGTGCCGCCCAGTATCCCGTGGCGATCTTCGTCGCGGCGGTCACGACGGCCAGCGCGAGGGCGGGCAGCAGGACGGGAGGGATGCTGGCCGGGTCGGTGTGCAGCCCGAAGAAGACGAAGAACACCGCGGCGAACAGGTCGCGCAGCGGGCTCAGCAGGGTGTGCGCGCCCTCGGCGACCTCGCCGGACAGCGCGATGCCGACCAGGAACGCCCCCACCGCGGCCGACACCTGGAGCTGCTGGGCGACCCCGGCGACCAGGATCGTCAGGCCGAGGACCACGAGCAGCAGCTTCTCCGGGTCGTCGCTGGAGACGAACCGTGAGATGACCCGCCCGTAACGCACCGCCACGAACAGCACGAGGCCCGCGACGCCCAGCGCGATCGCCAGGGTCACGCTGCCCGCGGCGAGACCGACACCGGCCACCAGCGCGGTGACGATGGGCAGGTACACCGCCATCGCCAGGTCCTCCAGGACGAGGACGCTCAGGATCACCGGGGTCTCGCGGTTGCCCACCCGGCCGAGGTCGCCGAGGACCTTGGCGATGACCCCGGACGACGAGATCCAGGTGACGCCCGCCAGGACCACCGCGGCCACCGGGCCCCAGCCCAGCAGCAGCGCCGCGGCGGCGCCGGGCAGGGCGTTGAGCGCGCAGTCGACCAGGCCGGACGGGTAGTGGGACTTGAGGTTGGAGACCAGGTCGCTCGCCGTGTACTCCAGGCCGAGCATCAACAGCAGCAGGATCACGCCGATCTCGGCGCCGATGGCGACGAACTCCTCGCTCGCGCCGAGCGGCAGCAGTCCGCCCTCACCGAAGGCCAGACCGGCGAGGAGGTAGAGCGGGATGGGCGAGAACTGGAAGCGGGCGGCGACCCGGCCGAGCAGGCCGAGGCCGAGGATGATGGAACCGAACTCGATCAGCAGGACCGCGGAGTGCACGCGATCACTCCCGCCCGAGTATCGCGGCGGCCGCGTCGACACCCTCACGGGTGCCGATGACGATGAGGATGTCACCGCCCGCCAGGCGGAAGTCCGGCGCCGGCGACGGAATCGCCTCCGCCCGGCGCAGCACCGCCACCACCGACGCCCCGGTCTCCGTACGCATCCGGGTGTCGCCCAGCACCCGCCCGTTCCAGCGGGAGGTCGCGGCCACCTCGACGCGCTCCGCGACCAGTCCCAGGTCCGTGGTGTACAGCAGGCTCGCGCTGTGGTGCGACGGCTTCAGCGCGTCGATCAGCGAGCCCGCCTCGGCGCCGGTCAGCCGCAGCGACTGGGCGCAGGAGTCGGGGTCGTCGGCCCGGTACACGCTCACCGTGCGGGTCCCGTCCCGGTGCGCCACCACGGACAGGTGGCGGTGTTCGCGCGTCACGAGGTCGTACTGGACCCCGATACCCGGCAGCGGCGTCGCCCGGAGGCGTGGAGCAGACACGTTTCTTCCCCTTGCTCGTCGTTCATGTGACCGTCGTTCACGTGACGCGCCGTCCGTCGACGCGTCGTTCATGTGACGCGCCGTCCGTCCGACGCGTCGTTCATGTGACGCGCCGTTCGTCCGACGCGTCGTGCGTCCGACGCGCGGTCGATACGACGCGTCCTTCATCGGGTGCCCGGAGTCGCCATGCTGCCATCCCCCCCGTACGGTGACGACATGGGTGTTGTGACGGATGGACGGGGTGGGCGGGCGGAGGAGAGGCTGGTCAGGGCGGTGCCATGGACGAGATCGGCGAGGGCGGAGAAGGGAGGGACCGGGCACGTGTCGCTGTTCTGGCGGATCTTCTCCCTCAACGCCGTCGGCCTGGTCGTGGCCGCGGCCCTGCTCCTCGGCCCGGTCACCGTCTCGACACCGGTTCTGCCGGCCGAGGCGCTGGTCGTCGTCGTGGGTCTCGCCGCGCTGCTGGCCGCCAACGCGGTCGTGCTCCGCGTCGGACTCGCACCGCTCGGGCGGCTGGGCCGCGCCATGGCCACGGCCGACCTGCTGCGCCCGGGAACGCGTCCCGTGGTCGCCGGTCCGGTGGAGACGGCCGAGCTGATCACGACGTACAACGCGATGCTGGACCGGCTCGAGACGGAGCGCGCCGCCAGCGCCGCCCGGGCGCTGTCCGCGCAGGAACGTGAACGCCGGCGCATCGCGCGGGAGTTGCACGACGAGGTCGGCCAGACCCTCACCGCGGTCCTCCTCCAGCTCAAGCGCGTGGCCGACCGGGCCCCCGAGACCCTGTGCGACGAGGTTTCCCAGGCGCAGGAGGCCACCCGCGCCGGCCTCGACGAGGTCCGCCGCATCGCCCGCCGCCTGCGCCCCGGCGTGCTGGAGGAACTCGGCCTGCTCAGCGCCCTGCGCTCGCTCGCCGCGGAGTTCTCCGCACCCGGGCTGACGGTGCGCCACGACCTCGCGGGGGACCTGCCCGCGCTGACCGGGGAGACGGAACTGGTGATCTACCGCGTGGCCCAGGAGGGCCTCACCAACACGGTCCGGCACGCCGGCGCCGACCGTGCCGAACTCCGGCTCGGGACGGTCCCGGGCGGCGTCGAACTTCTCGTCCGTGACAACGGCAGGGGCCTCGACGGCGCGAGCGACGGCGCCGGCCTCACCGGCATGCGCGAACGCGCCCTCCTGATCGGCGCGGCGCTCACCGTGGAACCGGCACCGGGACGGGGCACGGACGTACGCCTGCGCATACCGACCGGGGGCGGACGATGAACCCGTGCGCCACCCGCATGTCCCCGCGGACCCGCATGTCTCCACCGACCCGCATGCCCGCACGGACCCGCGTGTCCCCGCGCACAGCCGCCGGGAGCCCGCTGTGACACCCGACTCCCCGATACGCGTCCTGCTCGCCGACGACCACACCCTCGTACGCCGAGGAGTGCGCCTGATCCTCGACGGGGAACCGGACCTGACGGTCGTGGCCGAGGCCGGGGACGGGGCGGAGGCCATCGAACGCGCCCGGGCCGGGGACATCGACCTGGCCGTCCTGGACATCGCCATGCCCCGCACGACCGGACTGCAGGCGGCCCGCGAACTCTCCCGACGCCTGCCCGGCCTGCGGATGCTGATCCTCACGATGTACGACAACGAGCAGTACTTCTTCGAGGCCCTCAAGGCCGGCGCCAGCGGCTACGTCCTGAAGTCCGTCGCCGACCGCGACCTGGTCGAGGCGTGCCGCGCGGCCGTACGCGACGAGCCCTTCGTCTACCCGGGCGCGGAACGCACCCTCGTCCGCTCCTACCTGGACCGCCTCCACCGCGGCGACGGCCTGCCCGAACGCGCCATCACCGAGCGCGAGGAGGAGATCCTCAAGCTCGTCGCCGAGGGCCACACCTCCCGCGAGATCGGCGGGCTCCTCCACATCAGCGCCAAGACGGTCGAACGCCACCGCGCCAACCTGCTCCACAAACTCGGCATGCGCGACCGCCTGGAACTGACGCGGTACGCGATACGCGCGGGCCTTGTGGATCCCTGAGTCTCACCATCCGGCGACGTCGTCCCCCGACGGACGCGTCGCCCCGGTGTCCGCCAGACACGCGAGATACAGCGCCATCGTGGCCCGATGCTCGCGCAGGGGCCGCCCCGTGAGCTGCTCGATCTTGTTCATCCGGTAGACGACGGTGTTGCGGTGGATGTGCAGGGCCGCGGAGGCGCGGACGAGGTTGAAGCCGGACTCGCACCAGGCGGTGATCGTGTCGCGCAGCGCCGGCCAGTCCGGCTGGGCGCGCAGCTCGGCGGTGGTGAGGTCGAGCAGGCGGTTGCGGGCCGACTGGCTCACGGCGGCCATGACCTGGTGGACGCGCAGGTCGGAGATCAGATGGACGGGGGAGTGGCCCGGCAGCCGGGCGCCCAGGCGGAGCGCGTCGCAGGCGTCCTGGTAGGAGTCGTGCAGGGAGCGGACGGAGGTGCCCGGCTCGCCGACGCCGGCGTGGGCGGTGAGACCGTCCTGGGCGGCGATGACGTCGGTGATCCGTCGGCAGTCGGCGGCCAGGGAGGCGGGGGAGGCCTGTGCCGGGAGCCGGTGCAGGACGCCGATCCAGCCGGGGGCCGTGCCCGCGACGATGTCCTGGGGGTCGGCGAAGACCTCGCGGACCGTGCGGATCAGTTCCGAGCGGATCAGCGCCATGTCCCGGGTGGGGGCGCCCGGGCGCCGGGCGGCACCCTCGGGCACGGTCACCTCGAACGCCACCGCGACCCGTCGCAGCCGCAGGTCGAAGCCGAGTTCGGCGGCCCGGAACACCAGGAAGTCGCTCTCGACGACCTGGGGGTCGTACGAGGCGATGTCGGTGAGCAGTTTCTCAGCGGCGCGCTCCGCGAGCAGGCGGGAGCGCAGCATCACGGACTCCCGCAGCAGGATCTCCGTCTGGCGTTTGACCAGGAGCCCGAAGCGGCGCACCTGGGCGGGGGTGCCGGTGATGCCGACGGTCCCCACCGCCTGCCCGTCGGTGATCAACGGCAGGGTGACCCCGGGGCGCACACCCCGCAGCAGCTGCGCCTGGGACGCGCTGTGCGTGGCGGGTTCCTTGGTGCGGATGACCTCGACGGACGCCTCGTGGAAGGTGCCGACGCGGCTGCTGTCGCCGCTTCCGATGACCATGCCGTCCCCGTCGGTGATCAGCACGTTGAAGCCGATCACGGCGGAGGTGTCCGCGGCGATCTCCTGCGCGAGGGACGGGCTCAGCACGGCGTCCTCCTGTAAGGGGAACCAGGGTGAAACGGGCTGGGGCTGGACGCACCGTACAGGTGATCGAACGGTTTCGGCCCCAACTTCGTACGAAGTGACCGGTGACGCCCGGCGGGCGGGTCCCTAGCGTTTGGGCCCATCACATCCCCGCCGGGGGCACAGCGCGGTGAAACGGCGGGTTCCTTCAGCACCAGGACGGAAGGCCCAAGCCGATGATCCGTGTGCGTTCCCTCGTGTGCAGTTCGTTCGCGATCCTCCTGCTCTCCTCGGTCGCCGCCTGCGGTTCCGGCGGCGGCGACAACGCCCCGAAGAACGTGTCGGCGAGGACCGCGGCACTGGGCACCCTCACGCCCGGCGTGATCAAGGTGGCCGTACAGCCGTACGCCCCCTACACCAGCGTCCAGGGCGACAAGATCGTCGGCCTGGACGGCGACATCCTCACCTACGTCGCCAAGAAGCTCGGCCTCACCATAAAACCCCAGGTCACGGACTTCGCCGGGATGCTCGCCGGGGTCCAGTCCCGTCGGGTGGACATCACCATCGGCGGTGTCGCCTGGAGCGCCGACCGGCAGAAGCAGGGCCTGTTCACCGACCCGCCCTACTACTCGCCCCCCGCGATGGCCGTGCGCGACGGCAAGACGTACAAGACGGTTGACGACCTCAAGGGCCTGAACCTGGGCACCGTCGAGGGCTACGTCTGGGTCAAGTCCATCCAGTCCGTGCCCGGCGCCAAGCTGCACGCCTACCCGGACGCCACCGGCGTCTTCGACGACCTCGGCGCGGGTCGCGTCGACGTCGGTTTCCTCGACCCGCTGATCATCATCGCGGCCCAGAAACAGCGGCCCGAGCTGAAGATCAGCACGGAGTACCTGACGCCCCCGACCGCCGCCCAGGTCAAGGCCGAGCCCGCCTACCAGTACTTCCAGCCGTACCAGACCGGCTTCTACCTCCCGAAGCAGGCGACCAAGCTGGAACAGGCGATCTCCGCGCAGATCGACGCCATGTACAAGAACGGCGAGATGGCGAAGCTCGTCGAGAAGTACGGCGGCGACCCGGAGCAGTTCCTGAAGCCCGCCGCCGACGTCGCCACCGCCCGCCGCGGCGTGGACCGGCCCCAGGACTGGACACCGCCGTCCGTCGGACAGTCCGGGCAGTCCGGTCAGTGAGGGGATGACATGTCCGGTCTCTATCTGTCCGCCGTCTTCCAAGTCCCCTGGTCCGACTACCGCGGCGACCTCGTCGACGCCCTCGGCCGCACCCTCTCCTACACGGCCGTCAGCTTCGTGGGCGCCGTACTGCTCGGCCTGGCCGTCGCGCTGCTCAGGCTGAGCCGCGCGTGGCCCGCGCGTGCTCTCGCCGCCGTCTACACCGAGGTGTTCAAGAACGTCCCCCTGCTGGCCATCATCTTCCTGACCTACTTCGGCCTGGCCTCCACCGGGATCCGGCTCGACGTGTTCACCGCCGGCTGCCTCAGCCTCGTCGTCTTCTACGCCGCCTACCTGTCCGAGATCTTCCGCTCCGCGATCAGCGGTGTGCACGCCGGACAGACCGAGGCCGGACAGGCGCTGGGCCTCGGCCGGGTCGGCATCTTCGGGCACGTCGTCCTGCCGCAGGCCGTCCGGCAGGCCCTGCCCGGCACCAACACCATGCTCGTCGACCTGCTGAAGTCGACCTCCCTGCTCGTCACCGTCTCCGCCGCCGAGCTGATGTCCGAGGGGCGGCTGATCACCTCGGCCACCTTCCGGGCGCTGGAGGTGTACCTCGTCATCTCCGCCCTCTACTTCACGCTCTGCTACCCGCTCTCCCAGCTCCTGCTGCTCCTGGAGCGCAAGGTACGGGCGGGCGTCCCCCTGTCCCCGTGGCGACGACGGCGGATGCGGGCGGCCCGGGAACTCCTCGCGGCCGAACTCGGCGCGGGTATCACAACGGACACCGAGCGGAAGGAGGCGGCGGCATGACCGAGCCCGTCACCAAGGCGGCGGCCGCCCCACCGGCCCGCACGGACGCGGTCGTACGCATCCAGGGGCTGCGCAAGTCCTTCGACGGCCGACTGGTGCTCGACGACGTGAACCTGGAGGTCGGCCGCGGCCGCATCGTGAGCGTCATCGGGCAGAGCGGTGGCGGCAAGACCACCCTGATGCGCTGCGTCAACCTGCTGGAACTCCCCGACCGGGGCACGGTCGAGGTGGCCGGCGAAGTGGTGCACAGCGGAGGCCGCACCGTCTGCCGCGACCTGCCCCGGCTGCGCCGCACCGTCGGCATGGTCTTCCAGCGCTTCCACCTGTTCCCGCACCTCACCGCCGTCGAGAACGTCGTCCTGGCCCAGCGCAAGGCCGGCGTCCCCGAGCGGGAGGCGCTGGACGTGGCCGTCGCGCTGCTGCGCCGGGTCGGCGTGGCCCATCGCGGCCTCGCCCGGCCCGACCAGCTCTCCGGCGGGGAACAGCAACGCGTCGCCATCGCCCGGGCCCTCGCGCTCAGGCCCGAGGTGCTGCTCTTCGACGAGCCCACGTCCTCCCTGGACCCCGAGGCCACCCGGGAGGTCCTGAGCGTGATGCGGGAACTCGCCGCGGACGGCATGACCATGCTGCTGGTCACCCACGAACTGCCCTTCGCCCGTGAGGTGTCCGACCACGTCGTCTTCGTCGACGGCGGCCGCATCGTCGAGGAGGGCGCCGCGCGGGACGTCCTCGACCACCCCGCCCAGGCCAGGACACGGGAGTTCCTCTCCTCCTACGGGTCTGCGTCATGACCGCCGCACTCGGCGGCGAGGGGCCGGTCGTCGTGGTCGGGGGCGGCGTCGTGGGGCTGTGCACGGCGTACTACCTGGCGGAGGCGGGCCTCCCGGTGGAGGTCGTCGAACGGCGCGGCCTTGCCTCGGGAGCGTCCCGGGGCAACGCGGGCTGGATCTGCCTCAGCCACTCCACACCGGTCCCCGCCCCGGGCGTCCTGCGCTACGCCCTGCGCTCCCTGGGGCGCCCTGACTCACCGCTGTACCTACGGCCCCTGCCCGACCCGGCGTTCGTACGGTGGCTGTGGCGGTTCTGGCGCAGCAGCACACCGGCCGCCTTCCGACGCGGCTACGCGGCGATCGCCGAGCTGAACCACGACACCTTCGACCTCTTCGACGGCCTGCGCGAGGCCGGGGTGGACACGACCCTCACCCGCCCCGGCATGGTCCACGCCTTCCTCTCCGCGGCCGAGGCCCGCCACCACCTGGCCCTCCAGCGTCAGATGGCGGACGGCCGCTACCCGCTTCCCGACGACATCGTCACGGGCGACGAGGCCCGACTCCTGGACGACGCGCTGTCGCCCCGGGTGCGCGCGGCCTACCTCGTCGAGGGGGAGGGCGTCGTCGACCCGGAGGCCTTCGCCCGCGGCCTCGGTGACGCGCTCACCGCGGCGGGGGTGAAGGTCCGTGAGAACGCGGAGACCCTCGGGTTCCGCACCGCCGGGGGGCGCGTCACCGCGGTCCGCACCACACAGGGCGACCTGCCCTGCGCGGCGGTCGTCATCGCGGCCGGCACCCGCTCCTCGCAGCTGCTGGGCGCCCTGGGACATCCGCTGCCCCTCCAGGCAGGCAAGGGCTACAGCTTCTCGGTGGACCTCGACCCCGCGCCCCGCCACACGCTCTACTTCGGCGAACGCAGAACCGTGGCCTCCCCGCTCGGCGCGACCACGCGCATCGGCGGCACGATGGAGCTGAGCGGCAACAACAACCGCCTGGACTGGCGCCGCGTCGTCGCGGTCGCCCTCGCCAGCCGGCACTACCTGGGCCGCTGGTTCGACGACCCCGACGACCTGGTCGGTCTGATCCGCGATCCCTGGGTCGGGGGGCGGCCCTTCCTCCCCGACGGGCTCCCGGTCATCGACCGCGTCCCCGGACACGGCAACGCCTTCGCCGCCACCGGCCACGGCATGCTCGGCGTCACCCTGGGCCCGGTCACCGGCCACAAACTCGCCGCGTACGTCCGCACCGGCCACCGCCCCCGTGCCCTCACGCCGTTCCGCTTCGAACGAGGGCGCTGGTGACTTGGGGTGGCCCCGATCGGATGCGGGCGACCGATGAGTTTCCGGCGGGCTCGCGGTCCCCCCTACGTAAGGAACCACACCCGGGAGGCGATCATGTTCGGTTCGACGAAGGCGTTCAGCGGGTTCTCGGTGGACGACATCGACGCGGCCAGGAAGTTCTACGCGGAGACGCTCGGGCTGCGGGTGTCCGAGGAGAACGGTCTGCTGACCCTGCACATCGCGGGCGACCGGAACGTCCTGGTCTACCCCAAGCCCGACCACACCCCGGCGACGTTCACGATTCTCAACTTCCCCGTCGACGACATCGAGGCGGCGGTCGACGAACTGAGCAGGAGGGGCGTGAGCTTCGAGCGCTACGACCAACTCAAGGCCGACGAGAAGGGCATCTTCCGCGGCGGCGGCCCGCTGATCGCGTGGTTCACCGACCCGGCCGGCAACGTGCTCTCGGTCATCGAGGTGTCCGCGTAGGCCATCCGCGCAGCAGAGAAGGGGAACCCCGGCGGGACCGCCTACGGTGGAGACATGAGCGAGATCGTCGTCTACGAACTCGACCAGCCGGCGGCCACGCGGCCCACCCCCGGAACACCGAGCGGCGCGGAGCGGCCCGTCCGCAGGGTGCACGCGGCACCCGCCGCCCCGGGCACGCCCGGTACGACGGGACCGCGGACCCTCTGCGGCAAGGACACCTTCGCCATGGAGACGGTTACTGACTGGAAGCCCTCCGAACACCCCGGAGGGCCCTGGTATCCGGCGGAACACGCGTCCGTGGTCTGCTCCGACTGCGACGCCGTGATGGAGATCTGACCAGGTTCGCGGGCCATCGTGCCCCGCTGCGACAGGTCGGTGACAAGCGGTGACGGAGGGCTCGGGAGACTGGGCGGAGGCCTGCTCGGGACCGCCTACTCTTGAGGAATGACCAGCAGCAGCGACCGGAGTCTCGTGGTGGACGTTCAGGGAACCAAGACGTACGAAGTGCGCACCTACGGGTGCCAGATGAACGTCCATGACTCCGAGCGATTGTCCGGGCTGCTCGAGGACGCCGGGTACGTGCGCGCGCCCGAGGGGGCGGACGGTGACGCGGACGTCGTCGTCTTCAACACCTGCGCGGTCCGCGAGAACGCCGACAACCGGCTGTACGGCAACCTCGGCCGCCTCGCCCCGATGAAGTCGAAGCGTCCCGGCATGCAGATCGCCGTCGGTGGCTGTCTCGCGCAGAAGGACCGCGACACCATCGTGAAGAAGGCGCCCTGGGTGGACGTCGTCTTCGGCACGCACAACATCGGCAAGCTGCCGGTGCTGCTGGAACGCGCGCGCGTGCAGGAAGAGGCGCAGGTCGAGATCGCCGAGTCGCTGGAGGCATTCCCGTCGACGCTGCCGACGCGCCGCGAGAGCGCGTACGCGGCCTGGGTCTCCATCTCCGTCGGCTGCAACAACACCTGCACCTTCTGCATCGTCCCGGCGCTGCGCGGCAAGGAGAAGGACCGCCGCACCGGCGACATCCTCGCCGAGATCGAGGCCCTGGTCGCCGAGGGCGTCTCCGAGATCACCCTGCTCGGCCAGAACGTCAACGCCTACGGCTCCGACATCGGCGACCGCGAGGCGTTCAGCAAGCTGCTGCGGGCCTGCGGAACGATCGAGGGCCTGGAGCGCGTCCGGTTCACCTCCCCGCACCCGCGTGACTTCACCGACGACGTCATCGCCGCGATGGCCGAGACGCCGAACGTGATGCCGCAGCTCCACATGCCGCTCCAGTCCGGCTCGGACACCGTCCTGAAGGCGATGCGCCGCTCCTACCGCCAGGAGCGCTACCTCGGGATCATCGAAAAGGTCCGCGCCGCCATCCCGCACGCCGCGATCACCACCGACATCATCGTGGGCTTCCCCGGCGAGACCGAGGAGGACTTCGAGCAGACCCTCCACGTGGTCCGCGAGGCGCGGTTCGCGCAGGCCTTCACCTTCCAGTACTCCAAGCGGCCCGGCACCCCCGCCGCCACCATGGAGAACCAGATCCCCAAGGAGGTCGTCCAGGCGCGCTACGAGCGTCTCGTCGCCCTCCAGGAGGAGATCTCCTGGGACGAGAACAAGAAGCAGGTCGGCCGCAAGCTCGACCTCATGGTCGCCGAGGGCGAGGGCCGCAAGGACGGCGCCACCCACCGCCTCTCCGGCCGCGCCGCCGACAACCGCCTGGTCCACTTCACCAAGCCGGAGCAGGAGGTGCGCCCCGGCGACATGGTGACCGTCGAGGTCACCTACGCCGCCCCGCACCACCTCCTCGCCGAGGGCGCGGTCCTCGACGTGCGCCGTACGCGCGCGGGGGACGCGTGGGAGAAGCGACACGTCGAAAAGGCAGCGACGGCGCCCGAGCCGGCCGGAGTCATGCTGGGCCTGCCCAAGGTCGGCGTGCCCGCGCCGCTCCCGGCCGCCACGGGCAGCGCCTGCGGCTGCGACTGAGGTCCCCTCCGGGGCTGCCGCCGGTGCCGGACCGGACCTGCGGCTTTCGGTTCGGTTGCCTGCGGGATCGCGTACGGGGTTACCCTGCCGATCATGCTTGTCGCCGCCGCAGTCTGCCCCTGTCCGCCCCTTCTCGTGCCCGAGGTCGCCGCGGGGGCCGCGCCCGAGCTGGACGCCGCGCGTGCCGCCTGCACGGACGCGCTCGGGGTGCTGGCCGCCGCCCAACCCGACCGGCTCGTCGTCGTCGGCCCCGCCGAGGAGAGCCGACGCGGCACCCACCCGGAGGGCGCGCGGGGCTCGTTCCGCGGTTTCGGCGTGGACCTGGACGTACGGCTGGGCCGGGACGACCCGGGCGGCGCGTCCGAACGCGAGCTGCCGCTCTCGCTCGCCGTGGCCGCGTGGCTCCTGGAACGCACCGGCTGGTCCGACGCCCCGATCGAGGGACTCGGCGTCGGCGAACCCCTCGAGCCCGAGCGGTGCGCCGAGGTCGGCCGGGAGATCGGCGCGCGTGCCGGACGGGTGGCCCTGCTGGTGATGGGCGACGCCAGCGCGTGCCGGACGTTGAAGGCGCCGGGCTACCTCGACGAACGTGCGGCACCCTTCGACGCGGAGGTGGCGCGGGCACTGGGCGCCGCCGACATCGAGGCCGTCGCGGCACTGGACCCCCACCTGGCCCAGGAGCTGAAGGCATCGGGGCGCGCCGCCTGGCAGGTGCTCGCGGGAGCGGCGGAGGGCGCGGAACTCTCCGGCGCGCTCCTGTACGAGGACGCGCCCTACGGCGTGGGGTACGTGGTGGCGGCCTGGTCGTAGCGGGTCCGGCGCGCCCCGACACCGGAACGGCGGACGGCCGCGAGCCCCGGTGGGTCGCGGCCGTCCGCCGATCGATGTGTCGTTCAGGAAGTCGGCGGTGGTGAGTCCGGCGGTGTGGTGGCGCCGCCCCTCGTCGTGTCACCGTCCTTGTGCGCGAGCCGGTCCATGGCGCCCTTGGCCTTGACGGTGCCCGTCTGGATCTTGCCGCTGTGCTTGTGCTTGGTCTTGTCGTCGACGACTTTCGCGGCCTTGTCGAGGCCGTGGTGCACTCGCCCCTCGTGGCGCTGCGCGAGGTCGGAGACCTTGCCCTTGGCCGGGCCGAGCTTGGCCTTCATGCGGTGGAACAGACCCATGGCTCGCCTTCCCACGCGGGGACCGTCAGGTACGGGCGCCCTCGTCGGTCTCGCTGTCGGCCGCCTCATCCGCCGACTGCTGCTTGGGGATCTCGACGCCGTCGGTGGCCGGGACCGCCGGGGTCTCGGAGGCTTCCTCCGAAGGGCCCTCGGACTCGGACCCGGCCTTGTCCTTGGCCGGCTCCTTCGCCCCGGTCGGCCTCTGCTCGCCGGCTTCGGCCTTCTCCTCCGTGGACTCGGCCGCCGTAGGGGCCGCCTGAGCCTCGGAGGTCTGCGCCTCCTCGGTCGACATCGCCTCCGTGACCTTCGACTCCTCCGAGGCCTTCGACCTCCGGAAAAGTCGCGCAAAAACGCCCATATCAACTCCATACGTTACTCGTGCGGACGAAGTCCCGCGTCGCCCGGTGCGTTCGGTTGCGCCGCCGGGGTCGCCGCCCCTGCGAACCGGCGGCGGGAAACCTCGCAACGGGCAACGACCTCGGGCCCGTGCCGTCACGTAACTCGTTCGAGGCAGTGCGTGACGTTTGGGAGACTGGTGCGGTGAGCAGTGCACCCCCCACCCCCCGTGTCATCGCCGTCGTCGGACCCACCGCGGCCGGAAAGTCCGATCTGGGCGTATTCCTGGCCCGGCAACTCGGCGGCGAGGTCGTCAACGCCGACTCCATGCAGCTCTACCGAGGGATGGACATCGGAACCGCCAAGCTGACGCCCGAGGAGCGCGGCGGCGTCCCGCACCACCTCCTGGACATCTGGGACGTGACCGTCACGGCGTCCGTCGCCGAGTACCAGCGGCTCGCCCGGGAGCGGATCGACGCACTGCTCGCCGAGGGCCGCTGGCCGATCCTCGTCGGCGGCTCCGGCCTGTACGTCCGCGGCGCCGTCGACAACCTCGAGTTCCCCGGCACCGACCCCGAGGTCCGGGCCCGGCTGGAGGAGGAGCTCACGCTCCGCGGCTCCGGCGCCCTGCACGCCCGCCTGGCCGCCGCCGACCCCGAGGCCGCGCAGGCGATCCTGCCCAGCAACGGCCGCCGGATCGTCCGCGCCCTCGAAGTGATCGAGATCACCGGCATGCCCTTCACCGCCAACCTCCCCGGCCACGACTCCGTCTACGACACCCTGCAGATCGGCGTCGACGTCGCCCGCCCCGAGCTCGACGAGCGCATCGCGCGCCGCGTCGACCGGATGTGGGAGGCCGGACTGGTGGAGGAAGTGCGCTCCCTGGCGGCGCACGGGCTGCGCGAGGGGCGTACGGCCTCGCGCGCGCTCGGCTACCAGCAGGTGCTGGCCGCGCTGACGGGGGAGTGCACGGACGACGAAGCGCGCGCCGAGACCGTCCGTGCGACCAAGCGCTTCGCGCGCCGCCAGGATTCGTGGTTCAGGCGCGATCCGCGGGTGCACTGGTTGAGTGGGGCGGCGGCGGATCTCACGGAACTTCCTCACCTCGCTCTGGCATTGGTCGAACGACCGGTTACAGCCTGATCACGTCATGGCATCGGGACGCTCAGGCCGCCATTCGTGCCTCCGGTGCCGTGCCATCATCGAGCTTCGATCGACCAAGTGGAGTCCGAGTTGGGAGGGCGCGTGGCGATGGAGGCCGGCCCTCGCGACACCGCACAGGACACCGAGCCCGTCACCATCAGTGGTGGTGAACTGGAGCCGGAGGACGTGCGTCTGAGCCCTGACGGGCCCGACGACACCCAGGGCGGTGTGACCGCCGACGGTCCCGAACCCGAGGAGATGTTCGTCGGCGGGCCCGAGGTCGAGGTCGAGCTGCGCCCGCAGCGCCGACTGCGGATCTGGCAGCTCGCGCCCATCGTGGCCCTGGCGGCGATCGGCTCCCTGATGTTCGCCTTCCCGCTGGCCTTCGACTTCGGCGACAGCGGCGCCGTGATCGCCATGCTGGGGCTGCTGATCAGTTCCTGTGCGGCCGGCTGGGGAATGATGGCCGCACGCCGCGTTGGTTACACGTGGCCCGGCCTGCCCCAACGGGGCTCCGGACGCCGCCCCGACTGGCGGGTCGTGCTGGCGTACGTCGTCCTGGTCGCCGCGGTGGTCGTGCTGGCCGTGTGGCGTGTGGCCCGGCTGCGCTGAGCGCTTGGCTCCGTCCGGCCCGTACGGCTGCCGTTCCCGTCGCACTCCCTGGGGTTGCCGCCCCTGTCGTACCCGCCCCGTACGATCGAGGCATGAGCACGCGGATCGCCTTCCTCAAGGGGCACGGCACCGAGAACGACTTCGTGATCGTCCCGGACCCCGACAACGCCATCGACCTGCCGCCCGCCGCCGTCGCCGCCCTGTGCGACCGCCGCGCGGGCATCGGCGGTGACGGACTGCTGCACGTGGTGCGGTCCGCCGCGCACCCCGAGGCCAGGGAGATGGCGGCCGAAGCGGAGTGGTTCATGGACTACCGCAACGGCGACGGCTCGATCGCGGAGATGTGCGGCAACGGCGTGCGCGTCTTCGCGCGCTACCTCCAGCACGCCGGGCATGTCACCGAGGGGGACATCTCGGTCGCCACGCGCGCAGGCGTGAAGAGCGTGCACATCGCCAAGACCGCATCCATCAGCGGCTCCGCCGCGGGTGACGTCACCGTCGGCATGGGCCGGGCACGCCTCCCCGAAGGGGACGTCACGGTGAGCGTCGGCGAGCGCAGCTGGCCCGCGCGGAACGTGAACATGGGCAACCCGCACGCCGTGGCCTTCGTCGACGACCTCGACCACGCCGGTCACCTGTACACCCCGCCGCCGTTCAGCCCGGCCGCCGCCTACCCGGACGGGGTGAACGTCGAGTTCGTCGTCGACCGCGGCCCGGCCCATGTCGCGATGCGCGTGCACGAGCGCGGCGCCGGTGAGACCCGCTCGTGCGGCACGGGCGCGTGCGCCGTCGCGGTGGCCGCCGCCCGCAGGGACGGTGTCGACCCGACCGCCACCGGAACCCCGGCGACGTACACCGTGGACGTCCTCGGCGGACGCCTGGTGATCACCGAGCGGCCCGACGGCGAGATCGAGATGACTGGTCCCGCGGTGATCGTCGCCGAAGGTGAGATCGCCCCCGAATGGCTGGAAAAAGCGGTTGTTTGACCGGGGCGGCGGCTTGGGATCCCAGGTTCCGGCGCCCCTGAGGTACAGCAAGACGACCTCCGGGCCCCGGACGAGGGTTCGACAGGGCGTAAGGTCTCAAGTCATATGGCGCAAAAGCGTAAACATCAAAACCGTCGCTCGATTGGGTGATCCGTTTCACGCTCGGCGAGAGGCGGTCAGTCGCACGTGATGGGCTCGGTAGCATCAAGCACCGGCCCGGACGGGGGAATCGTTGCCATCCCCTGAGCCGTGTCCGCCATGGGGCACCCCGTTCGCCGGTCCACGCAGCCGGAGGTGCCCATGAGTGCGGAGGCCACGAATCCCGCGAGCCCAGGCCCGGTAGCAGGCGCGATGACGCCGGCCGTGCCCCGACGCAAGGCCCGCGCCAGGATCGACCTGCGCCGCCTGGGGCGGGTCGCGCTGCTCGGCGCGCCCTCCCGTGACCGGCTGCCCGACGCGATCGGCCATGTCGTCGAGGCCCACCGCGCCCACTATCCGGACGCCGACCTCGAACCGCTGCGCCGCGCCTACGTCCTGGCCGAGTCCTCGCACCGCGGTCAGATGCGCAAGAGCGGTGAGCCGTACATCACGCACCCGCTCGCCGTGACCCTGATCCTCGCCGAGCTCGGCGCCGAGACGACCACCCTGACGGCGTCCCTGCTCCACGACACGGTCGAGGACACCGACGTGACGCTGGATCAGGTGCGGGAACAGTTCGGCGAGGAGGTCCGCTACCTCGTCGACGGCGTCACGAAGCTGGAGAAGGTCGAGTACGGCGCGGCCGCCGAGTCCGAGACCTTCCGCAAGATGCTCGTGGCCACCGGCAGCGACGTCCGCGTGATGTCGATCAAACTCGCCGACCGGCTGCACAACATGCGCACCCTCGGCGTGATGCGCCCCGAGAAACAGGCCCGCATCGCCAAGGTGACCCGGGACGTCCTCATCCCGCTCGCCGAACGGCTCGGCGTCCAGGCGCTCAAGACCGAACTGGAAGACCTCGTCTTCGCGATCCTGCACCCCGAGGAGTACGAGCACACGCGCGAGCTGATCGCGGAGAACGCCTCCCGCGCGGACGACCCGCTCGCCGAGTTCTCCGAGGCGATGCGCGCGGTGCTGCGCGACGCCGACATCCCGGCCGAAGTCCTGATCCGTCCCCGCCACTTCGTCTCCGTCCACCGCGTGTCCCGCAAACGCGGCCGGCTGCGCGGAGCGGACTTCGGGCGCATTCTCGTGCTGGTGAACGAGGACGCGGACTGTTACGCCGTGCTCGGAGAGCTTCACACCTGCATGACGCCGGTCGTCTCGGAGTTCAAGGACTTCATCGCCGTCCCCAAGTTCAACCTCTACCAGTCGCTGCACACCGCGGTCGCCCGGGAGGACGGCCAGGTCGCGGAAGTCCTCATCCGGACCCACCAGATGCACAAGGTCGCCGAGGCCGGCGTCGTCGCGCTGGGCAATCCCTACGCTCCTCCTTCGGAGGAGCAGACCGTGTCGAGCGACGGCGAGCGCATCGACCCCACGCGCCCCGGCTGGCTCTCCCGCCTCCTCGACTGGCAGAAGGCCGCCCCCGACGCCGACACCTTCTGGTCCACCCTCCGCGAGGACCTCGCCCAGGACCGCGAGATCACCGTCTTCCGGCCCGACGGCGGCACACTGGGCCTGCCCGAGGGCGCGACCTGCGTGGACGCCGCCTACGCGCAGTACGGCGAGGACGCGCACGCCTGCATCGGCGCGCGGGTCAACGGTCGCCTGGCGACGCTCAGCACCGTCCTGAAGGACGGCGACACCGTCCAGCTCCTCATGGGCCAGGACCCTGCCTCCGAGCCCTCCAGGGAGTGGCTGGAGCACGCCCACACGCCCGCCGCCCGGATCGCCATCCAGCGCTGGCTCGCGACGCATCCGGCGCCGACGGGGACGGACACGGAGGAGACCGCGTCGGATCCGGACGCGACGCCGGCCCCGGCGCACGCGACGGCCGGGACACCCTTCAGGACGACCGAGGCACCCGACGGCTCCGCCGCGCGACCCGGCACCGCGAACGTCGTCGTCGACCAGCCGGGCGCCACCGTCAGGCTCGCCGGCTGCTGCACGCCCGTACCGCCGGACGAGGTCACCGCCTTCTCCGTGCGCGGGGGCGTGGTGACCGTGCACCGCGTGGAGTGCGCCGCGGTGGCGCGGATGAAGAACGCGGGGCGCGCGGAGGTCGGCGTGCGCTGGGGGGACAGCTCCCAGTGCCGGGTCACCCTGATCGCCGAATCGTTCGGCCGCCCCCACCTGCTGGCCGACCTCACCGAGGCCATGGCCCTGGAGGGCGCCGAGATCGTCTCGGCCACGGTCGAACCCCCGAGCCAGCAGCGCGTGCGCCACACCTACACCGTGGAACTCCCCGACGCGGCGCACCTCCCGGCCCTGATGCGGGCCATGCGGAACGTACCGGGCGTGTACGACGTGGGCCGGGCGCAACATCACGCGGCGATGTCGTGAGCGCGTAAGGGCGTGGACGTGGGTGTGTGCCGTCGTGGACCCGCAGCGCGGAGCAACCCTTTCGGGTGGGCCGGGCGCGCGTCGTCACCGTGAGGCACGCGCGCGCTGGTAGCCGTGGTCCATGCCGTTCACCCCTCGCATCCAGCGCACCCAGGCCCGCCGGAACCACAGGCACCTGAAAGCAGCGCTCCTCGCCTCCGCCGTCTCCGTCTGCCTCGTCGCCGCCAGTGCCCCCGTGGCCCCGCTCGGCGTCGGCGACCGGCTCTTCCCGCACCTCGGCAACCCCGGATACGACGTCGCGTCCTACGACCTCTCGTTCACCTACCCGGGCGCCAACGACAAGCCGCTCCAGGCCGTCACCACCATCGACGCCCGGACGACCACCGAGCTGGAGCGCGTCAACCTCGACTTCGCCCACGGCAAGGTCACCTCGGTGGAGGTCGACGGGGAGTCCGCCTCCTTCGCCGGAGCGGGTGAGGACCTGGTGGTGACGCCCGTTCGGCCGTTGGCGGAGGGGAGCCGGCTGCGGATCACCGTGCGTCACACCAGCGACCCCGTGTCCGCCAAGGACCGCGACGGCGGCTGGGTGCGCACCGCGGACGGCCTCGCCATGGCCAACCAGGCCGACGCCGCCCACCTGGTGTTCCCGTGCAACGACCACCCCTCCGACAAGGCGATGTTCACCATCCGGGTCACCGCCCCCGACGGCTACACGGCCGTCGCCAACGGGCTGCCGGCCGGCGTCGACCGGGACGGCGGAGCCACCACCTGGACGTACCGCACCCAGCACCCCATGGCCACCGAGCTCGCCCAGGTCTCCGTCGGCCGCTCCAGCGTCCTGCACCGCAGCGGCCCGCACGCCCTGCCCGTACGGGACGTCGTGCCCAGGAAGGACCGCAAGGCCCTCGAGCCGTGGCTGAAGAAGACGCCGGACCAGATCGCCTGGATGGAGAGCAAGGTCGGCCCGTACCCCTTCGAGACGTACGGGCTGCTCATGTCCGACGCCTCGACCGGCTTCGAGCTGGAGACGCAGACCCTGTCGCTCTTCGAGAAGGGGCTGTTCACCGAGCCCGCCTACCCCGCCTGGTACGTCGAGTCGATCATGGTGCACGAGCTGGCCCACCAGTGGTTCGGCGACAGTGTCAGCCCGCGCACCTGGTCCGACCTGTGGCTCAACGAGGGGCACGCCACCTGGTACGAGGCCCTCTACGCGCAGGAGAAGGCGAAGAAGCCGATGGAGGCGCGGATGAAGGCGGCGTACGGCGCCTCCGACCGCTGGCGCGCGGCAGGCGGACCGCCCGCGGCGCCCAAGGCGCCCGACCCCGGCCACAAGATCAGCATCTTCCGGCCGAACGTCTACGACGGTGCCGCCCTCGTCCTGTACGCCCTGCGCCAGGAGATCGGCCACAGGTCCTTCGAGCAGCTGGAGCGGGCCTGGGTGAGCCGCCACCGGGACGCCACGGCGAGCACGGCCGACTTCGTGGCGCTGGCCTCCACCGTCTCCGGACACGACCTGCGCGGGTTCTTCCAGGACTGGCTGTACGCCGAGAAGACCCCGCCCATGCCCGGCCACCCCGACTGGAAGCCGGTCGCCGCCAAGAAAGCACACGCCAAATAACACGGTGACGAGACGCCCCGTCCCGTGCGACCATCTTCAGGTCGGCGCGGCACGGGACACGGGAATCTCCCGGGGTACTCGTGCGTTGAGCACAATGAACCGCCGCATCGGAATCCCCATCGACGTAAGGACCCAATGACCTCCTCTTCTTCCCCTTCCCAGGACACCAAGCGCTTCGCGCACGCCTACCCCGAAGGTCTTCGGGCCGATGCCCTGATGGAAGAGGACGTCGCCTGGAGCCACGAGATCGACGGAGACCGGGACGGCGACCAGTTCGACCGCTCCGAGCGCGCGGCACTGCGCCGCGTCGCGGGCCTCTCCACCGAGCTCGAGGACGTCACCGAGGTCGAGTACCGCCAGCTCCGCCTGGAGCGGGTCGTGCTCGTGGGCGTCTGGACCTCGGGGACCGTGCAGGACGCGGAGAACTCCCTCGCGGAGCTCGCCGCCCTGGCGGAGACCGCGGGCGCACTCGTGCTCGACGGCGTGATCCAGCGCCGCGACAAGCCCGACGCGGCCACCTACATCGGTTCCGGCAAGGCCGACGAGCTGCGCGACATCGTCCTCGAGACGGGCGCGGACACCGTCATCTGTGACGGTGAGCTCAGCCCCGGCCAGCTGATCCACCTCGAAGACGTCGTCAAGGTCAAGGTCATCGACCGTACGGCCCTGATCCTCGACATCTTCGCCCAGCACGCCAAGTCCCGAGAGGGCAAGGCGCAGGTCGCGCTCGCGCAGATGCAGTACATGCTGCCGAGGCTGCGAGGCTGGGGTCAGTCGCTGTCGCGTCAGATGGGCGGCGGCAAGGGCGGCGGCCTCGCCACCCGTGGTCCCGGTGAGACCAAGATCGAGACGGACCGGCGTCGGATCCGCGAGAAGATGGCGAAGATGCGCCGGGAGATCGCGGAGATGAAGACCGGCCGCGAGATCAAGCGCCAGGAGCGCAAGCGCCACAAGGTGCCGTCGGTCGCCATCGCCGGCTACACCAACGCCGGCAAGTCCTCGCTGCTCAACCGCCTCACGGGCGCGGGCGTGCTCGTCGAGAACGCCCTGTTCGCGACCCTCGACCCGACCGTGCGCCGGGCCGAGACCCCGAGCGGCCGGCTGTACACGCTGGCCGACACCGTCGGCTTCGTCCGGCACCTGCCGCACCACTTGGTCGAGGCGTTCCGCTCCACCATGGAGGAGGTCGGCGAGTCCGACCTGATCCTGCACGTGGTGGACGGCTCGCACCCGAACCCGGACGAGCAGCTGGCCGCCGTGCGCGAGGTGATCAGGGACGTCGGCGCCACCGACGTACCCGAGATCGTCGTGATCAACAAGGCCGACATGGCCGACCCGCTGATGCTCCAGCGGCTGCTGCGGATCGAGAAGCGCGCCATCGCCGTCTCGGCCCGCACCGGCCTCGGCATCAAGGAGCTGCTGACGCTCATCGACGACGAGCTGCCGAGGCCGTCGGTCGAGATCGAGGCGCTCGTGCCGTACACCCACGGCAAGCTGGTCGCCCGTGCCCACGACGAGGGCGAGGTGATCTCCGCCGAGCACATCGCGGAGGGCACGCTGCTCAAGGCGCGGGTGCACGAGGAGCTGGCGGCGGATCTCGCGCCGTACGTCCCGGCGCCGGCTGTCTGATCCAGCAAGCGTGAAGCCCCCCTCCGCCGGTCGCGGAGGGGGGCTTCGGCAGGTCAGGCGTGGGTGTCACCGACCGCCGTAGGTCTTGCTCATGTTCTCGTAGAGCGCCTCGGCGCCCCGGCCCAGCTGCGGGCCCGCGAGCCAGGTGTTGTCGGCCGGGCCGATGGAGGTGTTGGAGACCAGCTTGGTCTTGCCGTCCACCACCCGGAACCAGCCGCCGCCGGAGGAACCGCCGGTCATCGTGCAGCCGATGCGGTACATGGTCGGCAGGCTCGTGCTGAGCGACAGCCGGCCCGGCTGGTCGATGCACCGGAACATCTTCAGACCGTTGTACGGCGGCGCCGCCGGGTAGCCCCAGGCGCCCATCTTGGTGACCTCGGCGGCGGACGGCGCCGAGAAGTCCACGTCCAGCGCCCCGCCGAGCGTCTCCTCCAGTGACTTGGACCCGTGCTCCGGCTTCACGTGCAGCACGGCGTAGTCGTACGCGGCACCCGCGCCGCCCGTCTCCGAGCCGCCCTGGATCCACTCGTTCGAGGTCGACGCCCAGTCGGCCCACCAGTTGCCGTAGGGAGATATCTCCCTGGTGGTGGCGTTGCGCAGCTGCGCCTCGGACTTGCCGAGGTCGTTGAAGGCGGGGACGAAGACGATGTTGCGGTACCAGCCGCCCTCGCCACCGGCGTGCACGCAGTGGCCGGCCGTCCAGACGAGGTTGGACTTGCCCGGGTGGTTCACGTCCTTGATGACCGTGCCGGAGCAGACCATCGCGCCCTCGGGCGAGTCGAAGAAGACCTTGCCGACCGGGGCCGCGTTCTCGTGATACGGCGTCTTCTCCGCCGCGGCCTTCACAGGGGCCGGCTCCGGGTCACTGACGCCCTGGTCGGCCGCCGCGTCCTTCGTGGAGACCGTCTTGTTGGCCTCCTTCGCGGATGTCATCCGGTCGGGCTTCCAGAGCCCCTCGATCACCGGGTTGACGAAGTCCTTGGCCTCACTGAGCCACTTGTCCTTGTCCCAGTCCTTCCAGCCGCCGTTCGCCCACTTGTCGACATCGATGCCGTGCTCCTTGAGCTTGCCCGCGATGTCGGCCGGGACCTTGACCTTGCCGTTGCCGGCGTCGGCGGCCTGGGAGGTGGTGGCACCGGGCTTGTCGCCGGCCTTGTCCTCGTCACCGCCGCCACAGGCGGTGGCGGTGAGCGCCAGGGCCGCGACGAGGCCGGTGGCGGCGAGGAGGGTGTGCCGCCGGCCGCGCGTGGGCGCGACGGGCGTACGTGTGGAACGCATGGTGCGAATTCCCCCGTTGGAACGCGTGAATGTCATGTGCTTGTCAGGTGGAGAGAGGCCTCCGGGCGGAGACCGCCGGAAGCAACACCCCACTATGCCCGGCGAATTCGGGACGAACAGCGGTGAGGTGGTGAAGGTTCCCGTGAGACACGGGCTCCCGTCGGCCGCCTCACCGCCGCCGGACCGCTACTTGGCGAACTTGTCGCTGACCGAGTCGTACACACCCTTGGCCACGTCACCCAGCCGCGGGCCCGCGAGCCAACCCGCGTCCACCGGGCCGATGGAGGTGTTGGACACCAGCGCCGGCTTGCCGTTCGAGCCCGTGGCGACCCAGCCGCCGCCCGACGAACCTCCGGTCATCGAGCAGCCGATGCGGTACATCGTCGGGTCGGACGTGGTGAGCGAGAGCCGGCCCGGCTTGTCCTGGCACTGGAACATCGTCTCGCCGTCGTAAGGCGGCGCCGCCGGGTAACCGGTCGCCGTGATGCTCTCGACCTTCGGCACCGCGGGGGCCTTGAAGTCCACCGGCAGCGCCGAACCGACCGTCTCCTCCAGCGACTTGCCGTTGCCGCCCTTCTCCGGCGTCACATGCAGGACGGCGTAGTCGTACGAGGCGCCGTCGCCGCCCGTCTGCCCGCCCTGCTCGATCCACTGCTGAGAGGTCTTCGCCCAGTCACTCCACCAGACGCCGTACGGAGCGACATCTTCCTGCGTGGCGTTCTTCAGCTGCGCGACCGTCTTCGCCGAGTCGTTGTACGACGGCACGAAGGCGATGTTGCGGTACCAGCCGCCCTTCTTGCCCGCGTGCACGCAGTGGCCCGCCGTCCAGACGAGGTTGGACTTGCCGGGGTGGGCCGGGTCCTCGACGACCGTCGCCGAGCACACCATCGTGCCCTCGGGGGAGTCGAAGAACACCTTGCCCGCCTCGGGGACGTTGGCGTGGTACTGGGCCGGAACGGCCTTCGCCTGCACCGGCGCCGGTTCCGGGTCGGTCACACCCTGGTCGCCGGAGATGTCGCTGTCGTCGACACTCTTGTCCGGGTCCTCGGCCTCACGCATCCGGTCCGGGTCCCACAGGCCCTCGATGATCGGGTTGACGTAGTCCCTGGCCTCGCGCAGCCAGTCGTCCTTGTCCCAGTTCTTCCAGGCACCGTTCTTCCACTTGTCGAGGTCGATCCCGTGCTCTTTGAGCTGTTCCTTGATGTCGTCCGGGATCTTGATCTTCCCGTCACCGGTGCCCGCGGCGGCGGTGGCGGAGGCCTGGCCGTCCGCGTTCGCGTCGTCGCCCGACTCGCAGGCGGTGGCGGTGAGCGCGAGCGCCGACGCGAGGGCTATGGCGGTCAGCACGGGGGAGGTGCTGCGGCGCGCGTTCCTCCCTCGACGAGCGGTGGACGACGGCCGTATGGATCGCATGATCTGACTCCCCCTGGGGTGAACCGACTTGACGCCGGGGCCATGGGCCGCCGACGGAACTCAGGATGATCTCACGCCGAGTTCAGGCCGGCCTCACGACCACCGGGAACGGCAACACACGATATGCGTTCGCTGTGAGGGACTTCCGATGGAACGGCAACGGTTCCGTCACGGGAAGGATCTTGAAACAACCCGTAACCCGGTGAGCCGTCGGGGGTTGTAGCGGTGGGGTGCCTGCTGTCCGGGGCGGGGCGGAGTCGTGGGTGAGGGAGCAGCCGTGGCCGTGACCGAGGGGAGCCCGCGGCGCCAGCCGGCGCGGGAGCCGACCGCGCGCACCTACCCGCGCGCCCTGCCGATCGTGCCGGTGCGGGCCCGCGGACTGACCATCGAGGGTGCCGACGGCCGCCGTTACCTCGACTGCCTCTCCGGCGCCGGAACACTCGTCCTCGGCCACAACCACCCCGTCGTCCTGGAGGCGATCCGCGAGGTCCTCGACTCCGGCGCCCCGCTGGACGTCCTCGACCTGGCGACGCCCGTCGAGGACGCCTTCGTCACCGAGCTGTTCCACACCCTGCCGCCCGGACTCGCGGGGCACGCGCGCGTACGGTTCTGCGGACCCGCCGGTACGGACGCGGTGGAGGCCGCCTTCGACCTGGTCCGGGCCGCCACCGGCCGCACCGGCGTCCTGGCGTTCACCGGCGCCCACCACGGGACGGGCGGCGACGGGGCGTTCGACACACGAGGCGCGCGCCTGCCGTATCCGCAGGACTACCGCTGCCCGTTCGGTGTCGGCGGCGCACGGGGGGCCGAACTCGCCGCCCGCTGGACCGAGTCCGTCCTCGACGACCCCGACTCCGACGTTCGCCACCCGGCCGGGATCATCCTCGAACCCGTCCAGGGCGAGGGCGGCGTCATCCCCGCACCGGACGCCTGGATGCGGCGCGTGCGGCGGATCACCGAAGACCGGTCCATTCCGCTGATCGCCGACGAGTCACAGACGGGCGTGGGGCGGACCGGGGCGTTCTGGGCGGTGGAACACAGCGGCGTCACACCTGACGTGATGGTGCTCTCCAAGGCCATCGGGGGGAGCCTGCCGTTGGCCGTGGTGGTGCACCGGGACGACCTCGACGTGCGGCGAACGGACACCTCCGCGGGCCCTTCCACGGGCACCTCGCCGGGCACGTTCCGTGGGAACCAACTCGCCCTGGCCGCCGGTACGGCCACACTCGCCCACGTCCGCACGCACCGTCTCGCCGAGCGGGCCGCGGGACTCGGTTCGCGGATGCTCGGCCAACTGAGGGAGCAGACGCGGGAGTTTCCCTGGGTGGGGGAGGTGCGGGGGCGAGGGCTGATGATCGGGGTCGAGGTGGTGGATCCGGATGCCGAGCCCACGTCTCGGCCGGGTTCCCCGCGCGCGTCTCGGCCCGGCTCCCCGCCTCGATCCGGTGGCCCGCTCCCGCCCGTCGGCCCGGTCGAGGCCGAGTGCCCGGCACAGCCCACGCGCGCGCCTCACCCCGCCGCGCCCCTACTCGCGGCCGCCGTGCAGCGGGAGTGTCTGCGAAGGGGCCTGATTGTGGACGTCGGCGGCCGACACGGCAGCGTCGTCCGCCTGCTTCCGCCGCTGACCATCACCGACGAGCAGGCGGCCGCGGTCCTGGACCGGCTCGTCGACGCGCTCGCGGCGGTCCGCGGACACCGGGACGGCCGGCCGCGAGCCCGAGCGGACACACGTACGCCCTGCCCCGGCGGCCGTGCCGCGGGGTCACCCCGTTCGTCGTCACCCGAGCCAGAAGCACTCCCCGAGGAACCGTCTTGAACTTCACCCCCACGCACGACGACCGTTCCCAGACCACGCCTCCGGGGCCCTCCGCCCCCCGGACGGTGCCCGCTCCGGCCGTCCGGCAGCAGGCGGGAGCACCGGAGGCGGAGCGGCCGCAGGGTCCCGTGACCGATCTCCTGGAACACCTCGACCCGTACACCACGGCCCAGGCCGCCGCCGTGGAGAACCTGCTGCGCTGCTGGGTCCGCGAGGCCGGACTGCCCGCCCCCGGCGACGGCACCCTCCGCATCCCGCTGCCCGCCAGCGGCACGGCCCTGCGGGTCCCCGTCCACTACTGGTCCCCGACCGGGTGGCACCGCTTCGGTCTCCCGCACCTCGCCGACGCGCCCCCGCAGTCACCGCCGGCCGACGCGGTGATGGTGGCGGCGCTGCTCGCGAGGGAGACGGCCGGCGAGTCCCGTGAACGTACTTCCGCGGCCGCCGGCACATCGGCCACCACAACCGCCCCCGGTCACGGCCCCGACCTCGTCGCCCGGGTCGCCGACTCCCTCCGCCGTACCGTCACCTTCATCAGCGAGCGCAGGGAACGCCCCGCCGACGGCCCCGACCTGTTCCTCGCGGCCGAACAGGCACTCGTACTCGGGCACCCGCTGCACCCGACCCCGAAGAGCCGCGAAGGGTTCTCCGAGGCGGAGGCACGGCTGTACTCGCCCGAGTCGCGGGGCTCCTTCCCCCTGCGCTGGCTGTCCGTCGCCCCGTCTGTGCTCGCCACCGACTCGGCCTGGACCGAGCGCGGGCGCGCCGTCCCCGCCGCCCAGCTCACGGCACGACTCGCCGGCGACGGTCTGCCACCGCTGCCCGACGGCTACGCCGCCCTGCCCCTGCACCCCTGGCAACTGCGCGAGGTCCGGCAGCGGCCCGATGTGGCGGCCATGCTCGACGCCCGCCTGCTCCGCGACCTCGGCGCGCAGGGCCCGCCCTGGCACGCCACCTCCTCCGTACGCACGGTGCACCGGTCCGGCGCCCCCGCCATGCTCAAGCTGTCCCTGGGCCTGCGCATCACCAACTCGCGCCGCGACAACCTCCGCAAGGAACTCCACCGCGGTGTCGAGGTGCACCGCCTGCTGCGGGCCGGTCTGGCCGAGCGGTGGCGGGCCGCGCACCCGGGCTTCGACATCGTCCGCGACCCGGCCTGGCTCGCCGTGGACGGACCGGACGGCACGCCCGTGACCGGGCTCGACGTGATGATCCGGCACAACCCGTTCGCCCCGGCCGACGACGTCTCCTGCGTCGCCGGACTCGTCTCCCCGCGGCCCCGGCGACAGTCGGCCGTGCTGCGTTCCCGGCTGACCGAGGTCGTCACCCGCCTCGCCGCCCGCACCGGACGCCCCCGCGGAGCGGTCGCCACCGAGTGGTTCCTGCGCTACCTGGAGCAGGTCGTCCGCCCCGTGCTCTGGCTGGACGGCGAGGCGGGGATCGCCCTGGAGGCGCACCAGCAGAACACGCTGCTCCTGCTGGACGGCGAAGGATGGCCCACCGGCGGCCGCTACCGCGACAACCAGGGCTACTACTTCCGCGAGTCCCGGCGCGCGGAGCTGGCCGCCCGGCTCCCCGGCATCGGAGAGCGCAGCGACACCTTCGTCTCCGACGAGGTCACGGACGAACGCTTCACGTACTACCTCGCGATCAACAACGTGCTCGGCCTCATCGGCGCGTTCGGATCCCAGGGCCTCGCCGACGAACCGCTGCTGCTCGCCGCGTTCCGCCGCTTCCTCGAGGCCGCCGCCTCCGGTCCCGACCGGCTGCGCAGCACCCTGCCCGCCCGGCTGCTCGACTCACCCGTCCTGCGCTGCAAGGCCAACCTGCTGACGCGCCTGCACGGCCTCGACGAACTGGTCGGTCCGGTGGACACACAGTCCGTCTACGTCACCGTCGCCAACCCGCTGCACAGCTGACCGGCACAGCTGAACCGGCCCCGATCCCGCCCGAGGACCATGCCCCACCCCGCCTCCAGAGAGGAGAGCCACCGTGCCTCCCACGGCCGACTCGGACAGCCCGACCAGCTCCACCAGCTCGGACAGTGAGGACACTCTCGACCTGCAACTGCCCGAGGAGTTCCTCGCGCTCATCGAGGAGGAGCGGAAGGGGCAGCGGGAGGAGGAGTACGCGTCCTCCTTCGGCGAGCTGCTCGACCACGTCGAGCGCTGGGGCCCGGTCCGCACCGCCGTGGGCAGGTTCCACCTCGTCCCGGTCAGCGTCGAGCGCGACCTCCCCCTCGTCCACAGGTGGATGAACGACCCCGCCGTCGCGGCCTACTGGGACCTGGCAGGCCCGCTGAGCGCGACCGAGGAGCACCTGCGCGCCCAGCTCGAGGGCGACGGACGCAGCGTCCCGTGCCTCGGCGTTCTGGAGGGCACGCCGATGAGCTACTGGGAGGTCTACCGCGCCGACCTCGACCCGCTGGCCCGCCACTATCCCGCTCGGCCGCACGACACCGGGCTCCACCTCCTGATCGGCGCCGTCGCCGACCGCGGCCGGGGTCTCGGCGGCACGCTGCTCAGGGCCGTCGCCGACCACGTGCTCGCCCGCCGGCCCGCCTGCGCCCGGGTCGTCGCGGAGCCGGACCTGCGCAACGTCCCCTCCGTCGCCGCGTTCCTCGGCGCCGGCTTCCGGTACGACGCCGAAGTCGACCTGCCCGGCAAGCGGGCCGCCCTGATGGTCAGGGACCGGTCCCAGCGCGATCTGCTGTGATGGCCCGCAGACGTGTGCGCGTCCCGTACCGACCCGACCGATCAGATCCCGCCCCGATCCGATCCCACCGAGAAGCCCAAGGTCTTGATCCCACCCCGCGCCTCCGCCGTGATCACCCGTTTGTCAGTCCCGGGTCGTAGGGTGGTCGCGCTATGACGAAGCCCTCACTCCCCGAACTCCTGCATGCTGCCGTCACCGCCGTCGGCGGCACGGAGCGCCCTGGCCAGGTGACCATGGCCGAAGCCGTCGCGGAGGCCATCGACGACAGCTCCCACCTTCTGGTGCAGGCCGGCACCGGAACCGGTAAGTCGCTGGGCTACCTCGTGCCCGCGCTCGCGCACGGGGAGCGGGTCGTCGTGGCGACGGCCACGCTCGCCCTCCAGCGCCAGCTGGTGGAGCGGGACCTGCCGCGCACGGTCGACGCGCTGCACCCGCTGCTGCGCCGCCGCCCGGAGTTCGCGATGCTCAAGGGCCGGTCGAACTACCTGTGCCTGCACCGCCTGCACGAGGGCATGCCGCAGGACGAGGAGGAGGGCCTGTTCGACCAGTTCGAGGCGGCCGCGCCCACCAGCAAGCTGGGCCAGGACCTGCTGCGTCTGCGCGACTGGTCGGACGAGACCGAGTCCGGTGACCGCGACGACCTCACCCCGGGCGTCTCCGACCGGGCCTGGGCCCAGGTGTCGGTGTCCTCACGGGAGTGCTTGGGCGCCACCAAGTGCGCGTACGGCGCCGAGTGCTTCGCCGAGACGGCCCGCGAGCGCGCCAAGCTCGCCGAGGTCGTCGTCACCAACCACGCGCTGCTCGCGATCGACGCCATCGAGGGCGCGCCGGTCCTCCCGCAGCACGAGGTGCTGATCGTCGACGAGGCGCACGAGCTGGTCTCACGCGTCACCGGTGTCGCCACCGGCGAGCTCACACCGGGGCAGGTCAACCGCGCGGTCCGCAGAGCGGCGAAACTCGTCAACGAGAAGGCCGCCGATCAGCTCCAGACCGCCGCCGAGGGCTTCGAACGACTGATGGAGCTGGCGCTGCCCGGCCGTCTGGAGGAGATCCCGGAGGACCTCGGCTACGCCCTCATGGCGCTGCGCGACGCCGCCCGCACCGTCATCTCGGGGATCGGCGCGACCCGCGACAAGTCCGTCCAGGACGAGGACGCCGTCCGCAAGCAGGCGCTGGCCTCCGTGGAGAGCGTGCACGACGTGGCGGAGCGGATCGTGAACGGCTCCGAGTGGGACGTCGTCTGGTACGAGCGGCATGACCGCTTCGGCGCCTCGCTGCGCGTCGCGCCCATGTCCGTGTCCGGTCTGCTGCGGGAGAAGCTCTTCACGGACCGTTCGGTCGTCCTGACGTCGGCGACACTGAAGCTCGGTGGCGACTTCAACGGGGTCGGAGCCTCCCTGGGCCTCGCCCCGGAGGGTACGGAGGGCGACGACGTCCCGCAGTGGAAGGGCGTCGACGTCGGCTCGCCGTTCGACTACCCCAAGCAGGGCATCCTCTACGTCGCCAAGCACCTGGCGCGTCCCGCCCGCGACGGCGACCGCGCGGACATGCTCGACGAGCTCACCGAACTGATCCAGTCGGCCGGCGGCCGCACCCTGGGCCTGTTCTCCTCGATGCGGGGTGCTCAGATCGCCGCGGAGGAGCTGCGCTCCCGGATCCCCGAGTTCCCGATTTTGCTCCAGGGCGAGGAGACCCTCGGTGAGCTGATCAAGAACTTCGCGGCGGACCCGCAGACGTGTCTCTTCGGCACGCTGTCGCTGTGGCAGGGCGTCGACGTCCCCGGCCCCAGCTGCCAACTGGTCGTCATGGACAAGATTCCGTTCCCGCGCCCCGACGACCCGCTGATGAGCGCCCGCCAGAAGGCGGTGGAGGAGGCCGGGGGCAACGGCTTCATGGCCGTCGCCGCCACGCACGCGGCGCTGCTCATGGCCCAGGGCGCCGGCCGCCTCGTACGGGCGTCCGGGGACCGCGGTGTGGTCGCCGTGCTGGACCAGCGGTTGGCCACGGCCCGGTACGGGAGCTATCTGAAGGCGTCCCTGCCCGACTTCTGGTACACCACGGACCGCAACCAGGTCCGCAGGTCGCTGGCGGCGATCGACGCGGTGGCGAAGCAGACGGAGGCCAAGGCCGAGTAAGGACCACGGGTTACCGGGGCTAGGGCCTGTTGCGAAAGTGGCGCCTGCCGCGCGACGCCCGGCACGCACTCTCGCCGCACCGCCCGAAAGCCCGAGTACGCCCAGTACGAGGGCTTCCGGGCGGCACGCCGAGAGCACGCACCGGACGCCGCGCGGCCGCCCTTCGGGCGACGACGCCACTTTCGCAACAGGCCCTAGGCACAGCACAGGGCCCCGGAACCGGCGCAGGGATCCCGGGGCCCAGTCTGGGGGCGGGTCGGTGTGGCCCGCCCGCCCGTGTTCTCAGACGCGGCGCAGAACGGCCACCACCTTGCCGAGGATGGTCGCGTCGTCACCGGGGATCGGCTCGTAGGCCGCGTTGTGCGGGAGGAGCCAGACGTGGCCGTCCTCGCGCTTGAAGCGCTTGACGGTGGCCTCGCCGTCGAGCATGGCGGCGACGATGTCGCCGTTCTCCGCGACCGGCTGGCGGCGTACGGTGACCCAGTCGCCGTCGCAGATCGCGGCCTCGATCATCGAGTCACCGACGACCTTCAGGACGAACAGCTCGCCGTCACCCACGAGCTGCCGGGGGAGCGGGAACACGTCCTCGACCGACTCCTCGGCGAGGATCGGGCCACCGGCGGCGATCCGGCCGACCAAGGGGACGTACGACGCGGCCGGCTTGCCCGCGGTGTCGGTGGGCTGCACGGAGGCCGCCTGGTCGGAGCCGCGGACCTCGTAGGCGCGCGGCCGGTGCGGGTCCCGGCGCAGGAAGCCCTTGCGTTCCAGTGCCATGAGCTGGTGTGCGACCGAGGAGGTGCTGGACAGGCCGACCGCCTGACCGATCTCCCGCATGGACGGCGGGTAGCCGCGCCGCTGCACGGAGTCCCTGATGACCTCGATCACCCGGCGCTGCCTGTCGGTGAGTCCCGAACTGTCCGCCCGGATGCCTGGAGGTCGGCCAGGCAGTGAGCGCTTGTGCGCCTCGGGATTCGTGGCTTCGTTCATCGCATGCACCGGCTCGAGTCGGCCCTGGGAGCGGTCCTGGGCAGTGATGGTGGCACTGTCTGCGGTGGTGGTCACGTCGGCCCCTCTCGATGGTCTCCCTGCAGCACAACGGTAGTTGCTTTCGAAAGGTTGCGCCAAACACACGTTCGAGTGAAAAAACGCGTTTCACCTGTACTGAGCATGTGTCCGGGTGTATGGCTAACGCGCCGCCTGGCGGACAAAAGGGCTGATTGTTGTACCCTTCACCGCCGGGTTGGTTGAACCTCGTAGGTTGTCGCCTCAGTCTGCCATCCGGCGTACCGCCGGCCGGGGACCGGCCCCCGCTCCGTGCGGGAGTCGCACGTCTTCTCCCTGTGGCGCCCACGGTATCTCCGTATGTGGCGCGGCGATACGGCCGTGCGGTCGCGCTCAGTGAGCGTCCGGTGTGCTCCGCGGGACGGCTTGGGCCGGTGGCACATGCCCATCCTTGTGCGACACGCGCGCATGGCATGGATGTATGAGCCAATCCCCACATGTAGTGGTTGCATTGCGGCAGTGGCCCAGAAGTTGTGGTCCCCCGGGTCTTCGCACCCCAGGAGATCGCCTATGCTTGGGGCTGCTTCGAGGGGCCCAAGAGGCCTCTGGGGCTAATGAGTCTGCTGTGAGGAGGTTGGGAGTCCATGCACTGCCCCTTCTGCAGGCACCCCGACAGCCGCGTCGTCGACAGCCGTACGACCGACGACGGCACGTCGATCCGCAGGCGCCGCCAGTGCCCTGACTGCTCCCGTCGTTTCACGACCGTGGAGACGTGCTCGCTCATGGTGGTGAAGCGGTCCGGAGTCACCGAGCCGTTCAGTCGTACCAAGGTCATCAACGGTGTGCGCAAGGCATGCCAGGGACGGCCTGTCACGGAGGACGCACTCGCCCAGCTCGGCCAGCGGGTCGAGGAGGCGGTGCGGGCCACCGGAAGCGCCGAGCTGACCACCCACGACGTGGGACTGGCCATACTCGGCCCGTTGCAGGAGCTCGACCTCGTCGCCTATCTGCGATTCGCCTCCGTCTACCGGGCGTTCGACTCGCTCGAGGACTTCGAGGCGGCGATCGCCGAACTCAGGGATCAGACGGGACGCCTCGCCGCGGACGACGACGACCGCGAGGACGCGGGTGCGGGGAGCCGGGAGGACGACGGCGGGACCGGGGAGACCGTGGAGGTCCCCGAGCCCGCCCACGCCGCCGACTGACCGACGGGCCGGAACCGGGATTCAGGTCCGGATCCGGCCGGGCGGCGGCGACGAAGACCTGTTGCGGGTCGCAGCGTGAGGGGGCCCGCAACACCAGACAGAACACCGTGTCACGGGAACAACGTGGCACTTCAGGGCGTTTTCGCCCGTACAGGGAGGCGGCATGACAGAGACGGCGAGCGGTCCGGCAAGGGGTACCCGGGCGAAGGGCACCAAGGCCACCAAGGGACTGCGTGTCGAGCGCATCCACACCACCCCCGGAGTGCATCCGTACGACGAGGTGGCCTGGGAGTCCCGTGACGTCGTCATGACCAACTGGCGCGACGGCTCGGTCAACTTCGAGCAGCGTGGCGTCGAGTTCCCCGACTTCTGGTCGGTGAACGCGGTCAACATCGTCACCAGCAAGTACTTCCGCGGTGCCGTCGGCACCCCGCAGCGTGAGGTCAGCCTCAAGCAGCTGATCGACCGCATCGTGAAGACGTACCGGAAGGCCGGCGAGGACCACAAGTACTTCGCATCGCCCGCCGACGCGGAGATCTTCGAGCACGAACTGGCCTACGCCCTCCTGCACCAGATCTTCAGCTTCAACAGCCCCGTCTGGTTCAACGTCGGCACGCCCCAGCCGCAGCAGGTCTCCGCCTGCTTCATCCTGTCCGTCGACGACTCCATGGAGTCGATCCTCGACTGGTACAAGGAAGAGGGAATGATCTTCAAGGGCGGCTCCGGTGCCGGCCTGAACCTCTCCCGCATCCGCTCCTCCAAGGAGCTGCTGTCCTCCGGCGGCAACGCCTCCGGCCCGGTCTCCTTCATGCGCGGCGCCGACGCCTCCGCCGGCACCATCAAGTCCGGCGGCGCCACCCGCCGTGCCGCCAAGATGGTCGTCCTCGACGTGGACCACCCGGACATCGAGGACTTCATCGCCACCAAGGTGAAGGAAGAGGAGAAGATCCGCGCCCTTCGTGACGCGGGCTTCGACATGGACCTGGGCGGCGACGACATCACGTCCGTCCAGTACCAGAACGCCAACAACAGCGTCCGCGTGAACGACGAGTTCATGACGGCCGTCGAGAACGGCACCGAGTTCGGCCTGCGCGCCCGCATGAACGGCGAGGTCATCGAGAAGGTCGACGCCAAGGCGCTGTTCCGCAAGCTCGCCGAGGCCGCGTGGGCCTGTGCCGACCCGGGCATCCAGTACGACGGTGTGATCAACAACTGGCACACCTGCCCCGAGTCCGGCCGGATCACCGCGTCGAACCCGTGCAGCGAGTACATGCACCTGGACAACACGTCCTGCAACCTCGCCTCGCTGAACCTGATGAAGTTCCTCAAGGACGACGGCAAGGGCAACCAGTCCTTCGAGGTCGAGCGCTTCGCCAAGGTCGTCGAGCTCGTCATCACCGCGATGGACATCTCCATCTGCTTCGCGGACTTCCCGACCCAGAAGATCGGCGAGAACACCCGCGCGTTCCGTCAGCTCGGCATCGGCTACGCCAACCTCGGCGCCCTGCTGATGGCGACCGGCCACGCCTACGACTCCGACGGCGGCCGCGCCCTCGCCGGCGCCATCACCTCCCTGATGACCGGCACGGCGTACAAGCGCTCCGCCGAACTGGCCGCGGTCGTCGGCCCGTACGACGGTTACGCCCGGAACGCCGACGCCCACAACCGCGTCATGAAGCAGCACTCCGACGCCAACGGCATCGCCGTGCGCATGGACGACCTGGACTCCCCGGTGTGGGCCGCCGCCACGGAGGCCTGGCAGGACGTCCTGCGTCTCGGCGAGAAGAACGGCTTCCGCAACTCCCAGGCGTCCGTGCTCGCCCCGACCGGCACCATCGGCCTCGCGATGTCCTGCGACACCACCGGTGTCGAGCCCGACCTCGCCCTGGTGAAGTTCAAGAAGCTGGTCGGCGGCGGCTCGATGCAGATCGTCAACGGCACCGTCCCGCAGGCCCTGCGCCGCCTGGGTTACCAGGAGGAGCAGATCGAGGCGATCGTCGCCCACATCGCCGACCACGGCAACGTGATCGACGCGCCCGGTCTCGCGCACGAGCACTACGAGGTGTTCGACTGCGCGATGGGCGAGCGGGCCATCTCCCCGATGGGCCACGTCCGCATGATGGCCGCGATCCAGCCGTGGATCTCCGGCGCCATCTCCAAGACGGTCAACATGCCGGAGACGGCGACCGTCGAGGAGGTCGAGGAGATCTACTTCGAGGCCTGGAAGCTGGGCGTCAAGGCGCTCGCCATCTACCGCGACAACTGCAAGGTCGGCCAGCCCCTCTCCGCGAAGACCAAGGAGAAGGAGAAGGCCGAGATCACGGAGAAGACCGAGGACACGATCCGTACCGCGGTCGAGAAGGTCGTCGAGTACCGCCCGGTCCGCAAGCGCCTCCCGAAGGGACGTCCCGGCATCACCACGTCCTTCACCGTCGGCGGTGCCGAGGGCTACATGACCGCCAACTCCTACCCGGACGACGGTCTCGGCGAGGTCTTCCTCAAGATGTCCAAGCAGGGCTCGACGCTCGCGGGCATGATGGACGCCTTCTCCATCGCGGTCTCCGTCGGCCTCCAGTACGGCGTGCCGCTGGAGACGTACGTCTCGAAGTTCACCAACATGCGCTTCGAGCCGGCCGGCATGACGGACGACCCGGACGTGCGGATGGCGCAGTCGATCGTCGACTACATCTTCCGCCGCCTGGCGCTCGACTTCCTGCCCTTCGAGACGCGTTCCGCGCTCGGCATCCACTCCGCCGAGGAGCGTCAGCGCCACCTGGAGACGGGTTCGTACGAGCCCGCCGAGGAGGACGTGGACGTCGAGGGCCTGGCCCAGTCGGCGCCCCGCGCCCAGGAGCTGAAGGCCGTCGCCACCCCGAGGGCCGAGGCCGAGGCGGCCAAGCCCGCTCCCCAGCAGGCCCACACCAGCGCCGAGCTGGTGGAGATGCAGCTGGGCATCCAGGCCGACGCCCCGCTGTGCTTCTCCTGCGGTACGAAGATGCAGCGGGCCGGGTCCTGCTACATCTGCGAAGGCTGCGGCTCGACCAGCGGCTGCAGCTGATCGACCGACCCGGTGAGGGCGGTGGAGCCGGTTCTCGGCTCCACCGCCCTCGGCGTTTCTGTGTCGGCTCGCCCGCGCGGGCCGCGGTCAGGGGCGGGGCCGCCCCATGACCCTCGCGAAGTCGGCCGGGGCGTCCTCGTAACCGTGGACCCCGGGGCGGAAGGACCACTCACCGGCCTCGTCGCGCACGAACTCCGCGATCGTCGCGGCCGTCGCCCCCAGAGCGCCACCGAAGTCGTCCTCGGCCAGGACCGTGTAGCCCTCACGGATCCGGATGGCCGGGTTGAGGACGTCCACGAACGCCCGCCGTCCGGAACGCTGCTGGATGACCACACCGACGACCACGCGCGTGTACCGCGCGTCCAGCCGGCCGAGCTCCACGGTCATGACCTCGTCCCAGCCGAAGCCCTTGCCGTCCGGGCTGTCCCGGTTGAGCGTGATGGTGCCGTCGGGGGAGCGGCTGTCGAAGTGCACCACGTAGGCCGGGTCGCCGTACGGATCGCCCGCCAGGTAGGGCGCGGCGACGACGTCCAGGTCCGTGGGCGGCTGCCCCGCCGGACTCGGATCCCACTTCAGTGAGATCTCCACCTTGCTGATCCCCTTGCTGATGCCGCTCACAGGCCTCCCCTTACCCGTCTCCCCGTTCACCCCCGGCCCGAACTGCCGGACCGTCTGGGCCGGTTGTCCATCCTGCCACGCACACGCGCGCGTGTGCGTGCCCGCTCTCGGCCGGAGAGTGACCAGCGCCACGCCCGCTGGCCTTACGATGGCGCGGTGCTGGTCAAGTGGATTCGCTGCACCGTGGTGGACCGCCGCGGCTTCGAGCGGGGGCAGCGAAAGTGGGCGGGGCTTCCGGGGGAGCCGGGTTTTCGGGGACAGGGCGGGGGCTGGAGCAGGGGCCGGCCCTCCGTGGCGCATGTCTTCGCCTTCTGGGAGAGCCGTGCCTTCTACGACTCCTTCATGGCCCGCTCCCACGACCGGCTCGCCGCGGCCCAGTCGGGCACCTTCAAGGACGCCCAGGTCAGACTGTTCGACTACCGCTTCGACGTGAAGACCGGCTTCGAGCCGCGCTTCACGGACGCCGACCTGCTCCGAGTGGCCCTGTGCCGCGTCCACGAGGAACGCGCCGAGCACTTCACCCTGATGCAGGAGAAGGTCTGGAACCCGGCGATGGCCGGCTCGCCCGGCATGATCCGCGGACTGTTCGCCGAGGCGCCGGGGCACGAGTTCCTGGTGCTGTCGATGTGGCGCTCCGAGGCCGAGCACGGCAAGTACCGCACCGAGCGGGTGGAACGGCTCGCCCTGCGCGCCCAGACGGAGGCCGACATCGCCTCCCTCACGGGCGACATCGTGGAACTGGAGCCCACCTGGACGGTGTGATCCGGACAGTCCGGACGTGTTTTCGCGCGTTCCCGTGTGCCCTGTGGTGCAGGAACTGTGTGACCTACGCCGTATGGAAGCCGTACGAGTGCTCCAGGACCCGTCAACCGATCTAGGGTTTCGGCATGGCACGACCACGGCGCATCGTCCTTGTCCGGCACGGGGAGTCAACGGGCAATGTTGATGACACCGTCTACGAGCGTGAACCCGACCACGCCCTGGCGCTGACCGCGCGGGGCCGGCGGCAGGCCGAGGAGACCGGCAAGGAGTTGCGGGAGCTGTTCGGCCGGGAGCGCGTCAGCGTGTACGTCTCCCCGTACCGCCGTACGCACGAGACCCTCCAGGCCTTCCACCTCGACCCCGACCTCATACGCGTGCGCGAGGAGCCGCGGCTGCGCGAGCAGGACTGGGGGAACTGGCAGGACCGTGACGACGTACGGCTGCAGAAGGCCTACCGGGACGCCTACGGTCACTTCTTCTACCGCTTCGCCCAGGGGGAGAGCGGGGCTGACGTGTACGACCGGGTCGGTGGGTTCCTGGAGAGCCTGTTCCGCAGCTTCGAGGACCCCGACCATCCGCCGAACGTGCTCCTGGTGACCCACGGCCTGGCCATGCGGCTGTTCTGCATGCGCTGGTTCCACTGGACGGTCGCCGAGTTCGAGTCGCTGGCGAACCCGGGGAACGCCGAGATGCGGATGCTCGTTCTGGGGGAGGACGACAAGTACACGCTGAACCGGCCGTTCGCACGCTGGCGAGACCCGGAGCCCTATGGGATCACCGGATAGAGTGGCAGGGCGATGACCGCTGACTCCTCACCCGACGGGCGCCTGGACCGCGCCCTCGCAGCCCTGCGCGGACTGGCGGTGGGGGACGCGCTGGGCTCGCAGTTCTTCGTTCCCGCGAACTATCCGCTGCTCAAGCGGCGTGAGCTGCCGCCCGCGCCCTGGCAGTGGACGGACGACACGGAGATGGCCGCTTCGGTGGTCGCGGTGCTGGCCACCCACCACCGCATCGACCAGGACGCGCTGGCCCGCTCCTTCGCCGAGCACCACGACTTCGACCGCGGGTACGGCCCGGCGGTCAACCGGCTGCTGCGGCTGGTCCGGGAAGGCGGCGACTGGCGCGAGCTGGCCTCCGCCCTCTTCAAGGGGCAGGGGTCCTGGGGCAACGGCGCGGCCATGCGGATCGCGCCCCTGGGCGCCTGGTACGCGGACGACCCGGAGCAGGCGACGCATCAGGCGGAGATCTCGGCCTACCCCACGCACCAGCACCGCGAGGCCGTGGTCGGCGCCATGGCGGTCGCCGCCGCCGCTTCCCTGGCCGCGGCCCCCGGCGGCCCGCCCAGGGCCGAGGCACTGCTCGACGGCGTGATCGCGCTGGTCCCGAAGAGCGCCGTCGGCGCGGGTCTGCGACGCGCCCGCGACATGCTGGACTACGACGACGCCTCCACCGTGGCGGCCGTCCTGGGCTGCGGACGGCGTACGAGCGCCCACGACACCGTGCCCTTCGCCCTGTGGTCGGCCGCGCGTGCCCTCGGTGACTACGAGGAGGCGTTCTGGACGACCGCCCAGGTGGGCGGGGACGTGGACACGACCTGCGCCATCGTCGGCGGGGTGCTCGCCGCGGGGAAGGCGGGGGCGCCGCCCGCCGCGTGGGTGGAGCGGACCGAGACACTGCCGGAGTGGGTGCCGGGGTCCGTCTGACACCCCACCGACCGCCTTGGAAACTCTCTGTGCTCGGCGGGAACTCTGCGTGACCGGCCGTCCGTTGTCCTGGCAACCGCTGTGTGACGGCTGAGTGCTCACCAGCGGGGACGGGGTGTGAGCGGAGTCGGGGGGTGGTGTCGATGCGTTTCTGGCTGGTTGTCGCCGTGCTGGCGGCCGTATGGGGCATGCAGTCGGGCGTGGGGCCGGCGACGGGCAGGGTGTCCGGCGGCCGGCCGCCATCCCCCTGGAGGCGCACGGGCCGGCCCGGCCGCCGTGGACGCACCCCCGTGGCGCCCTACGACAAGCCCTTCGGGCCGGTCCGCTGCGCTGCCCCTGTCCTTCCGTCAGCCGGCCATCGGACCCGCCGTGCCGGACAGGGCTTCCAGGTCGCTCTTGCGGACCCGGATCACCACCCAGGCGGTGACCAGGGCCAGCGCGGCCATCGCGGCGGCGGGCACGAACGCCGAGGAGATGCCGTGGGCGAGCACCTCGTGCCCCCAGGGGGCGGGCAGCTGGTGCGTCCGTGCGAACTCCGCCTTCTGCTCCGCCGAGGCATGGGCGAGGAAGTCCGGGAGTTGCTTCTCCGCCTCGTTCTTGCCGGCCGTGCCGAAGACCGTCGTCAGGATGGACAGCCCGAGCGAACCACCCACCTGCTGCGTGGCGTTGAGCAGTCCGGACGCGGCGCCCGCGTCCTGCTGCGCGACCCCGGCGACCGCGGTGACCGTCACGGTCACGAAGTTCAGTCCCATGCCGAAGCCGAACACCAGCATCGGACCGAGCACCCCGCCGGCATACGAGCTGTCCGGGCTGATCAGGCTCTGCCAGGCGAGCCCGACGACCACCAGCGCCGAGCCCGCGAGCAGGAAGGGCTTGGGGCCGAGCGTCGGCAGGAACCGCTGCGACAGCCCCGCGCCGACCGCGATCGCGACCGTGACGGGAAGGAAGGCCACACCCGACTTGATGGGGCTGTATCCCAGCACGTTCTGCACGAACAGCACGATGTAGAAGAACATCCCGAACATCGCAGCGGCGAGGCTCAGCATGATCACGTAGGTGCCGGAGCGGTTGCGGTCGGCGAACATCCGCAGCGGGGTGATCGGCTCCTTGGCCCGCATCTCGGTGAACACGAAGGCCAGCAGCAGCACCAGCGCGACCCCGAAGGACCCGAGGGCCAGACTGTCGCGCCAGCCCTCCTCCGCCGCGCGGATGAAGCCGTAGACCAGGGACGCCATGCCCAGCGTCGACGTCAGCGCACCCGCGATGTCGAAGCGGCCGGGGTGTCGCTGGGACTCGCTGATGTAGAGCGGTGCGAGCGCGGCGATCAGTACACCGATGGGCACGTTGACGAAGAGCACCCAGCGCCAGTCGAGCCACTCGGTGAGCATGCCGCCCGCCAGCAGGCCGATGGCCCCACCGCCCGCCGAGACGGCCGCGAAGACGCCGAAGGCGCGGTTGCGTTCCGGGCCTTCGGGAAACGTGGTGGTGATGAGCGCCAGGGACGTGGGCGAGGCTATCGCGCCTCCCACGCCCTGCAGGGCCCGCGCGGCCAGCAACTGCCAAGGCTCCTGGGCGAGTCCGCCCAGCAGCGAGGCGAAGGTGAAGAGCAGGATGCCCGCCATGAACACTCGTCGGCGGCCGAGGATGTCCCCCGCCCGGGCGCCGAGCAGCAGCAGGCCGCCGAAGGTGAGCGTGTAGGCGCTGACGACCCAGGTGAGGTCGGTGGTGCTGAAACGGAGTGCGTCTTGAATGTGCGGCAGAGCGATGTTCACAATCGTCGCGTCCAGCACCACCATGAGCTGGCAGGCCGCGATGACGGTGAGAGCGATGCCGGGATGACCCTCCCTGCGGGCCGCACCTGGCTTCTGATCATTGATCAACTGAGAGGTTGTCACTATGGGTCCCCCACAAGTGCGTTAGTGAACGCTCGCGTTCACTGTCGCGTCAACGGTAGTGACTCCCCAGTAGTGAACGCAAGCGTTCACTCGCATTGTCGCCATGGGGCGCGTCGCCGTGCGGCGCGTCCCCGATCCCCGGAACACCCCCTCCCTCTGCTCGCTGGAGACGCCCAGATGGTTACTTCACGCTGGACGGCCGCCCCCGCTCGGGCGGCCTCCCCCCGCCGGCGTGGCGCCGTGCTCGAACGCGCGATTCTCGATGCCGCGCTCGAGCAACTCGGTACGGTCGGTTGGAACGGCCTGACGATGGAGGGCGTCGCCGCGGGCGCCCAGACCGGCAAGGCCGCGGTGTACCGGCGGTGGCCGTCCAAGGAGGACCTCGTCGCCGACGCGTTGGAGGCCGGGCTGCCGCGACTGGATACGGCGCCCGACCTCGGGAGCGTCCGTGCGGACCTGCTGGAGCTGTGCCGTCAGGCGCGCGACGCGATGTTCTCGCGCCCCGGCTTCGCTCTGCGATCAGTCATTCACGAATGCGACCCCAGTCAGGTGGAGCGGTTCCACAACGTGATCTTCGGAGGGGTGGTCGAGCCCACCGTCAGGCTTCTCCGGGAGGTCATCAACCGCGGAATCGAGCGTGGAGAAGTGCGATCCGATGCGGTGAACGGCTATGTCTGCGACGCCATCCCGGCCATGATGATGTACCGCTCCAAGATTTGTGCGAGCGAATGGAGCGACCAGGATCTCGCGGAGATGATCGACCAGCTGATGCTGCCGCTGCTGCGCCCCTGACCGAGACGGAGCGCAGCCGATGAACGCCCCTGTGGCTGCTGGGGGAAGCCGGGTGTCGCGCGGGGTTCCCGGCGGCGTACGCTAAGGGCGCCATGCCGTACGAACCACCTACCCACACCGTCGAGCGCTCCCTCCGAGCCACGACCGGAGCGAAGATCATTGCCGGTGTCGACGAGGTGGGGCGCGGTGCGTGGGCCGGTCCTGTCACCGTCTGCGCGGCGGTCACCGGACTGCGCCGACCCCCCCAAGGCCTCACCGACTCCAAACTCCTCACCGTGAAGCGGCGCAACGAACTCGCCGTGGAACTGGAGAAGTGGGTGACGTCGTACGCCCTGGGCCACTCCTCCCCGGAGGAGATCGACAGCCTGGGGATGACGGCGGCGCTGCGGCTCGCCGCGGTGCGCGCACTGGACGCCCTGCCCGTCCGCCCCGAGGCGGTGATCCTCGACGGCAAGCACGACTACCTCGGTGTCCCCTGGAAGGTCCGCACGGTCATCAAGGGGGACCGGTCGTGCGTGGCGGTCGCGGCGGCCTCGGTGATCGCCAAGGTTCAGCGCGACAAAATGATGGCCGAACTGGGTATCGACCATGCAGACTTCGGTTTTGCGGACAACGCCGGGTATCCGTCGCCCGTGCACAAGGCCGCACTGGAGACGCGGGGCCCCACCCCGTACCACCGGTTGTCGTGGGCGTATCTTGATGCGCTGCCCCAGTGGCGGCACCTCAAGAAGGCCCGCACCTGGGCGGACGGAAGCGTTCCGGAGATCGAGGGTCAGCTCGGCTTCGATTTCTGACGATTCCGCTCGCACTGATGTGCCACCCACTGGCGCGAGCCGCACCAATGTTTGATAAATAACATCCCATGCCTCTCATTCCCGAGGAGCCTCAGATTCACGAGAGTGCCCAGGGTCCCCGCGCCACTCCGGCCAGTGGCCGAACCGCGCCGACCCCTCGCCCCGTACCCGGCCCCCGCCCCGCGGCGCCGCCGCGCCCCGGTCGCCCCGGCCCTGTGCGGCCCGCGCCGCCGGTGCAACGCGCGCCGCGCGACGGGGTCGCCGCCAAGCCCGAGTCCTCGGGCCCGGCCACTCCGGCCGCTGCCACCCAGACCTCCGCGACCCCGCAGGTTCAGCTGATCCCCGCCTCGGCCGAGGGTGCCCTCGACGCCGCCGAGGAAGCGGTGGACCTGCTCCTCGACTCGGGGCGTGCCCCCGGCGAGGTGCTGGTGATCACCACCGGCGAGCAGCACCCGTGGGCCACCCACGAGCTGTCCTTCGGTGAGACCTCCTACTGGGCCCAGCACGACGCCCGCGACGACGTGTTCTACGCCGACGCCGCTGTCGTCGGCCGGGCCACCTCCCGCCCCGTGGTCGTCGTCGCCCTCAATGGCGGCCCCGACACGGTGGCTGCGGCCGCTCTGCCCCTGGCCCTCGGCCGGGCCGGCGCCCTGCTGATCGTCTGCGGTGACCCGCAGCAGATCAACGCGGTGCTCGGCGCGGGCGTCTGAGCCGATTCCGTAGGCCCGGGCGCGGGGGTGCCCGGGGTGACGGGGGTGCCGCCGTGGGGGTGTCTGCACGGCGGTGCTTTTGGCATGCGCGGACGGTGGGGGCGTAGGCGCCGACGTGTTCGGCGTGCAGGCGGGCCGCCGTCGGGCCTGAGCGCGCCCGCCGGGACGAGACCGCGACGCGCCCCGCGATGCCGCCTGGCGTGGTGTGGAGCGGTGGTGCGGTGCGGCCGAAGGGGGCGTACGGCACGGCTCAGGCGGTCATGTGGCTGGCTCGGACGGTCGTGTGCTTGGCGCGAGGGCGGTTCGTGCGCGCCGTAGCCGGCGGGAGGGCCGTACGGCGAGCCCATGGGAGGCCGGGGCCCATGCCGCACGCAAGGCGGCCCTGTCATCCACCGCAGGCGCCGACGAGGTCCGGAGCGCCCGCGGGGCTCCGGTGGCCTCTCAGCGGGCGGCCGCCCGGCGCAGCACCTCGGAAGCGGCACCGCCGGTGCGGGGCAGTGGCGGCGGTGCCTCGGATATCGCGAAGGGCTCCGGCGAGGAGTCCGTGTTGGGGCTGCGGCCGCCACGGCCCTCGCCCAGGACCTGCCAGCCGTCACGGGTCAGCGTGATGTACGCCCCGCAGCGCAGCCCGTGCAGTGTGCACGCGTCCCGCAGGCCCCACATCCACGCGCCGTCCTCCTCCGTCCAGCGCTGGTCGCCCTCACGGCAGTACAGCAGCACGGCGGTGCGCACCGGGGTGCGGCGCCGCAGATCGTGGGGGATCACCCGGCGCAGCTGGGCCAGCAGCGCGTTGCGGGACATCCAGCCGTCCGCAGAAGACGCGCGCCGGACGAACGAGGCGCTCGCCCGGACCCGTTCGTCCTGGTCGAGCACGGCCACGATCGCCGTCGCCGGCTTGGGGTGATGCCGTGAGTGCAGCCCGCTGACGACTTCCCGGGGGTTGCGCAGCAGCGGGATGCCCGCGGCGGCCCACTCCGCGGGCTCGAGCAAGCGGTTGGCGGAAGCGGCGGACGCGGACGTAGACAGCGATGCCGCCGAGGACGGCGCGAATCCGAAGGTCACGTTCCTCCCTTCGGCTACGGCCCACACAGCGGGCGGGTCGGATTCGGGGGAGCGCACACCGCAGCAGAGCCCTACGTCATCAACGGACGGGCCTCGCGGGGAGCGGACCTCAATTCTTCCTGTCGAACTGGGATGCGGCAACGAGCAATTGGGGCCACCGACGGTTATGCGGTGGTGCGTGGCTTATATCCCTACCCCGCGGTCGACCAGGCACGCATCGGCCGGCAGCGCACGGCGCGTGCGTGCCCGCAGCGCCGACCGGCCGCCCACGCGTCGCGTCCGCCGTGAACCACAGTAGACGCATGGACCCCTGGCGATCCCTGCGTCACGCTGAGTGAGCTGGCCCGCGCCCGGCGGTTCGGGTTGCATGGAGGCATGGACAACCTGGAGCTCCGTACTGAAGCCGATGCCGTCCTCGCTGAGCTGGTCGGTGCCCCGGGGGGTTCGGCCCGGCTGCGGGAGGACCAGTGGCAGGCGGTGTCGGCCCTGGTGGAAGAGCGTCGGCGTGCCCTGGTGGTGCAGCGCACCGGCTGGGGCAAGTCGGCGGTGTACTTCGTCGCCACCGCGCTGCTGCGCCGGCGTGGATCCGGCCCGACGGTGATCGTCTCGCCCCTGCTGGCGTTGATGCGCAACCAGGTCGAGGCGGCGGAGCGGGCCGGGATCCGGGCGCGCACCATCAACTCGGCCAACCCGGAGGAGTGGGACAGCATCCACGACGAGGTCGAACGCGGCGAGACGGACGTTCTCCTCGTGAGCCCGGAGCGCCTCAACTCCGTGGATTTCCGGGAGCAGATGCTGCCCCGGCTCGCGGCCACGACCGGCCTGCTGGTGGTCGACGAGGCGCACTGCATCTCCGACTGGGGGCATGACTTCCGGCCGGACTACCGCCGACTGCGGGCGATGCTCGCCGAGTTGTCGGCCGGGGTGCCGGTGCTGGCCACCACCGCGACCGCCAACGCGAGGGTCACCGCGGATGTGGCCGAGCAGTTGGGTACCGGCGCCGGTGAGGCCCTGGTGCTGCGTGGCCCGCTGGAGCGGGAGAGCCTGCGGCTGGGTGTGGTCCGGCTGCCGGACGCCGCGCACCGGTTGGCCTGGCTGGCCGAGCACCTGGACGAGCTGCCGGGATCCGGGATCATCTACGCGCTGACGGTGGCCGCGGCCGAGGAGGCCACCGCCTTTCTGCGGCAGCGCGGTTTCCCGGTGGCCTCGTACACGGGGCGCACGGAGAACGCGGACCGGCTGCAGGCCGAGGTCGATCTGCTGGAGAACCGGGTCAAGGCGCTGGTGGCGACCTCGGCGCTCGGGATGGGTTTCGACAAGCCGGACCTGGGCTTCGTGGTGCACCTCGGCTCGCCGTCCTCGCCGATCGCCTACTACCAGCAGGTGGGACGTGCGGGCCGCGGGGTGGAGCATGCCGATGTGCTGCTGCTGCCGGGCAAGGAGGACGAGGCCATCTGGCGCTACTTCGCCGACACCGCCTTCCCGCCCGAGACCCAGGTCCGCCAGACCCTCTCCGCCCTCGCGGACGCGGGCCGGCCGCTGTCCGTGCCGGCCCTGGAGGCCGTGGTCGATCTACGGCGCACCCGTCTGGAGACCATGCTGAAGGTGCTCGACGTGGACGGCGCGGTCAAGCGGGTGAAGGGTGGCTGGATCTCGACCGGCGAGCCGTGGGTCTACGACTCCGACCGGTACGCCTGGGTCGCGCGGCAGCGCGCTGCCGAGCAGCAGGCCATGCGCGACTACGTGAGCACGTCCCGGTGCCGGATGGAGTTCCTGCGGCTCCAGCTGGACGACGAGGGCGCGGTGGCGTGCGGCCGGTGCGACAACTGCGCCGGGGCGTGGGCCGATTCCTCCGTCTCGGCCGAGACGCTCACGGGGGCGGCGAAGGAACTGGACCGCCCGGGCGTGGAGGTCGAGCCGCGCCGGATGTGGCCGACGGGGATGCCCGCCCTGGGCATCAACCTCAAGGGCCGCATCCCGGCAGGGGAGCAGTGCTCCACCGGGCGTGCCCTGGGGCGGCTCTCGGACATCGGCTGGGGCAACCGGCTGCGCCCCCTGCTGGCCGAGAACGCGCCCGACGGTCCGGTACCCGACGACGTCCTGCGGGCGGCGGTCGCCGTCCTCGCCGACTGGGCGCGCTCCCCGGGCGGTTGGGCGCCGAACGTTCCGGACGCCTCCGCCCGTCCGGCCGGAGTCGTGGCCGTGCCGTCCCTGACCCGCCCCCAACTGGTCGGCTCCCTCGCCCAGGGCATCGCGAACATCGGCCGCCTCCCCCTGCTGGGCACCCTGACCTACACGGGGCCGAACGGCGCGCACGCCGCCCGCCGCAGCAACTCCGCCCAACGCCTCCGCGCCCTGTCCGGCGCCTTCACCGTCTCCGACGAACTGTCCGCCGCCCTGGCTGCCTCGCCCGGCCCCGTCCTGCTGGTGGACGACTACACCGACTCCGGCTGGACCCTCGCCGTCACGGCCCGCCTGCTCCGCCAGGCAGGCAGCGACCGGGTCCTCCCACTGGTCCTTGCAGCGGCCGGCTGAAGCCCGGAAGCCTGAAGGGTCCACGCCTCGGCGACACACGAGAGTAACGCCGGAAAAGGGGCTCTGACCTTCGGGAACGGAGCGTTTTCCGCGCACAAAGATGCGTCAGCACGTCGTTGACCGGTGATTCTCGGCGGGGCCAGAGTGATGGGGACATCGGATTCCGATCACCTGATTCCGATCACCTGTTTCCGGTCAGCGAACCTGCGTGCAGGAGGACGCGATGCTCCCGACAGACACCCGTGAACCCACCGAGGCGGCGGGCCGGCGTGAACTCTTCTTCCAGCGCTGCCGCTGGTGCGGTACTCCGGCCTACCGGCGCTCGTTCTGCCGTGCCTGCGGGTCCCTGGCTTTCGACCGGGAACGCAGCGCGGGCGTGGGAGTCGTCGTCCGCCGTAACGGCCACGCCCAGCAGAACACATGGTTCGTCGCGATGGACGAGGGCTTCAACCTGCTCTGCCAGGTCACCGGGACGGCGCCGTTCGTGGTGGCGGTGGATGCGCGGGTGGCCCTCGTAGGGGCCGTCGCGCCCTGCGGCGAGGGCCTTCCCGTCGTCGAAGTCACCCGCCCGGCAACGCCCCTGACGCCCTGGTGGTGACGGGAACCGGCTCCGGTGGAGTCGCGGTCGGGCGGAACGATCACTGAGGAGGGCGCGTGAGCACGCAGGACAACGCACCGGACCGACGGGCCGGTGCACCCGACGGGACGGGGCGGGGCGCGGGCGCGCTGGGCGCCCTGCGTATCGCCGACTTCTCCCGGGTTCTCGCGGGGCCCTACGCCACCATGCTCCTCGCCGACCTCGGCGCTGACGTGATCAAGGTCGAGCGGCCGGGAACCGGGGACGACACCCGGGCCTGGCACCCCCCGGCGGACCACGACGGCACGTCGACGTATTTCCTGAGCGTCAACCGGAACAAGCGGTCGGTCGTCCTGGACCTGACCACAGAGGCCGGCCGCGAACAGGCACGGGCCCTGGTCGCCGAGTCCGACGTGGTCGTGGAGAACTTCCGCCCCGGCACGATGGAGCGGCTGGGCCTCGGCCACCAGGAGCTCCGTGCCCGGCATCCGGCACTGATCTACTGCTCGATCAGCGGTTTCGGCAGCGGCGAGGGCGCCGCGATCCCCGGATACGACCTTCTCGTCCAGGCCGTCGGCGGCCTGATGAGCGTGACCGGCACCATGGACGGCGAACCGGTGAAGGCGGGTGTGGCCCTGGTCGACGTGATCACCGGACTGCACGCCTCGCTCGGCATCCTCGCGGCCCTCCGGCACCGGGACGCCACCGGGGAAGGGCAGCTCGTGGAGGTGAACCTGCTCGGCTCGCTGCTGTCGGCCCTGGTCAACCAGGCCTCGGCGTACGCCGTCGCCGGTGTCGTCCCAGGGCGCCTGGGCAACGCACACCCGAGCATCGCCCCGTACGAGACCCTCCCGACGGCGGACCGCCCGATCGCCCTCGCGGTGGGCAACGACAAGCAGTTCGCGGCGCTCGCCGAGGTCCTCGGGGACCCCGGCCTGGCGTTCGAGGACCGCTTCCGCACCAACGCCGACCGGGTCGCCCACCGCGCCGAGCTGCGGGAGATCCTCACCCGGCTGCTGAGCACCGAGGGCGCGGACCGCTGGTCGACCGTCCTGCTGGCCGCAGGAGTGCCGGCCGGGCCGGTCAACGGCATCGACGAGGCGTTCGCCTTCGCCCAGCGGCTGGGCCTGCCCGGCATCGTCGAGATCCCCGCCGCGGCGGCCGACGGAGACAGCGGCAAGCCCTCCCGCCAGGTCGCCCATCCCATCACCCTGAGCGGAACACCCGCGCGGTACCCGCTGCCCCCGCCACGGCTGGGCCAGCACACCGAGGAGATCCTCCGTCCCCCGAACCCCTGAGCCCCGAACCCCCGAAGACCCGAAGACCCAAACATGATCACAAGGAGCCCCCTATGAGCGGCAGGCCGATGAAGGACCCCCTCGAACTGCTCGACATCGCTTCCGTCCTCACCGACGAGGAGCGCGAGATCCAGGCCACCGTCGCGAAGTTCCTCGCCGACCGGGTACGCCCGCACATCGGCGAGTGGTTCGAGAACGCGCACTTCGCCCGCGAACTGGCGCCCGAACTCGGCAAGCTGGGCGTCCTCGGTATGCACCTCGAAGGCTATGGCTGCGCAGGCACCAACGCCGTCAGCTACGGCCTCGCCTGTCTGGAGCTGGAGGCCGCCGACTCCGGCTTCCGCAGCTTCGTGTCCGTGCAGGGCTCGCTGTCGATGTTCTCCATCTGGAAGTGGGGCTCGGAGGAACAGAAGCAGGAGTGGCTGCCCCGGCTCGCCGCCGGTGAGGCGATCGGCTGCTTCGGCCTGACCGAGCCCGACTTCGGCAGCAATCCGTCCGGGATGCGCACCCGGGCCGTGCGTGACGGTGGGGGAGACTGGATCCTGAACGGCTCCAAGATGTGGATCACCAACGGCGGCATCGCCGATGTGGCCACCGTCTGGGCGCAGACCGAGGACGGCGTCCGCGGCTTCCTCGTACCACGCGGGACGCCCGGGTTCACCACGCAGGACATCAAGCAGAAGATGTCGCTGCGTGCGTCCATCACCTCGGAGCTGTACTTCGACAACGTACGGCTGCCCGACTCGGCCCGGCTGCCGCACGCCGAGGGCCTGCGCGGTCCGTTGTCCTGCCTGAACGAGGCCCGCTTCGGCATCCTGTTCGGCGCGGTCGGCGCGGGCCGCGACTCGCTCCAGGCGGCCATCGAGTACGCCGACTCCCGCGTGCAGTTCGACAAGCCGATCAGCGCGTTCCAGCTCACCCAGAAGAAGCTCGCCGACATGACCGTGTCCCTGGGCAGTGCCGCACTGCTCGCCGTCCATCTGGGCCGGCTCAAGGACCAGCACCGCATCCGCCCCGAGCAGATCAGCGTCGGCAAGCTCAACAACGTCCGCGAGGCCATCGCCATCGCGCGGGAGTGCCGCACCATCCTCGGCGCCAACGGCATCTCCCTGGAGTACTCGCCGCTGCGCCACGCCAACAACCTGGAGTCCGTCCTGACGTACGAGGGCACCAGCGAGATGCACACCCTGGTCGTCGGGCAGGCGATCACGGGTCAGGCGGCGTTCCGCTGACGGGCGGGATCTGAGGCCGAAGGAGACGGCGGCCGCCCAGGCCGCCGTCTCCTTTCATGGGCCCCGGCTCCGCGCTCGACGCCGTCCGCAAGCTGCTGGCGACGGGCGGTGACCGGGGCCCTCCACATCTGTGAGGGTGCAGGTCTCAGCCGGCCGTCGCCGTGGCGGCCGCGGCCTCCCGCAGGCGGTGGATCACGCCGCGTACGGCGGGTGAGCGTTCGCCCCTGCGGTAGGCGCCCACGAGCCGGGTGGTCAGCGGTACGTCCGCGAGAGGGCGGTAAGCCACTCCGGGGATGTGGACCCGCCGCAGTGAATCGGGGACCAGGGAGACCGCGAGTCCGCCGCCCACCAGGGTCAGCGCCGCGATGAAGTCCCGTACCGGGGGAGCGCACAGCGGGGTGAAACCCCCGCGCTCCGCCACTTCCAGGATCTGGTCGCGGCAGCCGTACTCCTCGTCGAAGTGCGGGGCCACGAAGCACTCGTCGCGCAGGTCCGCCGCCGGTACCGCCTCGTACGCCGCCAGCGGCGCCCCTGCGGGCAGGGCGAGGACGACCTCTTCGGTGAGCAGGCAGGTGGCCATGACCTCGGGTGGGTACTCCGGCCGCCAGCGCAGGAAGCCGACGTCGATGTCCCCGCAGGCCAGCGCCTCCAGTTGGGCCGGTGTCTCCAGCTCGCGCACCTGCACCGTGAGTTCCGTGCCGGGGGCCGCGCAGCGGGTGAGGACGTCGGTCAGCACCCCGGAGAACGCGGCCGAGGCGACGTACGCGATCTGGGCGTGCCCCAGTTCACCGCGCCCGGCCCGCCGGCCGACCGCCTCGGCCCGGGCGACCTGCGCGAGGGTCAGTCGCGCTTCGTCGAGGAACAGCTGCCCGGCACTGGTGAGCGCCGGGCGGGTGCGTCGGCCGCGGTCGATCAGTCGCACACCCAGGTGCGACTCCAGCGCCCTGATCTGGGCGCTGAGCGCCGACCGCGCCAGATGCAGACGATCCGCGGCCCGCGCGAAGTGCAGTTCCTCCGCGACGGTGACGAACGATTCCAGCCAGCGCAGTTCCATCGGCTCCTCCGTTCTGCCGGGCATGCGCCGACGAGCGCACAGGCTGAGCGCACGGGCCGAGCCCACAGGCTGTGCGCCGACGAGCGCACAGGCTGAGCGCACGGGCCGAGCCCACAAGCCGTGTGCACAGATCGAGCGCACAGGCCGTGTGCACGGCCCTTGAGATGAAACACCCCACGGCGGTGTCAGGGCAGAACAGGACCGCCGTGGGGTGGGTTCGCGTGCGGTTCACCCGGATCCACGGTTCAGGGGATCACGACGTAGTTGCTGAACCCGCCGTCGTGGTCCGTCGCGCGTCCTGAGATCGCCTCGTTGACCTTGGACAGCGGGAAGGGCTTGGTGATCAGGTACGACAGGTCCAGGGCTCCCGTCTCCACCATGTCGGCGATCTCCTGCCCCTGCGCGGTGGTGAACCAGTTGGAGCCGATCAGCTGGACCTGCTCGTCCATGAGCCACTTCACGTCCACGGGCAACCGGTCTGCCACGCCCCCCACGTTGACCACCTTGCCGCCCCGGCGGACACCCTGCATGGAGTCCAGCATCGTCTCCACGGGGGCCTTGGCGCCCAGGGCGCTGATGACGAAGTCCGCCCCCTCGCCCCCGGTACGGGACTTCGCCCACGCGCCGGTGGAGCCCTCGCCCAGCCGCATGACCTCGATCCGGTCCGGGGCCAGTTCCTTCACACGCTTGAGGAGTTCCTCGTTGCGGCCCGTTCCGAGGACCCTGGAGACGCCCGAGGCCAGCGCGAGAAGGGTGGAGGCCACACCGAGGGTGCCGGTGATCCCGTCGATCAGCGCGACCTGGCCGGGGCCGGCCGACGCGTGCTTGAGGGCTCCGTAGGACGTGCCGATGTAGCCGAGCTTGCCGGCCTGCTCGAACGTCATGTTGTCGGGGATGTTGACGATCGAGTACTGCGGCGCCGTCATGTACTCGCAGAAGCCGCCGTACGGGTAGAGGTCGAAGATCCGCTGGCCGTCGCGGGACGTACTGAAGTAGCCGTTGAGGGTGAAGTAGCGGCACCGGCTGAGCTCGCCGCCTCGGCACACCTGGCAGCTGCCGCAGGACCGCAGCGGGCTCACGTACACCCTGTCCCCGGGCTTGGTGTTGAGGACCGCCTCGCCGACCGCCTCGACCACGCCCGCGGGGTCCAGACCGAAGATCGCGGGAAGCTCGGGCAGCGGCTGGTGCGGGTACCACGTGGGCCAGTTGTTGATCACGTTGGCCATGTTCGGCACGATCCCGCACGCCTTGACCCGCACCAGCACGTCGGTCGGCCGCGGAGTGGGCACGTCGATCGTGTCCACCGACATCGGCTCACCGAGCGCGTGAAGTCGTGCAGCGAGCATTTTCGCCATTGAAATACTCCTCGGAATTCCTTGCAAAAAACGCGCGGGGCGGGATCAGAAAGGGTTGGCGTAACCGGACTCGAGGTCGATGTCCAGCAATCCCATGATGCGGACGCCGGAGTTGTACCAGGCGATGGACAACGACAGTTCGACCATCTGCTGGTCCGTCAGATGTGCGGCGGCGGCACGCCACGTCTCTTCGGAGACGTCGACCTTGAGGGTGGATTCCCTGGCGAGGCGCATGACCGCCTTCTCCGTCGCGTCGAACAGACCGGACGACTCGAAGTCGGCCACCGCCGCGAGCTGTTCCTCCGTGAGCCCGGCCTTGAGCCCGTGCGACTGGTGGTGCGCCACCTCGTACGCGGACCGGGTCGCGTGCCCCACGGTCAGAATGGCCAGTTCACGCAGCTTGGGGCTCAGGTCGGCGGCCCGCAGCGAGTTGGCGTAGGTCAGGAAGGCGTCCAACTGCGTCGGCGCGTTGGTCAGGGCGAGGAAGATGTTCGCCGTCGGTACCTTGCGTTCGGCTTCGAGCCGGTCGTACAGAGGCTTCAGCGCCTCGTCCGCGTCCTCGCGGCGCAGGTAGGGAACTCGTGCCATGGCGTCTCCTCGGGGTGCGGAGGGGTGGAGAGGGGTGTGGAGGGGAGGGGTGTGGAGGGGAGGGGTGTGGAGGGGTGTGGAGCGAGGGGTCAGCGGGCGGACTGTTCGAGCAGGTACTGCTCGAGCGTCATCGGCTTCGGGAGCTCGGCGGGCGGCGTCTGCGGCGTCCCCACGAAGGGCGACGCCTCGAAATACCACTTCTCCAGGGCCGGGAAGCCCCAGCGGACGTTGGTGCTGAGCGACCCCGCGTCCCAGCGCACGGGCTCGATCTCGGTGTCGATCGTCTGGTAGTGGGCGTTGAAGACCTCCACGCGGTGCCCGTCGGGGTCGCGGAGGTAGGTGAAGAGCATGCCGCCCGGACCGTGACGTCCCGGTCCCCGCTCGACCCCCTCGCCGTAGCCGAGGATGCCCGCCCAGTCGCAGGCGGTGAAGATGTCGCGGCTCTCGGAGACGGTGTACGCGAAGTGGTGCAGGGCGGGACCGGTGTTCTCCACGAGCGCCAGGTCCAGGGTGGTGCCCTTGCGGTACATGAACGAGCCGAGCAGCTTGTCGCCGTGCGCCAGGTACTCGGAGTTCCGGAAGCCGAGTTCGCCGTAGAACGCGGTCAGCTCGTAGGTGTTCGGCGCGAAGGTCTGGAAGTGGTCCAGCCGCTGCGCGTGGGCACCCTTGTGGTGCTCGAAGCTGATGTGCAGCCTCGGCCGCGTCTCCATGTGCGCGCAGAGTTCGAGCGGGGTGCCTATTGGGTCGGTGACGTGCAGGGTACGGCTCTGGTACGGCAGGTCGACCCATTCCGCGGGCAGCCCTCGCTCGCGGAACCAGGCGTAGGCGATGTCGAGGTCCTCGTCGAAGAAGACCCGGAAACCGATCCTCCTGCACGAACCGGCGCCCTCCTCGTCCAGCTCCAGCACGAGGCTGTGATGGCAGGCCTCGGCGAGACCGCGGAGGTAGCAGGTGCGCTCGTCCTCGTCGCTGACGACGAGTCCGAGGGCGTTCACATAGAAGTTCCGGCTCTCGGCGAGATCGGCCACGGTGAGCCGCACATGGCTGGTTCGGGTGATGTTGAAACTCGGGCGCAGATTGACGGGTGGCAGCATGCTGGTCTCCGTGCTCCGGACAGCTCAGGATTTCGATGACTTTAGTACTTCGATGACCGCTACGGCCTGGGTGGAATTTCTACGTCTCGGACGTGGAAGGTGTGGAAGGGGTGGAAGGCGCGGAATCGGCGAATGTGAAGGCGGACCAGCCGCTGAATTCCGCGGATTCCCCGAGGGACTCCTCGATGCGCAGAACCTCGTTCCACTTGGCCATGCGTTCCGAGCGTGTGAACGAGCCCACCTTCAACTGGCCCGCGTCCCATCCGACGCTCAGATGGGCGATGGTGACGTCCTCCGTCTCTCCGGAGCGGGCCGAGACGATCGTGCCGAAGCCGGCGTCCTTTCCGGCGCGCAGGGCCTGGAAGGCCTCGGTCACGGTGCCTGCCTGGTTGGGCTTGACGAGGACGGCGTTCGCCGCACCAGCGGTGGCCGCCGCCTCGACCCGCTTGGCGTTCGTGACCAGGTAGTCGTCGCCGATCACCTGGCAGTGCCGGCCGTGCCGCCGGGTGAACTCCACCATGCCCTCGTGGTCGTCCTCGCCCACCGGATCCTCGACCGAGAGGATCGGATACCGCTCGATCCAGCCGCCCAGCATGTCGATCAACGCCTCGGTGTCCAACGTACGGTCGTCCAGCGCGAGCGTGTACCGCCCGCCGCCGCCGAACTGCGAGGCGGCGACGTCCAGGGAGATGCCGACCTGGGTGGCGGGTGTGAAGCCCGCGGTCTCGATGGCCAGGGTCAGCGTCTCCAGAGCCTCCTCGTTGGAGTCGAACGCGGGCCAGAAGCCACCCTCGTCGGCCACGCCCTGGGCCTTCCCCGCCTTGCGCATCAGGCTCCCGGCCGCCCGGTAGATCTCCGCCGTCCAGTCCAGTGCGTCGGAGAAACTGCGGGCTGCGGGGCAGACCACCATGAAGTCCTGGACGTCGACGCGCCGGTCCGCGTGGGCGCCGCCGCCGAAGATCTGGATCTCCGGCAGCGGGATACGCACCGGGTGACCGCCCGCCACGTGCTGCCACAGCGGTACGCCCGCCGACGCTGCGGCGGACTGCAGTACCGCCATGGACGTCGCCACGATCGCGTTGCCCCCGAGACGGCTGCGGTCGGGAGTTCCGTCGAGGTTGACGAGCAGCCGGTCGACAGCTTCCTGGTCGGTCGCGTCTCGGGTCAGAAGGGCGGGCGCGATCTCGTGGTTCACCGAGCCGACCGCGCGGTGCACGTCGAGTCCGCCGAAGCGGCTGCCGCCGTCGCGCAGGTCGAGCGCCTCGCCCTGGCCCGTCGAGGCCCCCGCCGGCGCGATGGCCCGGCCGACCGAGCCGTCCGCGAGGTGGGCCTCGACCTCGACCGTCGGCCGACCTCGCGAGTCCCACACCCTGCGGCCGTGGAGCTTCGCGATCCGCGTGTCTGTCATGGCGGTGCAACCTTTCGGAGTTCGGACGATCGGGGTGGTGCGGGGTCAGGGGGTGGTGCGGGGTCTCGGGGTGGTGCGGACTCTCGGGGCGGTGCGGACTCTCGGGGCGGTGCGGGGTCCGTGCCTCCCGCAGCGGTACGAAGTCCTTGGCACGAGGTGCGGTGAGGGTCCCGCGGTGGTGCGAGCGTGGGGGGATTGCCGCGCTGCGGCCCCCGATCGGTGGGCCGGTGGGCGGTGGCCGGTGGGCCGACGGGCCAGTGGCGACGGGGCGAGTGAAGTGTCGTACGGCTCTCTTCGACCTCGCCGCGCGCAAATGCTAACGATAGCGCAATCATGCGTAGTGTCGGTGTTCGCGTCAAGAGGGAGGTGGTGTCTCCCTTCCGGGCGGTGGGCGGTGGGTGGCACCCCCTTGGTCGGTTTGCCGGCTAATGCTATCGTTCGCATGACCCGGCACGCTCCGGCGAGAACTCCGGCGGACCTTCGCTCTTCCTGAACGGACGGACAGCGCAGGCAGGCGCGGGTCCGCCGGGCAGGACTGGGGGGAGGAAGGGGGGCTAAACCGGACGGAGTTCCCCTACGTCCAGGAAGGCGCCCGGAGTGCATCGCTCCGGGCGCCTGTGTCTGTCTCTGTGCCTACGTCGCCCCCGTGCCTGCGTGGCCGCCCGTGTCCACCTTCAGTCGGACGTTGACGCTGCCCGTCCGGCGCGTGGCGCGGTGCTGCCGCGCACGATCAGGGAGCCGGGGGAGAGGGACGTGTACGGGCCGTCGTTGCTCGGCTTGGTCTTGAGCCGGCGCATCAGCCACAGTGCGCAGCCGGTGGCCATCTCCTGGATCGGCAGGCCGATCGTGGTGAGCCCGGGCCCCCACCAGGAGAAGCCGGGCTCGTCCCCGAACCCGACCACCGACAGTTCTCCGGGGACCTTCACGCCGTGTTCCGACAGCTCCTCCAGGACGCCGAGGGTGAGCTGGATCGATCCCAGTACGAGGGCGGTGGGTGCGTCGGGTCCCTGGAGCAGCCGGCGTACTGCCAGCCGGCCGTGGTCCACGGACGACGGCGGGCCCAGCTCCGTGATGCCGGCCGTGTCGGGCAGGCCGCCCTCCTGCAGGGCACTGCGGAAGCCGCGCAGACGCTCCGCGCCCGTGGGCAGTTCCTCGGGGCCGCCCAGGTACGCGATCCTGGTGTGTCCCTGGGCCACGAGGTGGGCCGTGGCCTGCCGCAGCGCCTCGTGGTCGTCCACGCCGAACCACTGGGAGCCGAGCGAGGGGTGGCGGCGCAGCAGTTGCAGGTGTGGCACGGCCCGCAGGAGCTTGACGGACTCGCTGTGCGGGCGTGCCGTGGGCACGATGATGACGCCCGCCACGCGGTTCGCGGAGAGCTCCCGCAGGTGGCGCAGCTCCACCATCCGGTCGTCGTCGGTCTCCGAGAGCATCAACTGGAAGCCCTCGGCCTCCATGTTCTTGGACAGCTCGTGCGCGATGGTCGAGTAGAAGCTGTTGCGAATGTCCGGGATCACCAGCGCGACCACGTTGCTGGACGCGCCCCGCATCATCCGTGCCGCGCGGTTGGCCACGTAGCCCATCTCGGAAGCGGCCTGGCGGACCCGGAACTTGGTCTCCTCGCTGATACGCGGGTCGTCGGCGAGTGCCCGGCCGACCGTCGAGACGGAGACGCCGAGGCGTTCGGCGATGTCCCTGGTGGTGATCACGTAGCGGGCCCCCTCGAGCTGCCTGATCCTGGTGCGGTCACTGTCCGTATGCCAACGATAGCACTGCCGTTGCGCTCCGTGGCCGGGGCGGTGGAGCGTCAAGTCTGCGCTTCTGCACTGTGCTAACGTTAGCACTGCTGGATGGGCCGTGCAGTCGACCCCGGCTGCCCAATTGCGGAGGTCTCCTTTGCGGATCGTCAGGTATGCCGTCGGCAGTGCGCATTTCTATGGGGAACTCGAATCCGGGGACACCCGGATCGTCAGATTCGAGGGCGATCCCTTCACCGGGTCGGCTCCCTCGGGTCAGGTCGACGAAGTCGGCGACGTGGTCGTTCTCCCGCCGCTCGAGCGGCCCCGGATCTTCGGATTCGCCTACAACTACGCCTCGCACATCGACGAAACCGACCGCCAGGTCCCGGAAGTTCCCGTGTGCTTCATGAAGCCGAGTACGGCGGTGATCGGGCCGGGGGACGCCATCGTCTATCCGGCCGATGGTGAACTGGTCCATTTCGAAGGTGAGTTGGTCGTCGTCATCGGAAAGGAAGCCCGCCATGTGAAGCCTTCCGAGGCTCATGAATACATTCTCGGCTACACATGCGGAAATGACGTCAGCGACCGCATCGTCCAGCGCAAGGAAAGCAAGTTCGGAACCCTCCTGATCGGGAAGGGGCAGGACACCTTCGCGCCCCTCGGGCCGGTCATCGCGACCGAACTCGACCCGTCCGCACTCTCGCTGACGACCCGTGTGAACGGGACCGTCACCCAGTCTGCGACCACGGCCGACCTGCTGCTCGCCGTTCCCGAGCTGGTCAGCTACCTCAGCCGCTACCTGACGCTGCTGCCCGGTGACGCGATCATGACGGGTACGCCTGCGGGGGTCGGGCCGATCCGCCCCGGGGACGAGGTCGAGGTCGAGATCGAGGGCATCGGCGTACTGCGCAACCCGGTCGTGGCGGAGAGCGTCTGAGCCCGGGCGTCAGCCGGCACTCATCAGGGGCCTGTCCATCGCTCGGCGGTGGGCAGGCCCGTGCTGCTCGTCCGGTACACACCACAGGCCTGCCTTCCGCTCGGCGGTCGGCAGGCCCTGTCACTCGTCCGGCACACACCAGGGGGCCTGCCCTCCGCTCGGCGACGGGCAGGCCCCGCGGTGTATCCGCACAGGCCCTAGCGAGCCGCGTTGTTGAACTGAGACGGGCGGACGAAGGACAGGGCGGCGACGCCGACCAGCGGCAGGAAGGTGACCTGCAGGAGCCCGGCCCGGCTCCAGCCGAAGGAGTCCACCAGGGCGGCGAACAGCAGCCCCGAGAACGCAGCCGTTCCGTAGTAGCTGGTGACGAAGAGGCCGGAGGCGCGTCCGATCTGTTCGGGGCGGACGGCCCTCTGTATCGCGCTGTTGGTGTTCGGGTAGATGAAGCCCAGTCCGAAGGCTCCCATGAGGAAGGCGTACACGCACTGCACGCCGACTCCCGCCTGCGTCTCGTAGATCCCCACGCTGATCACCGAGACCGCCAGCAGGCTCATGATCAGCAGGCTGCGCTGGTTCACGCGGTCGCCGAGCCAGCCCCCGAGGACGGCTGTCATGCCGCCGAAGCCGAGAAGGCTCATGGCGAGTGCGGCCTGCTCGGCGGTGTAGTGGTGCGAGGTGATCAGGTACGTCGGGTAGAGACCGAGGAAGCCGTAGATGGCGACACCGCTGACCACCGAGTGGACGGCCAGCGCGATGGTGTTGCGGTTGTAGGCGGAGGTCGGCATGTACTCGTACGTCCTGGTCGCGACCGTCTTCTCCACGGAGTGCTCGGTCAGGCCGGTCCTCACGAGGAACAGGGAGGCGGCGGCGATCAGCAGGCCGGCCGTGCCGAACAGGTAGAAGGGCGAGTGCCAGGTGCCGTGCATGCTCATGAGCCGAACGCCGATCAGCGGGGCGATGAACACGCCGACGGAGTAGCCCACGCCGATGACGCCGAAGGCCAGGCCCCGCCGATGGGTGAAGAAGGCGCCGATCGCGGCGAAGATGGCGGCGGACTGCATGCCCTCCCCGAAGCCGGAGATGACCCGGTACACCGTCATGTCGGCGAAACCGGTCGCCAGCGGCGTCGCCATGGTGCCCAGCGAGTAGATCACGATGCTGACGAGCAGCACCGTCTTGCGGCGGAAGCGGTCCAGCAGGTAGCCCGCGGGCAGGCCGGCCAGGGCCATGCCGAGGGTGAAGTTGGTGGCCAGCAGTCCGCCCTGCTCCAGCGAGAACCCGTACTCCGCACGGATGTTGGGCAGAAGCGGGGGGAAGACCTGGCGGTCCATCGCGTTGACCATGTAGGAGAGGACCACCAGCAGGAAGCCCGCGCCGATCATCCCCTTGGAGAGGGGCGCGCGGTTGCTGTCCTGGATGTCGTCGGCGGGAACTGCTGGGGTGTCGACTTGCGCTGCGTGAGTCATAGCGGCTCCTGAGGAGGAATGGGCCACGGCTGGCCGCGGGAATGCCCAGCCGTACGGGGCCGTACGGGGCCGTACGGACAAGGCGAGAAGCGGTGAGCTGAACACGGACTCGGGCCGGTGACGGTGGCCGTGAGGTGATACGTGGCCGGCCGGGCCAGTGGAATGTGAGGCGACGGGCCGCCGTGCGGTCGGACACCGCATGCGGAATTCAGCCGGTATATCGCCCGTCGGGGACGTCCGTGGCTATGACGTCGTCGACAGCCGGACGCCGCGCGGACACTTGTCGGCCACGCGGTCGGCGTTGGCCAAAACCATGGAGGGAAGTCACTGGCGCGTCAAGATGCGGACAGTGGATTTCTTCGAGGGGCGTCGATTTCAGCTTCGATGGTTGTCGATTTCAGGGTGCCGGCGATCGAGCGTGCGCCAGGGCTCTTGACGTGTCGAAGCTCGGGAGTGCTATCGTTAGCATCGCGTGGCTGTGACAGAGTGATGCGACGTGCCCCGGCATCTCGTGACCCGTTCCAGGGACGTCCCGCGGCGCCTCCACCGACCACAAGTCGGCGAGCGCCGGCACCCGACCCGAGCCCAGCGACCCTCTCCACCCGCCCCCCGCGGCCGACGGCCGCATCGGACATGCCGTCGGCCGCCCTTCCCGGATGACGACCAAGCCCGCTGACATGACGATCAAGCCAGCTCACCGGACGCGACGGGGCGGGACGCCCGGCAGCCGGCCGGCTGCCGCACGATTCTGCGAGGACGACCTGCCATGAAACCACCGAGCCGCCCAGGCACCGTGCTGCTCACCGACTACGCCTGGCCCGACGACTGCGTCGAGCGATCCGTCATCGAGGGCGCGGGCCACACCCTGGTGACCGGCCCCGCCGAGCCCGCCTCCGCCGAGGCGATCGAGGAGCTGGTCGCCGAGCACCGGCCCGCCGGGATCCTGACCTGCTGGGCGCCCGTGTCCGCCACCGCGATCGGCACCTCGCCGGATCTGCGGATCGTGGCCCGGCTCGGGGTCGGCCTCGACAACATCGCCGTGGACGCCGCCACGGAGCGGGGGGTGTGGGTCACCAACGTCCCGGACTACTGCGTCGAGGAAGTCTCCGACCACGCCGTCGGCATGGTGCTGGCCTGGACGCGGGGCCTGGCCGTGTTCGACCGGGCGGTCCGTGCGGGCCGCTGGGATCCCGCGAGCGCCCGGCTGCGCCGGTTGTCGACGCTGACCTGCGGCATCGTCGGATACGGGCGCATCGGGCGCGCCACCGCGCGCAAGCTCGGCGCGTTCGGCTGCCGGATCCTGGCCCACGACCCGCACCCGCCGAAGGACACCCCCGGAGTGGAGAGTGTGGGCCTGGAGGAGCTGCTGCGCCGCAGCGACGTGGTGATCCTCCATGTGCCGCTCCTGCCCGGCACTCACCACATCATCGGTGCCGAGCAACTGGCGACCATGAAGCCGGGCGGCTTGTTGGTCAACGTCAGCAGGGGCGGCCTGGTGGACACCGACGCGGTCACCAAGGCACTGGACAGCGGGCACCTGGACGGCGCCGCCTTCGACGTACTGGAGAGCGAACCCCACGTCCCCGCCGAGCTACTGGCCCAGCCCGGCGCGCTGCTCACCCCGCATGTGGCCTTCTCCTCCGACGCCTCGGTGGCGGAGCTGCGCCGCCGGGCCGCGGAGGAGGTCGTACGGATCTTGGCGGGCGAGGCGCCGGCGCATCCGTGCAACAGCGTTGATGGGCTGCATGCTGGATCGGGTGACCGGCGATGAACGTGGCATCCGAGGCGGCGAGTCCGGATTCTGGGCCGGTGAGTTCGGGCCCTGGACCTGGGCCGGTGAGTTCGGATTCTGGGCCGGTGGGTTCGGATCCTGCAGCGGTGAGTCTGGGCGCTGGGCCTGCGCGTCCGGACCCGGCACCTGCGCGTCCGGACTCGGCACCTGCGCGTCCGGACCCGGCACCTGCGCGTCCGGACCTTGCGCCCGTGAGTCCGGACCTCGCACCGGTGAGTCCTGACCCCGCGCTGTCCGACTTCCTGACCGCGCACGGGCTCGCGGCGCCCGGCGAAGTCGCGCACTGGACGCCGTTGGCCGGGGGTGTCTCGTCCGACCTGTGGCGGGTGGACCTGCCGGGACGCTCCCTGTGCGTCAAGCGGGCCCTGGCCCGACTGAGGGTCGCGGCCGAGTGGGAGGCGCCGGTGTCGCGCAACGCCTACGAATGGGCGTGGATGCGCTTCGCCTCCCGGCACGGCCCCGACAGTGTGCCCGAACTCCTCGCCCACGATCCCGGAGCCGGCCTCTTCGCGATGTCGTATCTGCCCCCGGAGCGCTACCCGATGTGGAAGGCGCAGTTGCTCAACGGCGAGGTGGAGGTGGCGACCGCGGCGGCCGTCGGGGAGGTGCTCGGCGCCCTGCACGCGGCGAGCGCGGGTGACGCGGCCCTTGCCGCGGAGTTCGCCACCGACGACAACTTCCATGCCCTGCGTATCGAGCCGTATCTGCTGGCGACCGCAGCGGCGCATCCCGCTCTGGGCGACATCCTCCAGGGCCTCGCCGACCGCACGGCCGGCACACGTCTGGCGCTGGTGCATGGCGACGTCAGCCCCAAGAACATCCTCGTCGGCCCGTCGGGACCCGTGCTGCTGGACGCCGAGTGCGCCTGGTACGGAGACCCGGCCTTCGACCTCGCCTTCTGCGTCAACCATCTGCTCCTCAAGAGTCTCGTGGTGCCCGGACGCCGTGCCGAACTCCTGCGGTCCGCCCACGTGCTCGCCGAGGAATACGTCCGGCACGTCGACTGGGAACCCCGGCCGGACCTGGAGGCCCGGGCCGCGTCGCTGCTGCCGGCGTTGCTCCTCGCGCGGGTGGACGGCAAGTCCCCGGTGGAATACCTCACCGACGACCGGCTCCGGCTGTTCGTACGCACGGTGGCGTCGGCTCTCCTTCGGGCGTCGGCAGCCAGCGTGAAGGGCGTGCTGGATGCCTGGGAACGTTTCGTCGTTTCGACCTTTTGATGTCCCGGCGGATCCGACGGACCGCCCGAGGAGGGGAGGGACCCATGCGCAGAGTCGTCACGGGCCATGACGAGAACGGCAGGTCGGTCGTCGTGAGCGACGGCCCCGTCCCGCGCAGTCGGGAGTTCACCAGTCTGCCGGGCTGGGTGTCCCGCCTGCCGTGGGCCACCGACCCCGGCGAGCAGGTCAGCCGGACGGGCGAGGACCCCACGCCGAAAGTCACCAGCCTGCTCCCGGCGCCCGGTGGCACCCGGTTCATCGTCCTGACCTTCCCGCCGGATACCGCGATGGCCGACCCGGAGTTCGACCCCGTCGCTTTCGACCGGGAGCAGCGGGCCGACTCGCCCGGGATTGCCGAACTCATCGAGCCCGACGGCATGCACACGACGCCGACCGTGGACTACGGCATCGTGCTGCAGGGCGAGGTCATCCTCGAACTCGACGACGGCCGCTGCACCCGGCTCTCGGCAGGTGACGTCGTGATCCAGAACGGCACCCGCCATGCCTGGCGCAACCGCAGCGGCCGACCGGTCACGATGGCTTTCGTGCTGGTCGGCGTCGCCGATGGCGCTGATGTCGCCGATGCCTCCGGTGTCGCCGGTGCGGAGCATGGTGACAGCGAGGTCGCCAGTCAATGTGGGTGACGTGTCTCTGACTTGAGTTATCCACAGGGCTAAGCGGAATCTTGCGATCCGCGAGATCGTCAGCGCATGACGAATCACGGCGAAACCACTGGATCCTTCGAAGACGGCGACATTGCCGGATGTGACGGACAAGACCCGTACGAGGGGCACGGCACCCACCAGATCACCCTGCGCACCCCGGCCGAACTGGCCGACGCCCTGCCCTACCTGCTCGGCTACCGCCCCGAGGACAGCATCGTCCTGGTCGCCCTGCACGACAGGGACGGCCGCGGCAGGTTCGGCGGCCGGGCCCGGCTCGGCATTCCCGCGAACACGGACGACTGGGCTTCCGTGGCCCGCCAGTTGGCACACGGCCTGGTGACGGGTAGCGAACGCCGAGGGGCTCGGCCGGAACAGATCGTCGCCTACGTCTGCCAGGAACCGGCCAAGGGCGAGTCGGGGCGGCAGGTCATGGAACGACTGCGACCGCTGGCCCAGCGGCTGCGTGTCGAGTGCGGTGCCCTCGACGTGCCGGTCATCGAAGCGCTGTGCATCTCCGACGGCCGCTTCTGGTCCTACTGCTGCGGCAGCGAGAGCTGCTGTCCCAACGAGGGGACTGCCATGGGCCTCCCGGGCACCTCCGTCCTCGCCGCGGCCGCCACCTACGCGGGAATCCAGGTCCGCGGCACCTTGCGGGAGCTGCGCGCAAGGCTGATCCCCTGGGAGACGGCCGCGGCCCTGGAACAGCAGGCCGCCCTGGACACCGCCAACCGGGCGCTGGTCCCCAGGATCCTCGACGACACGAGCCGCGCGGAAGTGGCGGAGGAGACGGTGAAACTGGCCGAACTCGTCATGCGGCGCCTCGCCGAAGCCCCGCTCGTCTCCGGCCCGCTCCTGGCGGACCGCCGCGACGACGAGTTGATCGGGTACGACGAAGCCGCGACGCTGATCCTCGGCCTGCAGGACCGCATGACCCGCGATCGCGCGGCCGAGTGGATGGAGGGCGACGAGGCAGGCCCCGCCCTACGTCTCTGGCGGTCTCTTGCCCGCCGCTGCGTGGGCGCCTACGGCGAGCACGCCGCAGCTCCTCTCGCCCTGGCCGGCTGGGTGGCCTGGTCGACGGGCGACGGCATCGAGGCGAGGGAAGCCCTCGCGATGGCACTGGGCGCAGACCCGGAGTACCTCTTCGCCCGCCTTCTCCACCAGGCGTGCAACGAGGGCGTGGACCCGGAATCCATCCGCCGCTGTCTGCGCGGCGAACGCGACGCGAGGGCGGAGCGGACGGAGGAGAGCCAGGGCGCCGCCAGGAAGGAAGACGATGAAAGCGCGGAAGGAGAGGAAAGCGAGAAAGAAGAGGAGGGAGAGGAAGGAGAGGAAGGAGAGGAAGGAGAGGAAAGCGGGGAAGGGCAGGAGGGGGATGGCATTGCATCGGTGAGGATTCCCGAGCCGGTGTCCCGAGAGGCCTCTCGTCGGCGTCGTCGGCTACGCGCCACGGGCACCGGCGCCTCCATCCACGCCCCGAGCGGTGGCAAACGTGAGCCCGGGCCGGACGCCCTCCGACCCCGCACGCCGGCGTCAGGCCGTACGCGTCCCACCACCACGCGGACGGGGGCCGCGCGTGCTCGTAGTACGGGCAAGGGCGCGGTACGGCGCCGAGACGCCCATGCAGGAGGCGCCAACCCCGCAATCGGTGGCGGCGAGCGGGAGGTGTGAGCCGCCCCGGACAGGGAGGAGCGGCCGGAGCCCGGATCGGCGCCACACGGGTTCCATCCCGCGGCCGCACAGGCTGTCGCACCCTGCGGCCTCACACGTCGACCGTCTCGACCACGGGACAGGCGCAGGCAACCCGCCGTAGCGACACTCCCCGGCCATTCGGAGGGGCTGCCCAGTGGTGCCCGTGACCCCGGGGAGCCCCGTTCCGTTCACCTGAGTGGCGGAGCGCCCGGCCGTGGTGTGTCGCCACCCGCCCCCGTCCTGCCGGGGCCTTCGACCCGGCGCCGACCACGCCAGAGGCACACAGAGCGCAGGAGAAGCCCTCGTATGCATCAGCCGACCTCGCCCGCCACTGCCGACGACGACCGCCCCACCATCAACCAGGCCTCGCCGCCTCGTCAGCCCGTCGCAGGCCTGCCGACTGCTGCGGGCAGTGCCGGCCACTACGACCCGACCGCGCCGCCCCGGCCCACCGGGGCTGCACAGGGCCGACCTCCCCTGGCAGGCGTGGCCCATAGCGGGCCCTTGCTCCCGATCCCCGGCACTGCCCAGAGCAGTTCTCCACGCCAATCCACGGGCACTGCCCAGGACAGTTCTCCGCGCCAACCGCCGAGCGTTGACCAGGACAGCCCTCCGCGCCGACCCTCAGGTACTGCCCGGGGCGGGCCCCCGCTCCCACCCTCGGGCATTGCCCAGCACAGCTCTCCACGGCAACCCTCGCGCACTGGCCAGGGCGACTCTCCGCGCCAACCGCCGGGCGTTGCTCAGCACAGCCCTCCACACCAACCCGTCGCCACCAGCCAAGACAGCCCCCCACAACAGCCCCTCGACATCGACCAACACCGCCCACATCAGCCCGCCCACACCGGCCAAGGCTCTTGTCCACCCCAACCCACCCGCACCGCTCCAAAGAACAGGGCCTCGCCCCACCCGGCCCCCCGACCGTCCAACGCCCCACCCCTCACCCCTACACGGACGTCACCCTCCTTCCCGCCCACCGATCAGACGCGACGCCCACCCATCACCTCCCCCCGAAGCACCCAGCCCAGGACCACAGCCCCGGCCGCAGGCGCAACCGCAGCCCTTCGCCGTTCCGCCGAGCTGCCCCCTGTCCACTCCGCCATGATCTGCGTCGCCCTGCCCGGGCTCGCGATCTCCACCCAGGAAGGTCAGCTGACCGGCCAAGGGCTGGAAGGCTTCTACCGGGCGGGACGCCGTGTGCTCGCCCGGTGCCAGGTGCGCGTGGCGGGGCGCGAGCCGCTTGCCGTCCAGGCCCGGATGACCGCTTCGGACCAGGCCCGCTTCGTCGGCACCCTGCGTACCTCCCCGCACACCGGACCGGACCCCGACCTCGTCGTCGAGCGGATCCGTCACGCGGACGGCATGGAGCGGATCACACTGCACAGCGCGGCCCCGCGCCCTCTGCGCCTGCCCGTCGAGGTGGCACTCGGTACGGACCTCGCCGACCTGGGCGCGATCGCGTCCGGCCACACGGGACCCGAGCTGCCCGCGAGCGTCCATGACTCCGGTCTGCGCTGGTCCGGCCCCAGCGGGTCCTCGTCCGTCACGGCGGACCCACCGCCCGCCGACGCGCTGGCCTCCGCCGGCCTGCTGCGCTGGGATGTGGAACTGCCTCCGGGCGGCAGCACGACCGTGGAGCTACGGGTACGCCCGGACGGCGCGGGCCCCCTCCGATCCATGGGCCGCGCGGCGACCAACCCCCTGACCCCCGCCGGTTCCACCGCACCCACCGGAGCGACGGGCGACGACCCACGCGTCCAGGCATTCCTGCGGACCAGCGTCGAGGATCTCCAGGCACTGCTGTTGCGCGACCCGGCACACCCCGCGGACACGTACCTCGCGGCCGGGGCTCCCTGGCGGTGCGGTCTCGCCCCGGCGGAGGCCCTCGCCGCGGCCCGGATGACGCTGCCCCTCGGTACACGGCTGGCCGCGGGCACACTGCGCACCCTCGCCCGCACCCAGATCTCCCACCCGGACCCCCGATCCGGCATGATCCCGGGACCACGACGGGACGCCGGCGCACATCTGCCACCGGGATGCACGGGCACGGAGGCCACGCTTCTGTTCCCCGTACTCCTCGCCGAGGCCCGCCGCTGGGGGCTTTCGGAGCCCGAGACGCAAGAGCTGTTGCCGACGGCCGAGCGCTGTCTGAGCTGGTTGAGGACCGCCGCGGCCGACGGTCCGTATCTACGCGATCCGCAGCCCGGCGGCCCCGCCCGGTGCGAGACACAGGCCCACGCCCACCGCGCGGCATTGCTCGGCGCCGACCTGCTCGACGCCTGCGGTCGGCCGGGCAGTGCCGAGCTGCGGCAATGGGCCCGGGCACTCCGGACGGCCTTTCGCGTGGACTTCTGGATCGACGACCTCGGCGGCGGCCGGCCGGCGGCCGCCCTCGCTCCCGACGGACGTCCCGTACCGCACCTCGGCGCGGCTGCCGCCCATCTCCTCGACACCGGCCTGCTGGGCGGGGGTGAACGCGCACCCGGACTGCTCGACAAGGTGCAGACCGAACAACTGGCGAGGCTGCTCGGCAGCCCGGTCCTGGACTCGGGGTGGGGTCTGCGCGGACTGGGTGTGAAGGAGCCGGGGCACAACCCGTTCGGACACCGCGTCGGCGCCGTACGCGTGCAGGAGACAGCCGTCGCCGTCGCGGGCCTGGCCGATGCCGGATACGAGAAGGAAGCGGGTTCGCTGCTGCGTGGCGTACTGGCGGCGGCCGAGGCCTTCGGTCACCGGCTGCCGGAGATGTACGCGGGCGAGCAGCGCACCGACGGGAGTACTCCGCTGCCCCACCCGGCGGCCTGCCGCCCCGCCGCCACCGCGGCGGCCGCGGGAGTGCTGCTGCTGACCACCCTCGCGGGTATCCGCCCCGACGCCCCGGCCGGGACGGTCACGCTTCGACCCATGCGCAGTGCCCCTCTGGGCGAGATCGGCCTGACGGGCCTACGGGTCTCGGGTGCGCCCTTCTCCGTACGGGTGAGCCGACTCGGCCTGGCCATGGTGGAGGAAGCCGCCGACGGCCTGCAATTGGGGGTGTGACCTCGTACGACGCGCCGAAGAGAGCAGGGCGGAGAGCAAGGGTGAGGCGCAGGACGACACAAAGGAGGTCAGCCACCTGCGCGGCTTACGAAGGGAGTGTTTATCGTCAGGCAGACGACTATGATCGCCGCATGCCCTACGACCCGTCAGCCTTTCCACCTTTCGCCGTCACTGTGGACCTGGTCGTGCTGACCGTGCGCCGCCATGCCCTGTGCGCGCTGGCGGTACGCAGGGGGGAGCCACCGTTCCAGGGGCGCTGGGCGCTCCCGGGCGGTTTCGTACGGGCTGACGAGGACCTGGCGCAGGCAGCCGCACGTGAGCTGGCCGAGGAGACCGGCCTGCGCGCCCACGACCCCTCCGTGCCCGTCCCGGAATACGGCGCCCACCTCGAGCAACTGGCCACATACGGCGATCCCAAGCGGGACCCCCGGATGCGCGTGGTCAGCGTCGCCCATCTGGCGCTCGCTCCCGACCTGCCCGCGCCCAGAGCGGGCGGCGACGCCAGCAACGCGCGCTGGGCACCCGTCGAGGAACTGCTCCAACAGGGCGGTTACGGCCGTGACGGCGAACCGGTCGCCCCGCTCGCCTTCGACCACGCCCAGATCCTCGCCGACGGGGTGGAACGCGCCCGCTCCAAGATCGAATACTCCTCCTTGGCCACGGCGTTCTGCCCCGCCGAGTTCACGGTCGGGGAGCTGCGCCGCGTGTACGAGGCGGTATGGGGCGTCGCGCTCGACCCACGCAACTTCCACCGCAAGGTGACGGGAACGCCCGGCTTCCTGGTCCCCACCGGCGGCACCACCACGCGCCAGGGCGGCCGCCCCGCCCAGCTCTTCCGCGCCGGTGGCGCCACACTGCTGAACCCTCCGATGCTGCGCCCCGAAGTGTGACTCCCGGCCTCGGCCGACCAGCCGCGCGGTACCCGCAAAACAGGACATAGCGCGCTATCTTGCTTCGGGTGATCCAGGCCATCGGACTGACCAGCACCCCCCGCAAGGAGCTTCCGCCCGTCGTCGACGACGTCTCCTTCGAGGCGCACGCGGGCCACGTCACCGCACTGCTCGGAGCGCCGGGCGCGGGCAAGACCACGGCGTTGAGGCTCATGCTCGAACTCCAACAGGGCCGTGGCGTCACCTACTTCAGGGGTCGCCCCCTGCACCGCATCGCCCACCCGTCCCGCGAGGTCGGGGTGCTTCTCGGTGACGTCCCCGGTCACCCGGCCCGCACGGTCCGCGGCCACCTCCGCATGCTGTGCGCGGCCGCGGGCGTACCGGTCCGACGGGCCGACGAGGTCCTTGAAGCAGTCGGCCTCGTCAGCCTGGGCGAGGAACGCCTCGGCGCGCTCTCGCGCGGCATGGACCGTCGGCTCGGCCTGGCCTGCGCTCTGCTCAGCGACCCGCACACCCTCGTGCTCGACCATCCCGCAGACGGTCTCTCCGCCCGCGAAAGCCGCTGGTTGCACGGCATGCTGCGCGCGCACGCGGCGCACGGCGGCACGGTCCTGCTGACCACGCCCGACCCCAAAGAAGCCGCCCGCACCGCCGACCGGGTCGTCACCCTGGAACAGGGCAGACTCGTCGCCGACCAAGCGGTCACCGACTTCGCCCGCACCCGCCTCCGCCCCCGCGTCGCCGTCCGCACCCCGCACGCCGCCCGCCTCGCCGCCCTGCTGACCAAGCAGGCCCGAGCTTCCCGTCTTTCCGTCGAGGTCGTCCAGGAGGACGGCAACCGCCTCTCCGTCTACGGCACCACCTGCGCCGCCGTCGGCGAAACCGCCTTCCGCCACGGCATCCTCGTCCACCAACTCGCCGACGAGATCGGAGACATGGGGCCAGGCGCGCCCGTAGAGCTCCCTGGCCATCCGCATCGTCATCCGGAGACGCGAGCAAACGACTCGAACCGCCCGCGCCCGACGACGGAGGCGGACACCCAAGGCCCCCTATCTCCCGGCGTCGCCGAGACGGTAGCGGACGACCGGGACTCTCTGGGCCCCGGCGTCGCCGACGCGGCATCGGACGCTCGGGACTCTCTGGGCCCCTGCGCCGAGACGGTAGCGGACACCCCAGCCCCTGTACGCCCCTGCGTCGCGGAGACGGACGCGAACCTCTTTGACCGCCTGCACCTCACCGCTCAGCCCGGCTCGGGCCCTGACCACCTACGCCCCGCTGCCACCGAGAGGGAAGCGGACGTCTCTGACCACCAGTGCCGCACTGCCCTGCCCGGCTCAGGCCTCGACCGCCCCGGCCCCACTGCCGCCCAGAGCGAAGCGGACGTCTCCGACCGCTCGTGCCTCACCCCTCAGCCCGCCCCAGGCCCCGACGGTCCCTGCTCCGCTAGCGTCCAGAGGGAAGCGGACGTCTCTGACCGCTTGTGTCTCACCGCCCCGCCCGGCTCGGGCCCCGACCGTCCAAGCTCCACTGCCGCCGAGACGGAAGAGGATGTCCCCGACCTCCTGCGCCAGGCCGCCGTATCAGACGCCCCGGATCACCTGCGCCCCGCCGCCGCAACGGACCGCCCCGCCGAGCCGGAACCGACCAGGGCGACGTCGACGGTTCACGGCGGCGAGTGGCCCGGGCCTGCTGATCCCCCGACGCTCGCCGAGCAGCCCCACGGCCTCACCGCTGAGCCGAGCCCCCACCACCCTGTCGAGGTCGATGCCCGCGCAGATGCCGATGCCCATGCCGACGTCGGCGCCAACGCAGGCGATCCCGACCTCACCGACCCGGGCCTACCAGCGCGCTCCCTCGCCCCGACCGCACATCCGCTGAGAACGACCGACCCGCACCCTGCTCCCCGCACCCTCCGTCCCCCCGCAGCCCACTCGCTCGACCTCGCCGCTCTGCCCCCGCTGCCTCCCCCCATCTCCGTCCGCCCCGCCCCCAGCCCCCTGCGCCCACTCCGCTACGAACTCCGTCGAGTCGCCGGCATCAGCACCGCTTACCTCACGGCCGCCGCGGTGCTCGTCACCTCCGCCCTCACCGCCGTACTGCTGGCCCGTGTCGGGCATACTCCTCAGCCACGCCTGCTGGCCGCGTGGCCGCGGGAGCTGCCCCTGCCGCCGGCGGCGTTCGGCGCCGGGCTCCTGGGCGCGCTGGCCTTCGGTGACGAGTTCCGCCACCCCGCGTTGGCGGCTGACCGGGGCACCGTGCCCCGCCGACTGGGGCTGCTCGCCGCCAAGCTCCTCGTCACCGGTGCCACCGCGCTGCTGCTGGCCTCCCTCACGGTCGGCTGCGACGCCGAAGTGCTGTACCTCGTCTACGGACGGGAGCTCGCTCAGGTTCCTACGGACTGGGTTTCACTCAGTGCGAGTTGGACCGGACTCGTGATCGGGTGCGCCTGGGCCGGAGTGCTGGCCGCGGGAGTCTTCCGGTCCACCACGGCCGGGCTCGCCGCGGTGCTGGCCGTGCCCGTCGTCGTCGTACCCCTCGTACAAAAGGTCTTGGAGGGACCGTCCGTACGGACCGCCGCAGGCATTCCCATGAGACTTCGAGAGGTGTTGCTGCTGCAGTGGCCCTTCGGGGGAGAGCGCTATCTGTCGGGTGTGGCGAGGGTCGTCGCCCAACCCGTCGGCGGGGCGCTGACGTTGTCGCTGACCGCCCTGCTCTGCGCGTATCTGCTCACGACCCTGCGAGGCAGGGTCCGGTGACGTGATCCGTGCCCTTCGGTTCCCGGCCTGCACGCGGCCTGCACGCAACTCCCCGTAGAACGCTCGTTTCTTTCCGATAAGGCGTCAATTGCGACGGCGTGAGCGATCACCCTTTCGTGTGCTTTTCACCAAAGACCTCAAGGGAGTTGGAGCCAGCGCCGACAAAGGATCCGTGAGTACCCTTGCGCACACCATGATGACCGCCGCCCGCTCCGCCGACTCCGGTCTGGCCGGCCCGGGCGAACTCGATCGCTACCCCTACGCGGAGGGCCCCGTCGGCGACCGCGTCGGAGCTCCCTCCTGGGAGAGCGCGGACCCCGAACTGGGCCGGGTCGGCCGGCGCGCCGCGGGCAGTCGCGGCCGCGGGCTGCACGGCCAACTCGTCCAGCAGCTGGGCCAGATGATCGTCTCGGGCGACCTGGGTGCCGACCGGCCGCTGGTCCCCGAGGAGATCGGCCAGCGGTTCGAGGTGTCCCGCACCGTCGTCCGTGAGTCGCTCCGCGTCCTGGAGGCCAAGGGCCTGGTCAGTGCCCGCCCGAACGTCGGCACGCGCGTGCGCCCCGTCAGCGACTGGAACCTCCTCGACCCGGACATCATCGAGTGGCGCGCCTTCGGGCCGCAGCGCGACGACCAGCGGCGCGAGCTGAGCGAGCTGCGCTGGACGATCGAGCCGCTCGCCGCCCGGCTCGCCGCCGGGCACGGGCGGGAGGACGTGCAACAGCGGCTTGCCGACATGGTCGAGATCATGGGGCACGCCCTGGCGCAGGGTGACGCGCTCACGTTCTCCCGCGCGGACGCCGAGTTCCACTCCCTCCTCATCCAGGTCGCGGGCAACCGCATGCTGGAGCACCTGTCCGGGATCGTGTCGGCCGCCCTCCAGGTCTCCGGCGGCCCGGTCACGGGCTGTGACCGTCCGAACGAGGCCTCCCTCGCGCACCACGCCCGGATCGTGGACGCCCTGGCCGCCGCCGACGGCGCGGCCGCCGAGGCGGCCATGCGCCAGCTGCTCATGGTCCACCTCGAGGTGGAGCGCGTGGTCCCCGCACCACGCGAGCACTGACCGCGCGCCGCGGGCGGCACGGCCGGGAATGTCTCCCCCTCCTGTGGAATCCCCCGGTCGGCCGGCCGTCCTCCGTCGGACCCCGCAGGAGCCCTCGGGTTGCTGCGGGGTCCGACGGTGCGATGAGATGGTGCATTCCTTGGAGTGATCCAGGTCAACAGCATGGCCGACCCACTCTGTCCATGTCTGACCGTTTTTGATTGCTTACGGGGTGTGACTCGGGCCACGCAGATTGGGCGTAACGCTCACGCGGGCAGTGCGATGACCTAAGAGGTGACAGTCGCGGAGGGAATACGGACGCCGTTCAAGGCGCTGTGCATCTTCCCCGGCCCCCGCCCGCGCCGTCGGCCCATCACCAAGGCCGGTGGTCGGCTCCTGTCCGTCTTGGACGGGGCCGGAAGCCGTTTTCCAACGTTCCGAGAGGTTGTTCGTGTCGGCCAGCACATCCCGTACGCTCCCGCCGGAGATCGCCGAGTCCGTCTCTGTCATGGCGCTCATTGAGCGGGGAAAGGCTGAGGGGCAGATCGCCGGCGACGATGTGCGTCGGGCCTTCGAAGCTGACCAGATTCCGGCCACTCAGTGGAAGAACGTACTGCGCAGCCTCAACCAGATCCTCGAGGAAGAGGGTGTGACGCTGATGGTCAGTGCCGCGGAGCCAAAGCGCACCCGAAAGAGCGTCGCAGCGAAGAGTCCGGCCAAGCGCACCGCCACCAAGACGGTCGCGGCGAAGACGGTGACCACCAGGAAGGCCACCGCCAGCACGGCTGCCCCGGCAGCGCCCGCCGACCCTGCCGCGGTCGACCCCGCCGAGGAAGCCTCGCCCGCCAAGAAGGCCGCTGCGAAGAAGACGACCGCCAAGAAGACGGTCGCGAAGAAGACCGTCGCCAAGAAGACGGCGGCCAAGAAGACCAGCGCCACGAAGGACGACGCCGAGCTCCTCGAGGAAGAGGTCCTCGAGGAGACTCCGAAGGCCGGCGAGGAGCCCGAGGGCACCGAGAACGCGGGCTTCGTCCTCTCCGACGAGGACGAGGACGACGCGCCCGCCCAGCAGGTCGCCGCAGCCGGCGCCACCGCCGACCCGGTCAAGGACTACCTGAAGCAGATCGGCAAGGTCCCCCTGCTCAACGCCGAGCAGGAGGTCGAGCTCGCCAAGCGCATCGAGGCCGGTCTGTTCGCCGAGGACAAGCTGTCCAACGCCGACAAGCTGGCTCCGAAGCTCAAGCGTGAGCTGGAGATCATCGCCGAGGACGGCCGCCGAGCCAAGAACCACCTGCTGGAGGCCAACCTCCGTCTGGTCGTCTCGCTGGCCAAGCGCTACACAGGCCGCGGCATGCTCTTCCTGGACCTCATCCAGGAGGGCAACCTCGGTCTGATCCGCGCGGTCGAGAAGTTCGACTACACCAAGGGCTACAAGTTCTCCACGTACGCCACCTGGTGGATCCGTCAGGCGATCACCCGAGCGATGGCCGACCAGGCCCGCACCATCCGTATCCCGGTGCACATGGTCGAGGTCATCAACAAGCTCGCGCGTGTGCAGCGCCAGATGCTCCAGGACCTGGGCCGCGAGCCCACTCCGGAGGAGCTGGCCAAGGAACTCGACATGACCCCGGAGAAGGTCATCGAGGTCCAGAAGTACGGCCGTGAGCCCATCTCGCTGCACACCCCGCTGGGCGAGGACGGCGACAGTGAGTTCGGTGACCTCATCGAGGACTCCGAGGCCGTCGTCCCGGCCGACGCCGTCAGCTTCACGCTCCTGCAGGAGCAGCTGCACTCCGTCCTCGACACCCTGTCGGAGCGCGAGGCGGGCGTCGTCTCGATGCGCTTCGGTCTCACCGACGGCCAGCCGAAGACCCTCGACGAGATCGGCAAGGTCTACGGCGTGACGCGTGAGCGCATCCGCCAGATCGAGTCCAAGACCATGTCGAAGCTGCGCCACCCGTCGCGTTCCCAGGTGCTGCGCGACTACCTCGACTAGGTCGCATCAGAACGACCCCGAAGGCCCGGCTTCCGTCAGGAGCCGGGCCTTCGGCGTCGGGCGAGGGTGCGGGCCCGGGCGCAGTGAATCACTCTGGGTTTCCCACGATCACCCCAGAGTGAGGAGCGGGCATGCGTCGTTCCCTTGTCCGGGCGTTGACCCGGCCGCTGGCCCTGGCGGCCGCGGCGGCGGTCATACCGTTGGCGTCAGCCGTCCCTGTGGCCGCCGACAGCGTCGTCGTCGGTGGATTCCCGGTGGACATCTCCGAAAGCCCCTGGACGGTCGCGCTGTCCAGCCGTGACCGGTTCGGGGGTATGCGGTCGGGACAGTTCTGCGGAGGTGTGGCGGTCGGCCCGACCACTGTGCTCACAGCGGCCCACTGCCTGGGCGAGGACGTTCTGGGCGCGCCGCCGGACCGCGTGCGCGACTTCAAGGTCATCACCGGGCGTACGAACCTGCTCTCGGGCCACGGGCAGGAGATCCCGGTGCGCAGCACCTGGGTCAATCCGAGCTACGACCCATTCAGCAACGCCGGGGACTTCGCCGTCCTCACTCTTGCCGAGCCGCTCCCGCCGACGGCGGTGATCCGCATGGCCGCCGCGGGTGATCCCGCCTACGAGCCAGGGGTGGGAGCGGCGGTCTACGGCTGGGGGGACACCACGAGCGCCGGTGACTACGCGCCCAGCCTGCTAGCCGCACGCGTGCACGTGCTGCCCGACGCCCTGTGTGAGAAGGCGTACTCGGGCGGCGCCGAAGGCACGTACCTCGCCACGGCCATGGTCTGCGCCGGGGAGGTGGCAGGTGGCCGGGACGCCTGTCAAGGGGACAGCGGGGGGCCGCTCGTGGCCCAGGGGCGGCTGATCGGGCTGGTGTCATGGGGGAGCGGCTGCGGATGGCCGGGGAGCCCCGGCGTCTACACGCGCGTGTCCGACGTCGTGCGGGCGCTGAGCCCCGACGAGAGGGTGCGACGGCCGCAAGGAGTGCCTCAGGGCGCCTGAACGGTCCTGACCACGGTGTGAGTACGGGCGGCCGCCCCTGGGAGCAGGGGCGGCCGCCCGTGTGCCGGCCTGTGCCGAGCTGGCTCGTCGTGGTGCGAAGCGTCAGCGCTCTTCTTCGGTGGCTGATGCCGGAACGGACGTCAGCCGCTCCGTCTCGTCCTGTATCTCAGCGGCGATCTTCTTGAGTTCCGGCTCGAACTTGCGGCCGTGGTGGGCGCAGAAGAGCAGTTCTCCGCCGCTCACCAGGACAACCCGCAGGTAGGCCTGGGCGCCGCAACGGTCGCAGCGATCAGCGGCCGTCAGCGGGCTCGCGGGGGTCAGAACAGTAGTCACGTCGCCTCTTCTCTAGCTCGACGAGCTGTCGTACCAGGGTCAACATCCAACCAGCCCCAAAACGTTCCCGCTCGTGGCTTCTCCTCGAAAAAAATCCTTCGAGGCGGCCGTCTGCTGCCGGTTTGGCGGCGAATGTGCCGTATTGCGTGTCTGTCGTGTCTTACGGTTTCGCGCTGTCGGTCAGGTGTCAGTCCACCCGGCTGGATTGCCGGTTTGTTCATGAGGACGTGCCCGGAGCCTAAATGGTTCATGCCCCGAAGGGAACGTGATATGTACTTCACTCCAACGAGGGATCGAACGTGTATGCGACTCTGGACTAGGCTCAGGTCAGACGAGGGTGGCGTTACAACGGCTCTACCAGGCCTCGGTACCCTCTGAACGGCTACCGATGCCGCGCCCTTACCCAGAAGGGCCCACTCTGAAATTCAGCGAGGAGCGAACCGCGTGACCGCCGATACGTCCGTGCCGTCCACAGCGCTGCTGGCAGGAGCAGACCGGGACGGTTCCAACTACACCGCGCGGCACCTGCTCGTCCTCGAGGGCCTCGAGGCCGTACGCAAGCGCCCGGGGATGTACATCGGCTCGACCGACAGTCGAGGTCTGATGCACTGCCTGTGGGAGATCATCGACAACTCCGTGGACGAAGCCCTAGGTGGCTACTGCGACCACATCGATGTGATCCTTCACGACGACGGCTCCGTGGAGGTGCGTGACAACGGTCGCGGCATCCCGGTCGACGTCGAACCCAAGACCGGCCTCTCCGGTGTGGAGGTCGTCATGACCAAGCTGCACGCCGGCGGCAAGTTCGGCGGCGGCAGCTACGCGGCCTCCGGCGGTCTGCACGGTGTGGGCGCCTCCGTGGTGAACGCACTCTCCGCGCGCCTGGACGTCGAGGTCGACCGCAACGGCCACACCCACGCCATCAGCTTCCGGCGGGGCGTCCCCGGTGCCTTCGCCACGACCGGCCCGGACGCGAAGTTCGAGGCGGGTGGCCTGCGCAAGACCAAGAGGGTTCCCAAGACCCGCACCGGCACGCGCGTGCGGTACTGGGCCGATCGTCAGATCTTCCTCAAGGATGCCAAGCTCTCCTTGGAGAACCTGCACCAGCGTGCCCGCCAGACCGCGTTCCTGGTGCCCGGCCTGACGATCGTCGTCCGTGACGAGTACGGCCTCGGAGAGGGCGGCAGCAAGGGCGAGGAGTCCTTCCGCTTCGACGGCGGCATCAGTGAGTTCTGCGAGTACCTGGCCTCGGACAAGCCGGTCTGCGACGTGCAGCGCTTCTCCGGTCAGGGCACGTTCCGCGAGACGGTCCCCGTCCTGGACGAGCACGGCCAGATGACCCCCACCCAGGTCACCCGTGAACTCGGTGTCGACATCGCCCTGCGCTGGGGTACCGGCTACGACACGACCCTCAAGTCGTTCGTGAACATCATCGCCACCCCCAAGGGCGGCACCCATGTCGCGGGCTTCGAGCAGGCCATCGCGGCCACCATGAACGAGGTGCTGAGGGCCAAGAAGCTGCTGCGCGTCGCCGAGGACGACATCGTCAAGGACGACGCCCTGGAAGGCCTCACCGCCGTCGTCACCGTGCGACTCGCCGAGCCGCAGTTCGAGGGGCAGACCAAGGAGGTACTCGGTACCTCGGCGGCCCGACGCATCGTGGCGCAGGTGGTCTCCAAGGAGCTCAAGGCGTTCCTGACCTCCACCAAGCGGGACGCCGCCGCGCAGGCCCGCGTGGTCATGGAGAAGGCCGTCGCCGCGGCCCGTACGCGCATCGCCGCCCGTCAGCACAAGGACGCACAGCGCCGCAAGACGGCCCTGGAGTCGTCCTCGCTGCCTGCGAAGCTCGCGGACTGCCGCAGTGACGACGTCGACCGCAGCGAGCTGTTCATCGTGGAGGGGGACTCCGCGCTCGGCACCGCCAAGCTCGCCCGGAACTCCGAGTTCCAGGCGCTGCTGCCGATCCGAGGCAAGATCCTCAACGTCCAGAAGTCGTCCGTGACGGACATGCTCAAGAACGCCGAGTGCGGCGCGATCATCCAGGTCATAGGGGCCGGGTCCGGGCGGACCTTCGACATCGACACGGCCCGCTACGGCAAGATCATCATGATGACCGACGCCGATGTGGACGGGTCCCACATCCGGTGCCTGCTGCTCACGCTGTTCCAGCGCTACATGCGTCCCATGGTCGAGGCCGGCCGGGTCTTCGCCGCGGTGCCGCCGCTGCACCGCATCGAGCTGATCCAGCCCAAGAAGGGGCAGGACAAGTACGTCTACACGTATTCGGACCGTGAGCTGCGCGACAAGCTCATGGAGTTCCAGAGCAAGGGCATCCGGTACAAGGACTCCATCCAGCGCTACAAGGGCCTCGGTGAGATGGACGCCGACCAACTGGCGGAGACCACGATGGACCCGCGCCACCGCACCCTGCGCCGGATCAACTTCTCCGACCTGGAGGCCGCCGAGCAGGTCTTCGATCTGCTGATGGGCAACGACGTGGCGCCGCGCAAGGAGTTCATCTCCAACTCGGCGGCGACGCTGGACCGGTCGCGCATCGACGCCTAGCCGCGGCGACCGGCTGCACGGGGCCCTCTGGGCCCCACCGGTTCCTCAGCCGGCAGCAGAGGTGTCCTTCCGCTCGTGCCTCTCCACCCGTGGGTGGAGAGGCACGAGCGGTCGAGGATCCACCCCTGATCCACCCCGGCTCCGATCTATGGACCTGCGCGTTTCCGTAGCGTCGAAGGCGTCGGCGGCACTCGTCGTCGGCATCCCCTTCCGCTCACGGAGGCTTAGATGTCCGGGCTGGTCAACGCGTTGCTGATCGTGGCCGTGGTCGCCCTGGTGGTCGTACGGCAGTTCCGCGCCCGCAGGATCGACGTGGACCGGCGCTGGTGGCTCGTCCCCGCGATCCTGGCGGTCATGGCGCTGCGCGAGCCCGGCCTGCTCGACGCCCATCACCGCACCGAGTCGCTGCTGCTGGTCGGTGCCGAGCTGCTCGTCGGCCTGGCCATCGGAGCGGGCTGGGCCTGGACCACCCGGATATGGGTCACGGCGGACGGCGCCGTCTGGAGCAAGAGCACCAAGGCGAGTGCGGCCGTCTGGCTCGTCGGCATCGGACTGCGCGCGGGTCTGTTCGCGTGCGGCGCGCTGACCGGCGTCCATCAGGACAGCTCGGCCCTGATGCTGGGACTCGCCGGCACCCTGCTGGTCCGCTCCGGAATCATGGTCTGGCGGGGGCATGCGCTGGGCCCGGCCCCGGTGGCACGTACGGCGTACGGTGACACCCTGGCCCCGCTCGCGCGGAGGGAGGGTGTGTGAGGGGGAACGCCTGGACACGCTGGCCTTCCCGGGAGGCGCTGGGCCGCGAGGGCATCTCGGGCGCGCGGCGCATGGTCGGCCGGGCCGTGCGCCTGCTGGTCGTCGGCCTGTTGCTGTGGGGCGCCTTCCACGACAGCCGCGTCCACGGGTGGGTGGCCGGCGCCGGTGTGGGGGGAGTGATCGTCGCCGGGGCGCTGACGTGGGCCTTCTTCCGGACCACGCTCGAGCACCGGCTGGGGCCCTCGCTGGCGATTCTCTTCTTGCTGTTGGGGTTGGCGGCCGCGGCCCACGCCGCGGGTTTCGGGACGCTTCCACTGGTCGTGTGGTGCGGATGTGCGATCGCGGCGCTGGAGCGGATGCCCCTCGCGGTGGCGCTGCCCGTCGCCTCGATCGCCTTCGCGGGGTTCGCCGTCGTCGACGACGGCACCCTGCTGGGCACCGTCGCCTCCGTCGGCGGTATGGCCCTCGCCGGGTACACCCTGCGTCTGGACGCCGAGGCCCGCGGCACTGCCCAGCGGTTGCTCGCTCAGGAGCGTGCGGCCCGTGCGGCGGAGGCGGAGTCCGCCGCGCTGGCCGAGCGCGCCCGCATCGCGCGGGAGATCCACGACGTACTGGCCCACAGCCTCTCGGCGCAACTGGTGCATCTGGAGGCGGCGAGGCTGCTGATCGAGCGCGGGGCTGAGCGGGAGCACATCCTCGAAAGGGTCGTGGCCGCCCGTGGCATGGCTCGCGACGGCCTTGCCGAGACCCGGCAGGCGCTGTCCGCGCTGCGTGGCGAGCTGACCCCGCTGGAGGAGTTCCTGAGCGGGCTGGTCGACTCGGCGGCGGACGGTGCCGATGTCGCCATTACGGGTGAATGCAGACCGCTGTCGGCCGAGGCGTCGCAGGCCGTGCGCAGGGTCGCCCAGGAAGCCCTGACGAACGTCCGCAAGCACGCCCCGGGCGCCAAGGTGCGGGTACGGCTGGACTACGGCGCGCACGAGGTGACGCTGGACGTGCGGGACTCGGGAGGCGCACCGGGCGACCTCGCCGGCGCGGGGGCCGGGTACGGTCTGCTGGGCATGCGGGAGCGTGCCGAACTGCTGGGAGGTTCGCTGCGGGCCGGCCCGGGCGAGGAGGGGTTCGTGGTGACGTTGAAGGTGCCGGCATGACGGAGGAGGGGAGGAAGCCCGCGCGGGTTGTAGTGGCGGACGACCAGACGGTCGTGCGAGAGGGCATCGTGATGCTGCTGGGTCTGCTGCCCGGCGTCGAGGTCGTCGGAGCCGCCGGTGACGGGGACGAGGCGGTGAGGCTCGTCGCTGAACTGGCCCCGGACGTGGTGCTGATGGACCTGCGGATGCCCCGCTGCGACGGAGTGGAGGCGACGCGGCGGATCCGGACGGAGTACCCCGGGACCCAGGTCGTGGTGCTCACGACCTACGCGGACGACGACTCGCTGTTCCCCGCTCTGAAAGCCGGGGCGCGTGGTTACCTCACGAAGGATGCGGGCGGCGACGAGATCGTGCGGGCCGTGCACAGCGTGCTGTCGGGGGACGCCGGGCTGTCGCCCAGCATCCAACGGCGGCTGCTGGAGCGCCTGTCGGAGCCCGGGCCCCGGTCGGCCGGGCCCCCGGAGCCGCCGGACGGGCTCACCGTGCGGGAATCCGAGGTGCTGGTGCTGATCGCCGAGGGCCTCAGCAATCAGGAGATCGCCCGTAGGCTGCATGTCTCCACAGCGACCGTGAAGACCCACATCAACAACCTCTTCGCCAAGACGGGACTCAAGGACCGGGCGCAGGCCGTGCGTTACGCCTATGCGAAGGGGCTGGTGCGGCCACCAGCGGGTGACGTCACCTGATGGGGTGAAGCGCGTGGGGAAGAAGAGGTGGGGATCTTCCCGTTCTGTCCATCCTTGGGCATGCAGTCAAGCAACGGTCGCGCCCGCCGCGGCGGGGGTGGGCCCGACAGTTCCGTCGAGGACCAGACAGATCAACACCCGGCCACGGCCGAGGCGTCCACAGACGTGCGGTACGAGGACCCCTGGTACGACGCACTCGCCTCGGGCTGGGGCGAGTCGGTCGCTGACAACAGGCTCACTGCGGCCGTCACTCAGCCGCGGCCGGGGCGGGCGGGTGGGGAAGTGGCCGACGTCTACCTCGAGGTGCAGCGGAGCGCCGCCTTCCAGGAGGTGCGCACCCGGTACCGGAGGTTCGTGCTGCCCTCGTTCGTTGTCTTCTTCACCTGGTACGTGGGGTACGTGGTGACGGCGACCACCGCGCCCGGGTTCATGGCGCGGCCCGTGGCGGGCGCGGTGAACGTGGCGATGCTCGCCGGACTCGGACAGTTCCTCAGCACCTTCCTGCTCACCTGGGGCTATGCCCGGCACGCCAGGCTCCGCAGGGACCGGGCCGCACTCGAACTGCGCTGGGACACCCAGGAACTGGCCCGCGGCGCCCGAGGCGGTGCGTCGTGACCGACCGCCATCAGACGCTGGCCTTGCTGCTGTTCAGCGGGTTCGTCGCCGTGACCCTGGGGATCACGACCTGGGTGAGCCGCAACAGGCGAGGTTCGGCGGAGGAGTTCTACGCGGGTGGGCGGCTCTTCTCGCCGATGGAGAATGGTTTTGCCATCGCGGGTGACTACATGTCGGCCGCCTCCTTCCTGGGTATCTCCGGGCTGATCGCGCTCTTCGGCTACGACGGGCTGCTGTACTCGGTGGGCTTCCTGGTGGCCTGGCTGGTGGTGTTGTTCCTCGTCGCCGAACTGGTGCGCAACTGCGGACGGTTCACGCTCGCCGACGTGGTCGCGGCCCGGATGAGGGAGCGGCCGGTGCGAATCGCGGCGGGAACTTCCTCCATCACCGTGTCCGTTCTGTATCTGGTGGCGCAGATGGTGGGCGCGGGTAGCCTGGTCGCGCTGCTCCTCGGCCGGACGGGCGGGGCGGCGCAGGCCTGGGCGGTCATCGGCGTCGGGGCGCTCATGGTGATCTATGTGTCGTTGGGAGGGATGCGGGCCACCACGTGGATCCAGATCGTCAAGGCGGTCCTGCTGCTCGGCGGCACCATCGCGCTCACGGTGCTCGTGATGATGCGGTTCCACGGCGACTTCGACCGACTGCTGCTGACGGCGGCCGAGCGCAGTGGTCATGGGGCGGCGTTCCTGGCTCCTGGGCTGAGGTACGGCGGTGACTGGACCGCGCGCTTCGACTTCATCAGCCTTGGGCTCGCCCTGGTGCTGGGCACGGCTGGGCTGCCGCACATCCTCTCCCGTTTCTACACCGTGCCCACCGCGCAGGCCGCACGGCGTTCGGTGGTCTGGTCGATCGGGCTCATCGGGGGCTTCTACCTGATGACGATCGTCCTCGGCTTCGGAGCGGCGGCCATCGTCGGTCCCGACGCGGTCCGCGGTTCGAACGCGGCGGGGAACACGGCGGTCCCCCTGCTCGCCCTCGACCTGGGCGGCGGCGCCGACTCCACCGGCGGAACTGTGCTGTTCTCGATCGTCGCCGCCGTCGCCTTCGCCACCATCCTCGCGGTGGTGGCCGGATGCACCCTCGCCGCCTCCGCATCGGTGGCCCACGACCTGTACGCGTCACTGCGGCGCGCGGGTACCGAGCCGCGCAGTGAGGTGGCCGTGGCGCGGATGGCGGCGGTCGGGGTCGGGGGCGTCGCGATCGCCCTCGGCCTGCTGGCCCGCGACCTCAACGTCGCCTTCCTGGTGGGCCTGGCCTTCGCGGTCGCCGCGTCCGCCAACCTGCCGGTGCTGCTCTACTCGCTCTTCTGGCGCGGCTTCACCACACGCGGTGCCGTGTGGGCCGTGTACGGCGGGCTGATCCCGGCCGTCGTGCTCGTGCTGCTGTCGCCGGTGGTGTCGGGCAGTCCCGAGTCCCTCTTCCCGGCCGTGGACTTCCAGTACTTCCCCTTGGAGAACCCCGGCCTCGTCTCGATCCCGCTGGGCTTCGTCGCCGGCTGGCTCGGCACGGTCACCTCGGCGGAGGCCCCGGACGAGGCCAAGCACGCGGAGACCGAGGTGCGGTCCCTGACGGGGGCAGGAGCGGTGTAGCGGGCGCCGGTGTCATTCTCGTGGCGCCGGTCCGCCCGGGGCAGGCAGCGGCTGCTAGGGCGCCACCCAGGCGTAGCGGTGCTCCGGGCGGCCGGTGTCGCCGTACTTCAGGGAGAGGCGGAGGCGGCCGGCTTGTTCCAGGTGGCGCAGGTATCTCTGGGCGGTGGAGCGGCTCAGGCCGGTCTCGGCGGCGACCTCGTGAGCGGAGAGGGGGTGGTCCGCGCTGTGCAGTACCGCGCAGATCAGGTCGGTGGTCGGCTCCGAGTGGCCGCTCGGCAGCCCCGGTGACGACGGTGCCGGGGTGGTGCGCAGGGCCCCGAAGATCCGGTCGACCGTCTCCTGGCCGGCGATGCCGCGGCCGCCGACCCGGTCTACGGTGCGGCGCAGGGCGGCATAGGAGTCGAGACGGCTGCGCAGCGCCGCGAACGTGAACGGTTTCACCAGGTAGTGCAGGGCGCCCAGGCGCATGGCGGCCTGCACGGTGGTGACGTCATGGGCCGCCGTGATCATGATGACGTCGGTGCCGTGGCCCTGCTCCCGCATGCGGTGGACGAGCTGGAGACCCGTCTGGTCGGGCAGGTAGTGGTCGAGCAGGACCAGATCGATGGTGCCGCGTTCGACGGTGGCCAGGGCCTGGGCGGCGCTGTGCGCGCGGGCGGCCACCCGGAAGCCGGGAACCTTGCCCACGTACTTGGCGTTTATCTCAGCGACGCGGAAGTCGTCGTCCACGACCAGGACGTCAATCATCGGGCCTCTTTCCCTCAAGCCCAGGCGCGAAAAGCCCGTGTTTCGGCTCCGTTGTTGTAGCGCGAGCAAAACGAGCACAACAGGCCGTTGCAAGCAAAAGAAGCGCATGTGCCCACAAGGCTGCTGTCGTGGCCCGGGTCACACCTACTGTCCCCGGCCATGAGCGCAGACACCAGCCCCGCCATCGAGTTGCGGGGCGCGAGCAAGATCTTCAAGACCCCGTCGGGGGGTCTGCACACAGCCGTCAGGGGCCTGGACCTCACGGTCCGACGCGGCGAGTTCGTGGCCGTCGTGGGGCCGACCGGCTGCGGTAAGTCGACCACGTTGACGCTGGTCAGCGGCCTGGAAGAGCCCTCCGAGGGCGAGGTTCTGGTCACCGGGCAGCCGGTCCGGGGCGTCGGCGACAAAGTCGGCTTCGTCTTCCAGCAGGACGCCACCTTCCCGTGGCGCACGGTCCTGTCCAACGTCATGGCGGGCCCCCGTTTCCGCGGTGTGCCGAAGGCCGAGGCGAAGCAGAAGGCCCGCGAGTGGCTGGCCCGGGTCGGCCTCACCGCTTTCGAGGACCGCTACCCGCACCAGCTCTCCGGTGGCCAGCGCAAGCGCGTCGCGCTCGCCGCGACCTTCGTCAACGACCCCGAGATCCTGCTCATGGACGAGCCGTTCTCGGCCCTGGATGTCCAGACCAGGGCGCTGATGTCGGACGAGTTGCTGGAGCTGTGGGAGGGCACGGGCGCGTCGGTCGTCTTCGTGACCCACGACCTGGAGGAGTCCATCGCGCTGGCCGACAAGGTCGTCGTGATGACGGCGGGCCCCGCCACCGTCAAGCACGTCTTCGACATCGACCTGCCCCGGCCGCGCAAGGTCGAGTCCGTCCGCCTGGAGCCGCGCTTCATCGAGATCTACCGCGAGATCTGGGAGTCCCTCGGCGAAGAGGTCCGCATCACCCGCGAGAGGGGTGCCGCTCATGTCGCATGAGGTTCTCAGCACACCGGTCGTCGACACGGTCAAGCCCCCGAACCGCGCCCAGTCACGTGCCCGCGCGGCCCGCAGACGCAAAGCCGTCGTCACCGCCGCCCGCGTGCTCCTCCTGATCGGCGTCCTGGGCCTGTGGGAGCTGCTCGCCCGGACCAAGACGATCGACCCGTTCAACTTCTCGATGCCCTCGAAGATCTGGGACCAGATCTACACCTGGGTCATGCACGGCACCGCGCTCGGCTCCCTGGGCGAACAGATCTGGTACACGCTGCACGAGGCACTGCTCGGATGGGTCATCGGTGTCGTCGCCGGTGTCGTGTGCGGCATCGCCCTGGGGCGGATCACCTTCCTGGCCGATGTCCTTGGTCCATACATCAAGGTGCTCAACTCGATCCCCAGGATCGTGCTGGCACCGATCTTCGTGATCTGGTTCGGCCTCGGGCCCGCCTCCAAGGTCGCGTCGGCCGTGGTCCTGGTGTTCTTCCCGGTCTTCTTCAACGCCTTCCAGGGCGCTCGCGAGGTCGACCGCAATCTGGTCGCCAACGCCCGCATTCTCGGTGCCAGCGACCGTCGGGTGACTCTTCAGGTGGTCATCCCCTCGGCCACCTCGTGGATCTTCACCAGCCTCCACGTGAGCTTCGGCTTCGCCCTCATCGGCGCCATCGTCGGCGAGTACATCGGCGCGACCAAGGGCATCGGACTGCTCGTCGCGCAGTCGCAGGGCACCTTCAACGCGGCCGGTGTGTACGCCGCGATGGTCATCCTCGCGGTTGTCGCGCTCGTCGCCGAGGGGCTGTTGACGTTCGCCGAGAGCCGCATCTTCCGGTGGAAGCCGTCGGGTTCCGACAGCTGACCCCCTCGACCGAACTCCCTCTCTGCTCGCTTCTCCCCACCCCCTCGCTTCTCCAGGTGCCTCTTCTGCCGGCACCGCCCTCTCACAAGGACGTGAACCGCCATGCGCAAGCCCGCCAGATACGCCGCCCTGGCCGCCGCCGGACTGCTCGCTCTCTCCTCACTCACCGCCTGTGCCAACGACGCGGCGAGCACCGCGTCCACCGGTTCCGGCAGCAAGGGTGACGGCAAGGGCACGAAGGTCAAGATCATGGTCGGTGGCCTCGACAAGGTCATCTACATGCCCGCGATCCTCACCCAGCGGCTCGGCTACTTCGACGCCGAGGGCCTCGACGTCGAGCTGCTCAGCGAACCGGCCGGCGTGCAGGCCGAGACCGCGCTCGTCTCCGGTCAGGTGCAGGGCGCGGTCGGCTTCTACGACCACACGCTCGACCTCCAGGTGAAGGGCAAGGCCGTCGAGTCCGTCGTGCAGTTCTCGCACGCACCCGGCGAGGTGGAGGTCGTCTCCAACAAGGCGGCCGACGACATCACCTCGCCCAAGGACTTCAAGGGCAAGAAGCTCGGCGTCACCGGCCTCGGCTCCTCGACCGACTTCCTCACCAAGTACCTCGCGGTCAAGAACGGCGTGCAGGTGAGCGAGTTCACGCCGGTCGCGGTGGGCGCCGGCCCGACTTTCATCTCGGCGCTCCAGAAGGGCGCCATCGACGGCGGCATGACGACCGACCCGACCGTCGCGACGATCCTCTCCAAGCGGGCGGGCAAGATCCTCCTCGACATGCGCACGCCCGCCGGCTCGCTCGAGGCGCTCGGCGGGCCCTACCCGTCGTCAAGTCTGTACATGCAGACGGACTGGGTGAACAGCCACAAGGACACCGTCCAGAAGTTGGCCAATGCATTCGTCAAGACGCTTCAGTGGATGTCCACCCACAGCGCCTCCGAGATCGCCGACAAGATGCCCGCCGACTACTCGCAGGGCAACAAGGTCCTCTACGCGTCGGCGATCAAGAGCACCCTGCCGATGTTCACCAAGGACGGCGTCATGCCCAAGGACGGTCCCGAGACCGTCGAGAAGGTCCTCAAGGCGTTCAACCCGAACATCAAGAACGCCAAGGTGGACCTGAGCAAGACCTACACGACGGAGTTCGTCCAGAAGGCGGCCGGCTGACCGCCGCTCCCCGACGTACGGCCCTCACGCGCGGGTCGCCCACACGTAACGGTGTTCCGGGCGGCCCGCGTCGCCGTACTTGAGGGTCAGCCGAGCCCTTCCCGTGCGCTCCAGGAGCTTCAGATAGCGCTGGGCGGTCTGACGGCTCACCCCGGTCCGGTCGGCGATCTCCTGGGCCGACAGGGGCCCGTCGGCGTTCATCAGGGACTGCCGCACGAGTTCCGCGGTGGTGGGGGAGTGGCCCTTGGGCAGCCCGGGCTCCGAAGAAGCGGACAGCGCGCCGAAGATGCGGTCCACATCGGCCTGTTCCGCCTCGCCGCCGCCGTCCAGGGTGCGGCGCAGCTCGGCGTACGCCTCCAGCTTGGCCCGCAGACCCGCGAAGTTGAACGGCTTGACCAGGTACTGCAGCGCCCCGTGCCGCATCGCCGCCTGCACCGTGGAGACGTCCCGCGCGGCCGTCACCATGATCACGTCGGTCTGGTGGCCGCGGCGGCGCATCTCCTGAACCATCTCCAGGCCCGTCTCGTCGGGCAGATAGTGGTCCAGGAGGATCAGGTCCAGTCGGGGCAGTGCCTCCAGCTGCCGCAGCGCCTCGGCCGCACTGTGCGCCTCGGCGGCGACGCGGAAACCCGGCACCTTCTCGACGTAGGCGGCGTTGACCTGGGCGACCCTGGCGTCGTCGTCCACGACCAGGACCTCGATCATCGCGTCTCCTCCTCGGCAGCGTGCTTCACGGGGGCGGTCAGTGCGGGTTCCAGGGCCGCTTCGGTCAGCGCCTCGGGCAGGACGACACTGAACTCCGCGCCGCCGCCGTCCGCTTCGGTGACGGCGACGCTGCCACCCTGCCGCTCGGCGAGCCTGCGCACCAGGGAGAGCCCGATCCCGCGCTTGCCGTGCGCCGGCGGCTTCTTGGTGGACCACCCTTCGGTGAAGACCAATTCTCGCTGCTCGGCGGGGATTCCGGGGCCCGTGTCCCGCACCCGCAGGACGGCGGTACGTCCCTCGGCGCGCAGCTCGACCTCCACGCGCGCGTGCGGGGTGCCCGCGACGGCGTCGAGCGCGTTGTCGACCAGGTTGCCGACGACCGTGACCAGTCCCCTGGGGTCGATCAGCCGGTCCGGGAGCCGGGTGCGGTCCGAGACCCACAGGGCGACGCCCCGCTCGGCCGCGACGGTCGCCTTGCCGACGAGCAGGGCGGCGAGCAGCGGGTCCTCGATCTTCTCGGTGACCTGTTCCGCGGTGGCCCGGTGGTCGCCGACCACCTCTCCGACGAACTCCACGGCGTCGTCGTACATCTCCAGCTCGAGCAACCCGAGCAAGGTGTGCATGCGGTTGGCGTGTTCGTGGTCCTGCGCGCGCAGGGCGTCGATGAGCCCGTGTGTGGAGTCGAGTTCCCGGCCGAGCTGTTCCAGCTCGGTGCGGTCGCGCAGGGTGGCGACGGCGCCGCCGTCGTCGGTGGGCATGCGGTTGGCGACCAGTACCCGCTGCCCGCGCACGGTCAGCAGGTCCGTGCCGCTCACCCGGCCCGCCAGGACGTCGGCCGTGCGTCCCTCGCCGAGCGCCTCGTCGGGGGAGAGCCCGACGACCTCGTCGCCGATGTGCAGCAGACGTTGGGCCTCGTCGTTGAGGAGGCGGATCCGGCCGGCGCGGTCCAGGGCGACGACGCCCTCCCGGATGCCGTGCAGCATCGCCTCCCGTTCCGCCAGCAGCCCCGAGATGTCCGAGAAGGCCAGGTCCCGGGTCTGCCGCTGCACCCGACGGGAGATCACCCACGCGGCCAGGGCGCCCACGGCCAGCGCACCGCCGGCATACGCGAACAGCCCCGGGATGGCGTGGATCAGACGGGCCCGGACACTGTCGTACTCGATGCCGACCGAGACCGCACCGATGATGTGGTCCTCGCTGTCGCGCAGGGGCACCTTGCCGCGGGCGGAGCGGCCCAGGGTGCCGCTGTCGATCTGCATGACCTCCTTGCCGGCCAGGGCCTGGCTGGGGTCGGTCGAGACGATGCCGCCGATCTGCTTGGTGTCCGTGTGCGACCAGCGCACCCCGCGCGTGTTCATCACGACCACGTACTCGGCTCCACTGGCCTTGCGGATCCGCTCCGTCTCCCGCTGCACGGGCCCGTCGACCGACGGACGCGTGTGCTCGAGGTCCTCGGCGATCTGTGGCATGGCCGCGGTGGTCTGCGCGATCGCGAGGGCACGCCGCATCGCCTGGTCGTCCAGCTGGTGACTGAGCGGTGCGAGGAACAGACCGGTCGCGAGCACCACGACTCCCGCGGCGATCGCCAGTTGCATCAACAGGATCTGCGAGAACACCCGGCGCGGCATGCCCAGGCGAAGGCGGCGGGCAGGGGGAGTGGGGCTCATACCCACGACGGTACGTGGGGGTGTGGGCCTAGCCGTAGGGGTGTGGCGTGGATCTCTTGGCGCTGCGCGGCCGTGGTGCCCGAAGGCGTCAGCTCGCCAGCGCGGTGGCCGCCAGTTGACGCACCTCCACCACATCCATCCGCCCGGGCGTCCCCAGCACCGAGGCTCCGCAGCTCTCCGGGCGCGGCGGCAGGGACGCGCCCTGCGCCACGACGACCTGCCAGTGGCGCCCGTCCGCGTGGGCGACGGTCACCTCCCAGCGCGGTGCGGCGCCGACCGTCCGTACGACGCTCAGCGCGTCCGCCGCGTCCTCGCCGACCGCCCCGCGCACGGCCAGCTCGGCCGCCTGACCGGGCCGCTCCCAGGTGGAGCGCCCGCGGCACCCCTCCAGGACGAGCCGGCCCTCCTGCACACCGTGCAGGACCTCCTTGACGGTGTGCGCCGCGGCCCGGCCGTATGCGTAGCCGTACGGCAGGACGAGCACCGTCGGTGAGAAGCGGTGGCCGCCCAGATGGGTGACCTCCCAGACGCCCGTCACCCCGGACGTGGCGAGCTCGGCGGCGAGCGGCCGACCGAGGAGGGCGCAGCAGCGGTCGCGCTTGCCGTTGGTGCAGACGAGGGCGAGCGGGGCGCCCGTGTGGGGGCCGCCCCGCAGAACGGTGTCGAAGGAGCCGCGGTCACCCCTGCCGAGCGCGGCGAAGTCGAGGTTCAGCAGCTGTCGCGGGTCGGTGATGGTCGCGCCGTGCAGCCACACCCGCCCCGGGGTGGTGTGGGCCGCGTACACCCGGCGCAGGTGCGGTGTGCCGAAGTCCGCGTGCCGCCCGGGACGGCGGATGAGCGCGATGCGTACGCCCGTGTCCTCGGCGGCTGCCTCCAGGGCGCGACCCAGCGCGGGGTCCAGGTGGCTCGAAGTGAGCGCCTTGGCACCCCAGGGGCCGGGCTGTTCCAGGAGCAGCCAGGTACGCGCCGTCGCCGCGGTTCCGGAAACGGGCTCGTCAAGGTCTTGCGAGACGGTCGCACACGCACTCACAAAGGTGAGCCTAACCTGATTTACGACAGGGTGCTTCCGGCCCCGCCGCTGCTCTACTCCGCGAGGGGCTGGGACGCCTCCGGTGACACCGGCGAGGGCAGTGGCTGGGGTGGCGTCGGGCCCACGTAGTGCCCGCTCGGGCGCATGCGCAGCGGGCGTTCGCCGTACTCCTCAAGGGCGTGTGCGATCCAGCCCGCGGTCCGGGCGACCGCGAAGATCGTCTCGCCGGCCGTGGAGGGCATGCCGGAGGACACCGTCAGGACGGCGAGGGCCAGGTCGACGTTGGCGTGCAGCGGTGTGTGGCGGGCGGTGGTGTCCACGATGTCCCGGGCCGCGGCGAGCGCGGGCACGGCGTGGGGGATCTCCGCCAGGAGGGCGAACAGGGCACGCGCGCGTGGGTCCTCGGCGGGGTAGAGCCGGTGCCCGAGTCCGGCGATGCGGCGCCCGGCCCGCAGTTCGTCCGCGATCACGGGGGCCGCGTCACCGCGGTCGAGTACCTCGAGCAGCAGCCGGTGGGCGAGCCCGCTGGCCGCGCCGTGCAGGGGGCCTTCGATCACGCCGAGCCCGGCGGAGACGGCCGCGTAGGCGTGCGCGCGGGCCGACGCGGCGACGCGGACCGCGAGGGTGGAGGCGGCCAGGTCGTGGTCGACGAGCAGGCAGAGGGCGACGTCCAGGGCGCGCAAAGACGCCTCGTCGGCGGGCCGCCCGCTGAGCCGTGCCCACAGGCGGTGGGCCAGCGGGCCTTCGTCCCGGTGGCCGCGCCGCTGCGTCGGCAGGGAGGCCACGAGCGTGGGGATGAGGGTGCGCGCGGTGCCGAGCACGGCCTCCTCGGACAGGTCGAAACGCAGTGGATCCGCCGCCGCGGCGGCGATCGCCGCGACCCGCAACCGGTCGGTGGGGCCGGTGTGTTCGGGCAGCGCGTCGACCGCGCGGCGAGCGACCGCCACCGAGGCCTCGGGCGCGGTGAAGGCGATGCCCGGGCGCAGCCGACCGGTCCACAGCCACTCGGCGATCTCCTCGTAGGAGTTCCGCGCGGCCAGCTCGGTCGCGTCGACACCCCGGAAGTAGTACCGGTCCTTCTCGATGAGAGTGATGCGTGTCCTGACGGCGAGTTCTCCGCCGGGCTGCGGGCTCCCGCCGCTTTCCCGCCTGTTGCGCCGGGCGAGTGCCTCCACCTCCTGGGCGTCGAAGGTGCTGCCCCGCCCGCCGGGCACGCGTCGGCTGCTGAGCTGACCCCGACTCACGTATGCGTACACGGTCTCGGGTTTCACGCCGAGCAGTTCGGCGGCCTCCTTGGTGCTGAGCCGTCGTTCCGGGTGGCCGGAGCCGGGTTCCTGGTCGCGCATGAGGGTCACCGTATCCATCCCGCAGACATATTGATTCAATCAATATTGACAGTAATCGAGTCAAGCATGGACAGTCGAATCAAGTCCAGGGAGGAAAACATGTCCGTCAACAGGTCGGCAGCCACTGTTGTCGACGTTCCGCGAGGACTCGCGGGCGTCGTCGTCACCGACACCGAGGTGGGTGACGTCCGAGGGCTCGAGGGCTTCTACCACTACCGTCAGTACTCGGCCGTCGAACTCGCGCAGACCCGCGGCTTCGAGGACGTCTGGCACCTGCTCGTCCACGGCGAACTGCCCGACGCCGCACGTGCCGCCGCCTTCGCCGCCGAGACCGCGGCCCTGCGCCGCCTGCCCGACGAGGTACGCGCCGCCCTGCCCGGCATAGCGGCCGCCGGGCGGGAATCCGGCCCGCTCGCCGGGATGCGCACGGCGCTCTCGCTGCTGGGCGCGGCGAAGGGCTTCCGTCCCGTGTACGACATCGACGCCGGCCGGCGTCGCGAGGACACCGTGGTCGCTGCCGCGGCCGTACCGACGCTGCTCACCGCGCTGCACCGGCTGGGCCGAGGACTCGACCCCGTGGAGCCGCGCGAGGACCTCTCGTACGCGGCGAACTATCTGTACATGTTGACCGGCACCGAGCCGGACCCTCAGCAGGCTCGGGCCGTCGAGCAATACTTGATCTCAACCATTGATCATGGATTCAATGCGTCAACCTTCACGGCCAGGGTGATCGCGTCGACAGGCGCTGATGTCGCGGCCTGTCTCGTGGGCGCGGTCGGAGCCCTCTCGGGCCCCCTGCACGGAGGAGCGCCCAGCCGTGCGCTGGACACCCTGGACGCGATCGGCACCCCCGACCGCATCGACCCCTGGATTCGGGAACGTATCCTCGCGGGCGACCGCATCATGGGCTTCGGTCACGCCGTCTATCGCACCGAGGACCCCCGCTCCCGCCTGCTCCGTGAGATCGCCCAGCACTTCGGCGGCCCCCGCGTCGACTTCGCCGTCGAGGTGGAGCGGCAGGTCGAGGCCATCCTCGCCGAGCTGAAGCCCGGCCGTGAGCTGCACACGAACGTCGAGTTCTACGCGGGCGTCGTCATGGAACTGTGCGGGCTGCCCCGCGAGATGTTCACGCCGACGTTCGCGGCGGCGCGGGTGGTGGGCTGGAGCGCCAACATCCTGGAGCAGGCGGAGGACAGGAAGATCATCCGTCCGGTGGCGCGCTACGTAGGGCCGGGAGCGCCGGCGGCGGTGCCGGCGGGCTGAGGGCGGCCCGGCAAGTGTGAGGTCCGGCACCTGAGAGGTGCCGGACCCGGGAACCGCTACGGCGGTGGTGGTGTCGGATGCTGGTCGTCCGGTGGCCGGTTGTCAGAACGCGACTTGATCGCGTTCACGATCGCCGCGATGCCGGCGAGAAGTCCGCCCAGGGCGCTGACCAGCCCCGTTATGGCTCCGATGTTGTCCATGGCGTCACTTACGCGTCCGGGATGTCGGCCTTGGCGCGAATCAGGGTCTCCCGACTCACGACGACAATGCGTTCGTAGTCGGCACGCGAGGCGTCTTCCGGCAGCTCACCGTCCAGCTTCTCGGTGGCTTCGGTGCCGATGACGGCGAAGTTGCCATCGCTGAGTTCGAACACATCGGGGCAGTTGGCTCCCGAGTTACTGCCACGGGCACTCGGAGGCACACCGATGCGGCGCACGATCTTCAAGGGGTACCGGTCCTTCGGAAAGGGTTGGGGCACAGCGGTTGGCAGCACGTTACTGGGGTTCGAAAGGAGCTCGTGGCGCCACGGGCAAAAGTCACTCAGCTGCTTCTGTGCGACGGACGGGTTGACTCACACGCACCGTCCTGGGGCCTCTCGCGTCAGTCGGACGGCGGGTTGCCGACCACCCACCACTCATCCGTATCCGCCTCATCGAGATCCATGACGAGGCCGTCGACCATGCGTCCGATGACGGCCTCGTCCGACGACTCATTGAGGGTCGCGCGCTGGCCCTGTGACGCTTCCCAGTACTCACGGAACAAGGGGCTCTGGAAGAACTCGCGCAGATACCTGTACAGCTCCTCGCGGTCCAGGATCCCCGCCCGGTAGAGGTGGAAGAGGTGGACATACCACGCGTTGGCGTAGAAGAACTGACGGCGCTTCTCCACCGGGATGCTCTTGTCGTACGTATCGATCACCGCGGCGAGGGAAGGGTCGTCGATCGCCCTGGCCAGCAATTCCCAGTGCATACGCTGCTGATGTGCCAGTGCCTTGCGCCTGATCGCCAACTCCTCCAGCTGCAGGCGTCGTTCCTCCAGGCGTGCCGCTTCGAGGCGCGCCGCTTCCGCCCGTCGCTGACGTGCCGCGACCGTTATCGTGGCGGTGGCGAGTAACAGGCTGAGCGCGGCAGAGCCCACCCTCCCTGCTGCGTTCCTCTGTGTGGCCATGTCAACCCCCGAATCAGGCGGCCGTCCGCCGGTCGTCGGGGTGCGGTTCGACTGAGGGGGACCGGCGAGTGGGCGGCGCTTGCCGTCTCCCAGGGTGCCGAGCGGCTCTGGTCGGCGGGGAGGCGGAGAGGAGGCGCACGGAAGGAAGTGAGGGTCGCACGCTTCGGCGCCATGCCCAACGTCTGCCCCACAAGTGCTGCTAACAATCGTTCACTTCGCGGTGATTCTTCCGGCTCGTATCCTGGGACGGCATTGAATCCTCGTACGTGCGCCGGGACCGCGAGCCGGTGCACGCGTCGGTGTGAGAGAGGTCGCGCGTGGGGCACAGCAGTCCGCAGGTTCCGGTCGTCGTACTCGCCGGATTCCTCGGCTCCGGGAAGACGACTCTGCTCAACCACCTCCTCCACCACAGCGGCGGCAGCCGCATCGGAGCCCTAGTCAACGATTTCGGTGCCATCGAGATCGACGCCATGGCCGTGGCCGGCGCCCTCGGCGACTCGACCGTGTCCCTCGGCAACGGATGCCTGTGCTGTGCCGTCGACGTCGGTGAACTCGACGTCTACCTGGAGCGGCTCGCCAACCCCGCCACCGGCATCGATGTCGTCGTCATCGAGGCCAGCGGACTCGCGGAGCCCCAGGAACTGGTGCGCATGGTGCTCGCCAGCGAGCATCCCGGGATCGTGTACGGAGGGCTCGTCGAGGTCGTCGACGCCGCCGAATTCGACGACACCCGCGCCCGGCACCCCGAGATCGACCGGCATCTCGCCCTCGCCGACCTCGTCGTCGTCAACAAGCTCGACCGGGCTGCCGACGCCGAGCGCGTCCTCGGCCTCGTCCGGTCGCTCACGGACCGGGCCCCGGTCGTCCCCGCCCGGTACGGCCGGATCGACCCCGAGTTCCTCTTCGACTGCCGGCCGAGCGAGGAGCGCATCGGCCAGCTCTCCTTCGACGATCTCCACCAGGACTCCGGCGACGATCACGCCGGCCACCTGCACACCGCGTACGACAGTCTGTCCTTCGTCTCCGAGACGCCGCTCGACCCGCGCCGGCTGATGACATTCCTGGACAGCCGGCCCGAAGGGCTCTACCGGATCAAGGGGTACGTCGACTTCGGACCGTACGACGTGCGCAACCGCTACGCCGTCCACGCCGTCGGGCGGTTCCTCCGCTTCTACCCGGAGCCCTGGGCGGCCACCGACCCACGCCTCACGCAGCTCGTCCTCATCGGCTCCGACCTCGACGCCCCCGCCCTCGGCAAGGAACTGGAGGCGTGCACGAGCGACGCCCCGCACGCCGACGAACACGGCATGTGGGGCGTCCTGCGCTACGTACGGGACCCCGACGACGGCCGGGAAGGCCACCCGTACGAAGACGTACAGGTGGATCCCGACGACGAGGTCCTCGCCGACTAGACCGGGCCGGCCACCACCCACACCGTCTTCGCGAGCGACACGCCGGAACCGTCCCGGCGCGGGTCCATCTCGGGCAGTTCGGCGGGCGTGCCGTTCTTCTGGGCCGCCCGGGCGGGCGCATGGCCGGCCCAGGCCAGTGACAGACAGTCCTCGCCCTTCAGGAACCGCTGGCAGCGCACACCGCCGGTCGCGCGGCCCTTGCGCGGATACTGGTCGAAGGGGGTCAGCTTCGCCGTGGTCTGGACGGAGTCGTCCAGCGTGCCCCGCGAGCCCGCGACCGTGAAGACCACCGCGTCCGCCGCCGGGTCCACCGCCGTGAAGGAGATGACCTTGGCGCCCTCGGCGAGCTTGATGCCCGCCACGCCACCCGCCGGCCGGCCCTGCGGGCGGACCTGGGAGGCCTGGTAGCGCAGCAACTGGGCGTCGTCCGTGATGAAGACCAGGTCCTCCTCGCCCGTGCGCAGCTCGACCGCGCCGACGATCCGGTCACCCTCCTTGAGGGTGATGACCTCCAGCTCCCCCTTGTTGGACGGGTAGTCGGGGACCACGCGCTTGACGACGCCCTGTTCCGTGCCCAGGGCGAGGCCGGGGGAGGACTCGTCGAGCGTGGTCAGGCAGACCAGCGTCTCGTCGCCCTCCAGGGAGACGAACTCCGTGAGCGGGGCGCCGCCCGAGAGGTTCGGGGCGGAGGCGGTGTCCGGGAGCTGGGGCAGGTCGATGACGTTGATCCGCAGCAGGCGCCCCGCCGACGTGACCGCTCCCACCTCACCGCGGGCCGTCGCCGGCACCGCGGAGACGATCACATCGTGCTTGACGCGCCGGGCGTCGGCGTCCTCCGTGAAGGGCTCGCCGTTCGCGGTGCGGGCCAGCAGGCCCGTGGAGGACAGCAGGACGCGGCACGGGTCGTCCGCGACCTGGAGCGGCACGGTCGCCACCGGGGCGCCCGAGGACTCCAGCAGCACCGTACGCCGGTCGGTGCCGAACTTCTTGGCGACCGCGGCCAGTTCGGCGGAGACCAGCTTGCGCAGCTCCGCGTCCGACTCCAGGATCCGGGTCAGCTCCGCGATCTCCGAGTTGAGCCGCTCCTTCTCCGCCTCCAGCTCGATGCGGTCGTACTTGGTCAGGCGGCGCAGCGGGGTGTCCAGGATGTACTGGGTCTGGACCTCCGACAGCGAGAAGCGCTCCATCAGGCGCTCCTTCGCCTGGGCGGAGTTCTCGCTGGAGCGGATCAGCCGGATGACCTCGTCGATGTCGACCAGCGCCGTGAGCAGGCCCTCCACCAGGTGCAGACGGTCGCGCCGCTTGCTGCGGCGGAACTCGCTGCGGCGGCGCACGACGTTGAAGCGGTGGTCGAGATAGACCTCAAGAAGCTCCTTCAGGCCCAGCGTGAGCGGCTGGCCGTCCACCAGCGCCACGTTGTTGATGCCGAAGGACTCCTCCATCGGCGTCAGCTTGTAGAGCTGCTCGAGAACGGCCTCCGGCACGAAGCCGTTCTTGATCTCGATGACCAGGCGCAGGCCGTGCGCACGGTCGGTGAGGTCCTTGACGTCGGCGATGCCCTGGATCTTCTTGGAGCCGACGAGGTCCTTGATCTTGGCGATCACCTTCTCGGGACCGACCGTGAAGGGCAGCTCCGTCACGACGAGGCCCTTGCGCCGCGCGGTGACGGTCTCCACCGCCACCGTCGCGCGGATCTTGAACGTGCCGCGGCCCGTCTCGTACGCGTCCCGGATGCCGGCCAGGCCCACGATCCGGCCGCCGGTGGGCAGGTCCGGGCCGGGGACGTGCCGCATCAGGGTGTCGAGGTCCGCGTTCGGGTGGCGGATCAGATGGCGGGCGGCGGCGATGACCTCGCCCAGGTTGTGCGGCGGCATGTTCGTGGCCATGCCGACCGCGATGCCCGACGCACCGTTGACCAGGAGGTTCGGGAAGGCGGCGGGCAGGGCCACCGGCTCCTGCTCCTGGCCGTCGTAGTTGGGGTTGAAGTCGACCGTGTCCTCGTCGATCGACTCGGTCATCAGGCTCGTCGCCGCGGCCTGACGGCACTCCGTGTACCGCATGGCCGCCGGCGGGTCGTCGTTGCCCAGCGAGCCGAAGTTGCCGTGCCCGTCGACGAGCGGCACCCGCATCGAGAAGGGCTGCGCCATGCGCACCAGAGCGTCGTAGATCGACGCGTCGCCGTGCGGGTGGAGCTTGCCCATCACCTCGCCGACCACGCGGGCGCACTTCACATAGCCGCGGTCGGGGCGCAGGCCCATCTCGTTCATCTGGTAGACGATGCGGCGATGGACCGGCTTGAGGCCGTCCCGGGCGTCGGGCAGGGCGCGGGAGTAGATGACCGAGTACGCGTACTCGAGGAAGGAGCCCTGCATCTCGTCGACGACGTCGATGTCGAGGATCTTCTCCTCGTACGAGTCGTCGGGCGGCGGGGTCTTCGTGCTGCGGCGGGCCATCGCTGCCGGCTCCTCCTGATTCATGGTCGTTCACCCACGGGGCGCGCCCCATCGGCTCACTCATGGTTGAAGCGTTTGACGGGATCTGATGCGGACCATTGTGGACCGTGGCACTGACAACACGTGCCGGGACCCGGTGCGCAACGCTCGGCCCGGCGCCGAGAGGCGCCGCGTGCGCCCACCGGGGCGGCCCTGCGACAGGACTGCCCGCAGGCTACGCCATCGCCGCCCGCAACCGGCTTCTCGCTCTCGGCGTACGACCTCCGGGAACTTCGCCGACCCGCCGCACGCTTGCATAAAGTGGCAGGACCAGCAGGAAATCCGCGGTTGGAACGACCGCTCCCGCGATCGAAGGGATGTACATGCCCATGGGTCACACGGCCACAGCCCAGGCAGGCTCCGGCGGCCTGACAGCGACCGAGCACCGCCTGGCCAACGGCCTGCGCGTGGTGCTCTCAGAGGACCACCTGACCCCCGTCGCAGCGGTGTGCCTCTGGTACGACGTCGGTTCGCGCCACGAAGTCAAGGGGCGCACCGGCCTGGCTCACCTTTTCGAGCACCTCATGTTCCAGGGCTCCGGCCAGGTGAAGGGCAACGGCCACTTCGAGCTGGTGCAGGGCGCCGGCGGCTCGCTCAACGGAACCACGAGCTTCGAGCGCACCAACTACTTCGAGACCATGCCCGCCCACCAGCTGGAGCTCGCGCTCTGGCTGGAGGCCGACCGCATGGGCTCCCTGCTCGCCGCCCTGGACGACGAGTCGATGGAGAACCAGCGGGACGTCGTCAAGAACGAGCGCCGCCAGCGCTACGACAACGTCCCCTACGGCACGGCCTTCGAGAAGCTCACCGCCCTCGCCTACCCGGACGGTCACCCCTACCACCACACGCCCATCGGCTCGATGGCCGACCTGGACGCGGCGACCCTGGAGGACGCGCGCGCGTTCTTCCGTACGTACTACGCGCCCAACAACGCGGTTCTGTCCGTGGTCGGCGACATCGACCCGGAGCAGACCCTCGCGTGGATCGAGAAGTACTTCGGCTCGATCCAGGGCCATGACGGCAAGCCCGCGCCCCGCGACGGCACGCTGCCCGACGTCATCGGCGCGCAGCTGCGCGAGGTCGTCGAGGAAGAGGTCCCCGCGCGCGCCCTGATGGCCGCCTACCGGCTGCCGCACGACGGCACACGCGCGTGCGACGCGGCCGACCTGGCGCTCACCGTCCTCGGCGGCGGCGAGTCCTCCCGCCTCTACAACCGGCTCGTACGGCGCGACCGTACGGCCGTGGCGGCCGGCTTCGGCCTGCTGAGGCTGGCCGGGGCGCCGTCCCTGGGCTGGCTGGACGTGAAGACCTCCGGTGACGTCGAGGTGCCGGTCATCGAGGCCGCCATCGACGAGGAGCTCGCCCGGTTCGCCGAGGAGGGCCCCACAGCCGAGGAAATGGAACGCGCCCAGGCCCAGTTGGAGCGTGAGTGGCTGGACCGCCTCGGCACGGTCGCGGGCCGCGCCGACGAACTCTGCCGCTACGCGGTGCTGTTCGGCGACCCGCAGCTCGCCCTGACCGCCGTCCAGCGCGTGCTGGAGGTGACACCGGAGGAGGTCCGGGAGGTCGCCAAGGCCCGCCTGCGCCCCGACAACCGCGCGGTGCTCGTCTACGAGCCGACCGCCGCCGAAGCCCCCGCCGACCAGGACGAGAACGAGGAGGCGGCCCAGTGACCGAGCTCGCCACGATGGACTTCCACCCCCAGCCCCAGGCGGGCGACGCCAAGCCGTGGGCCTTCCCGGCCCCCGAGCGCGGCACCCTCGACAACGGCCTCACGGTCCTGCGCTGCCATCGCCCCGGCCAGCAGGTCGTCGCCGTGGAGGTGCTCCTGGACGCGCCCCTGGACGCCGAACCGGCCGGTCTGGACGGCGTCGCCACCATCACGGCCCGTGCCTTCTCCGAGGGCACCGACAAGCACTCCGCCGAGGAGTTCGCCGCCGAGCTGGAGCGCTGCGGCGCCACCCTCGACGCACACGCCGACCACCCCGGCGTACGCCTCAGCCTCGAAGTCCCGGCCTCGCGCCTGGAGAAGGCCCTCGGGCTGCTCGCCGACGCCCTCAGGGCGCCCGCGTTCGCGGACAGCGAGGTCGAACGGCTCGTCCGCAACCGCCTCGACGAGATCCCGCACGAGCTGGCCAACCCCTCCCGCCGTGCCGCCAAGGAGCTCTCCAAGGAGCTCTTCCCGGCCACCGCGCGCATGTCCCGCCCGCGCCAGGGCACCGAGGACACGGTCCAGAACATCGACTCCGCGGCCGTACGCGCCTTCTACGAGAAGCACGTCCGTCCCGCCACGGCCACCGCCGTGGTCGTCGGCGACCTCACCGGCGTCGACCTGGACGCGCTCCTCGGCGACACCCTGGGCGCCTGGACGGGCTCCTCGGCCCAGCCGCGGCCCGTGCCGGCGGTGACGGCCGACGACACCGGCCGTGTCGTCATCGTGGACCGCCCCGGCGCCGTCCAGACGCAGCTGCTCATCGGGCGCATCGGCCCCGACCGGCACGCGCGCGTGTGGCCCGCGCAGGTGCTCGGCACCTACTGCCTCGGCGGCACCCTCACCTCCCGTCTGGACCGCGTGCTGCGCGAGGAGAAGGGCTACACCTACGGTGTGCGGGCGTTCGGGCAGGTGCTGCGCTCGGCCCCCGACGGCTCGGGCGCCGCGATGCTCGCCATCAGCGGTTCCGTCGACACCCCGAACACCGGCCCCGCCCTGCAGGACCTCTGGACGGTACTGCGCACGCTCGCGGCGGAGGGTCTCACCGACGCCGAGCGCGATGTCGCCGTGCAGAACCTCGTCGGGGTGGCGCCGCTGAAGTACGAGACCGCCGCGGCTGTCGCCAGCACGCTGGCAGACCAGGTCGAGCAGCACCTGCCGGACGACTACCAGGCGACGCTGTACCAGCAGTTGGCCGCGACCGGCACCGTGGAGGCCACCGCGGCCGCCGTGAGCGCCTTCCCGGTGGACCGCCTGGTCACCGTCCTCGTCGGTGACGCCGCGCAGATCAAGGAGCCCGTCGAGGCCCTCGGTATCGGCACCGTCACGGTGGTGTCCGCCGAGTAGCGGCACACGAGCAGCGGCACACGGAGGGGCCCCTGGAGACGAAAAGGTCTCCAGGGGCCCCTGATGTCCGAATTGAGGGAAAGGTTGCCTGTCTGGCCTGTGGGATGCGCTACAAAAGCCGTGATCCGTTTGAGGATTGAAAGTGGTCCCGCTTAGCGTCGTCCGGGCTGTTCGTCGGGCAGTGCGCCGCAACCGCGGCACCGGACAGTCATCGCCGAGTCCCCGTACGGCGCGAGCCAGGGGAGCCGGGGACCCAACTAGGCAGTCCCTGGGGTGAATCGGACGCCCGCGCGTGTCGCGAGGGGGCCCGTAGGAGACCTTCCTGCTCCGAACCCGTCAGCTAACCCGGTAGGCGAGAAGGAAGGAAAGGACCGCTCATCTTCATGGCGTTCACCTGCGCCACCGGGAAGCACCGTCGTCCCAGCCGCATAAAGCGCACCACCGCCCGCGCCGCGGGCGTCGCCGCGCTCACCACCACCGGCGTCATCGGCACCCTGAGCGCACCGGCGCTCGCCGCCGACACCGCCGTCGAGCAGACCGGCCTCATGCCCGTCGTCACCGTCGGCCACTCGGTCGCCGACCGGGTCGACGCCCAGGCCGCCGCCCAGAAGGAGGCCGCCCAGCTGAAGGCGGCCGAGGAGGCCGCGCGCAAGAAGGCAGCCGCGGAGGCCAAGAAGGCGCGCGAGGAGGCCGAGCAGGCCCGCGCGGCCAAGGCCCGCGCCGTGCGCGCCGCCGAGCGCAAGCGCCTCAACGCCTTCGTGGCGCCGATCTCCGGCTCCTACATCTCCACCGGCTACAAGTCCGGCGGCTCTCTGTGGTCGTCCGGCAGCCACACCGGCGTCGACTTCCACGCCGCGAGCGGCACCACGGTGCACGCGGTCGGCTCCGGCACCGTCGTGCAGACGGGCTGGGGCGGCGCCTATGGCAACCAGATCGTGATCAAGATGAGTGACGGCACGTACACGCAGTACGGCCATCTGTCGTCCATCGGTGTCTCGGTGGGCCAGCAGGTCACCCCGGGCCAGCAGATCGGCCTCTCCGGCGCGACCGGGAACACGACCGGTCCGCACCTGCACTTCGAGGCCCGTACGACTCCGGAGTACGGCTCGGACATCGATCCGGTCGCCTACCTCCGCCAGCACGGCGTGAACGTCTGACGACACCTCGCAGGACATACCGCGGCCCCGGCTCCCCGAGCCGGGGCTTTCGCGCTTTCACGGGCCCCGCTGTCCAAAAAATATCCATGGATTCCGGACCGCCATCGGAAATTCCGGCTCATTGCCATAGAGTCACTGACCACACGTCCATCGTCGACGTTTCACGGGGATTAAGGCGGAGGTCGGTCATGCGTATTCCGGCGCATTCGGTATGCACGGCCATCCGGGACGACATCGTCGCGGGTGTCTACGAGCGCGGCAGCCGGCTCACCGAGGAACTCCTCGCGCGCCGCTACGGCGTCTCGCGCGTCCCCGTGCGGGAAGCCCTGCGCACGCTGGAGGCCGAGGGCTTCGTGGTGACCCGGCGGCACGCGGGCGCGTGCGTGGCCGAACCCACCGAGCAGGAGGCCGCCGACCTGCTGGAGATGCGCATGCTCCTGGAGCCGCTCGGCGCCTCCCGGGCCGCCCAACGGCGCTCCGAGGCCCATCTGAAGGTGTTGCGCGGGCTCGTCAGGATCGGCCAGGAGCGGGCCAGGCGGGGCAGCAGCGAGGATCTGCGCTCCTTGGGGAGCTGGTTCCACGAGACGCTCGCCCAGGCCTCCGGCAGCCATGCGATGACCTCCACGCTGACCCAGCTGCGTCACAAGATCGCCTGGATGTACGCGGTGGACGCCCCGGCCGACCCGGTGGAGTCCTGGGCGGAGCACGGCGCGATCGTGGACGCGGTGGCCCGCGGCGACGGCGAGCGTGCGCGGACGATCACGGCGCTGCACGCCGAGCGCACGACCGCCGCGCACCGGATGCGCTTTTCCGGCGGGGAGCGACCGGAGCGTGTGAGGACTTCGCAACCTCCCGTAAACATGTCGGGCCAGCGGCATTAACACGGGGGCCGTATACAAAGGGGAGATATTCGGTGGAGACGTATTTCCGCTGCCCTTTTTCGTGCGCGCCGAGAATTCCCGGTCGTGCGTCTCAGGTGTGCCCGCTGCAATTCTCCCGAAAGTGCCGTGAGAAACGGCGAAGCCGCGCCGCCCGGAAGGGGCGACGCGGCTTCGCGCGTGCTGCGAGCGACGCTCACACGGTCTCGGGCAGCTCCTCGAGGCCCTCGGAGACCAGCTTCGCCAGACGGTCGAGCGCGGCGTCCGCGCCCTCGGCGTCGGAGGCGAGGACGATCTCCTCGCCGCCCTGGGCGCCCAGGCCGAGAACGGCCAGCATGGAGGCCGCGTTGACGGGGTTGCCGTCGGCCTTGGCGATCGTCACCGGGATACCTGCGGCCGTGGCGGCCCGGACGAAGATGGATGCGGGGCGGGCGTGGAGGCCCTCGGCCCAGCCGACGTTGACGCGGCGCTCAGCCATGTGATGCTGCCCTTCGGTGCTCAGGTTGTCTAGACCAGTGTTCCACACGTGAAGCGTGGCAGGAACGGTCCTGCGTCCCGTTCCCCATGTGGTCGTCGAACCTCGGCCTCGATCCGACTTCCGTCCTCCACAGACTGCCTCGCGCCCTCGTCAGGCGCTAGCCGTACTCTGGGCCCCATGCAGAGCGCGTCGGACCGGCACGAGTACCCCGCCCACTGGGAGGCCGACGTGGTGCTGCGCGACGGCGGCACCGCACGCATCCGCCCCATCACCGTTGATGACGCCGAGCGCCTGGTCAGCTTCTACGAGCAGGTCTCGGACGAGTCGAAGTACTACCGCTTCTTCGCGCCCTACCCGCGCCTGTCCGCCAAGGACGTCCACCGCTTCACGCACCACGACTTTGTGGACCGGGTGGGACTCGCGGCCACGGTCGGCGGCGAGTTCATCGCCACCGTACGCTATGACCGCATCGGCGCCGACGGCATGCCCGCCTCGGCCCCGGCCGACGAGGCCGAGGTCGCCTTCCTGGTCCAGGACGCCCACCAGGGACGCGGCGTCGCCTCAGCCCTCCTCGAACACATCGGAGCGGTCGCGCGCGAGCGCGGCATCCGCCGCTTCGCCGCCGAGGTGCTGCCCGCCAACACCAAGATGATCAAGGTGTTCACGGACGCCGGGTACACCCAGAAGCGCAGCTTCGAGGACGGCGTCGTACGCCTGGAGTTCGACCTCGAACCCACCGAACGCTCACTCGCCGTGCAGTACGCGCGCGAACACCGCGCCGAGGCGCGGTCCGTGCAGCGGCTGCTGACGCCCGGCTCCGTCGCCGTCGTCGGCGTCGGCCGCGCGCCCGGCGGTGTGGGCCGCAGCGTCCTCGGCAACATCCGGGACGCCGGGTTCACCGGACGCCTGCACGCCGTGAACAAGGCGTTCCCCGAAGAGCTGAAGGAACTCGACGGGGTGCCCGCCCACCGCTCGGTGCGGGACATCGAAGGACCCGTCGACCTCGCGGTCGTCGCCGTCCCCGCCGACCATGTGCCCGAGGTCGTCGCCGAGTGCGGTGAGCACGGCGTCCAGGGGCTCGTCGTGGTCTCCGCCGGATACGCCGAGAGCGGCCCCGAAGGGCGCGAGCGCCAACGCCAACTCGTCCGGCACGCACGCGCGTACGGCATGCGCATCATCGGGCCGAACGCCTTCGGGATCATCAACACCTCCCAGGACGTACGGCTGAACGCGTCCCTCGCCCCCGAGATGCCCCGCCCCGGGCGCATCGGACTGTTCGCCCAGTCCGGCGCCATCGGCATCGCACTGCTCTCCCGGCTCCACCGCCGCGGGGGAGGCGTCACCGGCGTCACCGGCGTGTCCACCTTCGTCTCGTCCGGCAACCGCGCGGACGTCTCCGGCAACGATGTCCTCCAGTACTGGTACGACGACGCCGACACCGATGTCGTCCTCATGTACCTGGAGTCCATCGGCAACCCGCGCAAGTTCACCCGCCTCGCACGCCGTACGGCGGCCGCCAAGCCGCTGGTCGTCGTGCAGGGCTCCGGTTCCGCTCCCCAGGGGCACACCGTACGGGCGACGCGGTTGCCGCACGCCACGGTGTCCGCGCTGCTCCGGCAGGCCGGGGTGATCCGGGTGGACACCATCACCGAGCTGGTCGACACCGGCCTGCTCCTCGCACGCCAGCCGCTGCCGACGGGGCCGCGCGTGGCGATCCTCGGGAACTCCGAGTCCCTGGGGCAGCTGACGTACGACGCGTGTCTCTCCGAGGGGCTCCGGCCGCTGCCGCCGTTGGACCTGACGACGGGTGCGTCGGCGGAGGACTTCCGGGTGGCGCTGGCGCGGGCCTTGGCCGACGAGGCGTGCGACGCGGTGATCGTGACGGCGATCCCGGCGATCGGGGAGGCGTCGCCGGGAGACGCGGAGCTGGCGGAGGCACTGCGCACCGCCGCCTCCTCGGCGCCCGCCAAGCCGGTTCTGGTGGTGCACGTCGAGCTGGGCGGGCTCGCGGAGGCCTTGTCGGCCGCTGCCAGTACCGCACCACAGGCCGGTTCGAACGCATCCGGTGTCGTGGGCGGTGCCCATCCGTTCCGCGCCTTGGACCGATGGGCCACCCCGGCACCGGAACCATCGGCCACCCCGGCCGACTCCCGTCTCATCCCCGCCTACCCCGCCGCCGAACGCGCCGTCCGTGCGCTCGCCGAAGGCGTGAAGTACGCCCAGTGGCGACGCGATGCCGCCCAGCCCGGGAAGGTGCCCGAGTACGAGGACGTCGACGAGAAGGGAGCCGCCGAGCTGATCGGCGGGCTGCTCGCGCGCGGGCAGGGCCTCACGCTCGGCACGGAGGCGACCTGCGAGCTGCTGCGGATGTACGGCGTCCATGTGCACCGCGCGGTGGCCGCGCCCACCGCCGAGGACGCCGTCGCCGCCGCGCGCACCCTCGGCTACCCCGTGGCCCTCAAGGCCACCGCCCCGCACCTGCGCCACCGCGCGGACCTGGGCGGCGTACGGCTGGACCTCGCCGACGAGGAGCAACTGCGGCGGGCGTACTCCGAGTTGACCGGCCTGTTCGGAAAGCCGGAGGAGCTGCGGCCGGTCGTGCAGGGGATGGCCCCGCGCGGGGTGGACACGGTCGTCCGCGCGGTCATCGACCCGGCGGCCGGCGCGGTGGTCTCCTTCGGGCTCGCCGGCGCGGCCTCCCAGCTGCTCGGGGACATGGCGCACCGGCTCGTGCCCGTCACCGACCGGGACGCGACCTCGCTGGTCCGCTCGATCCGGACGGCGCCGCTCCTGTTCGGCTGGCGCGGCTCGACGCCCGTCGACACGCCCGCGCTGGAGGAGCTGCTGCTGCGCGTGTCGCGGCTGGTCGACGACCATCCGGAGGTCGTCGCGGTCACCCTGGAACCGGTCGTCGTCGCCCCGCGCGGTCTGAGCGTGCTCGGCGCCTCCGTACGCCTGGCGCCACCCCCGGCCCGCGACGACCTCGGCCCCCGGACACTTCCCGTGTACTGAGCGGCGACGAGCGGTCCCTCGCAGTCAGTGCACCCCCGTAGGATGGAGGACATGGCCAAGACCAGTACGACGACCCAGGGGCTGCGAGCGGCGATCGAGCGCAGCGGCTACTACCCGGCCCTCGTGGCCGAGGCGGTGGAGACCGCCGTGGGCGGCGAGCCCATCCGGTCGTACCTGGTCCACCAGGAGACGACGTTCGACCAGAACGAGGTGCGGCGGCACGTGACCGTGCTGGTCCTCACCGGCAACCGCTTCATCGTCAGCCACACCGACGAGCAGGCCGCCGACAGCACCTCCCCGACGCCGTACGCCACCACGTCCACGGAGTCCGTGAAGCTCGGCCGGATCTCCTCGGTCGTCGTCAGCCGTGTGGTCGCCAACCCGGAGTCGTACACGCCGGGCACGCTGCCCCGCGAGGTCGTGCTGACCATCGGCTGGGGCGCCGTCTCGCGCATCGACCTGGAACCCGCCGCCTGCGGCGACCCCAACTGCGACGCCGACCACGGCTACACGGGCAACTCGACCGCGGACGACCTCAGCCTCCGGGTCAGCGAGGCCGGGGACGGCCCCGAGACGGTGCGCCAGGCCCTCGCCTTCGCACAGTCGCTCTCCGAGGCGACCGCGGACCAAACCCGCTGATGGTCCAGTCCGCCCCCTGGGACCACCCGGAACCTCTCGCCCTCGGCTCCGCGCCGCTCCCCGAGTACGGCAGCGGCTCGCTCGCCGACCTGCTGCCCACGCTGGCCGCGGGCATGGGCGTACCGGCGATGAAGGCCGCCATCCAGGAGCTCACCCCCGCCGACCGGAACTGCGTGTTCCTGATCGACGGACTGGGCTGGGAGCAGCTGAAGGCGCACCCGGACGAGGCCCCCTTCATGACCTCGCTCCTCGCGAGCTCCCGTGGCGGCACCGGCCGCCCGCTCACCGCCGGCTACCCGGCCACCACCGCGACCTCCCTCGCCTCCGTCGGCACCGGCCTTCCCCCGGGCGCGCACGGCCTGCCCGGATACACGGTCCGCGACCCGGCCACCGGCGAGCTGATGAACCAGCTGCGCTGGCAGCCCTGGACGTCGCCGCGCGTCTGGCAGCCGTACCCCACCGTCTTCCAACTGGCCCACGAGGCGGGCATCCACGCCGCCCAGGTGTCGTCCCCCACCTTCGAGAACACCCCGCTCACCAAGGTCGCGCTCAGTGGCGGAACGTTCCTGGGACGGCTGGCCGGTGAGCAGCGCATGGACCTCGCGGCCGAACAACTGGCCGCCGGTGACCGCTCCCTCGTCTACACCTACTACGCCGAACTCGACGGCGCCGCCCACCGCTACGGCATGGAGTCGGACACCTGGCGCGGCCAGCTCATGTACGTCGACCGGCTCGTCCAGCGCCTGGCCGAGCAGCTGCCGCCGCGCACCGCGCTCTACGTCACCGCCGACCACGGCATGGTCGACGTGCCCTTCGACGAGCAGCACCGCATCGACTTCGACGAGGACTGGGAGCTGCGCGCCGGAGTCGCCCTGCTGGGCGGCGAGGGCCGCGCCCGCCACGTCTACGCGGTCCCGGGCGCCGAGAACGACGTCGTGACCTGCTGGCGCGAGGTGCTCGGTGAGCAGTTCTGGGTGGCCTCACGCGACGAGGCGATCGCGGCGGGCTGGTTCGGCCCGCCCGACCGTTTCGACGAACGCGTGTACGCCCGTATCGGCGACGTGGTCGCGGCCGCCCACGACGACGTCCTGCTCATCGCCTCCGAGCGGGAGCCCAAGGAGTCGGCGATGGTCGGCAACCACGGTTCCATGACCCCTGCCGAGCAACTGGTTCCCCTGCTCGAAGTACGCTCCTGACATACACGCCGCCTCACGCCCCCTTCGCCCGAAAGGTGCTCAACTCGCCATGCCCGAGCTGGTCTTCTTCTCCGGAACCATGGACTGCGGGAAGTCGACGCTGGCTCTCCAGATCGAGCACAACCGCTCAGCACGGGGCCTGCAGGGCGTGATCCTCACCCGCGACGACCGCGCGGGCGAGGGCAAACTTTCCTCGCGCCTCGGCCTGGTCACCGACGCGGTCGAGGTCGAGGACGGACAGGACCTCTACGCCTACATCGTCGACCACCTCTCCCACGGCGGCCGCGCCGACTATGTGATCGCGGACGAGGCGCAGTTCCTGGTGCCGGAGCAGATCGACCAGCTCGCGCGCGTGGTCGACGATCTCAGCATCGACGTGTACGCCTTCGGCATCACGACCGACTTCCGCTCCAAGCTGTTCCCCGGCTCCCAGCGGCTCGTGGAACTCGCCGACCGGGTCGAAGTGCTCCAGGTCGAGGCCCTGTGCTGGTGCGGCGCCCGCGCCACCCACAACGCCCGCACGGTCGGGGGCGTCATGGTCGTCGAGGGCGCTCAGGTCGTCGTCGGTGACGTCAACCAGGCGGACGCCATCGGTTACGAGGTGCTGTGCCGTCGGCATCACAGGCGCCGTATGACGGCCGCCTCGGCCCGCGCGGCGGCCCTGTCGCCGGACGTGCTGCCGGTGTCCTCGGTCTCCTAGAGGAGCGCCCCCGCCGGCGACGTCGCCCACGGCGTCAGTGGGGCCCCTGGATCAGGGAGAAGCGGGCGCCCTCCGGGTCGGCCACGGTGGCCACGCGACCGTGGGCGCTGTCGTGGGCACCCTGGAGGACATACCCGCCCAGGTCGACGAGCCGGTCCAGTGCCTCGTCGGTGTCGGCCACTTCGAAGTACGTCAGCCAGTGCGGCCCCCGGTCCCGGGGCAGGGCGTGGCCCACGCCGTGGACACCGGCGACCGGGCGGCCGTCGACATGCAGGGTGACGTAGTCGAAGTCGGCGGAGACCACCGGCTCCTCCTCGTAGCCGAACACCGTCTTGTAGAACTTGGTGACACTCACGGTCTCGAAGGTCAGCAGTTCGTTCCAGGCGGGCGTCCCGGGCACGCCGGTGACGCGGGTGCCACCGTGTGCTCCCGCCTGCCAGATGCCGAAGACGGCGCCCGAGGGGTCGGAGCCGATCGCGAGGCGCCCCGCCTCGGCGGCGTCCAGCGGTCCGACCCCGACGGTGCCGCCGCACAGCCGTACCGTTTCCGCCGTCAGGTCCACGTCGTCGGAGGCGAGGTAGGGCGTCCAGGCGATGGGCAGATGCCGGTCGGGGGGAAGCTGCCCGATGCCGGCCACCTCCCGGCCTTCGAGCAGGGCTCTTGCGTAGGGCCCGAGTTGTTGGGGGCCGGGCTCGAACTCCCAGCCGAACAGCTCACGGTAGAACTCCTGGGTCGCGGCCAGCCCGTGCACCATCAGACTCACCCAGCAGGGCGTGCCGGGCATGTACCGAGCGTGCGCTTCGCCGTTCAGGCCGGCCGACCCCCGTGCCTCGGTCATCGTCACTCTCTTCTCGGCCCCTCGCGGTGGCCGCGTTCTCGCTTCCGCTCTCCGAACCCGTGCCGATGCTTGCACCACCGGTGGTGCCGTGCGCTCGGGCGCGCCGCCGGTACGCCGACCCCTGACCGTGGAGTGCCCTGTGCGCGGTTCCCGGTCCGTTTCCGCGCTTGCCGACGGGTGTCGATCGGCTGTACCGCACGTGCCCGACACGGTACGCCCCGTGATCGGGCCTGTCCGGCGGAGCAGAGTAACCGGACCCGGACGATGCGGCCACCCCGTGCGCGAGGATGGGGCCATGAACGCCATCATCTCCGCATCCGAACTCGAGGGCGCCCTGGCGGGGGAGAACCCACCGGTGCTGCTCGACGTCCGCTGGCAGCTCAGTGTGGCCAAGGCGGCCGGGGAGCCGCCCTTCGACGGCCGGGCCGAGTACGAGGCCGGGCACATCCCCGGAGCCGTCTACGTGGACCTGGACCGCGAACTGGCCGGGCCGCCCGGCGAGCGGGGCCGCCATCCCCTGCCCGACGTGGCGCAGTTCGGCGCGGCCATGCGCCGGGCCGGTGTGTCGGCCGCGACGCCGGTCGTCGTGTACGACGGCGGGCAGGGCTGGGCGGCGGCCCGCGCGTGGTGGATGCTGCGCTGGACGGGTCACCCGGACGTGCGGGTCCTCGACGGCGGGTTGCCGTCCTGGCAGGAACAGTTGTCGGTGGAGGTGCCCACGCCCGCCGAGGGCGACTTCGAGCCGGTGCCCGCGCCCGCGGACCTGCTCGACGCCGATGACGCGGCGGCGCTGGCCCGCGCCGGAGTGCTCCTCGACGCGCGCGCGGGGGAGCGGTACCGCGGTGAGGTGGAGCCGATCGACCGGATCGGCGGCCACATTCCGGGGGCCGTCTCGGCGCCCACCACCGAGAACGTGGGGGCGGACGGCCGGTTCCTGCCCGCCGAGGAGCTGAGGGCGCGCTTCAAGGCGCTGGGGGCCGGTGACGGCACCGAGGTGGGTGTCTACTGCGGTTCGGGCGTCTCAGGGGCGCACGAAGTGCTGGCGCTGGCCGTGGCCGGGGTGCCGGCGGCGCTCTACGTCGGCTCCTGGTCGGAATGGTCCTCGGACCCCTCCCGACCGGTCGCCGTGGGACCCGATCCCCAGTAGCGCGGGAACGCACACGGACCGGGCCCGCGCTGCTTCGACGCGGGCCCGTCACCTCGTACGGTCGGCTACTCCTGCTTCTTGCGCCGGGTGCCGAACACGATCTCGTCCCAGCTCGGGACCGCGGCCCGGCGACCGGGGCGGACGCCGTCAGCCTCGGCCTGGCGGTCGGTGGAGCCGACCAGCCGGTCGCGGTGGCTGCCGACCGAGCGGGGCATGAGCACGTCCGCGTAGGCGGAACCGGCGGAGGCGGCCGGAGCCGGGGGCTCCTCCTCGGCGGCGGCCGGCTCGTCGGGCGGTTCCTCCGAGGTCTCCACCGGGCGCTCCGGGACGACCAGGTCGCCCCTGAAGCTGGGTACGGCTTCCAGCAGGCTGGTCAGCGAGTCCCGTTCACCCGTGCTCTCCTCGGCCGGCTCGGACGCCTGCGCCGGCAGACTGGGCCGGTCGGGAGCGCGCTCGAGCGTGCGGTCGCGCGGCAGCCGGGCGATACGCGGTACGAACGGAAAGCTGGGCTCGGGTGCGGCGAGGTCGTCGGACTCGCCGATCAGCGAGCGTGCCTCGTCGTCGACGGCCTGGACGAGTCTGCGTGGCGGGTCGTACGTCCAGCTGGCCGAGTGCGGTTCGCCCGCGACCAGGTAGACCAGCAGGACCTCCCAGGTGCCGTCGTCGCGGCGCCAGGAGTCCCACTGCACGGTGTCCTTGTCGGCGCCGCGCAGCAACAGTCGCTCCTGGACGGCCTCGCCGAGTTGGGGTCCGGCGTTCTCGCCGGGGCGGCGGACGGGTGTCTTGCGGGCCCGCTCGGCCATGAACGCCCGCTCGGCCAGCACGGGGCCCTCGAAGCGGCGTACACGATCGACGGGGATGCCGGCCATCTGGGCGACTTCTTCCGCCGTCGCACCAGCACGTATCCGCGCCTGGATGTCTCGGGGGCGGAGATGGCTCTCCACCTCGATCTCGATCTGGCCGAGGCGGGGACGGTCGCCGCGGACGGCGGCGCGCAGACGCTCGTCGATCGGAAGCGTGTACTCCGTGCTGTCCGCAGCCTTCAGCACCAGCCGTGTGCCGTCATTCGAGACGGCCACGACACGCAGTTCGGGCATGGGGACCTCCCGGGTGGTGCCTGCCGACGTCACGTGCGTCGCTGCTTCCGCTAGTCGAGTGTGGCCTGCCCGGGTGCAGCCTGCCACAACCTTGCCGAGTTGCCCGGCGTGTCGGGCGCGGGCCCTCGATCGCCGTTATGGCACGGTTACCTATCCGCAACGCTAAGTGACCAACTCCGTCACCCTGTGCAACGGGCCCCCCTCCCGGCGATCCAGCAAGGCCCGGGACACCCTGGTGGGAGACCGGGCCCAGGGCTCGCAACAGTACTCCATTTGGGCCACGTGCGTGGATTGGCGCGCCGCTCAACTTCGCACGAGACATGGGACCTGGCCGTCTGTCACGCGATTTTCGGGATCTTGAAAGTGGCGTACTTCACGCAATCGGCGGAAAGGGAGCGAATGTTGCGCCCCGGGGTGCTTCCTCACGCCCCCTCTGCTTCCCGCGCCCCCTCGAACCATGCGCGCCCCTCCTGGCTCTTCTACGCCCCCAAAACCCTGCGCAAGTAGTCGTTCTGGAACCGCCGGTCGGGGTCGAGCCGGTCCCGCAGTGCCGTGAACTCGCCGAAGCGCGGATACACCCCCGCGAAGTACTCCGCGTCCCGCGTGTGCACCTTGCCCCAGTGCGGCCGGCCCTCGTGCGCGGTGAAGATGCGCTCCGCCGCCGTGAAGTACCCCTGGTAAGGCGTGCCCTTGACCATGTGGACGGCGATGTAGGCGCTGTCGCGGCCCGAGGCCGTGGACAAGGTGATGTCGTCGGCGGGGGCGGTGCGCACCTCGACCGGGAAGCTGACCCGCAGGGGGGAGCGGTCGACCATGTCCTTCAACTCGCGCAACGCCTCGGTCACGGCCTCGCGCGGGACGGCGTACTCCATCTCCACGAACCGCACCCGGCGCGGAGAGGTGAACACCTTGTAGGGAATGTCGGTGTAGGTACGCGCGGACAGGGCCTTGCTGGAGATCTGGGCGATCGTCGGGATGGTGCCGGGCACTGCCCGGCCGACCCACTGGGCCACCTGGAAGACGCCGTTGGAGAGGAACTCGTCCTCGAACCAGCCCTGGAACTGCGGCACCGGCTTCTCCGGGCCCGCGCTGCGGTTGTTGCGCTTGGTGTTGGTGCTGCCGGTGTGCGGGAACCAGTAGAACTCGAAGTGCTCGTTCTCCGCCCAGAGTTCGTCGAAGTCGGCGAGGACCTTGTCGAACGGCATCGGCTCCTCGCGGGCCGTGAGCAGGAAGATCGGCTCCACGGCGAACGTGAGCGCGGTGACGATACCGAGGGCGCCCAGGCCGATCCGGGCGGCCGCGAAGACCTCGGGGTTCTCCTTCTCGGAGCAGGAGAGCACCGACCCGTCGGCCGTGACCAGTTCCAGCCCCTTGATCTGCGCGGCGATGGAGCCGGACTCGCGGCCCGTGCCGTGCGTGCCGGTGCTGGTAGCGCCGGAGACCGTCTGCTCCATGATGTCGCCCATGTTCGTGAGCGACAGGCCCTCCCGCGCGAGCGCCACATTGAGCCTCTTGAGCGGGGTACCGGCCTCGACCGTGACGGTCATCGCCTCCCGGTCGATGTCGCGTATGCCCGTCAACAGTTGAGGGCGGATCAACAGGCCGTCGGTGGCGGCGATCGACGTGAAGGAGTGCCCGGTTCCGACCGCCTTGACCTTGAGACCGTCCTCGGCGGCCCTGCGTACCGCCGCGGCCAGCTCCTCGACCGAGGCGGGCGTGGCCTCCCGCGCGGGGCGCGCGGAGACATTGCCTCCCCAGTTACGCCACGTGCCGTTCCTGCCGCTCGCTGTGCTGCTCAACGGTGCCTCCCCGACGCGGAGCCGGCCTGCTGAGCCGGCGGTACCCCAGGAAACCGACCGCGACCGCGACGGCTCCGGACACCGCCGGAACCCCGTACCCGGCCCGCGCACCGGCCGCGTCGATCACCCAGCCGGCCATGGAGGACCCGAGCGCGACCCCGACCGCGAGCCCGGTGCTCACCCAGGTCATGCCCTCGGTCAGTTGTGCGCGTGGTACGTGCTCCTCGATGAGGGACATGGTCGTGATCATCGTGGGTGCGATGGACAGTCCCGCAACGAAGAGCGCCACGGCCAGAAACGGCAAGTTTCCGACCAGTAGGAGGGGGATCATACTCACGGCCATCATGAAGACGCCCAGCAGCCAGCGACGTTCGGGCGCCCCCTTGAAGTGCATCAGCCCGAAGACGATGCCCGCGACGCACGATCCCGCCGCGTAGAGCGCGAGGACCACGCTCGCGGCGCCCTTGTGGCCCTGCTCGTCGGCGAAGGCGACGGTGACCACGTCGACGGCCCCGAAGATCGCCCCGGTCGCCACGAACGCGGCCACCAGGACCTGCAGCCCGACCGAACGCAGCGCCGAGCCGCCCCCACGGTGCTCGCGCGGATGCGGCGCGGGCTCGGTGGCACGCTGCGCGGTCAGCCAGAAGACACCGACGGCGAGGAAGCACGCCGCCAGCAGCGGCCCCGCCTCGGGGAACCAGGCCGTCGACAGACCGATGGAGATGATCGGCCCGAAGATGAAGCACACCTCGTCCACCACGGACTCGAAGGAGTACGCGGTGTGCAACTGGGGGGTGCCCCGGTACAGCGCGGCCCAGCGCGCGCGGATCATCGCCCCGAGGCTCGGCACGGAGCCGACGCCGGCGGCGCAGACGAACAGCACCCAGTCCGGCCAGCGGTGGTGCGCGGCGAGCAGCAGCACGGCCGCCGAGGTGAGCGCGACCAGGGTCGCGGGACGCAGCACCCTGCGCTGCCCGTACTGGTCCACCAGCCGTGAGATCTGCGGCCCGAGCACCGCGGCGGCCAGCGCGATGGTCGCCGACAGCGCGCCCGCGAGCCCGTAGCGTCCGGTCAGCTGGGAGATCATCGTGACCACGCCGATGCCCATCATCGACAGCGGCATCCGGCCGATGAGCCCCGCAGCGGAGAATCCCTTGGAGCCGGGCGCGGCGAACAGGGCGATGTAGGGGCTGGGCACGTGGCTCTCCGATGGGTCCGGTCACGCGCGCGACAGGCTCGGCGGGGCGTGAACGAAGGTGGCTCGTAAGGTCCGTACGCGACGGATACGGCTTACGAGAGTTAGGCAACCCTAACTCATGGGCGCCAGGCCGGTACGGCTACCGAGCAAACGGGCCGGTACCCGACTGGTCACCCCGCCGTTTCCCGGCTGTCGGTGCCGGGTGGCAGGATCGACTCATGCCAGACGCGCTCGATGCCACCCCCTACGACGCCCTGCTCCTGCTCTCCTTCGGCGGCCCGGAAGGCCCGGACGACGTGGTCCCCTTCCTGGAGAACGTGACGCGAGGGCGCGGCATCCCCAAGGAACGCCTCAAGGAAGTCGGTCAGCACTACTTCCTGTTCGGCGGGATCAGTCCCATCAATGACCAGAACCGTGCCCTGCTGGACGTCCTGCGCAAGGACTTCGCCGGCCACGGCCTGAATCTGCCGATCTACTGGGGCAACCGCAACTGGGCCCCGTACCTGACCGACACCCTGCGCGAGATGGTCGCCGACGGCCGCCGCCGCGTCCTCGTCCTCGCCACCAGCGCCTACGCCTCGTACTCAGGCTGCCGCCAGTACCGCGAGAACCTCGCCGACGCACTGGCCGCCCTCGATGCCGAGGGCCTCGACCTGCCGAAGGTCGACAAGCTGCGCCACTACTTCAACCACCCGGGCTTCCTCGAGCCCATGATCGACGGCGTGATCGAGTCCCTCGCCGACCTCCCCGAGGAGATCCGGGACGGCGCCCACATCGCCTTCACGACCCACTCCATCCCCACGGCTTCCGCCGACACCTCAGGCCCGCTCGAGGACCACGGCGACGGCGGCGCGTACGTCAGGCAGCACCTGGACGTGGCACAGCTCGTCGCCGACGCCGTCCGCGAGCGCACCGGCGTCGACCACCCCTGGCAACTCGTCTACCAGTCCCGCTCCGGCGCCCCCCACATCCCCTGGCTGGAGCCCGACATCTGCGACCACCTCGAGGAGCGCCACGCCGCCGGAGTCCCCGCCCTCGTCATGGCCCCCATCGGCTTCGTCTCCGACCACATGGAGGTCCTCTACGACCTGGACACGGAGGCCACCGCCAAGGCAGCGGAACTGGGGCTGCCGGTGCGCCGCTCGGCCACGGTGGGTGCCGACCCCCGCTTCGCCGCCGCGATCCGCGAGCTGGTCCTGGAGCGCGCCGCGGTCGAGAGCGGCCGCCAGGCCACGCCCTGCGCCCTGGGCGCCCTGGGCGCGAGCCACGACCTCTGCCCGGTGGGCTGCTGCCCGGCCCGCGCCCCCCGCCCCGCCGCCGCGGGTGCCGACAGCCCCTACGCCTGAGGAGCCCCGTGACCGACTCCCCGCACTCGGACCTGCTCAAGCTCGCGCACGAGGCCGCCCGCCGGGCCGGCGAACTGCTGCGCGACGGCCGCCCGGCCGACCTCGCGGTCGCCGCGACCAAGTCGAGCCCCATCGACGTGGTCACCGAGATGGACATCGCCGCTGAGCGGCTGATCACCGGTCTCATCGCCGACCACCGTCCCGACGACGGCTTCCTGGGTGAGGAGGGCGCCGCCACCGAGGGCACCACCGGCATCCGCTGGGTGATCGACCCCCTCGACGGCACCGTGAACTACCTCTACGGGCTCCCCACCTGGTCCGTCTCCATCGCGGCCGAGGAGCACGGCGAGACCGTCGTCGGCGTGGTCGTCATCCCGATGCGCGGCGAGACGTACCACGCCGTGCGCGGCGGCGGAGCCTGGGCCACCGGCGCCTGGGAGGGCGAGCGCAGGCTGGCCTGCCGCCCGGCCGCGCCCCTGGAGCAGGCACTGGTCTCCACGGGCTTCAACTACGTCACCGAGGTCCGCGCCCACCAGGCGGAGGTCGCCCACAAGCTGATCCCCCTCCTGCGTGACATCCGCCGAGGCGGCTCGGCCGCGGTCGACCTGTGCGACGTCGCCGCGGGCCGCCTGGACGGCTACTACGAACGGGGCCTGCATCCGTGGGACCTCGCCGCGGGTGACCTCATCGCCCGGGAAGCGGGCGCCCTGACCGGTGGACGCCCCGGAGAGCGCCCGTCACGCGACCTTGCAGTCGCGGGCACCCCCGGCGTCTTCGAGCCCCTCCAGCGCCTCCTGGAGGACTTCGGGGCCTGGCACGACTGAGGGGTGTGACGCGGGGCCCACTGGCCGACGGGGGCGCGCGCCGGCACGGGGGACTTCCCAGGCCACCGCCGACCCGGGGCGAGCACAGCGGGGCAGAGCGCCCCGCAGGCGACCGGGCAAACAGCGGGGCCCCGGCGCTGGATTCGCCGGGGCCCCGTTGTGCTGCGCCGATCAGACGCTGAACGCGCCGACTTCCACACCGTGGTCGGCGGCGAGGCGGCGCAGGTCGTCGAGCTCGCCCTGCTCCACTTCGACGAGGAAGTCGTCGCCCTCGTCGAGAGCCCGCGTCAGGTCGGACTCGGTCGCCCTTATGCGCTGCAGAAGTCCTGCGGTGAATGCGTCCATGCTGCGCCCCCTCGTCCTGGGTCGTGGGTCGATGGCACGGGGGTGTGCCGTTGGGAAGGGGCGATCACGTCTCCAGTAGGTGCCCAGCGCTGCCCAGGCCGGGCGGCGACGGTGCCGGACACCCACGCCCACTCTGCTGCAAGCGGGTCGCGGAGTGCCGCATGGTGGTACGGCACATGCAGAGCGTGATCGCGGGGTGTAAAGCCGTCCTCCCCCCGCTTCCTTCCGCGGAAACCTCAACGCAACGAGAAAATCCCGCATTCCCCTGCCTCATACCTGTCCTTCAGACGGCGCTCACCGTCTTACAGCCGACTTATGGCCGAAAAGGGCAGGATGGAGCCACACACCCGTCAACACTCCTGCCCTCGTGCGCTCGTCGAGCGCTACGCGGGTGGACACAGGAAGGACAAGCGACGTGCGCGTACTCGTCGTCGAGGACGAGCAGCTGCTCGCCGATGCGGTGGCCACCGGACTGCGCCGGGAGGCCATGGCCGTCGACGTCGTGTACGACGGTGCGGCCGCCCTGGAGCGCATCGGCGTCAACGACTACGACGTGGTCGTCCTCGACCGCGACCTCCCGCTCGTGCACGGCGACGACGTCTGCCGCAAGATCGTCGAGCTGGGCATGCCCACGCGCGTGCTGATGCTCACGGCGTCCGGCGACGTCAGCGACCGTGTCGAGGGTCTGGAGATCGGCGCCGACGACTACCTTCCCAAGCCCTTCGCGTTCAGCGAGCTGACGGCACGCGTGCGTGCCCTGGGCCGCCGTACGAGCGTGCCGCTGCCGCCGGTCCTGGAGCGCGCCGGGATCAAGCTCGACCCGAACCGCCGCGAGGTCTTCCGCGACGGCAAGGAGGTCCAGCTCGCTCCCAAGGAGTTCGCCGTCCTGGAGGTGCTGATGCGCAGCGAGGGCGCGGTCGTCTCCGCGGAACAGTTGCTCGAGAAGGCCTGGGACGAGAACACCGACCCGTTCACCAACGTCGTGCGCGTCACCGTGATGACGCTGCGCCGGAAGCTGGGCGAGCCTCCGGTGATCGTCACCGTCCCCGGCTCCGGCTACCGGATCTGATCCCCCGTGGCAGCGACACCCGCGCCTCCCAAGGCGCCCCCGAAGCCCACCTGGGACCCCAGGAGGCCGCAGCCCCCGTTCCCGTGGCTGCGCCCCACCATCCGGATACGGCTCACACTGCTCTACGGCGGCATGTTCCTGATCGCCGGCATCCTGCTGCTGTCGATCATCTACCTGCTGGCCGCGAACGCGCTCAACGTGGGCAGTGAGCTGCCCTTCAAGATCCTCTCGGGTCAAGTGGCGAGTGACGTCTGCAACTTCCCGTCGTCACCGACCGCCAACGAGCTCAACCGCGCCATGAACGAGTGCGTGAACGAGCAGCGTCGGCACGCTCTGGACGACCTGCTCAGCCGCTCCCTGCTGGCCCTGCTGGGCCTCGCGATCATCGCCTTCGCCTTCGGCTACGCCATGGCCGGGCGGGTGCTGTCCCCGCTGGGCCGGATCACCCGCACCGCGCGGGCGGTGGCGGGCTCGGACCTGTCCCGTCGCATCGAGCTGGACGGCCCGGACGACGAGCTGAAGGAGCTGGCGGACACCTTCGACGACATGCTGGAGCGGCTGCAGCGGGCCTTCACGGCTCAGCAGCGCTTCGTCGGGAACGCCTCGCACGAGCTGAGAACACCGCTGGCGATCAACCGCACGCTGCTGGAGGTGCATCTGTCGGACCCGAACGCGCCCGTGGAGCTGCAGCAGCTCGGCAAGACGCTGCTGGCGACCAACGAGCGCAGTGAGCAGCTCGTGGAGGGGCTGCTGCTGCTCGCCCGCAGCGACAACCAGATCGTCGAGCGCAAGCCGGTTGATCTGGCGGAGGTGGCTTCCCAGGCCATCGACCAGGTGCACGGCGAGGCGGAGGCCAAGGGCGTGGAGATCCGCGGCAAGCGTGAGCCCGCGGTCGTCCAGGGCAATGGCGTGCTGCTGGAGCGCATCGCCCTGAACCTGGTGCAGAACGCGGTGCGGTACAACGTGCCCGAGGACGGCTGGGTCGAGGTCTTCACCGAGATCCAGCACGGTCAGGCGGTTCTGGTGGTCTCGAACACCGGGCCGGTCGTGCCGGCGTACGAGATCGACAACCTCTTCGAGCCGTTCCGGCGGCTGCGTACGGAGCGCACGGGCAGCGACAAGGGCGTCGGCCTCGGCCTGTCCATCGTCCGGTCCGTGGCCCGGGCGCACGGCGGGCACATCGCGGCGACACCGCGCGAGGGGGGAGGGCTCATGATGCGAGTCACCCTGCCCATCTGAGATCATGTCGCGACACACGCGAGGGTGTTCGCTTTGCGCGGAATTTTCGGGACCCCGTCCCGACGTCCTCGTGTGTGATCGATCACAAGGGCGATTTTCTGGCCATCTACTCTCCGTGATCATGAGGCCTGCCGGAAAGCCGGGAAAATCCGGGTTTTCGGGGGTCCTGATCACGGGAAGTACACGGTGAGACGCCTTTGAAGTGCGGCATTCGGACCGTGTACGGTCCCGATCGCCATCCATGCCGATCACTCTTGAGGAGTCGGGTTGGGTGTCGATTGAGTAACAGACCTTGATGTGAGGCAAAATCTCCGCCTCGGGTCGGGCACAAGTCCGGCCTCTCACGCGTTACGTGCGCTGGAGACACCGCAGACACCCAGAGGGGGAGAGCGACAATGGCAACCGATTACGACACCCCACGCAAGACCGACGACGACGTCGACTCGGACAGCCTTGAAGAACTCAAGGCCCGTCGTAACGACAAGTCGGCCTCCGCGGTCGACGTGGACGAATTCGAGGCCGCCGAGGGCCTCGAACTGCCGGGCGCCGACCTCTCCAACGAGGAGCTGGCCGTCCGGGTGCTGCCCAAGCAGCAGGACGAGTTCACCTGCATGAGCTGCTTCCTGGTGCACCACCGCAGCCAGCTGGCCCGGGAGAAGAACGGGCAGCCGATCTGCCGCGACTGCGACTGAGGACGGGTCGGCCGTGACTGGCTCGACCCCTCCTCGGAAGCGCCGCTTCCCCCTGTGGGGAGCGGACAAAGGGCCGTCCGACGGCCCTCACGGCGTGCGTGACGACGAGCGGGGCTCATCCCGCGGGGAAGCGGTCCCCGGGGGACAAGCCTCGCTCGAACCGGCGAACGACCGGGTTGACCTCCCGGTGCCGGTGCAGAGCCCCGCGCCCGTCGCCAGGCGACGGGCCGCGGTGATACGGGGCAAGGCCGGAGAAATGGCCAGAGAAGGCGTCCGTAAGGGCGGGGACCGCGCGAAGGCGGGTTTGGCGTACCTCGCCGACCGGATCATCGAACTCGCCCCACGCGTGCCCGTACGCGACCTGGAGGCGCTCCGCAGGCAGTTCCCGGGCCTGGGGCCCGAAGAGCTCGCGGACAAACTCGTGGCGGGCGCGGCGAGCGCCACGGCGACGGTCGGAGCGGGCGTCGGGGCGGCGGCGATGCTGCCCGTGCCACCCGCGATGCCGGCCGAACTGGCCGCGGAGATCACCGGGGTCGCGGCGATCGAGCTGAAACTCATCGCCGAACTGCACGAGGTGTACGGCCTGCGGCCGCCGGGGAACCTGAAGGACCGCAGTACCGCCTATCTCGGCTCGTGGTCGGGAGAGCGCGGGATCGACGTGATGAAGCCGTCGTCCTTCAACTCGGCCCTCGGGGGCCCGATGAAGCGCGAACTCCGCCAGCAGATCATGAAGCGGATGGTGCGCGACCTGCCGAATCTCATGCCGTTCATGGTGGGAGCCGCCGTCGGGGCGGTCATGAACCGACGGGACACGAAGAAGGTCGCGGCGCGCATCCGGACGGACCTGCGGAAGGTGCAGGTGCCGTGGGACGAACTGCCCGCCCTGCCACCGCTGGAGACACCGACGGACCCTCTGGCGATGGGGGAGATCCCCAAACAGCTCGGCCGGCGCAGGAACCACAAGGGCTGACGGCGCGCGGGCGGTCCTACGCGGTGGCCGCCCGGGCAGCCGCGAGGGCCTCCGCCAGGCGTTCGGGCTCCCGCGTCGACAGATACAGGTACGGCGTCGGGTCCTCGGGGTCGGTGACCTCCACCCGCAGGGCGGTGGGGATGTAGGAGCGCAGCAGCAGGAACGCGCGGGTGTCCGCCTTGTAGGTGCGCCAGGCCCGGGCCTCCTCCGCGTCCATGACCTCCGCCTCACCCAGGGCCGAGACCGGGATCTTCGCCTCGCCGGCGAGCAGGGAGTCGCCCACGACCCGGATGCGGATCGAGCCGTACGAGCTGGCCGCTACGGCGGCGACCGCGGTGCCGCCGGCCAGGCCGCCGAGCATCGGCAGCGTGCCGAAGGGAAGCAGGATGAGGGCGAATGAAACCCCCACCAGGAAGGAGATCAACCACCAGGAGCGGGGAGCGGTGAGGCGTTCTTCGTACGGGGTGGCGGAGGGCTGCATGGAGCCAAGCTTGGCACGGTGTCCGGACAGGGCCGACGCGCGGGTAAGGTCTGCGGCTGTGAGTGGTACTTCCGCAGCTGTCGATCCTCCCGCCGACGCCGTTCGACCGGTGAGGCACCCCGACGCTCCCGCGCCCGGTGAGCTCCTCGGTGCCCACTACGAACAGTGTTTCGGGTGCGGCGCTGAGCAGCCCCACGGGCTGCACGTCGAGGCACGGGCCGGGGAGGGGGTCACCGTCACCGCCGAGTTCACGGTGCAGGCCGCCCACCAGGGGGCTCCCGGGCTCGCGCACGGCGGAGTCCTGACGAGCGCCCTCGACGAGACCCTCGGCTCGCTCAACTGGCTGCTGCGCACGATCGCCGTGACCGGCCGCCTCGAGACCGACTTCGTGCGGCCCGTGCCCGTGGGCGCCACGCTGTACCTGGAGGCCGAGGTGACCGCCGTGGCCGGGCGCAAGATCTACTCGACCGCCACCGGCCGCGTCGGCGGCCCGGACGGGCCCGTGGCCGTGCGGGCCGGCGCCCTCTTCATCGAGGTCGAGGTCGAGCACTTCGTCGACCACGGCCGCGAGGAAGAGATCAAGGCCGCGATGAGCGACCCGGACCAGGTCCGGCGCGCCCGCGCCTTCGAGGTGAACCCGTGAGCGCCGTGAGCCCCGTCGGCCGTGAGTCCCTGAACGTCCTGATCCGGCGTGTCGACCCCGAGGTACCGCTTCCGACGTACGAGCATCCCGGTGATGCGGGAGCCGATCTGCGGACCACCGAGGGCTGTGAACTACGGCCGGGCGAGCGGGCCGTGCTGCCCACGGGGGTGTGCATCGCGCTCCCCGAGGGGTACGCGGCCTTCGTGCACCCGCGTTCGGGGCTCGCCGCCCGGTGCGGTGTCGCCCTCGTGAATGCCCCGGGGACGGTTGACGCCGGGTACCGTGGGGAGATCAAGGTGATCGTGGTGAATCTCGACCCGCGCGAGTCCGTGCGGTTCGAGCGCTTCGACCGGATTGCCCAAGTGGTCGTTCAGCAGGTCGAGAGGGTCCGCTTCCAGGAGGTCGCGGAACTTCCCGATTCGGCGCGGGCCGCGGGGGGCTTCGGGTCCACCGGTGGCCACGCCGCGGTGGACGGCGCAAGTGGCACAAGGGGTCAGGCCGCCGAGAGCGGCGCGACGGGTGGGAATCGATACGCATCGGTCGTATCCGACCGGGAAGGACAGTGACGTGTTCGGACGTCGCAAGAAGAGGGATGCCGCCGAGGACGCGGCCGGCGAGGCCGAGCAGGTCGTCGACAGTGTCGACACTGAGGCGGACGAGGAAGACGGCGAGCGCGAGCGTGTGAGGCTCGAGCCGGAGCCGCGGCCCGACGGGCCGTGGGACAGCTCCGAGGTCCGTGACCCGGCCGAGGGCCGGGTGGATCTCGGCGGTCTGTTCGTGCCGGGGGTCGACGGCATGGAGCTGCGGGTCGAGGTCGCGGGCGACGCGATCGTCGCGGCGACGGTCGTCCTGCGCGACAGCGCCATCCAGCTCCAGGCCTTCGCCGCGCCCAAGCGCGAGGGCATCTGGGGTGAGGTGCGCGAGGAGATCGGCGCCGGGATCACTCAGCAGGGCGGCATCATCGACGAGGTCGAGGGCCCGCTGGGCTGGGAACTGCGCGCTCAGGTGCCGGTGCAACTGCCGGACGGCACGGGCGGCTTCCAGGTGGTGCGGTTCGTCGGTGTGGACGGGCCCCGCTGGTTCCTGCGCGGTGTGATCTCGGGCCAGGGCGCGGTGCAGCCGCAGGCCGCGGGTCTGCTGGAGCAGATCTTCCGGGACACGGTCGTGGTCCGCGGTGAAGGCCCGATGGCGCCTCGCGACCCGATTGTCCTGAAGCTGCCGAACGACGCGCAGATGGTGCCCGAGGGCGTGCAGCAGGACGAGGGCGGGTCGCGCTTCTCCGGCGGCATGGGGCAGCTGCAGCGCGGCCCGGAGATCACCGAGGTCCGCTAGCAGGCAGAAGCGACACAGGGCCGTACCTCTCGTGGGCGCGGCCCTTTCGCATGCCCGGCTCCGATCGGGCTCGGGCCGATGACGTCTTCCCCGTCGGAGGCTCACGTTCCTCCTCTGGAGGCGCTCACGCACGGTGAGAATTTCGTGTGAACCGATTCGGTGGGCTCGTCCGATGAGGGAGTGACGGCGGAGAGACCGCCAGAGGGGCCGGCCGCCAGTCGCGAGCACGGGACTGGCACCGGCGAGGGGGAACACGGGGAGAGCACATGAGGCGGGGGATCGCAGACGGGCACCGGTTCACGTCCGGGGCGTCAGGGTTGCGTCAAAGGTGCCCCCTGAGCCCTTCGGTACCCCCTTTGTCCGCATCGTTGGCCGTAGGGTCGACGCTGCGTTGGCAGGGGTTACCGGAAGACAATGAGGCCATGGCACGCGGCAAGCTTCGGATCTATCTCGGCGCGGCACCGGGCGTGGGCAAGACCTACGCGATGCTGTCCGAGGCGCACCGGAGGGTCGAACGGGGCACGGACTGCGTGGTCGGCTTCGTGGAGCACCACGACCGGCCGCGCACCGAGGTGCTGCTGCACGGGCTCGAGCAGGTCCGTCGCACGGAGCTGGAGTACCGGGGCACGGCCTTCACCGAGATGGACGTCGACGCCGTCCTGTCCCGCCACCCCCAGGTCGCCCTGGTGGACGAACTCGCCCACACCAACGTCCCCGGCTCGCGCAACGCCAAGCGATGGCAGGACGTGGAGGAACTGCTCGTCGCCGGGATCGACGTGGTCTCGACGGTGAACATCCAGCACCTGGAGTCGCTGGGCGACGTGGTGGAGTCGATCACGGGGGTAAGGCAGCAGGAGACCGTGCCCGACGAGATCGTCCGCCGTGCCGACCAGATCGAGCTGGTGGACATGTCGCCGCAGGCGCTGCGCCGACGCATGGCGCACGGCAACATCTACAAGCCGGACAAGGTCGACGCGGCCCTTTCGAACTACTTCCGGCCGGGCAATCTCACCGCGCTGCGGGAGCTGGCGCTGCTGTGGGTGGCCGACCGGGTCGACGAGTATCTGAAGCAGTACCGCAGCGACCACCGGGTGTCGGCGATCTGGGGGTCACGGGAGCGGATCGTGGTCGGTCTGACCGGCGGCCCCGAGGGGCGCACGCTGATCCGGCGGGCGGCCCGGCTGGCGGAGAAGGGTGCCGGTGGCGAGGTGCTGGCCGTGTACATAGCGCGCAGCGACGGGCTGACCTCGGCCTCACCCAAGGAACTGACCTTGCAGCGCACTCTGGTCGAGGATCTGGGCGGTACGTTCCACCATGTCGTCGGCGACGACATACCGGCCGCGCTTCTGGAGTTCGCCCGCGGGGCCAACGCCACGCAGATCGTCCTCGGTTCCTCGCGCCGAAAGAGCTGGCAGTACGTCTTCGGACCCGGTGTCGGCGCGACGGTCGCACGGGAGTCGGGGTCCGACCTCGACGTGCACATCGTGACCCACGACGAGGTTGCCAAGGGGCGTGGCCTGCCGGTGGCGCGCGGCGCCCGGCTCGGGCGGGCCCGGATCATCTGGGGGTGGGTGGTCGGCGTGGCGGGACCGGCGATCCTGGCGGTGCTGTTGAACACCGTCCACCTCGGTCTCGCCAACGACATGCTGCTGTTCCTGACGCTGACCGTGGCGGCGGCCCTGCTCGGCGGGCTCCTGCCGGCGCTCGCCTCGGCGGCCTTCGGCTCGCTGCTGCTGAACTACTTCTACACGCCGCCCCTGCACCGGCTGCTGATCGCCGACCCCAAGAACATCGTCGCCATAGCGATCTTCGTGGGCGTCGCGGTGTCGGTGGCGTCGGTGGTGGACCTGGCGGCCCGCCGCACCCATCAGGCGGCGCGGTTGCGCGCGGAGTCGGAGATCCTCTCCTTCCTCGCCGGCAACGTCCTGCGGGGCGAGACCAGTCTGGAGGCACTGCTGGAGCGGGTGCGCGAGACCTTCGGCATGGAGTCGGCGGCCCTGCTGGAGCGGCGCAGCGATGTCGCCCCGTGGACCTGCGCGGGACACGTCGGCCTGGGGCGGCCGGTGGACCGGCCCGAGGCCGCGGACGTGGACGTGCCGGTCGGGGACCACATGGCCCTGGCGCTCACCGGCCGGGTGCTGCCCGCCGAGGACCGCCGGGTGCTGGGCGCGTTCGGCGCGCAGGCCGCCGTGGTGCTGGACCGCCGCCGCCTCCAGGAGGAGGCCGACCGGGCCCGCGCACTCGCCGAGGGCAACCGCATCCGCACCGCGCTGCTGGCCGCCGTCAGCCATGACCTCCGTACGCCCCTGGCGGGGATCAAGGCGGCGGTCTCCAGCCTGAGATCCGACGACGTGGCCTGGTCGGAGGAGGACCAGGCGGAGCTCCTGGAGGGTATCGAGGAGGGCGCCGACCGGCTCGACCACCTGGTGGGCAACCTGCTGGACATGTCACGGCTCCAGACCGGCACCGTGACCCCGCTGATCCGGGAGATCGACCTCGACGAGGTGGTGCCGATGGCGCTCGGCGGGGTGCCCGAGGACAGCGTGGACAGTGTGGACCTGGACATCCCGGAGACCCTGCCCATGGTCGCCGTGGACCCGGGACTGCTGGAGCGGTCGGTGGGCAACCTGGTCGAGAACGCCGTGAAGTACAGCCCGCCCCGCGGGACGGTCCTGGTCGCCGCCAGCGCCATCGCCGACCGGGTCGAGGTGCGGGTCGTCGACCGGGGGCCGGGTGTGCCGGACGAGGCCAAGGAGCGCATATTCGAGCCCTTCCAGCGCTACGGTGACGCTCCGCGCGGTGCGGGCGTGGGCCTCGGCCTCGCGGTCGCGCGCGGGTTCGCCGAGGCCATGGGCGGCACGCTCAACGCCGAGGACACACCCGGCGGCGGCCTCACCATGGTGCTGACGCTCCGTGCGGCGGGATCGCGTACGGAGCCTCTCGAAGGGGACGCCGTACAGGCACATCCCGTGGAACAGGAAAGGCAGGTCTCATGACCCGGGTGCTCGTGATCGACGACGAGCCGCAGATCGTGCGCGCCCTCGTGATCAACCTGAAGGCGCGCACGTACGAGGTCGACGCGGCGCACGACGGCGCCACCGCCCTGGAGCTGGCGGCCGCACGCCACCCCGATGTGGTCGTCCTCGACCTGGGTCTGCCCGACATGGACGGTGTCGAGGTGATCAGGGGCCTGCGCGGCTGGACGCGGGTGCCGATCCTGGTGCTGTCGGCACGGCACTCCTCCGACGAGAAGGTCGAGGCGCTGGACGCGGGCGCCGACGACTACGTGACCAAGCCCTTCGGCATGGACGAACTGCTGGCCCGGCTGCGCGCCGCGGTCCGCCGCGCCGAACCGGCCGGGGCCGATGAGGACGACGTGATGGTGGAGACCGGCGAGTTCACGGTCGACCTGGCGGCGAAGAAGGTGAACCGGGGCGGGAAGGACGTACGGCTGACGCCCACGGAGTGGCATCTGCTGGAGGTGCTGGTGCGCAACACGGGGCGGCTGGTCAGCCAGCGGCAGCTGTTGCAGGAGGTGTGGGGGCCGTCCTACGGGACGGAGACCAACTATCTGCGGGTCTACATGGCCCAGCTGCGAAGAAAGCTGGAGGCCGATCCGTCGCACCCGAAGCACTTCATCACCGAGCCGGGAATGGGGTACCGGTTCGAGAAGTGAGCAGCGTCCTACGAGGGCTCGGCCCGGGAGTGCGTTGCTGTCGGCGGCCCCCGGTACGCTTCAGATATGACTGCTGTTCCTCGTTCCGAAAAGCCGGTGGGCCGGTTCCGGCGCATGCTCGACCGGCTTTCCTCGTCCCAGGAGGACCTGGAGTCGGAGGAACTGCGCGAGGACGCCGAGACCACCGGATGCACCCGTATCGGGGACTGCCATGACCGGCAGATCGTCACGGTTACTGGTACCTTGCGCACGGTCACCCTGCGGCCGCGCGCGGGCGTCCCGGCCCTGGAGGCCGAGCTGTTCGACGGCTCCGCCGCGCTGGACGTGGTGTGGCTCGGCAGGCGTTCCATAGTGGGGATAGAACCAGGGCGCAGGCTGATCGCATCCGGCCGGATCTCGATGAGCCGCGGTCGCCGGGTGCTGTTCAACCCCAAGTACGAACTAAGGCCCCTCGGACGGGAGTAGCCGGTGACGTCGCTCGACAAGCCGACCGAAGAGACTCAGCAACAGGATGCCCGGGCGGTGACGGAGGCAGCGCTGTTCGAGGCGTTCGGCGGGGTGCGGGGCATGGTCGAGACGGTGGTCCCCGGCCTCCTCTTCGTCACCATCTTCACGATCAACAAGGACCTCCACATGTCCGCGATCGCCGCGCTCGCGGTGTCGCTGGTCCTGGTCGTGGTCCGGCTGGTCATGAAGGACACGGTGAAGCACGCCTTCAGCGGTGTCTTCGGTGTCGCCTTCGGCGTGGTCTTCGCGATGATGACCGACAACGCCAAGAACTTCTACCTGCCGGGCATGCTCTACACCCTGGGGCTGGCGCTGGCGTACATCATCACGGCGCTGTGCGGTGTGCCGCTGATCGGGCTGATGCTCGGACCGGTCTTCAAGGAGAACCTGTCCTGGCGCACGCGCAATCCGGGGCGCAAGAAGGCGTACACCAAGGCCAGCTGGGCCTGGGGTCTGATCCTGCTCGCCAAGTGCGCGATCCTCTTCCCGCTGTACTGGTGGGCGAACACGGCGCAGCTGGGCTGGGTGCTGGTGGCGCTGAAGATTCCGCCGTTCCTGTTGGCTGTGTGGCTGACGTGGGTGTTCCTGGCGAAGGCGCCCGCGCCGATCGATGTCTTCGCCGAGATGGAGGCCGCGGAGAAGGCGGAGGAGGAAGAGAAGGCTGCCGCTGAGGCCGGTGGGCGGCACCGTCGGGAGGGGTAGTTCCCGGTGCGTGTGTGGGCGCCCGGGGGCGGCCGCCCCGGACCCCCGCTTCGGCCCTGACCCCGGACCCCTGCTTCGGCCCTGAACGGGCCTCGTCCTCAAACGCCGGACGGGCTGAGAAGGTACTGCCCGACCGGCGTCAGAAGATCCCACAGGGTCAAAAGATCCCTCGGCGTCAGCAGATCAGCTCGACGCGTCTTCCCGTCGTACCGACAACAGGTCCTCCAGCTGCTCCTCCCGGGCCTGCGCGGCCACGAAGAGCAGTTCGTCGCCCGCTTCCAGGGAGTCCTCCTGGGACGGGGTGAGGACGCGGGTGCCGCGGATGATCGTGACCAGGGAGGTGTCCTCGGGCCACTCCACGTCGCCGACCTGGGTGCCCGCCAGGGCGGACTCCTCGGGAAGGGTGAGTTCGACGAGGTTGGCGTCGCCGTGGCTGAAGCGGAGCAGCCGGACCAGGTCGCCGACGCTCACCGCCTCCTCGACCAGGGCCGACATCAGGCGCGGGGTGGAGACGGCGACGTCCACGCCCCAGGACTCGTTGAAGAGCCACTCGTTCTTGGGATTGTTCACGCGGGCGACGACGCGCGGCACGCCGTACTCCGTCTTGGCCAGCAGGGAGACGACCAGGTTGACCTTGTCGTCGCCCGTCGCGGCGATCACGACGTTGCAGCGCTGGAGCGCCGCCTCGTCGAGCGAGGTGATCTCGCAGGCGTCGGCGAGCAGCCACTCCGCCTGCGGGACGCGCTCGACCGAGATGGCGGTCGGCGCCTTGTCGACGAGGAGAACCTCGTGGCCGTTCTCCAGGAGCTCGCCCGCGATCGAGCGGCCCACCGCACCGGCTCCGGCAATGGCGACCCTCATCAGTGACCGCCTTCCTGCGGGCCCTCGGCGAACGCCGCCTCGATCTTCTCGACGTCGTCCGTACGCATCATCACGTGCACCAGGTCGCCCTCCTGCAGCACCGTCTGAGAGGTGGGCAGGATCGCCTCGCCGAGGCGGGTCAGGAACGCCACGCGGACGCCCGTCTCCTCCTGCAGCTTGCTGATCTTGTGGCCGACCCAGGCGGCCGAGGCGTGCACCTCGGCGAGCTGGACGCCGCCGGTGGGGTCGCGCCACAGCGGCTCGGCGCCGGACGGCAGCAGGCGGCGCAGCATCTGGTCGGCGGTCCAGCGGACCGTGGCGACCGTGGGAATGCCCAGACGCTGGTAGACCTCGGCCCGTCGGGGGTCGTAGATGCGGGCGGCGACGTTCTCGATGCCGAACATCTCGCGGGCCACGCGCGCGGCGATGATGTTGGAGTTGTCGCCGCTGGAGACGGCGGCGAACGCGCCGGCCTCCTCGATGCCCGCCTCGCGCAGCGTGTCCTGGTCGAAACCGACTCCGGTGACCCGGCGGCCGCCGAAGGAGGAGCCCAGGCGTCGGAAGGCGGTGGGGTCCTGGTCGATGACAGCGACCGTGTGCCCCTGTTGCTCCAGGTTCTGGGCGAGAGCGGAACCCACTCTGCCGCAGCCCATGATCACGATATGCACGGCCTTACACCACACTCCCCGCAGACCGTCCGGCCTGCGTCAACGTCTTGCTCATGTCCCTCTCTCGGCTTGCCGGGCAACGGGCGCGGCCCGTGCGGGCCGCCAGGCACCATCATGCCGGTGATTCTCGGGCGTGCTCCTGCTCGGGGCCGGGACACCGCCGCCGACTGTCCGGTTCCAACGTATCGGTAGGGCGGAAGCGGGGCCGAAGGGCCCGAAGGATCAAGGCTGCGGAGGATTGGTCCACACGCGTACGTCCGTGCTCGGCAGACCGACCTCGAAGCCCCCGTCGACGGCGTGGCGTGCGAGCAGCGCCCGCAGGCGGGCGTCGAACTCCGGAAGGGCCTCGCCGAACAGGTGCGGCGCCGAGAACGACATGGAGTACTGCTCCGCGACGACGTCGTCGACGGTCCGGTGCAGCGTTCCCTTGCCCTTCACCACGATCCGGCGCGGGCCGACGAAGCCCGCCCGCGCCAGTACGGCCTCCTCCCCGCCGGGAGTGCCCTGGGGCAGCAGATGGCGGCCGGCGCGTCTGACCTCGCCGAGGAACTCGCGTACCAGTGCGTCGATCTCCGTGCGGGGGATGCCCCCGTCCTCCCGCCGCTCGGTCTTCACATCGGCGATGTGCACGAGGTGGCCGCCGGTCCGCAGGGCCCGACGCAGGTGGTCGGCGACGCGGGCACGGTCCATCCAGTGGAACGACTGCGCGAAGACGGCCGCGTCGAGCTCACCGTCGTCGAACGAGACGTCCTCGGCCTGCCGGGTGAGCCAGGTGATGGTGGTGATCCCCGCCGCGGCCGCGAGCTCGCGGCCCCGCTCGATCATGTCCGGGTCGGGATCCACGGCCACGACCCGCGCGAAGTGCGCCGCCAGAGGGCGGGCGAGGGTGCCCGGTCCGCAACCGAGATCCGCGAGGGTTCCCGTGCCGTCGAGACCCAGCTCGTCCGCCAGGACGCCGGCGAGCCCATCCGCGTACGGCAGCCGGCCGCGCTCGTAGTGCTCGGCCACTCCTTTGAACAGGAGGTCGTCCCACGCGCGCTCCTGATCCAGCACAGCTGTCCCTCCCGAGCGGGGCCGCCCGCCGCCGCTTCCGTAACGGGCCTTCCCCTTCAGCGGCGAGTGATGCTCCGCACGCTCCACAGAGTCAGGAGTCCGAGACCGAGGAGCGCGGCGCCTGCGCCGACGAGGACGGCGATCGCGGGCATGGAACCTCCCGAGGGCGAGGACTGGCAGGGTCCAGACATCTAGGCACGGGGGCGGCCGTGACCCCGGAATTCCCCGCGATCCGGGTCCCGGATTTCACTCGTGAGGCAGAACAGGGACGGCAGGTGGGCTTGCCCGTGTTCGACGCCGTACGATCCTCTGTTGTGTCCAAACTGACCGACGTGCCCAAGCGGATTCTGATCGGGCGCGCGCTGCGCAGCGATCGGCTCGGGGAAACGCTCCTGCCGAAGCGCATCGCCCTACCCGTTTTCGCCTCCGACCCGCTGTCCTCCGTCGCGTACGCGCCGGGCGAGGTGCTGCTGGTCCTGTCCATCGCGGGCGTGTCGGCGTACCACTTCAGCCCCTGGATCGCACTCGCCGTCGTCGTGCTGATGTTCACGGTGGTCGCCTCCTACCGGCAGAACGTCCACGCCTACCCCAGCGGTGGCGGCGACTACGAGGTGGCGAACACCAACCTCGGCCCCAGGGCGGGCCTGACGGTCGCCAGCGCACTGCTCGTCGACTACGTCCTCACCGTCGCCGTGTCGATCGCCTCGGGCATCGAGAACCTCGGCTCCGCGATCCCGTTCGTGGTCGAGAACAAGACGGCCTGCGCGGTCGCGGTGATCGTGCTGCTGACGCTGATGAACCTGCGCGGGGTGAAGGAGTCCGGGAAACTCTTCGCGATTCCCACGTATGTCTTCGTCGCGGGCGTCTTCATCATGATCGCGTGGGGCGCGTTCCGCGGGCTCGTGCTCGGCGACACCATGCGGGCGCCGACGGCACAGTTCCACATCGAGGCCGAGCACCAGGGGCTCGCCGGCTTCGCCCTCGTCTTCCTGCTGCTGCGCGCCTTCTCCTCCGGCTGTGCCGCGCTCACCGGCGTCGAGGCGATCTCCAACGGTGTCCCCGCCTTCCGCAAGCCCAAGTCGAAGAACGCGGCGACCACGCTGGCCGCGATGGGCCTGCTCGCCGTCACCATGTTCTGCGGCATCATCGTGCTCGCCCTGGCCACCGACGTGCGGATGGCGGAGAACCCGGCCACCGACCTGCTGAAGAACGGTGTCGCCGTCGGCTCCGGCTACGTCCAGAACCCGGTGATCACCCAGGTCGCCGAGGCCGTGTTCGGCAAGGGCAGCTTCCTGTTCATCGTGCTGGCCGCGGCGACGGCCCTGGTGCTGTTCCTGGCGGCCAACACCGCCTACAACGGCTTCCCCGTGCTCGGCTCGATCCTCGCCCAGGACCGCTACCTCCCGCGCCAGCTGCACACGCGCGGCGACCGCCTCGCCTTCTCCAACGGCATCGTGCTCCTGGCCGGCGCGGCCACGCTGCTGGTGTGGATCTACGGCGCCGACTCGACCCGGCTGATCCAGCTGTACATCGTCGGCGTGTTCGTGTCCTTCACGCTCAGCCAGACCGGCATGGTCCGGCACTGGAACCGCCATCTGGCTACGGAGACGGACCAGGCCAAGCGGCGCCACATGGTGCGCTCGCGTGCCATCAACGCCTTCGGTGCCTTCTTCACCGGCCTGGTCCTGGTGGTCGTCCTCGTCACCAAGTTCACCCACGGCGCCTGGGTGGCCCTGCTCGGCATGGTGATCTTCTACGCGACGATGACCGCGATCCGTCGCCACTACGACGGGGTCTCCGCGGAGCTCGCCGCACCCGAGGGCCCCAGCGACGACAGCGTCCGCCCCTCCCGCGTCCACTCGGTGCTGCTCGTCTCGAAGATCCACCGCCCCGCCCTGCGCGCCCTGGCCTACGCCAAGCTGATGCGCTCGGACTCCCTGGAGGCGCTCACCGTCAACGTCGACCCGGCCGAGACGAAGGCGCTGCGCGAGGAGTGGGAGCGGCGCGGCATCGACGTACCGCTGAAGGTGCTCGACTCGCCGTACCGCGAGATCACGCGGCCGATCATCGAGTACGTCAAGAGCCTGCGCAAGGAGTCGCCGCGCGACGCGGTCTCCGTGATCATCCCCGAGTACGTGGTCGGCCACTGGTACGAACACCTGCTGCACAACCAGAGCGCCCTGCGCCTGAAGGGCCGGCTGCTGTTCACACCGGGCGTGATGGTGACGTCGGTGCCGTACCAGTTGCAGTCCTCCGAGGTGGCCAGGCGGCGAGCCCGCAAGCAGGCGGAGTGGAACGCGCCGGGGTCCGTGCGGCGAGGGCCCGCGGAGCGGGCGAAGGAGTCCAGCGGCAAGAACTGACGTGTTCGGGAGCACGTAGACTGGTGGGCTGTTGTCCGGCCGTACCCCCTTGACGTTGTGGAGTCACCCCGCCATGCAGGCAGAACCGAAGAAGTCGCAGGCGGAGAACTCCCTGGTCGGGGAGGAGTACGAGGTCGAGATCGGCCCCGTCGCCCACGGCGGCCACTGCATCGCCCGTACGTCCGAGGGCCAGGTGCTGTTCGTCCGGCACGCCCTGCCGGGTGAGCGGGTCGTGGCGCGGGTGACGGAGGGCGAGGAGGGGGCCCGTTTCCTGCGCGCGGACGCGGTCGAGGTGCTGACGGCGTCGAAGGACCGCGTCGAGGCGCCCTGTCCGTACGCGGGCCCCGGCCGCTGCGGCGGCTGCGACTGGCAGCACGCCAAGCCCGGCGCCCAGCGCCGCCTGAAGGGCGAGGTGATCGCCGAGCAGCTCCAGCGGCTCGCCGGCCTCACGCCCGAAGAGGCCGGCTGGGACGGCACGGTCATGCCGGCGGAGGGCGACAAGCTGCCCGCGGGTGAGGTGCCCGCGTGGCGGACGCGCGTGCAGTACGCCGTCGACGCCGAGGGCCACGCCGGGCTGCGCCGGCACCGCTCGCACGAGGTGGAGCGGATCGACCACTGCATGATCGCCGCACCGGGCGTCGACGAGCTGGGCATCGAGAAGCGCGACTGGACCGGCATGGAGTCGGTCGAGGCGATCGCGGCGACGGGTTCCCAGGACCGCCAGGTCATCCTGACGCCCCGGCCGGGCGCCCGCCTGCCGATCGTCGAACTGGACCGGCCCGTGTCGGTCATGCGGGTCGGAGAGAAGGACGGGGGCGTGCACCGCGTCCACGGCCGCCCCTTCGTCCGCGAACGCGCGGACGACCACACGTACCGCGTCGGCAGCGGCGGCTTCTGGCAGGTCCACCCCAAGGCCGCGGACACCCTGGTGAGGGCCGTCATGCAGGGCCTGCTGCCGCGCAAGGGCGAGATGGCGCTCGACCTGTACTGCGGGGTGGGCCTGTTCGCCGGCGCGCTGGCCGACCGCCTCGGCGAGAAGGGCGCCGTCCTCGGCATCGAGTCCGGCAAGCGGGCCGTCGAGGACGCGCGCCACAATCTCGCCGCCTTCGACCGCGTGCGGATCGAACAGGGCAAGGTCGAGGCCGTACTGCCGCGCACGGGAATCAGCGAAGTCGACCTGATCGTCCTGGACCCACCGCGCGCGGGGGCGGGCCGGAAGACCGTCGAACACCTCGCTTCCCTCGGGGCGCGCCGGATCGCCTACGTGGCGTGCGATCCGGCGGCGCTGGCACGGGACTTGGCGTACTTCCGGGACGGGGGGTACCGGGTGCGGACGCTGCGGGCGTTCGATCTGTTTCCGATGACGTCGCACGTGGAGTGCGTGGCAATTCTCGAGCCTGCTACAAAGGGGCTCTGACCTGCAGATTTCGCAGGTTGCTCAGGCGCGTTCGGGTGCGCTCGACGTGTTCCCCGAAATGCACGATGTGGAACGTGTCCTGGTGCCGGGGAGTGGGTTTGACCTGCGGCTTCGTGGGACGTCTCGCGAGGTGATGGACGCGTTTTCCTCGGTCCATGGGGGCGTAGGGGAAACCGTCCCGACGCTCATTTGACGCTGCTTCCGACGGACCATCAGGTGGGTGGCACGCGGGCTGCCTGGTCAGAACTGGCCCCGACCCACTCGTCTGCGACTGCTCTGTCCCGCGTCGGGGCAGCCGGCCCGCTCCCCGTCGGAACGGCCTCCGCCCGCCACAGGACAGGGGCGAGGTCTACCGGCCGCCTCGTCGAGGAGCGGCCCGTCGCCGTCGGCTGACGAGGGAAGGCGCCGGAAGACACTGGTCGGCATGGCGACTCAGGAGGCCAGGGAGTGTGTCGACGGCGCTGAGCGTTCTCGTTCTGCCAGGCACCGGCCTGCCGTGGGCAACGGCTCACGCTCTCCTCGGCGCCCCTATGCCCTGCTGTCGCTGAGCGGAGGCGCGCTCAGGAGGGTGAGGGGAAGCGGGCGGCGAGCAGGGCGCGGTCGTCGGGGAACGCCGCTTCGGGCTGGTGGTGCAGGAACCTGTCGCACAGCTCGGTGATGCTCAGGCTGCTGGTGGTGTGGGCGAACTCGGTCAGCCGTTCCATTCCTATGGCGAGGTCCTCGCGACGGCGCTCGATCAGGCCGTCGGTGTACAGCAGCAGGGTGTCGGTCTCGGTCACGGTGGTGTCGGCCTGACGGTAGCGGACGTTCCGGACGGGGCCGAGAGGCGGGGAGGTGGCGTGGTCGAGGTAGGCGCTGGTGCCGTCGGAGTGGATGAGCAGCGGCGGCGGATGGCCTGCCCTGGCGTAGGTCAGGGTGCGTGTCCGGCGATCGAAGACCAGGTAGCAGGCGGTGGCCATGCGGTTCGGATGGTAGCGGCTCAGGAAGGTGTTGAGCTCGTCCAGGACGGCGGTGGGGTCGGTGCCGCAGCGCGGCACGATGTTGCGCAGGGCGGCGGTGATCTGTGCCATGACGGTCGCTTCGTGCAGTCCGTGACCGGCGACGTCGCCGATGCTCAGGCCGATGTGATCGGAGTCCACGTCGTAGACGTCGTACCAGTCGCCGCCGACCGAGAGCAGGTCACTGCCCGGGGCGTAGCAGGTGGCCGACTCCAGACCGGGCAGCTGTGGCAGTTGGGGCAGCAGACTGAGCTGCAGGCGTTCGGCGACCCGGTGCTCGTGCTCGTGCAGCCCGGCCCGGCGCAGAGCCTGGGCGATCTGCTGGGCGACCGCTGTCACATGCTCGGGAGCGGTGGCGCTGAGCGAGCCGTAGACGATCAGCATGCCCAGGTGGACGCCGTCCGCCTCCAGGGACAGGGCCACGGGAACCGCGTCCGCGGCTTCACGAGTGAGCGGGCCGTCCGAGGAAGAGGGCCGGTCCAGGTCGGTCCAGCCGCCCGCGCCGACCGGAAGGCCGTTGTCCTCCGGCTGTAGGGGCGGTACCAGCCGTGACGAGTGCAGATAGAGCTCCGCCGCGGTGGCCCCCAGGGCTGCCGGCGCCACCTCGCTGACAGCGCGGGAGACCTCCGCGAGAGTGATCGCTCCGGCCAGGGCGGCGGTCAGGTCGTACAGGTGCTGCAACCGGGCACGGGCGGCCTGTTCGGCGGCCAGCAGCCGCGCCCGGTCCACTTCTGTGGCCCGGCGGAAGGCCACCTCCCGGTTCAGCGCCTCCACCTGCTGGCTGAGCACGACGAACTGGTCCGACGCCCCGGCCTCGACGAGATGCAGCTGCACGGCCGGCTGCGGGCCGTCCCACCACGTGGCCCGCGCCCCGTGACAGCGGAAGCGCCGCGTGCGGCCGTCGGCGTCCTTGAGGACCAGCGCGCCGGGCACGGGACTGCCGCTGCGCAGCCACACAGCCAACTGCTGACGCAGCTGCGGGGTGTCGTCCGGCCGTAGATCGAACACGCTGGCGCCCGGGCGCAGCCGGTCGTCACAGCGGCGGGCAGCCGGGTTGGCGGCCAGCACGCGGCCGTCGGCCCCGCACAACAGCACCGGATGGGGCAGCGGTCTGGTGATGGCCCGGAAGAGGCCAAGGGTCATGGAGCCACAGCCCGGTCGCCGAAGTACTCACGGCCACTCACCGTCTCGACATCCACGTCGGGCACCAGGTGCACCACCACCCGGCAGCCCGCGTCGCCGCGCGCGATGGTCTCCTCCAACTCCACGCGCGCGTAGCCCAGATTGCGGGCGGCGACGGTGCCGAAGACGTTGGACGTCATCATGCACATCGACTCCCGGCCCACCACCTTCTCCGCGAACGGGCACACCCGGTTGCCCAGCACGATCTTCGTCTCGTCGTGCTCGATGACGTAGAAGTCACCCTTGATACGACGCTTGAGGTCCACCAGCGCCTCGGCGACCTGCTCACCCATGAGACGGTCGGTTCCCAGTGCCTTGAGGTACATCTCGTCGATCTGCGTGCCGACGGCCTGCCCCACCAGGCTGACGTAGCCGGACGCCTCCTCCAGACCGATCACCGACTCCAGCGACGTCGCCAACTCACGCACCAGAGTGCGCAGGAACACATCACGGTCCAGCGGAATCTCCACATCCGAAATCTGTTCCATGCCGGCTCCCTCGTCCTCGGACCCCGGTGGCAGCGCGACCGGCGTGGCCTCATGTCGTGTGCGGGAATGATTCTGCCAGCGCACTCCAGGCCGCCACCACCAGTCCCGTCGACAGCGGCGATCAACCCTTCACAGGATCAGCCCGTCACCCGACGGACACAGATGGTTCACCTGGCAGACAGGGGTAACCCGGCAGACGACTGCGACCGGCTGTACGCAGCGCCAGCCGGCGGCAGAGCAGGGCCGCCACCCAGGCTGGAGGAACCTCGTGAACGGCGAACCGACCATCCCATCCTGCGAGTCGCGCTTCCCCGCTGTTACTGCGAGCATCGCGGCCGCCCGGCACTGGGTCCGCGACTGTGTGAAAGGTTTCGGCGGTCCGCTGCACCAGCACCGGATGATCCAGACCGCCGAACTGCTCGTCTCGGAACTGATCACCAATGCCATCCGCCACGGCGTCGGCCCACCCCTGATCCGGCTCACCTGGAACGGCCGGCTGCTGCGCATCGCGGTCAGCGATGACAGCGACCGCTGGCCGCGCATGCGTGCCACCAAGACCCCCGAGCCCGGCGGCTTCGGCATGCAGCTCCTCGAACGGCTCGCGCACCGCTGGGGCGTCACCCCGCGCCACCCCGGCAAAACGGTCTGGGCGGAACTCAGCCTCGCTCCCTGAGCTCGCCCTCCCGCCAAGCCTGAGTTGGCATGGGCGCCACTACAGGAGGACACGTACTCGGTCGCATGAGCTCCACCAGCTCACGTCATCGGGACCCGCGCAGGTCAGGCCCGGTCCGATTCTCTCGCGTGGCCGGACTGGGCGTCCGCCGTGCCTGACCGGGTATCGCGCAAGGCGATCGATATGAGCCGCCGTGCGGCCGAGCCCGGGGAACTGGGGGCAAAAGCGTGGATGTCGCACCTGGCGTGGGCGGGCCCTCCGCCGCGCCGCCACGTGAGGCGGTACTGCAGATCAATCCGTTGCCCGACAGTTCGGGGCTGGGGGCGATCGGGGAGATCAGCATGAACACACGGACGGTCTGGCAGCAGGCGCTGCAGCAACTGGTCGAGCGTGGCACGGACGTGTATCACGTGGATCTGTCCCGGGTGCGCTTCGTGGATGTGGCCGGCGTGACGGACCTTGCGGTCACCGCCCAGCGTCTCCCCGAGGGACAGCGGATCGTACTTCACCGACCTCCGGCGCAGCTGCCGCGCATCCTCGAACTCTTCTGGCCCGGGCTTTCCGTGATCGAGGTGGCTGCGTGATGACCACAGTGCCCTCGCACGAGCCGTTCGTGCACCCGGCGCTCTTCTACGAGGGGACCGACCAGTACGTCGCGGGAACGGTTCCCTTCCTGCGGGAAGGGCTGGACGCCGGTGAGCCCGCAGCCGTCGCAGCTCCGCCGGATCGTTTGAAGCTGATCCGCGAGGGGCTCGGTGAGCGAGCGGCACAGGTCCGTTTCATCGACATGACCCAGGCCGGCCGCAACCCGGGCCGCATCATCGCCAACGTGCTGCGCAAGTTCGCCGACGCCCAACCCGGCGCCCGCCGGGTCCGTATCATCGGCGAGCCGATCTGGCAGGGCCGTTCCGCCGACGAGTACCCGGCGTGCGTCCAGCACGAAGCGCTGATCAATGCCGCTTTCACCGGGCGCGCGGTGACCATCCTCTGTCCCTACGACGCTGGGCAACTAAGGCAGCAGGCGCTCCGTGACGCCCTGGCGACCCACCCGGTCGTCATCGACGCCGACGGTGAGAGGCAATCCACCGCCTACAGCCCCGAAGAGATCATTGCTCGCTACAACGAGCCCCTGCTCGCTCCACTCGATGCTGCGGCCTGTACCTTCGCCGCACCGACACTGCCCGAGACTCGCGACTTCGCCGTGTCCCGGGCGCGGGACCTGGGCGTGTCCGGCGTGAGCCTGGGCGACCTGGAACTCGTGGTGGCCGAGCTGACCACCAACAGCGTCGTCCACGGCGCCGGCTCGGGGACGCTGCGGATCTGGGCCGAGAGCGACCGCATCGTCTGCGAGGTCCACGACGGCGGACAGTTGACCGATCCGCTGGCCGGCCGCCGCCCGCCGAATCCCACGCAGCCCGGCGGCCGCGGACTCTTGCTGGTCCACCAACTCGCCGACCTCGTCCGTGTCCACACCGGCCCCGACGGCACCACCATTCGCTGCTACCTCCCCAGCTGACACGACCACGTAGCGAGCCTGCTCAACACAGCACAGGTATGGGTGCGGGCAGGCGGGGTAGGCGCTGCGCCGTCGGCCGTTTTGCAGGCGGTAGCGGTCGGCGCGAACTTTGGGAGGGGCACAGCATGGCGCTCATGAGCATTCCGGCGGCACTGGACGCACGAACGAGCGAGCTGCCGGAGGTCGCCGACCCCTCCCGGGTTGCGCCCAAAGACGCTCGCCAGCTCTCCAAGCTGTTCTTCGAACAGCTGACGGTCCTGGAAGAGGGCACGCCCGAGTACAGCTACGCCCGCAGCACACTGATCGAGATGAACATGTCCCTGGTCCGGTACGCGGCCGGCCGTTTCCGCAGCCGTGGCGCAGAGGAGATGGAGGACATCGTCCAGGTCGGCATGATCGGCCTGATCAAGGCCATCGACCGGTTCGAGCTGACGCGCGAAGTGGAGTTCACCTCCTTCGCGATCCCCTACATCGTGGGCGAGATCAAGCGGTTCTTCCGTGACACCACCTGGGCCGTACACGTGCCGCGCCGGCTGCAGGAAGCCCGCGTCCAGCTCGCCCGCGCCACCGAGGAACTGCGCAGCCGGCTCGGCCGCACCCCCACGGTCAAGGAACTGTCGGAGCTGATGAGCCTGCCCGAGGACGAGGTACGGGAAGCCCGACTTGCCGCCAACGGCTACAACTCCTCCTCCCTGGACGCCGCGATCGGCGGCAGCGAAGACGGCGAGAGCGCTCTGCAGGACTTCATCGGCGCCGAAGACCAGGCGCTGGAACTGGTGGAGGACTTCCACACCCTCGCCCCGCTTCTCGCCGAACTCGACGAGCGAGACCGGCAGATCATCCACATGCGGTTCGTGGAGGAACTCACCCAGGCCCAGATCGGCGAACACCTGGGCGTGTCCCAGATGCACGTCTCCCGACTCCTGGCACGGACCCTGGGCCGCCTGCGCGAAGGCATGCTCACTCAGCGCTGAGACCACCGGCAAAAGCGACGCCAGGTCCGCAAAGTCCGCCGAGGGACGTCGGCCAGAACCGGGCGACTGTGCTGCCGTCGAGGTGGGCGGTTGCCGAAGTCGGCCGATGAAGACGCCGGACGAAATGTGGATGATTCTGGGCGCAATAGGACTACCCGACTGGTCTGAGAGACTCCCGATCATGCATATCGCCCGCAGGAACAATGTCACCGTCACCGGTAACCCGCACGGGCGGACGGTGATGCTGGCTCATGGCTTCGGGTGCGATCAGGGCTGACACTGCCCGCGCTGGTGGAGGACTACCGGTTGGTGCTGTTCGACTACGTCGGCTCGGGTCGCTCGGATGCGGCCGCGTTCTCGGAGGACCGCTACGCCTCTCTGACCGGTTACGCCCAGGACGTGGTGGAGGTCTGCGAGGCGCTCGATCTGCGCGACGCTGTGTTCGTGGGACATTCGGTCAGCGCGATGATCGGCGTGCTGGCGGCCGGCATGGCTCCGGAGCGGATCGGGGCGCATGTGATGGTCGCTCCGTCTCCGCGGTACATCGACGATGACGGCTACCGGGGCGGGTCCAGCGCCGAGGATATCGACGGGCTGCTCGAGTCGCTGGACTCGAACTATCTGGGCTGGTCGGCAGCGATGGCCCCGGTGATCATGGGCAACGCCGATCGGCCCGACCTCGTCGACGAACTCAAGAACAGCTTCTGCGCCACAGACCCGGACATGGCGCGCGTCTTCGCCCGCACCACGTTCCTCCTCAACTCGCGGGACGACCTGAAGGGCGTGCACGTGCCCACCCTGGTCTACGAGGGCGCACCGTGCGGATACCTGTCCACAGTGTGACCAGTGTTCCTGGCACTGCCTCGGAAGGGCGCCACCGACGAGTTTCCCGGGGAGGCGATGATGCCTTACTTTCCGTTGACGTTGAGGATGCCCGAAGCGATCGCGAAGATGCCTGCGTCGAGGTCTTGGATATCAGCGAACGACTTGGTGATGCCGTATTTCCGCAGAACTCCTTCTGTAATCGCGACGAGTTCGCTGAGACCGGGGCCCACCGGGCCTTCGGCGACCTGAGCGGGAGTCGCTGGGGCGCCGCTGAGGGACATCGGGGCTTCGGGTCCGGCCTGGGCGGGAGTCGCCAGGAACAGGGGCATGGACGCGAGGGCCAGGGCCCCCAGTGCGGTGCGTGGCTTCATGGTGTGATCAACGGTCCACGGGACCGAGGGACACGCATCCCGCCACCGACTCTTGCAGGTCAAGCCCGGGTCGTTTGGTGCCGTGCATCGCAAGGCAGAGCGGCCCTTTCTTGTACGCGCACGGAGACAGGGCCTCTCGGTAGCTCGGGCATGCAAATCCGACCGAGCAGTGGGGGGAAGATCTGGTGTCCTTGTTGTACGTGTCCGAGCCGGTCCAGTTCAACTCGGCCGCTACGGCCACCACTCCCGATGCCCGGTCCGGCCCAGCAGGCCGGACCGGGCATCGGGTCATAGGGGCTGCCTGGGTCACGCCTCGGCCACTTGGAGCAGCCAACTGACCGGGATGTCGTCCTCGGTGTCGCTCGCGCTCTTCCTGACGCGGCCGATGGCGATCTTTTGCGTGCTCGTCGGGAGCTTCGCGCCGTTGTGGACCCGGCCGCCTGCCTGCGTGACGTTCAGGTCCACGGCGGCGCTCCAGTTGGAGCCGTCGTGCCAGTTCACCTTGATCTTTGCATCTCCCCAGGCGGAGCCGAAGCTGATCCACATGTCGCCCGACCAGCCGGCCTGGTTGGCCGCCGGGACTGCCAGGACGATGCCGTACTTGTAGTGGATGAGCCCGCCGCTCTCAGTGAACGCGAAGCCGGGGGGAATCTCGCCGGTCTGGAAGTTCGCCATTCAGTGCCCCTTGCTTGTCGCTGCTCCGGTGCCGCGGGAAGCGACGCCGCACCGCAGCCCGCAGACCACGGCACGAACCACGCTAGGGACGCATTCAGGTCCCTCCTCAACTCCCGCGGCCAAACCACCAGTTGAGTGGTAGTGCAAGCATGCCCAGATCATCCGCTCCGCTCCTGCGCTCCCGGATGCCCCCTGCTGCACCCCAGGGAGCGGCTGGCCCCTTCGGCCGTCGGACGGGGCCCAGGGTCTGCTGCGGAAGCGGATCTTGGTTGTGGATGATCACGCATCGTGGGCACGGTGAAGCTGCTCTCCGCCGAAGCGCGCAGCCCTGTCTCCACCGTCACCTCGGCGTCCAATCGCCCTGCGGGGAACGCCGCAGAAGGGCCAGGCTTGCGAACCGCCGTCAGCTCGACGCGCGCCCTTTGTTGAGTGCGTCGGCCGGGCGGTCGCCAAGCCGGGGGGCGGGGAGGGTGGCCCGCGCCTTCTCGTGGCGGAACGCGCGGGCGATGGCGCGCGCCTCGATGCCCGCCTGGCGAAGGACACCCGTGAGGGGATTGGTGAATCCGGCGAAGTACAGGCGCGGGGCTTCAGGATGGGTCCGTGCCCCTGCGGCGAGGGGATGCCCGGCCTCGTCGAGCACGCCCAGGGACCCGACCAGGTCGTGCAGGTCGGGCCGGTAGCCGGTGGCGGCGATGACCGTGTCGGGTCGCAGGCGTGTGCCGTCGGCCAGCACTACCTCGGGGCCCTCGAACGCCTGGACGGCCGCGACCGGCTCGACCCGACCGGACCGGACGGCGTCCACGAAGCCGTGGTCGAGCACGGGGTTGACCCCTTCGCGGGCATTGCGGGTGTACAGGCCGATGCGGGGCCGGGGCAGTCCCCGTGAGGTCAGGTCGGGCACCGCGAGACGCTGGGTGAGCAGGGAGGTGCGATCGCGCCACGCGAGGGGGAGGGCCTCCGTAAGTCGGCCGGCAGCATGCCATCGGGCGCTGGAGCGGGGCAGGATGTTGGGTGGGGTACGGACTGCGATCCGTACCCGCCCGGCTCCGCCCCCGGCCAGGACACTCGCGATCTCGGTACCGCTGTTACCGGCGCCGACCACCAGGACGTCCTGCCCGCGGTAGGGGGCCGGAGAGCGGTAGTGGGCCGAGTGCAGCAGGGTGCCGGTGAACGTCGAACGCCCGGGCCAGCGGGGGAGGTCAGGGGTATGGCAGCGGCCGGTGGCCACCACGACCGCGCCAGTGGGCACGGGTCCGGCGGGGGTGTGGACCAGCCACTGTGCTCCCGAACCGGGCTCGGCCCGTTCGACGCGCTGCACCGGGGTGGTCACACGGACGTCGAGTCGGTGATGGGCTGCGTAGCGCTCCAGGTATCGCACATAGTCGTCCCGGCTCACCCACGGGCCCGCCTGGCGCGGCACCGGCAGGCCGGGGAGCTTCGACGTGCCGGGAGTGGTGTGCAGGCGTAGGTGGTCATAGCGCTGCGCCCAGCTCGCTCCCACGCCGTGCGACCGTTCCAGGATCACGGTCGGTTCTCCGGAGCGGTTCAGTAGCGCGGCGACCGCCAGGCCGTGGGGGCCGGCTCCGATCACGATCGTGGGAGCGCTGAGGTCTCGTTGGGGTGTCTGCGGCATCGCCTCCTACAACGGCAGACCGCGGCGTACGTCACGCCCAACTGGCTGGTACAGAGGACCGGGTGACCGCCGTTACACCGGCGGTACGGACTCGTTGGACACCGGGCAGCAGACGTTGTGCGGAGGATCGGTCCGCCCAGGGCCGGACCGTCCGGGTCGGCTCGTTACATCTGTCCGATCTTTCGAGGGGCTCATGTGCAGGCAGTAACGACGCGCCACCGGCCACGGCTGCGGATCAGCGGAGTCTGCAAGGCGTTCGGCGGCAGGCAGGTCCTGCGCGATGTGGATCTTGACGTGTATGCCGGAACGCTGGTGGGAGTCGTCGGCGAGAACGGGGCGGGAAAGAGCACTCTGTTGCAGATCGCCGTGGGACACCTCGCACCCGACCGCGGAACGGCGGCACGGACCGGGGTGGTTGGGTACTGCCCGCAACGGGCGGTACTGAACGACGGGTTCACCGTCGGACAGCATCTGCGGTTGTTCCAGATGGCCTATCGGCTGCCGACACTGGAGCGCGCCGGCGAGCTGATGGAACTGCTGGCGTTGACCGGCTGCCGACGACAGCAGGTCGGCGAACTCAGTGGTGGCACGCGGCAGAAGCTGAACCTGCTGATCGCCCTCATGCACGATCCGCAGTTGCTGGTCCTGGACGAGCCCTACCAGGGCTTCGACTGGGACACCCATCAGCGGTTCTGGACCCTGGCCGCCGACCTGCGTGATCAGGGCCGGTCGATCATCGTGGTCTCTCACCTGCTGCACGACCTGCACCACTTCGACGCGATCGCTCACCTGCGCCAGGGCCGTCTGCACTTCGAGGAGACCGACCGTTGAGGCTCTCCTGGACGGCATTCACCGAACTGCTGCGCTGTACTCTGCTGGGTCACCTGCGCAACCGGCTGGCCCTGGTTCTGGCGGTCGCGTTCATCCCCATCTGGATCGCTGTGGCACGCCTGTGCACCTCCGACCAAGTGGTGCGCATCCGGCTGGACGCCATCAGCGCCCCCCTCTCCGCTCCGGCCAGCCAGGTGGGGCAGGTGGCCAGCGCGCTGGGCGCCGTCACCATGGTCGCCGGCTTCATCACCTTCACCGAGACCTTCCAATCGCGGCAGATGGACCGCCGTCTGCTGCTGGCCGGTTACCCCCGGCTGCCGATGCTGCTGGCGAAGCTTGCCGCCGTCGCCCTCACCGCCGCCCTGTTGGCCTTCTACACCACGATCGTGCTGTGGGTCTCGCTGCCCGTACGCCACACATCACCCCTGGCGCTGGCCCTCGCGGGCGCCGGCCTCGTCTACGGCGGGATCGGCCTTCTGCTCGGCTCTCTGGTCCGCGGCGAGCTGGAGGGCTTCTTCCTCATCATCATGCTCAGCCTGGTCGACACCGGCCTGCAGAATCCCGTCTTCAACACACTCATGGATGTGGCGGGCGTATCCGCCCTCCCTCTGTACGGCGTGAACCAGCTGGCGCTGAGCTCAACCCTCACTCCCCAGAGCGCCTGGTCCCCTGGCTTGCTCTCCCTCGCCTGGTCCGCAGCGACCGGCGCCCTGGCACTACTCGTCCTCCACACTCACCGCCCTTCCCGCGCCCCGTGGTCCCGCAGGACGAGAGTCCAGGCAGGGTGATCACGGTGAGGACGGTCTTCCTCGATCAGTGTCCTGCTGCGCCGAGTCGCCGTCGAAGGTGATGCCCATACGCCGGAGCAGACCTGGACACCAGGGCGCCCGATACCCGCGCGCAGCGCAAGGACCTGCCGTACCCCCTCACCAACCAGTTTCTCCTGACCGCCCCCGACCTACACGGCGCCCGTCCTCCTCGGCGAACGGCCATGCGGACACTGCGTTCTGGCCCCGCTCACCGGCGGGGCAGTGCAGGGCCTCCCGCCGCGCGAAGCTTTCGCGCGGCGGGAGAGAGGCGTTCGAAGCCTCAGCCCCCCGGCTGAGGAACTTCGACGGCCCCCTCAACCCCACTCGATCTGCCTCCCGCGCGGGTCAGGCGGGTCATACGGAAGGGGGGTACGCAGCGCGATCATGGCGACGTCGTCATCGTTGTCGCTGGGGCGGACCTGGTCCAGCAGCAAGTCGCAGAATGAGTCGAGGGGGCGGTGGGCGAGGGAGGCCGCGTGTCGGCGCAGCCGGTCCAGTCCATGATCGATGGAGTGGTGCGGGGATTCGACCAGTCCGTCGGTGTAGAGCAGGAGTGTGGCCTGGGGTGGCAGGACGGTGACGGCGTCGGGGCGAGGGCCGGTGACTCCGGTGCCGAGGAGTATGCCGTGAGCCTCGTCGAGGTAGCTGGTCTGACCGTCGTGGGCGATGAGCAGGGGCGGCGGGTGCCCGGCGTTCGTCCAGCGTAGGCGCCACAGTGTGTCGTCGCCGAGTGTGAGCCTGGCGAGGATCATGGTGGCCATGGGTACCTCGGCTATGTGCATCACTGCCTCGTCGAGCCGAGTGACGACGGCGCTGGGTGTGGCCTCGGGGTGGGACCAGGCGAAGGCGCGCAGCATGTTGCGGACCTGCGCCATGCCGGCTGCGGCGTCGAGATCGTGCCCGACGACGTCGCCGATGGCCAGTGCGTGGGCGTGGGCGGCCAGAGCGAACGCGTCGTACCAGTCACCGCCCACGGATGAGGCGTCCGGAGCGGGTACGTAGCGCGCGGTCATCTCCAGTCCGGGCAGGACGGGAAGCTGGGGCAGCAGGTGGCGTTGCATGGTCTCGGCGACTTTGCGCTGGCGCTGGTACAGGCGCGCGTTGTCCAGCGCCAGGCCCGCCCGGCGGGTGAGGTCCTCCAGCAGCGGCAGGTCGGCAGGGGTGAAGGCGTCATGACGCTGGGCGCGGCCCAGGGTCAGGGCGCCGAGTACGTCGCGCAGTCCGCGAATGGGTGCGATGGCGGCGGAGTGCATTCCTGTCGCGGTGAACAGGCGCTGCTGCTCGACCGCTATGCCGGAGTCGGGCGGACCTTGGTAGGTGGCGGGGCCGGCGAGTGAGGAGGCTGCGCCGCGCAGGGCCCGTGACAGGGGCATCGGTGACTCTGCCGGCACGGGAGGCATCGGGCCTTGCAGGTCGTCCCGCTCGACGAGAATGCCGTCCTTGTGCTCCATCACGAGAACGCGTCGCACTTCATCACGTTCGGTGAGCAGGTCGAACACGGCCCAGTCCGCGAGCCGGGGCACGGTAAGGGCCGCCAGTCGGTGCAGCGCCTCGTCGACGTCCAGGGTGGATGTGAGCTGCGTGGTCGTCTCCGCCAGCAGGGCCAAACGGTCCAGTTCCGTCAGCGGCGCGGAGTGCCCGCCCTCGCTGTGGCGAACGTCCGGCTGCTCCGGCGCGTACAGCATCGCCAGTGCACCTGTCCCGCCCGGAGCGGGTGCGTAGGGCGTGACCAGCCAGGACAGCTGGACGAGAGTGCCGTCCCCGCGGGCGAACCACTCGGCGTCGCCATGCCTGGTGTCCCCCGTGAGGAGCGCCTTCCTCATCCGGCAGCGCGTGCGCGGCACCGAGTGCCCGTATCTGTCCCGGTGCAGCAGGTCGTGGAAGTCCTGACCGACGAGTTCTGAGTCTTCCCTGCCCAGCAGGCTTCGGGCTGCGCTGTTGACCGCGACGATGAGGCCGTCATCATCGACCGCGATGGCGGCCTCCTGCAGGTTTTCCAGCGTTCCGCCGAGCAGGGTGCCAGAACGCGCCTGATCCCCGGACAGGCCACTTTCCCTGCCGGGTGCGGCGACGTCGTCCATGTCTCTCCTCCGCTCAAGCCCGAATCGGCTCGCGTACCCCGATCGGATCCCGGCATGCATCGACGGCTCGTTTTCCCTGCTGTGACTGTTCGGATCACCTCCTGGTGGTGCAGGAGGAAGCTGTCCTCGAGGTCCTGAGAGCCGGTCGCGAGTGATCAATAACAGTCCCTGAGCTGGCGTTCTTCGTGACTCTTCCGGGCCGACCTCTGAACGCTCTGCCTCGGCTTCGTGAGGGGCGGTGGGGGACATGTCTTGCGCTCGTTCGACGCTGCTTCTGATGGGGCGTCACGCGGCTCGTTCGACTGGCTGTCAAGCCCGCGAAGGTCCTGTTCGGCGTTCGCGGTGTCGGTCTCCGCGGTTTCCGACGCGCGGTTGAGGCGCAGGGCCAGTAGGACCAGGAGGTCAGAAGACGTCCCCGAGGCCGGTGACCGGGGCGCGCGTATCGAGTCGTGATCAACTGTCTACTTCGCCCGCCGCCCATCGCGGTCTCGGCTGAGCCTGGTTCGGCTCGAGGGCAGACGGTGGCAGTTCCGGACTCCGCTCTCGCGGCGGGGTCTGGTCCGGTAGGTCTCCTTGTGTGACGCGAGTGCAACTGACGGACGCGGAGTGGGAGTTCATCGGGCCGTACCTGCCGATCGGCGAGTACGGCCCCGTACCCCGAGCGGCTGCGGCAGCAGTTCTAGGGTGTGATCTGGCGGTTCTTCACGGGCCCGTGTCCTTGTCGGTTGTGGGTATCACTTGTGGGCGGAGCCGAGGTGCCAGACGACGGCCTTGTCCAGCTTCACCGTGCCGTTCTCGGCGAAGACCTGCACGCCCTGGCTGGCGGGGTCGGGGAAGATCTGATCGGTGATCACGGCCTCGCCACTGCCGCCGAAGACCTCGACGGACGACCAGTCGACGAGGATCCGCAGCCTGACCTTGCCGTCCTTCGCCTTCAGCGGTGCGGTCTGGACGCCGGGGAAGGTGCTGTTGAAGTCGACTGCGCCGGAGCGGCTGCGGTCGACGTACAGCTCCTGTGTCGTGGTGTCGTAGCCGATGACGGTCTCCTCACCGTTCGCACCCGTGCGCACCTTCAGGCCAAAGCGTTCGGCGTCCTTGGGGGAGAAGGTCGCCTCGATGTCGAGGGCCTTGCCCTTCGCCGCTGGGCCGATCAGGGTCTTGGAGGTGTCCTCGACGGTGGTGCCGATCGCGGACGCAGGGTGTCCCTGCCGCAGGGACGTCACGCTGTTCACGGGCTGGCTGGTCAGCCGGATGCGGCCGTCGACGGTGCGCAGGGCCATCTCCCGGGGGATGCTCTGGGCGCCGCGCCAGGGCGAGGTGGGGATGGCGCCGCTGTAGTCCCAGTTGTTCATCCAGCCGATCATGTACCGCTTGCCGCCCGGCGCGTTCTCCCAGGAAACGGCCGCGTAGTAGTCCTTGCCGTAGTCGGCCCAGCCGGCGCGCTGGACGACGGACTTCGCGGGAGTGTCGGATTCGGTGAACCGGTCGGCGAGGATGTGGCCCCAGCCGGCGGTGTTCCTGTCGACGATCTGGATCTGCGCCTCCTTGCCGGCGTAGGGGCGCATGTCGAAGGAGGCCCAGTCCAAGGTCTCGCTGTTGGCGCCGGTGGCGCTGCGGACGACCTTGCCGTCGACGATCAGGTTGACAGACGTCTCCTGGGAGACGGGCTGGGCCTGGGCGTCCGAGAGCATGATGTGGTCGACGTCGAGGTGGCCCCAACCGCCGCTGTTGTCGTCGACGATCTTGATCTGGGCCTTCTTGCCGGCGAGGTCCTTGACGTCCCAGGAGGCCCAGTGGAGTGCCTCGCCGTCCTGTCCGGTGGTGCTGCGGACCACCTGGCCGTCGACGAGGAGTTCGACGGCGGTCGGGTTGTCGGAGCCGACGGGGTGGTTGCCGCCGCCGACCAGGAAGTTGACGTGGTCCTTGTCGATGGTGAACTCGGGTGAGGTGAGGGTGCCGGTGGTGGAGTCGCCGTTGCGGTGGGTGTTGACCAGGCCGCTTCCCAGGAAGCCGGAGACCTCCTGCTGGTTGGGAAGGGTGCCGGTGGCCGGTGCGGTGCCGAAGGCGTCCCCGGTGGCCGTCCAACCACCGTAGGTGCCGCCCTCGAAGTCGGCGAGGACCGTACCCGCGGGTGGCGGACCCTGCTCCATCTCGGTTCCGTCCACGTGCGGGTGCCGACCACCGCCGACCTTGAAGTTCAGGTACTTGCTGTCGACGGTGAAGGAGGGCGACGTCAGGGCGCCGGTGGTGCCGTCGCCCGAGTGGAAGCTGTTGGCGAGGCCCTTGCCGTCGTAGCCGGAGACGGCCCCCTGTCCGTCCACCGCCCCGGCTGCCGGCGCCGTGCCGAAGGCGGTGCCCGTGGTCGTCCACGATCCGAAGTCCGTGCTCTCGAAGTCCTGCACCACCGTGCCGGTGGGCGGGTTGTAGGTGCCCTTGTCGTCGGCGGTGAACCTCTTGCCGTCGTAGTCGCCGACGAAGTACTGGGCGGCCGAACCGCCCGCGATGCCACCGGGGTTGACGTTGACGACCAGGACCCACTTGGTCTTCTTCGGGTCCCCGTCGACCGCGAGGGGGAACAGGTCGGGGCACTCCCACACGCCGCCCGTCGCGCCGGCCGGCCCGAACTCGCTCTGCAACCTCCAGTCCTTGAGGTTCTTCGACGAGTAGAACTGCACCTTGTGCTCGGCGGACAGCGACACCGTCATGAGCCAGCTCTTCGTCGGCTCGTACCACTGGACCTTGGGGTCGCGGAAGTCCTTGGAGCCGATGTCGATGACGGCGTTGCCCTGGTACTTGGTCCAGGTACGGCCGCGGTCGGTGCTGTAGGCGATCGACTGTGCCTGGACGCCTGTGCTCTTGTTGTGACTGGTGTAGATCGCGACCATGGGCGGGTTCTTCTTCGTGCCGAACCTGGTGGTGTTGTCCCAATCGACGACCGCACTGCCGGAGAACACCATCTCGTTGTCGTCGTACGACAGGGCGAGCGGCAGCTGCTTCCAGTGCACCAGGTCCGTGCTCACCGCGTGGCCCCAGGAGATGTCACCCCAGGAGTTGCCGTTGGGGTTGTACTGGTAGAAGAGGTGATACTCGCCCTCGTAGTACACGAGGCCGTTGGGGTCGTTCAGCCAGTTCCGCTCCGCGGTGAAGTGGAACTGGGGTCGGTAGGTCTCGGAGTACGGCGGGGTGTCGGCGGCGAGGTCCTGAGGGGTGAGCGGAGCGGCGGACAGAGCGCAGAAGGTCGCCACCGACGCCATCATCCGCACGCAAGCATCCCGGGACACACGTCCAGAACTCATGGTGTCTCCTGTGCTGTGGCTCCACTGGGCCGAGCCTGGAGCTCGGCGCGGACCGACCGGAGGTGACGCCCTGGTCGGCGTCGACGTCCACGTAGCCGACCAGGAGTGTCATCGTGGACTGGTGTCAACGATGACATCGAGTGGCCCGATGATGCGCGGGATCCCGCCAGCGCGTCAACGGTTCAGGCGGATTCGGCCGACGCGGCCCGCCCGCCTGTCAGGCACCACCGGCGTTCGCCCACTGCGCCAACCGGTTCGGACACGGCGGGTTGGGCCCCGCCTGATCCGCTGGTGGTCCGCAGGCAGGACGGACGCTGCCATCGCCTCGGCCCGTCGCGGAACCACCGACCCCGCCACCGCGCTCCTCACCGGCTCCGCGGCCACAGAAGGCGGCTCGGCCAGCACCTCGGCCGCCGTCACACGGGCATCCGCCAGACGCTGAAGTGCGGGTTCCTCCTCACCCAGCGCGGCCTGCACCCGCAGCCGTGCCATCTTTTCCCGGACCTTCTTCTCCCGGGCCTCCAGCAGACCGAGCACCGACGGCACCAGCCACCTCCACAAGCGAGACGAACGGACGAACCACGCCCACCTGTTCCACAAAGGCCGAAGTTCATTCCCAGTCAAACCGAATCAAACGATCCCGTTCGGAAAGCGGAAGGCGTCTGGCTGGTGGGCGTGCCTCGCCGCACGACCACCACCGCGGCCCGATCGTCGGCAGCGGAACCGTTCCACGCCATCCCGGGACTGTCGTGTCGGGAAGTTGATTACCTGTCAGACCTGAAACCACATGTTCATCGCCAGTGGCGAGAGGTGAGGGAGTGCGTCGCGAGAAGGGGGGTAACCGCGCATTCGATCGCTTCCGGTTCTGTCCCACTCGATCACCCCCTTTGGAAGGACGACGCATGCGCAGAGCACGAAGAGTGCTGCTCCGGCTGGCCACGGGTTTAGTGGCCCTCACGGCGCTGGGCGGTGTGGCGACACCGGCTTCCGCCGACACACCGGCCTCGTCCCGGATGGGAACGCGGCAGTACAGCGCGGACGACGACTACACCGCCGTCTGGTCCCGCGCGGACGCGTTGAAGCTCCGGCAGGACAAGACCAACACCGCCCCCCGTGTGTCGCCCGACTTTCCGGTGATCAGCGACAAGGTGTGGCAGTGGGACACCTGGCCGCTGACCAAGCTCAACACGAAGACCGCCACCTACAAGGGCTGGCACGTCATCTTCGCGCTCACGGCCCCGCGCTCGGTCCCCTTCGGTGACCGGCACTGGTACGCGAAGATCGGCTACTACTACTCGCGTGACGCCAAGAGCTGGAAGTACGGCGGCGACCTGTTCCAGCCCGGCACCGCGTTCGGCTCACGTCAGTGGGCCGGCTCGGCGGCGCTCGTCGGCGACAAGGTGTACTCCTTCTACACCGCCTCCGGGCGCGACAACGGTGGGGTCGACCCCAACGATCCCCTGCAGCGCCTGGCGATGGCGAGCGGTCGGATCCACGCGGACAGGACCCATGTGTGGTTCGACGGGTTCAAGAACCACCGCATCATCGCCGAGGCCGACGGCAAGCTGTACCAGACCATGCAACAGTCCCAGGCGGGCCCGATCATCTACGCCTTCCGCGACCCGTTCGTCTTCCGAGACCCCCGGGACCGCAAGATCCACATCTTGTTCGAGGGCAACACGGCCGGTGTCGCCGGCAGCTACCAGTGCACCAAGCGCGACATAGGTGACGTCCCGGCCGGCCATGAGGTGCCGGAGAACGCGAAGTACTACACGGGCAACATCGGGCTGGCCACGGCTGACAGCGACAGCATGGGCAACTGGCGGCTGCAGCCCCCGCTGCTCTCGGCCAACTGTGTGAACCAGCAGACCGAACGACCTCACCTGGTCATCCGCAACGGCAAGTACTACCTGTTCACCATCAGCCACAAATTCACGTTCGCGCCGGGGCTGAGCGGCTGGGACGGCCTCTACGGGTTCGTCGGTCCGTCCCTGCGCAGCGACTACAAGCCGCTCAACGGCAGCGCGCTGGTCCTGGGCAACCCGGAGGACGCCCCGACGCAGCAGTACTCGCACTACGTGATGCCCAACGGGCTGGTGGAGAGCTTCATCGACACAGTACCGACCGCCGACGGCGGGACCCGCTTCGGCGGCACCCTGGCACGCACGCTCGTGCTGTCCCTGAAGGGCGACAAGACCAAGCTCACCAAGCAGTTGGACTACGGCTTCATCCCGTGACCAACCCACAGTCGAGCAACCCGCGTGGCGGGCCACGTCCATCGTGGCCCGCCACGGCCGTGTTGAGCGGTGTCGCCCGACAATCAATCCTTCTCGGACTGCACCTGCCGGGGATGCTTGCCGTGTTCGAGGTAGTAGCGGCCGTCCGCGGTCACCACCGCCACGTGCCTGCTCCCGCGCCACGTCGCTTGATCAAGCCACGCTTCTCAGCGCCCAAGCCGTTGGACTGCTCCCGGAGCAGGAGCGACGGCGTCGGCAGCGGACGCGATCTCGCGGAGCAAGGCAACCTGCGGCTCCCCCGTATGGATGCCTCAGACTGAACTCGGGCCCGGCGAGTGCGGCAGCAGGGGTACTGCTCGCCGGGGCACGCTGCACGGCGTCACCGCTTCTCCGCCGTGACGCTCATTCGACGCTCCGCACGCCTGACGGCCTGCCTCTGGAATCAAAAACCGTATCTGGCCTGCACTTTCATCGCCTCCGCCCAGACTGACATGTTTCCGATGACGCATCACGTGGAGTGTGTCGCGATCCTTGAGCCGACCGCTAAGGGCTCCTGACCCGTCTTTGTAGGAACTTGAAGGAGACTAAGCCGAGTTCCTGCATGCCGTAGTTCGGCGGGCCGGGCGCTCAACAGGTCGGTCCGTAAGAGCTCCAGTGCCCGAGGAAGGGCCGTAGGTCGTCGGCTCGCGGTTCGGGGACGTCGGGCAACCGGGGTGGTGAGCTCAGCGGGGTGAGGCGCTCGACGGTGGTCGCCGTCCAGATGATCCATGCTTCGGCGTCGGTTCTGGCCTGCCCCGGCGGCATGGCCTCGACTCGCGCGCACAGCGCTAACGTACTCGGTCAATCGGGTGGCGTGGCGCCAAGCCGCTTCTTGCGCTTCGAAGTGCCTGATGCGGTACGCCTCCGCGTACCGGATGGGGCTTCGATCTCGTCCTGGCGTCTGCGTTCAGCGGCCTCGCCGCGAAGAGTGACCTCTTGTGCGATCTCGGCGAGTTGCTTTTCGAGGGAGCGGCCGGGGGTGTCGGCCCATTCGCTCGCCCGGTGCGGCTGGCCCCCGCTGCGGACGAAGCGGAGCCGTTCGGACGGGGTGTAGTCGAAGCGGGGGATCCTGACCCAGGAGTTCTTCTTGGCCGCGGCAAGTTCCTTCTCGGTGGCGACGTGCTCGGTCCGGTCTTGCTCCTGGAGGACAAGGAACCCCACGGTCTGGCCCCGTGTGGTGATGGTGAAGTGGGGAGATGCCCTGCGGCGGCGATGAGAGGGGGGAGCGAAGCCGGTCTGTCCAGCAGAGGTGGAATGTCCTACGGCCTCGGCAGCGGTGATCAGCGCCTGGATGAGCCGGAGGGCACGTCCTTGGACGGGCTCCGTGAGGCCCAGCGGCTGGGTTTCGCTCTGCATGGCCCGGACCACGGTGTGCGGCCGCGCGAGCCGCGACGGCACGGAGATGGGTTTGAGGACGGCAAGGCGCCAGGCGGGGATGTCGACGAGCTTGATCTCGTATCCGCCACGGCACCAACCCCCGTATAGCTCCTTCGTCTCCGGGACCCTTCCGGACCTACGTGCCGCGGCGACGCGGGATGGCCGCTTCTCCAAGTCCGGGCCGCTGCCGCATTCCTTCACGCTGGTCCCGCAGGTGAAGCAGGTATCGGCCGTGGCCGTCGTGGATCAGCGCGGAGGCGTTAACGGGCTCTGGCCGCCCGTCGAGGCCCTGGTCTCGGGCGTCCAAGAGCTTGGCACGCAAGGTCGGGGACCTTACGTCGGCGAACTCGAGCCACCGGGCGCCGGCAACGTCATCGTCCTGCAATGTGAGCTCGGGGTGCTGCTCGGGCACGAGGTAGAAGACGAATCGGAAGTCGAAGTGCTGGTGTTCGCCTTCGCCCTTGGCGGGGTTGGCGTCGATGTCGTGGACGTCGATGTCGATCGGAGCGCCGAGGAACTGCGGGGGCAGGCACAGGTCGCCCGGCTGGATGCCGGTCTCCTCGCACGCCTCCCGCAGCGCCGCGGCCAGGAGCGTCCGGTCGTCCTCGACATGGCCGCCCGGAGCGAGGAGCTCCGTGACCTTGTGGCCGATGTGCAGAACGCGTTGTTCCCGGTCGATGACCGCCGCGCTGCAGGTGACGTGACCGAGGAGCGTGGCACGGCTGGCCGGGGCGTCGGCTCCTTCCAGGAGGGACAACAGCCCGGCCAGGGACTCCCGCTCGTTCGGATGCCGGGCCAGGTACGCCTCGGCGGTCGCGCGGATGTGGGAACAGGTGAGCGGCACGTCATCACCTCGGGACGGCATGGGAAGGGCGGGGTCGTCCGCGGCCGTGGGTGCGGCCGCTTCAGGGGGGGGCGTACTGAGGGGGCGCCGGGGCCGCTTATGCGGGGGTTTCGCGCCGCTTCTCGTCGTCTAGTTCGGACGTGATCTGGTAGGACAGCAACTGCTGGAAAAGGCCGGGCTGTTGGGAGAGCTGGGCGTAGGTGCCCTCCTGGACGATTTTGCCGTCGTCGAGGACCACGATGCGGTCGGCGATAGCGACATTGGTGATGCGGTGGGTCACCAGCAACACCGCCCGGTCCCGGGCGAGGTCCCGAAGCCGATGGAAGATGCGGTACTCGGCGCGGGGATCCAGGTTCGCCGTCGGCTCGTCGAGCACCAGCAGACCGGCCTGGCGGAAGAACGCTCTCGCCAGGGCGATGCGCTGCCACTGGCCGCCGCTCAATTCCTCCCCGTTGAGCCACTCGCGGGCCAGGAGGGTGTCCAGGCCGGCGCCGAGCTTGTCGACGACTTCGTCGGCGTCGGCCGCTTCGCATGCCTCGCGGACCGCGGCGTCGCCGCGCGCGGTGGGCTGCCCCTGGGTCACGTTCTCGCGCACGGTCAGTGGCCAGTGTGCGTAGTTCTGCGGTACGAGGGCGACCTGCTGCCACAGGGCCTGCGGATCGGCGTCGCCGGTGGGGACGCCGTCCCACAGCACCTGCCCGTTCGTGGGCAGGTAGAGGCCGCTGACCAGCTTCGACAGGGTCGACTTGCCTGAGCCGTTGAAGCCCACGAGCGCAGTGACCTCGCCCCGACGCAAGGTGAGGGAGACGTCGGACAGTGCGTCGCGGTCCTTGCCGGCGTACCGGTGGGTGACCGACTTGACCTCGATCGTCTCCGGCGGCTCAGGGCGGTGCGGACCCCGGCGCATGCGGAAGCCGCCGGCCTTGTCGAGGAAGCCGCTCCAGTCGTCCATGTACAGCCCGGTCCGCACGGCGCGCGCACCGACGGCCACAAGACCGCGGACCGACATGCCCACTGTCTGCAGGGCGAAGACGGCCGTCCCGGCATGCCCGACGGTGATACGGCCGGTCGCGAGCAGCCACACGACCGCCGCCCACACCACCGCCGACCCCAGCCCTCCGCACACCGCGCCGACCAGGGACATCCGGGCGCCCTTGTCGGCCGCGGCCCGGTCCTCGCGGTTGATCCGGGCGACCGTCTGCCGGTACCGGTCGGACAGGAAGTCGGCCATGGTGCCGGCGCGGATCTGGTCGGCGGCGTCTTTGGTGTAGATGTGCCAGCGCAGGACCGACAGCATCCGGTTGTCGCCGTTGCTGCGGAGGTTGGCCAGGTACCGGACGCGCGCGGCGCTGACCTGGGCCAGGGCCTGCGGCAGGCTGGCTGCGACGAGGAGCGGGAGAAGGACCCAGTGCACGCCGGTCAGCACGATCGCTCCGGCGAGGAAGCCGGCGCCCGACGCGATCAGGTCCTGGCCCTCGTTGATCAGGTCGCCGGTGACCTGGGCGCCGCGGTCGGCGGCCTCGCGGTCGCGGTTGAAGTCGGGGTCGTCATACGCGCACAGTTCGACCTCGGCGCATCCGGTAAGCAGCATCTGCTCGGCCTCACGTGACATCAGCGGGCCAAGCCGGGAGGACAGCCAGTTGACGGTGATTCCGAGGAGCGCGCGCACGCCGGCGGCACCGGCGAGCAGGGCGACGGAGGGCCACGCCTGAAGGAGCCGGTGGTAGACGTCTCCGCTGCGCAGCAGGGCGGTCAGGGTGCCGGCGATGGCGACCAGGCCCAGGGCCTGCATCACGCCGGTGACGGTCTGGCACAGCAGGAGGCCGACGGTCGCTCGTCGGTCGACGCGCCAGGCGAGAGCCAGCGAACGGCGTACCAGTTGCGGCAGGCGGCGGGCCATGTCGCGCATCCGGATCGAGCGGCCGGCTGCCTCGCGGCTGCCGGTCAGGTCGACGTACCGCATCTGCGGCTCGGGAGCGGGCGCGGGCGAAGTGCCCGCCGGCGAGGGTGCGGACAGTCCGGCGGACGGCGCGGAGGGGGACGCTGCGGGGGTGGTGCGCGGTCCCGGAACAATGTCGGGTGATGCATTGGTGGGCTCATTCATGCCGCCCACCTCGTATCCGGACGTGCTGAGCTGAGCTTGTCGTCAACGCTGTGCGTGATCACGCCGGGCCGCCGTTCGATTCCGGGAGGCTGCTGCAAGGGGGCAGGGGTGGGGTGCATGGCGTGTCCTCCGTCTGGGCGTCGGTGTGGCACTGATGCTCTAAAAACGCACTGGACCTGGTCCCGTCACGGCCCGAAGGGAGGGCATCTGGTGAACGGAAGTTCTAATGCCAGCGCCAGGGCGGGCGGGCTCTGGACGGTCGCGACTCAAACTCGTTCGATCAGGGCGGTTCACTCCTTCAGGGGGTTGCGGACAGCACGCACCTGGCCGCGACGGAAGTCCGCGGCGGCTGTGCGGTAGGTGTTCAGCGGTGAGAGCGGCGGAGAAGTTCAGGGTGTCGCCGTCGCGCAGTCCGGTGCGCTCCAGGGTGAGGGAGGTGAGTGAGATGGGCGCGTCGTGGGCGTAGCCGAGGATGGCGTAGGCGGGCGGCCAGCCCTCCTTCAGCCGGTTGCGCAGGGCACCCCGGGCGATGAAGGCGAAGTGCTCGTCTGCGAGTCGGCCCGAACGCTTCCACCGCTGAAGGGTGGTCAGCACGAGGTCGGGCCGGCTGGCGGCGATGTCGCTGAGGTGGTTGGCGACGGAGGTGCGGACATAGAGGTGAACGTCGTCGTAGAGCTGATCGAGGACGGGCAGTGCCGCGTCGACGGGCAGCTGGATCCGTGGAGCCCAGGGCAGCAGGGGCCGGGTGGCCTCGCTCGCCAGTCTGCGCACCCGGAAGTCCTCATCGCGGGTCCACGCGCCGACGGCCTTCATTGTCTCGTCGGGGAAGTCGTCGGGAACGCCCGCCTGACCTGCGAGTTCGTGGGCGGTGAGTGGGAGCGGCAGGCGGGAAGCGCTGGTTCGCCGGAGCTGGGGAGCGCTGTCTCGACGCTTGTTCCGACGGTGTGTCGGACAGAACAGATCGGTCACGGGCGTGGCCGCGGTCGGCAGGGCTGTCCAGGCGAGCGGTGACGGCGCGTGCGGATCCCGGTCGGCGGCCCAGCAGGAGTCCAGGCACAGGTTTTGGTCGAGGCCGGTGGTGGTCAGGGTGTCGGACGAGTCCGCCGGCGTGGCTGAGGCTGACGGCGCGGACAGCGGCTCGCAGACATGATGAGCGTGGTCGGCGGCTCGTCCACATGCCGTTTGTCCGGGTCTTGGGTTCAGGCGTGGTCGAGTGACTCCGAGGTGTCGGCACAGGCGCCTGTGACGCGCCCGTCGAGCGCAGCTTGCACTGTGCGGAAGACGGGGAGCAGTGTTTCGAGGCCGAGGATGCGCCACACCTGCTGGTAATGGTCGCTGAGGGCGGCGAGGCGCAGAGTGCCGGCACGGTCGTCGAGCGCGCGGGACAGCGTGATGATCATGCCGACGCCCGAGGAGTCGAGGTACTGCACGTCGGAGGCGTCGAGTACGAGGGTGGCGCAGCCCTCCTTGAGCAGGTCTTCGCACCGGGCGCCGATGTCGGCGGCGTTGTCGTAGTCGACCTCGGTCGGCAGCCGGACAACCGTCGTGTCCGCGTACCGTACACGCACCCTCAGCATCAAGAACCGACTCCCATCCCAAGCGTGTACGCCCGTGTCCCCGGCGCCTTTCCGCTTGTCGCCGCCCAACGACACCAGCGCGCCTACCCCGGGGCGGCGTCGGGCACGCGTGTCTTCATGCGCCGGGCCGGTGAGCGGAGCGTTGGCACCAGCGGGCTCAGCCGGGCAGTTCGGTGTGCAGGCGGATCGTGGTCCCCTTGTCCGGTGTGGACCGGATCTCGACGAGATCGCAGAGCTGGTGGACGAGCCACAGTCCGCGTCCCCCCACCTGCCTCGCGGTCGGCATCGTGCGTCCGGCCAGTGGGTCCTCCAGGTGGCCGGCGTCCCGGAACTCGCAGACGAGCCGTCGTTCCTCGCTCCAGGTGCGCAGCACGCCTTGTCCGCCGCCGTGGCGAATGCTGTTGGTGGCCACACCGTCGCGGCCAGGTGCAGTTCGCGCAGGCGACGACCGGTCAGACCGTGCTGCTCGGCGCAGGCTGCGATCTTCTCTCGGAGGGCAGGCAGGTCGCCGCTGGTGTAGAGGAACTCGTCGTACGGGTCGCAGGGGTCGGTGAGGGCAACGAACGGGTACGGTGACCGCGCGTCGTAGTCCTCGGACACCACCGTCCGGCCGTCTCTGCGGAGTTGGGGATGGCAGCGTGCCATCGCGGACAGGGCGGCCTTGTCGCGTGCGACGTCGTACGGGCACAGCAGCCACCAGGCCGGGCCGTGGGCGAACGCCCTGTTGAGCAGCCACTCGTGGTAGCGCAGCTCCTCGGCCTCAGCCGCGCTGCGGACTTCGGCCCAGGGGGATTCGCCGATCCCGCGGACGGGCCGTCCCTCCGAGGCGTGTTCCTTGATCCATTCTTGCCAGGCAGCGATGAGTCGCCCCGGATGCCGCGCCACCCGGCTGATGTCGACATAGCGCACGGTGTCGTTCTCTCGGATCTCCGCACGCAGCAATGACGCCTTCTCCTGCGGCACGGCCACGACGACGGCCTCGTCACCGTCAAGCGCTTCCTGGATGAAATCCACAGCGCCCGCGACGAATTCATCGCTGCCCGAGTACGGATACAACTCGTGCCGGTATCCAGTGCCTTCGAGGCGAGTGGACGAAGAGGAGGTCACGGCGCCATCACCACCGGAACGTCGGGGACTGCGAAGCCGGACAGCTTCCAGGCGAGCCGCACGGTCTCGTTGGTGCCTTCCAGGACGACCTTGCGATCCGGAAGGTGCTTGGCGGCATCGGCCAGCGCGCTCATCCCGGCGGCATCGAAAAACTCCACGTGGTGGCACAGCAGACGCACCGTCGGGGTGTGAGCGAGGAGGGTGCACAGGATGGTGCCGAAGGCCACCGCGCCGTCGCTGTCGACCGTCCCGGTCACCGTCCAGCCTTCCTGGTCGGTTCGGAACACTCGGAACGCGGGGGAGACCGGACGGCCGCCCAGATGATGAGGATGCACACAACTGATCTGCTGCAGAGCCGGCAGGTCCCAGTCGGCACCGCTGTAGGCGCAGACCACCATGGCTCCGGTGTCGGCGGCGAACTCTTCCAGATCGAGTTCGCTGCGCAGCCACTCCCCGTTCCGGTCCGCGCGAGGGCCGGGCTTGACATGGTGCAGCACGCGAAGGGAGCGGAACCCTTCCCGGTGGGCAGCAGCTGCCTCCCGACGCACCGCAGAGAGAAGCGAACCCTGCAACCGGGCAGGATCCAGTACAAGCGGTGCGAACTCGCTCCTGGCCCGCGGAGCGGGGCCGACGAACACGACCTTGTCGCCGTGCAGCACACCGTCCGCAACGAAAGCCCGGCTGCGGTCGATGACGTCATCGGTACGATCCAACAGGTGGCAGACATGATCGCCGGTGTCGACCTCGTCCAGGGTTGGCAGTACGCGCGGCGCTCTCACTACACCTCCCTCGCTCCCCGCTCACCCTACTGCTCTCCGTCACCAGGCACCGGGGCCGGCCCGGCGCCCTGCCTGCCGATTCTCCTCTCCCCTCACGACAGCTTCGGCCCCGCGGCCACCTTCGGAGGCCGCTCTCCCCGCCGACATGTGCCACGAGTACCCGCTACGACGCGCCGGTGGACACCGACATCGGCGGAGCGCGTCCGCGGCACGCGCCTTCCCGCTGCTGCTCGCGGAGATCGACCACGTCGCCGCGCGCGAGCTCGGCCGTGAAGCGGCGCTCGGCGCGGTCGACGACATCCGCCACTGGGTGCGACGAGGCCCTGTCGTTCTGCCGGAGATCACGGAGGACCATCTGGGTGTCGCCCAGTCGGTGCGTGCCCGCTATCGCGACTTGGACCTGGACCTCGCGGACGCGGTGAACGTGGCCCTTGCCGCTGAGTACGTGAGTACGACACCGACGCTGTGCTCACGCTCGACCGGCGCGTTTTCCGGGCTGTGCGCCCCTTGGGTCGGCACAAGGTGTTCCGGGTGCTGCCCGACGACCTTCCGATCTGATGTCGGATGGTGCCTGGCTGTGCCGTCCGGCGGATTCCGTCGGACGTGAACGCTCGACGTTCGACCTGTTTTCCAGGACGTACGAGGTAAAGCGTGCGGAGCGCTCGTGAAGCCGCCTGGCCTGGCGTTTCACGAGCGCTGTCGGGATGTCGGTGCGGTCGGCCCTTCTCCTGGCGCGAAGGGAAACCCAATGTCTTGACGTTCGGTTGACGCTGTTCCTGCTGGCTCGTCACCGATTGGGTGGAGGGACCTGCCTCTCGCGTCGGGCGAAGCCGCCGGAGCTCAGCGAAGCGGGGCCAGGAAGAGATGGTGCCGCCGGTCAGCTGGTGGTCTCTGCCTGCTTGGCTCTGGCGGGGTGGGGCAGCGGGATTTTCTGTGCGAGCTTGTCGCCTTCGACGTCGAGGTCGGGCAGGAGACGGTTCAGCCGGGCGGGGATCCACCAGGCTTTCTCCTGGGCGAGTGCCATGGTGGCCGGGATGAAGGTCATGCGGATGACGAAGGCGTCGATGAGGATGCCTGCGGCCAGTGCGAAGCCGGCCTGTTTGATCATGGGTTGGGCGTTGAAGACGAAGCCCGTGAAGACGGAGACCATGATGGTGGCCGCCGCCAGGACGACGGAGCTGGCACGGGCGAAGCCGGTGACGGTGGCGTTGATGGCGGTCGCGCCGTGGACGTGTGCTTCGCGTATGGAGGTCACCAGAAACATCTGGTAGTCCATGGCGAGTCCGTAGAGGACGCCAGTGATGATGACGGGCAGCAGGCTCACGATCGGTGCGGTGGCGTCGAGCCCGATCAGGCTCTGCAGCCAGCCCCACTGGAAGACGGCCGTGGTGAGGCCGAAGGTGGCGGCGATGCTCAGCAGGAAGCCGAGGGTGGCCGTCAGGGGGACCATGAGGGAGCGGAAGACCAGGAGCAGGACGATGAGGGACAGTCCGAGGACGGTGGCCACGTAGAGCGGCAGGACGTCGGCGAGCCGGTCGGAGACGTCGATCGCGAGGGCGGTGAAACCGGCGATGCCGATGTCGGCGCCGTGAGTCGCGCGGATTTGCGCGCTCTTGTCCCGTACGGCGGTGACGAGATCCTTGGTGGCGTCGTCGTTCGGGCCGCTGCCGGGGATCAGGCTGAGGATGGCGGTGGTGCCGGTCTGGTTCATTCCGGCCAGTGAGACCGATGTGGCGCCTTTGACGCCTCGCAGGTCCGAGGTCACCGCGGCAAGGGTTGCGGGGGTGAGGGGCTGTCCGTTCGTGGTGGAGCCGACGGCGATCAGGAGGGGGCCGTTGTAGCCGGGCCCGTACGCGTCGCTGACCAGGTCGTAGCTGCGTCGCTGCCCGGTGTCGGGGTTGTAGCTGGCGCCGGAGGGCAGGCCCAGTTTCATGCCGGCGGCGGGCACCGCCAGGATCGCGGGGATCAGGATCGAGGCGGCGAGGGCGGCGTACCTGTGGCGGATCAGGAGTGCTCCCCAGCGGACGGCCCGGGTGTGCTCGGCACCTCCTCCTGTCCGGTCCTGTTCCCTTCGCCGGGTACGGGCGGGGCAGATGCGTTCTTTGACCAGGCCCAGCAGGGCGGGCAGCAGGGTCAGGGCGAGCAGGACGGCGATCGCGATCGTGGCGGCAGCGACCATGGCCATGGTGCTGAGCAGCGTGATGCCGATGACCAGGAGCCCGGCCAGAGCGATGATGACGGTGCTGCCGGCGAAGAAGACCGCGCTCCCGGCGGTGCCGAGGGCACGGCCGGTCGCTTCGTGGGGGTCCATGCCCTGGTCGAGGATCAGCCGGCGTTCTCGGTTGACGATGAACAGCGCGTAGTCGATGCCGACGGCCAGCCCCAGCATCAGCGCCAGCACCGCGGCGAGTGAGTGGATCTCGAACACGGTGGAGAGGGTGAAGGCCCCGCCGACTCCCACCGTGACGCCGGCCAGCGCGATGATCAGTGGCAGACCCGCCGCGACGACCGATCCCAGAGTGATCAGCAGGACAACGGCCGCCACGGCGACGCCGACAACCTCCCCGACGCCGATGATGTCGGGGATCTCCATCATCGCCGCCGACGGCAGGACTTCCAGGTCGCCGGAGGCGGCCTGCTGCTCGGCGGCCTGGATGGTGCTGTCGATCGTCCCTGAAGGAAGTTCGAAGGTCTGCTCGTCGAACTGGAACTGCATCAGCGCCGTCGAGCCGTCGGCGGAGACGATGACCCCGGGCACCGGCTGACCACCCTGCTGCAAGGGGACGGGCTTCTTGCCGGAGGACGGACCTCCGGCGGCTTGGGCCACCGCCGCCTGGGCCCGCAGCAGTGGGCTGTTCTCGCCGCGGGCGGCTTCCCGGGCCAGGGCTTTCCTGGCGTCGATGACGTGGTCATGACGGTAGACGGCGTCCACGGCGGCCATCAGGGCGGACCGGACCTTCTCGTCGTTGATCCGGGCCCCTTCAGGAGCGGTGAAGAGCAGCATGCCCTGGCCGCCGGACGCCTCCGGCAGGGAGGTGGCCAAGCCGTCGATGACCTTCTGGGACGGGGTGCCGTCGATGCGCACCTCGTTGCTGAGCTTGACCGGATTGGTCACGAGCAGCAGTACGACCGCCGCCAGCACGGCCAGCCATCCTCCGATGACGTACCAGGGTTTGCCGTAGGCGAACTTTCCCAGCCGATACAGCAGAACGGACACAGGCTTCTCCCTCTGATCCAGGCGGCCTGACGGTCCAGACCGCGCTGCGAAGTGAGAGGGTACTATCAAAGTAATAGTGGACTATCGATGCGGTAGGGTGCTATCGAAGGCAGCGACCTCACCGGAGATCAGGGAAGAGTCACAGATGGCAACGATGGAGGGCCGCACGCCCCGGCGCCGGGTCGACGCCCGCTCCAGCATGGAGCGGATCACCGCCGCAGGAAGGACGGTGCTGGGCAGAGGTGAAGCGTCTCTGGAGCAGATCGCGGCAGAAGCCGGCGTGGGCATCGCCACGCTCTACCGCCACTTCCCCAACCGTGAGGCCATCGTCCGGGCCGTCCTGGAGGACATCCTCGAAACCGACCTGCTCCCTCTCATCGAGCGAGCCGCCGACTCCCCGCACACCCGCCAGGCCCTTCAGGACATCGCCACACATCTGCTCGACCTGATCACCGAGGAGCGGGGCCTGGTCACCTTCGCCAGCAACTTCGCCGACGTCGCAGTGGAAGTCCTCCAGCGCTTCAGCGCCTCACTCCACCCACTCCTGGTGCGTGCACAGCAGGCCGGCGAGGTCCGCTCCGACCTCACCGCCGAGGACATCCCTCACTTCCTCGTCATGGCCGTCGCCGGGCTCGCACTCCCCGGCACCCCACCCTCACTGCGCGCCCGCTTCATCGCCCTGCTCTTCGACTCACTCAACCCGGCCAACGCAACTCCCCTGCCCCCGCTGCTCATCGGAGAGAACGACCTGCGCGCCTCGGTCGGCAACGTCGCACGCGCCTGATCCACGGTCTCGGTCGGCCACCCCCTCTTCCGGCAGTGGTGGGCAGGACAACTTCTATTGGAGCGGAGACCCCCAGTGAGGTCAGCGCCTCCAGCGACGTGTGTGCCTGTGCCGTGTCGTGCGTGAACACCGGGCCGATGATCTGGGGGCCGGTGCCGGTCAGGCCCAGCAGGCCGTCGTGGGTGACCAGCGCGTCCCCGGTGAACACCGCGCCCTGAGCGGGCAGATGGAACGCAACGCTGCCGGGCGTGTGCCCGGGTACCGCGACCACCCGGGGCCGTCAGGGGACGTCGAGGGTCATGCCGTCATCGAACGGACTGGCCGAGGTGACGGTCGACGTGCGGAACGCCCCCGACCGGGCCAGATGCACGGGCACTCGCACCGCGGTGGGGTGGCGGAGCAGACAACGGCCCAGGCCCGCCTCAGGCTTGGCGTCGGCCGGCGGCCGGAGGGGGAGGCCAGGGCTGGTTCGTCGCGTGCGTGTACCCAGACGGTGGCGCCGGCTTCCTGTCGCAGTCGTTCGGCCAGGCCGACATGGTCGAGGTGGGCGTGAGTGAGGACGACGGCGCGCGGCACGCCGACGACGAGCATCTACCGGCGCTTCGACGGCAAGCTGTCCCTGGTCCTGTGGGCCCTTCAGGAGGAGTTCGACTCGTTCGAACTCGATCTCCCGGACCACGGCGACCTCCGCGGCGGTCTGCTCGCCTACACGCGACAGATCACCGAAGGTCTCAGCCCCCGGCGGTCCCGCATCCTGGCGGGTCTGCTGCTGCGTATGCGGGACATCCCGGAACTTGCGAGCTTTGTCTCCTCCAAGCTGCCCCAGGCCAGTGCGGACATATGGAGCGCGTTGGTCGAGTGGGCCGTCGGCCGCGGAGAGCTGGACGACCGTCACGGCATGGAGATGATCTCCACGGTCGCGCCCATCCTGATCGACCGGGCGATCACCTTCGGGCGCACGATCGATGACAGGTTCCTCACCGCGCTCGTCGACGACGTCCTGCTACCGCCATGGTGCGCAAGCGCCGGCGTCCTTCCCCGTCTGACGATCAGCCCGACACTCCGCCGACCCCGCGTCGCCCAGGCATCCGGCTCCCGCGCGCCCGCATGGACCCGAGGAGACTTCCCGCGTCAACCACCACGCCACGGACCATCCCCGCCCGCACTCCGTGACGCTTGCCGGCGCCTCCCTGATCTCCACGCCCGCACCATCCCTTGGGGGCAGCCCTTACGCTGGGCGCGCCCCCAATGCTTCCCGAAACGTTACGCTCCGGCTGGGTCAATATCTGTGCCCGCGAGCTGAGATTTCAATGGAACAGGCAGACAGATTCTCTACCGCATTAAGTGGAGGCGGATTCTTCACCGCACACAGGCCGCTGCGGCGTGCTACTGTCGATGTCAGTTGCAGTTGTGGTTCCCAGAACTTCAAGTGCTCTCCGGTAGGTACCTGTGCCACTGGAAGCGCTTTTGTTATCCGGTTATTTTTCCGGGCGGGGTGATCATCGCGGCGACACGGGGTCCGCGCAGTGCGGATCCCGATGCACTGCCCCAAAGGAGAAATGACATGGCTGCTGGTACCGTGAAGTGGTTCAACGCGGAAAAGGGCTTCGGCTTCATCGAGCAGGACGGTGGCGGCGCCGATGTGTTCGCCCACTACTCGAACATTGCCGCCCAGGGCTTCCGTGAGCTGCTGGAGGGCCAGAAGGTGACCTTCGACATCGCGCAGGGCCAGAAGGGCCCGACGGCCGAGAACATCGTTCTCGCCTGACGCCGACTGTCGCGTACTTGTAGCTGGGGCCCGCATCCTTCGGGGTGCGGGCCCCAGCTGCTCGCATTTTCCCGCAGTGGTTTCGCCTGCGGACGGCAACACATAGCTTCATCGCGATGGACTCCCGAACATTGAGTCCGCATCGCGCCACTCATTCCAGCTCCTGTGCCGGCACGGATTTTCCGTCGGACAGATTCGCTTTCGCATTCCACCGGTCCATTCTTGCAATTCTCTGTGCTGCTGATCGCTGCGGGAATTCCTTGATATGTGCCGCATCGAGGAAGGTTCCGCATGAACCGCACACGCACGAACGACCGCTTCACCCGCACCCGTAACGGCAGTGCCGAATCCGGAAGGGGTGGCAGCCGATTCGGTTCGTCGGCCAGGACCCGCTCCGCCGGGTCGAGCCGTTCCGGTGGTTACGGCCGCCGACCCGCCGCGGTCCAGGGGGAGTTCGCGCTGCCCCGGACGATCACTCCCGCGCTCCCCGCCGTGGAGGGCTTCGCCGATCTCGACATGCCCGGGGCGCTGCTGGGCGCGCTCAGCTCGCAAGGCGTGACCGTACCCTTCCCGATTCAGGCCGCGACCCTGCCGAATTCCCTCGCCGGCCGCGACGTACTGGGCCGTGGCCGCACCGGCTCCGGCAAGACCCTCGCTTTCGGGCTGGCGTTGCTGGCCCGTACGGCCGGGCAGCGCGCCGAGGCCGGGCAGCCGCTGGGGCTGATCCTCGTACCCACGCGTGAGCTGGCGCAGCAGGTCACCGACGCGCTCGCCCCGTACGCCCGCTCCGTGAGGCTGCGGCTGGCCACGGTGGTGGGCGGAATGCCGATCGGCCGGCAGGCGAGCGCGCTGCGCGGTGGCGCCGAGGTCGTCGTCGCCACACCGGGACGCCTCAAAGACCTCATCGACCGCGGCGACTGCCGACTGAACCAGGTTTCCATCACCGTCCTCGACGAGGCCGACCAGATGGCCGACATGGGCTTCATGCCGCAGGTCACCGCCCTTCTCGACCAGGTCCGCCCCGAAGGCCAGCGCATGCTGTTCTCCGCCACTCTCGACCGCAACGTCGACCTGCTCGTGCGCCGCTACCTCAGCGACCCCGTCGTGCACTCCGTCGACCCCTCGGCCGGCGCGGTCACGACGATGGAGCACCACGTGCTCCACGTTCACGGTGCCGACAAGCACACGGCAACCACCCAGATCGCCGCACGCGACGGCCGCGTGATCATGTTCCTCGACACCAAGCACGCCGTCGACGGCCTCACCGAGCACCTCCTGAACAGCGGGGTACGGGCCGCCGCCCTGCACGGCGGGAAGTCACAGCCACAGCGCACCCGCACGCTGACACAGTTCAAGACCGGGCACGTCAACGTGCTGGTAGCGACCAACGTCGCGGCGCGCGGCATCCACGTCGACAACCTCGACCTCGTCGTCAATGTCGACCCGCCGACCGACCACAAGGACTACCTCCACCGCGGCGGCCGTACCGCCCGCGCAGGAGAGTCCGGCAGCGTCGTCACCCTGGTCACCCCCAACCAGCGCCGCAGCATGACCCGCCTCATGGCAGCGGCCGGCATCGTCCCGCAGACCACCCAGGTCCGCGTCGGCGAAGAGGCCCTGCACCGCATCACCGGCGCCCAGGCCCCCTCCGGCATCCCGGTCGTCATCGCCGCACCGGTGGTCGAACGCCCCAAGAAGCGCGGCGCCACCTCACGCGGCCGACGCCGCCCCGTCTCGGCGGCCCGGCGCGCGCCCGTACGGCAGTCCACCGCCGGTGCGGCGGCATAGAACCTTGGTGATCAGAAGCCGGCCCAACTCCGCAGGAGGCACCCTTTGACGCTGGACCAGACGCAGTTCCGCCCGGCGAGCGCCCACCCCGCGCACAGCACGGTGGCCGACACCATGGACGCGGCCGGACCGCAGGTCTGGGAGGACATGACCGTGGAGGTGGCACTGTCCGTGATGGCCGCCGCCCGTACAGGTCATCTGGTCGTCTCCGACGAGGACGGTATGTGCACCGGCCTGGTCACCCGGGACCGGCTCACGGCCGTTCGTGACGGTTCCGGATACACGGACCGGATCCGCCTGCGTGACATCGCCGACGTCATCGGGCCCTTCGCCTCGCCGCTGACCACTTGGGTGGAAGCCGAACGTGCGATGCACTGCCGCCGGCTCGGGGAGCCGCCCGTGGTCGACGAATACGGAAACGCTCTGGGCGTCCTCGCCCTCTCCCGCTGAACCGGGCCTCACCCCGCCCTGCCCCGTCTTCTCGTCTCCATGGAGGCATCATGCGCTGTGTCATCGCTCGCTTCCCGTTCGACCTGACCAAGAGCGGCGTGGTGGAATCGATGAAGGGCGTCACACCTGAGCCGGTCACCGGTGAGTTCGTCATCATCGGACGACGTCACTACCCCGCCAAGCAGGTCGGCCAGGTCATCACCCGCCAGGACCGCCGCGATTTCAGCACCGGCGAAGTCCTCAGGGCCATGACCCGACTCGGCTTCACCTGCCGCACCCGCCCTACCGCCGCATCTGCGCTCCTGGCCGGCCCGTACGAGCCGGCTTCCGCAGCGCTCGGCACGCCCCCTGTCCGCCTGACGTACGGACAGGTGTGAGCCGAACAGAGCAGTGAGGCCGCGCCGGCGTGGGCGAAATTCCAGGGGTCGTAGCAACACCGCGGTGACTTGATCAGGCCGCGAGCAGTTTATGCAGGCGCTCGGCTGGGGTTTCCCGGTCGAGCGTTCTGCGTGGGCGGCTGTCGGGCGAGACGGGCGCATATGGCTCCCCTGGTGCCGCAGGCATTGGTCGGCTGCCGTTCGGCTGCCGCAGGTCTTCGATGAACGCTTGTGCGGTCTCGCGTGCCTCGGCAACGGCCGCGTGGAACGGGGCAGCTGTGGCGTTGACGGACATCGTGTTCATCAGAGTCACCCTCGTCTGCGGATCGTTCGTACCCGGCCCTTGCCCACTCGACCCTGTGCCCCGCCCGCCAACCCACCCGAGCCACCGTGCTCGCCGGAGGGGGCTCAGAATCGCGGTCGACGCGCCGCGCCGGTCGGCGCCGCCACGGGAAGCTCCGCGGGCGGCTCTGGGTCTCTTCCGTGCGTCGGACCTGCGCTGCGGACGGCCCCAGTATTCGCAGATCGGCCCAGCGGGAGACCTCATCGTCGAGCCGCAGGAAATCTATGCTGGCTGGAGTAGACATTCGATGTCTTCATGCTTACGATTTCTGTCGTAGCCGAGATCGAGCAAGCCCGGCAGACACGAACTGCCGGGCAGTAGTGCACGTATGACGGTGCGGTGGTGGAGTTTCGAAGCCAGGTTGTGTAGGACGGCGACGGGACTGACGACCGGACCGGGTGGCCTGAAGTGACGAGGGGCCGCCGTAAGCAGGACCGCAGTAGACGCGGTTGCAGTACCAGCAGTTTGCAGTCCCTGTTTGCAAGTGATGGGTTCCGAGAGAAGAACGGAGGAGTCGAGCACCATCAGGATCGCCCGGGCGGGAGACGCGAGCCCGGGTACCGCAGGACATCGATAGGTAGGTGGTCTCCGGTCACGCATCCGCGATCCCCGCACCCCCGTCGGAGTATCAGGCGGCTGGGCGGAAACAGAAGGCCGGCACAGCACTAGGGCCGGCAGATGGTGTTGCAGTTCCTTCGGGGCCTTGGTGCCAAACGGCACCAAGGCCCCTCGACGCGTTCCACAGAGAGGTGAGATGACAGCAGACGAGTCGCTGAGCCGTCTCGACGACGACGACTACCCCGCCTACACGATGGGCCGGGCTGCCGAGTTGCTCGGTACCACTCCCGGCTTTCTCCGCGCCATCGGCGAAGCGCGACTGATCACACCACTGCGCTCCGAGGGCGGACACCGCCGCTACTCCCGCTACCAACTGCGCATCGCGGCCCGCGCGCGTGAGCTCGTCGACCAGGGCACCCCGATCGAGGCCGCATGCCGGATCATCATCCTCGAAGACCAACTCGAAGAAGCCCAGCGCATCAACGCCGAATACCGGCGCACCGACGGATCGTCCAGTCCATCGGCCGCAGCCTGAGGTGAGCGGGCCCGCCGGTATCGGCGGGCTGTCACACCCGCGCGTGGCCGGGCTGTGGCGCACCGAGACGGTGCTCGTGTCCGAAGCCTGCCCGTGACAGCGTCCCTCGAGCTCGGTCTCGCCACCAAGTGGGCCCGCGGAAGCCGTGTAAGCCGCCTGGCCATGGGAAGGACCAAGGTTCCCGAGCGCGGATCTCCGCCCGCCTACGCCGAAGGACCGCCGATGCTTCCCGAGTTCCCCTCCCACGCATCCGCCTCCCTCGCTGATCAGCTGGAACAAAGACTGGGGCTGCCCTCACAGTTCGAAGCCGGCCGTTTCGACGTGGAGCGCGTCGCCGGCATGGCGGTCCTCGCGGCGGCCCACTCCGACGGCTACGCGGCCACCGCGCATCTCCTGGGACTGCTGGCCGCGCTCCCCGCCCCCACCGACGCAGGAGAACGCTTCTGGTCGAACCTGTGGAGATCCTCGGGCACCGCCTACCTGCTGCCGACCAATATCAAGGACCTGGTGCTGCGTTCGCTGGCCGGGGAGGGAACCGGTCTGGCCGGACAGATCCTCTCGGCCGTAGACGAGATGACGCCTCCCCAGCGCGTCGCGGCCGCAGAGGTGATCGGTGAGGCGCTCGCCGAGTCCGACCACCTCCCTGATCTCAAAACACAGGTCATCGGCGAACTCTGGCTCCGGGACCTGGAACTCACCGCCTGGCGCGTCCTTCACGCGGACCACAAGGCGCCCGATGCGGCCGGACGTAACGCCTTCATCGAAGCATGGACGCGTGTCTGACCCCGGCCGAGAGTAATGGCACGGCTGCGCCCGTGGGCGCTCGGGCTCGCCGCACTGTCCTGGTTCCTGAGCGCCGACGGTGACACGGTGCTGACCTGCGCACAGGGGGCCGGTGACGCCGCCTACGGCCCGTACCTGCGGGGCGGCGGCTTGACAGCCGCCCTCGCGGGGCCGTCTCGATGCCGCCGGTACCCCGGTCTCGCCGTAGCCGACGGGACTCACACGCCCGGCTGCCTGGTCACCACGGCCTTGGACGTCATGGAGTCGAGTGGCAGCGCGCCTGCACGGGACGCCGTGATCGCCGCCCCGGTACCGCCTTGCCCCCTCGCTGTCCGGCCGTCGGCTCATCGGATTGTCCCCGGACACCTGTTGTGATGCCCCGACCCTGTCGGGAGGAAGAGATCGCACAGGTAATGGATCACCCTGTCCCACTCTCCGGGTACCGTCAGGGTATGAGTCATCCGCATCCCGAGCTGAAAGCCGCCCCGCCTCTTCCCGAAGGAGGGCTGCGGGTCATCGCCCTGGGCGGCCTCGGTGAGATCGGCCGCAACATGACCGTCTTCGAGCACGCCGGCAAGCTGCTCATCGTCGACTGCGGCGTGCTGTTCCCCGAAGAGACCCAGCCCGGCGTGGACGTGATCCTGCCGGACTTCACCTCGATCCGGGACCGTCTGGACGACATCGTGGCCGTGGTCCTCACCCACGGCCACGAGGACCACATCGGCGGCGTGCCGTACCTGCTGCGCGAGCGCTCCGACATTCCCGTCGTCGGCTCCAAGCTGACGCTGGCGTTCCTGGAGGCCAAGCTCAAGGAGCACGGCATCCGGCCGCGCACGGTGCGGGTGCGGGAGGGCGACCGGCGCGGCTTCGGGCCCTTCGACTGCGAGTTCGTGGCGGTCAACCACTCCATCCCGGACAGTCTCGCAGTCGCGATCCGCACCAGCGCCGGGATGGTGCTGCACACCGGCGACTTCAAGATGGACCAGTTTCCCCTCGACGACCGCATCACCGATCTGCGCGCCTTCGCCCGCCTCGGTGAGGAGGGCGTCGACCTGTTCCTCACCGACTCCACCAACGCCGAAGTACCCGGCTTCACCACCTCCGAGCGTGAGCTGAACCCGGCGATCGAGCAGGTGATGCGCACCGCGCCGCGCCGGGTCATCGTCTCCAGCTTCGCCAGCCATGTGCACCGCATCCAGCAGGTCCTGGACGCCGCCCACCAGCACGGCCGCAAGGTCGCCTTCGTCGGCCGGTCGATGGTCCGCAACATGGGCATCGCCCGTGACCTGGGCTATCTGAAGGTCCCGTCCGGTCTGGTCGTGAGCACCAAGGAGCTGGAGAAGCTCCCCGACCACAAGATCACTCTGGTGTGCACCGGCTCCCAGGGCGAGCCGATGGCCGCGCTGTCGCGGATGGCCAACCGCGACCACGTCATCCGCATCGGCAAGGGCGACACCGTCCTGCTCGCCAGCTCCCTCATTCCCGGCAACGAGAACGCCATCTACCGGGTGATCAACGGGCTCACCCGGTGGGGCGCCCACGTGGTCCACAAGGGCAACGCCAAGGTGCACGTCTCCGGGCATGCCAGCGCCGGCGAACTCGTCTACTGCTACAACATCGTCAAGCCCCGCAACGTCATGCCCGTCCACGGCGAATGGCGCCACCTGCGGGCCAACGGTGACCTCGCCATCCGTACCGGTGTCGACCCCGACCGGGTCGTCATCGCGGAGGACGGCGTCGTCGTCGACCTGGTCGACGGGCGCGCGTCCATCACCGGCAAGGTCCCCGCCGGCAACGTCTACGTGGACGGCATGGAAGTCGGCGGCGCCACCGAAGCGTCCCTCAAGGACCGCCTCACCCTCGCCGCCGAGGGCGTGGTCACGGTGGTGGCGATCGTCGACGCGGACACCGGCGCCCTCGCCGAGGCCCCCGACTTCCTGGCCCGGGGCTTCGTCCACGACGACGCCACCTTCGAGCCGGTCGTCCCCGTCATCGAGAAGACCCTGGCCACCGCGGCCGAGGAGGGCGTCGGGGACGCGCGCCAACTCGAACAGCTCCTCGCCCGCGCCGTGGCGAACTGGGCGTTCCGCACCCACCGCCGCAAGCCCCTCATCATCCCCGTCATCATCGACGCCTGAGTCACACTCCGGCAGGCGTCCAGGGTCGGACGCCGATGTGCACGAGGTGAAACTCGGCGATGAGTCGTTCCTGATGACCAGCCTCATCACCGGCCCACCGGGTCGGCCCGTACGCATCGCGCCCGGGTTTCGCCCGGACGCGTCCGGGGCGGCCCGGTGGCGGGAGCGCTGCGCCGGGCATCCCGGAACACCACTACGGCGAGGGCGAGGACATCGAGAAGCGTTACGGGCTGGCAGCGCTGCGGGCGTCCGTTGCCGCGCGTAGAGCGCCGGAAGTAGGCGACGTCGAGGAAAGCCCTGGCACATCGTGATCGAAGTTCACCTCGTCGAACACACACCTGCACGAATCGTCTCCCTTCCGCACATCGCGGGACAGGCCCTGGCGACGTTGAAGGCCGTAGATGCTGCGCCTGACCCGTACGAGCCGGAGCTGTGGAGGCTAAAGGCGGGAAGCAAGGTCCGGGCAGTGACACTCGACGTCCCAGGACGCGAGACCATGAGGTTGCGGATCACGCCCAAACTGCCCATCCAGCGTTTGTTCTTCCTCCTCGGCTACACCCTCGACCTGGGCGGCTGGCGGGACGGAGACGTGGACGTCGCCGGCTACGACGAACTGCTGCCCGCCATTGCCCACGCCGTCGAGCGGCAGACGGACCGGGCGCTGCGGCAAGGGCTTCTGCAGGGCTACCGAAGCACCGACGCCACGGCGTTCGTCGTAAGGGGCCGGGTTCGCGAGGCGGACCAGATCCGGCGCCGGTTCGGTGCCCCGTTGCCCGCCGAGATCGCGTACGACGAATTCACCACGGACATCGCGGAGAACCGCATTCTGCGCGCCGCGGTGGAACGCCTCCTACGCCTGCCCGGCGTGCCCGGAGCCGTACGGACACGCCTCGTCCACCAGCGGGCCAGGCTCGCGGAGGTCACCCCACTCGTGAGGGGGCAGCCGCTCCCCGGATGGCAGCCGAGCCGTCTGAACGCCCGATATCACCACGCTCTCCGCCTAGCAGGACTTGTACTGGACAACGCATCCGCCGAACATCTGCCGGGTGGGGTACGGATGAACGGCTTCCTTTTCGACATGAACACGGTCTTCGAGGACTTCGTCTGTGTCGCGCTCCGGGAGGCCCTGAGTGCGTATGGTGGGCACGCAGCGCTGCAGGCTACGAACGTCTATCTGGATGAAGCGGAAATCATCCGGATACGACCGGACCTCGTCTGGTACGACGATTCGGGAGCCGCACTGGTCGTGGCCGACGCCAAGTACAAGCTGGGCAAGCCACACGGTTATCCCGACGCAGACCTGTACCAAATGCTGGCCTATTCCACTTCTCTGGGCCTCAAGGACGGCCACTCGGTGTATGCCAAAGGCAACGCACCGCACGCGGGCCATTTGGTGCGGCACTCAGGGATCGCGCTGCACCAACACGCACTTGATCTCGATGTGCCCTCATCGGTGCTCATCCGAGAGATCCATGTTCTGGCCGCACGCATGGTGCGACCTCGACTGGGCTGAGCCCTGTGCTCCAGGGAGGCGGTGACGCTCCGCTGACGCTCTCGGTTGGCCGGCCGCTCCCTTGAATGCCCTGAAATGTGCTCCGAGCTGCGGTTCGGCATGGTTGTCACTGCTGCGATACTTTTTCGATGACGCATCACGTGGAGTGCGTGGCGATTCTGGAGCCCGTTGCAAAGGGCGCCTGACCTGCTGTTCTTCTTGTTTCCCAGGTTGCGGGCGGGTCGTGGCGACATGTTTCCGCAGGTCCATTGCGTGGAGCATGATGCAGGTTCCTGCCACATGTCTCACCTGCGCGGTTGTCCCGCATCACATAGCGCGGGTCAAGCGCCAGCCGGCACGTCCTGGTCGGGGGAAGACGACGCGCACCCGCACTCCGGGATGGCGGCAGCCGGGTGCGAGCCGGTGTCCGAAGCGAGCGAGGGCGGATCTCCGGGTGAGCTGGTTGCCGCAGTCTGCTCAGCCCTGAGCAGGACGGACTCTCCGCCACGGCGACCCGGGACCATCAACGGTGTCCTTGCGGAGAGGCGGGGGAAGCCGCACCGTGGGCTGTCGCGGCTTCCCCCTTCGTTTGTGGCAGGCCCCCTCAGGTACGGGTCCAGCGCTGGTTGTTGCCGTTCGAGCAGGAGTAGAGCTGGAGCTGGGTGCCGTTCGCGGTACCGTTCCCGACGGCGTCGAGGCAGAGACCGGACTGCACACCGACGATGGATCCGTCGGAGTTGAGGCGCCACTGCTGGTTGGCGCCGCCCCAGCAGCTGTAGATCTGGACCTTGGCGCCGTTGCCGGTGCCGGCGGCGTCCAGGCACTTGTTGCCGTAGACCCTGAGCTCACCGGCGCTGGTGGACGTCCACTGCTGGTTGGTGGCGTTGTTGCAGTCCCACAGCTGGACCTGGGTGCCGTCGGTCTGGCTGGAGTTGGGAACGTCCACGCAGCGGCCCGAACCGACACCCTTGATCTGTCCGCCGCCGCCCGACGGAGGAGGCGTGGTGGTGCCGCCGTTGAGCGCGTTGAGGACGGAGGTGTAGGCGGGCTTCTTGCTGCCGTCGCCGTTGAACAGCAGCGGTGTCTGCTCCGACCGCCAGGAGTCGGTGTCGCGCACGCCCCAGACGGTGACGCCGAGGCAGCGCGAGACGGCCAGGCAGTCGTTCACCACGTTGGCGTACGTCGTGGGCGAGGCGCCCTGGATGTCGAGCTCGGTGACGGCCACGTCGACGCCGAGAGCGGCGAAACTCTGCAACGTGGTGCGGTAGTTGCTGTTGTACGGGCTGTCGTTGTTGAAGTGCGACTGGAAGCCGACGCAGTCGATCGGTACGCCGCGCTGCTTGAAGTCCTTGACCATGTTGTACACGGCCTGGGTCTTGGCCCAGGTCCAGTTGTCGGTGTTGTAGTCGTTGTAGCAGAGCTTGGCGGCGGGGTCGGCGGCGCGCGCGGTGCGGAAGGCGACCTCGATCCAGTCGTTGCCGGTGCGCTGCAGGTTGGAGTCGCGCCGGGCGCCCGAGTTGCCGTCGGCGAAGGCCTCGTTCACGACGTCCCACTGGGCGATCTTGCCCTTGTAGTGGTTCATCACGCCGTTGATGTGGTCGATCATCGCCTGGCGCAGGCTGCTGCCGCTGAGGCTCTGCATCCAGCCGGGCTGCTGGGAGTGCCAGGCCAGGGTGTGTCCGCGGACCTTCTTGCCGTTCTGCACGGCCCAGTTGTAGACGCGGTCACCGGCGGTGAAGTTGAACTGGCCCCGCTGCGGCTCGGTGGCGTCGATCTTCATCTCGTTCTCGGGCGTCACCATGTTGAACTCACGGTTCGCGATCGAGGTGTACGCCGAGTCGCCCAGCCTGCCCGAGGCGATGGCGGTGCCGAAGTAGCGGCCGCTCTGTGCCGCCGCGGCGCCAAGCGTGTTCTCGGCGGCGTGTGCGGTCGGCGGTGCGGCCAGTGCGGTGACCGCACCGAGGACGCCGACGGCCAGCGCCAGCAGCAGGCCGTGGATCTTCCGGCGGGTAACGGATCTGGGAAGGGCATACCAGCTCATGACTGTGCCTCCGAGGTAGAAATCGCTGATCGACTGAAGCGCAGGGGATCGCGTCGTCCGGCAGACGTACGGCGGGCGGCGGGCGGCGGGCGTGTTCTACGTCTCGACACAGGCATGGGGTACTCCATCGCGGCTCAGCCGGGGACCGTCACACGGCATCACATACGTCTCCAACTGCGGGAAGAGCCAGGATGCGCTGGTGCGAACCTCACCGGAACGGAACGGGGTGGCGCAGGTGATGTGGTGCGCGGGTCTGCCGTGCAGCTGGTCGCTGACCTGCCGTGCAGCATGGATTGCCCAGACAGGGATGATTGAGGCGTGACCGTGGATCGTCAATACTCTCCGCCGAAGAAATTTCCGATTGGAGGACGAAACTTTCGGTCACCCGGCAAGCGGACGGTGGCCCCCGATGCTGGTGTCGGCGGCGTGCGGAAATTTCGGCCGCTTACGAGCCAGCCATTTGACGGCGTGGCCGCTGGTCGGCTGCGGTGGTGCGAATGTTTCGGCGTTGATGGCGATACATGCGAGAGGTATTGACGCCGTTCACCGGTTCTCTATGATTCGGGTTGCTCGACACCTTGACTTGTGTTCGACATGACGAACATTCTGAGCCGCTCCACCGCACGGTAGGGCCGTGCCGGGCACCCACCGCGTGAAGTCGCAATCGCAAGGACCATGCCGCATCCGTATGCCATGGATTCGCATGTCATGGCCCCGCCAGTTGTCGCCGTCCGCCGTGGTGCTCACGGACTGCTGCACACCGCACCACGCCGACAGTCCGGCCGGCCTCTGACGAGGCCAACCGGAACCGCCTGCTCAAGGTCTAGGGAGTATCCATGCGCAGAGGAAGTACCAGCCGCAGGCATCCGTCTGTGGTGCTCGCCGCCGTGGTTGCGGCCCTGGCGGCGCTGGCGGCGATACTTGTCGCCGCCCCGGCTCAGGCGGCTTCCAGCGGCGCCTTGCGCGGTGTTGGTTCCGGCCGGTGTCTCGATGTGCCGGGCGCCAGCCAGACCGACGGCACGTATCTGCAGATCTATGACTGCTGGGGCGGGACCAACCAGCAGTGGACGTTGACGGACAGCAACCAGCTCACCGTGTACGGCAACAAGTGCCTGGATGTTCCGGGCCACGCCACGACGGCCGGTACCCGGGTGCAGATCTGGACCTGCTCCGGCGGTGCGAACCAGCAGTGGCGGGTGAACTCCGACGGCACGGTCGTCGGCGTGGAGTCCGGGCTGTGCCTGGAGGTTAACGGCTCCGGTACGGTCAACGGCACGGCGGCGCAGATCTGGACGTGCAACGGGGGCAGCAACCAGAAGTGGACCGGCCTGTCCGGGACGACCCCGCCGGGGGACGGCACGTGTTCTCTGCCGTCGACGTACCGGTGGACGTCGACGGGTGCGCTGGCGCAGCCGGCGAACGGGTGGGTCTCGCTGAAGGACTTCACCACCGTGACGTACAACGGAAAGCACCTGGTCTACGGGTCGAACGTGTCGGGGTCGTCGTACGGCTCGATGATGTTCCGCCCCTTCACGAACTGGTCGGACATGGCGTCGGCCGGCCAGACCGGCATGAACCAGGCCGCGGTGGCGCCCACGCTGTTCTACTTCGCGCCCAAGAACATCTGGGTGCTGGCCTACCAGTGGGGCCAGTGGCCCTTCATCTACCGCACGTCGAGCGACCCCACCAACCCCAACGGCTGGTCCGCGCCGCAGCCGCTGTTCACCGGCAGCATCCCGGGCGCCGCCCCGATCGACCAGACCCTGATCGCCGACGACCAGAACATGTACCTGTTCTTCGCCGGTGACAACGGCAAGATCTACCGGGCGAGCATGCCGATCGGGAACTTCCCGGGCAACTTCGGCTCGTCGTACACGACGGTCATGAGCGACACGGTGAAGAACCTGTTCGAGGCGCCGCAGGTGTACAAGGTCCAGGGGCAGAACCAGTACCTCATGATCGTCGAGGCGCGGGGTGCGACGGAGCAGCGCTTCTTCCGCTCGTTCACGGCCTCCAGCCTGAACGGGCCGTGGACCCCGCAGGCCGCCACCGAGTCCAACCCCTTCGCCGGCAGAGCCAACAGCGGTGCGGGCTGGACCAACGACATCAGCCACGGTGACCTGGTCCGCAACAACCCCGACCAGACCATGACCATCGACCCCTGCAACCTGCAGCTCCTCTACCAGGGCAAGTCGCCCTCCGCGAGCGGCCCCTACGACCAACTGCCTTGGCGGCCGGGCGTCCTCACCCTGCAGCGCTGAACGGGCCTGGGTACCTCGCCGACGGCCGGCCTCACCCAGAGCGGGCCGGCCGTCGCCTTTGCCTCCATGAAGCAGCGCCGAGGAAGCCGACGAACCGCTGACGAGCGCCGAGCCGGACACGGCGCTCTGTCGGAGGCTCTATGCGTTGACTCCAGCCGCCGGTCCGGGCTGGTGTTGAGCATGTCACCCGCCGCCGTCATCGCTGCTCGTCGGCTCCCGCATGCAGGCGCGAGCGCGCGCTCTGGCGCCCTTCGGAGCGCGCAGCGAAGGTGCCGACGCCGTTGCCCGCTTCACGCGGCCGCGGCGAACGCGGCGGCGACAGCCGTATCGGTGCGGGTGTGAATGACGAGGTTCGTGCTCCGGTGGTTTCGGCTTTGGCCGCGAGCAGCCGCCGGATGGGCGCGCTGGTGCTGACCACGGACATCAATGGATGAACTGCTGAAGGAGCGGCAGTGGGTATCCCGCAGCGAGCAACGGGCCGCGGACATCGCGGTCGAGGTCGGGCAGGTAGCCGAACAGGACGTCGGCCGGCCCGGTGATCTCGACGTCACCGCACGCCACGGGCAGCAGGAGCGTCTCCGCCCGGCCGAGTTCCTCCCTCCACGTGCCGATCCGGACCCGCACCGGGGCGCCGACGTTGCACAGAATCTGTGCGGTGGCGAAGGACCGGCGCAACGGCTCCGCCGTCCCGGCACGCCAGCGTTCCAGGGCGAAGTAGGGGCTCGCGCACAGGAAGACTCGCTGCACTCCGTCCCCGACGGTGATGCCCAGCCCCGGCGTGAAGTCCGGCCGGCTCTCCAGGTCGGCCTGCCGTATCAGCATGTCGAGGTTGGAGCGGTGTTCCTGATCGCTCACAACAAGCGCACCAGCACCCGGTGAAACGGTCGGGGCGCGGGTACCCCGCTGGTCCCACCGGCACACGGAGCGCTCGCCCGGCGGCTCCCCAGCAAGGGAACGCACCCCCTGGGCGCCCGGCGCAGAAGGGCATGCCGGATCGGTCTTCGCTCGTGAGCCCCTGCGTGGTTCGGCTGACAAGCAAAAAGGACTCGGCCGAGCATGATGGAGAGCATGGTGCGCGGAGGCGCCGCTGGTGCCGCCGGGACGACGGTACTCAACGCCGTGACCTACGCCGACATGACCGGTTCCGTACTGGACCGCGTCTGCGGCCACCACGACGCTTCCGGCGCCGAGCTGTCACCCCGGATCGCGGCGGTGGAACTCCTCAACGTCATCCGGCCCACCACTGCGCTGAGCTGGTTCGCGGCCTTCGCCGCGCAGCACGGCCGCCGCGTCCCGGTCGGCGGGCTGGTTCTGCTGGACGTCCATGGGCAGAACCGCGACGAGCGGTTGTTCAAGGACCCGTACGCCTTCCGCCCGGAGCGCTTCCTCGACCACCCGCCCGGCCGGGACGACCTGATCCCCCAGGGTGGCGCGGATCCCCGCGCCGGACACCGCTTCCCCGGCGAGGCCGTGGCCGTGGGCGTCCTTGAGACGCTCGCCCAGCGCTTGGCCCAGCTGAGCTACGAGGTTCCGCCGCAGGACCTGACCATCCCCTTGATCCGCGTCCCTGCCCGCCCCCGCAGCGGAGTGATCATCAAGGTGCTCGCGTACGCACTGGGCGGCTGCCGTGCCCTGAGACCGACCAGGTGCCAGTTCCTGGAACGTGGGCGGTTCGATCGTTGTCGTCTGGGCTTCGGGGACTCAACTGCCCGCCACCCGTGGGCGGGTGATGATACAAGCGACAGGTGATCAGGTCGGTGGCCGTGCGAGTACGGTGGAGTGGCCTGCCCGGATGGACTTGGGGGAATTCGTGACGTTCGAGCAAGAATGGGCCGAACTGCGCGCGACGGCGGCCAAGCGGACTGCCATGCAGATCAACAGCATTCCGGCCGACGGCGGCGGAGGTGGTGGTGGCGGGGGCGACCTGGTGGTCAATCGGGACGACCTCGGCGCAATCGGCAATGACGCTTATGACCTGCTGGGTCGGCTGACGAAGGAGGGCGACATGGCCCGTTCCTCCACGTTCGACGCGGCGACGGCGCTGACCAACGGGAACTTCGTGAGCGGTTCGGCCGTGCTGAAGGTGCATGACTTCTGGCAGACCCACCTGAAGACACTGCTGGACGCCTGCGCGCAGATTTCGAATCACCTCGATTACAGCAAGGCCCAGCACGCCAAGGACGAGGCGAAGATCAAGGGAGATCTGACACAGGTATCCGTGCTCACGGAATACATGAAATAAGGCTCGGGGGAGCGCGCAACATGCTGAAGTACGAGGACATCATCGACGCCCCGGTGGCGAAGTTGAAGGCCGCCGCCGACGACTGGTCGGAGATGGCGGGGAAGCTGGACAAGCTTGCCACGGACGCCGCCGACGGGATGAAGGCAAAGGCGGAAAAAGCGGCCTGGGAGGGCGTCAACGCAGGGGTCACCAAGGCGTTCATCGGTAAGACGGCCAAGGAGTTCGCGGACGCCGCGGCCGAGGCCAAGGGTGTCCAGCAGATCCTGGAAGAGGGTCACGCGGCCATCAAGAAGGCCAAGGACGACCTGGTCAACATCCGGGACCACGAGGGGCCCGCGGCCGGCATCCAGGTGGACGGCAAGGGCAAGGTCACTGCGCGGAAGCCGTTGTCCGAGAGCCACGCGGCGCGGCACGACCCCGACTACAGCGAGCTCCTGCAGCAGGAGAAGCGGAACATCGAGTCGTGGCAGAAGAGGATCGACCTCATCGTCGACAACTGCAACGACACCGACCTCGCCCTCAAGAACACCCTCGAGGCCAACGTCACCGACCGCAAGGACTTCAGCGCTCCGACGTACACGAAGCTGGACCAGGAGGAGGCCGCCCGCGCCGCCGCCCTGGCGGCCAAGGGCCGGAACATCACACACACGGAACTTCAGCAGCTCAACGAGCTGCTGAAGGACAACAGTTCGTCGGTGGAGTTCTCCAAGGGCTTCTACGAGAAGCTCGGCCCCGAGAAGTCGCTCGCGTTCTTCGGCCAGCTCTCCACGGACACGTACGAGTACGGCAAGGTGGACGCGGAACGTCTCAAGGACGTCCAGGAGCTCCAGAAGAACCTCGGCCTCAACCTGGCCACCGCCTCCCACGACAAGGAATTCACCGACAAGTGGGGTCCGGAGCTGCGCAAGTTGGGAACGGAACGCATTCCGCTGACCAAGCACGACTACGGCGGGCCGTTCGGATACCAGCTGCTCGGCGGGATCATGCGGTACGGGAACTACGACGCGAAGTTCCTCAACCCGATCGCCGAACACGTGGCGCAGCTGCACGCGAAGGACCCGGGCATGTTCGCCGCGAACAAGGTGGTGAACAGTCCGTTCAAGAACCCGTTCAACCCCTCCGGCGTGAACGGGGCCGGTTACGACCCGGCCACCGCCATGCTGGAAGCGCTCGGCAACAGTCCGGAAGCGGCCAAGAAGTTCTTCGCCGACCCGCCGACCGCGTACAACGAGGACGGCACGGTCAACCACGGTGCCACGGCCGACCTCGGAAAGGACAAGGACGGCCAGGCGATCGACAACTACCTCGACTTCTTCGGCAACGAGAAGTGGGAGTCCTTCGGCGACGTCAACTCGCTCGACGACAAGGAGCTCAAGGCGTCGCTCGACCAGATGCCCGACGCTCTCGGCCACGCCCTGGAGGCAGCGACCCTCGGCTATCCGGCCGGGCACCCGGACGCCGGCGTGGTGCGGGACGCGGACAACGCCGCGATCATGCAGAAGGTCATGGAGAAGTACGCTGCGGACCCTGGCCTGCTCAAGGAGCACCACGAGGCGATGGCCGACAGCCTGGGCACCATGGGCGCCGGCTACATCGACGACATCAACTGGGCGTTGGCCAAGAACGATCCGGACAGCGTGTTCGCGCCGGGCAAGAACCCGGACGGGCACCTCGACTTCGCGGACACCGCCGACGGGAACGGGCGGAGCGTCGTCCGGGGCTTCCTCAGCACTCTGGGTCAGCACCCGGACGCCTACGCGACGGTCTCGACCGCGGAGCAGGTCTACACCCGCAGCGCGCTGGAAGGGGCAGTGGGCCCGGACGGAAAGATCACCGAGGAGGTCGAGGCCAGGGCCAGGGCGACCGTGCGCGTGGGCGCCGAGGTGCAGGGCATGCTCGACCAGTCCCGGGCCGACCAGGTGGAGGCGACGAACCTCAAGACCCACGAGGACTACGAGAAGGCGGTCGCCAAGCGGGCGGGCTGGGTCGAGTTCGGGGCCACGGCGGGCATCGCGGCGGGCGTCGCCTTCCTGCCCGCGACCGCTGCCGTGGGCACGGCCGCGGTGCTCATCCCGCTGGCGACGGACACCGCCAGTGGTTTTGCCGAACAGGTCGTGGGCCAGATGGTCGGCGACATCTCCGACAACTCGGTGGATGAGCACAAGGAGAAGGTGGAGGAGCTCAACAGGGTGGAGAAGACCAAGATTTACTCCGCCGGTGAGAGCATGGCCGAGGCCCCGATGGAGGACTTCCTGCGGCACAACGGCGTGGACAACAGCCCGTTCGGAGAGGACCTGCGCGAATCGATGCTGATCGGATACGGGGTCGGCAACGACCGGGAGAACCAGCAGGGCAACGACCCGGAGACCGGTTGAGGCCGGTGAACGGCCGAGGACACGTAAGGATGCGGACAGTGATCAGTCGTAGCTCGGTACGCAGGGGACTCCTCTCCGCGGCCGTGGCCGGGTCGTTGTTTCTCGGGGCCACCGCTTGTGGAGGGGACGGAGACAAGGACGGACTTCCGAAGGACTACAAGGTCGTTGCGGGGACACAACTCTGCGGTGGCGATGCGATGTCCGCCGACGCGTCCAAGGCGCTGAAGGTGATCACGGGGTCGTCGCGCTTCGAGGCGTCGGCACAGGAGTACACCGTCGCGCAGGCCGCGGCGGACCTTGTCGAGGCGTTCTCGAACCCCGCGGTGTATCGCGGGGACGCCTGCCGTGTTTACACGCCCATCGGCACGCCGGATTTCGAGCTCAGAATCACCTGGAGGCGGGTAGACGGTGCCCCGTCGGGCACCCCCGACCCGAAGTTCACCGTGCTGAAGATGGGGGAGGACACCGTGACGGCGGCGGACAAGGCTTACCTCCAGTTCGCGTGCAAAAGCGACAAGTTGGCCGGCTCGTCGACGGCAGCCCACATCATGATCGGCGTTATGCGCGGGGGCATGCCGAAGGACCCCGAGGGCGACACCAAGGCGTTGAAGGACGCCTACGCGACCGTGGCCCACTCCTTCTCACTGGCCATGGCCAAGGAACTGCGCTGCGAGAAGAACGGCGGGCTCCCCGCGCGGCCCGTGCTGGATCCCGCGTAGCCGCTGACATCTGTGGAAAGGACCGTGATCAGGGGGCCCTTCCTGTCCGGAGGAGGGGCCGTCTGCTGTATGCGGTCCGCCACGGACGAGCAGTGCACGGACCTCGTCTCCAGGGGGCGCCGACCTCGCGCTCGCCCACGATCCAACCCGGCCCGGCTCCCCGTACCGGCGGTGTGGAGAGGCCCTCCTCGGCGTCGGCTTCGAGCCGCTCCAGCTCGGGGTTTGGGCTGAAGGTCATGCGGGTGCCCTCTGAGGCAGGGCGACACGTGCGCCGGCGCGTACCCCGCCGAAGACGGTGAGCACAGGTCCGCCTTCGAGTCTTGCCTTGATCGCGGTTGCCGGCCACCGCTGGCGCCCCGGGGGGCGTGCGGTTCGCCCTACCGGATCAGTTGAGAGACAGTACTGGTGAACCAGGGCATGACCGGATCGGTGTGCACAGCCATGGGAGTGGGTCCGGACCGCCGACCCGCGCGCGCCAGGCGGTCCGGCGGGCGGCGAGAATCGGCGCATGGACATCCGGCAGCTCGAGTACTTCCTCGCGATCGTGGATCACGGCGGTTTCAACCGGGCGGCCGCGGCCCTGTACGTCTCGCAGCCGGCGCTGTCGCAGACGGTGCGTTCGCTGGAGCGGGATCTGGCGGCCGACCTCTTCCACCGCATCGGCAAGCGGGCCGTCCTCACGGAGGCGGGAAGGGCACTGATCGAGCCCGCCCGTGCGGCCGTACGCGGCATGGAGACCGCGCGGGCCAGCGTCGACGCCGTGCAGGAGCTGCGGGCCGGCAGGCTCGACATCGCCGCGATGCCCTCACCGGCCGTCGAACCGCTCACCTCCATGATCCGGGACTTCGGTGGTCGTCATCCCGGGGTGCAGGTGAGGGTGCGTGCCGCCTTCACCCCGCAGGACGTGACCGACATGGTGCGCGCCGGCGCGGGCGAGCTGGGGCTGCTCACCACCTCGGGCCCGCTGCCCGAGCGGGGGGTGGTGTCCCACCCCGTGGGGGTGCAGGGACTGGTGCTGCTGACGCCGCCCGACGGGCCGTTCCCTCCGGGCAGGCCGGTGGCCCGCGAGGAGCTGGCCGGGCACCGGCTGATCATCGTGCAGCGGGGCACCGCCGTGCGGGCCTATGTGGACGAACTGCGCGAGCACGGTGTCGAGTTCGCCGTCGCAGCCGAGACGGAACACCGGGCGTCGGTGCTGCCGATGGTGCTGGAGGGGGTGGGGCTGGCGGTGGTCACCGACTCCTGGCGCCGGACGGCGGAGCGGGCGGGCGCCCTGGTGCTGGATCTGGAACCGAACGCCGAGCTGCGCATCGCGTTGATCAGCCGCCGCGGCCCGCTGTCCCCGGCGGCCAGGGCCTTCCTGGACCGCGCGTTGACGGAACCGCGATAAGGCAGCCTTATAAGGCACATCGGGATTGTGTCTTGGACGCGCTGTCCGGCCCGCTGCTGCAATCGGCGTATGACGAACCACCGCATCGCCCTCATCCCCGGTGACGGCATCGGCACCGAGGTCCTCCCGCCCGCCCGGCGCGTCCTGGACGCCGTCGGCCGCCGCCACGGAATCCACTTCTCCTACACCTCCTACGACTGGTCCTGCGAACGCTTCGTGCGCGAGGGCGCGATGATGCCCGACGACGGCCTGGACCGGCTGCGCGAGGCGGACGCGATCCTGCTGGGCGCCGTCGGTTACCCCGGCGTCCCCGACCACGTCTCCCTGTGGGGCCTGCTGATCCCCATCCGCCGCACGTTCCGCCAGTACGTCAACCTGCGGCCGATCCGGGTCTTCGAAGGCGTGGACAGCCCGCTGCGCGTCGCCGTCGCGGGCGAGGTCGACCTGGTCGTCGTGCGGGAGAACGTCGAGGGCGAGTACAGCGAGATCGGCGGCCGGCTGAACCGGGGCACGCCCGAGGAACTGGCCGTCCAGGAAGCGGTGTTCACCCGGGCCGGGGTCACCCGGATCGCCGACTACGCCTTCTCGCTCGCCGCCCGCCGCCGCGGCAGGCTGACCTCGGCCACCAAGTCCAACGGCATCATCCACACCATGCCGTTCTGGGACGAGCTGATCGCCGAGCGCGCCGCCGAGCACCCCGGCGTCACCTGGGACCAGGAGCACATCGACGCGCTGGCCGCCAAGTTCGTGCTCGACCCGGCCCGCTTCGACGTGGTCGTCGCCTCCAACCTCTTCGGCGACATCCTCAGCGACCTCGCGGCCGCCGTGGCCGGTTCGATCGGCATCGCCCCCTCCGCGAGCCTCAATCCCGAGCGGACCCACCCGTCGATGTTCGAGCCGGTGCACGGCTCCGCCCCCGACATCGCGGGACGGGGCATCGCCAACCCGCTGGGCGCGATCGGCTCGGCGGCCCTGATGCTGGACCACCTCGGTCACCCCGAGGCCGCCCGGGACGTCGACAGCGCGATCGTCGCCGTGCTCGCCGAGTCGGACGTCCGCACCCCCGACCTGGGCGGTACGGCGACCACTGAGGAATTCACCCAGAAACTCCTCGAACTTCTCTGAACCAGCCGCGGCACGCGGTTCGCTCGCCCCGCGCCGGCCCGACATCTCCAGGCTCCGGGTCCCCCGCACTCCAGGCCCCCGCATCCGGCCGTACGACACGAGCGAGAGCACGGCCCTGATCACAGGTTTCGCTCAGCGTCGTTCACTCGAACGGCCGACCCCGGGGGCGAAACGCAGCTGAGCGTTCTTGACTTTATCTCGGCAACAGAACACCTCACTGCGCCCTTCGCCCTGCCTTCCACGGAACACGGAGGACAGCTCATGAGTCCCACCGCCGGTTTCACGGGAAGACACGCTGTCGTCACGGGCGGTGCCGGCTTCGTCGGCTCTCATCTGTGCACCGCGCTGGTGGCGGCAGGCGCCACCGTGACATGTGTCGACGACCTCTCCACGGGCACGGTCGAGAACGTCGCGCACCTCGCCGGGCGGTCCGGGTTCACCTTCCTGAACGCGGACGTCACCGAGCCCTTCGAGGTGGACCGGCCGGTGGACCTGGTCCTGCACTTCGCCTCGCCGGCGTCTCCCGCCGACTATCTACGGCTGCCCCTGCACACGCTGGAGACGGGCAGCCTGGGCACCCGCAACGCCTTGGCCCTCGCCCGCCGGGACGGCTCGCGCTTCGTTCTCGCCTCCACCTCCGAGGTGTACGGCGATCCGCAGCAGCACCCGCAGAACGAGCGGTACTGGGGCAACGTCAATCCCGTCGGGCCACGCAGCGTGTACGACGAGGCCAAGCGCTTCGCGGAGGCGCTCACCGTGGCGGAGGCGAACGCGCACGGGACCGACGCCGGCATCGTGCGGCTGTTCAACACCTACGGTCCGCGGATGCGGGGCTACGACGGCAGGGCGGTACCGACGTTCATCCGGCAGGCGCTGGCCGGGGAGCCGCTCACCGTCACCGGAGACGGGCAGCAGACCCGGTCCCTGGCCTACGTCGACGACACCGTACGGGGCATTCTGGCCATGGCGGCCTCGGATCTGCGCGGGCCGGTCAACCTGGGCAACCAGGCCGAGATCACCATGCTCGAACTGGCCCGCACGATCATCACGCTCACCGGCTCGTCCTCCGAGATCCGCTTCGTCGACCGGCCCACCGACGACCCCGCCGTGCGCTGCCCCGACCTCACCCTCGCCCGCGGCAAGCTCCAGTGGGAGCCCCGGGTGGACGCGGGCGAGGGGCTCGCGCGGACCATCGCCTGGTTCCGCGCGCGCCACGACGCCTGACCCACCCGGCGCCCGACCTCCGTCGAAGGGCCTCGCACATGCGCGTACTCGGAATCAACGCCCTCTTCCACGACCCCGCCGCAGCGCTGGTCATCGACGGGCACACGGTTGCCGCGGCCGAGGAGGAGCGCTTCTCCCGGCGCAAGCACGGCAAGCGCCCCGTACCGTTCGCCGCCTGGGAACTTCCGGAAAAGGCCGCCGCCTGGTGCCTCGCCGAGGCGGGACTGCGGCCGCAGGACCTGGACGCCGTGGCGTACTCCTTCGATCCCGCCCTCGCCCGGCCCGCGGGGGAGATGGGCCTGGACGACCCCTGGGACCATCTGCGCCTGACCTACGCCCGCGAAGCCCCCTCGTTCCTGAGCACGGCGTTGCCGGGACTGGACCCGGACATCGTCCGGTTCGTCCCGCACCACATGGCACACGCCGCCTCCGGCGCGTTCGCGGCACCGGACGCCGAGCCGTCCTCCGCGCTGGTCCTGGACGGCCGCGGGGAATCCGCCTCCCACCTCGCCGCACGCCGGACCGGCGACCGACTGGAACCGCTGTACGCGCAGCGGTTGCCGCACTCCCTGGGGCTCGCCTACGAGGAGCTCACCGAACATCTCGGCTTCCTGCGCTCCTGCGACGAGTACAAGGTGATGGCGCTGGCCTCGTACGGCAGGCCGCGCCTCCTCGCCGAGCTGCGCTCCTACATCCGTCCGACCGGTGACGGCGGTTTCCTGGCCACCGGAGTGCCCTGGTCCGAGCTGTGCCCTCCGCTGCGCCCCGGGCAGCAGTGGTCGCGGCAGCACGCGGACCTGGCCGCGAGCGCGCAGGCGTGCCTGGAGGAGACGTTGCTCGACCTGGTGCGCTGGCTGCACGGCCGCACCCACGACGAGGTACTGACCATGGCCGGTGGTGTGGCGCTCAACTGCGTCGCCAACGCGCGTATCGCCCGGGAGGGACCGTTCCGGCGGGTGTGGGTGCAGCCCGCCGCCGGTGACGCCGGTACCGCCCTGGGCGGGGCCCTCCTGCTGGCCGCGCACGGCGGGGACGAGCTCGCGCCGATGCCGGGGGCGGACCTCGGGCGCTGCTGGTCGGACGCGGAGCTGGAAGGGTGGCTCAAGACGGCGGCGGTGCCGTTCGAGCGACCGCCGGACCTGGCCGCCACGGTCGCCCGGGCGCTCGCCGACGACGCGATCGTGGCCTGGTTCCAGGGCCGGTCCGAGTACGGTCCGAGGGCCCTCGGACACCGTTCGCTGCTGGCTCACCCGGGGCACGCGGGCAATCTGGAACGGCTCAACGACGTCAAGGGCCGTGAGCAGTTCCGGCCGGTGGCGCCGATGGTGCTCGCTCATCGGGCGGCCGAGATCTTCGACGGTCCGCTGCCCAGCCCGTACATGCTCTTCGTGCACGACGTCGCGCAGCGATGGCGGGAGCGGATACCGGCCGTGGTGCACGTGGACGGCACGGCCCGCATCCAGACCGTGGACCCCGTGCAGGAGCCGCTGGTCGCCCGGATGCTCGGTGTCTTCGAGGAGCTGACCGGCCTGCCCGTCGTCGTCAACACCAGCCTGAACACCGCCGGCCGGCCGATGGTCGACGATCCGCGCGACGCCCTGGAGTGCTTCGGCTCCACCCCGGTCGATCTGCTGGCCCTCGGGCCCTTCGTCGTCCGCCGCGGCGCCCTCTTCGCCGATGGACGCGGGAGCGGCCGATGAGCGCGCACCGGCCCCCGCCCGACCCGGCGTACGCGGTGGTGATCCCGACGCTCGGCCGCCCCAGCCTGACCGTCCTGCTGGCTGCCCTGGCCGGATGCGAGGGGCCGCGTCCCCGGCGGATCGTGCTCGTCGACGACCGGAGGCCGGACGACCCGACGCCCCTGCCTGCCAAAGTCCCCGGCGAGCTCGACGGGCTCGTCGAGGTCGTCCGGGTCGGCGGGCGCGGACCGGCGGCGGCGCGCAACGCCGGCTGGCAGGCGGCCCGGGAGCCGTGGATCGCGTTCCTGGACGACGACGTGGTGCCCGGGCCGACCTGGGCCGTAGACCTCGCCGCCGACCTGGCGGAGGCCGGATCCCGCACCGCCGGTGTCCAGGGGCGGATCGAGGTCCCGCTGCCCCGGCACCGCAGGCCCACCGACTGGGAGCGCGTGACAGCGGGGCTGGCCACGGCCCGGTGGATCACCGCGGACATGGCGTACCGGCGGGCCGTGCTGGAGGACACCGGCGGCTTCGACGAACGCTTCCCGCGCGCCTTCCGGGAAGACGCCGACCTTGCCCTGCGGGTCCTGGACCGCGGGTGGCGACTGACGCTCGGGAACCGGCGCACCACCCACCCGGTACGGCCCTGCGACCGCTGGGTCTCCGTGCGTGCCCAGGCGGGCAACGCGGACGACGTCCTCATGAACCGGCTGCACGGCCGGGACTGGTGGGAGCGCGCCGGGGCCCCGCGCGGCCGGCTGCCCCGCCATCTGGCGGTGACGGCCGCCGCCACCGCCGCTCTCCTCTGCGCCGCGGCACGACGGCCACGCGCCGCGTCCGCCTGCGCGGCCCTCTGGCTCGCCGGGACCGCCGAGTTCGCGGTCGCCCGGGTCCGGCCCGGACCCCGTACGGCGGACGAGATCAGCGCCATGGTCCTGACCAGCGTTCTGATCCCACCGGTCGCCGCCTACCACCGCGTACGGGGGCTGACCACGGCCGCTCACCGATCGGCGGTGGCCGGGGTGAGGGGGTGAACGGACGGTATGCGACGGCCAGTCGTGCGTGAGACGCCCGGTGTGAAGTCCGGTGCGGTGTCCGGCGCTTGGTTGTCCGGCCCATGGTTGTCCGGCGAGGGCCGGGGGCCCGTGTCGGCGCGCCGCGACCCGGCGCTTCCGGAGGCGGTGCTGTTCGACCGTGACGGCACGCTCATCGAGGACGTGCCCTACAACGGGGACCCCGATGCGGTCCGGCCGATGCCGGGAGCGCGGGCCGCCGTGGACGCCGTCCGCTCCGCGGGCGTGTCGGTCGGGGTCGTCAGCAATCAGTCGGGCGTGACGAGGGGCCTGCTGACGCGTGCCCAGGTCGACGCGGTCCGTCTGCGGGTGGAGACCCTGCTCGGGCCGTTCGGGGTGTGGGCGGTGTGCCCCCACGGACCGGAGGACGGCTGCCGTTGCCGCAAACCCGCTCCGGGGCTGGTCGTCGCCGCCTGCGGCAGGCTCGGCGTGGACCCGCGGCGCACCGTCGTCATCGGTGACATCGGATCGGACATGGCCGCGGCCGCTGCCGCCGGTGCCCGGGGTGTCCTCGTCCCCACGCCAGTGACGCTTCCGGCGGAAGTCGGGGCCGCCACCGAGACCGCTCACGACCTGCGCGCCGCGGTGCTCGAGGCGCTGGGGCGGGCGCCTGGGGCGGGAGGAGTCCGATGAGCCCCGAGCCGCGCACCCTCGTGGTCCGTCTGGACAGCGGGGGCGACGTGCTGCTGGCAGGCCCTGCGGTGCGGGCCGTGGCCGCCGGGTCCGCCCACACGGCGATGCTGTGCGGGCCCCTCGGAGAACGGGCCGCGCGGCTGCTGCCCGGAGTGGATGAGGTGCTGGTCTACGACGCCCCCTGGGTGGGGTTCGACCCGCCACCGGTACGCCGGGGAGAACTGGACGCGGTGGCCGAGGTGCTCGCCGGGCGCCGTTTCGACCGGGCGCTGGTGCTGGCCTCCTTCCACCAGAGCCCGCTGCCCATGGCCCTGCTGCTCAAGGCGGCCGGTGTGCCGTGGGTGGCCGCCGACAGCGAGCACTATCCGGGCTCGCTGCTGGACCTGCGCCATCACCGGGCACCCCACCGGCACGAGACCGAGGCCGCGCTGGACCTCGCCGAGGCCGCCGGGCACCCGTTGCCGCCGGGCGACGACGGACGGCTGCGCATCACCGCCCCGCCGGACACCACACCGCTCACCGGGGCCGCGCCGTACGTCGTCGTGCATCCCGGCGCGGCGGTGCCGGCCCGCGCCTGGACACCAGGCCGGGCGGCGCGTGCGGTGGCCGCCCTGGCCGCGGCGGGACACCGCGTCGTCGTCACGGGCGGGCCCGGCGAGAAGGAACTCACCGACTCGGTCGCGGACCGCCACGCCCTGGACCTGGGCGGCCGGACCACGCTCGCGGAACTGGCCGGAGTGCTCGCGCGGGCGCGGGCCGTCGTGGTCGGCAACACCGGCCCCTGCCATCTCGCGGCGGCGGTCGGCACACCCGTCGTCTGCCTCTTCGCCCCCGTCGTACCGGCCGAGCGCTGGGCGCCGTACGGGGTCCGCAGCGTGCTGCTCGGACGGCACGACACGCCGTGCGCCGGCAGCAGGGCCAGGCTCTGTCCGACCGTGGGACACCCCTGCCTCGACTCGGTGACCGACGACGAGGTGCTCGCGGCGGTCGCCTCCCTGACCGCGGACGCGCACGGCGACCTCCTGACGACCGAGCCCCCGACCACCGAGCCCCTGACCACGGAGGCTCCTACTACCGGCCCCCCGACCACCGGCCCCCCGACCACCGGCCCCCCGGCCACCGAGCCCCCGACCCCCTGACCACCGCCCCCCGACCGTCCCCGACTCCCGCGACCTCCGGAGGTGAGCCCCGTGAAAATCCTGGTGTGGCATGTGCACGGTTCCTGGACCACCGCGTTCGTCCAGGGCCCGCACACCTACCTGGTGCCGGTCCTGCCGGAGCGGGGTCCTGACGGGCTGGGCCGGGCGAGGACGTTCGCCTGGCCGGACTCCGTACGAGAGGTGACGCCGACTCAGCTACGGGACGCGCCGGTCGACCTGGTCGTACTCCAGCGGCCCCACGAGGCGGCCCTCGCCGAGAACTGGCTCGGCGGGCGTCGGCCCGGGCGGGACGTGCCCGCCGTGTACCTCGAACACAACGCCCCCGACGGCGACGTCCCGAACACGCGGCATCCCTGCGCGGACCGCGACGACCTCCTGCTGGTGCACGTCACGCACTTCAACCGGCTCTTCTGGGACAACGGCGGCACCCGTACCGCGGTGATCGAGCATGGTGTCGTCGATCCCGGCCACCGCTACACCGGCCGGCTGGACCGGGCCGCCGTCGTCGTCAACGAGCCGGTCCGCCGGGGCCGCTTCACCGGCACGGACCTGCTGCCCGCCCTGGCCGAGGCTGCCCCCCTCGATGTGTTCGGCATGCGCACCGAGGGCCTGGCCGGACACCTCGGGCTGCCCCCGGACCGCTGCCGGACCGCGGACCTCCCGCAGCGCGACCTGCACGATGCCATGGCCGAGCGACGGCTGTACCTGCACCCGGTGCGCTGGACCTCGCTCGGGCTGTCCCTGCTGGAGGCGATGCATCTCGGGATGCCCGTCGTTGCCCTTGCCACCACCGAAGTGATCGAGGCGGTCCCGCCGGGAGCGGGGGTGCTCTCGACCCGGCCGGAGGTCCTGGCCGCGGCCGCCCGCCACTACCGGGAGGAACCACAGGCGGCGGCCGAGGACGGAGCGCGCGCCCGCCGGGCCGCGCTCGAACGCCATGGACTCAAGCGCTTCCTGGACGACTGGGAACGCGTGATGGAAGAGGTGACCCACGGATGACGCCCATGCCCCCCGAAGGGACCGACCTGACGGGCCGCGCGTACGAAACCGACGCGCTCGACATCGCGCTCGTCTCGGAGCACGCCAGCCCGCTCGCCGTTCTCGGCGGTGTCGACGCGGGCGGCCAGAACGTCCATGTGGCCCACCTCGCCGGAGCGCTCGCCGATCGCGGTCACCGGGTCACCGTGTACACCCGGCAGGACGCGCCGGACCTGCCCGGGCGCGTCCTGATGCGTCCCGGGGTCGAGATCAGACATGTGCCCGCCGGGCCCGCCCGGCGGATCCCGAAGGACGAACTGCTCACACACATGCCGCAGTTCGGCAGGTTCCTGGGCGACGTATGGGTGCAGGCACCGCCGGATCTCGTGCACGCCCACTTCTGGATGTCCGGCTACGCCTCGCTGTGCGCCACCCGGGAGCTCGGCCTGCCGTTCGTGCAGACCTACCACGCCCTCGGCACGGTCAAGCGGCGGCACCAGAAGGACGACGACACCAGCCCCCCGGAGCGGATCACCATCGAGACACGGGTCGGGCTGAGCTGTGACCGGATCATCGCCACCTGTCACGACGAGGTCCGCGAGCTCTCCGCGATGGGCATCCCGCGCGCCAAGGCCGCCGTGGTGCCCTGCGGCGTCGACCCCGCACGCTTCACCCCGCACGGACCCGCCGCACCCCGCGGCGCCGCACGGCAGCTGCTCCAGATCGGCCGTCTGGTGCCCCGCAAGGGAACGGCCGTCTCCATCGAGGCGCTGGCCGGTGTTCCCGACGCCGAACTGGTCGTCGTCGGGGGCCCGCCCGCCGACCGGCTCGACGAGGACCCGGAGGCGCGGCGGCTACGAGCCCTCGCCGCACGGGCCGGGGTCGCGGACCGGGTGCGGCTGACCGGGGGACTGCCCCCCGAGGAGATACCGGCATTGTTGCGGGCCGCGGACGTCGTGCTCTGCCCGGCGGACTACGAGCCCTTCGGGATCGTGCCGCTGGAGGCCATGGGCTCCGGCACGCCGGTGGTCGCCAGTGCCGTCGGCGGCCACCTCGACACCATCGACGACCCCGCGACCGGCCGGCTGGTCCCACCCGGCGACCCGGACGCGCTGGGCGAGGCGATCACCGACCTGCTCACCCACCCCGCGCGGGCCACTGCCTGCGGTGCGGCCGGACGGCGCCGGGTGCTCGCCCACTACGGCTGGAACCGGATCGCGAAGGCCACCGAGGACGTCTACCGCCAGGTGCTGCTACGGCGGCCCGCAGCCCTGGGAGTGGCCTGACCGGCCCGGGACGGCCTCGACCGCTTCCGCCGCAGACCGACGCGGTGCCGAATCGTCGCACTCCGTGAAGTCCCACCCCGTGGAGTCGCACCCCCGTGGAAAGGAGGGAGGACCCGGTCCTCGCGGACCGGAGCCGACCACCATGCCCGATCCCCACCACGCGGCCCGGCAGCACTGCCGGTCACTGCAGGACGCACTCGACGGCCTCGGCCGCCAGGAACTCGGCCGGATCACGGACTGGGGCCGGCACCTCGCCGCCGTCCTGCCCGCCGGCGGCAGACTGCTGGCCGCGGGCAACGGCGGCAGCGCCGCCCAGGCACAGCACCTCACCGCCGAACTCGTCGGCCGCTACCACGACGAACGCCCCGCGTACTCCGCGATCGCCCTGCACGCCGAGACCTCCAGCGTCACCGCCATCGCCAACGACTACGGCTTCGAGGAGCTGTACTCCCGCCAGGTCGCCGCCCACGGGCGCCCCGGCGACGTACTCGTCCTGCTGTCGACGTCCGGACGCAGCCCCAATGTGCTGGCCGCCGCCGACACCGGCCAGGCCGTCGGTCTGCTGGTGTGGGCCATCACCGGGCCCCGCCCCAATCCACTGGCGGTCCGCGCCCACGACGCCCTGTGCGTCGACTCGGCCGACACCGCCACCGTCCAGGAGGCCCACCTCGTCGCGGTGCACCTGCTCTGCGAGGCGTTCGACACCGAGTGCCCCGCGCCGGAGCGCCTCACCGCGACCGTACGGAGGGCGGTCACATGACAGGGAAGCCGGTGGTCGTGGTGGGGGACGCGCTGCTGGACCGTGACATCGACGGGGAGACGACCCGGCTGGCCCCGGACGCCCCGGTTCCGGTGGTGGACGTCGTCCGCGACCGCTGCCGCCCCGGCGGCGCGGGGCTCGCCGCGGCGCTGGCCGCGCGGGAGGGCCGTGAGGTCGTCCTGGTCACCGCGCTCGGCGACGACCCGGCCAGCCGTACGGTGCGGGACGCGCTGCGTTCCCGGGTCCGGCTGGTCGAACTGGCACTGGACGGGACCCTCCCCGTCAAGACCCGGGTACGGGTCGGCGGGCGCCCTCTCGTGCGGGTGGACGACGGCGGCGGCACACCCGGCGAACCCGACGAGACGGTACGGGACGTCCTCGACGGCGCGGGCGCCGTCCTGGTCGCCGACTACGGCCGGGGCACCGCCACCGCCGTACGGCGGCACCTGACGCGGGCGGCGCGGCGGCTGCCACTGGTGTGGGACCCGCATCCGCGCGGCGAGGCACCCGTGCACGGCGCGCGGCTGGTCACACCCAGCGGGGCGGAGGCGTACGCCATGACGCGCGTCGGCGACGACTCGCTGCACGCGCACGCCCTGCGGGGCACCCGTCTCGCGGACCGCTGGCAGGTGGCGGCCGTCGCCGTGACCCTGGGTGAGCACGGCGCGATGCTGACCCGTGCGGGCAACGACAGCCCGATGCTCGTGCCCGCCCCCTACCGCGCCGACGGCGACCCGTGCGGTGCGGGCGACTGCTTCGCCGCGACCGCAGCGAGGGCGTTTGCCGACGGCGCGCTGCCCGAGGAGGCCGTGCAGCGGGCCGTCGCCGAGGCCACCGCGTTCGTCGCCGGGGCCGGGGCGGGTGACCACGCGCTCTGGCAGACCCCCTCCGAGGCGCCCGCCGTACCGCCGACCCGGCCCGCGGATCCCTTCGCCCTCGCCGAGCGGGTCCGGGCGCGGGGCGGGACGGTGGTGGCCACCGGCGGTTGCTTCGACCTGCTCCACGCCGGGCACGTCGGCCTGCTGGAGGGCGCCCGCCGGATCGGTGACTGCCTCATCGTGTGTCTCAACTCCGACAGTTCGGTCGCCCGGCTCAAGGGGCCGGGCCGCCCGCTGACACCCGAGGCGGACCGTAGGCGCATCCTCGGCGGGCTGGGCTGTGTGGACGCCGTCGCGGTGTTCGACGAGGACACCCCGGAGGCCCTGCTGCGCGAACTGCGCCCCCACGTCTGGGTCAAGGGCGGCGACTACACCGCCGACACGCTCCCGGAAGCCGCCGCCCTGCGGGAGTGGGGCGGCCAGGCCGTCGTCCTGCCCTACCTCGACGGCCGCTCCACCACCGAACTCGCCCACCGCGCGGCCCTCTCCCGAGGCCGGAACAGGAAGCCGGAACCCGAGCCGGAACCCCCACGATGACCGGACGGCTGGTGGTGCTGCGCGCACTGGGCCTCGGCGATCTGCTGACCGCCGTGCCCGCGTTGCGTGCGCTGCGCCGGGCCTTCCCGGAGCACGAGACCGTACTGGTGGCACCCGCGCGGCTGGCGGACGCGGTCGCCGCGACCGGGGCCGTGGACCGGCTGCTGCCCGCCGAGGCGCCCGGCCGCGCGGTGCCCGCCCGGATCGACTGGCCCTGGCCGCCGCCCGACCTCGCCGTGGACCTGCACGGCAACGGCCCGCTCAGCCGGGATCCGCTGCGGGCGCTGAACCCCGCCGGGCTGCTGGCGTACGCGCAACCGGACGGGCCGGCCTGGCAGGCGGACGAGCACGAACGGGACCGCTGGTGCCGGCTGCTGGACTGGTACGGAATCGCCGCCGATCCCACTGATCTGCACCTCCCGGTGCCCGATCGCCCGTCGCCCCTTCCGGGGGCGACGGTGGTCCACCCCGGCGCGGACGCCGCCGCCCGCCGCTGGCCCGCGGAGCGCTTCGGAGCGGTCGCGAACGCACTGCGCGCGGCGGGACACCAGGTGGTCGTCACGGCGGGCGCGGGCGAGGGGGCCCTCGCCCGCCTGGTCGCGCGGCACGCCGGGCTGCCGCCCTCGTCGGTCCTCGGGGGACGGGCCGACGTGCCGTTCGAGGAACTCGCCGCCCTCGTCGCCGGTGCCCGCGCGGTCGTGGTCGGCGACACCGGACTCGCCCATCTCGCCACCGCCCTCGGGACACCGTCCGTGGTGCTGTTCGGGCCGGTCGCCCCCCGGCTGTGGGGGCCGCCCGCCGATCCCCGGCATCGCGTGCTGTGGCACGGCGACCCCGGGGGCGCGGCCCGCCCCGGTGACGCCCATGGAGACCGGACCGACGAGCGGCTGCTGCGCATCACGACCGCGGAAGTCATCGACGCGGTGCACCGGCTGCCGAGGCTCGGGCGCGACCGGCCGGCCGTCGCCGGGCGGCTGCGATGACCGTCGGCGTCATCGGTTCTTGGACCGCGGTGGTCGTGATCTTGCCGCGGCGAGGCCTGTGAGGAAGTCCACCATGGCGGTGTAAGGCCAGGTGAACAGGGGGGAAGGGGCCCCTCCGGGGCGGTAGGGCCGGAAGGGGAGATTCCGTATCGGGGTGACCGTCTGTGAGGATGGCTCGGCCCGAGGGCCCGGCCTGCCTCATCGTCGAGCGCGGCATCGCGAGCAGCGAGGGCCCGGCACCCGAACGACGCGTGTTCCGCCCCTGTTCGGGTTGCTGCCCCCTGTGCCCGTACCTCGCCCCGCTGGGGCTTCACGAAGCGCTCTGACGTGTCACTTTCCCCTGAATCCACACTGCCCGTCGCCGGCCCGCGCGCCCGCACCCGTTTGCGAACCCGCTTCGGCAGCCGCGGTGACCGCGTCGCGTGGCGTTGTCTGAGGTACCCCAGCATGCGCTGGTGGTCGGCCGCCAACCTGTTGTCGAACACCGGTACCTGGATGCAGCTGACCGTGCAGAACCTGCTGGTGTTGCAGATCACCGGCTCGGCCGCCGCGACGGGCCTGTCGCTGGCGGTCCAGGCCGCCCCCGGCCTCCTGCTCGGAGTCGCCGGAGGCGCGGCCGTCGACGCCTGGCCGCGCAAGCGCACCGCGCTGGTGAGCCAGACGGTGCTGGCCCTGGTGGCCTTCGTCACCGCGGCGATGGTGGCCCTCGACCAGCTCAGTACGGGCGGTCTGCTGGTGCTGGCCGCCGTCACCGGGCTGGTCGCCACGGTCGACGGCCCGGCGACCGCTCTGCTGGGCAACGACCTGGTCCCGCCGAAGGACCTGCCGTCCGCCATCGCCCTGGGCTCCGCGGTGCACAGCGTCGGCCGGTTCGCCGGGACCGCGTCCGCCGCCGTGGTCGTGGGCCTGTTCGGCAGTGCCACGGCCTATGTGGCCGACGGCTTGTCCTTCCTCGCCGTCGCCGCCGTGATCCCCTTCCTGCGGCCCGCCCCTGTACCCGACAAGCAGGCTCAGGCACCCGAGGAGCAGGCTCAGGCACCCAAGGAGGATCCGGCGGGGGAACCGGGCGGTCTGGCGTTCTTCCTGCGCAGGCCCCGACTGGTCGCGCTCACCGCGATCACCGCGCTGAGCTCGGTCTTCGGCCGCAACTACACGCTGACCCTCGCTGTCCTGGTGACCGGACCGCTGCACGGCGGCTCCGAGGCGTACGGCGTGGTGTCCACCGTCCTGGCCGTCGGTGGAATCGCCGGCGCGGTCGTCGCCGGGCGGCTGCGTAGCCCGTCCGTGCGTCTGGTCGCCGCCCTCGCCGCGGCGGGCGCTCTCCTCCAGGTGGCCGCCGGCCTGTCCGGCACGCTGGTGATGCTCCTGGTCCTGGTCCTGCCCATGGCCGTGCTGGAGTCGGTCTCGGACACGGCCGGCGCCACGGTGCTGCAGACCGATCCGCCGCCTCACCTGCGCGGCAGGGTCCTCGGCGTCTGGCGCAGCGCGAGTACCGGCTGGGGGCTGGCGGGGCCGCCGCTGCTCGGCCTCCTGCTCGAATGGGCGGGTGCCCGCGGGGCTCTGGTGACCGGCGGTCTGATCATCATCGGCGGACTGGCCGCGGGGGCCGTCCGGCACCGGGCCACGACCCAGCCGTCTCCCGTCGTCCTCATCCCCGCCCAACGCTCGGCCTGACCCGGCTGACGGGACTCGGCCCACGGCAGCCTGGCGTGGACGTCGAGGCCCGCCCGTGACGGCTCCCACTTTTGGCATAGGACAAAATGTTAGGGTGGCCGCGGAGGTGATCGCGTGCGCATCAGCGGGACGACCGCGGCCGAGATCGCGGGCAGTGTGCGGGACCAGGTCGCCGCGGGTGAACTGGCGCCGCGGGCGGTGCTGCCGTCGGTGCGGGCGCTCGCCGCCGAGCTGGGAGTGAACCGGAACACCGTCGCCCTGGCGTACCGGCGGCTGGTCGAGGCCGGGGTGGCCGAGACCCGGGGCCGCGGTGGCACGGTGATCGCGGCGGTGCCGCAGCTCGCCCGCGAGGGCGCGGACGTCGGTGGCGACCTGATCGACCTGGCCGGCGGCAACCCCGATCCGGACCTGCTGCCCGATCTCCTCGCCGCGTCCCGCCGGGGCCACTACCGCCCGCCCCTGTACGGCACGCCCGCCGTCGACGCGGGGCTGAGCGACTGGGCCTCCGCCGACTTCGCCGAGGACATCGAGCAGCCGTTCCGCACGTTGGTGGCGCACGGAGCGGTCGACGCCACCGAACGACTCCTGAACGCCCACCTCGCCCGCGGCGACACGGTGGCGATCGAGGACCCCTGCTTCCTGGCGAGCATCGGCACACTGCGGCTGAACGGCTACCGGTCGGCACCGGTCCCGGTCGACGGCGCAGGCATGCGTCCCGACGCGCTGCGCGCCGCCCTCGAGGACGGTGCCCGCGCGGTCGTCTGCACGCCCCGCGCCCACAACCCGACCGGCGCGAGCCTCACCGAGGAACGTGCGGCCGAGCTGCGCGCGATCCTCACGGACCATCCCCAGGTCCTGGTGATCGAGGACGACCACTTCTCGGCGGTGTCCGCACGGCCGTACCACCGGATCACCCCTCCGACCACCGCACGCTGGGCGCTGGTGCGCTCCCTGTCCAAGTTCCTCGGCCCGGACCTGCGTCTCGCCCTGGTCGCGGCCGACGCCGAGACCACCGTGCGCCTGGAGGCACGGCTGAGCGCCGGCACCACCTGGGTCAGCCGCCTGTTGCAGCACATCGCCCGCGAACTGCTGCTCGACCCCGGAGTGCAGGAACTCCACGAGCGGGCCCGCGAGGCATACGCACACCGCAGCGGCCTGCTCGTCGAGCGGCTGCACGCCCATGGCATCGAGGTCCCCGACCGGCCCGACGGGCTGAACGTGTGGGTCGAACTCGACGTCGACGGCCGGTCGGCGGTCGAAGCCCTGGCGCGTCGGGGCTGGGCCGTGCGGTCCGGCCACCTCTTCGTACGCGATCCGTCCACCCACCCGGGTGCCATCCGGATCACCAGCTCCACCGTCACCGCATCGCAGGCGGAGGCGTTCGCAACCGAACTCGCCGCCGTCCTGACGGAATTGCGCGCAGCGAATCGATGACCGTGCCCCCTTCTCCCGTCAAGGAGCCCTCATGTTCCGTGGTCTGAGCGCCTTCCCCCTCACCCCCACCGACGAGCACGGCATCGACGACAAGGCGTTCGCCGCCCTCGTCGCCCGCCTCGCGGCCGCCGGGGTGGATTCCATAGGCGCGCTCGGCTCCACCGGCGGCTACGCCTACCTCACCCGGGAGCAGCGCGCCCACGCCGTCAAGATCGCGGTCGAGGCCGCCGACGGCGTGCCCGTCCTGGTCGGTGTCGGCGCGCTGCGCACCTCGCACGTCCTCGCGCTGGTCGAGGACGCCCAGCAGGCCGGGGCCTCCGGAGTGCTGCTCGCCCCGATGACGTATCAGGCGCTCACCGAGGACGAGGTTTTCGGGCTGTACGAGGAGGTCACCCGCGAGCTGTCCGTGCCGCTGTGCGTGTACGACAACCCCCGCACCACGCATGTCGACTTCACCGACGAACTGCACGGCCGGATCGCCCAGTTGCCGAACATCGGCTCCATCAAGATCCCCCCGCTGTCCGAGGGCCCGGCGCAGGCCAGGGCCCGCGTCGACGCGCTGCGGGCACTGGTCCCGGAAACGGTGACCATCGGTGTGAGCGGCGACTGGACCGCCGCCCGCGGCCTGAACGCAGGGTGCGACGCCTGGTACTCGGTCCTCGGCGGAATGTTCCCGCGGACCGCCCTCGCCCTCACCCGCGCCGCGCAGGCCGGTGACGCGGGCCGGGCGACGGAACTGTCCGACGAACTCGAGCCGCTGTGGGCCCTGTTCCGCCGCCACGGCGGCCTGCGCGTCATGTCCGCCGCCGCGTCCCACCTCGGCCTCGCGGGGGAGCCCAATCTGCCGCGTCCCCTGCGCGGGCTGGACGAGACCGCACGTCAGGACGTCGTCGACGCGCTGACCGCCCTCGGTCTCACCGCCTGAGCATGCGCGCCGTCAACCGCAGACTCAGGGCGCCCGGAGCGAACACCGAGAGCGGGGCGCCCTCTCCCGTCGGCCGCAAGGGGGGCCTGCCGCGCTACGTCGTCGCCGCGGCCCTGGCCCGTACCGCCGACGGGGGTGCGGTCGTCGCCGTCGTCCTGCTCGTCACCGCGTCGGGCGGCTCGGGGACGCTCGCGGGGGTGCTGGGCGCGTGCGTCACCGCGCCGCACTTGCTCGGCCCCTTCGTCGCCCGCCCGCTGGATCTCGCGCGCGACGGACGCAAGGTCATCGCGGTGGCCTGCCTGCTGTACGCCCTCGCGCTGACCGCGGGCGTCCTGACGTACGACCGTGTGCCCGCTCCGGTGACCGGGCTGCTGCTGGCCGTGGCCGGCACCTGCGGCCCCTTGCTGACCGGCGGCATCAGCAGCCGGCTGCCCGCCATCGTCGGACCCCGTCTGCGCACCCAGCGCCGGGCGCAGGGGTGGGACGTGGCCACGTACGGCATCGGCGGAACCGTCGGTCCGTCCCTGGTGGCGGCGCTGTCGGGCGGGGTCTCGCCCTCCGCCGCGGCCCTCGCGCTGGCGGGAGGGGCCGGGGTGGCGGCAGGGTGTGTGCTCCTCCTGCCCCACGCGCCTCCCGCCCACGGCGGGGACAGGGCCGCGATCCTCAAGCCGGGACCCACCCTGGCCCTGATGGCCCGTACCGGCCGACTGCGGCGCACGGTCTGCCTGACCATGATCGTCGCGCTCAGCGTCGCCGCACTGCCCATCACCGCGGTGCACATGACCAAGATCCTGGGTGTCGACCCCGCCACCGCGGCGGTGCTGACCGCCGCCTACGGCCTCGGCAACCTCGCCGGCTCCGCGGTGCTGATGGTCTCCCCGCTCAACGGCGACCCCGACCGCCTCATGCGCCGCCTCGCCCTGGGAGTCGTCGTCGGCCTCGGCCTGGTCGCCGCGAGCCAGGTCTTCGCCCTGTCCGTGGCGGCGTACGGTCTGACCGGCATTCTCAACGCCCTCTTCTTCGCCGCCACGCTCGCCGCCCGCACCGAGTACGCGCCCGCGGAGGCGCGCGGTCAGGTCTTCATCTGGGTGGCGGCCTTGAAGATCACGTCAGGATCAGCGGGTACCGCTCTCGCCGGGTCTCTCACGGGCCTGGACGTACGTCTGCCGCTGCTCCTCGGCATCGCCGCGATCACGGCGATCACGGTGGTCGCAGGGCGTCCGAGATCGACTTCGCGCCCCCGTGCGCGGTGAGGCCGCCGTCGACCGGGATCTCCGCTCCGGTGATGAACGACGCCTCGTCGGACAGCAGGAACACCACGAGCGGGGCGACCTCGTCCACGGTGCCGGTGCGGCCGAGCGGGGTCTCGCGGAGGTTGGCCTCGCGGAACGCGGGTGCGGCGGAGGCGGTCATCGCGGTCTCGATGAAGCCGGGGTGGACGGTGTTGACGCGGACGCCACGCGGCCCCAGTTCCAGGGCGGCGGTCTTCGACAGGCCACGCAGCGCCCACTTGCTGGTCGTGTACGCGACCGGGTAGTGGGCGGTCAGCGCCGCCGAGGAGCCGACGTTCACGATCGACGCCCCCGGACGCATCAGCGGCAACAGGTGCTGGATGCCCAGCAGCGGTCCGGTGACATTGACCGCGTGGACCCGGGCCATGTCCTCGGGACGTACGTCGTCGATGCGGGCCCGCCAGGTGACGCCCGCGTTGTTGACGAGGCCGTGCACCTGCCCGTACGCCTCGCCCAGGTCGGCGGCGAGTTCCGCCCAGTCCCGCTCACTGGCGACGTCGAGGCGGCGGCAGCCGGGTGCCTCCGTCACGTCGGTGGCGATCACGCGGGCGCCCTCGCGGGCCAGTGCCTCCGCCTGGGCGGCGCCCTGGCCGCCGGCCGCGCCCGTGACGACGACGACCCTGCCCAGGAGCCGCTCGGCGCGGAGGCCGGTCACGGCCGCTCCCGGGAGCGACGCCGGGCCGAGGGGACCGGCACCGGATCGGGGCCGCTCACCACGGTGTTGGAGACGCTGCCGATGCCCTCCACGGTGAGCGTCACCGTGTCGCCGGGCCGCAACGGCGGCGGGTCCTGGGTGCCCCGTACGCCCCACAGCTCGGCGAGACAGCCGCCGTTGCCACAGGTGCCGGAGCCGAGGACGTCACCCGGGCGCACCCAGGTGCCGCGTGAGGCGTAGGCGACCATCTCCTCGAACGTCCAGCTCATGTTGGACAGCAGGTCCTTGCCGACGACCTCGCCGTTCACCGAGGCGGTGAGCCCGAGCCGCAGGAAACCGTCCTCGTCGCGGAAGGGCTCCAGCTCGTCCGCGGTGACCAGGTAGGGGCCCAGAGTGGTGGCCGTGTCCTTGCCCTTGCACGGGCCGAGGCCCACCCGCATCTCGGCGGACTGGAGGTCACGCGCCGACCAGTCGTTGAACACCGTGTAGCCGACGATGTGGTCGCGGGCCTGCTCCGGGGTGAGGTCGCGGCCCTCGGTGCCGATCACGGCGGCGACCTCGAGCTCGAAGTCGAGCACGCTCGACCCGGGCGGCACGGGGACGTCGTCGCCCGGGCCGTACACGGCGTACGGGTTGGTGAAGTAGAACGTCGGGGCCGCGTACCACTGCTCGGGCACACCGGCGGCCCCGTCCACGGACCGCCGTACGCCCTCGACGTGTTCCTCGAAAGTGACGAAGTCGCGCACGGTGGGCGGCTGGAGCGGCGCCAGCAGACGGACCTCCGAGACTTGGGGGCCGGTGGCCGGGACGTCGAGCGTCGCGGAACCCGCGGCGAGCAGTTCGGGCAGGCCACCGCCCCCGGCGAGCAGTCCGGTGAGGGAGTTGACACCGGGCAGGGGGGAGAGCGTGCCGTCCTCTTCGACGACGGCCACCTGGCGTCGGTCGCGGTACTCGTATGTGGCGAAACGCATGGCAGGGGTCCTGTCGGCGGAAGGGTGGGCGGGCGAGGCCGGGGGTCAGACCGGCGGGGCCACGAAGCAGCCCCGGTCGGGGTCGTTGAAGGACTCCTTGGCGATGAGTTCGTTCATCGGGTTCGCCGTGCCCCACTGGTCGGTGACCTCGGGCCGGGAGAAGTCGTACACGTGCGGGTGCCAGGTGTCCTCGTCGAGGAGCTCCAACTCCGTCGTGTACTCCACGGTGTTGCCGTGCGGGTCGAGGAAGTACGTGAAGGTGTTGTCGCCCGCCATGTGCCGGCCCGGGCCCCAGACCTTCTTGAAGCCGGCCCGCATCACGCGGCCGGAGCCGCGCATGTACTCGTCGAGGCCGCGCATCTCGAAGGAGACGTGGTGCAGCGAGGTGTGCGGGCCCTTGGCGATGGCCATCGAGTGGTGCTGGTTGCTGATCCGCATGAAGTGCATGACCTCGCCCATGTGCGGGGAGCTGAGCGTGTCGGAGAGGCGGAAGCCGAGGTGACGCTCGTACCACGCACGGGTCTTGTCGAGGTCCGGCGAGTTGAGCACGACGTGCGACAGCTTGACCGGGATCGACTCCTTCTCCTCGATCCTGCGGTGCTGCCGCACGTCCACGTCCGCGGAGACCTCGATGGTGCGGCCGTCGACGTCGAAGAAGCGGAAGCCGTAGCCGCCGCCGGGGGTGTCCACCTTGCCCGGCTGGCAGATCAACTCCACCCCTCCGGCGAGGAGTCGCTCGGCGAGGGTGTCGACGTCGGCCGCGCTCGCGGCACCGTAGGAGACCAGGTCGAGGCGCTTCTCGTCCGCCTTACGCAGCCGGATCACGTACTGCTCCGGGCTGCCCTCGGCGGCGAGGAAGGAGATCCCCGCGTCCTCGGCGACCTTGGTCAGGCCCCAGACACCGGCGTAGAAGTCGAGTTGCTTGTCGTAGTCGGGCACGGCGAGGTCGACGTGCCGGAGGTGGGTGAGCAGGCGCATGGTGTCAGTCCTTCCGGAGGAGGGCGGCCGCGTTGCCGCCCCGTACGGCGTGGAAGTCGGCGTCGGCCAGTCGTGCGGAGCGCAGGGCGCCGACCGGGTCCTCGGTGCCCATGTCGAAGGGGAAGTCGGAGCCCAGCAGGACCCGGTCGGCCCCCGCGACCCGGATCAACTCCCGCAGGACGTGGGGTTCGTGGACGAGGGAGTCGAAGTACAGCTGCCCGAGGTAGCTGCTCGGCTCCCGGGCGCAGCCCCGGGCGTCGGGGCGGGCCCGCCAGGCGTGGTCGGAGCGGCCGAGGTGGGTCGGCAGATAGCCGCCGCCGTGGGCCGCGATCAGCTTCAGGTCCGGATGGCGGTCCAGGACGCCGGAGAAGATCAGGTGCGAGAGCGCGACGGCGTTCTCGGTGGGCTGGCCGACGGTGTTGGACAGGTACCACCGGTCCAGGCGCTCGTCGAGCGTGCAGCCGAAGGGGTGCAGGAGGAGGAGGGCTCCCGTCTCCTCCGCCCGGGACCACAGGGGGTCGTACGCCGGATCCGACAGCTCGCGGCCCGGCGCGTGGGAGGAGATCTCCACCCCCCTCAGCCCCTGCTCCAGCGCGTGGTCGAGCGCCTCGACCGCGAGATCGGGGTGCTGGAGCGGGACCAGGCCCAGGCCGTGCAGCCGGTCGGGGGCCTTGGCGCAGTGTGCGGCGGTGCCCTCGTTGGCCAACCGGCATACACGCTCGGCCAGGTGGGGCCCGGCCCAGTAGTGGTAGTGCGACGGGGACGGGCTGACCAGCTGGACGTCCACGCCCTGCGCGTCCATGGCCGCCAGACGCACGGCGACGTCCGTCAGCTTCGGCACGCGGGCGCCGACCATGGGGCCGTTCACGGCCAGGGCCGCCGGACCGTTGCGGCGCGCGTCCAGGTCACGGGCCTCGGCGAGGCCCGCGGCACCGGCCACGGCCTCCTCGACCTCCGGGAGCAGGAGGTGGGCGTGGACGTCGATCGTCGGTGTCGCCATCGGTACGGGCCCGGTCACGGGAGTTCCTTCAGGGCGGTCATGGTCCGGCTCATCAGTCCGGGTACGTCGGCGTCGCGCACCCCGTCGAGCAGCCATCGGGCGAGCTGGACGGAGGCGTCGACGACCAGGCGGACGCGGGGGATGCGGCGGGCGTGGTAGTCGGTGAGCAGCTGCTCGTCCCAGTTGTCCCGGCCGGTCAGCAGCTCGGCGAGGACCTGGACGTCCTCGAGGGACATGGCGGCGCCCTGGGCGAGGGTGGGCGGGCAGCTGTGGGCGGCGTCCCCGACGAGCACGACCCGGCCACGGTGCCACGGGCCCTCCACCAGGTGCCGGTCGAAGCAGGTGTAGTTGACGGCCTCGGGGTCCGTGAACGCGCTGCGGATCTCCTCCCAGGCACCGCCGTAGCCCGCGCTGAGCGCCCGCATCTCGTCGGCGTACGCCTCCGGGGCCACCGAGCCCCGGTCGCGGGCCCGTTCGACGAGGTACGCGTAGACCGTGTCCTCGCCGGTGGGGCAGTAGCCGGCGATGAAGCAGGGGCCGCCGTAGACCATCTCGGTGCGGCGGACACCGGCCGGGCGGGGCGCCGGTGCGCGCCAGATACCCATGCCGAGCGGCTCGGGTCTGTCGGTGACGCCGATCATCGCGCGGGTGGCGGAGCCCAGCCCGTCGGCGCCGACCACCAGGTCGTAGCGGCGGCCGGTACCGTCCGAGAAGGTCACCTCCACGCCCTTCCCGTCGTCCTCGAAGGCGGTGGCCGTGGTGCCGAGGCGGACGTCGGCGCCCGAGGCGCGCACCTGGTCGATGAGGAGTTGCTGCAGCACGGGGCGGCTCATGCCGATGTGCGCGGGCAGGTCCTCGCCGCCGGTGCGCAGCTCGTGCGGGGTGTGCAGCACCGTGCCGTCGGGGGCGAGGATGGCGAGGCCCTCGGCGGCGAACCCGTGCTTCTCGATCTCCGAGAGGACCCCCACCTCGCGCAGGACGCGCAGCGCGTTGCCCTGCAGGGTGATACCGGCGCCCGCGGCGGCCTTCCAGTCGGGGCTCGTCTCCACCAGGTCGACGGCGATCCCGGCTCGCCGCAGCAGCACGGCCAGGGCGTTTCCGGAGGTGCCACCGCCGATGACGAGGACGGTGGGGCTGGGTCTGTCTGTCATGTCGGGATACCTCCCGGGAACGGGCCGCGCGGCTTCGGGCGGCGAGAAAGAGAGCCAGGGGCGAGAAGAGGGCAAGGGGCGAGAAAGAGGGCAAGGGGCTACTTGACGGCGATCGGGTTGACGGGGGAGCCGACCGCGCCGGTGATGGGGAGGGGAGCGGCGGTCAGCCAGAACTCGTGGACGCCGTCCGCCGCGCAGTCCGCGGCGAGGGTGTCGAGGTCCCACATCTCGCCGATCAGCAGGCCCAAGTGGGGGATGACCACCTGGTGCAGCGGCTGGAAGGCGTGCTCGAATTCGTTCGGCCGAACCTCGAAGCCCCAGGTGTCCGTGGCGATCGCGGCGATCTCGGTGCCGTGCAGCCAGCCTGCGGTGGTGAAGGACAGCCCGGGTGCCGGCCCGCCCGCGTAGTCGCCCCAGCCGTGGCGCCGGGCGCGGGCGAGCTGTCCGGTGCGGACGAGGACGATGTCCCCGCGGCCGACGGCGACCTCGTGCGCCTCCGCGGTCGTGGTCAGGTGCTCCTCGGTGATGGCGAAGCCGTCCGGCAGTTCGCCTTCGGTACCCACGACTCGGCCCACGTCCAGCAGCACGCCCCGCCCCGCCACATACGGCGCCATGTGCTCGATGCCGGTGACGAGGTCGCCCTCGGAGGTGACGACCTTCTCGGCCGCCCGTCCGTTCCACGCCCTGCCGTGGTCGAAGATGTGCCCGAGCCCGTCCCACTGGGTGGAGCACTGCAACGGCATCGCGATCACGTCGTCGGCGCCGCCGATGCCGTGCGGGAAGCCCTGGTTGCCGAGGGCCGCGTCCGTGCCGGTGTCCAGCATGGTGTGCACCGGGTTGGTCCGCCGGCGCCAGCCCTTCTGCGGGCCGTTCATGTCGAAGGACTGCGAGAGGGAGAAACTGACCCCGCGCCGGACCAGTGCCGCGCCCTCGCGCCGTTTGGCCGCGTCGAGGAGGTTCAGGGTGCCGAGCACGTCGTCCTCGCCCCAACGTCCCCAGTTGGAGTACGCCTTGGCGGCCTTGGCGATCGCGCCCTCCGGGTCGTGGCGGTCCGGGCTCATGCCGTTCCCTCCGCCACACAGCGGGTGCGCTGCACACCGAGCCCGGTGATCGAGCCCTCCATGACGTCGCCGTCGCGCAGCAGCCGTCCCCAGTGCATGCCGTTGCCGGCCGGGCTGCCGGTCAGCAGCAGGTCACCGGGCAGGAGCCGGGAGGTCCGCGAGGCGTACGACACCAGCCGCGCCACCCCGAAGAGCATGTCCTTGGTGGACTCGTCCTGCATGGTCTCGCCGTTCAGCTTCAACGTGACGCGCAGGTCACCCGGGTCGGCGATCGACCCGGCCGGTACGATCCACGGCCCCAGCGGGGTGAATCCGGGGGCGTTCTTGCTGCGCAGCCAGTCCGTGCCGATGGCCTTCATGTCCCGGCGGAAGACGGTGGCCCGGTCGGTGAGGTCGTTGGCGATGGTGTATCCGGCGACGTACTCCAGGGCCTCCTCGACCGGCACCTGGAAGGCGGGCCTGCCGATCACGGCGGCCAACTCCAGCTCCCAGTCGGGCTGCCGCGCCCACGAGGGGAGGACCACGTCGTCGTACGGGCCCGTGATCGCGCTCGGCAGTCCGATGAAGACGTACGGCAGGTCCTCGGCGGCCCGGCGGTCCATGACCGCGGCGATCTCCGCCCGGGCCTCCTCGGCGGTGCGGGGGTCGTCGGGGGAGCGGTGGGCGACCTCCAGGTCGATCACGTGCTGCCGGTAGTTGGCGCCGGACTGGAAGATCTGCCGGGGTTCGATCGGCGCGTGCACCCGCAGGCCCTCCAGCGGCCGCCAGTCGAGGGAAATGTCGTCCGCGAGGGAGTGCAGGACGGGGAGGGCCTCGGCCCACCGCTCCAGTACGGCCCGCACGTCGGACGGCGCCCAAGCCAGAGCCCGGGACAGGTCCAGGACCCGGTCACCGGCCAGCAGTCCGGGGAACGCACCCCCGCCCGGGGCGGAGAACGTGCCGAGCGCGAACGGGCCGACAGGTGACGCGAGCGTTGCCATGAGATTTCCTCCCGCTGGGTTGCGGACTACTCTGACCCCCGTCGGCAGATCACGGAAATCAATCTTGTGGATGCGCCGAATCCACGGCATGGATGGCTTTCGACCCGCTAGGCGGTGCCCGGTGAACCTCTCCCGACTCGACCTGAACCTCGTCGTAGCCCTGCGCGCTCTGCTGGAGGAGCGCAACGTCACCCGGGCCGGCGAGCGCGTCGGACTGAGCCAGCCCGCCATGAGCGCGGCCCTGTCCCGGCTGCGCCGCCATTTCGACGACGAATTGCTCGCCAGGACCGGCAACGCCTACGAGCTGACTCCGCTCGGCGCCGCCCTGCGCGACCGCAGCGCCACCGCCTGCGACCTGCTGGAGCGCGTCTTCTCCAGCCAGGCCGACTTCGACCCGGCCGTGGAGACCCGCGAGTTCACGCTGCTGGCCTCCGACTACGGCGCGGCTGTCTTCGGCGCCGCGCTCGCCCGCGCGCTGCACGAGGAGGCGCCCGGCATCCGGCTCACCTTCCAGCACCCGGCGCCCTCCGTCGTGGAGAACACCGCCACCGTGCTGAGCACCGTCGACGGGCTGCTCATGCCGCACGGCGTCATCGACGGCTTCCCCGTCGTCGACCTCCACCAGGACCGCTGGCTGTGTCTGGTCGCCGACGACAACCCCGAGGTCGGCGACGAACTCACCCTCGGCCAACTGGCCCGGCTGCCCTGGGCCGTCTACCAGCGCCCCTACGACGCCCCCGCCGCCCGCCAGCTCAGCATGATAGGCATCAGCCCCCGGGTGGAGGTCTCCGTGCAGACCTTCCAACTGCTGCCCCACATGGTCGAGGGCACCCGCCGGGTGGCGATGATCCAGGAGCGCCTGGCCCGCGGGGCGGTCCGCTCCGCGGCGGTACGCGTCCTGCCCTGCCCCTTCGAGGCGGTACCGGTGCGGGAGGCGATGTGGTGGCACCCGGTGCACGCCCAGGACGCGGCACACATCTGGCTGCGCCGGAAGGCCGCGGAGATCGGCGCGACGCTGACGGGCGACGGGCCGGAGGGGGCGGTGCCGCCGGCGCCGGGCGGGGGATCGGCGCAGGTCCGGTTCTGATCCCGGGGCCGAGCGCACATCCGGACGCACGGCGGGCTGGGCGGCCCACCGGTCTCGGTGCGCCGCCCCGCCCGGTGTCGCGTCTCAGGCCGGCCGCTCCGGCAGCGCCCGGAGATCGGCGGCGTCCACGCGGCGCCGGGTCAGATGCAGGGCCGCTGCCACGACAGCGGCGGCCAGCCCCAGCATGCCCACCGCACCGGCGAGGCCGCCGACCACCGACTCCCCGGCGAGCAGCACCAGCGGGCAGACGAACTCGCCGCCGAAGAAGGCCGCCAGCCACAGGCCCGTGCCACGACCGCGGTCCTCGAACGCCAGCCGGGACATGGCGCTGGTGAGGAGAGCGGGCAACAGCATGCCCGTGCCCAGGCAGTTGACCACCGCTCCCACGACCAGCAGCGGCGCGTTGCCCGCGACGGACATCACCCCGAAACCGGCCGCGCAGACCGCGAGAACGGCGGGCAGCATCGGGTCCGGGGAACGCTTCAGCCGGGCGAAGGCGACCGCTCCGCCCACGGTGGCGGCACTCGCGACCGCCGTGGCCAGCCCGATCACACCGGTGTTCGCCACGCCGAGGTCGTCGAGCAGGTACGACATCTCCACCGGGACCGTGTAGAAGACCATCGCCCCGAAGAACGTGAGCGCGCAGACACCGGCCAACTGCCGCCAGGGGAACGGACGTCGGTCCCGCACCGAGGGCGCCTCCGTCGTCTCCGCCCGCTGCGGGGCGTCGCCGGAGGTCGCGCGGGCCGCCGGGGAGGGCAGCGCCGCCGGGGAGGGCAGCGCGGAGGCCATCAGCGGGGCGAGGGCGAGGCTCACGGCGTAGATCCAGAAGGGCAGCCGCCAGCCCGCCGCGCCGACCGCGCCGCCGAGCACGAAGAAGACGGTGGCGGACGCGGACGCGCACATGGTCTGCAGGGCGAGGTACTTCACCCGCCGTCGACCGGTGTAGTAGTCGCCGATCAGCGTCGTGCAGCACGTCATGATGGCGGCCTCGGTGACGCCGACCAGCACGCGGCTGCCGATGATGGCGCCCAGCGAGTCCAGCCAGAGCGGGGCCGTGCCGAACACGGCGTACAGCAGGGTCGCCACGATCAGCAGGCGCTTGCGGCCCAGCCGGTCCACGATCACCCCGGCGAACGGGGCCAGCAGCGCCAGCGCCAGGGCGGGCACGGTCAGCGCGAGGGGAACCAGCGCCTTGGCCCCCGGCGTGGACGCGAAGTGGTCCTGCATCCGCGGCAGCACGGGGGCGATGAGCACCGCCCCGAGGATCGGCAGACAGCTGCCCGCCATCAGCAGGGTCACGCGCAGCAGATGGGCGGGGCCCGACACGGCGACGGGTGACACGGTGGTCTCGTCGGTGTCGTCCACCACGGAGGTGGGCGGGAGCAGGGAACCGGGCATGGCGACTCCAGGGGGCGGCGTACGGGAGAGGGCATGCCGTCGGGGGCGCCGCCGACGGCGCCCGGCACACCGGGGGAGGCCCCGCACCGGCGGCTGGTCCGGACAGCGGCGGGCGGGTTGGGACGACTATGAGCGGTCCGCGGACCTGCCGCCATCCTCCCGGCGATCGCAATCCCGTATCCGGCTCATCCATGCCGTGGATGTGACCGGGAGGCCGGCCCGGTCGAACGCCGGCCACAAAAAACGCCGGGCCGGCCCATGAGGGCCGGCCCGGACGGTGGCTGATCAGACCTGGTCGCGTCGGACCAGGCCGAGGAATCAGACCAGGTCGAACCGGTCGAGGTTGGAGACCTTGACCCACGCCGCGACGAAGTCCTTCACGAACTTCTCCTTGGCGTCGTCGCTCGCGTAGACCTCCGCGAGGGCGCGCAGCTCGGAGTTGGAGCCGAAGACCAGGTCGGCACGGGTGCCGGTCCACTTGACCTGGCCCGAGGCGTCGCGGCCCTCGAAGGTGGTCTGGTCCGCGGACGTGGACTTCCAGGTCGTACCCAGGTCGAGCAGGTTGACGAAGAAGTCGTTGGTCAGCTTGCCCGGGGTCTCGGTGAAGACGCCGTGCGACGAGCCGCCCTGGTTGGCGCCGAGGACGCGCAGGCCGCCGACGAGGACGGTCAGCTCGGGGGCGCTCAGGGTGAGCAGGTTGGCGCGGTCGAGCAGCAGGTACTCGGCGGGCAGGCGGTTGCCCTTGCCGACGTAGTTGCGGAAGCCGTCCGAGGTCGGCTCCAGCGCGGCGAAGGACTCCACGTCGGTGTGCTCCTCGGTGGCGTCCACACGGCCCGGCGTGAAGGGGACCTCCACGTCGAAGCCGGCGTCCTTGGCGGCCTTCTCCACCGCGGCGGCACCGCCGAGGACGATCAGGTCGGCCAGGGAGACCTTCTTGGCACCGGCGTTGAACTCGGCCTGGACGCCCTCCAGGACGCGCAGGACCTGGGCGAGCTCGTCCGGGTCGTTGACCTCCCAGCCGCGCTGCGGCTCCAGGCGGATACGGGCGCCGTTGGCGCCGCCACGCTTGTCGCTGCCGCGGAACGTCGAGGCCGACGCCCACGCGGTGGACACGAGCTGCGAGACCGTCAGGCCCGACTCGAGAAGCTTGGCCTTCAGGCCGGCGATGTCGGCGGCGTCGATGACCTCGCCCGTGGCCTCCGGCAGCGGGTCCTGCCACAGCAGCGTCTCCGCCGGGACCTCCGGGCCGAGGTACAGGGACTTCGGGCCCAGGTCACGGTGGGTCAGCTTGTACCAGGCGCGGGCGAAGGCGTCCGCGAACTGGTCCGGGTTCTCGTGGAAACGCTTGGAGATCTCGCCGTAGATCGGGTCGAAGCGCAGCGAGAGGTCGGTGGTGAGCATCGTGGGCCGACGCTTCTTCGACGGGTCGTGCGCGTCCGGGATGATCTCCTCGGAGTCCTTGGCCACCCACTGGTTGGCGCCTGCGGGGCTCTGGGTGAGCTCCCACTCGTAGCCGAAGAGGATGTCGAAGAAGTCGTTGCTCCACTGGGTGGGCTTGGTGGTCCAGGTCACCTCGAGGCCGGAGGTGATGGCGTCGCCGCCCTTGCCGGTGCCGTGGGTGGACTTCCAGCCCAGGCCCTGCTGCTCCATGGAGGCGGCCTCGGGGTCGGCGCCGACCGCGTCGGCCGGGCCGGCGCCGTGGGTCTTGCCGAAGGTGTGACCGCCGGCGATCAGGGCGACGGTCTCCTCGTCGTTCATCGCCATGCGGCGGAACGTCTCGCGGATGTCGCGGGCCGCGGCCAGCGGGTCCGGGTTGCCGTTGGGGCCCTCCGGGTTGACGTAGATGAGGCCCATCTGGACGGCGCCGAGCGGGTTCTCCAGCTCACGGTCGCCGGTGTAGCGCTGGTCGTCGAGCCAGGTGGTCTCGGGACCCCAGTACACGTCCTCGTCGGCCTCCCAGACGTCGGCGCGGCCGCCGCCGAAGCCGAAGGTCGTGAAGCCCATCGTCTCCAGCGCGACGTTGCCCGTGAGGATCATGAGGTCGGCCCAGGAGATGGACTGGCCGTACTTCTTCTTGACCGGCCACAGCAGACGGCGGGCCTTGTCCAGGTTGCCGTTGTCCGGCCAGCTGTTCAGCGGCGCGAAGCGCTGCTGACCGCGACCGCCACCGCCGCGGCCGTCGCTGATGCGGTAGGTGCCGGCGCTGTGCCAGGCCATACGGACCATCAGCGGGCCGTAGTTGCCGAAGTCGGCGGGCCACCAGTCCTGCGAGGTGGTCAGTACCTCGGCGATGTCCCGTTTCACGGCCGCCAGGTCGAGGGCCTGGAACGCCTCGGCGTAGTCGAACTCCTCGCCGAGCGGGTTCGCGACGACGGGGTCCTTGGCGAGGATCTTCAGGTTCAGTCGCTCCGGCCACCACTGACGGTTGCCGCCGCCCTGAGTCGGGTGGGGGGCGCGCCCGTGCGCGACGGGGCAGCCGCCGCTCGTCTCCTCCGGCTTCGGGTCGGTGACGATCGCGTCGTGGTTCTCAGTCATGGAAGTCCTTCCGAACTGGGTGGATCACGGTGCTCAGGAACTGCGGGCGGTGGAACAGGCAGGGCACAGGCCCCAGTAGATGACCTCGGCCTCGTCGATCGCGAAGCCCCGGTCGTCGGACGCGCTCAGGCACGGGGCGTGGCCGACCGCGCAGTCGACGTCGGCGACGGAACCGCACGACCGGCACACGAGGTGGTGGTGGTTGTCCCCGACGCGTCCCTCGAAGAGGGCCGGGCTGCCGGGCGGTTCTATACGGCGCACGAGTCCCGCCGTGGTCAGCGCGTGCAGCGCCTCGTACACGGCCTGCAGGGAGATGTGGCCCACGCGGTCGCGCACCCCGCCGGCGATCGCGTCGACACCGAGGTGATCACCGGCCCGGACAGTCTCCAGCAGCGCGACCCGGGCCGCCGTCACCCGCAGGCCGGCACCACGCAGCTCCTCGGCGGTGGTTGGAGGCTGGGGTGAAGTCATGGAGGAGAACCTACCGCCTTAAACACGAACGATTCAAGAGAACGAATGGTTTAAGTCAGATGGCGCGTCGGAATACGTTCCGTGTTCCAGGGCGCGGCGCGGGTGTCCTGCGGGTGCTCAGGAGGAAGCGAGGGTCGCCAGGGCGCCTGCCGCCGAGGTGGTCCAGGTGTAGCGCCGCACCAAGTGCGCATGGATCCGGGCGGCGTTGGCGAAGGCCGCGGTTCGGTCGCCGAGAACGGCCTCGACGGCCCGCGCCCAGCGATCCGTGTCCTCGCGGACGCTCCCTGAGACCGGGATCACATGCCGGACCGCGTCCTCGGCGGGCAACGCCTCGCGCAGGAGCGCGCCGAGACCGCTGACGCCGCTCACCAGCACCGGGGTGCCGGCCATGATCGCCTCGGCGCCGGCCAGGCCGAAGGCCTCCGAGCGTGAGGGCATGAGCACCAGGCTGGCCCGCCGCAGGTCGGCCCCGAGCCGGTCGGTGTCCGAAGAGAAGGGCCGTACGACGATGTTCAGGGACGCCCGTTCGGACCATGCGGCCAACTTGCGGCGCAGCCGCGCCGATGTGTTCGGTGGCGCACCACGGACGATCAGCTCGATCTCGGGGCCCTCGCGGCGCCGGCGCGCGACGACGCCGAGGGCTGCCGCGGCGATGTCCAGGCCCTTGAGCGTGTCGTCCTCGGCCCGGCCCATCAGGAGGATCTTCCACGGCTCCCCGGGAGGCGGTCGGCGCGGCCCCTGCGGCGCGTCGGGTGCCGGCGTCTCGGGATCGAACCCGGGATCGAAACGAAGCGGTGCCGCACACGCGAAGGCGGACAGCTCATTCAGATAGCGGTTGTGCAGGCGCGGTCCGACCGCCAGTACGCGATGGGCCGTGCGGCCGAGCTCGAGCTCGACGGTGGTGCGTTCGTCGGCCCGTGCGCCCGGGTCGTCGTCCCGGCCCGTCTTGTGCCATTCCGTTTCGTCCGGAACCGTGTGCACGACGTGCAGGCGTCCGGCCGTCGGGAAGTGGTCTTCGGCGAGGGCCTGCGCCGCCGGGCCCGTGAAGCGGCCGTGGCCGACGACGTAGTCGGGGGTGAAACCGACGGGCAGCAGCGGTTTGCGGGCCAGCGCCAGGAGGTGCGGCGTGCCGGGGACGACCGGCGCCTCGATGAGGTGCACCCCGCTCTCGGCCGCGTCCTTGCGATCCTGCTCGGTCGCGTGGCAGACCAGGCAGCAGACCTCCGCGCCCGCTTCGGCGAATCCCCGGCAGAACCGGCGGTTGAAGGTGTTGACGCCGCCGTGGGTCGAATTCCAGGCGGTCGCCACCGCGAGGAACCGCCGCGCTCGCGTCCTGCTCTCGTTGTCCATGTCTTCAGGGTCGAGGCGAGGGGCCCTATGAAACGAGCCCGTGATCTATGAAACGCCGTGCCCGGACGACCGGCCCCGCCGGGTATGCAAGAGAGGAACCCGAACCGGCGAGGGGGCGAGCGTGGTGGATCCCGAAGACTGGAACAGTCTGCGTGACGGACTCGTGTTGGTGAGGGACGCGGTCTGGGCGCGGGGTCGATCCCCGATCGAGGAGGAGCGCGCCCTGCTGCGGAGGATCGCGCGCCTCCCCGCGTTCAGCGAGGTCGGCCCCCCGGCCGATCCGCTCCCGCGCGGCACCTGGATCACCACGCGAGTCGTCCAAGCGGTCACCGGGCTGCGTGCGGAACTGCCGCCCACCGCCTGGCGGGACGCGGGCCGGGCGGCCGACAAGGCGGTGCTCCTGTGGGCCCACGCGCTGGAGCACGGGTGGCGGCCGGCGGAACTGGCCGGGGAGTTCCCCGACCTGTTCACCCTGCGTACGCGGTCGACGGACGCCCGGGCGAGAAGGACAGCACTGGAGCTGCGCGTCCGTGGCGCCATGTGGCTCCAGGGAAACCGGCCTCTCCTGCGGGCACAGCAAGGCATCGAGCGGGTCTACTACGCGGTCCTCGCCGCGCTGCGCCAGGACGGGGACGCGGGCGCGCCCGGCCTGGACGACGCCGGGTTCACCTACGAGTGGCGGCGGCTGACCGAGGACCAGTACCGGGACCAGCGCCAGCTGCTGAGCGTACTGGCCTACCTCGCCCCGGAGCCGCTGCCGCTGAGCGCGCTCGGCGACGGTTGGGAGGCCCTGCCGTCGCCGTTGCGGCGCAGGGTCCGGCAGGAGTCCGAAGTGGCGGAGCTGGTCGCCTCGCTGTCGAGCCGCGGGCTGGTGGCCACGGACGGGGAGTCGGTGCGCTGCGGAGCGGGCACGCAGGAACGGCTCCGGCACGCCGTCGGCCTCAAACCGGGCGGTGAGAACGCCGCATGCTCCTTCGCCGTACGCTTCCTGCGGGCCGCGCTGCCCCCGGACACGCACTTCCACGAGTCGTGGGCGCGGTGGCGCACCGGGGCGCCCCATGTGGAGGCCGCTTCGGCCCACGCCGAGAGGCTCGGCGTCCGCCTCGGGGACGTGGCGCATCTGCTCGACCGCCTCGCGGTGTACCGGCGGGAGTCCGACCACGACACCGACGCGGCGGTCGCCTTCTCGCGGCGGGCGGTCGCCGTGGCGGAGGGGGCGGGCCGCCCCGACGAGGAGGAGTACGGCATCTACCTCGGCAACCTCGCCATGGGCTTACAGCTGGGGGATCGCGTGGGCGAGGCCATCGAGGTCATGGACCGCTCCCTGCGGGTGACCGAGCAGAGCGGTCATGGACCGCTCCCTGCGGGTGACCGAGCAGAGCCTCGGCGTCCAGCACGAGGAGTACGCGGGAAGCCTCAACATCAAGGGCAGCATGCTGGAACGCGCGAAGCGGTACGCGGAGGCGGGGGCCGCGCACGAGCAGGCGCTGGAGATCATCAGAGAGGTCTTCTCCCGCCGCTCCGAGCGGTCCGTCGAAGGCACACTCGTGGAGATCCTCAACGACTACGCGGCCTTCCTGCTGCGGAAGAACCCGCACGGGCCGGCCGACGCACTGCCCCGGGCCGTCGCCCTGCTGGACGAGGCGAACGCGCATCTGGAGCGCGGGGAGTACGGCTGGCGGCAGGTCACCATGAACCGCGCCCACGCGCTGCACCAGTCGGGTCGCCTCGATGAGGCGGAGGGGATCTTCCGTGATCTGGTGGGCTTCTGCGAGGAGAACCACGGCCCCGAGTCCTACGAGCTGTCCGTGGCACTGCGCGACCTCGCCGACGTCCTCGAGGACCAGGGCAAGGACGAGGAGTACGAGGCGGTCCTGCTGCGCGCACACGAGGTCGACGACGCGGAGAGCGGCGAGCTTCTCTAGCCTCACGGTGAGTGCACCGGGCGTGAATTCCGTACCCAGGCACGAGGATCGACGCCTGGATGCGAGGATGAGGCGCCATGACGACAGGGTGGGGCGCTCGCGCAGTACGGGCCGCGGTGTTCGCGGCCGTCTGTGTGCTGCTCGCCGCCCTGGGCCACGTCATGATGTCCGGCGTCCACGTGCCCTGGTGGACCCTGGCGGCCGCCTTCGGCGTGACCGGCGCGGCGGGCTGGGGCCTGGCCGGGCGGGAACGCGGGCTGCCGCTGATCGTGTCGGTCGTGGTCGCCGCCCAGACGGCACTGCACTCGGCGTTCTCGCTGGCGCAGCCCGACACGGGTGCCGTGCGCCATGTCATGGGCGCGATGGCCATGGACTCCCTGGACATGGCGCACACGGGGCACGGACAGATGGGCTCCATGGGGCACATGGGCCACATGGACTCCCTGGGCCCGGGCGCGGGTGACGGCACCTCGTCCCTCGGCATGCTCGGCGCCCACCTCCTGGCCGCACTGCTGTGCGGCCTGTGGCTGGCCCACGGGGAGCGGGCCGCCTTCCGCATCCTGCGGGCGGTCGCAGGATGGCTCGCCGCTCCGCTACGACTGCTGCTCGCGCTGCCCGCGCCGTCCCACCACCCCCGCCCGCCGCTGCGCCGACGCCGCGCCACGAGCGCCCCTCGGCTTCTCCTCCTCGTCCACTCGATCATCTCCCGGGGTCCCCCGGCGGGGACCGCTGTCGCCTGACGACAGCCGGCACCCCGAGGCTGCCCCTGCGCGCCTCGGGTCTCGGCCGTACGCCCACCACGGACGTCGTACGGCCGTCTCCCCACCCCGGACGGCGGACCGCCGTGCCCACACCTGGGCCGGCCCGCCCCGGGACGACCGAGAAGGACCCCAAGTGATCGCCACCGTCCTGCCGACGGCCCCGGAGAAGGCCGCGAGGGCCAAGAAGAGCGAGTTCGATAGGGAGGAGGCGCGGTCCCGTGACGCCTCCATCACCGCGTGGGCCCTGGCCGCCCGCGGCGGCGACCGTGCCGCCGGTGAGCACTTCGTGCGGGCGTTGCACCGGGACGTGCTGCGCTACGTCGCCCACCTCTGCGCCGACCCCGAGGCGGTGGACGACCTGGCCCAGGACACGTTCCTGCGGGCGCTGGGCAGCCTGCACCGCTTCGAGGGCCGTTCCTCGGCGCGCACCTGGCTGCTGTCCATCGCCCGCCGGGCGGTGTTCGACAGCTACCGGTACGCCTCCGCGCGGCCCCGTCCCGCCGACGTCCCGGACTGGCAGGCGGCGGTCGAGCGGGCCCAGCCGTGCGGCCTGCCCGGGTTCGACGACGGGGTCGCGCTGCTCGACCTGCTCGCCGCGCTGCCCGAGGAGCGCCGCGAGGCGTTCGTCATGACCCAGCTCCTGGGAGTGCCCTACGCGGAGGCGGCCGAGGCCGACGGCTGCCCCGTCGGCACGATCCGCTCCCGCGTGGCCCGCGCCCGCGCGACCCTGACGGACCTCTTGGCCGAGGCGGAGGGCGCCACACGGGCCGTCGCGTGACCACGGGGCCACTGCCACTGCTCGCGGCGCCATGGCCCGGGCGAAGGGCGCCACGGGGGCCGTCGCCTGACGATGGGGCCGCCGTCCACGGCGCATGGCCCGCCCCTCCCATGCAGGGAGGCGGGCGGTGCGGCGCCCGGTCCTGTCACCGCCTCCGTCCTGCCGGTCGACCCAGGCGTCGGGCGTGCCTTGAGGCGAGGGCGCGGCCGGGCGCGCCGAGGCCGCTGCCGGCGACCCCCGCTGCCCCCGTCGGCTCAGCCGCGGAACCTGCGTCGCACGACCCCGCCGAGCCCCGCCGCCGCCCCCACTCCCACGAGCCCCGCCCCCGCGACGGCGAGGGCGCGGGCCGTGCGGCCCGGGGGCGTGGGGCGGGCGTCCGGGGCGGTGGCGTGGGGCGGGCGTCCGGGGCGGTGGCGTAGGCGCTGGCGGGGGCGTGGGGGAGTGCGGTGGCCAGCAGTTCGGCGAGGTGGACGCCCTCGTGGCCGCCGCTGTCGAACTCGTGGATCTGGGTGCGGCAGCTGAAGCCGTCGGCGAGGACGACCGTGCCGGCGTCGGCCTCGCGCAGGCGGGGCAGCAGGACGCGTTCCGCGCAGGCCTCGCTGACGTCCAGGTGGCCGCGTTCGAAGCCGAAGTTGCCGGCCAGGCCGCAGCAACCTGACTCCAGCTGTGCGGCGTCGACCCCGGCGCGGCGCAGCAGCTCACGGTCGGCGTCCCAGCCGGTGATCGCGTGCTGGTGGCAGTGGACCTGGGCGAGGGCATGGGCGGCGTGGGCGGGGACCTGCGGCGGTTCGTACCCGGGGCTGTGCTCGGTGAGCAGCTCGGCCAGGGTCACCGTCTGGCTGCTCAGCCTGCGCACGTCACGGTCGCCGGGGAACAGTTCCCCGGCGTCGGAACGGAAGACGGCCGTACAGCTCGGCTCCAGGCCCAGCACCAGACCGCCCTCCCGCAGATGCCCGGCGAGACGGCGCACGGTCCGGGTCAGGACGCGCTCGGCGGTGGCCAGTTGGCCGGTCGAGATCCAGGTGAGGCCGCAGCACAGCGGCTCCTGGGGGATCTCCACCCGCCAGCCCGCCTCCTCCAGCACATGGACCGCCGCCCGGCCGATGTGCGGGTGGAAGGAGTTGGTGAACGTGTCCGGCCACAGCATCACGGTCCCGCGGGAGCCGTCGCCACGCGGCTCGTGACGCCGATGCCACTGCTGGAGCGTCTCCTTCGCGAACAGCGGCATCTCCCGGTCCTCGACGCCCGCGACCGCCGTGGCCGCCCGCGCGAGGCCCGGCGTATGGGTGAGGGCGTTCACGGCCGGCCCGAGCCGGGTGCGGCCCACCACCTGCGCCACCGCCGGCAGCCAGCCCATCGACCAGTCCGAGCGGGGCCTGCGCCAGGGACGGCCCTCGTAGTGATGGGACAGGAACTCCGCCTTGTAGGTGGCCATGTCGACGTCGGCCGGGCAGTCCTTCTTGCACCCCTTGCAGGCCAGACAGAGGTCGAGGGCGTCCTTGACCGCCTCCGACCGCCAGCCGTCCCGGATCGCGCTGTCGCCGTGCCCGTCGACCATCTCGAACAGCAGCCGGGCCCGCCCGCGCGTGGAGTGCTCCTCCTCCCGGGTCACCTGGTACGACGGGCACATCACCGCACCGCCGTCGTTGGTGTGCTGACGGCACTTGCCGACGCCGACGCACCGGTTCGTGGCCTGCGCGAAGGAGTTCCCGTCGTGCGGGAAGCGGAAGTGCAGCTCCCGTTCGTCGTACGGCGCCCAGTCGGCGCCGAGCCGCAGGTTCTCGTCGAGCCTGTACGGCGCCACCACCTTCCCGGGGTTCATCCGGTCCAGCGGGTCGAACACCGCCTTGAGCCGCCCGAACGCTTCGACGAGCGTCCGCCCGAACATCCGCGGCAGCAGCTCGCCCCGGCTCTGCCCGTCCCCGTGCTCCCCGGAGAAGGACCCGCCGAACTCCGTGACGAGATCGGCCGCCCGCTCCATGAACCGGCGATAGGTCGCCACCCCGTCGGCGGAGTACAGGTCGAAGGGGATACGGGTGTGCACGCAGCCCTGCCCGAAGTGGCCGTACAGGCTGGGCCCCGTGTCGCTCTGGTAGCCGAACTCCTCGAACAGGCCCCGCAGTCGGCGCAGGTAGTCGCCCAGCCGGTCGACCGGGACCGCCGAGTCCTCCCAGCCCTCGAAGGTGTCGGGCTTGTCGGGGATGTGCGCGGTGGCGCCGAGACCGGCCTCGCGCACCTGCCACAACTCGTCCTCGTGGGCGGGCTCGTCGAGGAACGCGACCTCCGGGTCGTGCTCGCTCTCGTCGAGCCCGTCCAGCATCCGGTGGGCCCGCTCGTCGGCCTCCTCGACGGTGTCCCCGCCGAACTGCACCATCAGGAAGGCGTTTCCGTCCGGCATCTCCGCCAGCGCCTTGGTGTTGAGCGACTTGATCCGCTCGTCCCTGACCAGCCGCGCGTCGACGCCCTCCAGCGCCATCGGCTCGTACGGCAGGATCGTCGGTACGGCGTCGGCGGCCCGGTCGATGGTCTCGAACCCCAGCACCACCAGGGTCCGTTCCTTCACGACCGGCACCAGTTCCAGCTCCGCCCGCAGGACGGTCACCAGCGTCGACTCGCTGCCGACGAGCAGCCCGGCGACGTCGAAGCCGTGCTCGGGGAGCAGGGAGTCGAGGTTGTAGCCGGAGACCCGGCGCGGGATGTCCGGGTAGCGGCGGCGGATCTCGTCGGCGTAGGTGTCCCGCAGGGCGCGCAGTCGCCGGTACACGGTGGCGCGCAGGTCCCCCTGCCTCTCGATCTCGGCGTACTCCTCGTCGCCGGTCTCGCCGCACCAGAAGCGGGTGCCGTCGTACAGCAGCACCTCCAGGCGGGCGACGTTGTCGACGACCTTGCCGGTCGCCTGTGCGGTGGCGCCGCAGGAGTTGTTGCCGATCATGCCGCCGATGGTGCAGTTGGCGTGGGTGGCGGGCTCAGGGCCGTAGCGCAGCCCGGTCGGCGCGAGTTGCCGGTTGAGCGCGTCCAGCACGATGCCGGGCTGGACGACACAGGTGCGGGCGTCCTCGTCGACGGACTCCAGCTTGTCGCAGTACTTGGACCAGTCGATCACCACGGCCGTGTTGGTGCACTGGCCGGCCAGACTCGTCCCGCCGCCCCGCGACAGCACGGGCGCGCCGTGCTCCCGGGCGACGGCGACGGCCTCCGCGGCCGCCTCGGGCGTCCGGGGGACGACCACGCCGATCGGCGTCTGCCGGAAATTGGAGGCGTCCGTCGCGTACGCGGCCCGGCTCCCGGCGTCGAACCGCACCTCTCCGTCCACGCGTTCGCCCAGTGCCCGTGCCAGCGCGGCCGGGTCCACCGGAGGAGCGGCCGAGGGTCGGACAACGGGATCGGGCAGGCTCGGCGCGCCCATGGAGTCCTCCTGTGAAAGCCCGGCAACGAACGACGACCGCACCCGGGGCACGGCAGGCGCCGGGTACCCAGGCGGCCGGGCGGGCAACCTCGGCCTTCCGCCGCGTGCGCCTCAGTGGTCCGCCGCGGGCGGTACGGGTGCCGGGCAGCCCGCGGCGGGGTCCGGCAGCAGCGCCGACACCGCCTCCCGTTGGGCCGGGCCCGTGAACCTCTCCAGCGCCTGGGTGACCGTCTCGGCGAGGGGCCCGGAGGCCTCCTCCAGCAACTGCCGGGCCTTGGCGGTGAGGGCGACCTCGACGCCGCGTTTGTCGCCGCAGACCGACCGGCGGGTGACGAGGCCGGCGTGCTGGAGGCAGGCGATCTGGTAGGTGAGCCGGGTCTTCGGGCGGCCGAGGAGCTCCGCGATCCGGGTCATGCGCAGGCTGTGGCTGTCCGCGGGCTGCTCCGCCAGCAGGCACAGGATCAGGAACTCGTCGTGCGAGACGTCCAGGCTCTCCTTCACGGCGGAGCCCAGCCGCTGCTCCACCGCGCCCGTCATGGCCAGCATGAGCATCCAGGCGCGCAGCTCGGGCGGCAGCAGTCCACCGCCCTGGGCGTTGGGGCATTCGGGCAGGTCGGCGGGGTGCTCATCGGGGTCTGCCATGCCTCCGAGTCTATCTGTTGTCCAAATTTGCAGAACATGGGTTGTTCAGATTTGGATAAATGGCTAGCCTGTCCGTCATCGCCGTCATCCAAATTTGAACTACTCCGGCAGGAGAAAGATCATGACCGTCGCCGTGGAAACCGGTCTGTGGCAGCTCGACGCGAGCGCCTCCACCGTCGCCCTCCAGCACAAGACGATGTGGGGCCTGGTGACCGTGAAGGGCACCTTCACCGGCGTCGCCGGCCAGGGCGAGGTCCGGTCCGACGGGTCCGCCGTCGGCACCCTGACCCTGGACGCGGCCTCCCTCGACACCAAGCACGCCAAGCGCGACACCCACCTGAGGTCGGCGGACTTCTTCGACGTCGACAACCACCCCGAGATCACCTTCGCGGTCCGCAGTGCCGAGCTCCGGGCGGACTCCACCGTGCAGGTCGTCGGTCAGCTGACCGTGCGCGGCATCAGCAGGCCGCAGAGCCTGACCGCACGCCTGGTGCAGGCCGACGGCGACGCGCTCACCGTGGAGGCGGAACTCAGCGTGGACCGCTCGCAGTTCGGCATGGGCTGGAACCAGCTCGGCATGATGCGCGGTCTGACCGCGGTCACCACCACGCTCCGCTTCACCCGTACGCCGGCCTGACGCCCGTCACCTCGAAGGCTCCAGGGCATCCCGCACGTCCGTGCTCGACAACGTCTGCGGGTCGGCCGTGAAGGCACGCAACCGGATCCGGGTGTCCGGCCGGGGCAGGCCGAACCTCCCCGAGGGTGGCCGCAGTTCATAGCGTGCCGTCGTATGGGCGGGGAGCGTGGCCGGGCCCGCGGCGATCGACCAGTACGGGTCCATGCCCTGCCCGGTGGTGAGGGTGAAGTGCGGCGCCAGCGCACGCCCTCCCGTGTTGGTGACCTGGAGCGCCAGCCGGGAGACGGCGCCCGGCCCGGCCCGGTGCACCGCCACGACCTGCATCCGCAACGGTGGCGACCCCGTCACCGCCACCACCGCGCTCACCAGCGCCGGGGCCAGCGTGAGCAGCGCCGCCGTCAGCCGGGCCGGTCGGCGGCGCGACCCGGACAGGAGCCGCGGGCGCGGCTGCCACGCGCCGGCGAACTCCTGAAGGGGCGCGGTGACCGCGGCCGCCAGCCACAGTGGCGTCATCATCAGGTAGTAGCCGTCCTGCGACCGGGTCGCCACGTAGAACGCGCACCAGGGCAGCACGGTCGCCGCGGGCCCCAGCCGGCGGACGAACAGCACGAACAGCGCCAGCAGCCCCGCCGCCAGCAGCATGCTCGCGTGGGAGTACCAGTCGAGCCGGTCCCCGCCGTTCGTCAGGTACAGGGACACGCCCACCAGGCCCTGACCGTGCAGCACCGCGCCCTGCGTCAGCGGCAGCGCCACGCCCGCCAGCCAGGTCCGCGGCTCGTGCACGACGAAGTACGCGTTGATCAGCACCCACACCGTGACGGCGACCCCGACCACCCGCAGCACCACCGCCCCGGCCGCCCGCGGCCCCAGCTCCCCCCGCCGCACCGCGTAGATCCCGGCCAGCAGGAACGGCGCCAGGAACCAGGGGAGTTGCTGCGCCGCGCACGCCGCCCCCAGACACGCCGCCCGCGCGACGCCCGCCGCGCCGAGCCGCCCGCCCCACCCGATCCGCGGCCACCGCACCACGACCGGCACCAGCAGGGCCAGGGCCAGGATCGCCGGATAGCCGAGGCGGCCGTACGACGGGAGGAAGGCGAAGCCCAGGCACGCCATGGTCGCCGCCGACCGCCACGGCACCGGCAGCATCCGCCACAGCGTCACGGTGGCCACGACTAGGGCCCCGGTGCTCACCGCCGTCGCCGGGGCGCCGCCGTGGCCCAGCCACAGCAGCGGCACGGTCAGCAGCGGGGCCAGTGGGGGATAGCCGTAGGTGAAGTCGTAGCCGCCGGAGACCGTCGGGGTGAGGGCGACGCCGTGGCTGAACAGCCAGGGCCACGGCTGCCCGTAGACGGCGTGGCCCGCGAGCAGCTCCCGTGCCGCCTGGGTGGTGAGGTCCGCCTCGTCGCCGCCGCTGTGCAGCATGATCCACGCGCACAGGGTGAGCGTCACGGCCGTCACCAGCACGCACAGGTCGAGGCGTGCCAGCGCGCGAGCGCCGCGGACCACGAGGGTGAGCACACCGCACACCAGGATCGAGGCGTAGCAGACGGAGACGACCGCGGCCACGGGGAGCCGGTGGGTGGCCGCCTGTGTCCACACCGAACGCGTCCCGACGAACAGACTGACGTCGGCGAGCAGGGTCAGGACGCGGTGCCACTGCGCGGGGGCCGGTTCCTCCACGACGACGGACGGCATCGGACGGATCCGCCGGACGGGCGCCACCGGCTGCGTCTGCGCCCGTTTCTCTGCCAACTGCACGCCACCGGACGGTAATCGGGGCCGGTGAGCGGGTTGCCATCGGAGGTGAAGAGTCCGGTGTGAGGGGGGTAAGGCCTGGCGGGATGAGACCCCTGTGACGGTCGCGCACCGTGTCGCTGTTGGGCTGAACGGGTGACTTGGCGTAAGAATTGGCTGGTGCAGGCATTGAAGGCGAGTCAGTTCGGGGGGAGCCGGTGAACCGCTACGACGTCACCGATGAGCAGTGGGAAGGGCTCGCCCAGGTCGTGCCGTTGCGGGGCCGGGACGCCTGGCCGTCCGCAGTCGGCCACCGCACCCTCCCGGAAGCGGAGACGGAGGCCCGCCGGCGCTTCGTCGTCCTCCGCGTCAACGTCTTCGCCGACGCCCGCGAGGTCGCCGAGACCCTCATGGCGGGCATCCCGGTCCTCCTCGACCTCACCGGCGCGGAGACCGAGGTCGCCAAGCGCGTCCTCGACTTCAGCACCGGCGTCGTCTTCGGCCTGGCCAGCGGCATGCACCGCGTCGACCGCAACGTCTTCCTGCTGACCCCACCGGGCACGGAGGTCAGCGGGCTCATGGAGGGGGCGGGGATGCCCGGGGTGTGAGGGCCGACGGGAGAGCCGGCACCGCCGCTCGTCCCCCCGGGGCGCGCCGGGCTGTGTGGTGACCGGCCGGCGCGCGGTCCCTTCGCGTCCTGGGCCGGCCGAGCCGGTCCGCCCGGGTGTTCGGCAACCGGTGTGGTCGCCCGTTCGTGGGAACCGTGCGGGGGCGGAACGGTTCGGCCCTGGAGCGGAGGCCTACGGTCCGGTCATGGCTTCGCCGTCCAAGTCCGTGCCCCCTTCCCCGTCGCCCCCGTCTCCCCCGTTGTCCCCGCAGTCACAGGCGCCCGCAGCTGTGTCCGGAAGGCGCCCCGACCGACCCCACCTCACCGAGCTCAGGCTCTCCGCCTTCGCCCGGCACCGGCGTGTCGGGTTACCGCTCGGGCCGCTCACGCTCGTCGCCGGACCCAGCGGCAGCGGCAAGACGAGCGCGCTGCGCGCGTTCGCGGCGCTGGCGCGGCTCGGCGGTGGGGCCGAGCTCGGGGAGGCGTTCCCCGATCCGGTCGCCTGTGTCCCGGACCGGGCACGGCCGGACGGACAGCGCCGCCGCGGCTTCCGGATCGGCTGTACGGCCGACGGCCCCGAGGGGCCCGTCCGGCTGGACGTGGCTGTGCAGGCCGAACCCCACCTGCGGCTCGCGGGCGAGCGGTTGACGGCCGACGGGCTGGTGCTGCTCGAGACCGCCCTGTGCGAACCGGACCGGCGGGTCGTGCGGGCCGCCTGGTACACGGGCGGTTCGTCGCCGGTGACCCGGGCGACCCTGCCCGACGACCGGCTCGGCACCGCGCTGCTCCCGTTGCGCGTGGCCGGCCGCACCGGCGGACAGCGCCGGGTGCTCGCCGCCGCCGAACAGATGGTGGTCGCCCTGCGCTCCGTCTTCCCCTGCGACCCCCGCCCCGCCCGGATGCGCATCCCCGTCCCCACCGGCTCCGGACGCCTGCTCGGCGGCTGCGACAACCTCGCCGACGTCCTGTGGCGCACCCGCGCCGAGTGCGGCCGACGGTACGCCCAGCTCGTGGCCGCCGTACGGGCCGGATGCACCGGAGAGATCGTGGACGTACACGCCGAACCCCTCGGCGACGGCAGGGTCCGCGCCCTGCTGGACCGGGGCGACGGCACGCGCACGGTGTTCGGGCGGCTGGGCGACGGCGAACTGCGCTACGTCGCCCTCGCGCTCACCCTGCTCACCGGCCCGGGCGTGCTGGAGGTCGACCCGGCCGGCGAGGTGCCCGCCGCCCTGCAGACGCTCACCGTGCTCGCCGACGGCTTCGACCGGTGCCTGGACGTACGCCAGCGCGGCGAACTGCTGCGGCTCGCGGCACGGATGTGCGACCGCGGCCACATCCGCCTCGTCGGCGCGGTGAGCGACGCCTCCTGGGCCGCCGGGGCGGACGGCGTCACGGTGGTACACCTGGACCCGTGACAGAACACCTCGACGTGGCGAAGCTGCAACGCAGGCTGGCCGATTTCGCGGCCGTCCGCGACTGGCAGCCGTACCACACCCCCAAGAACCTCGTCGCCGCGCTCAGCGTGGAGGCCTCCGAACTCGTCGAGATCTTCCAGTGGCTGACGCCCGAGGAGTCGGCCCGCGTCATGGACGCCCCCGAGACCGCGCACCGGGTCACCGACGAGGTCGCGGACGTGCTCGCGTACCTGCTGCAACTGTGCACCGTGCTCGGCATCGATCCGCTGGCGGCACTGGACGCGAAGATCGACCGCAACGAGCGGAGGTTCCCGGCGCCGTAGCGCGGGGGAGTCACCCGGTCCGCTATTACGCTACGTGTTCAACAAGCCGTCCGAAACCGATTTGTTGTCCACAAATTTCCCCCCAGCTCTGGCTTTTCGTCCCACACGCCTTCACTCTGGGTAGTGGACAAGGGTGTTTGGGTGGACGTGCGAGAAGCGCGTCAGGACAGACGGGGGCGGCGCATGGACGCTGTGCGGCTCATTCTCACGAGCAGGCTCGCCCTCGCGGGCAGCCGTGGAGTGCCGGAGATCTTGACGGAGGTGTGGCAGGCGCAGGCCCTGGCACAGGCGATAGGCAGTCGGCTCGCGGTCTCCGGGCCGCCCGAACTGCGAGGCGAGGCACTGGGGTTGACCGAACTGGCGGGCAGAGGCTGCGGTGTGCTGAACGCACCGGCCCTCGATCCCGGGAACTTACGTGCCGCCCAGCTCACCGCCCTCGACGACGCCCGCCAAACGCTCCTCTGCCTCGGCGGCCTCCTCGGCGAGGTCGGCATCGCCCTCGTCGGCGTCGCCAGCGCGGCGGACGACGAAGGCACGTACTGGCAGTGCATGGAGGCGATCGACGCGGCGGACGAGTCGCGGGACCGTGTCCTGGAGATGCTGCGGAAGCTGGCGGACCGGGATCAGGTGTTGCCGGAGCGGTGAGACGGAGCCGGGCAGTGCTCAGCCCGTCCGGCGATTGAGGGCGAGGCCGTTCAGGCCGACGGGGGTCTGGGGGCGCAGCCCTCAGGAGAGGGCGACTCAGCCGACGTCAGCCTCGTCGACGGACGCTCGCCCCGACCCCCCGGCCGACTGAAAATCCGCGTCCAACGCCGACAGGTCCGCGTTCAGCGCCGCCATCAGCTCCTCCATCTGCTGCAGCAGCCCCTTCGGCTGCCCCGCTGGGCCCCCACCCTGCGGCGGCACGGTCTCTTCGGACATCCCGGACATGAACGGCCTCCTCGGCCTGGCCCCCGCGGAGGCCGATGCGGGTGACGCCCCGGCGCTGACCAGCCGGGCGCGGGCGCCGGGTGGTCCGGCACCGCCCGACCAACGATCACCGCCGGACCCGGTCACTGCGGGGGACCGGTGGGGTTGACGCGAGGCACGGGATGCAGGATGGAAGGCATGGATCTCCGCATCTTCACCGAGCCCCAGCAGGGGGCCACCTACGACACCTTGCTCACCGTGGCCAAGGCCACCGAGGACCTCGGCTTCGACGCCTTCTTCCGGTCGGACCACTATCTGAAGATGGGCTCCGTGGACGGTCTCCCCGGCCCCACCGACGCCTGGATCACCCTGGCCGGCCTCGCCCGCGACACCAAGCGCATACGGCTCGGCACGCTGATGACCGCCGCCACCTTCCGGCTGCCCGGCGTGCTCGCCATCCAGGTCGCCGGCGTCGACCAGATGTCCGGCGGCCGGGTCGAACTCGGCCTGGGCGCGGGCTGGTACGAGGAGGAGCACACCGCTTACGGCATACCGTTCCCCAAGGAGAAGTTCGCCCGCCTCGAAGAGCAGCTGGCGATCGTCACGGGGCTGTGGAAGACCGAGGCCGGCAAGAGCTTCGACTTCCACGGCACGTACTACGACCTCAAGGACTCGCCCGCGCTGCCCAAGCCCGCCCAGGCGAAGATCCCGGTCCTGATCGGCGGTCAGGGAGCCTCCCGCACCCCACGGCTCGCCGCCCGCTACGCCGATGAGTTCAACATGCCCTTCGGCTCCGTCGAGGACAGCGAGCGCCAGTTCGGCCGGGTGCGGGCGGCCGCCGAGGAGATCGGCCGCGGCGACGAACTCGTCTACTCCAACGCCCTCGTGGCCTGCGTCGGCAAGGACGACCAGGAGGTCGCCCGCCGTGCGGCCGCCATCGGCCGCGAGGTCGACGAACTGAAGGCCAACGGTCTGGCCGGCACCCCCGCCGAGGTCGTCGAGAAGATCGGCCGGTACGCCGAGATCGGCTCCCGGCGGATCTACCTCCAGATCCTCGACCTGGACGACCTCGACCACCTGGAGCTGATCTCCGCCCAGGTCCAGTCGCAGCTGTCGTAGCACCGCGCCACGGGCGATCCCCGGTCGGTGAGACCCCGCCGACCGGGGAAGGCGCCCTCTCTGTGACAGGCCTGTGACCGGAACTATGGCCTCCGCCACAGTGGGAGCGGTCCCGCGCTGATGAGGTGGCCGGATGCGAAGAGCCACCCCCTTACTCCCCGCCCTCGCCGCCGTCCTGCTGGTCGCCGGATGCGGATCCGAACACGCCGACCCCCAGGGCACGGGAAGCAGCCGGAGCAGCAGGAGCGGAGGGCAGACCCCCGTCTCCGACCCGGGCAAGGACGGCGTGCGGATCACCGCCATGATGGTCCCGTCCGGCGGCAGCACCTCCGAGGTTTCGGCCGCCTACGAGGTCACCAACGACGGCAGTCAAGCGCTGACGTACACCATCGTGTTCACCTTCCTCTCGGCCGACGGCGGGGCGATGACCAACCTGCGCCGGACCGTGGGCGATGTCGCCCCGGGCAAGACCGTGCGGCGGAGCGTCGACATGGGGAAGCTGCCGCCGGGCGCGTCCCCGGTGACCAACGTGAAGGTCCTCGAAGTGACCAGCGTCCCCGCGGACGAGGCGCCCACCGACGTGGGCGCGTGCCCGCCCTCCGGGGTCTGGGTCACGGCGGACCAGGGCGACGCGGCCATGGGACTGCGGGTCGTGGGGCTGTGGGTGGAGAACTGCGGGACCGGCGAGTACAAGATCGAGGGCTATCCCGAACTGACGCTTCTCGACGAGGACCACAAGCAGGTCGACGGTGTGAAGATCCTGCACGGCAGCGGCGGCATCTCAGGCGATCCCGGAGCCGACGACCCGCCCCGGCTCGTGACCCTCAAGCCACGCGAGCGCGCGCGGTCCGTCATCGAGTGGCGCAACACCACCCAGTCCGGTACCGCGGTCAACGCCCCCTACGTCCGTGTCGTGGCGAAGCCCGGAGCCGCACCCGTGATGGTCACGCCGCACCTCGACCTCGGCACCACCGGGAAGCTGGGCGTGGGCCCCTGGAAGAGGGTGGAGGAGTAGGCGCGACAGCGGGTGGGATAAACGAAAGCGCCGGTCGGCCGGGGTGTGCGATCGTAGGACGAGTCGTCCTGCCGAGCCCCCAGGATCACCGTCCTGGGGGCTTTCGCGCGCACGGCACCAGCGAACTCGTCCACCACATCGACCCGCCGGAGAGGCCCTCCGCATGTTCCTGACCATCAGTACCACCGGCACCCCCGAGCGCCCCGCGACCGACCTCGGCTTCCTGCTGCACAAGCATCCGGACAAGGCGCAGGTGTTCTCCACGTCCTACGGCAAGGCGCACGTCCTCTACCCGGAGGCGGACGCCGAGCGCTGCACGGCGGCGCTGCTGCTGGAGGTGGATTCGGTGGCACTGGTCCGGCGCGGCAAGGGCAAGGGCCGGGGCGGCGCCCCGGACGCGGCACTCGCCCAGTACGTCAACGACCGCCCGTACGCCGCTTCCTCACTGCTCGCCGTCGCGCTGAGCGGTGTGTTCTCCAGCGCGATGCGGGGCGTGTGCAACGCCCGGCCCGAGCGCGCCGAGCAGCCGCTGCCGCTGCGCATCGAGGTGCCCGCGCTGCCCGCCCGAGGTGGCCCCGACCTCGTACGCAAGCTCTTCGAGCCGCTCGGCTGGGCGGTCACCGTCGAGCCCGTGGCGCTGGACGTCCAGTTCCCGGAGTGGGGCGAGTCCCGCTACGTACGCCTCGTCCTGGAGTCCGAGGGCCGCACCCTCGCCGCCGCGCTGCGCCACCTCTACGTCCTGCTCCCCGTCCTGGACGACGCCAAGCACTACTGGGTCTCTCCCGACGAGGTCGACAAGCTGCTGCGCGCCGGTGAGGGCTGGCTGCCCGACCACCCGGAGCAGAAGCTGATCACCAGCCGCTACCTGTCCCGCCGCTGGTCGCTGACCCGGCAGGCCATGGAGCGCCTGGAGCTGGTGCGGCTCGCGGAGGCGGACGACAGCGAGGTCGAGGAGATCGACAACGCGGTCGAGGCCGAGGGGGAGACCGAGGAGAAGCCGACCCCGCTCGCCGTGCAGCGCCGGGACGCGATCGTCGCCGCGCTGCACGCGTCCGGCGCCGCCCGGGTGCTCGACCTGGGCTGCGGACAGGGCCAGTTGGTGCAGGCACTGCTCAAGGACGTCCGGTTCACCGAGATCGTCGGCGTGGACGTGTCGATGCGGGCGCTCACCATCGCCTCCCGGCGTCTGAAGCTGGACCGGATGGGCGAGCGGCAGGCCTCCCGCGTGAAGCTCATGCAGGGCTCGCTCGCCTACACCGACAACCGGCTCAAGGGCTACGACGCCGCCGTGCTCAGCGAGGTCATCGAGCACCTCGACCTGCCGCGGCTGCCCGCCCTGGAGTACGCGGTGTTCGGCTCGGCCCGCCCGCGCACGGTCCTCGTGACCACCCCGAACGTCGAGTACAACGTCCGCTGGGAGAGCCTCCCGGCCGGGCACGTCCGGCACGGCGACCACCGCTTCGAGTGGACGCGCGAGGAGTTCCGGACCTGGGCCGAGGCGGTGGCCGAACGACACGGCTACGGCGTGGAGTTCGTGCCCGTCGGACCCGACGACCCGGAGGTGGGACCGCCCACCCAGATGGCCGTGTTCGACATCAAGAACGTGAACGAGAAGGAGGCGAAGGCGGCATGACCGAGAACCAGGCCAAGACCGCGGGGCGGGTCCTGCCCGTCACCGACCTCTCCCTCGTCGTCCTCGTCGGCGCCTCAGGCTCGGGCAAGTCCACCTTCGCCCACCGGCACTTCAAGCCGACGGAGATCATCTCCTCCGACTTCTGCCGGGGCCTCGTCTCCGACGACGAGAACGACCAGAGCGCCACCCGGGACGCCTTCGACGTCCTGCACTACATCGCGGGCAAGCGCCTCGCCGCGGGCCGCCGCACGGTCGTCGACGCGACCAGCGTGCAGCAGGACGCCCGCCGTCAGCTGATCGACCTGGCCAAGCAGTACGACGTGCTGCCCATCGCCATCGTGCTCGACGTCCCGGAGGACGTGTGCGCCGAGCGCAACGCGTCCCGCACCGACCGGGCCGACATGCCCCGCCGGGTCATCCAGCGCCACACCCGCGAACTCCGCCGCTCCCTGAGGCACCTGGAGCGCGAGGGCTTCCGCAAGGTGCACGTCCTGCGCGGGGTGGAGGACATCGAGAACGCCACCGTCGTCACCGAGAAGCGCTTCAACGACCTGACCCACCTCACCGGCCCCTTCGACATCATCGGCGACATCCACGGCTGCTCCTCCGAACTGGAGTCGCTGCTCGGCAAGTTGGGCTACGTCGACGGCGTTCACCCGGACGGCCGCACGGCGGTCTTCGTCGGCGACCTCGTCGACCGCGGCCCGGACAGCCCCGCCGTGCTGCGCCGCGTGATGACCATGGTCGGTTCGGGCAACGCGCTGTGCGTGCCCGGCAACCACGAGAACAAGTACGGGCGTTACCTCAAGGGCCGCAAGGTCCAGCACACCCACGGCCTCGCCGAGACCATCGAGCAGATGGAGGGCGAGAGCGAGGAGTTCAAGAAGCAGGTACGGGAGTTCATCGACGGCCTGGTCAGCCACTACGTCCTCGACGGCGGCAAGCTCGTCGTCTGCCACGCCGGGCTGCCGGAGAAGTACCACGGCCGCACCTCGGGCCGGGTCCGCTCGCACGCCCTGTACGGCGACACCACCGGCGAGACCGACGAGTTCGGCCTGCCGGTGCGCTACCCGTGGGCGGAGGACTACCGGGGCCGGGCGGCCGTGGTCTACGGCCACACCCCGGTCCCGGAGGCCAGCTGGCTCAACAACACCATCTGCCTGGACACCGGCGCCGTCTTCGGCGGCAAGCTGACCGCGCTGCGCTGGCCGGAGCGCGAACTGGTCGACGTACCGGCCGAGCAGGTGTGGTACGAGCCGACCAAGCCGTTGAAGGCGGAGGCGCCCGGCGGGCAGGACGGGCGGCCGCTGGACCTGGCGGACGTGCACGGCCGCCGGGTCGTCGAGACCCGGCACGCGGGCCGGGTGTCGGTCCGGGAGGAGAACGCGGCCGCGGCCCTGGAGGTCATGAGCCGTTTCGCGGTGGACCCGCGGCTCCTGCCGTACCTCCCGCCGACCATGGCGCCGACCGCCACCTCGCGGGTCGAGGGCTACCTGGAGCACCCGGAGGAGGCGTTCGCGCAGTACAAGGAGGACGGTGTCGAGCGGGTCGTGTGCGAGGAGAAGCACATGGGCTCGCGGGCGGTCGCCCTGGTCTGCCGGGACGCGGAGGCGGCCCGCAAGCGCTTCGGCGTCGAGGGCGCCGCGGCTCCCACGGGCTCTCTCTACACCCGAACGGGTCGTCCGTTCTTCGACGACGAGGCGGTGACGGAGCTGATCCTGGGCCGCCTGCGGACGGCGATCAGCGAGGCCGGCCTCTGGGACGACCTCGACACGGACTGGCTCCTGCTCGACGCCGAGCTGATGCCCTGGTCGCTGAAGGCGTCCGGGCTGCTGCGCTCGCAGTACGCGGCGGTGGGCGCCGCGTCCGGGGCGGTGTTCCCGGACGCGCTGGCCGCGCTGGAGGGCGCGGCGGCCCGCGGTGTCGACGTGACCGACCTGCTGGCGCGCCAGCGCGACCGGGCGTCCGACGCCGCCGCCTTCACGGAGGCGTACCGGCGCTACTGCTGGGCCACCGACGGCCTGGACGGCATCCGGCTGGCCCCGTTCCAGATCCTCGCCGTCCAGGGCCGCAGCCTCGCCGCCCTGCCCCACGACGAGCAACTCGCCCTGCTCGACCGGCTGGTGGAGCACGACGCGAGCGGCCTCCTCCAGACCACCCGGCGCCTCTACGTCGACACCGGCGACCCGGAGTCGGTGCGGGCCGGCGTCGACTGGTGGCTGGAGATGACCGGCCGGGGCGGCGAGGGCATGGTCGTCAAGCCGCTCGGCGCGCTGGTCCGCGGCAGCGAGCACGGCCGTCTGGTCCAGCCCGGCATCAAGTGCCGGGGCCGCGAGTACCTGCGGATCATCTACGGCCCGGAGTACACCCGCCCCGACAACCTGGCCCGCCTGCGCCAGCGCTTCCTGAACCACAAGCGCTCCCTCGCGATCCGCGAGTACGCCCTCGGCCTGGAGGCCCTGGACCGGCTCGCCGAGGGCGAGCCGCTGTGGCGGGTGCACGAGGCGGTGTTCGGCGTACTGGCCCTGGAGTCGGAGCCGGTGGACCCGAGGCTGTGAGCGGGCGGCCGCGGCTGGGGTGCGTCCCCGGCCGCGGCCCCGGTTCTGCCCCTGCTCTTCGGCGCCGCTTCTCGCCCCCGGTTCTCGTCGGTGGGACGAAAACAAGCTGTCCGTAAACCTCCGGGCAGGGGGTGAACGAGCGCCCCGTTGGTCAGGATGGAGGCATGGGATTCCAAGTCGACTCCGAGGCCGGGCGGCTGCGCCGCGTCATCCTGCACCGGCCCGATCTCGAGCTCAAAAGGCTCACCCCGAGCAACAAGTTCTCGCTGCTCTTCGACGACGTGCTGTGGGTGCGCAGGGCGCGCGCCGAGCACGACGGGTTCGCCGACGTGCTGCGCGACCGCGGTGTCGCCGTCCACCTCTTCGGGGACCTGCTGGCCGAGGCCCTGGAGATCCCGCAGGCCAGATCGCTCGTCCTGGACCGGATCTTCGACGAGAAGGAGTACGGGCCGCTCGCCACCGACCATCTCAGAGCCGCCTTCGAGAACATGCCCGCGCCCGAGCTGGCCGACAGTCTCGTCGGTGGGATGACCAAGCGGGAGTTCCTGGACGCGCACGCGGAGCCGACCTCCGTGCGGTTCCATGTGATGGAGCTCGACGACTTCCTGCTCGCCCCCCTGCCCAATCACCTCTTCACCCGGGACACCTCCGCCTGGATCTACGACGGCGTCTCCATCAACGCCATGCGCTGGCCGGCCCGGCAGCGCGAGACCGTGCACTTCGAGGCGATCTACCGGCACCATCCGCTGTTCCGCGAGGAAACGTTCAACGTGTGGTCGAGGGGCCAGGCCGACTACCCGTCCACCATCGAGGGCGGGGACGTACTGGTGATCGGCAACGGGGCGGTCCTGATCGGCATGAGCGAGCGCACCACGCCCCAGGCCGTCGAGATGATCGCCCACAAGCTGTTCGCGGCGGGCTCCGCGCAGACGATCGTGGCGCTGGACATGCCGAAGGCGCGCGCCTTCATGCACCTCGACACCGTGATGACCATGGTCGACGGCGACACCTTCACCCAGTACGCCGGGCTCGGCATGCTCCGCTCGTACACCATCGAACCGGGCGCCGGCGACAAGGAGCTGAAGGTCACCGACCACCCGCCGGAGCACATGCACCGCGCGATCGCCGCCGCCCTCGGGCTGAGCGAGATCCGGGTGCTGACCGCGACCCAGGACGTGCACGCGGCCGAGCGCGAGCAGTGGGACGACGGCTGCAACGTCCTGGCCGTCGAACCCGGAGTGGTCATCGCCTACGAACGCAACTCCACGACCAACACCCATCTGCGCAAGCAGGGCATCGAGGTGATCGAGATCCCCGGCAGCGAACTGGGGCGGGGGAGGGGAGGGCCGCGCTGTATGAGCTGTCCGGTGGTGCGGGATCCCGTATAGCGAGACCAGGTCTGTATATAAATGCTGAGCATCGTATAGAGTTCCAAGGTCCTTTGATCCTGCCGTAACCCTGGAGCGCCCCCATGGCGACAGTCCCGACCGCCCTCGCCGGCCGCCACTTCCTCAAGGAGCTCGACTTCTCGGGCGAGGAGTTCCGCGGTCTGATCGAGCTGGCCGCCGAGCTGAAGGCCGCCAAGAAGGCGGGGACGGAGACGCCGTACCTGCGGGGCAAGAACATCGCGCTGATCTTCGAGAAGACCTCGACCCGCACCCGCTGTGCCTTCGAGGTCGCCGCCGCCGACCAGGGCGCCTCGACGACCTACCTCGACCCCTCCGGCTCGCAGATCGGGCACAAGGAGTCCGTGCGGGACACCGCGCGTGTGCTCGGCCGGATGTACGACGGGATCGAGTACCGGGGGGACAGTCAGGCCAACGTCGAGGAACTCGCCGCCTTCGCGGGCGTGCCCGTCTTCAACGGTCTCACCGACGACTGGCACCCCACCCAGATGCTCGCCGACGTGCTCACCATGACCGAGCACTGCGCCAAGCCCCTCACGGAGACGGCCTTCGCCTACCTCGGCGACGCCCGCTTCAACATGGGCAACTCCTACCTGGTCACCGGCGCTCTGCTCGGCATGGACGTCAGGATCGCCGCCCCCCGTGAGTACTGGCCCGCCGAGGACGTCGTCGCCGACGCCCGCAAGCTCGCCGAGGGCAGCGGCGCCCGCATCACCCTCACCGAGGACGTGAGCGAGGGCGTCCGGGGCGCCGACTTCGTCGCCACCGACGTGTGGGTCTCCATGGGCGAGCCCAAGGAGGTCTGGGCCGAGCGCATCGGCGCCCTGGTGCCGTACGCCGTGACCATGGACGTCCTGCGCGCCACCGGCAACCCGGACGTGAAGTTCCTGCACTGCCTGCCGGCCTTCCACGACCTCGGCACCAAGGTCGGGCGGGAGATCCACGAGACCTACGGCCTGGACTCCCTGGAGGTGACGGACGAGGTCTTCGAGTCGGCCCACTCCGTCGTCTTCGACGAGGCCGAGAACCGCCTGCACACCATCAAGGCGGTCCTGGTCGCGACCCTCGCCTGACGGAGCCCGGAGGGTCGGCTACGAGGGGCGCCGCTGGTGCGGCACCACCGGCAGCCGGAACCACACCGCCTTGCCCGTCTCCGTGGGCCGGTGGCCGCAGGACGAGCTGAGGGCGCGGATCAGCAGCAGGCCGCGCCCGTGTTCCTGCCAGGGGTCGGGCGGTCCGCCGTGCGGGCGGGTGAGATCACCGGGCGGCGCCGGGTCCGGATCGTGCACCTCGACCTGGCAGCCGGTCGGCAGCAGCTCCACCACGAGCTCGATCGGGGACCGGCCTGCCGTGTGCTCCACGGCGTTCGCCACCAGCTCCGCGGTGAGCAGTTCCGCGGTGTCGCTGTCGGCCCCGTGCTCCAGCTCCGCCAGCGCCGTACGGACCAGAGCGCGCGCCACCGGGACCGCCGCGGCGGAGTGGGGCAGCGCGATGCGCCAGGAGGCGGGGGCGGAGGGGCGTTCTTGCAAGGCAGGTCCGTTCATGGCGCAGGCTGTCCTGCTTTCAACTTTATGAATGGTACGGCGCAACCGGCCGACTGACTCGGTCGGTGCCGTCCCGGGATCCCTCGACCCCGGTACCGGCGGCTTACCCACGGCAACGATCCGCCGCTCACGACCGCTCCCGCTGTTACCTCCCTGTCGCCGATCTGACGGGGTTCGGCCACATCATGACGACGCTATAGCGCACTCGTGACGACAGTCACGGACGAGTGATAACTTCGAGGGGCAGGGCAGCGCCCGCGCCACCGTCCGAGGAGGCCGCACGTCATGAGTCCCTTCACCGGCTCCGCCCCCCACACCTCCGACTGGCATCACCTGCGCGTCGAGCACACCGACGGCGTCGCCACCGTCACCCTGGCCCGCCCCGAGAAGCTCAACGCGCTCACCTTCGGCGCCTACGCCGACCTGCGCGACCTGCTCGCCGAGCTGTCCCGCGAGCGGTCGGTACGCGCCCTGGTGCTGGCCGGCGAGGGGCGCGGCTTCTGCTCGGGCGGCGACGTCGACGAGATCATCGGCGCGACCCTGTCCATGGACACCGCCCAGCTCCTCGACTTCAACCGGATGACCGGCCAGGTCGTACGGGCCGTACGGGAATGCCCGTTCCCGGTGATCGCCGCCGTCCACGGCGTCGCGGCCGGCGCGGGAGCCGTCCTCGCCCTCGCCGCCGACTTCCGCGTGGCCGACCCCACCGCCCGCTTCGCCTTCCTCTTCACCCGCGTGGGCCTCTCCGGCGGCGACATGGGCGCGGCCTACCTCCTGCCCCGAGTGGTCGGCCTCGGCCACGCCACCCGCCTGCTGATGCTCGGCGACCCCGTCCGCGCCCCTGAGGCCGAGCGCATCGGCCTGATCAGCGAACTGACGGAGGAGGGCCACGCCGACGAGGCAGCTCAGGCCCTGGCCCACCGCCTGGCCGAGGGGCCAGCCCTGGCGTACGCCCAGACGAAGGCCCTCCTGACAGCCGAACTGGACATGCCGCTCGCGGCGGCGGTGGAGCTGGACGCCTCCACCCAGGCCCTCCTGATGAACGGCGAGGACTACGCGGAGTTCCACGCGGCTTTCACGGAGAAGCGCCCTCCCAAATGGAGCGGACGGTGACTGTACCCACCTCAGGGGCGCGGGGAACTGCGCGATCAACCACGAACAACCCGCAGCCGCGGGACGGGACAAGGTCCCCCATGCGAGTCGCGATCATCGGCGGCGGCCCCGGAGGCCTCTACACCGCCGCCCTCCTCAAACGCCTCGACCCAGCCCGCGAAATAACCGTCTGGGAACGCAACCCCCCTGACACCACCTTCGGCTTCGGAGTGGTCCTCTCCGACGAAACCCTCGGCGGCATCGAACACGCCGACCCTGTCGTCTACAAGGCGTTGAAGGCCGACTTCATCCGCTGGGACGACATCCACATCACCCACCGCAACACCCGCCACACCTCCGGAGGACACCGCTTCGCGGCCCTGGGCAGGCAACGCCTCCTGGAGATCCTCCACGCCCGCTGCCGCTCCCTGGGCGTAGAGCTCCGCTTCTCCACGGAAGCCCCCTACCCCGCATGGCTGACGGAGACGTACGACCTCGTCATCGCCGCCGACGGCGTGCACAGCTCCACCCGCGAAAGCTTCGCCGAGGTCTTCCGACCGCAGATCACCCCCCACCGCTGCCGCTACATCTGGCTCGCCGCCGACTTCGCCTTCGACGCCTTCCGCTTCGAGATCGCCGAGACCGAGCACGGCGTGATGCAACTGCACGGCTACCCCTATGCGGCCGACGCCTCCACCGTGATCGTCGAGATGCGCGAGGAGGTGTGGCGGGCGGCCGGGTTCGACGCGATGGAGGAGCGCGAGTCGGTCGAGCGCTGCGCGAAGATCTTCACCGACGCCCTGGGCGGCCGCCCCCTGAAGTCCAACAACTCCGCCTGGACCACCTTCCGCACGGTCGTCAACGAGCGCTGGTCGCACGGCAACGTCGTCCTCCTCGGCGACGCCGCCCACACCGCCCACTTCTCCATCGGCTCCGGCACCAAGCTCGCCGTCGAGGACGCCCTCGCCCTGGCGGCCTGTCTGGAGGAACAACCCACGCTGGCCGAGGCGTTGACGGCCTACGAGGAGGAGCGCAGGCCGGTCGTCGCCTCCACCCAGCGGGCCGCCCGGGCCAGCCTGGAGTGGTTCGAGAACGTGGGGCTGTACCTGCGCCAGCCGCCCCGCCAGTTCGCCTTCAACCTGCTCACCCGCAGCCGCCGCGTCACCCACGACAACCTCCGGCTGCGCGACGCGCACTTCACCTCCGCCGTGGAGCGCTCCTTCGGCTGGCCGCCGGGCACGCCCCCGATGTTCACCCCGTTCCGGCTGCGCGGCCTGACCCTGCGCAACCGGGTCGTGGTCTCGCCCATGGACATGTACGAGGCCACCGACGGCGTCCCCGGCGACTTCCACCTCGTCCACCTGGGCGCCCGGGCGCTCGGCGGCGCCGGCCTGGTGATGACCGAGATGGTGTGCGTGAGCGAGCAGGGCCGCATCACGCCCGGCTGCACCGGCCTCTACACCGGCCGCCAGGCCGAGGCATGGCGGCGGATCATCCGCTTCGTGCACGCGCAGGCGCCGGGCACCGCGATCGGCGTGCAGCTCGGCCACTCCGGCCGCAAGGGCTCGACGAGGCTGATGTGGGAGGGCATCGACGAGCCGCTTCCCGAGGGCAACTGGCCGCTGGTGGCGGCCTCCCCACTGCCGTACAAGCCGGGCAGCCAGGTTCCCCGCCAGCTCTCCCGGGCCCAACTGACCGACATCCGGGAGCAGTTCACCTCCGCCGCCTGGCGGGCCGCACGGGTCGGCTTCGACCTGCTCGAACTGCACTGCGCCCACGGCTACTTACTGTCCGGTTTCCTCTCCCCGCTGACCAACCGACGGACCGACGCCTACGGCGGCTCACTGGAGAAACGGCTGCGCTTCCCGCTGGAGGTCTTCGACTCCGTGCGCGCGGTGTGGCCCGAGGAGCGGCCGCTGACCGTGCGCATCTCGGCCACCGACTGGGCCGAGGGCGGCACCACCGCCGACGAGGCCGTCGAGATCGCCCGTGCCTTCGCCGCGCACGGCGCCGACGCGATCGACGTGTCGACCGGGCAGGTGGTGTCCGAGGAACGCCCGGAGTTCGGGCGGTCGTACCAGACGCCGTTCGCCGACCGCATCCGGCACGTGGTGGGCATCCCGGTGATCGCGGTCGGCGCGATCTCCTCCTGGGACGACGTCAACTCGCTGATCCTCGCCGGGCGTGCGGACCTGTGCGCGCTGGCCCGCCCGCACCTCTACGACCCGCACTGGACCCTGCACGCGGCCGCCGAGCAGGGTTACGACGGACCGGGCGTCGTCTGGCCCGCGCCGTACCGGGCGGGCAGCAGGCGGCCGCAGACGGGCCGGACGGACGCGCCCAAGCCCCGCCTGGAACTGGGGAGTTGACGCCCCGGCCGGTCGCCCTCCCCCTCGCCCTTCGACTCGCCCTTCCACTCACCCCTCGACGAAGACCGCCCCCGCGTCCCTGAGCCGCTCGTGCAGCCCCAGGAACACCGCCGCGGAGCGCACGCCCGGCCAGTTCGCGGGGAGCAGCCGAGCGGGCAGGCCGGGGTCGGCGTAGGGGAGGTGGCGCCAGGAGTCCAGGGCGAGGAGGTAGTCGTGGTACGCCTCCTCGGGCGGGGTGTCCGGGCGTCGCTCCCAGGTGTGCAGCACGGGCGCGTGGCGGTCGAGGAACGCCTCGTGCTCCTTGGCGATCGCCGCCAGGTCCCACCACCGGGCGACCGACTCGACGGTCGGCGCGAAGCCGAGGTGCTCGCCGCGGAAGAGGTCCACGTACGGGTCGAGGCGCAGCCGCTGGAGGGTGTGCCGGGTCTCCTCGTACAGGCGGGCCGGGGCGATCCACACGCCGGGCGCCGCCGTGCCGAAGCCGAGACCGGACAGGCGCGAGCGCAGCACGTGCCGCTTCTGCCGCTCCGACTCCGGTACCGAGAACACCGCGAGGACCCAGCCCTCGTCCTCCGACGGGGCGGTGGCGTAGATGCGCCGGTCGCCGTCGTCGAGCATCTGCCGCGCCTCCTCGGACAGCTCGTACCCGGCCGCGCCGTGCGCGGTGCGGGCCGGCAGCAGCAGACCGCGACGCTTCAGCCGGGACACCGAGGAGCGTACGGAAGGCGCGTCCACGCCCACCGCCGCGAGCAGCCGGATCAGCTCGGCGACGGGCACCGGGCCGGGCATGAAGCGGCCGTACGCGCCGTAGAGCGTGACGATCAGAGACCGTGGAGCATGCTGGTCGGACACGTTGATCATCTTAGGTCGTCGGCATCACTGCTGGTCGCCGTCACGGCTGGTCACCTCCGGTCCGCAGGCGGAACCGCTGGAGCTTCCCGGTCGCGGTGCGAGGCAGCGCGTCCAGGAAGACGATCTCGCGCGGACACTTGTAGGGCGCCAGCTCGCCCTTGACGAAGGCCCGCAGCGCCTCCGCGTCCCGCGCCGCGCCCTCCCTCAGGACGGCGAACGCCACCACCACGTGCCCGCGCGCCTCGTCGGGCCGCCCGACCACCGCCGCCTCCACCACGTCCGGGTGCCGCAGCAACGCCTCCTCGACCTCCGGTCCGGCGATGTTGTACCCGGCGGAGATGATCATGTCGTCGGCGCGGGCGACATAGCGGAAGTAGCCGTCGCCCTCACGGACGTAGGTGTCGCCGGTGATGTTCCAGCCGCCGCGCACGTAGTCCCCTTGCCGCGGGTCGGCGAGATACCGGCACCCGACCGGTCCGCGCACGGCGAGCAGCCCCGGCTCGCCGTCCGGTTTCTCCCGCCCCCGCTCGTCGACCACGCGCGCGTGCCACCCCGGTACGGGCAGTCCGGTCGTGCCGGGTCTGATGTGCTCGTCGGCGGCGGAGATGAAGATGTGCAGCAGCTCGGTGGCCCCGATGCCGTTGATGATCGGCAGCCCGGTCCGCTCCCGCCAGGCCCGCCAGGTGACGGCGGGCAGGTTCTCCCCCGCGGACACGCACCGGCGCAGGGACGACAGGTCGTGCGAGTCGAGCCCGTCCAGCATCGCCCGGTAGGCGGTGGGGGCCGTGAACAGCACGGAGACGCGGTGCGCGGCCACCGCCGGCAACAACTGCCGGGGGCCCGCCTCCTCCAGCAGCAACGCACTGGCGCCGGCCCGCAGCGGGAAGACGACCAGCCCGCCCAGGCCGAAGGTGAAGCCGAGCGGGGGACTGCCCGCGAACACGTCGTCGGGGCGGGGGCGGAGGACGTGCCGCGAGAAGGTGTCGGCGATCGCCAGCACGTCCCGGTGGAAGTGCATGCACCCCTTCGGACGCCCGGTGGTCCCCGACGTGAACGCGATCAGCGCCACGTCGTCGGCCGCGGTGTCCACGGCCCGGTACGGCGTCCCGGGCGCCGGACGGCTCAGCAGGTCGTCCGGGGCGTCACCGCCGTACGTCGTGATCCGCAGGCCCGGGATCTCCGCCTTGGCCAGGTCGTCGACGGCCCGGATGTCGCACAGCGCGTGCCGCACGTGCGCGATCTCGCACATCGTCGTCAGCTCCTGCGGGCGCTGCTGGGCCAGCACGGTGACGGCGACCGCGCCCGCCTTCAGCACCGCCAGCCAGCAGGCGGCCAGCCAGGGGGAGGTGGGGCCGCGCAACAGCACCCGGTTGCCGGGAACGATGCCCAGGTCCCCGCTCAGAAGGTGCGCGAGCCGGTCGACCTGGGCGCGCAGCTCGCCGTACGTCCAGGTCGTGGCCGCCGTACGGAACGCCACGCGGTCCGGGTCGGTGTGGTGGTCGAGGAGCTCGGCGGCGCAGTTGAGCCGTTCGGGGTAGCGCAGCTCCGGCAGGTCGAAGCGCAGCTCGGGCCACTGTTCGGGTGGCGGGAGGTGGTCGCGCGCGAAGGTGTCGACGTGGGCCGAGACGTTCATGGCGGTTCGCCCCCTGTGTCGTGGTGGGCTCGCGCGGTCGGGGTGGGGCCGTGTCGCGGTGCTTGACCCGCCTTGTCGACCTGGGCTCGCACCGAGCGTATCGCGTTGATGACGACAGTCAACGGGGCGCGATATCGTCGGGAGGTGGCCGTGGGGCCGCAGGGAGAGAGGACCGGCGATGCCCGCATTCTCGCTCGAACCGGAACGGATCGCCTGGGGCGCACGGCTGCGCACGCTGGCGGCCGACCGGCTGCGCCCGCTCGCGGAGAAGGGTGAACCCGGCCGCGTCAACCGCCCGCTCGTCGCCGAACTGGGCCAACTGGGTTTGCTGTCACGCCTGTTCACATCCGGTGCCGTCGATCTCTGCCTGATGCGCGAATCCCTCGCCCACGCCTGTACGGAGGCCGAGACCGCCCTCGCCCTCCAGGGCCTCGGCGCCCACCCCGTCCACGCCCACGGCACCCCGGCCCAGCGCGACCGCTGGCTCCCCCGCCTCCACGCCGGCACAGCCGTCGCCGCGTTCGCCCTGAGTGAGCCGGGGGCGGGCTCGGACGCGGCCGCACTACGGCTTCGGGCGGAGGGGACGGACGGGCGCCCGGGGGGCGCGGGGGTGGTGAACAGCGCGGGGCCGCGACCGTCGGCGGGGGTGGAAGGCGCCGAACCGCAGCCCACCGCCCCTGCCCCCGCATCCGCATCCGTCCCCGCTCCCGCCGCCGAGCGCGACGGCCCCCGGCGCTGGCGGTTGACCGGGGAGAAGTGCTGGATCTCCAACGCTCCCGAGGCCGACTTCTACACCGTGTTCGCGCGGACCACTCCCGGCGCCGGCGCCCGGGGCGTCACCGCGTTCCTGGTGCCCGCGGACCGGCCCGGCCTCACCGGAACCGGCCTGGACATGCTGTCCCCGCACCCGATCGGCGCCCTGGACTTCGACGCCGTCCCGGTCACGGCGGAGGACGTGCTCGGCGAGGTCGACCGCGGGTTCCGGGTCGCCATGGGCACCCTCAACCTCTTCCGGCCCAGCGTCGGCGCCTTCGCCGTCGGCATGGCGCAGGCGGCACTGGACGCGACCCTCGCGCACACCGCCCGACGCGACGCCTTCGAGGGCAAGTTGCGGGACCTCCAGACGGTCGCCCACCAGGTCGCCGAGATGGCGCTGCGGACAGAGGCGGCGCGGCTGATGGTGTACGCGGCGGCGACGGCGTACGACACCGGCGCCCCGGACGTCCCCCGCCGCTCCGCGATGGCGAAACTCCTCGCCACCGAGACCGCCCAGTACGTCGTCGACACGGCCGTCCAACTCCACGGCGCCAGGGCGCTGCAACGCGGCCACGTCCTGGAACACCTCTACCGGGAGGTGCGGGCGCCGCGCATCTACGAGGGGGCGAGCGAGGTGCAGCGAGGCATCATCGCGAAGGAGCTGTACAAGGAGTGGGAGGCCGCCCTGTGACCACCGAACGCGTCAACCCGCCGGAGCTGTCGCCGCCCACCGGCTTCTCCCACGCGGTCGTCGCCACCGGCTCCCGCGTCGTCTTCCTGGCGGGCCAGACCGCACTCGACGGCGACGGCAAGGTCGTGGGCGAGACCCTGCCGGAGCAGTTCGAGCGAGCGCTCACCAACCTGCTGACCGCCCTGACCGCCGTCGGCGGCACCCCCTCCGACCTCGCCCGCGTCACCGTCTACACCACGGACGTCACCGCGTACCGCACCCACGCCCCCCAACTCGGCAGTATCTGGCGACAGTTGGCGGGCCGGGACTACCCGGCCATGGCGGTCGTCGGGATCGTACGCCTGTGGGACGAGCAGGCACTCGTGGAACTCGACGGGTTCGCGGTCCTGGGGGACCGACCGGGCCCGCGCGCTGCGAGGACGTGAGGCTCGGGCGAATTCGATTGCGGCCCTGCCACGCCTTGGGTACGGTCCGCCCATGTTCACAACGCCCCGTGTTTCTTAGCTCGGACACAAGCTTCGACGCCACCCTTGTGCCCTTGAGCTGTTACGGAGCGTAACAACAATGAACACCCTTCGCGGTCCCGGCCTGTTCCGGAACCGGGACTTCTCGCTGCTGCTGAGCGGCCAGCTGATCTCTTCCATCGGCAACCAGGCCGAGAGCATGGCCCTGCCGCTCATCGTCCTGGCCCTCACCGGGTCGGCCACCCAAGCCGGCTTCGTACTCGGCCTCGGTACCGTCACCTTCCTGGCGTTCGGGCTTGTCGCGGGCGCCCTCGTCGACCGGTGGGACCGCAAGGCCACCATGATCTGGTGCGAGCTCGGTCGGACCGTGCTCGCCGGAGGTGTCGCCGTCGCGCTGTGGCTGGACAGGCTCACGATGCCCCAGCTCTACGCGACGACCGTACTCGCCGGGATCCTGACCACCCTCTTCCAGGTGGCGAACACCGCGGCGCTGCCCAACGTGGTCGGTCGGCGGCAGCTGTCCGCCGCGCTCGGCTACTCGCAGTCCGCGGGCAGCGCGGTGAGTGTCCTCGGGGCCTCACTCGCCGGCGCGCTCTACGCCGCCGGGCGGACCGTGCCGTTCGCCGTCAACGCGGTCTCCTTCGCGGTGTCCGCGGCATCGCTCCGTCTGATGCGCGCCCGGTTCCAGCTGGACCGGCAGCCCGCGCGGACGTCCCGGCTCACCGCCGAGATCCGTGAGGGCCTCGGCTGGCTCTGGCGCCAACCGGTCATTCGCTTCCTCACCCTGGTCTCGGCCGCCGACAAGGTGCGCTACGGCGCCGGGTATCTGCTGATCATCACCCTCGCCCGGCAACTCGGCGCCTCGTCCCTGTGGATGGGCGCCATCTTCAGCGGCGCGGCGGTCGGCGCCCTGGCGGGGGCGCTGGTCGCGGACAGGGCCACGCGTCGCTTCCCGCTCGGCAGGATCGCCGTGGTGATGCTGTGGTTGGAGGCGCTGATGTTCCCGCTGTACGCGCTCGCCCCCGACCCGCTGACGCTGGCAGCGGTCGCGGCCGCCGAGTCACTGGTGGCTCCGGTGTACGCGGTGGCCATGACCACCCACCAACTGGCCATCACCCCCGACGAGTTGCGGGGCCGCGCCACGAGCGCGGTCTCGACGCTCACGACGGGAGCCCTGTCGATCGGCGCGCTGGCGGGCGGCGCGCTGATCACCACGCTCGGCGCCAAGCCCCTGGTCTGGCTCTGCGGAGCATGGCTGCTCACCCTGGCCCTCCTCGCCACGGCCAACCGAGCCGTACGACAGGCACCACCAGCAGGCACGATCCCGCAACAGAGGGGCACCGACACCACCGAGACCGCGGACATGGCCGGCTAAGGGCCCCTAAGGGCTCCACCATCTCGTGCTCCACGCAACTCCCGGAGCGGCTGCGGGCTTCGCCCCCGTCTGGTCCGAACGGCCCGTGGCCGGCCGGGTCGCGCAGCCGCAGTCCGGCAGTTGCCACCGGGCCCGCGCTCAGGCCGCTGCCGTCAGCCGCCCGACCGGTACCCGGTGCGGTGCGACGACGCGGCCGTCGGGCAGCAGCTCGCCGGTGTCGTCGAAGGTGATGGTGCCGTCGCACAGGAGACTCCACCCCTGCTCGGGGTGGCCGGCGACGACGTGCGGGGCGCGGGCGTCGGCCGAGGGGCACGAGGGCTGGTGGGAACACATGGCGCACCTCCACGTCGATGGGGCCGGACGGCCGTAGGAGTCCGTATCCCTTGGGAACAGACCATCCTCCTGTCGCGAAGCCCTTGGAACAGCTGGACGCCAAGCGTGACAACACCAGGACAACTCCACGACCGTTCCACGACGGCCGTGCCGGACTCGCCACCGAAGGGGTGACGATTCACGGCTGACGGCCTACCCGCCCGGTACCGGTGGAACCCCCATCACAGGAGGTCTCCCCATGTCATCGCGCCCCCTGCTCCCCCCGCGCCCCCTTCGGCACGCCCTCGCCGCGGCCGCAGGCGCCGCCCTGCTCGTGCTCGCCGTGCCCGCCCAGGCCGCCACCGCGGCCTCCTACGGGACCGGCACCCTGACCGTCGACCCCACCGGCACCCTCGCCGCGGACGGCACCGTCACCCTCTCCGGCACCTACCGCTGCCTCGGCAACACGGGCCCCGTGTTCATCAGCTCCTCCGTGTCCCAGGCCGCCCCGGACATCCGCTACGGCATCGGAGGCAGCCGCGCCGTGTGCGACGGCGTGAAACACCGCTGGCAGAACACCGGCCGCCCCCCACTCGACTCACCCGACGCCCTCAAGCCCGGCTCGGCCCAGGTGTACGCCACGGTCATGGAGCTTTACCCCGCGGGCGGGCTTCCGTTGCCCCTCCTCCACGCGGCCGGTGAGCGGGCCGTCAGGCTGACCGCGGTCTGATCTCCCAGGCCCTCACCCCCGGCACATCCCACCGCGACCCTCCCGACGGGGCGCGGTGTCTGCTTCCGTACGCTCCCTCAGACTTCCCCGTCCCTCCCCGGGCGCAGGCCGTCGAGCGCCGCCCGCAGGATCGGCTCGACGTAGGCCGGATCGCCGTGAATGGTGGCCACGGCGGTGATCATGTCGCAGATCTGCTCCAGGGTGAGGTCGTCGCGGACCTCGCGTGCCTCCTGCGCGGCTGCGAGGAGCGGTCTGCCGGCGGCCAGTACCCGGGAGCGGTTCCGGCTGAAGACGGGGTCGTCGCTGCCGGAGTGCGCCAGCAGCTCGGAGGCGATGTCCTGCTTGCTGGTGAAGTAGGCGAAGAACCGGTGCAGCCAGGCCGTGAACACCGCTCCCGGCGTCTCGCCGCCGACGGTCGCCGCGGCCTCGCAGAGGGCGTCGACCTCGTCGACGTAGAGAGCCTCCAGAAGCTCTCGGCGGCCGGGGAAGTTGCGGTAGAGCGTCGCCATGCCGACCCCGGCGCGGCGCGAGATCTCGGCCATGGACACCTGGGCGCCGAGTTCGGCGAACGCGGCGCGGGCGGCCGCGAGGATCTTCTCGCGATTGCGCTCGGCGTCGGCACGCCTGGGCGGTGGGGACTGCGGGTCCGAAGTCATGACTTCCTAAGTGGACAGGTTGTCCGGTACGTTGAAGTGGACAGGCTGTCCGCTTCTGCGGGAGCCCGATTCTATCCACCTGCCGCGACCGTCTTGCGCGGCGACTCAGGAGTTTTCATGGACTACCGGCCTCTCGGGCGCACCGGCGTCTCCGTCAGCCAGCTGTGCCTCGGCGCGATGATGCTCGGCGCCTTCGGCAACACCGACCACGACGACTCGATCAAGATCATCCACCGCGCTCTCGACGCGGGGATCAACTTCATCGACACCGCCGACTTCTACTCCGCCGGGGAGTCGGAGCGGATCGTCGCAAAGGCCCTCGCCGGCCGCCGGCGCGAGAACGTCGTGCTCGCCACGAAGGCCGGCCTGCCCTTCGGCGAGGATCCCAACCAGCGCGGGACGTCGCGGCGCTGGCTCACGCAGGCGGTCGAGGGCTCGCTGCGCCGGCTGGGGACCGACTGGATCGACCTCTTCCAGGTCCACCGTCTCGACGCGGCGGTCGACATCGACGAGACCCTGGGTGTCCTGTCCGATCTGGTCCACGCCGGGAAGATCCGGATGTTCGGCGCGTCCACGGTCCCCGCCTCCGAGATCGTCGAGGCGCAGTGGACCGCCGAACGCCGTGGCCGCGAACGGCTGCGCACCGAGCAGCCGCCTTACTCCCTCCTGGCCCGCGCCGTCGAGTACGACGTACTGCCGACGTGCCGACGACACGGGATGGGCGTGCTGACCTACAGCCCGCTCGCCGGCGGCTGGCTCACCGGCCGTTACCGCAAGGGCCACGAGGTCACCGGGCCGGGCTCGGACGTCCGGCAGCGACGCTTCGCCGCCCTCTACGACGTCACGTCCCCGGCGAACGCGGCGAAGCTCGATGCCGCCGACGCCCTCGGAGCGCTCGCCGACGAGGCCGGGATGTCGCTCATCCAGATGGCGATCGCGTTCGTCACCCGCCACCCGGCGGTCACCTCCGCGATCGTCGGCCCCCGCACCATGGAGCACCTCGACTCCTACCTTGCGGCCGACGGCATCCGCCTCTCCGACGACCTGCTCGACCGCATCGACGAGATCGTGCCCCCCGGACACACGGTCAACATCGCCGACAACATGTGGCACACCAGCACGTCCGCCCTCGACGCGGCATCCCGCCGCCGTCCCGTAGGCTCGGCAACCCCGTTCTGATCTCCGCCGAACTGCTCATCCAGGCGCTCAGGACGGGACGTAGCCGTTCGACTGCTTCCTTGTCCCGGTGCACCAGCCGGATCGCTGTTTCCCCCTGTGGGTGCTGGTTCGGCACCCACAGGGGGGTGCCTCACGTGGTCGCCGGCAGTACGTGGTCGCCGACCTTGTCCGTGCTCAGGCAGAGGGAGCAGACCGCCGCCTCATGGGTGGTGCAGGCGGTCAGGTCGGGGCGTTCGTAGGGCTGCCGGCAGACGTGGCAGTCCAGGGTGACCGCGCTGGGGTTGCCGTCGGCGTCGAGCAGCGGCTCGGCGATGCCGTCGTCGGTGCGGCGCAGGTAGTACCGGCCCTTGGTGAGGATCGCCATCAGCGGGGTGAGGACGAAGGCGATCACGGCCGCGGCGACGGGGGAGTACGGCTGGAACGTGTCGCCGAGGGCGTGGAAGTACATGGCGATCGACAGGCCGGAGGCCGCGACGAACGCGACGACGCCGACCGGGTTGACGGCGTAGAGCATGCCGCGGCGGAACTCCGGCCGGAGCGGCGAGAGTTTGAGCAGGTACTTGTTGACGCCGATGTCGGTGGCGACGGTGACCACCCAGGCGATCGCGCAGTTCGAGTAGAAGCCGAGGATGTCGTTGAGGAAGCCGAACATGTCGGCTTCCATCAGGGCGAGCGCGAAGCCCAGGTTGACCAGGACGAAGACCATGCGGCCCGGGGAGTGCTTGGTGACCCGGGTGAAGGAGTTGGTCCACGCCAGCGAACCGGAGTACGCGTTCGTGACGTTGATTTTGATCTGGCTGATGACAACCAGGGCGACGGCCAGCGGGACGACCAGCCAGGACGGCATCATCGCGTCGAAGGCGCCGCGGAACTGCTGGATCGGCTCGGTCGCCGCCGCCGGTCCCACCTTGGCGGCGACGGCGATCGCCACGACCATGGGGGTCCAGCGGCGGTAACTGCGCGGTGCGAAGCGGAGGGTGTAGTCCTCCAGAGTCTCCTTGACCGCCTGGTCGGCTGAGTTCGTCGGGTCTGCCGGTGCCAGCCGTGGCTCGGTGGTACTCATGTCACGCCTCCGGTGGTACTGGGTGCGGTGCGGGTGGGGGGATGAGCGCGGCCGTGCATACGACTCCGAACTCACGGCTGGTCACGTTAGAAAGCGGTTGTTACCTCCGGTGTCCGGCGGAGCCCAAAGGGACTGCGAGTCAAGCAAGTTGACGACAGGCGACCCCCATGTACTCCGCTATGCTCAGGCGTTCGAACGGACGACGGCCGGTGGGCACTCGGACCGCCGGGAAGGAAACGTGAGCGAGCGCGTGACAGCCGGAGATGGTGATCAGCAGGCGACGGTGCATCCCGGACGCGGGGCGGAGCGGCTGATCGCCGACCGGTATCAGCTCCACGAGGTCCTCGGCACGGGCGGCATGGGCACGGTCTGGCGGGCCCACGACCGGCTGCTGGACCGTCCGGTGGCCGTCAAGGAACTGCACGTCCTCACCGTCGGCGACGAGGAACACCGCATACGGCTGCGCCGGGCGAGCCGTGAGGCGCGTGCCGTCGCCCGGGTGCCGCACCCGCACGTGGTCGGCGTCCATGACCTGGTCGAGTCGGAGGACCGGCTGTGGATCGTCATGGAACTCGTCGAGGGGCCCTCGCTGGCCGGCCGGATCCTCGAGGCCGGACCGCTGACGCCGGAGCACACCGCCGTCATCGGACTGCAACTGCTCGACGCGCTGGAAGCGGTACACGCGGTCGGCGCCCTGCACCGGGAGGTCAAGCCCGCCAACGTCCTGCTGCGCCGCGACGACAACGCCGTCCTCACCGACTTCGGCATCGCGGCCCTGGACGACGGCGACTTCCTCACCACCACCGGTGAACTCGTCGGCTCCCTGGAGTTCATGGCGCCCGAGCGGGTGACCGGAGCGGAGACCGGCCCGGCCTCCGACCTGTGGTCACTGGGCGTGACCCTCGCCACGGTCTGCGGCGGTCGGTCCCCGTTCCGCAGGCCGGCGGCGCCCGCGACCCTGCACGCGGTGGCGTACGAGGAACCCGTCCTGCCGGAACGGCTGGGCCCCCTGCGTCCCCTCGTCGAGGCGCTGCTGCGCAAGTCCCCCGAGGAGCGCCCTTCGGCGGCCGTCCTGCGTTCCGAGCTGCGGCGCGTCGCGGCGGGGGAGACGGGCACCGGCCCGCTGCCGCCGGCGACCGTGCGCGTGCTCCAGGCCTCGCCACCGTGGGCCGACGCGGACACGGTGACCAGGGGCCGGCAGCCGATCGTCGCGCAGGGGGAGCCCGTTCCGACGGCACATGGCGGCACCTCCCGCTCGGCGGGCCCGAAGCGGCTGTGGTGGGCACTGGCCGGTACGGCGGTGCTGGCGGCCGGGGCCGTGGGAGGGCTGTTCCTCGCCGGGGCGCCCCCGTTCAAGGAGGACCCGACGACGACCACCGTCAGCCAGGTCGTCCAGTCGGCGACCGGCTGGCAGCCGGTCGCCGGCGTGTCCGTCCAGCGGGGAGACCGGGTCACCGTGCGGTTCGTCTCGGGGCAATGGACGGCCGATCACCGCAACATGCCCCTGGCCGGATCGGCCGGTTACGACGCGAAAACCGACAAGCTGTTCGAGGGTGCGAAGGACTGCAAGGTCAAGCCCGAGGCACCGTTCGCCGCTCTGCTGGCGGTCCTCGCGGGCGAGAAGAACGCTCCCGTCCACACCGTCGGACGGAAGCTGAACTTCAGGGCCGCCGGAAGCGGCACTCTCCAACTGGGCATGAACGACACCGCCGGGCCCTGCTCCGAGGACAACAGGGGCACGCTGACCGTGCGGGTGAGTGTGACGCACGAGAACTGAGCACGCGGCGGCGTGCGCCGCGTCGTCAGCGGCCGGGGACGGCCAGGTCGCCCTCGACGTACTGGGCACGGCCGAAGCCGAAGGACCAGTCCTGGGGGCCGTTCTCCATGAAGCTGATGAAGAGGTCCTCGCCGCCGACGCCGAGCGGTTCCAACTGCTTGGCGACGGTCCGGAAGACCCGTTGCTTGACCTCGGCGGCGCGCCCCGACTGGGTGAAGATCTGGATCATCACCAGCCGGTCCGAGCGCTCGAAGCCCAGGTCGGCGTCGAGGGCGATGACGTGGTCCGCGTCGTGCTCCGTGATGACCTGGAACCGGTCCCGCTCGGGGATCTCCAGCACGTCCACGAGCGCCCGGTGCGCCGCGTCGGCGATCGCCCTGATGTCCTCGGGACGGCGTCCACGGATGAGGTCGATCCGTACGAAAGGCATGTGGTTCGTTCCTTGCTTGTCGTTCTGGTGCGGGTGAGTCAGGGGGCCAGCGGCACCCACGTGCCGTGGGGCGCGACCCGGAGGAGGGAGGAGAGGCCGGCCTCGTGGAAGGCCCGCTCGATCTCCGGCAACCCCTCGGAGAAGTGGGCCCAGCCGTCGTAGTGGGCCGGAATCACGGTGTGGGCGCCCAGGACGGCGGCCGCGGCGGCGGCCCCGCGGCTGTCCAGGGACAGGGGGCGGCCGCCGAACTTCGCCGGTACGCGTGCCGCTCCCGCGTGCAGGACGGCCGCGGCGATGTCCGGCACCCGGCGGGAGATCTCCGCGACCGTGCGGATCGAGGCGTTGTCGCCGCTGACGTACACGGTGGGAAGCCCCTGCCCGGACAGCACGAACCCGGTGACCTCGCAGTTGACGTCGCCGTTCGCGTCGCGCTCGCCGTCCTCGGGGCCGTGCACCGCCGGGACCGCCAGCACGGTCAGATCACCGCCGCCGTCCGGGCGGGGGAGGGCGTGGGTGGTCCAGGGGGACAGACCGGTGGCCGGTGGGCCGAGGCGCTCGGCGGCCACCGGGCCGGTGAGTATCAGCGGAGCGGTCCTCGCGAACGCGCGGCCCCGCACGTCGAGGTTGTCCGGATGGGCTTCGTGGCTGACGAGAACGAGGTCGACCGCTCCGACCGCGTCCGCGTCGACGGCCGGACCGGCCGCCTTCGTGAGGTGGCCCTGCGGGCCGGCCGGGTCGAAGGTCGGATCGCTGACGACGCGCAGGCCGCCGATGTCGATGACGGCCGTCGGGCCGCCCAGGACGGTGACCGCGCATTCCTGCCGGGACAGCCCAGCGCTCATCGCGACCCTCGCAGCATGATCCTCAACGTTTCGCTCACACGTCGACGCTAGGGACGACCGGGTGCCGCGTGAAATGCCTGTGGTGACACATCCATGTGTGGCATGCATGGATGCTGTTCACCGCCCGGCCGGGGCGGGCGTCACTCCGCCGCGGTCTCCAGGGCGGCGTCCAGGAACCGGCGGATCAGTGTCCGCTGGGCATCGGGCACATGGACGAGGCTGACCGGGCTCGGCGGCGCGTTGGTGAGCGGGACGAAGCGCACGGCGGGGTGTTGCGTACGGCGCCGCGCGACCTCGGGGACGATGCCGATGCCACGGCCCGCGGCCACCGTCTCCAGCCACTCGTCGTAGTTCGACGTCTCGATGATCCGCTTCGGGCGCTGGTCGGCGGGCCACGACCAGGGGCCGGTGGTGCCACTGACCGTGTTGACCACGAGCGGCCAGTACCGGACGTCCGTCCAGTCCAGCTGGGCGAGGCGGGTCAGATCGGAGTGCTCGGAGCACAAGGCGACGCGCGGCTCGTCGAACAGATGCAGGACGCGCGCCCCTCTGGGCGCGTCGACCTCGCCCCGGACCACCGCGATGTCGAGCGTGCGCTGACGCAACGCCTGAAGGGGGTCGTCGGACCGGGTCAGGGCGACCGTGGCTCCCGTGCGCTCCTCGAAGCGGCTGACGGTCTGCTGCGTCCAGGGATCGGGCAGCAGCCAGCTGAAGCCGAGCCGGAGGGTGACGCGGTGGCTCACGACGGCGAGGGCCTGGTCCAGCGTCGCGAGGACCCGCTCGACGTGGACGAGGAACTCCGCGCCGGTGTCGGTGAGTTCGACGTGCCGTGACGAGCGGTCGAGCAGGCGGACGCTCAGGTTGCCCTCCAGCTGCGCGATCGTACGGCTCAGCGCCGGCTGCGTGATCAGCAGTTCCTCGGCGGCACGGGAGAACGAGCGGTGGTGGGCCACGGACGCGAAGGCCCGCAGGTGACGGAGTTCGACGTCCACGCTCATCGCGTCCCTTTCCGGCATCCATGCCTGCCGTGCATAGCGGCAGCTTAATCGGTGTTTCACAGGTTCACGCGCGCTGCCCGGCGGGAGATGCGGCTGGTGGGGAGCGGGGGCCGTTTCCATGCCTGCCGCGCATCGGTGCGCCGCGGAAGGCGGCTCTGAAGATGGCCCGCGCTGATCAGGGGGAACCGCGCCGCCACGCCCCTCACAGACCCTGGTCGGAGCGGAGGGCGACCGCCCGAAGGAGGGCGTCCCGGCACGCCCGGATGGCGGGGTGCCGACCGCGGCCGTCGCGTACGACGGTGAAGACGCGGCGAGCGCGCTGGCCGCGGGGGAGCGGCCGCAGGGTGACGGTGGAGGGTTGTCCGCTCCGGACGAGGCCGGGCAGGAAGGCCGCGGCGTGATGTTGCTCGACGAGGCGCTGGTGGAGCAGGAGGTCGGTGGTCTCGAACCGCACGTCGGGTTCGAAGCCGGCGTTGCGGCACAGGGTCATGGCCCAGTGCCGGGCGGCGGTGCCTTCGGGCTCCATCACCCAGGGGTGGTCGGCGAGTGAGCGCAGGACCGCCGTCGGGCCGTCGGCGGCCGACGTGCCCGCCGCTTTCGGCAGGGCGAGGTGCAGGGGGTCGTCGAGCAGGTCTTCCTGTTCGAGTTCGGCGGGTCGCGGGTTGGGGTTGTCGGGGTACTCCTCGGCGAGGACGAGGTCGAAGTCGCGGGCCTGCAGGGCGGGAAGGGCCTTCTCCGGTTCCAACTGCGTGACGTGGACGCGCAGGTGCGGGTGCTGGTCACGCAGCAGGCCGAGCGCGGTCGGGACGAGGGCCAGGGCGGCCGTCTGGAACGAGGCGATGCGCAGGGTGCCGGTCAGGTCGGTCAGGGAGGCGGCGATGTCCGCCTCCGCGCGCTCCAGGCGTTCGAGGACCACCTCGGTGTGGGCGACGAGGATCTCGGCCTGCTCGGTCAGCCGCACTCGCCGCCCGACCGGTTCCAGCAGCGGGACGCCCACTTCGGCTTCCAGCTGGGAGAGTTGCTGGGAGACGGACGAGGGGGCGTAGGACAGGGCGGCGGCGACGGCTGCCAGGGTGCCGCGGTGCTTGAGTTCGCGCAGCAGGCGCAGCCGGTGCAGATCGAACATGGGCGGCCCGCTCCCCTCACCACCTCGGAGCGACCCTCAATGGTCGCTTTCTCCGATGAGTATCGGTCGGAAACATTCGCTGGACCGATTGTACGAGGGGGCGCACCCTGAATCGTGTGTCTGAGACCTCCTCTTCCCCTCGTACGCTGCCGTGGCTTGCGCGGCCCGGCGCCCGCGCCTGGCGGTGCGCACCCGCCCCTGCCGAAGTGCGCGACTTCCACACCGCGCTGCCCGGCCACTTACCCACTCCACTGACCGAACTTCCCGCGCTGGCATCCGAGTTGCGGGTCGGCCGGGTCTTCGTCAAGGACGAGTCGTGGCGCCTCGGGCTGCCCGCGTTCAAGGCGCTGGGCGCGTCCTGGGCGGTCCACCGCACCCTCGCCGAGCGGGCCACGAACGGCTCAGGGCCGGTCCCGGTCACCCTGGTGACCGCCACCGACGGCAACCACGGCCGCGCCGTGGCCCGCATGGCCCGCCTGCTCGGGCAGCACGCCCACGTCTTCGTTCCCCGGGGCGTGCATCCGCAGGCCGTGGCGGCCATCGCCGCCGAACAGGCGAAGGTCACCGAGGTCTTGGGGCCGTACGACGAGGCCGTACGTCTGGCGGCCGAGGCGGCTGCCGCGCCGGACGCGGTCCTGGTCCAGGACACCGCCTGGCCGGGCTATGAGCAGATCCCGGGGTGGATCGTCGAGGGTTACTCCACCCTCTGCGCCGAGACCGACGAACAACTGGCGGCCGGAGGGGTCGTCGAAGGACCGGACCTCGTCGCCGTACCCGTGGGCGTGGGGTCCTTGGCCCAGGCCGTGGTCACCCACTACCGCAGTCGCCCCTCCGGGCACGCTCCGGCGCTGCTGTCCGTGGAGCCGGAGGCCGCGGCCTGCGTCCTGGAAAGCCTCGTCCTCGGTGCACCCGTCAGCGTCACCACCGGCGAAACCAGCATGGCGGGGCTGAACTGCGGCACCCCGTCCAGCATCGCCTGGCCCTACCTGAGCGGCGGGCTCGACGCAGCGGTCGCCGTCCGGGACACCGACAGCGTCCGCGCGGCCGCCCGCCTCGCGGCCCTCGGCGTCTCCTCGGGCCCCTGCGGGGCCGCGGCACTCGCCGGTCTCCGCGCGGCACTCACCGGCGAGGGAGCCGAGGAACGCCGTAGGGCACTGGGGCTCGGGCCGGCCTCAGTGGTCGTGCTGCTGAGCACCGAGGGCACGGCCGCCAACCCGCACTCCACCACCGCTCACTGAAGGTCGCAGCGCCGGGGTGCGCCGGCCGTGACCGGGGTCGCGGCCGGCTTGGGGGCGTGCGGCGAAAGTCCCGCCTGCCCTGCGGGCGGACGACGGGCCTTTCGCCACACGCCGGCTCGCACCCACGCCATACCCTCCTGCGCCTGGCCGACCAGCACTGACCGCGAACACCGCCAGTTCCGGCGACGCTCGGAAAGCAGTCGGCAACTGCCGGGAACTCAGGGCCAGTTCGCCCCGACTACTGCAACACGAGCCTTTCACCCCGGTGAGCGCAGAAGCCCCTCAGCCCGGTGAGGGCAGCCCGTAGGTCCGTACACAAGGAGCCCGCATGTCGATGAACCGGCCGGTCGTCACCGCCCTGGCCGCAGCCCTCTGTCTGCTCACGACGGCATGCGGTGCCTCCTCGTCCGACGACAGCGCGAGCGACAGCACGACCGAGGCCGCGGCCTCCAAGACCGGCTACCCGGTGACCCTCGACAACTGTGGACGGACGGAGACTTTCAAGAAGGCCCCCAGCCGGGTCGTCGTCATGAACGGAGCCTCCGTCGCCGAGGTCTCCACCCTCCTCGCCCTCGGCCTCCAGGGCAAGATCGTCGCCAACCAGCAGAGCTACGGCATGTCCGAGGTGCCCGGCCGGGCCGCCGCCATCAAGAAGCTCCCCACCGGGAGCGTCAAGCTCAACGAGGCCTACGACATCCCACGCGAGGCGATGCTCGGCCTGCGCCCCGACCTCGTCCTGTCCGTCACCACGTACGGCTTCGACGAGAAGAACGGCTTCGCCACCCGCGACCAACTGGGGCAGGTCGGCGCCCACAGCTACGTCTCCCCGAAGGGCTGCGACGACGACCCTTCCCGGATGACCGTCGCCGACAGCTACCAGCTGCTGCGCGACATGGGAAAGATCTTCAACGTCAGTGACCGGGCCGAGAAGCTGATCGCCGCCTCCGAGAAGAACATCGCGGCGGTCTCCGAGAAGGTCACGGGGGAGAAGAAGCCCGAGGTCATGGTGCTCTTCTCCAACATGTCCATGGGCAGCAACGACTTCAGCTCCGTCCTCGCCAACGGCATCGTCAACGACATCCTCGCCAAGGCCGGCGGCACCAACGCCTTCTCGGACACCACCAAGGCCACCTTCGCCGACCTGAGCAAGGAGAAGGTGGCCGCCACCGACGTCGACGCCGTCGTCGTCATCAGCTACAACGACCCGAACCCGGCGGCGTACGCCAAGAAACTGCTCGAGGAGTTCCCCCAGTGGCCGGCCGCCAAGAACAACACGTACGTGACGCTGTCCGACTCGATGTACCTCGGCCCGAGCAACGACCTGGCCGTGGAGAAGATCGCCAGGCTGCTGCACCCGGCGGCGTTCTGAGCCGGCTCAGGGTCCCCCTGGCATTCACGCTCCTGCCCGTCGCGCTGGTCGCCACCATGATCGTGGCGATCAGCATCGGTGCCGTCGGCGTCCCGGTCGGTGACGTGTGGAGGATCGTCCTGCATCACGTCACCGGCGCCGGGACGGCGCCCTCCGATCCCGCCGTCGACCAGATCGTCTGGAACTTCCGCACCCCGCGGGTGGTCCTGGCGGCCCTGGTCGGCGCGGGCCTGGCGGTGTCCGGGGCGGTGCTCCAGACGGTGGTGTCCAACCCGCTCGCCGACCCCATCGTCCTCGGTTTCTCCTACGGCGCCACGCTCGGCGCGGTCCTCGTCATCACCCTGGGCGGGGGCGCGGCACTCGCCGGGCTCGGGGTGTCGGCGGCGGCCTTCCTCGGGGCGGTCGTCGCCGGTGCCCTCGTGTTCGCGCTCGGGCAGCGGCGCGGACGGCTGTCCCCGACCCGGCTGGTGCTGGCGGGTGTCGCCGTCGGCTACGTCTTCCTCTCGGCCACCAGCTACGTGCAACTCCAGGCGACGCCGACCGAGTTGCGGACGGTGATGTTCTGGATGCTGGGCAGCGTCGCCGGCGCCCAGTGGGACCAACTCCCCACGGTCACCGTGGTCGTGCTCGTCACGACCGCCCTGTTGTCCCTGTTCGGCCGGCGCCTCAACGTGCTGCTGGCCGGCGACGAGTCCGCCACCGCGCTCGGTGTCGACGTCAACCGGCTGAGGGCTGTGCTGCTGGTGCTCAGCGCGCTGCTGACCGGCACGGTCATCGCCGTCGCCGGCAGCATCGGCTTCGTCGGCCTGATGATCCCGCACCTGGTACGTCTGACCACTGGCGCCGACCACCGTCGTCTGCTGCCCCTGACCGCTCTGCTGGGTGCCGTCTACCTGGTTCTCGTCGACCTGCTCTCCCGCACCCTCGACCGCCCCAACGAACTGCCGCTGGGCATCCTCACCGCGCTCCTCGGCGCCCCGTTCTTCCTGTGGCTGCTGCGCCGCAACAAGGGTCTGGACTGATCTCGTGAAACTGACCGTCGACCAGATCCGCATCACCCTGGACCGGACCGCGATCCTGCGCGACGTGAGCCTTCAGGCCCACAAGGGCGACATCGTCGGCCTCGTCGGCCCGAACGGCAGTGGCAAGTCCACCCTGTTGCGCGCGGTCTATCGCTCGCTGCGTCCGGCGGACGGGGCCGTCAGGGTCGGCGAGGACGACGTGTGGGCGCTGTCCCCCCGCGCCGCGGCCCGCCGTACCGCCGCCGTCCTCCAGGACGCGGGCGGCAACACCACCGGGCTGACCGTCACCGAGATCGTCGCCCTCGGCCGCGCTCCCCACCACGGCCTGCTGGGCCGCGACGGAGCCGAGGACCACCGGGCCGTGGCCGACGCCGTCGACCGCTGCGGCGTACGGCCCCTCGCGGACCGCGACTACGCCTCGCTGTCCGGCGGCGAACGCCAACGTGTCCTGCTGGCCCGCGCGTTGGCCCAGGATCCGCAGCTGCTGGTCCTGGACGAACTCACCAACCACCTGGACATCCGGGCCCGGTTCGAACTCCTCGACCTGATCCGGGCCACCGGCGTCACCACCCTCGCCGTCCTGCACGACCTCGACCTCGCCGCCCGCCTCTGCGACCGACTGGTCGTCCTGCACGAGGGAACCGTGGTGGCGGCGGGACCGGTCCTCGAGGTACTGACGCCGCGGATCCTCGCCGACGTCTTCGGCGTCCGCGCCCACACCGAACGGCACGCCGACGGCGTCGTCCGGATCACGTACGCGGCCCAGCCCCTCGCGGACGGGGACGCCCTCCACGTGCCGGGGGCGGGCCGCTGACACGACGCACTGCGCGTGCGCCGCGCGTGGGACCTTCCCGCCCGGCCCCGGCTCGCGTACCTTGCGGCTTTCGTTCAGATGTCCCGGAAGATCTCGATCTGCGCCCCGATCGTGTTCAGCCGCTCCGCGAGGTCCTCGTAGCCGCGGTTGATGACGTAGACGTTGCGCAGGACGGACGTGCCCTCGGCGGCCATCATCGCCAGCAGGACGACGACGGCGGGGCGCAGGGCGGGCGGGCACATCATCTCGGCGGCGCGCCAGCGGGTGGGGCCCTCGACGAGGACGCGGTGGGGGTCGAGGAGTTGCAGGCGTCCGCCGAGGCGGTTGAGGTCGGTCAGGTAGATCGCGCGGTTGTCGTAGACCCAGTCGTGGATGAGGGTCTTGCCGGACGCGGCGGCCGCGATCGCCGCGAAGAACGGGACGTTGTCGATGTTCAGGCCGGGGAACGGCATGGGGTGGATCTTGTCGATCGGGGCCTCCAGCTTGGAGGGCCGGACGGTGAGGTCCACCAGGCGCGTGCGGCCGTTGTCGGCGAAGTACTCGGGCGTGCGGTCGTGGTCGAGCCCCATCTCCTCGAGCACGGCGAGCTCGATCTCCAGGAACTCGATCGGCACCCGGCGTACGGTCAGCTCCGACTCGGTGACGAGGGCCGCGGCCACCAGGCTCATCGCCTCGACCGGGTCCTCGGAGGGGGAGTAGTCCACGTCGACGTCGATGTCGGGCACACCGTGCACGGTGAGGGTGGTGGTGCCGATGCCCTCGACCCGGACGCCGAGCGCCTCCAGGAAGAAGCACAGATCCTGCACCATGTAGTTGGAGGAGGCGTTGCGGATGATCGTCACACCGTCGTGCCGGGCGGCGGCCAGCAGCGCGTTCTCGGTGACCGTGTCGCCGCGCTCGGTCAGGACGATCGGGCGGTCCGGGCGCACGGAGCGGTCCACCGTGGCGTGGTACTGGCCCTCGGTGGCGGCCACCTCCAGGCCGAACCGGCGCAGCGCGATCATGTGCGGCTCGATGGTCCGGGTGCCGAGGTCGCAGCCACCGGCGTAGGGCAGCTTGAAGCGGTCCATGCGGTGCAGCAGCGGGCCGAGGAACATGATGATGGACCGTGTGCGCACGGCCGCCTCCGCGTCGATCGCCGCCATGTCCGGTTCGGCCGGCGGCACGATCTCCAGGTCGACGCCCCCGTTGATCCAGCGGGCGCGGACACCGATCGAGCCGAGGACCTCCAGCAGGCGGTAGACCTCCTCGATGCGGGCGACCCTGCGCAGCACTGTGCGCCCCTTGTTGAGCAGCGAGGCGCACAGCAGGGCCACGCAGGCGTTCTTGCTCGTCTTGACGTCGATGGCGCCGGAGAGCCGACGGCCGCCGACGACCCGCAGATGCATCGGTCCCGCGTAGCCGAGGGAGACGATCTCGCTGTCCAGGGCCTCACCGATGCGGGCGATCATCTCAAGGCTGATGTTCTGGTTGCCGCGCTCGATGCGGTTGACGGCACTCTGGCTGGTTCCGAGCGCCTCCGCGAGTTGGGCCTGTGTCCAGCCACGGTGTTGCCGTGCGTCACGGATGAGCTTGCCGATGCGTACGAGGTAGTCGTCTGCCATGAGGCTGAGGTTATCTCAGATATGAGATGGCGCCTCTTGGGGGGTCCATTCGGGTGACAGGGCGTCAATGCTCCCTGGTGCTCCGCGTGCGGCGCCACCCGAAAGGTCCGGGCAGATCCATCGATGTCGTACGACGTCCGGTGCTGCTGCGGGTGTGACGCGGTCCGTTTTTTCCGCCGGTGGTGATGGACCAGGAGCGCTTGTTGATGTTCAGGCGCACCCCGGGAAGGATCCGGAAACTCTTGCGGAACGTGAGGGGCATCGTTCCTCCCTTCGAAGAGCTCGGCGTACGTGCCCTCCCTGGTCGGTTACCCCCACTTGACGCATTGATGGGCCCGCCCCGCCGACGGGAGGCGGGGGTCCGGGCATGACCAGCCCGCGCCCATGTACTAGAGTTATCTCGACATCGAGATATCTGCCGAGGCGCACCACAGCCGCCGGAGCGGTAAGGGTTACCTAACTTAGCCTTACCTTAGCGGATCGGCCAGGCCCGCGTGGCGGCAGGATGCGGTGGTACGCGCACATCAATGAAGGAGACCGTCGTGTCGGCGAACAGCTTCGACGCCCGCAGCACGCTGCAGGTGGGCGACGAGTCGTACGAGATCTTCCGCCTGGACAAGGTGGAGGGCTCGGCCCGACTCCCTTACAGCCTCAAGGTCCTGCTGGAGAACCTGCTCCGCACGGAGGACGGCGCGAACATCACCGCCGACCACATCCGCGCCCTCGGCAACTGGGACTCGCAGGCCCAGCCCAGCCAGGAGATCCAGTTCACGCCGGCCCGCGTGATCATGCAGGACTTCACCGGCGTTCCCTGTGTGGTCGACCTCGCCACCATGCGTGAGGCCGTCAAGGAGCTCGGCGGCGACCCGGCGAAGATCAACCCGCTGGCCCCGGCCGAGCTGGTCATCGACCACTCCGTCATCGCGGACAAGTTCGGCACGCACGAGGCCTTCTCCCAGAACGTGGAGCTGGAGTACGGCCGCAACCGGGAGCGCTACCAGTTCCTGCGCTGGGGCCAGACCGCCTTCGACGAGTTCAAGGTCGTGCCCCCCGGCACCGGCATCGTGCACCAGGTGAACATCGAGCACCTGGCCCGCACGGTCATGGTCCGCAATGGCCAGGCGTACCCGGACACCCTGGTCGGCACCGACTCGCACACCACCATGGTCAACGGCCTCGGTGTGCTGGGCTGGGGCGTCGGCGGCATCGAGGCCGAGGCCGCGATGCTCGGCCAGCCGGTCTCCATGCTCATCCCGCGCGTCGTCGGCTTCAAGCTGACCGGTGAGCTGAAGCCGGGCACCACCGCCACCGACCTCGTGCTGACCATCACCGAGATGCTGCGCAAGCACGGTGTCGTCGGCAAGTTCGTCGAGTTCTACGGCGAGGGTGTCGCCGCCACCTCCCTCGCCAACCGCGCCACCATCGGCAACATGTCGCCGGAGTTCGGCTCGACCGCCGCGATCTTCCCGATCGACGACGAGACCATCAAGTACCTCAAGCTCACCGGCCGCTCCGAGCAGCAGCTCGCGCTCGTCGAGGCGTACGCCAAGGAGCAGGGCCTCTGGCTGGACCCGAAGGCCGAGCCGGACTTCTCCGAGAAGCTCGAGCTCGACCTGTCCACGGTCGTCCCCTCCATCGCCGGCCCGAAGCGCCCGCAGGACCGTATCGTCCTCGCGAACGCCGCCGAGCAGTTCAAGCAGGACGTCCGCGCCTACGTCAACGACGAGTACGAGGCCAGCAAGGAGTCCTTCCCGAGCTCCGACGCCCCCTCCTCGATCCCGAACGGCGCCCCGTCCAAGCCGGTCACCGTGACCGCCCCCGACGGCTCGACCTACGAGATCGACCACGGTGCCGTGACGGTCGCCGCGATCACCTCCTGCACCAACACCTCGAACCCGTACGTCATGGTCGCCGCCGCGCTCGTCGCGAAGAAGGCCGTGGAGAAGGGCCTGACCCGCAAGCCGTGGGTCAAGACCACCCTCGCCCCGGGGTCGAAGGTCGTCACCGACTACTTCGACAAGGCGGGCCTGACCCCGTACCTCGACAAGGTCGGCTTCAACCTCGTCGGCTACGGCTGCACCACCTGCATCGGCAACTCCGGCCCGCTGCCGGAGGAGGTCTCCAAGGCCGTCAACGACCACGACCTCGCGGTCACCTCGGTCCTGTCCGGCAACCGGAACTTCGAGGGCCGTATCAACCCCGACGTCAAGATGAACTACCTGGCGTCCCCGCCGCTGGTCGTCGCGTACGCCATCGCCGGTTCGATGAAGGTGGACATCACCAAGGACGCCCTGGGCACCGACCAGGACGGCAACCCGGTCTTCCTCAAGGACATCTGGCCCTCCGAGGCCGAGGTCAACGACGTCGTGGCGAACGCCATCGGCGAGGACATGTTCAACAAGTCCTACCAGGACGTCTTCGCGGGCGACGCCCAGTGGCAGGCGCTGCCGATCCCGACCGGCAACACCTTCGAGTGGGACGCGGAGTCGACGTACGTCCGCAAGCCCCCGTACTTCGAGGGCATGGCCCACGAGCCGTCCCCGGTCAGCGACATCGCCGGTGCGCGCGTGCTCGCCAAGCTGGGCGACTCGGTCACCACCGACCACATCTCCCCGGCCGGTGCGATCAAGGCCGACACCCCGGCCGGCAAGTACCTCACCGAGCACGGTGTGGAGCGTCGTGACTTCAACTCCTACGGCTCCCGCCGAGGCAACCACGAGGTCATGATCCGCGGTACGTTCGCCAACATCCGCCTGCGCAACCAGATCGCGCCGGGCACCGAGGGCGGCTACACCCGCGACTTCACCCAGGCCGACGGCCCGGTGAGCTTCATCTACGACGCCTCCCGCAACTACATCGAGCAGGGCATCCCGCTCGTCGTGCTCGCGGGCAAGGAGTACGGCTCCGGCTCGTCCCGCGACTGGGCCGCCAAGGGCACCGCGCTCCTCGGCGTCAAGGCCGTCATCGCCGAGTCCTACGAGCGCATCCACCGCTCCAACCTCATCGGCATGGGCGTCCTGCCGCTCCAGTTCCCCGAGGGCCAGTCCGCCGCGACGCTCGGCCTGACCGGCGAGGAGACCTTCTCCTTCACCGGCGTCGAGGAGCTGAACAACGGCACCACCCCGCGCACGGTGAAGGTCACCACCGACACGGGCGTCGAGTTCGACGCGGTCGTCCGCATCGACACCCCCGGCGAGGCCGACTACTACCGCAACGGCGGCATCATGCAGTACGTGCTGCGCAGCCTGATCCGCAAGTAAGGGATCCGGTACGGCGGTCAGGGCCGCGCTCCCCGAGGGGGCGCGGCCCTTCGTCGTGCGTCAGGCGTTTACAACTGGAGCTTCCGGCGCTACTTTGCCCAACAGGGTGAGGTGGGAGCGCTCCCATACCGGTGGACCGGAACCCGTCGGCACAGGCGCCCCCACCTCCCCGCCATCCCCATGTGCAACCCCCCATGCGCAACGTTCCTCCCGACCGCCGAGCGAAGGGACGTGACTCTGTCATGCCTATGACAAGATCCACAACCGCTCCTCCCGGAACCCCACGATTACCGCGTCGCAGCTCCCGCGGTGCCCTGTTCCTCGTCCTGCTCGCCCTGCTCACCACGATCCCGGCCCTGGGTCTGATCGTCACGGCGGGCGGCAAGGCGGAGGCCCACGGCACCCCGATGAAGCCGGGCAGCCGCACCTTCCTGTGCTGGCAGGACGCCCTCACCGACACCGGTGAGATCAAGCCGATCAACCAGGCGTGCAAGGCGGCGCAACAGGTCAGCGGGACCACGCCGTTCTACAACTGGTTCTCCGTGCTGCGCTCGGACGGCGCCGGCCGCACCCGCGGCTTCGTGCCGGACGGGGAGCTGTGCAGCGGCGGCAACCCCAACTTCACCGGATTCAACAAGCCCAGCAGCGAGTGGCCGCTCACCCACCTCACCGCGGGCAAGACCGTCGACTTCTCGTACAACGCCTGGGCGGCGCACCCGGGTTGGTTCTACGTCTACGTCACCAAGGACGGCTTCGACCCGACCAAGACGCTCACCTGGAACGACATGGAGGCCCAGCCCTTCCTGAGCGTCGACCACCCACCGCTCAACGGCAGCCCCGGCACGGTCGAGGCGAACTACTCCTGGAGCGGCAAGCTGCCCGCCAACAAGTCGGGGCGCCACATCATCTACATGGTGTGGCAGCGCTCCGACAGCCAGGAGACGTTCTACTCCTGCTCCGACGTAGTCTTCGACGGCGGCAACGGCGAGGTGACCGGGATCCACGACCCGGGCAACCCCCCGACCGAGCCTCCGCCCGGCGCCTGCACCGCGACCCGCAGGACCACCGGCAGTTGGAGCGGTGGCTATCAGTCCGAGGTGACCGTCACCAACACGGGCAACGTCCCGATGCTCGGCTGGATGGTCAACTGGACGCTGCCCGGCGGCCAGAAGGTCGACAGCCTGTGGAACGGCAGCGCGACCTACACGGGCCAGGACGTGATGGTCCACAACGCCGGCTGGAACGGGTCGTTGGATCCAGGCAGGAGCGCGACCTTCGGGTACGTGGTCACGGGATCCGGCGGTGATACCGCCACGACCCTGCCCTGCCGGGTCGGCTGAACCGGCGCGCGGTCGTTCGCCCTTGAGCCGTCTGCGGCTCAAGGGCGAACGGATCCACTCAGTCGCTGGGGGACAGGTCGCTCTGGATGCCGGAGATCAGTGCAGTGATCTTCTGCATCCGGGGCGGGCGGCCCGGGAAGAGCAGTGGATGCCGTGGTGCGGTCTCGACGGTGATCGATTCCGCGGCGACGCTCACGGTGACGCGCGCGAACCAGCGAACACCGGTACCCATGTCGATGTCCCAGGTGCCCGGGCGGTAGGGCGTCACCCCTCTGACGCCCGGCAGGGACCGGATGGACTCCAAGGCCTGATCACTGCGGTCCGAGCGGAGCGTGACGCGGTGGACCGACCGCAGCGAGGCCGCTGAGATCCGCCGCGTCCGGTGGACCCGCACGAAGTGCGCCCCGGTGACCACCGCCGAGATCGCGGCGGCCACGACGGGAGCCCTCTGAAGAGCGTGTGCTCCGGCCTGGGGAACGGAATAGAAGAACACCCCTTCCAGGAACAGAAGGACAGTCAGGCAGAGGAAGAGGAACGTGAACTGCGCGGCCAGCATGGCGATCGCGATCATCACGATGCTCCCGGCTCCCTCGTCTTCCCGGGTCACCAGCAATTTCTTCCTCCCACCGCTTCGGGATAGAGGGGGACGAACATGTACCCGATCGTGGTCCACGTGGGGAACGTGGTTTTCATCGCGAAGCAGATGTGGTGGTTGTGGGCACGGTCCGCCGCGTCGATGATGAGTGCGGCCATGACGCCGAAGTAGGTGCCGATGGCCCACGCGCAGTACGCGCTCCCCTCACACATGACCAGCCCCAGCAGGGCGCCGACCGCCGCGCTCACGGCTGCGGTGGTCCAGCCCCAGTCCGCCATCAGGTTGTACAGATGGTTGCTTCCCCAGTGGCTCAGGTAGAAGGTGCAGGTGGCGTACCCGCACGTGACGTGGCCGTGGGGGAAAGTGAAGGCCCCGGAGACGTCGCTGTTGCCGACGGGGTTCTGGTAGGCGAAATCGTAGGCATTGGCGCTGCCGCCGGGAACGGGGTCGCGTTGGTCGAAGCGGCCCAGGTAGGGGTTGTAGCCCCGCACGCCCATGAGGATCTGCCCGGCTTGGCCCGTGCCCTCCCGCTGGGCGCCCGCCGTCCATCCGTACGAGGCCGTCGGGCCTGCTTCCACCAGCCCGAACTCGGTGTACGTGGACGTGGAAGTGACGGAGTCGCTCGCGACATCCTCCGTGGCCATGAGGTCGCCGTGCAGATCCATCAGCTGCAGCGACACACCCGACGCGGTGACGGTGGCGGCCAGGTGGTCGTTCGGCCCCAGCACGTTCCGCGACCAAGCGCCGTTGGACGCGGTGATCAGATCCGGCTTGTCGGACTGGTTGGCGTAGTCGTTGGTGAAGGTGATGCCGCTGCTCGCGACAGTGGTGGTGGAGGCGCGGGTGCCCGTCGGGTCCAGTGTCCAGCTGCTGGTGCCGCCGGCCTGTGCCTGGCTCGCGAGCATTCCGTTGGCGTAGAAGCCGGCTGTCAGGGCGCCGGAGCCGCCGGCGTCGACGGACGGGGTGGTCGTGATGTCACCGAGTGTGTCGTACGTGAAGCCCGCGTCGGTGATCCGGTCAGCCGCGTCGTACGTGTGGTTCTCGGTGGTGCTGGTACTGGTCTGACACGTGCCGTCCGGGTTGGGGGCGCTCGTCGTCAGGTTCGTGCGGTTGGAGTCGGCGTCGTAGCCGTAGGCACGGGTGGTGCACTGGCCGGACTGAGTGTCGGCCACGGCGGACAGCCGGTCCGCAGCGTCGTAGCTGTAGGTCTTGGTGGTGGACAGCTCCGTGCGGTTGGTCCAGTCCCCGGCGTCGTTGGTCTGGACGGAATCCGTCAGCGCACCGGCCCAGTCGCTGTTCGTGTAGGCCAATGAGGTCGCTGTCCCCGTCGCGTCGAACGTGTAGGTCGCCGTGGTGCCGCCGGGGTAGGTCTCGGTGACGAGGTTGCCGTCCGGGTCGTAACCGGCGCCGAAGGTCCCGGCATGTGCGTCCGTCTCGCTGGTGAGACTGCCGTCGTGCACGGTCCCGCCGTTGTAGCCGTACGTCGTGGTGTCACTGCCGTCGCTCCGGCTGACGACGCGTTCCGCCAGGTCGTAGGTGTAGTCGGTGACCCTTCCGTTGGCGTCCGCGTAACTGCTCGGGTCGCCGAAGTCGTCGTAGGAGGTTGCCAGATCCGCCGTCGCGTTCCCCGAGGCGTCCAGGCTCTGCAGATCGATGGGCAGGCCCGTCGTGGAGCTGTAGACGGTCTTGGCCGGAGCCACCGCGGATCCCATACCGGGTCCGGTCGTGGAAACGGTGCTGCGCGTCGTACGCCCGGCCGCGTCGTAGGTGGTGGTCGTGGTGCGGGTGGCACCGGTGCCGTCGGCCGCGGTGTACGTCTCGGTCCTGGTCAGTGGCTGCAGGTAGACGTTGTAGGTGTAGGTGGTGACCGGAAGGCTCGCAAGGCCGGACGTGTTCGGCTGGGCGGCGGGTTCGGTCTTGCAGACCAGGTCGGCCCAGGCGGGTTTGCCGCCGCAGTCCGAGTCGGCGCTGTTGCTGCCCGCGGTGTAGTAGACGGTACGGGTGGTGCCGGCGCCGCCACCGCTGGTGTTGCCGGGCAGGCGGGTTTCGACGGGAAGGAACTCTCCTCCGTAGAGGGAGCTGTTCTCGTTGTAGACGGTGGTGCTGGTGATGCCGAGGTGGCCGGTTCCGGGGTCGGTGACGGTCTGCAGCGGAGTGCGCAGGGTCCAGCCGGTGGTGTCCGTGCCGTTGCTGTAGAGGTACTGAGTGGTGCGGGCGTCGACGTCGGAGGAGCCGGGCGCGCCGGCGCCGAGACCGGCCGTCACCGTCTCGCTGGTCTTGAGCTGGTAGGGGTTGCCGTTGGCGTCCTTGTCGCCATTGGGGGCGTCCTGGTCGTAGACGTCGTGGGTGTGGGTCCGTACGGTCTGCAGGGTGCCGGCGGCCATCGCCTGGTGGGCCGGGCCGTAGGTGTCGAGGAGTTCCGATCCGTCGGCGGTGTAGCGGGACTCGGTGTCGAGCTGGCCGGCGACGGCTGCCGACGTGGAGCCGGCGGCGAGGGCGGTGGCTCTGTTGCCCGCGCTCAGCTCACGGATGTCGTTGCCGTACTGGTCGTACTCGGTGGTGCTGACGTTCCAGCCGTTGTCGTAGCCGGCTTCGTTGACCTGGCGGCCACTGGCGTCGTAGTACAGGATCTGCGCGTACGTCCAGTCCGAGGGCGGGCTGGAGGTGGGGGCGTGGTCCGGCGGGAAGATCGCGACGGCGGAGACCGGGGTGTCCTGCTGCCCCCACGTGGCGGTGGTGGCCGGATCCATGTCGAGGGGGCCGCCGGCGGCGGTGGTCAGCGGGACGCTGTAGGCGATGACGTTCTTCGCGGTGCCACTGCCGTGGGCCGCGTCGTGGGTGCGGGTCACCGAGACGACCTTGCCGAAATCGGCGTCACCGGGCGTGTAGTCGTATGCCAGTGTCCACGGTTGGAGGACGTTGCTCGGCTGGCCCCGGTCCTGGGCGGGATAGACGGCGGTGATACGGCCGTAGTCCGAGTCCGACGCGGCCTCGTCGTACAGGTACATCGACTTCAGCGGGGTGCTGACGCGCGGGTCCCACTCGTACTTCAGCCGGCCGGTGGAGTCGTAGGTGTAGTCGGCGACGGGGGTCTGGGTCAGGGTGCTGCCGTCGGAGCTGACGAAGTCGATCTCCGAGACGTTGCCCGTGGTCGCGTCGTACGACAGCTTCAGCGCCCGGCATCCGGCGTCCCAGGTGGCGGCGGCCGGCGGGTTCGGGCAGGAGGAGGTGGGGGAGGTGCCGACGGGGGCGTCGGCGTCCGGGGCGACGACCAGGATCGGCTTGCCGTAGGCGCTGTCCGAGCTGACGGCGTCGTAGACGTAACCGGTGTTGTCACCGCCGGCCTGCGTGACCACGGCGGGCAGGTAGGTGCCTGGGGCGCCTCCCGCCGGGGTGGTGAAGGTGGTCACGACGCCGGTGGTGTCGGCGAGGGTGAAGGCGCCGGACTTCTTGGTGAGGGTGAGGCCCGCGGTGACGGCCGGCCCCTGCGCGCTGTAGGTGGTGAGACCGTTGCCGTCGGTGCCGATGGTGGCGAAGGTCAGTTTGGAACCGTCGGCGCCGGTGAGGGTGGCGTAGCTGGTGGAGCTGGTGATGGAGGACCACGTCGCACTGGTGCCCGCCACGGGGAGGCTGGTGGTCCAGCCGGGACCGAAGACGGACGAAGCCGCGGGCGCCAGCGAGTTGAACGTGCGGGTGACGCCCAGGCCACTGCCGAAGCTCGCGATGGCGACATCGCTCGCGGTGATGGACGCGTTGCCCGACTGCAGGCCGATGGTGACGGGGCCAACTTCGGTGGTGCCGAAATCGGCTCCGGTACCGACGCGGTCGAGGGTGACGTTGACCGGCGGTGTGGTGGCCGGGTTGTTGCCGGAGGAGTCGGTGAAGACCGCCTCTGTCTGGAGCAGTCCGTCGTCGTTGAGCGTGCGCGTGACGTTCCATGTCAGCGCGGGCGACTGGACATCACTGGAGCCGGCGGTCACGTTCACCGGCCAAGTGACCGACGAGGAGCCGTTCGTGACGTCACCGGCGGGGATGGTGGTGAAGGCGCCGGACGTTCCCTTGCGGTACTGGAAGGTCACCTTCGTCGAGCCCGGTGGCGCCGTGGCCTTGAGGGGGAAGGTGGTGGAGGTGGTGGCCTGGTCGTCGGGCGCCGTCATGCCGGCTGATCCGACGCCGAAGGAGTAATTGCCCGCCGGCCCCGCGGTGTTGGCGTTGTTGTGGTCACGCGCCCACAGCGTGTGGAACCCGGCGGAGGGGGTGATGGTGATGGTGGGCGACGTGCCGGTGACCCAGTTTCCGGGGTCGTTGTCGAGACCCCAGGTGTAGGCGTAGGTGTCGGTGGCCGTGTCGGTCAGCGTGCAGGTGACACCGCCGCTGACCGCTGCGGTCCAGGTGCCGGCCGGGTAGCCCGGGCAGGAGATGCTGGGCGCGGGCGGTGTGATGGTGTCGATCGTGAACGACTTGGCGGTGGTCCAGGCCGAGTAGTCCGCGCCGTCGTAGGCGCGTACTTGCCAGGTGTAGGCGCCGTCGGCCAGGGCAGTCGTCGGCTTCCAGGTGGCGGCGGTGCCGGCGGTGACGAACGCGGTGTTCCCGGACGCCTTTACCGTCGTGCCGGACAGGATCTGGTAGTCCAGTTGCACCGTGTCACTGTTGGCGTCGGTGGCCGAGGACGAGAGGGTCGGAGTGCCGGTCGAGGTGTATGTCGTGGAGCCGACCGCGTTCGACGGTGATATCGACAGGCTGGACGGCGTGGCCGGCGGGTTGTTGTAGGTGATGGAGAACGTGGGGTTGGCGGCGAACCGGACAAGGTCGACGTCGTTGGTCTCGGTCGCGTTGTACAGGCCCAGCGTCCAGTGGTTGAGATCGATGTTCGCGATGTACTGCATGCCGGAGGTCACATTGAAGGAGACCGGCAGGTTCGGGCTGGAGCTCGTCGTGGTGAACGTCGCCGAACCGTTCGCGCTCGGGTAGTTCGGGTTGGACGCCCCGGTCGCCTTCGCCGGCTGGGTGTTCCACGTGGTCGAGGAGCTGATGGACCCGGTGGAGAACGCTCCGACGGTCGTGGAGTTGGAACCGGACGCCGCCGCGTAGGTGACGGTGGTGTTCAGCTTGGCCGAGACGATGTGCGCGCCGTAGATCGCCGAGGGGATGCTCAGGTTGTAGAACGTCCGCTCGATGCCCGTCGGGGACGAGAAACCCTGGTAACCCACCGCCAGGCCGCTGCCGGGAGCCGCGTCGTAGTTGGACACGGTCGGATACGCCTGCTGGACCTCGTCATACTGCAAGGTCGACCCGGACGCCGGATGGGGAACGTACGCCGGATCGATGAACACCGGATAGGTCGTCGTCCTGCCCCTCAGCAACGCCCGGTCCGGCGTCAGTGCCAGCCGGTGCCCGGCCAGCCCCACGCGCACCCGCGCCACGCGCGCCCGCGCGCCCGGACCTCGGATGCTGGACGAAACCTTGGAGGAAGCCGAGGTGGACTCGGGGGCTGCCGCACGCGTTCCCCCGTGCACCGGCGTGGTCGGCGCGGTCGTGCTGGAGTCCCACATGACCGGTGCCGGGGAGGTGATCAGCGCTCGCCCGTGGCTGTCCTTGAACGTCAGGTTGCCGCCCGCGTCGGCCGAGAGCTTCGTTCTGCCGCTGGTGGCCGTCGCCAGGGTCAGGTTCGCCAGCGCCGGGTCGGCGGCGGCCTTCGCGTTCTTGACGATCAGTGTCTCTTCCACGCCACCCGCGGGCGTGGCCGTGACCTCGAGATCCACACCGCTGGGGAGGACATCGGCATACGTGGCCGTCGCACCGGAAATCCTGGGCTTCGGCAGTGGCGTCGGCCAACTGATCGACAATTTCCGGCCGTCGACCGTCATCGTGGCCAGGGGACCGCTGCCGCCGCCCGACAGCACCAGGGGCGACTCGGAGCGAGCGGGGACCACGGTGTGCGCGTCGCTCCAGGTCAAGGTGGCGTCCAACGACTGCCACGAACGGCCACGCTTCACCCGGCGCGGCTGCGCCGAGACCGAATAGCTGAACGATCCGTCCGGGTTGGCGAACGTCTGCGAGGCGTCCGTCCGGTCAGCCAGCACTTCCACCCGCGAGTGCTGCGTCCGTGCGGCCATCATCGCCGCCACCGCGTCGGGACGGGCGCTCACGGCCTTCGCCCTGGCCTTGGCCGGGGCAGCGACCGCCGGGCCGGCGACCACCGTACCGAGGAAGGTCGAGAGCAGAGCACCGGTGACCACCAGCGCTGTCCCCCCGCCACCAGGCAGACGTCTCAGTCTGCTGTTGAACATGCGCAACCGCATCGCGCACTCCTTTTGCCGACGTCAGCTCACCACTGACTGTTCACAGATCACACACATGTGACCGCGAGCATGGCATTCGCCTGTTCAAGGCCCAGGCCTCGGCAACACAGCTGACCGAAAGGAGGCTTGACAGCCCCGGCGAGTTGATCACCGTGAGTATTCAATGAGTCGGGATCGGGCTCATCTTCGAGTGACGGTCCATCAACTGATGAGCAGTCAATGAATAAGGCAGGTGACATCGCCAAGAGGAACCCAAGTTGTTGCTGGTTGAACCTTTAGAGGATTTATGAATAAGTTTGAATGAATCCCCTCAAAGACGCCTATTGGGCGCTAAAGATTCTCACTCGTGACAATGGGGATCACCGCGCGCCGATCTCTTCAGCGGCGGTGAGGGGTTGGGTAAAGACAGACCCTTGAAAGTGCTCAGCTCCTCAGCACCCCGCGCAGCCAGTCCAGTTGACGGCGCACCTGCACCGCGTCCCCACCCTCGTGGCCGTTGAAGGGATACGCGTGGATCTCCTTGCGCGGGGCCGTGCCGGTCAGTTCCCCGTAGCGGTTGTACGCGGCGTACGCCCCGCTCGGCGGGCAGACCGTGTCGCGCAGGCCGACGCCGAAGTGGGCGGGGGCCTGGGCGCGACGGGCGAAGGAGACGCCCTCCAGGTAGGACAGGGTGCGGTACGCGGCCCGCTCGGCGCCGCGGTGCACGGAGAGGTACGCGGCGATCTCGCCGTAGGGACCCGCGTCGGTGAGGTCCAGGGCGCGCCGGATCCCGCACAGCAGCGGGGCGGTGACCACGGCGGCGGCCAGGTCGGGGACCAGTCCGGCGACGGCCAGGGCGAGTCCGCCGCCCTGGCTGTTGCCGACGGCGGCGGTGCGTGAGGCGTCGACGCCGGGCAGGGCGCGGACCGCGGTGACCGCGCGCACGGCGTCCGTGATGAGCCGCCGGTAGTGGTGGTCGTGCGGGGAGAGCAGGCCCCGTACGGCCGGGCCGGGGCCGCCCGGCGCCGAGGCGTGCGGGTCGGGGGTGTCGCCGCCGTTGCCGTACTGGTCGCCCTGCCCGCGGTTGTCCATCAGCAGATGCGCGTACCCGGCGTTCACCCAGGTCAGCCGCTCATGGGGGAGGCCCCGGCCACGCCCGTAGCCGGCGTACTCGACGACCGCCGGGAGCGGTTCGCCGACTCCCGCGGGTCGGCTGAACCAGGCTCGTACCGGGTCGCCGTCGAAGCCGCGGAACGTGACGTCCCAACTGTCCGTCAGGCGCAGACCGTTCTCCACCGGCCGCACCGACACGAGCACCTCCGGCTGCGCGGCCTCCTTCAGGGTGGCGTGCCAGAACTCCTCGAAGTCCGGGGGCTCCTGGAGGTCGGGGCGGTGGTCTTCCAGCTCCCTCAGTGGCAGGTCGAACGCGGGCACGGCACCTCGCAGGAGTCGGTCTGAACACGGAAACTTGCGACGGGAAAGCGAATTCGCCGGGTGTCATACCCAGGCGCAGCCGAATCCCAACGCCCCACAGGCGCCTCAAGAGATCGCCGCAACACCCATTGACAGCGGTTTCTCACTGCCCTTAAGTTGCCGCGAGTTACCGGTAAGCGCTCGAAAGTTTCGGTTGTCCATCCGTCCCCCGGGAGGCCCGAGCATGAGCACCACCACGTCGGCTCCACCCCCCGGCACCCAGGACCCACCCCCGACGAAGGCAGCCGCACGTTCCGCGCGCCCGGCCCCGCGCCCCGGTTGGCGGCGCGCCCTGCGCCGGGACTGGCAGCTGTACTCGCTGGCCGTCCTGCCGCTGCTGTTCTTCCTGGTCTTCCGCTATCTGCCGATGATCGGCAACGTGATCGCCTTCCGGCGCTTCGAGCCCGGCGGCTCGATGTTCGGCGAGGACTGGGTGGGCCTGCGCTATGTGCGTATGTTCCTCAGCGACCCGACCTTCTGGCAGGTGTTCCGCAACACCCTGTGGCTGGGCGGGCTCACGCTGGTGTTCTGCTTCCCGATCCCGATCGTCCTCGCCCTCCTGCTGAACGAGGTGCGCCGGCGCTCCCTGAAGCGGTTCGTGCAGTCGGTGTCGTACCTCCCGCACTTCCTGTCGATCGTGATCGTCGCGGGTCTGACCATGCAGATGCTCGCCACGGACGGCCCGGTCAACCACGTCCTCGGCTGGTTCGGCCACGAAGAGATCCGCTTCATCCAGGAACCCGACTGGTTCCGCACGATCTACGTCGGCTCGGAGATCTGGCAGACCGCCGGCTGGGGCACCATCCTCTACCTCGCCGCGCTCACCACCATCGACGAGGACCTGTACGAGGCGGCGCGCATCGACGGCGCCAACCGCTGGCAGCAGATCTGGCACGTCACCCTGCCCGGCATCCGCCCCACCATGATCACGCTGCTGATCCTCAACGTCGGCACCTTCATGGCGGTCGGGTTCGAGAAGGTCCTGCTGCTGTACAACCCGCTGACCTACCCGACCGCCGATGTGATCTCGACGTACGTGTACCGGGCGGGCGTCGAGTCCAACAGCTTCAGCTACGCCGCCGCCATCGGGCTGTTCGAGGCGATCATCGGCCTGGTCCTGATCACGTCCGCCAACACGCTCTCGCGTCGCACAGTGGGGACCAGTCTGTGGTGAGTGTCAACCGGACGGTGAGCGCCCATCGGCCCACCCGGGGCTACCGCGTCTTCCAGGGCGTCAACGGGGTGATCCTCACCCTCGTCGTGGTCGTGACCCTGTACCCGTTCGTCAACATCGTCGCGAGGTCCTTCAGCGGGGAGCGGCAGATCCGGGCGGGTGAAGTGACCCTGTGGCCCAAGGGGTTCAACCTCACCACGTACAAGATCGTGTTCCAGGACTCGATGTTCTGGCGGAACTACGGCAACACCGTGTTCTACACGGTCGTGGCGACCGCCGTCGCCATGGTCCTGACGACCTGTTACGCCTACGTCCTGTCGAAGAAGCACCTCAAGGGCCGCGGGGTGCTCGTCGGCATCGCCGTGTTCACCATGTTCTTCACCGGCGGCCTGATCCCCAACTACGTCCTGGTCACCAGCCTCGGACTGAAGAACAGCGTCTGGGCGATCGCACTGCCCAACGCGATCAGCGTCTTCAACCTGCTGGTGATGAAGGCCTTCTTCGAGAGCCTGCCGACCGAGCTGGAGGAGGCCGCGCAGATCGACGGCCTGAGCACGTACGGCATCCTGCTCAGGATCGTGCTGCCGCTGTCCAAGGCGGTCGTCGCGACCATGGTGCTCTTCTACACGGTGTCGTTCTGGAACTCCTGGTTCAGCGCGTTCCTGTACATGGACCACTCCGACCTGATGCCGGTCACCGTCTATCTGCGCAACCTCATCGCGGGGGCCACCGGCGGCGGCAACGCGGGCGCCTCCACCGCGGAGCTCAGCCAGGTCGGCGCGAGCATCCAGGCGGTCACGATCGTGCTCACCGCGCTGCCCATCCTCTGCGTGTACCCGTTCGTCCAGCGCTTCTTCGTCTCGGGCGTGATGCTCGGCGCGGTCAAGGGCTGACGTCCCCGCAACTCACCTACGCATCAAGGGAGTCCTCGTGAAGAACGCAGGAGAGCTGTCGCGGCGTCAGATCCTGGCCGCCGCCGGCTTCATCGGCCTCGCCACCCTCACCGGCTGCAGCAGCGGCGACGACGGAGGCGACTCCAAGGACCTTTCGAAGAAGCAGAACGGCGCGATGAAGGAGTACCGCGCCGGACAGCAGTTCAAGGCCACCAAGGCGCTGTCCTTCTCCATGCTGCACAACGACAACCCGGTCTACCCCCTCAAGAACAGCTGGCTGTTCTGGAAGGAGGTCACCAGGCGCACCGGGATCACCATCAAGCCCCTCGACGTCCCGCTGGCCGACTACGAGAAGAAGCGCAGCGTCCTCATCGGCGCGGGCGACGCCCCCTTCCTGATCCCCAAGACGTACCACCCCGCCGAGGTCGCCTTCGTGTCGTCGGGCGCGATCCTCCCGGTCAGCGAGTACGTGCACCTGATGCCCAACTTCCGGGCGAAGGTCAAGAAGTGGAGACTGGAGCCCGAGCTGGACTCCATCCGCCAGTCCGACGGCAAGTACTACCTGCTGCCCGGCCTGCACGAGAAGCCCAAGTCCGGCTACTCGCTGTCCTTCCGCACGGACGTCCTCGACAAGCACGGACTGACCCTGCCGAGCACGTGGGACGAGGTGTACGACGTCCTCAAGGCGCTCAAGGCGGAGTACCCCGACAAATACCCCTGGACCGACCGCTGGAGCACCAACACCCCGTTCCCGTGCGGCGCGTTGTTCAGCTATCTCGGCCAGGCGTACGGCGTCAAGGCGGGCTGGACGTACGACAACATCAGCTTCGACACCAAGGCGCGGAAGTTCGTCTTCACCGCGACCCAGGACGCCTACCGGCAGATGATCGAGTACCTGAGAAGAATCGTCGCCGAGAAGCTCCTCGACCCCGAGAGCTTCACCCAGCAGGACGACCAGGCCACGCAGAAGCTGCTGGCCGAGAAGTCCTATGTGATCAGCGCCAATCCGCAGGAGCTGGTGCAGAACTACCGCTACAACCTGGGCAAGCAGGTCAAGGGCTCGAAGATCGAGATGGTCCCGGTGCCCCTCGGCCCGGCCGGCCCGGTCCTCCTGAGCGGCATCCGGCTGGAGAACGGCGTCATGATCTCCAGCAAGGCCCTCAAGAGCGCCGACTTCGTGGCGATGATGCAGTTCGTGGACTGGCTCTGGTACTCCGACGAGGGCCAGAAGTTCTGCAAGTGGGGCGTCAAGGACGTCACGTACACCGAGTCCGGCGGCACGTACCAGCTGAAGCCGGGGATCTCACTGATGGGCTCCGACCCCGACGCCCCGAAGGACCTGCAGAAGGACTACGGCTTCTTCAACGGCGTGTTCACCTACGGCGGCAGCTGGGAGCTGGTGTCCTCCAGCTTCAGCCCGGACGAGAAGAAGTTCCAGGACGTCATGTCCCAGCGCAAGGAACTGCCCGTCGACCCGGCCCACCCGCTGCAGTCCTTCGAGCAGGAGCAGGCGACCCTCTGGGACACCCCGCTCAAGGACCACGCCATCCAGAACACCCTCCAGTTCGTGCTCGGCAAGCGCCCGATGTCCGAATGGGACGCGTTCGTCGCCGAGTTGAAGGCGAAGAACATGCAGCAGCTGGTCGACCTGCACAACAAGGCGTACGAGCGATTCAAGAAGGAGAACGGGTGATCCGCGTCCCCGCCGAGCCGTCCGGCCGGCTCTCCGACGCCTGGCGCCACTGTGTCGGCACCGGCCGCATCGAACTCGCCCTGCGCCGCGACTACCAGGACTCCCTCGCCCTGCTCCAGCGCGAGATCGGCTTCCGGTACATCCGCGGCCACGGCCTGCTCAGCGACGGCATGGGCGTCCACCGCGCCTACGAGTGGGAGGGCGCCCAGCACGTCCACCACTCCTTCACCTACGTCGACCAGGTCGTCGACGCCTACCTCGGCCTCGGCATCCGCCCCTTCCTCGAACTCGGATTCATGCCCGGCGGGCTGGCCTCCGGAGACCAGACCGTCTTCTGGTGGCGCGGCAACGTCACCCCGCCCCGCTCCCACAAGGAGTGGGCCGCCCTCGTCCGCGCCACCCTCGCCCACCTGGTGGACCGCTACGGCCTCGACGAGGTCCGCACCTGGCCGATCGAGGTGTGGAACGAGCCCAACCTGCCGGACTTCTGGCAGGGCGCCGACGAGGCCGCATACCACCGGCTGTACGAGGTCACCGCGCACGCCGTGAAAGAGGTCGACGCCGGCCTCCAGGTCGGCGGCCCGGCGATCTCGCCCGGCGCCGACGAATGGCTCGTCCGCTTCGCCGAGTTCGCCGAACACCGGGACGTGCCCGTGGACTTCGTGTCCAAGCACGCGTACACCTCGGGCCCCGCCCAGCGCGTGCCCTTCGCTTCGTACCAGACGCTGGCGCCCGCGCGGCACCTCCTGGACCAGTTCGCCACGCCGCGCGACCTCCTGAAGGACACGCGGCTCGCCGGACTCCCCGTCCACATCACCGAGTTCAACTCCTCGTACTGCCCCGACAACCCGATCCACGACACCGCCTTCAACGCCGCGTACCTGGCCCCGGTTCTCGCGGGCGGTGGCGAGCACGCCGACTCGTTCTCGTACTGGACGTTCAGCGACATGTTCGAGGAGGCCGGCGTCCCCACCGCCCTCTTCCACGGCGGCTTCGGCCTGCTCACCCACCGCCAGGTGAAGAAGCCGACGTACCACCTGTACGCCTTCATGGCGCGGATGGGGCAGGAACTGCTGGCGCGCGGCGAGGACCATCTGGTGACGCGGCACGCGGACGGCCGGGTCACCGTCCTCGCCTGGGCCCCCGTGGACGCGAGCGGGGAGACCCCCGGACCCGAGCGGCATGCCGTGCGTCTGTCGGTCCCGGTGCGCGCGGCGCAGGCGTTCGCGCGGCGGTCCACGGTGGACGAGGAGCACGGCAACGCCCGTACCGCGTGGCAACGGATGGGCAGCCCGCGTTCGCCCCGCCCGTACCAGCTCGACGTCCTGCACGAGGCCGCCGAGCCCGCCCGCAGCCACCACCGGCTCCCCGTGGAGGACGGCCGGGTCCGCCTGGACCTGACGCTCACCCGCCACGAGGTCACGCTGGTCGAGATCAGCCCCGTCGAGGAGGAAGCCCCGCCCTGGTCGGACGAGCGCCGGCTGCTCGGAAGGGAACCGCGGTGAGCGCTCCGTCGATCGCCTTCGGCGCGGGCCCCCTCTCCCGCGCCGCCGCCCTGATCCACACCGTGATCACCGTCGAGGCCCTGCTGCTCCTGGCCGCCGCACCGGGCCTGGCCGGGCTCTTCCTGCTCGACCCGGCCCCCTCCAACCTCCCCCTCGCCGCCGCCTGTCTCCTCCCGCTCGGCCCGGCACTCTCGGCCGCCCTGTACGCCCTGCACCACCGCGGCCGCGACCTCACCGAACTCCACCCCGCCCGCGTCTACGTGCGCGGCTGGCGGCTCAACGCCCTGCCCGCCCTGAAACTGTGGGCGCCGCTCCTGGCGTGGCTGACCGTCATCGCCTTCACCCTCACCCACTTCGCCGCCACCGGCCTGCCCGGCTGGTGGGCGGTGCTGCTCGCGGTGATCGGCTGCGCCGCCCTCCTCTGGGGCGCGCACGCGCTCGTCCTCACCTCCCTGTTCTCCTTCCGCGCCCGTGACACCGCCCGTCTGGCCGGGTACTTCCTGCTCCGGCACGGCCGTGCCACGCTCGCCGCGGCCTCTCTGCTCGTCCTGGCCGGCGGCCTGACCTCCCTGCTGACGGAGGCCCTGACCGCCCTGCTCGCCGCCCCGCTGCTGCTCTCCCTGCTGCACGCCGCCCGCCCGGTGATCGCCGAGACCCAGGAGGAATTCACCGCATGACCCCGAAGATCCCCTACGGCGGCGACTACAACCCCGAGCAGTGGCCGGAGGAGATGTGGGACGAGGACCACCGGCTGTTCACCGACGCGGGCATCGACACCCTCACGGTCGGCGTCTTCTCCTGGTCGCTCACTCAACCCGCCGAGGACACCTACGACTTCACCGTCCTCGACCGCGTCCTGGACCGGGCCGCCGCCGAGGGGCGAGGCGTCTGTCTCGCCACCGGTACCGCGGCGCTCCCGCCCTGGCTGGCGAAGAAGTACCCCGAGGTCAACCGGACCGACTTCGAGGGCCGTCGGCACCGCTACGGCCAGCGGCACAACTTCTGCCCCAGCTCACCCGCTTACCGCCGTCTCGCCACCGAGCTCGCAGGGCGCCTCGCCGAACGGTACGGCGACCACGAGGGGCTGCTCGCCTGGCACGTCAACAACGAGTACGGCGGCACCTGTTACTGCGACCTGTGCGCCCGGGCGTTCCGGGGCTGGCTCCGCGAACGGCACGGCACCCTGGACGCCCTCAACGACGCCTGGTGGACCACCTTCTGGTCGCACCGCTACACCGACTGGGACCAGATCGAACCGCCGAGCGCCCTCACCGAGCACTGGCGCGGCCCCGACCACACCGCCTTCCAGGGCATCACCCTCGACTACCAGCGCTTCATGACCGACGCCCTGCTCGGCTGCTTCACCGCCGAGAAGGAGGCCATCCGCGTCCACGACCAGGACACCCCCGTCACCACCAACTTCATGGGCGCCTACCGCCCGCTCGACTACCACCGCTGGGCGCCCCACCTCGACTTCGCCTCCTGGGACAGCTACCCGCCCCTCGACGCCCCGCCCACCCGTCCGGCCCTCGGCCACGACCTGATGCGCGGCCTGAAGGACGGCGCCCCCTTCTGGCTCATGGAGCAGACCCCGTCCACCACCGCCTGCCGCGACGTGAACCCCCTCCGGCGCCCCGGCGAGCTCCGCCTCGCCACCTGGCAGGCCATCGCCCACGGCGCCGACGCCGCCCTGTACTTCCAGATGCGCGCCTCACGCGGCGCCTGCGAGAAGTACCACGGCGCGGTCATCGGCCACGCGGGCCGCGACGACACCCGCGTCTTCCGCGAAGTGGCCGCGCTGGGCGGGGAGTTGGCGTTCTTCGGTGACGTCTCGCTCGGCGCCCGCACCCCGTCCCGTACGGCCCTGCTCTTCGACTGGGACAGCTGGTGGGCGCTGGAGATCTCCGACGGCCCCTCCCGACTGGTCCGCTACCAGGACGTGCTGCACACCTACTACCGGGCCGCCCGCGAGGCCGGCGCCGACGTGGACGTCGTCCCGGTCACCGTCGACCTCACCCCGTACGACGTGGTCCTCGCCCCCGTACTCCACCTGGTCAAGGGCGACCTCGCAGGGCGCCTGGAGGCGGTCGCCCGGCGCGGCGGCAGCGTGCTCGCCACCTTCCTGTCCGCCCGCTCCGACGAGCACGACCGCGCCTTCCTGACCGATGTGCCCGGACCGCTCGCCCCGCTCCTCGGCATTCGGGTCGACGAGTGGGACGCCCGACCGGAGGACGTCGTACAGCCCGTGCACATGGGGGAGTTCACGACCACGGCCCGGCTCGTCTTCGAGATCGTCCAGCCGCGCGGCGCCGAGCCGGTCGGCACGTACGGCGCGGACTTCTACGCGGGCACCCCGGCCGTCACCCGGAACGCCTTCGGCGCGGGGGAGGGCTGGTACGTGGCCACCGCTCTCGACCAGCCCGGCGTCGACCACGTCGTACGGCGGGTGCTCGCGAGGCACGACCTGATCGGCCCGTACGCCGACCACACCGCCGTGGAGACCGCGACCCGCGTCGCCCCCGACGGCACCCGGCTGCTGTTCCTCCTCAACCACGCGGCCGCCCCGGCCCACCTGACCGCCCACACCACCGCCACCGACCTGCTCACCGGCAAACGGGTCGAGCGGGGCGAGCCCTTGTCCCTCGATCCGCTGGGGGTGGCGGTCCTGCGCATCGAGTAGACCGCCGCACCGGCCCGGTCAGCCGATCGTGACGACACGTGCCCAGGCCGGCGGCGTGTCGGGGACGTAGTCGGGGTTCCGCTCGTTCACCCGGGCGGGACGGGGGAAGAGGCCGACGACGGTACGGCAGGGCGGCGGTGCGGAGGGCCACGGCGTCTGGCCGTCCGTCAGGGCGACGATCACGTCCGGGCGGGGTCGCGAGCGGAGGGCACGGTCGAAACCGGAGCGCAGATCCGTGCCCCCGCCGCCGATCAGTGCGATGTCCTCGGCGCGGCAGAGCGGGGCGGCGACCCCGGCCGCCGCGTCGCAGGAGATCACCGAGACCAGATCGCGGCGCCCGCCCACCGCCCGCGCGATCGCCGCCACCTCCAGCAGCGCGCTGCCCAGCTCCGCGTCGCTCACCGACCCGGAGGTGTCGATCACGACGCAGACCCGGGGCGGAATACGGCGCAGACTCGGCAGCAGCACCCCGGGGACGGCGGCCGAGCGCCGGGACGGACGCCGATAACTGTGGTCCTCGCCCACCCCCGGCGCACTCGCCGCGGACCGTACCGCCGCCCCCAGCAACTGCCGCCACGGCTGCGGCGGATGAAAGGCCTCGTCCGCCCATCGCCGCCACCCGTCCGGGGCATCGCCCGGCCGTCCCTTGATCCCCTCGGCGACCCGGAAGCGCACCGCGTCCCGCTGCTGCCCGGTCAGCCCGTGGGCCCCGTCGGGGCCCAGCTCCCACGGCCGCTCCTGCCCGTCGGCCCCGCTGCCGCAGTCCAGCCAGGCCAGGTCGGAGGCGAGCCCGGACAGCGACGCCCTGCGCAGGTACTCCTCCATCAGCAGCCCGTCGGGCAGCCCCAGCAGCGACGGAAGCAGCACCCCGGCGGGCCGGGGCAGACCGTCGCCGTAGATGTCGTCATTGATCTCGAAGTCGGCGGCGATGTTCCGCCGCAGGCGCTCGCCCGGCCCGTGCTCCTCGTTCTCGCGCGCGTAGCGCTCGCCCCGCGCGTGGTGGTCCCGGAGCAGATGGGAGACCTCGTGCACCCAGACGCCCGCCAGCTCCTCCACCGGGGTCCGTGCCACGAAGCCGGGGGAGACGTAACAGCGCCAGTGGGCGTCCACCGCCATCGTGGGCACGGACCGGTCCTCCACCACGTGCAGCGCGAACAGCGCGTCGGCGAGGTACGGGCGCACCTTGACCGCGTGCAGCCGGGCGGCCAGCAACTTCTCCATGTCCAGCGGGAGCCGGGGGCCGCCGTCCGGCCCGCCCGCGCCGGCCGGCGGCGTCGGCAGCGTGGCCCGCACCGGGCGCGGCGGCGGAGGCGGGGACATCGGCCGCGGCAACGGCCGCGTCACGGATCCCGTCATCGGCGGGCACCCACGCCGGCCTCGGCCCGCTCCACCGACCGGTCCGCGCGGTCGGCGATCCCGACGACCGCGGCCAGCCGTTCCACCGCCTCCGGAACCTCCCAGTCGTCGCGCCGCAGCGAGGCCAGCGCCTTGGCCGGGGCGACCAGCAGGTCCGGGGCGCCGGTCTCCAGCGCACGGACCAGCACCGCCCAGCCCGCCTCCCACCGGTCCCGCTCCGGCCGCGCCCCGACGGCGGCCACCACCGCCTCCAGCGCGGCCTGACGCAGATCGCCCCGCACCGGCAGCTCGGCGGAGGCAGGGTCGGACAGCAGCGACTCCGGGTCCGGCAGGTCCATCCGGTCGAGATGGGCGAGGAGTTCGAGCCCCGGTCCGTCTCCCACCGCGCCCCGCACCAGCAGCGCCAGCACCTCACGGGAGACGGCGGCCGCGGTGCCGAACGCCAGCAGGGTCAACGCGGTCTCCCAGCTCCGGGGCGAGGGCCAGGCTCCGCCGCGCCGAGTCTCGGTGCTCGGCAGCCGGTGGATCAGCGTCGGTCGGGCCTTCAGGAAGCCGCAGACCACGCGCCGGGCGAAGGCCACCGCCTCCGGCAACCGCTCCGGCCGGAGGCGGGGCAGCTCGGCCCGGGGCCAGACCCCGCCCAGCCCGCGCACCACCACGTCCTGGTCGTGCACCCAGTACAGGTGCACGAACCGGTTGGCCAGCGGCGGGCTCAGTTCCCATCCGTCCGCCGCCGACGCACGCGGATTGGCGGCGGCTACGATCCGTACCCCCGGCGGCAGTTGCAGGGCACCGACCCTCCTCTCCAGCACGACCCGGAGCAGCGCGGCCTGCACGGCCGGCGTGGCGGTGGAGAGTTCGTCCAGGAAGAGCAGCCCCCGCCCCGCCCGGACGAGCTCCACGGCCCACTGCGGCGGTGCCATCGGCACGCCCCGTACCGCCGGGTCGTCGCCCACGATGGGCAGTCCGGAGAAGTCCGTCGGCTCGTGGACGCTCGCGATCACGGTCGTCAGCGGCAGGTCGAGGGAGGCGGCGAGCTGCGTCAGCGCCGCCGTCTTGCCGATGCCCGGCTCACCCCAGAGCAGCACGGGCAGGTCCGCCGCGACGGCCAGGGTGAGCGCTTCGAGCTGGTCGTCGGGGCGCGGTTCGGTGGTGGTGGCCCGAAGAAGTGTCAGGAGATCGTCGGAGAGGGCGAGTTGAGTGCGAGAAGTCATGGCGTATCACCTGGGTGGCATAAGGGGGACGGGCAGCCCGGCCCGGATGGCGTGGAAGCGTGAGGTGAGAGGTTCGCGCGAGCCCCTGCGGACGCGGTCAGCAGGCCAGACCCGTACGGGGTCGGCCCCGGCTGCTCCGCTTGAGGCGCATCGCGTGAGGCATACGGCGGTCGATCCGGGGACGGTGGCCCGGCTCCGTCCGCCCCACGCCCGCCGCGTCACCGCGCGCTGCCTCACCGGCGGCCGGGTGCGTGATGACCAACCCCGAACGGAAGAGTCCTTGCTCGATACGGCGGGCCGCGGCCGCCTCCAGTTCCTCCCGCAGCGGCCCGTCGCGCAGGACCGCGGCCGGACCGAGCAGCCCTTCGACCACGGCCAGCGCCCCGGCGACGTCACCGTGGCCGAGCCGCTCCCGGACCGCCGGAAGTGCCTCCGGGTTGCGGTGCGCCGCGTCGATCGCCCGCAGGCAGGGCAGCCCCGGACCGCCGAGCGCCACCAGAAGCTCCTCCCGGCGCAGTTGGGCCGGGTCGTGGTCGATCGCGGTGAGCACCCCGTCCCGCAGCGCGATCCGATGGACCTCGCCGCGGCACTCCACCCGGTGCGGATCACCCGGCGCGGCGGCGTGTGCCGGACCATGGGCCGCCACCGAGCCGTACGCCGTCAACGCGGCGGCGACGAGCGGATGCAGTCGATCGGCCGCGACCAGCCCGGCTCGCACCAGCTCCAGATCAGGAAGGACCCGGGCCGCCGCCTCCGGCAGCACCGGAAGCGCGGCGACCTCCTGCGGCGGCAACGCCTCCCGCACCGGCCGGAACGTCGGGACGTGGCTGTCGTCGGGGGCGACGAGTTCGAGCACGGCACGGCTGCGCGCACCGAGCCGCACGGTGAAGGCCCCGCGAGGCCGGCCCTCGGCCTCCAACAGCACCTCCGCCTCGGCGGCCCAACGTGCCACCGCCCACGAGGAGTCGGAGCCCGCGTCGCACCGGCGCGCCAACTCGCCGCTCCGCCCGGCGTCCCACAGGTGCCGGTGCAGATCGAGCCGGAAACGCCGGTCGGGATGGGGGTGGGGATGGTGCCCGGGGTGACCGGGGACGCTGTGCCCGGACTCCTGCCACAAGGACAGGGACATCCGTTGTCCGGCGTCCGCCCAGGCCGGGGGTGTCCGTACCACCAGCTGCAGCGGACCGGCACCGGGACGTCGGTAACGGGCCAGGGAGAGGGTGAGACCGGGCCGGAGCCGCCCGTCGGGGGCGATCCGGGGCATGTGCCAGCGGAGCAGATCGGGTGCCAGCCGGCGCAGGTCCGCACGGAGTCGGGTGGCGATATCGGTGCCGTGGCGGTCGCGCACGGCGCGCAGATCGAGATCGACGTCGATCCGGGCGGCGGCGCAGGCCCCCGCCCAGTCACCGGCCGCACGCCGCGCGGTCGCGGTCTCGATCATGGACAGTGGCACGGCGTACTCACGCACGCGCTGCCACATCAACAGGCGGGTCGGAATCGCGTTCGCGAGGTGATGTGCCATCAGCACTCACCTTGCGTGGACGATTCCCCCAATCCGAGCGAGGAGAAGTTCATCATCGGCGGCATCATAAGCACCACGATCAGAATCTGTCAGCACGGTTTCCGTCGGACTCAGTGGATGTGCCGCCCCCGCGCGTCGGGCACCCCCGACTTCCGGAAGAAGTAGCTGTTGATCTGATCGCGCCACTCGCGGGCGCAGCGGAGCTGTTCCTCGTAGCGCTCGGCCACCCGCTCGTGGCGCGCCGGCGCCACGAGGTCCGCGAGCGAGTCCCACACCCGCCGGGCCTCCTCCACCTCGGCCACACCGGCGAAGTGCGTGTCGTAGATGTGCTGGATCACGGTCGTGCCGCTGTGCAGGACGTGCCCGTACGGCACGTGGTGGAAGAACAGCAGCAGCTCGTCGGGGCAGGTCCGCACGGACTCGTACAGTTCGGCCCACGGTTTGGCGTACTGCGCCGCGTACCCGGTGCCGGTGGCCGCGGTGCGGTCGACGCCGATGCCGTCGCGGTCGGCGAAGTGGTAGGTGCCCCAGGGGCTGTACTCGTAGCCGTCGACGCTCGGCCCGTAGTGGTGGCCGGGCTGCACCATGAAGCCGACGCCGAGCGGCGCGGTGTACTTCTCGTACGTCCGCCACGAGCCGTGGAGAACGGCGCGCAGCCCCTCCCGCAGCCGTCCGGGGTCGGCGCTCGCCCCGGCCGGGAAGGTGAGCCGGATCCACTCGTCGAGCAGGTCGTGCGGGTCGGTGTCCGGCCGCCAGCCGAGCCGGCCGACGGTGTACAGGTTGGCCTGGGCGAGGGGGTGCCCGGTCCAGAAGGGGTCGTCGCCCACGTTGGACACGGCGACCAGACCGCCGGCCAGGTCACCCACACCGGGCCCGCCGTCCTCACCGTCGGGCCGGAACCGCAGTACCTCGCTCCACATCGGCCCGAGCCAGCACACGTGCCGCTGCTGCCCGGTGTACTCCTGCGTGGCCTGCACCTCCAGTGCGAGCCGGGTGCGGGGCAGGGCCCCGAGCACGGGTGAGACCGGCTCGCGCGCCTGGAAGTCCACGGGCCCGTGCTTGACCTGGAGTACGGCGTTCTCCGCGAACTCGCCGTCCAAGGGGGCGAAATGGTCGTAGGCCGCACGTGCCCGGTCCGTCGACCGGTCCCGCCAGTCCTGCCGGTGGTTGTAGACGAAGGCCCGCCAGCGGACGGTGCCGCCGTGCGGGGCGAGCGCCGCGGCGAGCATGTTGGCGCCGTCGGCGTGCGTGCGGCCGTAGGTGAACGGGCCCGGCTGGCCCTCCGAGTCGGCCTTCACCACGAACCCGCCGAAGTCCCCGATCACCTCGTACACCCGTGCGGCCGTGGCCGCCCACCACCGGCGCACGCCCTCGTCCAGCGGGTCGGCCGTGGGCAGTCCGCCGAGCACGACGGGCGCGGCGAAGGTGACCGACAGATGCGTCCGGATGCCGTACGGCCGCAGCGCGTCGGCGAGGGCGGCGACCTCGCCGATCCGGTCGGTGAGCAGCCGCGCCTCGGTGGCGTGCACGTTGACGTTGTTGACGGTCACGGCGTTGATCCCGCAGGCCGCGAGCAGCCTGCCGTACGCGCGTACCCGCTCGGTCTCCCCGCGGGCCTCGCCGTCCCGCCAGAACAGCGACCCGCCGGCGTACCCGCGCTCGACCTGACCCATCACCGGGTGCACGGCCACGTTGTCCCAGTGGTCCAGCGCCCGCAGCGCCACCGCCGGCCGGTGCGTCTCGAGCGGCCGCTCGGAGCCGAACGCGTCCTCGCCCAGCCGCACGACGTGGAACAGCCCGTACAGCAGCCCCCGCCCACCGGCCGCCGTGACGGTGGTCGTCCCGTCGCGGCGCACGCAGGTGAATCCCTCGTCGCCGAGGTCCGGTGCGTCGGTCACGTCCAGCACCAGGTCGTACGGGGCGGCGGCCCGCGCGTCGCGCACCACCTCGCCCCCGAACCGGGCGCAGGCGGCGGCCACCTCGCCGTGCGCGGTGTCCACGAGCGGCCCATGGCCACGGACCAGCGTCCGACGGCGGCCGAGGGGCCGGAAGACCTCCGGAGGCAACCACGCGGGATCGACGCCTTCGGGCAGGACGGGCGGCGGCTCGGGACGCGACACGGTACCCCCTCGGCGACGACCCGACCATTGTGGGACAGGGGACACGGGCGGGTCTCGGGTGACGCGGGGGAATGGCCGAATAAGATCGCCAGAAAACCCTTTCCCGTTATTTCCACGAGGTCTCAACGGTCTCAACTCGGAAAAGACCGGTGGTCAACCTTGCATTCGATCTTGCTCAGTCGACGGGAAGTGGACTATACCTGTCGGCACTTCCACATGATGAGCACTTCCCGCACGACCCTGCTTGACCTGACCGCGGTGCCCGGGAGGATCCGGTTCACCGCCTGAGTCCTGGAGAAGGCGAGGACTTGAGCATGGGATCCACTTCCGCAGAGCACCACGGTTCCGAAGGCGTCGGCCGACGCGATCTGATCAAGCGGTCCGCCGCGCTCGGCCTGGTCACCATTCCCACCATGGGCTTCCTCGCCGCGTGTGCCAGCGGCGGCGGGGGAGACGAGTCGAACGACAACACCTCCAAGGGCAAGACCACCAAGGACAACCCGTTCGGCGCGGAGAAGGGCAGCAAACTCGACGTCGTCGTCTTCAAGGGCGGGTACGGCGACGACTACGCCAAGGCGTGGGAGGCCGACTTCAACAAGAAGCTGGGCATCACCTCCAGCCACACCGGCACACAGGAGATCACCGGCAAACTCCAGCCACGCTTCAACGCCGGAACCCCGCCGGACATCGTCGACGACTCCGGCGCCCAGCAGATCAAGGTCGACGTGCTCAACAAGAACGGCCAGCTCCTCGATCTCGCCGTGGTCCTGGACGCGCCGTCCGTGGACGACCCCGCCAAGAAGGTCCGCGACACCCTGATCCCCGGCACGCTCGACCCGGGCACGTTCGAGGGCAAGGTCGTCGCCCTCAACTACATCTACACGGTCTGGGGCCTGTGGTACTCGGGCAAGCTCTTCAAGGAGAAGGGCTGGGAGGAGCCCAAGACCTGGGCCGACTTCCTCGCCGTCTGCCAGGACGCCAAGAAGCAGGGCATCGGCGGCCTCGCCCACCAGGGCAAATACCCGTACTACATCAACGTCGCCATCATGGACATGATCGCCAAGAAGGGCGGTCTCGACGCCATGAAGGCGATCGACAACCTCGACCCCAAGGCGTTCGTCGGCTCCGCCGCGGCGCAGGCCGGCGTCGAGGCGATCTACGAGGTCGTCGAGAAGGGCCTGCTGATGCCCGGCACGAACGGCCTCACCCACACCGAGTCGCAGACCCGCTGGAACCAGTACAAGGCCGCGTTCATCACCTGTGGCTCCTGGCTGGAGAACGAACAGCTGAAGCAGACGCCGACCGACTTCGACATGAAGTTCATGCCGATGCCGCTGCTGCCCGACAGCAAGCTGCCCTTCGAGGCGATCCGGGCCGGCGCCGGCGAGCCCTTCATCATCCCGGCCAAGGCCAAGAACCTCGCCGGCGCCCAGGAGTTCATGCGCAGGATGCTCTCCAAGGAGTGGTCGACGCAGTTCGCCAAGGCGGCCAACTCGCTGACCATCCTCAAGGACGGCGTCGACCCGAGCGTCCAGCTCCGCCCGGGAACCCAGTCCACCGTCGAGGCGACCAAGGCAGCGGGCGACAACACCTTCCGCTACATGTACGTCGACTGGTACAGCGAGATGGGTGCCGCCCTCGAGGCCGCGTCCAACGAGCTGATGGCCAAGCGCATCCAGCCGAAGGAGTGGCTCAAGCGAGCCCAGGCCGCGGTCGACAAGCAGGCCAAGGACCCGGCGTCGAAGAAGAACCACCGGGACTGACCGCATGTCGTCCCCCGGGCCGGAACACCCCCGGCCCGGTGGCGACACCCAGGGGCAGGAATCGCCAATGCGCAAAGGGCAGTACAGGTTCATCGCGGGGTTTCTGTTCATCCCCGTGGCGCTCTATCTGATCTTCGTCATCTGGCCTTACATCCAGACCTTCGGCTATTCGCTGACCGACTGGAAGGGGCAGTCGCAGACTTTCAATTTCGTCGGTCTCGACAACTACAAGGCGCTGTTCCAGGACGACGTCTTCCTGCAGGCCATCTGGCACAACATCCAGTTCCTGGTGTTCATCCCGGTGATCACCATTCTGCTCGCGCTGTTCTTCGCCTTCATGGTGAACGTGGGCGGCCGCGGCCACGCCGGCGGAGTCAGCGGGGTCGCCGGGTCCGGGTTCTACAAGATCGTCTACTTCTTCCCGCAGGTGCTGTCGCTCGCGATCGTCGCGGTGCTGTTCAACGCGGTGTACCGCAGCGACGGCGGCGGCATGCTCAACGGCCTCCTCATCAAGCTCGGGCTGGTCGACGCGGACAACCCCGTGGAATGGCTGAACGAGCCGGGGTTCGTGCGCTGGGCGCTGATCCTGGTCGTCGTCTGGCACGGCGTCGGCTTCTACCTCGTGCTGTTCTCCGCCGCCATGCAGTCCATCCCGAAGGACATCTACGAGGCCGCCCTCATCGACGGCGCGGGCCGCTCCCAGTCCTTCCTCCGCATCACACTGCCCCTGCTGTGGGACAGCGTGCAGACCGCCTGGGTGTACCTGGGCATCGTGGCGATGGACATGTTCGTGCTGGTCGCCTCCATGACCCAGAACATGGGCGCCTACGGCGGCGGCCCCGACCACGCCAGTGACGTCATGTCGTCCGTGATGATGCGCAACTTCCTCTACTTCGGAAAGAGCGGCTACGCCTGCGCCATGGGTGTGGTCATGTTGCTGCTCACCCTCGTCCTGTCCGTGGTCACGCTGCGCGTCACCCGCCGCGAGCGCGTCGAGTTCTGAGCGGGAGAGAGACGACGATGAGCGCACCCATCAAGGAACCCGCGGCCGTCCCCGTCGAACGGCCCGTGGCCAAGACCCCGCCCCGCTCCGGCGACCGGCGCGGCGAGGGCCTCGTACTGAACGTCTTCTCGCACGGCTTCCTCGCCCTGTGGGCCCTGCTGATCGTGCTGCCCCTGCTGTGGCTGGTGCTCAGCTCCTTCAAGACCGACGCGCAGATCGGAGGTTCGGCCTTCGGGTGGCCGCAGAACTGGTCCCTCGACGTGTTCTCCCGGGCCTGGTCCAAGGGCATCGGGGACTACTTCCTCAACACGGTCGTCGTGCTGGTGTTCTCGGTGCCGCTGACGATGCTGTTCGGGTCGATGGCTGCGTACGTCCTGGCGCGTTACCAGTTCTGGGGCAACCGGTTCCTGTACTACTTCTTCGTCGCGGGCGCGATGTTCCCGGTGTTCCTGGCGCTGGTGCCGCTGTTCTTCATGGTCAAGCGGCTCGACATGCTGAACACCTTCCAGGGTCTGATCCTGGTCTACGTCGCGTACTCGATGCCGTTCACGGTGTTCTTCATGCACGCCTTCTTCCGGACCCTGCCCACGGCGGTCTTCGAGGCGGCCATCCTGGACGGCGCTTCGCATGCGCGAACGTTCTTCCAGGTGATGCTGCCGATGGCGAAGCCGGGTCTGGTCAGCGTCGGCATCTTCAACACCCTGGGCCAGTGGAACCAGTTCATCCTGCCGACGGTCCTCATGCAGCCGCAGACCGGCGACGATCCGGAGCGCTATGTCCTCACCCAGGGCCTCATCCAGCTCCAGCAGCAGATGGGGTACGCCTCCGACCTGCCGGTCCTCTTCGCGGGCGTGACCATCGCGATGATCCCGATGCTGGTCGTGTACCTGTCCTTCCAGCGGCAGGTGCAGGCGGGCCTGACCTCGGCCACGCTCAAGTAGGCCGCGCCGGTAGCCCTCCGCAGCCGTCCGTACGCACGCCGTCCCCGCCCGGGGGCGGCGTGCGCCGCTGTGTGCGAGCACCTGGAAATCGTTCAACCTCTTGACGTGAGGCGACCCGAACGGCTCAGCTTAGAGTTCACTAGTTGGACATAGGCGGGGCCTCATCGCTGCGGTCCCGCGCGCAGGAGGTCGTCGTGGAGACTCCGGGGTCGCAGTCATCGCTGCACCGAGCCAACCTGGAGCGTGTCGTACGAGCCGTGCGGCTGGCCGGGTCCCTCACGCAGGCCGAGATCGCCAGGACGACGGGACTTTCCGCCGCGACCGTCTCCAATATCGTCCGGGAGTTGAAGGACGGCGGAACGGTCGAGGTCACGCCCACCTCGGCGGGCGGCCGTCGGGCCCGCGCCGTGTCCCTGAGCGGTGACGCCGGCATCGTCATAGGGGTCGACTTCGGGCACACCCATTTGCGCGTCGCGGTCGGGAACCTCGCCCACCAGGTGCTGGCCGAGGAGTCCGAGCCGCTCGACGTGGACGCCTCCGCGACCCAGGGCTTCGACCGGGCGGAAGAGCTGGTCAACCGCCTGATCGCGGCAACCGGGGTGGACGAGTCCAAGATCGCCGGTGTGGGTCTGGGCGTCCCCGGCCCCATCGACGGCGAGTCCGGGACCCTGGGCTCGACCGCCATCCTGCCCGGCTGGACCGGCAGCAAGCCGGCCGAGGAGATGCGCGGGCGGCTCGGCGTGCCCGTCCACGTGGACAACGACGCCAACCTCGGCGCCCTCGGTGAGCTGGTCTGGGGCAGCGGCAGGGGCGTTCGTGATCTTGCTTACATCAAGGTCTCCAGCGGTGTCGGCGCCGGCCTGGTGATCGACGGGAAGATCTACCGCGGCCCGGGTGGCACCGCAGGGGAAATCGGACATATTACTCTGGATGAGTCCGGTCCTGTCTGCCGCTGCGGCAACCGGGGCTGCCTGGAGACCTTCGCGGCCGCGCGCTATGTGCTGCCGCTCCTCCAGCCCAGCCACGGGCCCGACCTGACCATGGAGGGCATGGTGCGGCTGGCCAGGGACGGAGACCCGGGCTGCCGTCGGGTGATCGCCGACGTCGGCCGACACATCGGCAGCGGAGTGGCGAACCTTTGTAATCTGTTGAACCCGAGCCGAGTCGTTCTTGGCGGTGATCTCGCCGAGGCCGGCGAGCTCGTCCTCGGTCCGATCAGGGAGTCCGTCGGCCGCTACGCGATCCCCAGCGCCGCGCGCCAACTCTCCGTTCTCCCGGGGGCACTTGGTGGTCGCGCGGAGGTGCTCGGAGCGCTCGCCCTCGCCCTGAGCGAGATGGGCGATTCGACCCTTCTGGACGGTGCGCTGACCGCGGCCACGCCCGCCTTCACCTAGAGAACGAATAACGCCGTTGCCATCTCGTTAAGTATTTACTTCTTGACGTCGCACGTGTGGCCGAGTTGACTTCCAGCCACCTCGGCCGCAGCGCTGCGGCCCTGTCAGGGAGGTACAGCCCCAAATGAACGCAACGATGCGTAGAGTCGTGATCGGTACGGCCGCGGTCTCGCTGGCCCTGTCCGTGGCCGCCTGCGGCAAGGCCGGCGACAACAAGGACTCCGGCAGCGGCAGCACCACCTCGGGCGGTGGCGGTGGTGACAAGACCATCGGTCTGCTGTTGCCGGACAGCGTCACCGCGCGCTACGAGAAGTTCGACAAGCCGTACTTCGAGGCCAAGACCAAGGAGCTCTGCTCCGACTGCAAGGTCGAGTACGCGAACGCGGCCGGTGACGCGGCCAAGCAGGCCCAGCAGGTCAGCAGCATGATCACCAAGGGCGTCAAGGTCCTCGTGATCAGCGCCCAGGACTCCGCCGCCATCAAGTCCTCGATCCAGTCCGCGGTCGACAAGGGCATCAAGGTCGTCGCCTATGACCGCCTCGCCCAGGGCCCGGTCTCCGCGTACGTCTCCTTCGACAACGTGAAGGTCGGCGAGCTCCAGGGCCAGGCGCTGCTCGACGCGCTGGGCTCCAAGGCCACCCCGAAGTCGAAGATCGTCATGATCAACGGTGACGACGCCGACCCCAACGCCGGCCAGTTCAAGGAAGGCGCCCACAAGGCCCTCAACGGCAAGGTCGACATCGCCTACGAGCAGTCCGGCCTGTGGAAGGACACGATCGCCGCGCAGAAGATGTCCGCGGCCATCACCCAGCTCGGTGCCAAGAACATCGTGGGCGTCTACGCCGCCAACGACGGCATGGCCGGTGGTATCGCCAACACCCTCAAGGGCGCGGGCATCAGCGGCATCCCGCTGACCGGTCAGGACGCGGAGCTCGCGGGCATCCAGCGCATCGTCGCCGGCACCCAGTCGTCCACCGTCTACAAGGCCTTCAAGCCCGAGGCCGACGCCGCCGCCCAGCTCGCGGTCAACCTGCTCGAGGGCAAGGACATCAAGTCCCTCGCCACCGAGACGCAGACCAGCGGCTCCGGCGACAAGGTGCCCTCGCAGCTGCTGACCCCGGTGTCGGTCACCAAGGCCAACATCAAGGACACGGTGGTCAAGGACAAGCTGTACACGATCCAGGACATCTGCACCGCTGACTACGCCGCCGCCTGCAAGAAGGCCGGCCTGCAGTAAGGCTCGGTTTCCGAGCAACGGCCCGAGCCCACCGCAGGGCTCGGGCCCGACCGCTCGTCGGTCCCTGCGAACCACTCCGACGCCCGTCCCACCTTCCACCCCGCTGCGGGGTGGGCGTCGGAGCTGTAGCTCTTCATCTTGTAAACCTTGTGCGCCACACCGCGGGGCGTCGCGCACATCCCTCCGCGCATGTCCCAAGCGCGGCATCCCCGCCGGTCAGGCGGCGAAGGAGATGGTTCACGTGTCCGCTACGCCCGTGTTGGCGTTGCGCGGAGTCTCCAAGCGATTCGGTGCGGTGCAGGCACTCACCGATGTCGAACTGGAGGTCCACGCCGGAGAAGTCGTCGCCCTGGTCGGCGACAACGGCGCAGGAAAGTCCACCCTGGTCAAGACGATCGCGGGTGTCCACCCCATCGATGAGGGCGTCATCGAGTGGGAGGGCAGGGCGGTCAGCATCAACAAGCCGCACGACGCCCAGGGACTCGGCGTCGCGACGGTCTACCAGGACCTCGCGTTGTGCGACAACCTCGACGTGGTCGGCAACCTCTACCTCGGGCGCGAGCTGCTGCACCGCGGCGTCATCGACGAGGTGTCGATGGAGAAGAACGCCCGGGAACTGCTGAGCACGCTCTCCATCCGCATCCCGAGCGTGCGCATCCCGATCGCCAGCCTCTCCGGCGGTCAGCGCCAGGTCGTGGCGATCGCCCGCGCCCTGATCGGCGACCCCAAGGTCGTGATCCTCGACGAGCCCACCGCCGCCCTCGGCGTCGAGCAGACCGCCCAGGTCCTCGACCTGGTCGAGCGGCTGCGCGAGCGTGACCTCGGCGTCATCCTCATCAGCCACAACATGGCCGACGTGAAGGCGGTCGCCGACACCGTCGCCGTGCTGCGCCTGGGCAAGAACAACGGCTCCTTCTCGGTGAAGGACACCAGCCACGAAGAGATCATCGCCGCCATCACGGGCGCCACGGAGAACGCCGTGACCCGTCGTGCGGGGCGTCGCAGCACGGAGGCGGCAAAGTGAGTGACACGTCCAAGACCGTGAAGTCGGAGGTGGAGAAGCAGTCCACCGTGGCGCCCGCGGACGACCCGACGGCAGCGCCGGTCTCCGTCGTCGACCCGCGACTGCTCGTCCGCGAAGAGGGCCTCAAGGGCTACCTCACCGAGTTCAAGCGCAAGGTGAGGGGCGGTGAGCTGGGCTCGCTGCCGGTGGTCATCGGCCTCATCGTCATCTGGACGATCTTCCAGCTCCAGAACGACCGCTTCCTCAGCGCCGACAACCTCTCGAACATCAGCTACTTCATGTCGGCCACCGGCATGCTGGCCATCGGCCTGGTGTTCGTGCTGCTGCTCGGCGAGATCGACCTCTCCGTCGGCTCCGTCAGCGGCCTCGCCTCCACGCTGTTCGCGGTGTTCGTGGTGGACCACACCATGAACGCCTGGCTGGCCCTGGCCCTGTCCGTCCTCACCGGTGCTGTCATCGGCGCGCTGCAGGGCTGGTTCTTCGCGAAGATCGGGGTCCCCGCGTTCGTGGTGACCCTGGCCGGCTTCCTCGGCTGGAACGGTCTGATGCTGTGGCTGCTGGGTTCCAGCGGCACGATCAACATCCCGTCCGACAAGGGCCCGGTGCACCTGCTCGGCCAGAACTCCTTCTTCATGGACCAGGCCATCATCGGCGCGTACATCCTGGCCGGTCTCGGTGTGCTGTCCATGCTGTTCGGCTCGTTCAGCGAGCAGCGCCGCCGCCGGGCGGCGGGTGTGCCCTTCCGGCCCACCAGCGAGATCCTGCTGCGCGTGGGCGCGCTCGCCGTGGCGTCCTTCGTCGCCGCGGCCGTGCTGAACAACGCCGCGGGTGTGTCCAACGCGCTGGTGATCTTCCTGGCGGCGCTGGTGATCGTGGACTTCGTGCTGCGTCGTACGACGTACGGGCGCAAGGTCTTCGCGGTCGGTGGCGGCATCGAGGCGGCGCGGCGTGCGGGTATCAACGTGCCGGTGGTACGGATCACCGTGTTCGCGATCTCGGGCGGGTTCGCCGCGGTGGGCGGCATGTTCTTCGCCGGTCAGACGGCGAGCGCCACGCTGAACGCCGGCGGTGGCAACACGCTGATGCTGGCGATCGCGGCGGCGGTCATCGGTGGTACGTCGCTGTTCGGTGGGCGTGGGTCGGTGTGGTCCGCGCTCCTCGGCATGCTGGTGATCCAGTCGATCCAGACGGGTCTGGACCTGCTGAACATGAACACGTCGATTCAGTACATGATCACTGGTGCGGTTCTGCTGGGTGCGGTGGTCATCGACTCCGTCTCCCGTAAGAGTCAGAAGGCCGCGGGGCGCGCGTAGGCGCGGCCGCGCCGTGGGGGTGCGGTGGTTTCTGCGTGTGCCGGCTCGTTGTGGCTGGTCGCGCAGTTCCCCGCGCCCCTGAGGGTGTAAATGTGCCCGGTACCCCATGGGTGCCGGGCGTTGTCGCGTCCGGGGAAACATTAGACTCGACGAGCCCGGCGAATGCTCGAACAGCTCTACTGCAAGGAGGCACGGGTGCCGCTGCTGACCCGCATCAGGGGACCGCGCGATCTGGACCGGCTCAGCCTGGAGGAGCTGGACCAGCTGGCAGAGGAGATCCGGGGCTATCTGGTCGAGGCCGTGTCCAAGACCGGTGGGCATCTGGGCCCCAACCTCGGAGTGGTCGAGCTCACCATCGCGCTGCACCGGGTCTTCGAGTCCCCGAAGGACAAGGTGCTGTGGGACACCGGTCACCAGTCCTACGTGCACAAGCTGCTGACCGGGCGCCAGGACTTCTCCAGGCTGAAGATGAAGGGCGGCCTGTCGGGCTACCCCTCGCAGGCCGAGTCCGAGCACGACGTCATCGAGAACAGCCACGCGTCGACGGTCCTCGGCTGGGCCGACGGCATCGCCAAGGCCAACCAGCTTCTCGAACGCGACAGCCACGTCGTCGCCGTCATCGGTGACGGCGCGCTCACCGGCGGCATGGCCTGGGAGGCGCTCAACAACATCGCCGAGGCCAAGGACCGCCCGCTCGTCATCGTCGTCAACGACAACGAGCGGTCGTACGCCCCGACCATCGGCGGCCTCGCCAACCACCTCGCCACGCTGCGGACGACCGACGGCTACGAGCGTTTCCTCACCCGCACCAAGGAGATCCTCGACCGCACGCCGGTCGTCGGAAAGCCGCTGTACGAGACGCTGCACGGCGCGAAGAAGGGCCTCAAGGACTTCATCGCCCCCCAGGGCATGTTCGAGGACCTCGGGCTGAAGTACGTCGGCCCGATCGACGGGCACGACATCGAGGCGCTGGAGTCGGCGCTCGCGCGGGCCAAGCGGTTCAACGGTCCCGTCATCGTGCACTGCCTCACCGAGAAGGGCCGCGGCTACCAGCCCGCCCTCCAGGACGAGGCCGACCGCTTCCACGGCATCGGCCCCATCCACCCGGACACCGGCCTGCCGATCAAGGCCTCCGGGGCCGACTGGACCTCCGTCTTCGGCGACGAGATGGTCCAGCTCGGCAAGGAGCGCGAGGACATCGTGGCGATCACCGCGGCGATGCTGCAGCCGGTGGGCCTGAAGAAGTTCGCGGAGGCCTTCCCGGACCGGATCTACGACGTCGGCATCGCGGAGCAGCACGGCGCCGTCTCCGCGGCGGGCCTCGCCCACGCGGGCGTGCACCCCGTCTTCGCCGTGTACGCCACGTTCCTCAACCGCGCCTTCGACCAGGTCCTCATGGACGTGGCCCTGCACAAGTGCGGTGTCACCTTCGTCCTGGACCGCGCCGGCGTCACCGGCACCGACGGCGCCTCGCACAACGGCATGTGGGACATGTCGATCCTCCAGGTGGTCCCGGGGCTGCGGCTGGCCGCCCCGCGCGACGCCGACCAGGTGCGCGCGCAACTGCGCGAGGCCGTCGCCGTCGAGGACGCGCCGACCGTCGTGCGCTTCTCCAAGGGCGCCGTCGGTCCCGCCGTACCGGCCGTGGGACGCGTCGGCGGCATGGACGTGCTGCGCGAGCCGGGCACCGACCGGCCCGACGTGCTCCTGGTGTCCGTGGGCGCCCTCGCGCCGATGTGCCTGGAGATCGCCGCCCTGCTCGACCGGCAGGGCATCTCCACCACCGTCGTCGACCCGCGCTGGGTCAAGCCCGTCGACGAGGCGATGGCCCCGCTCGCCGAGCGGCACCGCGTGGTCGTCACCGTCGAGGACAACTCCCGCGTCGGCGGTGTCGGCTCGGCGATCGCCCAGGCCCTGCGCGACGCGGGCGTCGACGTGCCGCTGCGCGACTTCGGCATCCCGCCCCGCTTCCTCGACCACGCCTCCCGCGCCGAGGTCATGGCGGAGATCGGTCTGACGGCCCCCGACATCGCCCGCCAGGTCACCGGCCTGGTCTCCAAGCTCGATGGCCGGTTCGACCGTACGGCCGCCGAGGTCGAGTCCGTGCAGCCCGCGCGCGACTGACGCGGCACGACTCGTCCGGGCGGGCCGGTCTCGCCACTCTTTGCAGTGGTGTGACCGGCCCGTTTGCGTGAATCCGCCCGCGTCGGGGCATACGCAGTACGCCCCCTCTCGATCATGTCGAGGACGACAAGCGTGGGAGGTAGTCCCGTGAGCAGCACCCTCTTCCGGACGAAGAAGGTCGAGCAGTCCATCCTCGATACCGAGGAGCCGGAGCACGCGCTCAAGAAGTCCTTGTCCGCGCTGGACCTGACCGTCTTCGGCGTCGGCGTCATCATCGGCACCGGCATCTTCGTTCTCACCGGCACTGTCGCCAAGAACAACGCCGGTCCCGCCGTGGCCCTGGCCTTCGTGGCGGCCGGGGTCGCCTGCGCGCTCGCCGCGCTCTGCTACGCCGAGTTCGCCTCCACCGTCCCGGTGGCCGGCTCGGCGTACACGTTCTCGTACGCCTCTCTCGGGGAACTGCCTGCCTGGATCATCGGCTGGGACCTGGTCCTGGAGTTCGCGCTGGGCACCGCGGTGGTCGCTGTCGGCTGGTCCGGCTACATCGCCTCGCTGCTCGACAACGCGGGCTGGCACCTGCCCGCGTCCCTCAGCGGGAGAGAGGGAGCCGACGGGTTCGGCTTCGACATCCTCGCGGCCGCTCTCGTCCTGGCGCTGACCGCCATCCTCGTGGTCGGCACGAAGCTCTCCGCCCGGTTCACCTCCGTCGTGGTCGCCATCAAGGTGACCGTCGTCCTCACCGTGATCGTCGCGGGCGCCTTCCTCATCAACGGTGACAACTACGACCCGTTCATCCCGAAGGCGCAGGCCGTGGAGGCGGGCAACAACCTCCAGGCACCGCTCATCCAGCTGATGTTCGGCTGGGCGCCGTCCAACTTCGGCGTGATGGGCATCTTCACCGCCGCCTCCGTCGTCTTCTTCGCGTTCATCGGTTTCGACGTCGTCGCCACGGCCGCCGAGGAGACCAGGAACCCGCAGCGCGACATGCCCCGCGGCATCCTCGGCTCCCTCATCATCTGCACGGTCCTGTACGTCGCCGTGTCGATCGTCGTCACCGGCATGGAGCACTACACCAAGCTGTCCGTGAGCGCCCCGCTCGCCGACGCCTTCAAAGCCACCGGGCACCCGTGGTTCGCGGGCTTCATCAGCTTCGGCGCCGCCGTCGGCCTGACCACGGTCTGCATGATCCTGCTCCTGGGCCAGACCCGGGTCTTCTTCGCGATGAGCCGCGACGGACTGCTGCCCCGCTTCTTCTCCCACGTCCACCCGCGGTTCAAGACCCCGCACCGGCCGACCATCCTGCTCGGCGTGCTCATCGCGATCCTGGCCGGCTTCACCAGCCTCAGCGAACTCGCCGAGCTGGTGAACATCGGCACGCTGTTCGCCTTCGTCGTCGTCGCGATCGGCGTGATCATCCTCCGCCGCACCCGCCCCGACCTGCCCCGCGCCTTCCGCACTCCCTGGGTGCCGGTCATCCCGATCCTGTCGGTGTGCGCCTCCCTGTGGCTGATGCTGAACCTGCCGGCCGAGACCTGGCTGCGCTTCGGCATCTGGATGGTGGTCGGCTTCTTCGTCTACTTCCTCTACGGCCGCTCCCACAGCCGCCTCGCCCGCCGCGAGGAGGCCGTGGCCGCCGGAACGGAGGGGCCCCCGAACGGTGGCGGGCGCTAGCCCCACCCCTTCCCCCCGGCCCCGTACGTCCCGCTCCCACGCGGACGTACGGGGCCGGACCGTTGGGGCCGGGGCGGGTGCACTAGGCTGCCGGTCCGCGACTTCGTCTCCCGGAAAGGGCCGGTCATGACACTCGGCATGGTTCTCGGCGACCGCCACTCCCGCGCTTCGGCGCGGACGCGGTAGCCGCCACCAGCCCCCTCCTCCCCACACCCGGCCCGCTCGACGCACCGGGTGGCGGTCGAGCCTGCTCGCACGCTCCTCGTCCCGTCGAAGTGCTCTTCGTGTCACCGCACTCACGACCACGAGGAGTACCTGGTGTCCACCCTTCACTGGACCGAGGACCACACCCGCCGTTCCGCCCGCTGGCACTCCGAGAACGGCACCCCCGCGCCCCGCCGGACCGTCCTCGCCGACGACCGTACGAAGGCCGCCACCGCCCACCGCCTGGCCCGCGAGGGCACCGCCCTGCTCTGGCGGGGCGACTACCACAACGCCCGCCGCCTGCTCGCCGCGATGGCCCGCCGAACCGACCGCGCCCCGGCCCGCCCCGGCACCACCTCCGCCGACGCCTTCCACCTGGAGCGCCGGGCCCGCCGGCACCGCGCCCGCCTCCTCGGCCGACTGCTGGTCCTCCTGGAGGAGGACCACACCCTCGCCCTGCGCCGGGCCCCCGACCTCCGCGAGGCCTGCCGCCAGGCCTACGGCCCGCCGACCGGGCCCACGGTGGTCTCGCTCCGGGAACTGCTCGGGGTGATCGGCGCCCATCAGTGGCGTACGAAGGGAGTCGACGTACCGGCGCTGGGCGCCCGGATCCATCCGCACTACGGCGTGTTCTCACCGGTCAGGGGGGAGTACGTCGACCTGGTCGCGCGGGCGCCGCTGCCCCCCGCGGCGGGGCTCGACGCGGGCACGGCGTTCGACCTCGGCACCGGGACCGGGGTGCTCGCGGCGGTGCTGGCGCGTCGGGGCGTACGGCGTGTCGTGGCGACCGACATCGCTCCCCGGGCGCTCGCCTGCGCCGAGGACAACGTGCGGCGGCTCGGGCTGGCCGGCCGGGTCGACGTGGTGGGCCCCTGCCTGTTCCCCGAGGGGCGCGCCGGGCTCGTCGTATGCAATCCGCCCTGGCTTCCCGCCCGACCGAGCAGTGCCCTGGAGCAGGGCGTCTACGACCCCGACGGTGCCATGCTCCACGGCTTCCTCGCCGGACTGCCCGACCGTCTCCTGCCGGGCGGCGAGGGCTGGCTCGTCCTGTCGGACCTGGCGGAGCACCTGGGGCTGCGTACGCGTGCACAGTTGCTCGCCGCCTTCGAGACGGCCCGCCTGCGGGTGGTGGACCGGCTCGACGCCGCGCCACGCCATCCACGGGCCCGGGACAGCACGGACCCGCTGCACGCGGCCCGCGCGGCGGAGACCACGTCCCTGTGGCGGCTGGCGCCGAGGGAGTGACGGGACCCTGAGGCCGTGGAGGTCACTCGCGCACCGCGCGCGGGCCCGTGACCTCCGCCCCCAACTCCGTGACCCGGCGCCGGAGTTCACGGTCCGCGGTGACGACCAGGCAGGCGCGGTCGGCGGCGCGGGCGGCATCGACCACCTGGACGAGGTGGTCGTCCCCGCTGCCCGGCGCGGACTCGACACGGACGCCGGGTACGGACTCCACACCGCGGGCCGCGCCCTCGACGACGAGGACGATCTCCACGGGACCGGCATGACCGGGCAGCCCGTCGGCCGCCAGCCGGTCCCGCAGCCGCTCCGCGGCGCCGCGCCGGTCCCGCCACCATCCGTCGGGCACCGACCCGACGACGTTCGCCGCGTCGACGATCAGCAGGAGCGGGGTGTTGTCGTCCATGGGGCCAGGGTGCCACGCCGGCCGGTCCCGGTTCGTGGCGCTCGGGCCGTCGAGGCCGTCAGTCGGCGGTGCGCGGCTCGTCGAAGCTGGCGAAGTACGCGGCGACCATGTCCTCGTCGGCATGCCCCTGCGCGGCGGCCCGGCTCAGGCGCTCGGCGCTCGCGGCGGCCACGTCGAGACGCACGCCGTTGCGCTCGCCGGCCTCCACGATCAGCCGGGCGTCCTTCGCGGCGGTGGCCACGGCGAACTGCGGAGGGGTGAGGCGGTCGTCGAGGACGAGACCGGCCTTGGCACGCAGGTAGCCCATGTCGAGCGGGCCGCCGGAGATCAGCTCGAAGAAGGACTCCGGGTCGACGCCGAGCGCCTGCGACAGGGCCAGCACCTCGCCGGCCGCCGCGGTCGCCGCGATGACCCAGCTGTTGGCGACCAGCTTCAGCCGGGTCGCGGTGCCGGCCGCGCCGTCCTCGCCGGTCCACACCGTGCGGGCGCCGACCGCGTCGAAGACCGGCGTGAGCGTGTCCCGGCCCTCGGCGGGACCGGCCGCGAGCACGGTGAGCTGACCGGCCTCGGCGGGCTGGCGGGTGCCCAGCACGGGGGCGTCGTAGAAGAGCAGGCCGTGTTCGCCGGCGAGGGCGGCGAGGTCGCCGATCGCGTCGATGCCGGCGGTGGTGGACTGCATCCAGGCGACGCCCGGGCGCAGTTCGGGGGCGGCCTGCCGCATGACGTCCAGGGCGGCGCCACCGTCGTAGAGCATGGTGAGGACGACGTCGGCGCCGCGGACCGCCTCGGCGGGGGTGGCGGCGATGTGGATGCCGTCGGCGGCCAGCGGTTCGGCCTTGGCGCCGCTGCGGTTCCAGGCGCGGACGGTGTGTCCGGCGCGGGCGAGGTTACGGGCCATCGCGGCGCCCATGATGCCCGTACCCAGCACGCTCACGGTGAGCTTGTCGGTCATGTTCGTCAGCTTCCTGCCTGTCGTGCTTGTGTCGTGCGTGTGGTCGCTGTCCTCGACCGTAGGGGCACGCCCCGTCGGCGAGCCAACGGGAATCGCGCTGTCCCGGCACCGGTCACCCGATCCGCCCGGCCCGTCGGGCGAGGGGTGTGGGGCGTGGTCGGGGGCAGTCCCGCTTAGGGGTCCTTGCACTATGAGCGCCCGATGAGGTCGCGTGGTCCGGCGCCTTGCGATGCACGGCACCAGGCCGCGCGACCCGGGCGGGCATAGTGCAAGGACCCCTTAAAGTTATCCGGTGAACGGCGACTGGCTCATACGCGGCCGCGACGGGCTGCTCAGTGTCTATGTGCCGGCGGACGACGGCGTCGTGTGCCGGGCGGAACGTACACCCGGCGGCCCCTGGGACGCACCCCGCAAGGTGGGCGGCGACCAGAAACTGCACCCCGTCCTGGCGATCGGGCAGGGCGCGGACGGCTACGCCCATCTGGTGAGCTGGCGGCCGACCGTGCCCCGTGAGTCGGGCCTGGTGCACTCCACCCACTTCCGGCCCCGGCTCGCGGCGCTGGACTGGCACCCGGTCGGCCACCCCAACCGGACGGGCGACCGCACCGGCACCCCGGCCGTCGCCGTGGACGCCCAGGGGCGGGCGCACCTGTTCATCCCCAACAGGGGTGGCGGGGTCAGCATGCTCGGGCAGAAGGAGAAGGGCGGTTGGGGACCGTGGCGCGACCTGAAGGGGCGTGACGTGCGCGACGGTCTGGCCGCGGTGACGGGGGAGTCGGGCCGGGTCGAGCTGTACGCGGCGGCCCCGGACGCGATCCTGTACTGGCGTCAGGAGGAGCCGGGGACCCCGCCGGTGCTCCAGGAGGAGACGGAGGCGGCGGTCCGTCCCGGCACGCTACGCGCGTTGGCGACGTCCCCGGACCGTACGACGCTCTTCTTCACCGACGACTCGGGAGATCTGTGCGCCTGGCGCCCCGGCACCAAACCGGTCCCCGTCCTCGCGTCGGCCGGCCCCGGCCCCGTCTCCGCGATCCGCTGCGAACTCGACGGCCACGACTGCACGTTACTCGCCCAGCGTTCCTCGAGCGACCGTGTCGCCTTCGCCGCGTACCCCACCGAACAGGAGAACGCCGGCGCCTGGTGGACCGAGTCGGGCCCCCCACTCCCCACCGACGCCGAACTGTGCCTGGCCCTGGACGCCGACGACCGCGTGGTCGCCGCGACGCTCTCCCCGTCGACCGGCCAACTCCTCATCACCCGCCGGAAGAACGAGCCGGGCTTGGCGCTGACGGCTTGGCAGGAAGTGTGAGAGGGAGATTCCCCCGGTGCAGAGGGCTCACGGAGAGGTGATGTGCCCCTCCTCGATGCCACGTGTGGACGTCAGGCGGGGCGTGGCACGATGCTCACCGCTCGGTAGTCGTACCCGTCCTGCTTGAAGCCGGGTGCCTCCCAGACGAGGTCCACCCGCTGACCCTGCGACAGCGTGCGGAACCCGCCCGTCTCGATGTTGGAGTAATGCCCCCAGCAACCGCCGGGAGTCTCAGCCGAGTCGAGCACACCCCAGCCTTCCTCGTCACGCCATTCGCGGACCGTCGCAGTCACCATGGGCGCCACCTTACGGGTTCTGCCGTCCGGTCACTGGCTCGCGTCGCGAGCCGAGCTGATCACGTATGCGGGCATACGATCGACCCATGGTGGGGCGTGATCGTGGTGGGCTCCGTGCCGGAGGTGCTCCGGGGCCCGTCAAGGCGTCGTACGCCCGGCGGCGGACGGTACTGGGGCTGTGGGGCGTGACGTCGCTCTGGGCGGTGACCGTGCTTGCCGACGGCGAACTGGTTCGATTCCACGTGCTCAAGAGCACGTACACGGGAATCTCCGTCGTGGCAGGTGCCGTGGCCGGCCCGGTGCTGCTCGCGATCTGGTACGGCTTCGCGGGCCGACCCTCCATGGTGGTGCAAGGCGGTCGGTACTTCGTCTCCGCCAGAACCATGACAGGGGTACGTACGATCTGCCTGGACCGCTTGGTCAGCGTGCGCCGCTACTCCACGATTTCCCGCTACGGCGGCTACACCGACGAGTTGCGCATGCGGGACGAGAACCAGGTCCGGCTCACGGTCGACAACGAGCATCCGGTCAGTACCCAAGTCCGCCAGGCCGTCCGGCGTGCGGAATCACGTCCTGATTCCGCCGTCACGGTAACCCGACACGCACGCACGGGCCTGGGTCTGGAGCCCCGCTCCCGCCTCCCCGAGGGAGTACACAGGTTCTGGGGACTCTGGTTGCTGATGGCGTTCTTCTTCATTCCTCCCGTGATCAGCTACGCGGCGGCCTGCACACTTGCGGGCACCGGCAACGATCACGGTCGCTCAGCCGTCGTTCAGACCCCAGGTCTCCCGGACCCGGTCGAGGCGGTGGTACGCGTCGTCGAACCAAGCCTCGTTCAATGAGACGGTCACCGTCACCGTCTCAGCTGCCGCGGGTCAGGAAGCCCCGCCCGTCGCCGGGGACTTCTTCGCCGACTCCGGGATGTCCGCGTCCGTGCGGATGGCCTTCCAGAGGGTGGAGGCCTGGGGCTCGGCGGCCACCACCCGGTTCGGGTCGACCTTGTCGTAGGCCACGGGAAGCATGATCGTTTCCATGTTGGCGGGGTCGATGCCGTTGAGGCTGCGGCCGAACTCGGTGAGCTTGGTGAGGGAGGCGAGGTCGGAGTCGGTGGTGAGGGCCTCGGTGAGGCTGTCGGCGATCTTGTAGGCCTTGGTGGGGCTGCCCAGCAGGTCCTGCTTCTTGATCTCGGCGAGCAGGGCGATCATGAACTTCTGCTGGAGGCCGATGCGACCGAGGTCGCTGCCGTCGCCGTAGCCGTAGCGGGTCCGCACGAACTTCAGGGCGTCCGTGCCGTCCAGCGTGTGCGTGCCGGCGTCCAGCGACAGGCCGGTCTTGCTGCCCTTGATGGGCTTGTCGAGGGTGACGGGCACTCCGCCTATCGCGTCCACCAGCCCCTTGAAGCCGGCGAAGTCGATCTCGACGTAGTGGTCCATGCGGACCCCGGACATCTGCTCCACGGTCTTCACCGTGCAGGCCGGGCCGGCCAGCGAGTAGACGGAGTTGAACATCACGCGCTTCGCCGAGGGGACCTTGTCGCCGTCGGACTTGGTGCACTCGGGCCGGGTGACGAGGGTGTCGCGCGGGATGCTGACGGCGACGGCCTTCTTGCGGCCCTCGGGTACGTGCACCACCAGCGCGGTGTCGGAACGCGCCCCGGAGACGTCGGCCTTGTCCAGATCGCCGTTGGCGCCGGCGCGCGAGTCGGAGCCCAGGATCAGGATGTTCTGCCCGGACGTGGGCAGCTTCTCGGGCCGGTCGTCACCGATCGCCTTGTCGATGTCGACGCCCTTGATGTTGTTGTTCAGGTCGCTGTAGAGCCAGTAACCGGTACCGGCCGCGGCCACGACGACGACACCCAGGCCGATCAGGATCTTCCGGCCGATGCGGCGGCCACCCGCCTTCTCGCGCTTGCGCCCTCGGCCGCCGCGGCGCCGGGACGGAGACGGTGCGTCGGAGTCGTCGCTGCGCTGGGGCGTCGAGACGTGGCTCATCCTGGTCCGAGTCCTTGTTGGTCGAGCCCCGCAGGGCGGTAGGTGTGGCGCTGGGGACTCGGGTGGGGGGAGGCCGGTCCGTATGCTGCCCGATCAGTCCCGCACTATAGGCAGCCGCACTATAGGCAGAGGATCGACCGATCATGCACGTAACGTGATGCATTTGTAAACATGAACCGAACAAATAGGATGCGGCTGCGTCTTGACCGATCAGGTTGCCGACCGCTTCACCACAGACGATCACTTCGACCACTTCAACACATACGTGGAGAGGACTGTACGGGCCATGCGGGCCAGCACCGCGCGTGACGACGAACGACGGCAGCGGCCGGCGAACGGCGAGGCCACGGACCTCACCGGCCGGTCTCACGCCGTGCTGTCCGGACCGTGGCTGCTGCCCGGGCACGACGGCCGGCTCGTCGTCTACGCGCATGTGGACCAGGCCGTGCTGCGCTGGACCGAGAGCCGCCCCGGCGGCCCGGACTGGCTCGGCCCGGACGTCCTGCCCGCCAAGAACGTGACCCGTCTCACGGTCGCCCAGGGCCGCAACCGCTACGCGCATCTGCTCGGCCGCCGGGTGCGCGGCGGCGACGGCCCGCTCACCGTGGACCTGGTCTACGCGATCCAGTACCAGGCGGGCCGCCCGATGAGCGAGTGGAGCTCCGTCGGCAACCCCCTGTCGGGGCCGGGGCGTTCCGCGTCGACAGGGCTGCCGGCCGCCGCCGTGACCACCTCCGGCACGCTGTACGTCGTCGCGCCCACCGCCCACGGCCACCTGGCCCTGCGCCGCGAGGACGCCCAGGGCCGCTGGGAGCCCTGGCTCGACCTCAAGGTCGCCGCCGCCCTCGACACCCCGGCCGCGGTGGCCACCTCCACCGGACACGTCGAACTCCTCGCCCCCGCCCGGGGCGGCGCCCTCACCTGGTTCCAACGGCAGCCCGGCGCGGCCCTGGAGCGCGGTCACGACCTCGGCGTGGTGCCGCTGCCCGGGTCCGTCACCGGCCTGGAGACCTCACCGGGCCGCGTGACCTACTACCTGACCGACGTCCAGGGCGGCCAGGTCGTCGCCGTACGCCCCGGCGAGTGGCCCGTACCCGTGGGCGGGAGCCCGGGCGACGGACGCCACGCGGCGCTCGCCGCCACCATCGACGGCTACACCTGCACCGTCCTCGCCCACCGCGACACCGAGGGCCGGGTCGTGGTCGGCCTGTGCCCGGCGGAGGACGAGCGGTACGGCGTGTGGTGGACCGACACCGGCATCGCCTGCCTGGGCGACCCGGTGCTCGCCCTCGACGCGTTCGGACGCGTCGTCGTCCTCGCCGTGGCCGCCGACGGCACGCTGACCCTGGCCCGCCAGGACGACGGCTCCGGACTGACACTCGGCGAGTGGATCCGCATATGAACGGGCGGGCGACCGCCCCCGCACGCGCGGGACGTGAGGGGCGAAGGGGCGTGAGGACATGAGCCGCAAGCCGGACCGAAGAGCCGGGACCGGGACCGGATCCGGCCCCGGGAGCGGTCCTGCGCACGTCGTCGCCGTCGTCGTCACGGAACCCGCGGACGCCGTGCCCTTGGTCGCGCTGGAGCCGGCCGGTGCCGAGATCGCCGTCGTGTGTCTGCGGGCGGGCGGCAAGGACGGGCGGGCGGCGTTGGACCGGGCCCTCACCGGTGCCGCCGACCGGGGCTGCCGGGTGCTCGGGGGCCCCAGGGTGCTCGGGGTCGACGGCACCGACGACCCCGCCACCGTCGCCGCGCTGCTCGAAGTCCTGCGCGACCTCGAACCGGAGCGGCTGCACACGCTCGACCCCGATCCCGCGCACACGTCGTACGACCAGGCGAGCGGCATGCCGACGTACGACGTCCCGGCCGAGCACGGCGAGACCGCGGTCGGTGCCCTGGCCGCGGCCCGGGCCTGGCAGGCGGAGACCGGCCGACCGCTGCACGTGGACTGCCACCGGGCCCACGGGGACCCCGAGTTGGGCTTCGCGGCCTGTCGCCGCTACCCGGTGCCCGCGAACTGGCTGTCCGCCGGGTTCGACGGGCGGCTGACCGCCTTCCTGCCGACGGCCGCGGGGGTGGTGCGCCGGCACCAGGACACCCAGGGCCGTTGGAGTGCCCCGGAGCCGGTGGAGGGGCCGGGGTTGCTGCCGGGTCTCCTCGTGGTGCGTGATCCGCACGGCTTCCCGCACCTGTTCGCGCTGCGCAGGACCGCGCGCGACGACGGCGGGGCGGACGTCGAGGTCGTGCACGCGGCGCAGTACCGCACCTCGGAGCCACCCACCCCGTGGCAGTCGGTCGGCGGGCCGAACGCCGTCGACTGGCGGCGGGGGCGTGCGATCGGGTTCCCGGCGGCCGCCTTCGACGCGGCGGGCAACCTCTTCGTCTTCGTACGCAACTTCGGGCACAGCATCAGCTGGCGCTGCCTGTCGGCCGACGGCGGCTGGACGAAGTGGCAGCACCTGAGCGGCCTGCGGGTCGCGGACGACCTCGTCGCGGTGACGGGCCCGCACGGCGGGGTCGAGGTCTACGGCCGGGTCCGCGACACCCCGGGCGTGGTCCGCTGGTACCCGGGGCAGGGCGGCGCCTGGACCGAGGACCGTACGGTGCCGTTCGCGGCGCGTCCCGGCACCCTGACGCCGGCCCCGGAACCGGGTGCCGTGCTCTTCCGCGACCTGCGCACCAGCGAGGCCTGCGTCTGGCGTCCGGGCGCGCAGGCGCCGTTCCCGCTGGGCGACGCCGGGGGGAGCGGGCCACTGGCCGCGGTACGGGGCGTCGAGATGGACGGCTGGGCGTACTCGGTGCTGGTGGCCCATGGGGTGGGCGGCACCTGCGCGGTGGGCGCGTATCCCGAGGGCCGGCCGGACACGGGGGTGTGGTGGCAGGACCTGGGGGCGCCCTCGTACGGCGCACCGGCCGCCGCCGTGACCCGGACCGGGCTGCTCACCCTGGCGGCCCGGACACCGGACCGTCAGGTGCTGACGGCCCGCCGCGAGGAGCGCCCCGGCGCCCTCACGTTCACCGACTGGCGCCCCGCGCGCCGTTGACGCGAGGCAGTCACTTACGGGCGGAACGAGCCCCGGGCGGGCCGCCGTTGGTCGGAATCGAGCCATCCGCTTGCCTGTGCACCGGCCCTGACCACGGGTGATCCGTCCCTGTGGGATGCACTTCGCCCGATCACGAAGGGTTGTAAGGAAAATGTGTGATCAAAGTCGCGGTCGGACGCGAGTCAATGCGCGTCGACACTCGAATGAAGGATTGTTAAAGTTCAGTCCGCTCATGTGATCGGCTTGTGAAAGCAATCGTTCATCTTCGAGCACCCTGCGGCGCACCGAGGCGACCACAGGGCATTGTGTCCTGTCTTGTGTGTGACTGAGGGGTTATGGCCAGGCTATCGTTGCGGGCTGTCCAAAAACTGACCTGCAAGAAGCGTGACGCCTGGTGGACCGTCTTCCTGGTCGACCCCACCGCGACCCGTCTCCTGCTGCTCTTCGCCCGCTTCCGCTTCATCACTCCGAACCGTGTCACCTGGGCCGCCCTCTTCATCGGCCTCGGCTCGGCCGGCTTCTTCCTCGAGGGCGACCACAAGTCCCTGCTCATCGGCGCCGCGCTGTACCACCTGAGCTTCATCCTCGACTGCATCGACGGCAAGCTGGCCCGCCTCAAGGGCAACGGCACCGTCTTCGGCGGCTGGCTCGACTACGTCTTCGACCGCATCCGCGTCCTGTTCTGCGCCCTCGCGCTGATGGGCGGTCAGTTCCTGCGCACGGACGACGAGCGCTACCTGCTCGCCGCCCTCTGCGTGGTCTTCCTCGACATGCTCCGCTACGTCGACGCGCTGCAGATCTACAAGATGCGCATGTCGATGCGGACGAAGATCGAGAAGGTCACCAAGGAGCGCGCCGACGCCGAGCGCGCCGAGCGGGAGGCCGAGGCGAAGGAGCGGGCCCAGGCCCAGGGGGAGCCCGAGGGTCCGCAGATCGTCTTCATGGAAGACCTGCTGCGCGACAACCCGGGCACGCCCGCGGAGGTGCTCCGCGAGGAGGCCGGCGGGTCCAACGTGGTCGACCTGCACGAGCAGTTCCGCGACCAGTTCCCGTGGTACACGCGCCTGCGCCGGGCGATGCTGCGCACCCGGATACGCCCGCACCTGATCAGCGGCATCGAGTTCCAGATGTTCATCTTCATCGTGGGCCCGATCATCGGTCAGATCCTGTGGACCACGGTGGTCTCGGCGGCGCTGCTGATGCTCTTCGAGCTCGTGATCATGTACAAGTTCTGGCTGTCCACGCGTGACTTCACCCGCGTGATGGAGGAGATGAACGCGACCTCGGACACCGCCGGCACGATCGCCCCGCACCTGTACAAGGGCCGCCACCGCGGGGCCGCGCCGGAGGCGCTGCTGGACGACGAGCGCTACCGGGCTCCGGAGCCCGAGGAGGATCCCTTCTTCCAGCCCTATCCGCAGCCGCAGTTCCACCAGCTCGACGAGCAGGACAGCTTCGACATCGTGCAGGCCGAGGGCATCCCCAGTCCGCGAGTCGTGACACCCGAGCCGCTGACCCTGCCGATCCGGATCCGGCGCTTCGACGACGCGCAGGAACGTGCGGAGCAGGAGGGGCACTGGCGATGACCGACCCGACCGGCTCCGACGCTTTCGAGGAGGCGTCCGGGTACGGCGAACCGTCCGGCCGCGACGAGCGCTCCGGACACGACGACCCCGCCGACTTCGACGACCCCACCGGCCTCGACGAGCAGTCCGCGTACGACGACTCCTCCGGCTTCGACGACCGGCTCGGGCCCGCGACCTCCGCCTCCTCTACCGCGCGGGTCGACACCGTCTCGTACCAGGACCCCTCCGCGTACACCGTCACCATCGTCGTCGCCGCCTACAACGCGAGCGCCACCCTCGACCGGGCCCTGCGCTCCACCCTGAACCAGACCCACCGGGGCGTCGAGGTGCTCGTCGTCGACGACGCCTCCACCGACGGCACCCTCGCGGTGGCACAGGGCTACGCGCAGAAGGACGCGCGCGTACGGATCGTCAGCCGGCACCAGAACAGCGGCGGTGTCGGCGCGCCCCGCAACAACGGCATCGAGGCGGCCACCGGCGAGTACCTGATGTTCCTCGACGCCGACGACGAGCTCCCGCACAAGGCGTGCGAGCTGCTGCTGGCCTCCGCGCTGGCCACCGGCGCCGAGATCACCGCGGGCCGGGCGCTGCGGGTCAACCTCGCCAAGGACGAGATCACGGTCTGGCAGCCGCAGCTCTACGGCACCGACCGCACGGTCACCGGCGGCCTCACCGCCGCGCCGGAGCTCTTCGAGGACCCGATCGCCGCGGCCAAGCTGTACCGCGTCGACTTCCTGCACGACAACGGCATCCGCTTCCCCGAGGGCGTCTTCTTCGAGGACACCTACTTCTCCACGGTCGCCAATCTCTGCGCGCACACCATCACCCTGCTCACCGCGCCCGTCTACCGGTGGATCTGGGAGCGGGAGACGGACACGCCCTCCATCACGAACCGGCGCGGCGAACTGCGCAGCATCCGCGACCGGGTGCTGGTGCACCAGTGGGCCGACGAGTTCCTCGCCCAGCACGGCGCGCGCGAGCTCGTCGCGCACAAGGCCGCCAAGTTCCTCTCGCACGACCTCAGGCTCTACACGCCCGAACTGCGCTCCGGTGACGACGCGTTCCGGGACGGCTTCGTCGCCGTCGTCGCCCCCTACCTGCGCTCGTTGCCGCCCGAGACGTACGACCTGTGCGGCCCGCTGGAGCGGGTGCGCGCCTTCGGTCTGATGCACGGCCGGACCGACGTGGCCGTGTCCGTCGCCGACTACACCCAGCGGCGCAGCGTCCTCAGCTCCGACCTGGTGGAGAAGGACGGCAAGGTCTACTGGTCCGGCTCGCTGCTCGGCCGTCCGCACGCCGAACGCTTCCTGGACGTCACCGACCTCGATCTCACGGGTACGTCGCTGTCGGACGCCCGCCTGTTCAACCAGGCGACCCGCGTGGAGATCAAGGGCGGCGAACTCCACGTCACCGGCTACATACGCAACCAGTTCGGCCGGGTCGGCCCCAAGGACAAGGTCGAGCTCACCGCGGTCCTGCGCCGCCGCAGTCCCAAGACCGACCACACCTTCAAGGTCACCGGTGTCGAGGTCGACGAAGAGCACATCCGCTTCCACACCACCGTCGACCTGGACGACACCCTCGGCAAGGCCGGCCGCGCCGCCATCTGGAACCTCTTCGTCCAGATCCGGCACGCCGGACAGCGCGCGACCACCACGGTGTGCGTGCGCGGCCTGGACCTGGAGCGCGAGCGCTACACCGGTGGCGGGACGACGTACGAGATCTACGAGACCGTCAGCGGCAACCTCGCGCTGCGCCAGGAGACCAGCGAGCAGCGCCAGAAGGCCGACCCGCGCGGTGAGCCGTGGCTGTGGTGGAAGGACCGGCAGCTGCCGGACACGTTCGCCCCGCAGGAGACGTACGGTGCCGCCGTCGTCGTGCACTGCCACAACGACGAGTACAACCTGTACGAATTCCTCCGCTCGCTCGCCGTGCAGCGCGACTTCGAGCAGACGCAGGTGATCCTCGTCGACGACGGCTCGACCGACTCCACCGCCGGACAGCTGGAGAAGTTCGCCGCCCACTACCCGAACACGCGGGTCGTCCCGCAGGTCTCCATGGGCATGCGGGCGGCCTTCGACCACGGGCTGCGCCACGTGAACGCGCCCTACGTCATGTTCGCGCGCGCCCGGGACATCCTCGGCCGGGACAGCGTCAGCCATCTGCTGGCCGCTGCCCAGAAGGCCGACGCCGACGTCGTCGTGGGCAACCCCGACAACTTCCCCGGGCCGCGCAAGGGCGCCGACGAGCCGTGGAAGCGGTACTTCGGCAAGAAACCGACCGCTGTGCAGCGGCTGCACAAAGCCCCGTACCTGATCTTCTCCACCGGACTCGGCGCGAAGCTGCTCAGGACCGAGCTGGTGCGCGAGCAGCGACTGCGCGCCGGCGGCGGCCCCGGCTTCGAGGACGCCTGGCTCGTCGTCCCCGCTCTGCTGCACGCCGAGCGCGTCACCACCGCGCCCCGCGCCACCAGCTACGAGCGCGACCAGGAGCAGAGCGACTCCCTGTTCGACCTGCCCTGGAACGACCCGGTCAAGGCGCAGGAGCTGATCCGCCTCGCCCGGCACCTCCTGCGGCGCACCGCCCCGCTGGACGAGCGCACCCGTCGCCTCGCCCAGCGCTTCGTGGTCCGCACCCTCCAGCCGTACCTGCGCAACCTGCACCGCATCATGAGCCGGGTCGAGCTGGCGGCGATCTTCCCGACGCTGCACGAGGTCTACACGGAGATACCCGACGACCTGATCCTGCAGTACGCCGTCGCTCCCGGCTCCCGGCTCCAGCACCACGCCGTGCGCACCGACAACCTCGACCTGTTCTGCGAGCCGCACGGCAAGCAGGCGTACCTGCCCCATCTGCACATCGACGACGAGGGACTGCACCGCAGGCTGACCGTCGACCGGGTGGAGACCGCACTGCTGCGCGTGGAGCGGCAGAAGTTCGTCCTGGAGACCTGCCACGTCGATCCGCAGCAGGTCACCTTCGAGGGCCTGATGGTCCTCACCGGCGCCGACATCGACCAGGTCTTCGACAACCGCATCGAACTCGTCCTGAGCGACGGCCGCACCGAGCGGGCGCTGCGGGTCGAGCAGGTCTACCGGCGCGACCGCTGGCGCACCCGCAAGGAACAGGACTGGTACTCCGGCTGGCGTGCCGTCGCCCGCCCCGAGGACTTCGCGGCTCTCAACAACCGCGACCTCACGCTTACGCTGCGCGTCCACGACGGCGAACGGCACCTCGACACCCCCGTCGACGCCCGCCAGATGCTGCACCGCTTCAAGGGTGTGCACCGGGCCGGCCGGGCCCGCGTGATCCTCTCCATCGACAAGAACGAGAAGGTCACCGTGCGCCGCGTCGCCGGGATCGTCAGCCGCTCCACGCACAAGGTGCGTCGCTTCTTCAAGGAGCTGCGGGCCGCCCTGCCCGGCCGCCCGGGCTGGCGCACCCGGCTGCTGTACTGGCTGTTCCACCTGTGGCTGCGCGGCAAGGACATCTGGATCATCGGCGAGCGCGAGGACACCGCGCAGGACAACTCGTACCACCTGTTCACCTGGATCAGGCAGAACGAGCGCAAGCGCAAGGTGTTCTACGCCATCAACGGCAACGCCGCCGACCGCAAGAAGATCGACCACCTCGGCAACGTCATCGACCGCCTGTCGTGGAAGTACCGCGTGTACCTGCTGCACGCGACCCGGCTCATCAACGCCTACGACCTGGAGGCCTACCTGGGCTTCCCGGGCCTGTCCAAGCGCGCCTTCCTCACCGGCTACGGCGACCTGATGCGCTACAAGCGGGTCTTCCTCCAGCACGGCGTGGTCTACAACGACGTCGCCCCGTCCATCCACGCCCAGGTCACCAACGTCGACCTGGTGCTGACCACGGGCCGCAGCGAACGCGCCTACTACGCCGAGCACTGTGGCTACGGCTACGACCGGGTCGCGGCCACCGGACTGCCCCGCTTCGACGCCCTTGAACCCGTGCCGGGGCTTCGCCGCATCCTCGTCATGCCGACGTGGCGGCGGGACATCGTGGCGCCCTCGTACAACAAGGCGGCCAAGCCGGAGATCCCCTTCGCGGCCTCCGAGTACTACCGCTTCTTCTCGGCGCTGCTGCGGGACGAGCGGCTGCTGAAGGCGCTCCAGTACCACAACGTGCAACTGGAGTTCATGCCGCACTACGAGATCCGGCCCTACCTCAAGCACTTCCGCATCGACCACCCGTCGATCACGGTCTCCACCACCGGACGCGACGTGCAGCTGGCGATGCGCGAGTGCTCGATGCTCGTCACCGACTACTCCTCGGTGTTCTTCGACGTCGCCTACATGGGCAAGCCGATCGTCTACACCAACTTCGACGACGAGGCGTTCTACAGCAAGCACTACAAGCGCGGCTACTTCGACCTGGCGCGGGACGGCTTCGGCCCCACCTGCGGCACGGTCGACCGGGCGGTGGACGAGATCATCGCCTCCATCGAGCGGGGTTTCCAGGTGGAGCCGCGGTACCGGCAGCGCGCGGAGGAGTTCTTCGTGCTGCGCGACACCCACAACTGTGAGCGGGCCTTCGACGTGATCGACACCATGGACGTGTCCGTCGTCGGCGACCCGGGTCCGCCTCCCGCGCCCCTCGTCATGGGGCGGCCGGGCGAGCAGCAAGGAAGGGGCTGACGCCGTGCAGCACACGAGAGTCTTCCTGGCCGGCGACTCCAGCGTGACCAGCCGGCCGCACAGCATGGCCCCCATGGTCGGCTGGGGCCAGGTGCTCCAGTTCTTCGTCCAGGGCGCCGAGGTGGTCAACGCCGCCCGCGCGGGCTCCAGTTCGCGCAGCTTCCTGGAGCGCGGCCGGCTCGCCTGGATCCTGGAGAACATCACCCCCGGCGACCTGCTGCTGGTCTCCTTCGGCCTCATCGACATGAAGCCGGGCGACGGCCGCTTCACCGAGCCGTTCGGCGACTTCCAGCACTTCCTGCGCCAGTACGTGCACGGCGCCCGCGAACGTGGCGCCCACCCGGTCCTGGTGACCAGCCACGAGCGGCGCGTCTTCGACGACTACGGCAACATGCGCCGGCCCCTCGGTCTGTACCCGGCGGCGATGCGCGAGGTCGCGGCGGGCCTGTCCGTGCCGCTGATCGACCTCAACGAGTGGAGCGTCGCCTGGTGGCGCCAGGCGGGAGCGCAGGGCACCAAGGAGCTCTTCCTCTACCTGGAGCCAGGCGAGCACCCCAACTACCCCGACGGCATCGCCGACAACACGCACCTGCGCGGCCACGGCGCCCTGGAGTGCGCCCGGTTCGTGGCGAGCGAGATGCAGGGCAAGGGACTGCTCACCCCGCCGTACTTCCGCAACCTCGACGCGCACATCCCGGAGACCGCCATCGAGTTCCTCGACGACCACGTCTTCGAGCAGCTCACCAAGGAACGCGTGGGCGGACGAGGCGCCCTCGCGGGGAGCGGGGCCCCGCGATGAGCGACTGGTACCCGATCGCCCGCGCCTGGGTGACCCACCCGCAGGCCCCGCAGATCGGCGGCACGCTGGACCTGTACGCCGACACCGACCCCACCCACCCCGTGACGCCCGGCCAGGAGATCACCTTCACCCTGGCCGTCACACCCACCGGCGGGGCCTACCGCACCTACGGCTACCTGCTCGACGACTTCCTCGGTGACATCGCCACGATGGTCCGCCACCAGGGCATGAGCCACCTCACCAACGGCCGGTACGCGACCTACGCGAGCGACGCGGCACCCCGCACCGTCACCTGCGCCGTCAAGGTCAACGACGACGCCCAGGACGGCGCGGTGCTGCTGCCGCGCGTCATCATCGGTCTGATGCCGGCGCAGGGCGAGAAGCTGATCCCCTCGACGGCGATCTCCGACGCGGGCTACCGGGTACGGCGCCACTGGTTGCCCGGCCAGAGCCTCACCCTGCCGCCCGGCGGTCACGCCGTCCTGCCCCCGGGGCACATCCACGCCCCCGGCCTGCGCTTCATGGGCGTCGGCATCGCCCGGCACGGCGTCCTCACCTGCACGCCCGACGGCAGCGTCACCTACCAGGCGGACCCCGCCCACCTCGGCTACGACCGCTTCGAGCTCGCCTTCGAGGACGAGCGCGGGAACCGGATCTGGTCCGAGGTGACGGTCCACATCGGCGACTTCGGGGCCTCGCCGGGAGCGCTCGCGTCGTATGGGTAAGCCCTGGGCGGCGTTTCTGGCCGCCGTGCTCTGCCTCGCCCTGACGGGCTGCACCTCGTCGTCGGACTCCTCCGGCGGGGCGACGAGTTCGGGCCCGGTGACGCCGAAGCCCACGCCCGCGCTGCCCGCCGGGGTGACGTACCAGGAGCTCACCCGGAGCGTCGGCTCCGGTGACCCCGTGCGGCTGAACGTACTGCGGGTCGCGCCCGACGCGCGGGTGCGGGTCGCCGGTGCGCACGGCACGACCATGACCAAGGCGAACACCGTCCGCTCCCTGGCGAAGGCGGCGGGGGCGATCGCCGCGGTCAACGGCACCTACTACGACATCCGCACCGGCCGCGACACCTCCGGCTACGAGGGCGACCCGATCGGGCTGTACGCCGAGGGCGGTCGGGTGCTGAGCGAGGCGCTCGCCGGCCGGCCCGCACTCCTCCTCGGACACGCGGACAACGGCAGGCTCATCGCCCGCGTCGCCGAGGCCTCCACCATCGGGCGGCTGCGGGCCGCCGACGGGGCACGCCTCGTGCTCGACGGCGTCAACCGGGTCGCGGGCCGCATCCTCGGCTGCGGGGGAGTGGGCGGCGACCGGCTCGCCACCACCGGCAAACTCCAGGGCAAGCCGTCCACCGGGCTGTGCGTCGACCCCGACGAGGTCGTCTCCTACAGCAAGGAGTGGGGCGCGAACACCCCGCCGGGGCCGCCCGGCAGCACCGAGGCCCTGCTCGCCGCCGACGGGACGGTCCGCTCGACACGCTCCCCGGCGGGCGGCCCGCTGCCGAAGGGCGGCAGCTCCCTGTACGGCATCGGCACCGGCGCGACCTGGCTGCGCGTCCACGCCGTGCCGGGCACGCGCATGGCGGTGTCCCTGCGGATGACCGACCCGAAGGGGCGGGACCTCAGCAGTCCGCTGGAGACGGCCCTCGGCGGCAGCGCGCGGCTGCTGCGCGACGGCGCCGTCGACCCGGACGTGCAACAGATCGGCAGCGACCGCGAGCCCAGGACCGTCGCCGGGATCACGACGGACGGCACGCTGCTCCTCGTCACCGTCGACGGCCGCGACAAGGGCGTGAGTGTCGGCGCGACCCCCACCGAGGCGGCCCGACTCGTGAAGGCCCTCGGCGCGGTCGACGCGGTCAACCTCGACGGCGGCGGCTCCACCACGTTCGTGCTGGACGGGCAACTGCGCAACAGTCCGCGCGCCACCGACGAGGAACCCGTGATCGAACGGCCGGTGGCGGACGCGATAGCGGTTCTCCCGGAACTCAGGAAAGAGTGATGCCCCCGGCCGACGCCGAGAACAGCGCCCCGCCCGTGCTCATCGAGATGAACACCTCGTAATCCCCGGGGGCCGCATTCGGCAAGGCCACCCCCTTGTATCCGGACGTGGCGAAGTAAGCGAAGTCGTACGTTCCGAAGTCACCACGCCGGACATGCGGACGCACTGCCGCCGGTTTGCGCGACATGCCCAGCCGGAAGGAATACGTGGACTGGCCCCGCAGCACCAGGTAGTAACTCGCGTGCCCGTGCGCGGCCGCCTCGATCCCGTGGACGAAGAACACGCCCTCGACGTGCAGCGTGCGGTCCTTCAGCCAGTTCTTCTCCAGTGAGAAGGCCGTCTCCTGGGAGAAGTGCCCGATGACGGGACGCCGGATCAGCCGTACCCGCTGGTCGTCCCCGATGAGTGAGATCTCGAGACCGCCGAACGGCCGCCGCAGATCGAAGGGCCGGCGCGCCACGAGTTTCGTCCGCCGGTCTATTCCCTCGGCGGGGCTGCTCACCCGCACGGAAAGCTCGTAGACACCCCCGGACATCCCCGCCATCGATATCCCGGTCTTCTCCTGCGGTTCGAACCCGCCGTCGGCGTAGTCACGGGCGAACCGGTCGAAGTACAGGCTGTAGGTGTGCTTCGCCTCCGCCGTGGCGAGCGGGAACTCCCAGTGGCGTCCGCCGCCTTCGGCGATCAGCGTCTTGACCGACGGGAATTCCCCGTGCGGCGACTCGCCCGGGATGAAGGCGTGGCCGCTGAGAATCAGGTTGTTGCCGCGGATGTCCTGCTTGTTGAGCACGGCCGTCAGCGCCTCGGTGCCGCGCAGCTCAGCCAGATAGTGCTGCCGCCGCACCGGGTCGACCTGGCCGTCCCCGTTCTCCACGAAGCCGAGCCGGGGCTGCGCACCGTCCGACAGGGCGGCCAGGACGCCCAGGACGAGGGGGAGGTTGTAGCCCGAGACCTCGCCGTGCTGGCGCACCAGTTCCGAACGGGTCCGGATCAGGTTGAAGTTCTCGCACGCCCAGAACAACTGGAGATGCGGATTGATCTCGGTCAGGTACTGCTCGTCGGCCTCCGACGTGAACAGGTAGATGTTGTGGCCCTGTCCGCCGTACTGCTTCAGCAGTTCCGGAATGGCGCCGTCGAGCAGGTCGACGTGGTACTGCGGCATGTCCGCGCCCAGCATGTAGCGGCCGGTTTCCGCGCGGTCGCGCACATAACTGCCGACCAGGAACTGCGGGACCACGGTGACGATGTTCCGGAATCCGTACTTCAGCCCGAAGTACAGGGCCGCGCTGCCGCCCTTGGACACCCCGAGCAGACTGACCTGCTCGCGCGTGAGCCCTAGTTGGCCCATGGTGTTCTCGATGAGCGCGTGCACGGACGCCTCGATGTCGAAGTTCATCGAGCGGCACATGTAGTAGCTGTAATGCCCGTCGAAATCGTCGCGGATCCACAGCACATTGGCGCGAAGATCGTTCAGCGACTTTCCGGCGAAGTGATATCCGTTCGGGGCGGCGAACCCCGAGAAGACGACGATCAGATGACGTACATCGCCTTCGGCGGCCCGGAACCGGTACTCCACCGGAACGGCCCCCCTGGTGTCCGTTCCGGTGGCCACGCTCCGCTTGTCGACGGCCGCGAGGTTCGGCGCGAGTGCAGGGAGTTCCGTATTCATGAATCGTCGAGCCCGCTTCTGTGTGATGTCCGCCCCCAACTTCCCCAAGGTGCAAGGAAGCCTCGAAAGTGTATACGGCAGTTGTTCGAGAGGCGACAGTGAGAAAAGCCATGCGGTGCACGACGACAGAGGGCCTCCGCCGGTCGGCGGAGGCCCTCTTCGGGTGTGTACGACGGTTACGCGGGCACCGACGCCACGCCCGGCGCCAGGAACTTCTTGCCGTTCACGCGCTCGGAGACACCCTCGCGGTCCAGGTACGGCGTGATGCCGCCCAGGTGGAAGGGCCAGCCGGCACCGGTGATCAGGCAGAGGTCGATGTCCTGGGCCTCGGCGACGACACCCTCGTCGAGCATGAGCCCGATCTCCTGGGCGACGGCGTCCAGGACACGGTCACGGACCTGCTCCTCGGTCAGGACGACATCGCCCTGCTTCAGGAGCGCGGCGACCTCGGGGTCCAGCTCGGGCTTGCCGCTGTCGTAGACGTAGAAGCCGCGCTTGCCCGCCTTGACGACGGCCGCGAGGTTCGGGGAGACCTTGAAGCGGTCCGGGAAGGCGCCGTTGAGGGTCTCGGAGACGTGCAGACCGATCGCGGGACCGACCAGCTCCAGCAGCACCAGCGGCGACATCGGCAGACCGAGCGGCTCGACCGCCTTCTCGGCGACCTCGACCGGGGTGCCCTCGTCGATGACGTTCTGGATCTCGCCCATGAAGCGGGTGAGGATGCGGTTCACGACGAACGCCGGGGCGTCCTTCGTCAGCACCGCCGTCTTCTTCAGCTTCTTGGCGACGGCGAACGCCGTGGCCAGGGAGGCGTCGTCCGTCTTCTCACCGCGCACGATCTCCAGCAGCGGAAGGACGGCGACCGGGTTGAAGAAGTGGAAGCCCACGACCCGCTCGGGGTGCTGGAGCTTCGACGCCATCTCCGAGACGGACAGCGAGGAGGTGTTGGTGGCGAAGATCGCGTGCGCCGGGGCGACCGCCTCGACCTCCGCGAACACCTGCTGCTTGACGCCGATCTCCTCGAACACGGCCTCGATGACGAAGTCCGCGTCGGAGAAGCCCTCCGCCTTGTCCAGGACACCCGTCACCAGCGCCTTGAGGCGGTTGGCCTTGTCCTGGTTGATGCGGCCCTTGCCGAGCAGCTTCTCGATCTCGGCGTGGACGTAGCCCACACCCTTGTCGACGCGCTCCTGGTCGATGTCGGTCAGCACGACCGGCACCTCCAGACGGCGCAGGAACAGCAGCGCGAGCTGCGAGGCCATCAGACCCGCGCCCACGACGCCCACCTTGGTGACCGGGCGGGCCAGGTTCTTGTCCGGGGCGCCCGCGGGACGCTTGCCGCGCTTCTGCACCAGGTTGAACGCGTAGATGCCGGCGCGCAGTTCGCCACCCATGATCAGGTCGGCGAGGGCCTTGTCCTCGGCGTCGTAGCCCTGCTGGAGGTCGCCGTTCTTGGCGGCGGCGATGATGTCCAGGGCACGGTAGGCGGCCGGAGCGGCCCCGTGCACCTTGGAGTCCGCGATGAAGCGGCCCTTGGCGACGGCCTGGTCCCAGGCCTCACCGCGGTCGATCACCGGACGGTCGATGACGATCTCGCCCTTGAGGACGGACGCCGTCCACAGCAGGGACTGCTCCAGGAAGTCCGCGCCCTCGAACAGCGCGTCGGCGATGCCCAGTTCGTAGACCTGCGCGCCCTTGAGCTGCTTGTTCTGGTTGAGCGAGTTCTCGATGATGACCGAGACGGCCTTCTCGGCGCCGATCAGGTTCGGCAGCAGGGTGCAGCCGCCCCAGCCGGGGACCAGACCGAGGAAGACCTCGGGGAGCGAGAAGGCGGGCAGGGCCGCGGACACCGTGCGGTAGGTGCAGTGCAGGCCGACCTCGACGCCACCGCCCATGGCGGCACCGTTGTAGTACGCGAAGGTCGGGACCGCGATACCGGCGAGGCGCTTGAAGACCTCGTGGCCGCCCTTGCCGATGGCGAGCGCGTGGTCGTACTCCTTGAGGATCTCCACGCCCTTGAGGTCGGCGCCGACCGCGAAGATGAACGGCTTGCCGGTGATGCCGACACCGACGATCTCGCCGGCCGCGGCCTCCTTCTCGACCTGGTCGATGGCGGTGTTGAGGTTCGCCAGCGACGCCGGGCCGAAGGTGGTCGGCTTGGTGTGGTCGAAGCCGTTGTCCAGGGTGATGAGCGCGAAGCGCCCGGCACCGAACGGCAGGTCGAGGTGGCGGACGTGCGCGGACGTCACGACCTCGTCGGGGAACAGCTCGGCAGCGCCCTTCAGGAGTTCGGTGGTGCTCACTTGTTGCCTCCGTCGAAGTGCGGGTTCTCCCAGATGACCGTCGCGCCCATGCCGAAGCCGACGCACATGGTGGTCAGGCCGTAGCGGACGTTCGGCTGCTCCTCGAACTGGCGGGCCAGCTGCGTCATCAGACGGACGCCGGAGGAGGCGAGCGGGTGACCGAAGGCGATGGCGCCGCCGTACTGGTTGACGCGCTCGTCGTCGTCGGCGATGCCGTAGTGGTCGAGGAAGGCCAGGACCTGGACGGCGAAGGCCTCGTTGATCTCGAACAGGCCGATGTCGGAGATCGACAGACCCGCCTGCGCGAGGGCCTTCTCGGTGGCCGGGATGGGGCCGTAGCCCATGACCTCCGGCTCGACACCCGCGAAGGAGTAGGAGACGAGGCGCATCTTGACCGGGAGGTCGTTCTCCCGCGCGAAGTCCTCGGAGGCGATCAGCGAGGCGGTGGCGCCGTCGTTCAGACCGGCCGCGTTGCCGGCGGTGACCCGGCCGTGGACACGGAACGGGGTCTTCAGACCGGAGAGGTTCTCCAGCGTGGTGCCCGGGCGCATCGGCTCGTCGGCGGTGACCAGACCCCAGCCCGTCTCACCGGCCTCCGGGTTGGTCCGGCGTACCGAGATCGGCACCAGGTCGGCCTGGATCTTGCCGTTGGCGTACGCCTTGGCGGCCTTCTCCTGCGAGCGCACCGCGTACTCGTCGGCGCGCAGCTTGGTGATCTGCGGGTAGCGGTCGTGCAGGTTCTCCGCGGTCATGCCCATGAACAGGGCCGACTCGTCGACCAGCTTCTCGCTGACGAACCGCGGGTTCGGGTCGACGCCCTCGCCCATCGGGTGACGGCCCATGTGCTCGACACCACCGGCGACGGCGATGTCGTACGCGCCGAAGGCGACGGAACCGGCGACCGTGGTGACCGCGGTCAGGGCGCCGGCGCACATGCGGTCGATGGAGTAGCCCGGGACGGACTGGGGGAGACCGGCCAGGATCCCGGCCGTGCGGCCGATGGTCAGGCCCTGGTCACCGATCTGCGTGGTCGCGGCGATGGCGACCTCGTCGATCTTCGCGGGGTCGAGACCGGGGTTGCGGCGCAGCAGCTCCCGGATCGCCTTCACGACGAGGTCGTCGGCACGGGTCTCGTGGTAGATGCCCTTCGGGCCCGCCTTGCCGAACGGGGTGCGGACGCCGTCGACGAAGACGACGTCCCTGACGGTACGAGGCACGATGGCTCTCCTCCAGGGTGCGGGATCTGCACTGCTGCTGCGATGCGCTGAGCGCGCGCTCAGGACCCATGCTACTTATGGGTAACGTAGCTGCACAGTCCTGCCCCGTACAGCGGCGAAGGTCACACCGATGGCGGAGCCGTCGACCCCCGCGGAGTCAGGACCGGGGTGGGCACCGGATGCGATCCGGGACCCTTCCTCATGATCACCCCGAACAGCGTCCGCGCGGCCTCCGCCCCGAAGCCGTGCACGTCATGGCTCATGGCGGACAGCGGCGGATGGGTGATGCGGCACAGCTGGGAGTCGTCCCAGGCCAGCAGCGAGACGTCGTCCGGGACCTTCAGGCCCATCTCGGCGGCCACCGCGAGACCGGCCACCGCCATGATGTCGTTGTCGTACACGATCGCCGTGGGCCGGTCCTGCGGCGCGGTCGCGAGCAGCGACCGGGTGGCCCGGGCGCCGGCCTCCCCGGAGTAGTCCGTGGCGACCTGCCAGGCTCCCGCCAGCCCCGCCGCGCGAGCAGCCTCGTCGAACGCCGCCGTACGCATCACCGTGTGCCCGAGCCCCGCCGCGCCGCCCACTCGGGCGATCCGCCGGTGCCCGAGCGCCGCCAGATAGCGCACGGCCTCCCGCACGGCCGTGGCGTCGTCCGTCCACACCGAGGTCAGACCGCCGGTCAGCGACGGATGCCCGACGGCGACCACCGGCATCCCCAGCCGCTCGACCGCCGCCACCCGTGGGTCGTCCGCGCGGAAGTCGACCAGGATCGAGCCGCCGACCTGCCGCCCCCGCCACCACGACTCCTGGAGCCCGACCTCCTCCTCCACGCTCCGCACCAGCCGCAGCAGCAGGGAACAGGAGTGCTCGGTCAGCACGCTCTCCACGCCGGAGACGAACTCCATGTAGAACGGCTCCAGCCCCAGCATCCGGGCCGGCCGGCAGATCGCGAGCCCCACCACGTCCACCCGCGAGCTCGACAGCGACCGGGCCGTGAGGTTCGGCGTCCAGCCCAGCTCCCGCGCCGCCGCGAAGATCCGCTCCCGGGTCGCCTGCGACAGCCCCGGCTTGTGGTTGAAGGCGAGCGACACGGCACCCTTGGACACACCGGCGCGCGCGGCGACGTCCTTGATGGTGACGCGGGGTGCGGTCATTCGGTGGGCTCCACGCAGTACAGGGCGGCCCGGGCGGCGGCCGCGTCCGCAGTCTTCCAGCCCCTGACCCCGATGGTCACCCGCTCCCCGGGCAGCAGCGTGACGAGTCCCCGGTCGGCGCGTACGTCCGGGCCCAGCCGGTCGGCCTGGAGCAGCAGGTCCCGTACGAGGGTCCGCGCCGTCACCGTGACCGCGCCCGGCGCCACCGTCACCTCGAACTCCGGGCGGGGGTAGGGGATGTCGCGGTCCGGTGCCGGAAAGTGCAGGGCCCGCAGGCCCGCCGCGTCCGCGACGAGGAACTCCTTCGGTCCGGCCGGCACCAGCTCCCGCGGCACCCGCACCTCGGCCACCGTCCGCGGCCCCGCCGTGAAACCGGTGCTCGCCCGGCCGATCACACCACCGTCCACGGACATCCGGCGCAGGACCAGCGGACCCGACCACCCGGCGGCCGCCTGGTTCACGGCCGCCACCACCAGTTCCCCGCCCCACGACCGGAGGGTGAGCAGACGATCCGCGTACAGCCGCCGCAGCTCGTGGTACAGCGGCTTCTCCCGCCCGTCCCCGTCGATCGCGGCCCACGACGTCACCGGCCAGCAGTCGTTCAGCTGCCACACGATCGTGCCCGCGCACACCGGCCAGTGCGACCGCCAGTGCTCGATCCCGGCGGCGACCGCCCGGGCCTGGTTGACCTGTGTCAGGTAGTGCCAGCGGTCGAAGTCCCCCTCGGGGAAGGCGAAATGCCGCTCCAGACCCCGTCGAAGCTTGCCGTTGCCGTCCTCGGCCTTCTGGTGGTGCAGCATGCCGGGCGAGTCCGCCGCGAGCGCCTCGCCCGGCAGGGCGCGCCGCAGGGTGGCGTAGGCGGGCGGTGCCTGCCAGCCGAACTCGGCCACGAACCGCGGGACGCTGAGCCGGTAGTCGGCGTAGTCCTCCCGGTTCCACACCTCCCAGGAGTGGTGCGTGCCGTGCGCGGGATCGTTCGGGTGGTGGTCCCACGATCCCGACCAGGGACTGCCCGCCGTGTACGGCCGCGTCGGGTCCAACTCCGCGACCACCCGCGGCAGTACGCCCAGGTAGTACCCCTCGCCCCAGGAGTCACCGCCGAGCCGCTCCTCCCAGCCCCAGTCGCGGAAGCCCCACAGGTTCTCGTTGTTGCCGTTCCACAGCACCAGCGAGGGATGCGGCATCAGCCGTACGACGTTCTCCCGGGCCTCCGCCTCCACCTCGCCCCGCAGCGGCTGCTCCTCCGGGTAGGCGGCGCACGCGAAGGGGAAGTCCTGCCAGACCAGCAGGCCCAGTTCGTCGCAGGCGTCGTAGAAGTCCTCGCTCTCGTAGATCCCGCCGCCCCAGATCCGTACCAGGTCCACCCCGGCGTCGGCCGCCTGCCGCAGCCGCTGCCGGTAGCGCTCGCGGGTGATCCGGGACGGGAAGACGTCGTCCGGGATCCAGTTGACGCCCCGCGCGAAGAGCCGCTCCCCGTTGACGACGAGGGTGAAGCCGGTGCCGTGCGCGTCGGCCGAGGTGTCCAGTTCGACGGTCCGGAAGCCGATGCGGCGCCGCCAGGAGTCGAGCGGCCCGTCACCGTTGACGAGCGTCAACTCCACGTCGTACAGCGGCTGTTCGCCGTACCCGCGCGGCCACCAGACCGCCGCGTCCGGCACTTCGAGCCGTACCACCCCGTGCGTGCGGTCGATCTCCGCCCGTGCCCGTGCGCCGCCCACCCGGGCCTCGACGGCGAGTTCGGCCTCGACGCGGCTGCGCTCGACGTCGACGTGCAACTCGACGACGCCGGTGCCGTCCTCGACGGTGACGAGGGGGCGGACGCGGGCGATCCGGGCCGTCGACCAGTGTTCGAGGCGGACCGGGCGCCAGATCCCGGCCGTCACCAGCGTCGGCCCCCAGTCCCAGCCGAAGGAGCAGGCCATCTTGCGGACGTACTGGAACGGCTCGGCATAGGCGGCGGGCCGCTCGCCCAGCCGCTCGCGCACCGCGTCGGCCTCGGCGTAGGCGGAGGCGAACCGCACCGAGAGCCGCCCGGTCAGGCCCGTCACGTCGAAGCGGTAGGAGCGGTGCATGTTGCGCACCCGGCCCAGGAGCCGCCCCTCCAGCAGGATCTCGGCGGCCGTGTCGAGGCCCTCGAAGACGAGATCGGTCTGCTCGTACCCGGGTGGCGCGACCCGCAGCTCCGTCTCGTACGTCCACTCCCGCCGCCCCACCCAGGCGACATCTTCCTCGTTCCGGCCGAGGAAGGGGTCCGGGATCACCCCCGCCGCCAGCAGATCGGTGTGCACACAGCCCGGCACCACGGCCGGGAGCGCGTCCCGCCCGTGCCGCAGGATCCATCCCTCGGTGAGCGGTGTGGCCTCCAGCATGCGCACTCCCTAAACCGGTCAATGGGCAGTATTGAGCGCCATCACTGCATCGTTGGCGGGAATGGGACTTTACCGGTTGAGGAAAGCGCTGTCAGAGTGCCGAATCAGCCAACCCGTACGTCGTGTGACAACTCGCAAGTGCTCGTCCGTCCCATGAACGGAGCTGATGCACATGAACCGCCGTACAGTCCTCGCCATGGTCGCGGGAGCCGCGCTGCTGCTCCCGGGCTGCACCGGTACCGGAGGCACCTCGAAAGGGGCGGACGCGAAGGCGCCCGACGACCCGTCGAAGGTGAGCGGAAACATCACGGTCCTCACCGTGCGGACCGATCTCGTGCAGGACGGCACGATGAAAAAGTACGCCGCCGAGTTCAACAAGATCTATCCCAAGGTGAAGGTCGAGTTCCAGGCCCTCACCAACTACGAAGCCGAAATCAAGATCCGGATGAACACGGAGGACTACGGCGACGTCCTCCTGATCCCCGGCGTCATCAAGAAGAGCGACTACCCGAAGTTCTTCGCCTCCCTCGGCACCGCGGCCGAACGCGGCAAGAAGTACCGCTTCACCGACTTCACCACCGTCGACGGCAAGGTCTACGGGCAGAGCCCGGTCGGCGTGATGCCCGGCTTCATCTACAACAAGAAGATCTGGAAGGAGGCCGGGATCACCGAGTGGCCCACCAGCCCGGCCGAGTTCCTCGCCGGCCTCAAGGCGATCAAGTCGAAGACCGACGCGATCCCCTACTACACCAACTTCGCCGCCCAGTGGCCGCTGACCTCCTGGACCTTCGTCAACGGCTCCGTCCACTGCGACCCCCAGGCCACCACGAAGCTCGCTGAGGGCGACCCGTGGGCGAAGGGCTCCGACCTGCGCGTCGGCGACACCCTGCTCTACGACATCGTCAAGCAGGGCCTCGCCGAGAAGGACCCCACGACCAGCAACTGGGAGGAGTCCAAGCCCCGCACGGCGAAGGGCGAGATCGCCACGCAGTGGCTCGGCACCTGGGCGATCGTCCAGTTCCAGGACGCGGCGAAGAAGGCCGGCGTGAACCCCGACGACATCGGCTTCATGCCCTTCCCGGCCCAGACGGACGGAAAGTACTGCTCGACCATCGGCCCCGACTACAACCAGGCCGTCAACGTCCACTCCCCGCACAAGGAGGCGGCCCGCGCCTGGATCGACTGGTTCACCGACAAGTCCGGCTACGACAAGGACAACCTGGCCATCTCGCCGCTCAAGGACGCACCCATGCCGGAGGTGCTGAAGCCCTACGACGAGGCGGGCGTGAAGCTCATCGAGCTGGACGACTCGGCGGGCGCCAAGGTCAAGCTGATCGACGACCAGTCCGAGGTCGGCATCAACAAGCCCGAGTACCGCCAGGACCTCGTGGACCTCGCGCGCGGCGCCAAGAAGGGCAGCCTGGACGGCTTCCTCGCCGGCCTGGGCAAGAAGTGGACCGAGACGCAGAAGACCGTGGGCGACTGATGACGGACACCACCGAGAAGGCGGCCTTCGAGGCCGGGGCCCCGGCCCTGAGGGCCGCCGCCCCTGCCCCGGCCCCGCGCCGAGCACGCGTGTGGCGCCTCGTCACCCCCTGGCTGTTCCTGCTCGCCCCGCTGGCTCTGCTGATCACCTTCACCTACGCGCCGATCGCCAACATGCTCGCGTACAGCTTCACCGACTGGGACGGCGTGAGCCCCGAACTGCACTACACGGGCGGCGAGAACTACCGGGAGATCTTCACCCGCGAAGACCTCTTCCAGGTGTTCTTCGTCAGCGGCTACTACCTGGCCGCCTCCGCCGTCCAGATCGCCGCCGCGCTCTACTTCGCCACGGTCCTCAGCTTCAACGTCCGTTTCCGGAACTTCTTCAAGGGCGTGCTCTTCTTCCCGTCCCTGATCAACAGCGTGGCGATCGCCTTCGTCTTCCTCTACTTCTTCCAGGACGGCGGCACCTTAGACACGGTGCTCGGCCTCTTCGGCTACCACACGGACCACGCCTGGCTCGGCACCCCCGTCTCCGCGAACCTCTCCCTCGCGAGCGTCTCCGTCTGGCGCTACATGGGCATGAACTTCGTCCTGTTCCTCGGCGCGATCCAGTCCATCCCGGGGGAGGTCTACGAGGCGGCCGAGCTGGACGGGGCCAACCGCTGGCACCAGTTCCGCCACATCATCGCGCCCGGCATCAAACCGGTACTGACGCTGACGGTGATTCTGTCGGTCTCCGGCTCGCTGTCGGCCTTCGAGATCCCGTACATCATGACCGGCGGGGCGACCGGCACCGAGACCTTCGTGATCCAGACCGTGAAGCTGGCCTTCCAGTTCAACAAGACGGGCCTCGCGTCGGCGGCAGCCGTGGTCCTGCTGCTGATCATCCTGGTGGTGACCTGGGTGCAGCGACGTCTCGTCCCCGACGACAGGGTGGACCTCGTATGACCCGCCGAGCCGTTGCCCGCACGCTTGTGTACCTGTCGCTGATCATCGCCGCGCTGGTGGTGTTGCTGCCGCTCGGCGTCGTCTTCCTCACGTCGCTCAAGACCCCGGAGGAGACGGCGAGGGGCGGCGGGGCGCTCACACTCCCGCACGACCTGTTCAACCTGCACAACTACGTGACGGCGTTCCAGGACGGCCAGATGCTGGCGGCGTTCGGCAACACCGCCTTCATCCTCGTCGTCTCCGTCGGCGGCACGGTCGTCATCGGCTCGATGACGGCGTACGCCATCGACCGCTTCACCTTCCGCTTCCGGAAGCTGGTGCTCGCCCTGTTCCTGGTCGCCGCGCTCGTCCCGGGCGTGACCACCCAGGTGGCCACCTTCCAGATCGTCCACAGCTTCGGCCTGTTCGACACCCGCTGGGCCCCGATCGCCCTCTACATGGGCACGGACATCGTCTCGATCTACATCTTCCTGCAGTTCGTCCGCTCGATCCCGACCTCACTGGACGAGGCCGCTCGCCTCGACGGCGCCAACGCCTTCACCATCTACCGGAAGATCATCTTCCCGCTGCTGAAGCCGGCGATCGCGACGGTCGTGATCGTGAAGGGGATCGCCGTCTACAACGACTTCTACATCCCCTTCCTCTACATGCCTTCCCAGGACCTTGGCGTGATCTCGACGTCCCTCTTCCGCTTCAAGGGCCCCTACGCGGCGCACTGGGAGACGATCTCGGCGGGGGCGGTGCTGGTGATCCTCCCCACCTTGATCGTCTTCTTGTGTCTGCAGCGGTACGTGTACAACGGCTTCACACGAGGAGCGACCAGGTGAGGTCCTGAGGGGCGCGGGGCTGTGTCGACATGCGGCTCCGCCGCGGGGGCGCGATCAACCACGACGAACCCGCAGCCGCCGTACGACATGAAGCTCTACGGCGGCTAGGCCTCCTTCGCGGACAGTGCCTCCACCAGCACCGGAGTCACCAACTCCACCTGCCAGCCCCGAGCCCCGTACCCGGCCAACGCGGCCCCGACGGACTCCGCGTCGACAACCTTCGGTGGCTCCCAGCAGACCCGCCGCACCGTGTCCGGCGTGATCAGGTTCTCCTGCGGCATGTTCAACCGCTCCGCCAGCGCGGACACACCCGCCCGCGCAGCGGACAGCCGAGCCGCGGCCTCAGGATCCTTGTCGGCCCAGGCCCGCGGCGGCGGCGGCCCCGCCACCGGCTGTCCCGGCTGCGGCAACTGTCCGTCGCTCAACGCCTTCGCCCGGTCGACTGCCGCCTGCCACTGCTCCAGCTGCCGCCGCCCCATCCGGTGCCCGAACCCGTTCAACGCGGCCAGCGCGTGCACGTTGGCCGGAACGGCGAGCGCGGCCTCCACGATGGCCGCGTCGGACAGCACCTTGCCCGGCGACACGTCGCGCCGCTGCGCGATGCGGTCCCGCGTCTCCCACATCTCGCGCACCACGGCGAGCTGCCGGCGCCGGCGCACCTTGTGCATCCCGGACGTCCGGCGCCAGGGGTCCTTGCGCGGCTCGGCGGGCGGCGCCGCCGCGATCGCGTCGAACTCCTGGCGGGCCCACTCCAGCTTGCCCTGCCGGTCCAGCTCCTTCTCCAGCGCGTCCCGCAGGTCGACGAGGAGCTCGACGTCGAGCGCGGCGTAGCGCAGCCAGGGCTCGGGCAGCGGGCGGGTGGACCAGTCGACGGCGGAGTGCCCCTTCTCCAGGACGAAGCCGAGGACGCCCTCGACCATCGCGCCGAGGCCGACACGGGGGAACCCGGCGAGGCGGCCCGCCAGCTCGGTGTCGAACAGCCGGGTCGGCACCATGCCTATTTCGCGCAGGCAGGGCAGGTCCTGGGTGGCGGCGTGCAGGACCCACTCGGCGTCGGCGAGCGCCTCGCCGAGGCCCGACAGGTCGGGGCAGGCGACGGGGTCGATCAGTGCGCTGCCCGCGCCCTCGCGGCGCAGCTGCACGAGGTAGGCGCGCTGGCCGTAGCGGTAGCCGGAGGCGCGCTCGGCGTCGACGGCGACGGGGCCGGAGCCGGCGGTGAAGGCGGCGATCACCTCGGCGAGGGAGGCCTCGTCTGCGACCACGGGTGGAATGCCCTCGCGGGGCTCCAGCAAAGGAATCGGATCAGGATTCGGCGCCCCCGTAGCAGTAGATCCGCCGTCGTCCGGAGGGGCGCCTCCGGTGGTTCGCAGTGAACTGTCTGCTGCGGTGTCTTGGGCGTCGGTCACCTGTCAAGGGTATCCGTCCGGGACGTCCTCATGACCTGCGCTTTCAGCCGAGCTGTGAGTGACCTGCGCAAACAGGTGGCTGCCGGTGCCCGTGGGACCACCGATCGGCGTCGGCACTCGGATTTGTCCGGACTCACGCGTCAGCCGACCCCCGCGGCGCGGCAGAGGTACGGCCGGATGTTCGTGGTCGGCCGGCTCGCTGTGCTCTCGGCCGCCACGAGCGCCCGGCGTGAGCGCCGGGTGCCCCGGGCGCTGCTGCCGTGACGGGCCGTGACGGGGCACGTGCGGGCGTGGCTGAGCCGGACGACCCGTCTCCCGCGGTCGCCGAGGCGGTGTGGTTCGGCGGCACCGTGACGCGCCACTCCGCCCGCGCCGCCGCCGACTCACGGCGTCCCGCGCCCGTCGACGGAACGTTCCGTCGACGGGCGCGGGGGGAGCGTGAACCGCTCGGGAATCGAGCTGGCGGAAATCGGTGGAGACGGGGGAGCGGACGCGGAGAGGGACCGCGGCGCGGGCGGAGCCGAATGGACGGGGGAATGGATGTAGGAAGTGCCGGAAGGAAGGGGAAGCAGGGGGAAGAAGGGGCGGCAGGGGGGAAGAGGGGCGGCAGGGGTCGTCGGAGTTTCGGGTGTGCGCAGGTCGGCGCGCGCCGGTTCAGTGGATGATGCCGGTCCGCAGGGCGACCGCGACCATCCCGGCCCGGTCGCCCGTGCCGAGCTTGCGGGCGATGCGGGCGAGGTGGCTCTTGACGGTCAGGGCGGACAGGCCCATCGAAACGCCGATCGCCTTGTTGGACTGGCCTTCGGCGACCAGCCGCAGCACCTCCACCTCGCGGCCGGACAGCTCGCGGTAGCCGCCCGGGTGGCTCGGGGCACCCGGGGGGCGGCGGTGGAGGCGGGCGGCGGCCGCGCCGATGGGGGCGGCACCGGGTCGGGTGGGGAGCCCGAGGTTGGTGCGGGTGCCGGTGACGACGTAGCCCTTGACGCCGGCCGCGAGGGCGTTGCGCACGGCGCCGATGTCGTCGGCGGCCGAGAGGGCGAGCCCGTTGGGCCAGCCCGCGGCGCGGGTCTCCGAGAGGAGAGTGAGGCCGGAGCCGTCGGGCAGGTGGACGTCGGCGACGCAGATGTCGCGGGGGTTGCCGATGCGGGGACGAGCCTCCGCGACGGACGAGGCCTCGATGACGTCGCGCACACCGAGCGCCCACAGATGGCGGGTGACGGTGGAACGGACGCGCGGGTCGGCCACGACCACCATGGCGGTCGGCTTGTTCGGGCGGTAGGCGACCAGGCTTGCAGGCTGCTCGAGGAGAACGGACACCAGGCCTCCTGGGGTGCGGGACGGGGCCGGCTCTGAGGTTTGAAGCCGGGACGAACCGTGCTTTCAAGGTCACAGACGTCTTCGGCAGCAACCCCGTCCGCCTTTAGAGAATGATCACGATCTGGTGAGTAACAATCCGTGCAATTCGGACACGCGATCGATCATCCGAAGATCGAGTCGGTTCGGTCGGGTCCTGTTGGGGTTCGGAAAGTGGCCGTATCGACAAAGAGATGGTCAACCGAGCACCCGGAAGGCCCTCAATGGGGTGATGGTCGGATGGTCCGTCAGGAGATCGACGCACGATCGACGCACAAAGAAGCGCCCGGCGCGCGGAGGCGCTGGGCGCTACGGGGTGGTTCAGGCGGTCCCGGGCGGTTCGGACAGTCCCGGGTGGTTCGGACGGTCAGCGCGACTGCGGGCCCCGCCGCTGCGGCAGGGTCACCACCGAGGCGTCGCCGGGGCCGGCCGGTGGCAGACCCGCGACCTGGGCCAGCAGATCGCACCACGCGGAGAGATGGGCCGCCGTGTCCGGGACCCCGCCCGGCCCCTCCCGGGGCGTCCAGGACGCACGGATCTCGATCTGCGAGTTGGCCGGCCGCTCGGACAGCCCGCCGAAGTAGTGGGAGCTCGCGCGTGTGACGGTGCCGCTGGGCTCGCCGTACGCGAGCCCTCGCGCCTGGAGCGCGCCGGTCAGCCAGGACCAGCACACGTCGGGCAGCAACGGGTCGGCGGCCATCTCCGGCTCCAGCTCCGCGCGCACGAGGGTCACCAGACGGAACGTGCCCTGCCAGGCGTCGTGCCCGGCCGGGTCGTGCAGCAGCACCAGCCGGCCGTCGGCCAGGTCCTGGTCGTCGTCGACGACCGTGGCCTCCAGGGCGTGCGCGAACGGCGCGAGCCGCTGCGGGGCCGGGGTCGACTCGACCTCGATGTGCGACCGCAGGCGCGCCGCCCTCAGTGCCTCGACGGCTGCCCCGAACGGTGGCGGAGCCCCGTCGCCCGCATGCCGCTCCCCCTCCCCGGTGTCCTTCGCGTCGTCCATTCCGCCAGCGTCGTCCGACAGTCGTCCCTGAGCCGCAGCCATGCGGGGAAGAGTAAGGGGAACGGGGCCCGGGCGCAGGGAGGGACACCCCTTGCGGCCCGACCTGCCCGCAGCCGCGCCCGGTTTCCGGCCGTGCGAGACTTGCCGTCGTGAGCGTGAACGAGGGCCCGGCGGGCCGGCAGCCGACAGCGACGTACGACAGCCCCTTCCTGAAGGCGTGCAGGCGCGAGCCCGTGCCGCACACCCCCGTGTGGTTCATGCGGCAGGCCGGGCGCTCACTGCCGGAGTACCGCAAGGTGCGCGAGGGCGTCCCGATGCTCGAGTCCTGCACGCGGCCCGAGCTCGTCACCGAGATCACGCTCCAGCCGGTGCGCCGGCACAACGTGGACGCGGCGATCTACTACAGCGACATCGTCGTCCCGCTCAAGGCCATCGGCATCGACCTCGACATCAAGCCCGGCGTCGGTCCGGTCGTCGGGAGTCCGATCCGCACCCGCGCCGACCTGGCCCAGCTGCGTGATCTCACCCCCGAGGACGTCTCCTACGTCACCGAGGCCATCGGCCTGCTCACCCGTGAGCTCGGCGCCACCCCCCTCATCGGCTTCGCCGGGGCGCCCTTCACCCTCGCGAGCTACCTCGTCGAGGGCGGCCCGTCCCGCACGTACGAGAACGCCAAGGCGATGATGTACGGCGACCCCGAACTGTGGGCCGACCTGCTCGACCGCCTCGCGGAGATCACCGCCGCGTTCCTGAAGGTGCAGATCGAGGCGGGCGCCTCCGCCGTCCAGCTCTTCGACTCCTGGGCCGGCGCGCTGGCCCCGGCGGACTACCGGCGCTCGGTGCTGCCCGCCTCCGCGAAGGTCTTCCGGGCCGTCGAGTCCTACGGCGTCCCGCGCATCCACTTCGGCGTCGGCACCGGCGAGCTGCTGGGCCTCATGGGTGAGGCCGGCGCGGACGTCGTCGGCGTCGACTGGCGCGTCCCGCTCGACGAGGCCGCCCGCCGCGTCGGCCCCGGCAAGGCGCTCCAGGGCAACCTCGACCCGACCGTCCTGTTCGCCGGCACCGAGGCCGTCGAGGCCAAGACCCGCGAGGTCCTCGACTCCGCCGCCGGCCTGGAGGGCCACGTCTTCAACCTCGGCCACGGCGTCATGCCCTCCACCGACCCGGACGCGCTGACCCGCCTCGTCGAGTACGTCCACACCCGCACGGCCCGCTGATTCACCACGTGTGCCGGGGCCTCGCCCGCCTGCCGAACAGCAGGCCGCGCGGTTCCGGCGGCGGGGGAGTGCCCGGGCGCAGTGGCCAGGCGAGCAGCATGCCGGCCAGGAACCCGACGATGTGTGCCGCGTACGCCACGGTGCCGGCGGCGGAGACGCCCTCACCGGAGGAGTACACCGCCTGGAGGACGAACCAGAAGCCCAGCACCAGCCAGGCCGGCAGCCGCAGTGGCAGGAAGATCAGGAACGGCACCAGCACCCACACCCTGGCCTTCGGATACAGCACCAGGTAGGCGCCCAGCACCCCGGCGATCGCCCCGGACGCGCCGATCAGCGGGGCCGTCGAGTCGTCGTTGAAGAGCGCGAAGCCGTACGTCGCCGCGTAGCCGCAGGCGCCGTAGAACAGCGCGAAGCGGATGTGCCCCATGCGGTCCTCGATGTTGTTGCCGAAGATCAGCAGGAACAGCATGTTGCCCAGCAGGTGCGGCCAGCCGCCGTGCAGGAACATCGCCGTCAGGACGCTCAGCGGCGGCGACTTGGCGTAGTCCGGGGCGCCGACCACGCAGCCGGGGCCGTGGGAGCCGACCGCCACCTCGCCCGTGGGCACCGCCCGCGGCATCTGGTGGTGGATCAACTCCTGCGGCACCGCCGCGTAATGGTCCAGGAACGCCTGGAGATGGCACAGCTGGGCCAGGCTGCTGTCGCCCGCCGTGGAACCGGCGAGGCCGGGCATGGTCAGGAAGACCAGCACGTTCGCGGCGATCAGTGTGTACGTCACCCAGGGGGTGCGCCGCACCGGGTTCACGTCATGGACGGGGATGACCACAAGGAACTTGTGCCCGGGATGCGCGGGCCGAATCGGTGAACGCGGCTGTCCGGGCGTGCGTATGAGTCGGCAACCGCCTGCGACGCGGGGAAGGCGTGTCGCGGGGACGACGTGAGGAACAGGCGATGAACGACCGAGTTACTCCTCCGATGCACGCCCTGCCGGACGGTGAGGCAGAGCTCTCGCTGGTGGTGCGGCTGCCCTGGGAGGACGTCGCGCGGCTCGGCCAGGAGGCGGGGCGGCTTGCTTCGCAGATGCAGCGGCCGGTGACGTTGGATGAAGCTGTCAGTCACCGGCTGCGGTCGGCTCGGGCCGCGGCGGCGCATGCGCGGCCCTCCGGGGGGTCGGGGGAGCAGCCTGCTGCTGCGCCGACGGCTGCGAGTAGTCCTTCGGTGACCTCTTTGCCGCGGCTCACCGGGACGGCTTAGACCGGCTGCGGGGTGCGGGTTCGCTGTGGCTTGTCCCGCCCCCGCGGCGGAGCCGCACCATGTCACAGCCCCGCGCCCCTAGGTGTGCTGTCCTACTGCCTTCGCAGCCTTGCGGGCGGCTACCAGTACCGGGTCCCACACCGGGGAGAACGGTGGGGCGTAGCCGAGGTCCAGGGCCGTCATCTGCTCCACCGTCATTCCGGCCGTGAGGGCGACCGCCGCGATGTCGACTCGCTTGCCCGCGCCCTCTCTGCCGACGATCTGGACGCCGAGGAGGCGGCCCGTGCGGCGTTCGGCGAGCATTTTCACGGTCATGGGGGAGGCGTTGGGGTAGTAACCGGCGCGGCTGGTGGACTCGATGGTGACTGACGCGAACTGGAGGCCGACGCGGCGGGCGTCCTTCTCGCGGAGGCCGGTGCGGGCGATCTCGAGGTCGCAGACCTTGCTCACGGCGGTGCCGACGACGCCGGGGAAGGTGGCGTAGCCGCCGCCGACGTTGGTGCCGATGACCTGGCCGTGCTTGTTGGCGTGGGTGCCGAGGGGGATGTGGCGCTCCTGGCCGGAGACCAGGTCGAGGACCTCGACGCAGTCGCCGCCGGCCCATATGTCCTCATGGCCGCGTACCCGCATCGACAGGTCGGTGAGAAGGCCGCCGTGGGTACCGAGGGGCAGGCCCGCGGCCTTGGCGAGCGTGGTCTCGGGGCGGACGCCGATGCCGAGCACGACGACGTCGGCCGGGTATTCGGCGTCCTCGGTGGCCACGGCCCGCACCCGGCCGTCCTCGCCGGTGAGCAGCTTGGTGACCGCCGAGTCGTCGACCATGGTGATGCCCAGACCCTCCATGGCCTCGTGAACCAGGCGGCCCATGTCCGGGTCGAGGGTGGACATCGGCTCGCTGCCCCGGTTGACGACCGTCACCTCGTAGCCGCGGTTGATCAGCGCCTCGGCCATCTCCACGCCGATGTAGCCCGCGCCCACCACGACCGCCCGTCGGCCACGCGCGTGTGTCAGCGTGTCGAGAAGCGCCTGCCCGTCGTCGAGGGTCTGCACCCCGTGCACACCGGCCGCGTCCATACCGGGCAGGTCCGGGCGGATCGGGCGGGCGCCCGTCGCGATGACGAGCTTGTCGTACGACGTCCAGGACTCTGTCCCGGAATCGAGGTCACGCGCGCGTACGCGCCGCCCGGCCACGTCGATCTCCACGACCTCCGTGCGCATGCGCAGGTCGATGTCGCGCGCCCGGTGCTCCTCCGGGGTGCGGGCGATCAGCCGGTCCCGTTCGGGGACGTCACCGCCCACCCAGTACGGGATGCCGCACGCGGAGTACGAGGAGAAGTGACCGCGTTCGAAGGCCACGATCTCCAGCTCGTCGGGGCCCTTCATCCGGCGGGCCTGCGACGCCGCGGACATGCCCGCGGCGTCACCGCCGATCACGACCAGTCGTTCCACCCCGGCGCCCCCACGGTTCACCCGACTCATGCGACTCATGCTCATGCGAACACGCTACGGGGCCGGGGCATTTCAGTCCCGTTCGCCTCCCCGCTCGCCTCCGCCCTCCTCCGCGCGCGTGGGCTGCGGCGCGGGCCGGGCCTGGGGCAGCGGGCCGACGGTGCTCGCCGCGGACGCGGCGGCCGGACGCGGGGAGCGCCGGGGCCGTACCAGGCGCAGCCACACCACGAGGATCATTGCCGCCAGCGCGGCGAACGGCAGGACCGCGCCGAGCGTCATCGCGATCCAGCTCAACATGGTGAGGAACGCGTCCCAGCCGCCGGCCACCGCGTCCACGAACCCGGGGTCGTCGTCCTCGGCGGCCTTCTCCACCGGCTTCTCCGACAGGGAGAGCGTGATGGTGGCCATGCTCGTGCGGTCCTTCAGGGAGGCCTGCTGGGCGAGCAGCGCCTCGAGGTCGGACTGACGACGGCTCAACTCGCCCTCCAGCTCCACGACATCGCTGAGCCGGGTGGCCCGGTCCATCAGCTCGCGCACCCGGGCCACGCTGGCCCGCTGCGAGGTGATGCGGCTCTCCACGTCGACGACCTGGTCGGTGACGTCCTGTGCCTTCGCGGTGCGGTCGAGGAGCTTGCCCGCGCCCTGGAGGTCGGCGAGGACCTCGTCGTACTTCTCGCTGGGCACGCGCAGCACCACGCGCGTGTGCTCGGCGCCCTCCTCGTCGCGGGTGGTGGTCTCGTCACCGATGTAGCCGCCCGCGTCCTCGGTGGTGGTGCGGGCCCGGTCCAGGGCCTTGGGCACGTCCTTGACCTGCACGGTCAGTGAGGCGGTGCGGATGATCCGGTTGGCGGTGAGCTTGGGCGGCGTGGTGGCGCTGCCGGGCTTCGTGCCGTCGGCCCGTCCGTCCGCCGCCTTCTCACCGCCCGCGGCGGCGGCCCCGGCACCCTGCGGAGCGGCGGGCTCGGCGGCGGCCCCCCGGTCGTCGGCGGCGGTGCTGGAGGATCCGGTGTCGTCCGCGCCGCTGCACCCGGTGAGCGCGAGAGCGGTGGCGAGCAGGAGCCCGGCCAGGGCCTGGCCGGGCCGTACGGAACGTCGTGTGCGCATCTGGCGTACCCCCGAGGGTCGTGACGACTGACGCTCCTTCGACGCCGGGACGGCCCGGGACGTTGGGAGGAAACGGTCCCGATGCGGTCACGGTCGGGACTCGTGCGGGACTCGTGCGGAAGTCCGGGGCGCCGAAGGGCTGTCAGTGCGGTCTGAGAGAGTGGGAGGCATGAGCGCAACGGGTGCGGGCACGGGGCATGTCGTCGTCATCGGAGCCGGTGTGGCGGGCCTGGCCGCCGCGCACCGCCTGCTGGGCCACGGCACGCGTGTGACCGTCCTGGAGGCGTCCGACCGGGTCGGCGGCAAGCTTCTGCCCGGCGAGATCGCGGGCGTCCGCGTGGACCTGGGCGCCGAGTCGATGCTGGCCCGCCGCCCCGAGGCCGTCGCCCTCGCGCGTGAGGTGGGCCTCGACGCCGCCCTCCAGCCACCGGCCACGGCCACCGCCTCGATCTGGACCCGCGGCGCCCTGCGGCCCATGCCCAAGGGCCACGTCATGGGTGTCCCCGGCACCGCCGCCGCCCTGGCCGGCGTCCTCTCCGACGAGGGCCTCGCCCGCATCGAACGCGACGCCGACCTGCCCCGCACGGAGGTCGGCGACGACGTGGCGGTGGGGGAGTACGTGGCGGCGCGGCTGGGCCGCGAGGTCGTCGACCGGCTCGTGGAACCCCTGCTCGGCGGTGTCTACGCGGGGGACGCGTACCGCATCTCGATGCGCTCGGCCGTTCCCCAGCTCTACCAGGCCGCCCGCACCCACACCTCCCTCACCCAGGCGGTCCGGGAGATCCAGGCCAAGGCGGCCGCCAACCAGCAGACCGGTCCCGTGTTCATGGGCATCGAGGGAGGCGTGGGCCGGCTGCCGCTCGCGGTGGCGGAGTCGGTCCGCGCGCGCGGCGGCGAGATCCTCACCGGCACCCCGGTGACCGAGCTGCGCCGGGAGCCCTCCGCGGGCTGGCGGATCGTCGCGGGGGACCGCGTCCTGCACGCCGACGCCGTCGTGGTCGCCGTACCCGCCCCGGCCGCCGCGGCACTCCTGCGCGCCGAGGCCCCGGCCGCCGCGGCCGAGCTGTCCGCCGTCGAGTACGCCTCGATGGCCCTGGTCACCCTCGCCTACCGACGCGCCGACGTCCGCCTCCCCGAAGGCAGCGGCTTCCTCGTCCCGCCCGTCGACGGGCACACCATCAAGGCGTCGACCTTCGCCTCCCAGAAGTGGGGCTGGATCGCCGACGAGAACCCGGACGTGCTGGTCCTGCGCACCTCCGTCGGGCGCCACGGCGAGACGGAGATCCTCCAGCGAGACGACGCCGACCTCGTCGCCGTCTCCCGCCACGACCTGCGCGAGGCGACCGGTCTGGACGCGGCACCGCTTCAGACCCGCGTCGTCCGCTGGACCGACGGCCTCCCCCAGTACCCCGTCGGCCACCACGCGCGCGTGGCCCGCGTCCGCGAGCACATCGCCAAGCTCCCCGGCCTGGCCGTGTGCGGCGCGCAGTACGACGGTGTCGGCATCCCGGGATGCATCGCGAGCGCCTACGCGGCCGTGGACCAGATCCACGGTGACCTGGGCGGTGTGGAGGACCTCACCACCAACCCGGTGCAGAGCCTGCACGGCGGAGCGGGAGAATGAGAACCATGAGCGACGACGCCCCCACCACCGAGCCCGGCAGGATCCCGAACAAGGGCAAGCTGGCCAAGGACCTCAACGAGGTCATCCGCTACACGCTGTGGTCCGTCTTCAAGCTGAAGGACGCCCTGCCCGAGGACCGCGCCGGTTACGCCGACGAGGTCCAGGAGCTGTTCGACCAGCTCGCCGCCAAGGACGTGACGATCCGCGGCACCTACGACGTGTCCGGTCTGCGCGCCGACGCCGACCTCATGATCTGGTGGCACGCCGAGACCAGCGACCAGCTCCAGGAGGCGTACAACCTCTTCCGCCGCACCAAGCTGGGCCGCGCGCTCACGCCCGTCTGGTCCAACATGGCGCTGCACCGCCCCGCCGAGTTCAACCGCTCGCACATCCCGGCGTTCCTCGCCGACGAGACGCCCCGCGACTACGTCAGCGTCTACCCCTTCGTGCGCTCCTACGACTGGTACCTCCTCCCCGACGAGGACCGCCGCCGCATGCTCGCCGACCACGGCAAGATGGCCCGCGGCTACCCCGACGTGCGCGCCAACACCGTCGCCTCCTTCTCCCTCGGCGACTACGAGTGGATCCTCGCCTTCGAGGCCGACGAGCTCTACCGCATCGTCGACCTCATGCGCCACCTCCGCGCCTCCGAGGCCCGCATGCACGTCCGCGAGGAGGTCCCGTTCTACACGGGCCGCAGGAAGTCGGTTGCCGACCTGGTAGCGGGCCTGGCGTAAAGCACCCTAGGGGCGCGGGGAACTGCGGGACCAGCCACGGCCGGTCCCGCAGTTCCATGACCGCTCGCCCGATGGTCACCCGGCTCTTGGCGCGGAGCGCCCCGCGCACGCGGCGTGCCGAGCCGGAAGCCGCCCCTCCAACAGATACGCCTCGACGTGCCCGTTGACGCACGCGTTCGGCCCACCCGCCACCCCGTGCGTCCCCGCATCCCGCTCCGTGACCAGCACCGCCCCCGACAGCCGCCGCTGCAACTCCACCGCCCCCGCGTACGGCGTCGCCGCGTCCCGCTCCGCTGCCAGAATCAGCGTGGGCGGCACCTCACCCGGCCCGGTCCGCACGTCGAGCGGCTTCTGCCGGGGCGCCGGCCAGTACGCGCACGGCAGGTTGGCCCACACGTTGTCCCACGTCTCGAACGGCGCCACCCGCGCGAGCCGTGTGTTGTCGCGGTCCCAGACGGTGAAGTCCGTCGGCCAGGGCGCGTCATTGCACTCCACTGCCGTGTAGACCGCTTTGGCGTTCTCCGCCTCGGCCGCCGCCTCGGTGACCGGTCCGGCCTGCTCGATCAACGGCTTCGGGTCGCCCTTCAGATACGCCGACAGGGCCTGCGCGCGCTGCGGCCAGTAGACGTCGTAGTACCCGGCCTGGAGGAACGCGCCCTGCAACTGCCGGGGCCCGACCTTCCCGCCCGCCGGTTTCCCGGCGAGCCGCGTCCGCGCCCGCTCGTAGCTGAGCCGCACCTCCTCGGGGGTGTCGCCCAGCCCGTACACGGCGTCGTGCCGCGCGACCCACTCCCGGAAGTCCGCCCAGCGGCCCTCGAACGCGGCCGACTGGTCGAGGTTGTTGCCGTACCAGACCCGCGCGGGGTCCGGGTTCACCGCCGAGTCGAACACCATCCGCCGCACATGTGAGGGGAACAACGCCGCGTACAGCGCCCCGAAGTAGGTGCCGTACGACGCCCCCATGAACGTCAGCCGGTCCTCCCCGAGTGCGGCGCGCAGCACGTCGAGGTCACGGGCGTTGTTGAGGGAGTTGTAGTGCGGCAGGGCGCCGCCCGTCCGCTCCGCGCAGCCGCGCGCGTACGCCTTCGCCTGCTCGACGCGCTCCCGCTTGTACGCCTCCGAGGGGAATGTGGGCGCCGGTGCGGGGCCGTTGAAGAAGTGCTGGGGGTCCTGGCAGGACAGGGGCGCGGAGTGGCCCACTCCGCGCGGGGCGTAGCCGACCAGGTCGTACGCGGCCGCGAGGCGCTTCCACTGCGGCAGCAGGCCGACCAGCGGGAAGTGCAGGCCGGACGCGCCGGGCCCGCCCGGGTTGTACACGAGGGCGCCCTGCCGGGGCACGCGGCGTTTGCTGTTGCGCGGGTCGCGGTGGGTCGCCCGGGCCCGGCTGACCGTGAGTCTGATCTGCGGACCGTCCGGGGCCGCGTAGTCGAGCGGGACGGTCACCGTGCCGCACTCCAGGGTGCCCGGCGCGTCCAGCTCCTCGACGTCCTCGGCGCACTTCCCGAAGTCGATCCCCGCCTTCTCTGCGCGCGCGGCGGCCACCGCGGTGCCGTGCCGCTCGGCCGCCGCGCCGGGGACGCCGGGTGCGCCGCCCGCGGGGGCGGCGGTGAGGGTGGTCAGGAGCAAGGACCCGGCGGCCGAGTAGAGGGCGGCAGCTCTCATCGCGTATCCCTTCGATGCACGGCGGCGACAGAAGGGATGCTTGGTTCGACCGTGGGGGAAGGCAAGCACCGTCCGGGGGTGTCGGTGCCAATGCCCCCTGTGCGCCCCCGGGGCACGCGGTGCGTCAGTCGCGCGGCTCGTGGTACTCGCGGTGCGCGAAGGCCGCCCGGAGGTTCGGCTCACCGATCGCGCGGACCCCTCGTACGGCGACGGAGGTCAGGAACGTACGGTCGTCCCCGCCGCCCCGGGTGCGTCGCGTCAGCGCGCCCAGCAGCCGCTGCCCGGCCGGTGAGGCCCAGCGCGAGTACGGGTGGACCTCGACCCGCGCGATCGCCAGGCAGCTCAGGGTGAGCGCGAGGGGCAGCGCGAACCAGAGGGCGACCAGGTCGCGCGGCATGTCCGAGGGAACGGGCGCCAGCAGGGCGGCCACGCCGAGCGCGAGGACGACCCCCGCCGCGAGCCGCACCTGACGTACCCCCGCCGCGACCGTCGTACGCGCCCCGTCGGGCACGGCGAGGCCCGCGCTGACGAGCCGGTCGGCGATGCCGCGCACCGCGTCGGCGGCGGCCGCGGCGGCCCGCACCGGGGCGATGCGGGACTGCCCCTCCGGTCCGATGGCCCCGATGACGGACCGCTCCATGTCGTCCCGCCCGCGCGGGTCCACGACGGTCGCCCACCCGGTGTGGGCGAGCAGCAGCCTGCGCTGCCGCGCCATGGACACCAGCGTCAGGTCGGCGACCCGGTCCGGGCCGCCGGACAGGAACGCCGCCTCGTACAGCGTCAGATCGTGTGCCCGGGCCGCGTCCTCGTCGACGGCCGCCGCACGTACGGCGGCCAGGCACAGCCGGGTGCACGCCGTTCCGGCGACGCCCCAGGACAACAGCAGAAGAAGGACCCAGAACATGCCGTGTTTCTATGCCAACGGCCCACGCGACGCCATGCCTTGTTCACCATCCGGACGGAGTGTTGTCGGTATGTGACGTTCCGCATGGCGGTCAGCTCAGCGAGGGGCCCGTCGCCGCGGGCGGAAGCGTGTACGTGGGCGGCGCGGACCCGGCCGGTGCCGGCGTGACCGGAACCACCTCGCCGGGGTTCGGGCCGAAGTCGAGACCGGTCGGGGTGGGGGAGTCGGTGGCCGTCGGCGTGCTCGTCGCCGCCAGGTCCCGGGCCAGGGCGTCGAAGTCGACGTACCCGGTGGCCTCGAGGACCTTGATGTGGTCCAGCACGGTCGTGTTGGCGTCGTCGGCCAGGTCGCGCACCAGCGAGTTCTGCGTGCCGGCCCGGACCTGGGCGACGAGGGAGAACACCCGGCCGTGGGCCAGCCGCAGGATGTTGGCGAACCTGCGGTCGTAGTCCGCGCCCTGCGCCGTGTCGAGCTCCCGCAGCCAGCCCTGCTGCTGCTCATTGGGCTCGTTGGGCAGGGTGATGCCGAGCCGGGAGGCGACGTTGCGCACCCGCTCGTCCAGGAAGGTGTGCCCCTCGACGAGGTGCGCTCCCGCGGTGCGTACGGCCTCGGTCGTGCCCTTCTGCTGCGCCTGCTGACCGGCCGGCAGCTCCCACAGGCCCGCCAGCCGGACCTTGGTGATGAAGTCCTGGTCCAACGCGGACAGCGGCCCGTACTGCGTCGCCACGGTCTCCGCGTTCAGTACGCCGACATCGGTGCCCGGGCGGTCGCTGTACGACCACAGGGGGAACGCCAACGCGGCGACGGTCGCCGCCATCCCGGCGATGATGAGTCCGGTGCCACTGAATATGCCTCGGCCTTTGACGGGGGGTCGGGGTCGCATGGTGCCTCCTGCTCGCGGCACGGCACGCTAGTGCGCTTCGGGTGCGGGGTTGGCATATTACTGCGGGGTTCACGCCAACTTCCGTACCAGGGCGAAGCGTTGCTTCGAGGGGCATTCGCGGCGAACGGGGGAGCGGGTGTGGGTGGCAAACGGGGGTCAATGCGGCCGAACCGGATGCTGTTCCTGCCTGAAATGGCCGTCGTGTTAACCCGAGCACACCGCACGGTGAACGGACGACGCGTGGACGCGCCCGTTCACCTCCGCAGCAGCACCCGCCGGGTGGCCCGGGCGAACCGGGCCGCAGGCCGCGGCGAGTGCGGCGCCGGCCCCGACCGCTCCAGCCACCACTCCCGCAGCTCCCGCAGCGCCCTTCCCTCCGGCAGCCGCCCGTCGCGCAGCGTCCGCTCGGCGAAGTCCAGGGCGTCCTGCCGGTAGCCGCCGGTCATCGCGTGCCGGTGGGCGTACGCCAGGAAAGTCGGCCGATACCGGTCCCCCAGGATCTCCGGCAACTCCGGCGCCACCTTCGCCACCACATCCGCCCGCTTCCCCGCCAGCGCCCGCGCCTGCACCCCCAGCCGCACCCGATCGAACCCCTCCGGCACGGGCGTCCCGGCGACGAGAGCCGACAGCAGCGCGGCCTGCGCGAGAGCCAGCCGCTGGCGGGCGGGATCGGTGGCACGCGGCGAATCTGCCGGGTCCGGGCGGTCGGTGTGCTCCCCGTCTTCCGCGCCCGAGTGGTCGTCGGGCCGTTGTGGTGTCCGGGCGGGCTCACCCTCCGACGCGGGCACGGGCACGGCCACGGTCACCGTCTCCGTCGCTCCGGCCTGCTCCGCCTCGGTCCGGCCTCTGGTCACCGCCTCCCGTACGGCTGCCAGCTCCCGCTCCAGTTCCGGCGGCTCGGGGAAGTTCTCGTCGCGTTCCAGGAGGACGCCCGGTGGGGAGACGCGGGAGGCGAGGTCGGTGAGGATGTCGAGGACGGGCCGGGGGACGGGGTGGGCGTGGCTGTCGTGCCAGACGCCGTCGCGTTCGAAGCCGCCGGCGACGTGGACGTAGGCGATGGCCTCCAGGGGAAGCTCGGCGAGCGCCTTGGCGGGGTCCTCCGCGCGGTTGACGTGGTTGGTGTGGAGGTTCGCGACGTCGATCAGCAGCCGCACCCCCGTGCGGTCCGCCAGCTCGTACAGGAACTGCCCCTCGGTCATCTCCTCGCCCGGCCAGGAGATCAGCGCCGCGATGTTCTCGACGGCGAGCGGCACCGGCAGCGCGTCCTGCGCGATCCGGACGTTCTCGCACAGCACGTCGAGGGCGTCCCGGGTGCGCGGCACGGGCAGCAGGTGGCCGGCCTCGAGGCGCGGGGACGCGGTCAGCGGGCCGCCCGCCCGTACGAACGCGATGTGCTCGGTGACCAGCGGCGAACCCAGCGCCTCCACCCGCTCCGCGAGCGCGGTCAGCCGGCCCGTCTCGGGCCGCTCCGCACCGCCGAGGCCGAGCGCGACACCGTGCGGAACCACGGTCACCCCGCGCTCGCGCAGCCGCAGCAGCGAGTCGGGGAGGTGGCCCGGGCACACGTTCTCCGCCACGACCTCGACCCAGTCGATGCCCGGCATCCGCTCCACGGCGTCCGCGATCTCCGGCCGCCAGCCGATTCCCGTCCCCAGTCGCATCATGGTCCCCTCCCTCTGTGACGGGGGTATGGCCCCGCCGACCGGGACCGAACCGCCGGCCCGGAACCTTCAGAGCAACATTTGAGGTTCGGCCGACGGCTTCAGCAGCTGCCCGCAGATACGCACGGCAGGCCCCCGGTGTTCAAAGGGAACACAAATGTCGGGCGGCGGTGTCAGATCTTGCGGGCGACCCCGCCGAAGCTGTCCACGTCCCGACGCCCGCCCGCGGCGCCCGGCTCGGCACGCCACTCCGCGACCGGGACGAGCCCAGGCTCCAACAGCTCGAAACCGTCGAAGAACCTGGCCAGTTGCTCGGGGGTGCGGTTGACGCGCGGGTTGTCGCTCGCCTCGTTCCAGCGCTCCACCATCGCCCGCATCTCCGCCGGGTGGAACACCTCCGTGCTGTCGCAGAACACCAGGTAACTCCCCGCGGGCAGGGCGTCCTTGAGGTGCCCGACGGCCGCGTACGCGATCTCGTCGGGCACGTGGGCGGCGATGCCCAGCAGCATGAGCGCGACGGGCCGGCCGAAGTCCAGGGTGTCCCCGGCGGCGCGCAGGATCGCCTCCGGTTCACGCAGGTCGGCGTCGATGTAGGCGGTGGCGCCCTCGGACGTGCTGGTGAGCAGGGTGTGGGCGTGCTGCAGCACCACCGGGTCGTGGTCCACGTACACGATCCGCGCCTCCGGGGCGATGCCCTGCGCGACCTCGTGCGTGTTGTCGAGCGTGGGCAGGCCGGTGCCGACGTCGAGGAACTGCCGGATCCCGGCCTCCGTCGCCATGTGCGTGACCGCGCGCTTGAGGAACGCCCGCTGGGCGCGCGCGATGTCGACGATCTCCGGGTTCAACTCGCGTATCTGGTCGCCGACCTGACGGTCGATCTCGTAACAGTCCTTCCCGCCCAGCCAGTAGTTCCAGATGCGCGCCGAGTGCGGCACATGGCTGTTGATCAGTGGTCGGTCCAGTGACATGACGACTCCCGAGAAGCGGAACGGCCCTGCGTGGTCAGTGCGTTGCCGCTCTCACCGTAGCCCCATGATCTTCGAGCCCGCCCCGCGACCCCCGCAGCTGAGACGCACCAGACACGGTGGGGCCAGGCGGGTGGTGGCGGTACGGCGCGCCGAAAGCCTGAATCGTGTGCGGCCGGGGACACGGTATGCCGGGACCCGCGACCGGCGGATGCCCCCGGCGGGCACGCTCGCCGCCGGCCTGACACGCGGGAGAGACGCAGACCATGGGGACGGCCGTACACGTTCCGCAGACGCGGGACATGATCGGGGAAGAGCTCTCCGGCGACGAAGCCCTCACCGCGCTGCGGCGCTACGGGGGAGTGCGGCTGCTGGTCGACGCGTTCTCGCGGTTCCGCTACGCGGACGGCTTCACCAACGCGCGCGCCCTCGGCTTCCAGATCGTGCTCGGCATGGTGCCGTTCACCATCGCCCTCGTCGGCGTCGCCACCGCCGCGCACACCGAGAGCGTCGGGCGGATCATCGAGCTGACCCTGGGCAGGATCGTGCCGGGCGCCAGCTCGGACGTGGTCGAGGAGGCGCTGCGCGGCACGCGGCGCACCGCCCACTCCGACGTCTGGAGCACCGTCGCGCTGTGGCTCGGTCTCGCCTTCTCGGTCCTCAACCTGGCCTCGGCCATGGGCCAGGTGGAACGGGGCGCCAACCGGATCTACGGCATCGAACGGGACAGGCCCTTCCCGCTGAAGTACGGCCGTGCCCTGCTTCTCGCGTTCGCCGCGGGGGTTCCCATGGTCCTGGGGTTCCTCGTCCTGGTCGCGGGCGAGGCCGTCGGCCGCTCGACCGCCGAGGCCTTCGGCTGGGCCGACGCCCCGGCGTGGTGGGGTGCCCTGCGGATCCCGGTGGGCGCGGCCCTCGCCTGGGTCGCCTCCGCCGTCATCTTCCGCTGGTCGCCGCGCCGGGACCAACCCGGTTACACCTGGCTCGCGTTCGGCTCCGCCGTCCACCTGGTGCTGTGGGTCGGCACCACCTGGCTGCTGACGCTCTACGTCGCCAAGAGCGGATCCTTCGGAGCCGTGTACGGGCCGCTCACCGCCTTCGTCGCCCTCCTGCTGTGGGCCAACCTCACGGGCGTGGCGCTCTTCCTCGGCATCGCCTTCGCCGCGCAACTGGAGGCGGCCCGGGCCGGCCTGACCTCCGCGGTCGAGCCGGACCCCGGGCCGGGTCCCTGAAGAGGCCGTGCAACTGCCCTACCGCAGCGCCGGATGGTCCGCGGCCACCGTGCAACTGCCCGGCGCGATCTCGGTGAAGCCCGCGTCCCGCACCACCGGCAGTCCACTGCCGGTGAGTTCACCCCACCGCCCCGGATCGGCCGTCCGCACCGCGAGCGGGAACCCGGCGTCCCGCCAGGCCGCCCGCTCCGTCTCCGACAGCTCCCACCACGCCAGTTGGGCCCCGTGCCCGGCCTGCGCCATCGCCTTCCCGGCCGACATCTCGAGGTCCGGGCTCATCCACAGCACCGGTGCGCTCGGGTCCGCGTCGACGGGAGGCTCCGGGTCGTCGAGGTCGGTGCCGGACACCTGGAGCCGCGCGAGGTCCTTCGGCCAGCCGTCCAGCGGAACGGGCGGGAACACCCGCACCTCCGCCGACTTCCCGGTCACCGTGATCCCGGGCAGCGCCTCGGCCCGCCGCCACTCGGCCCCCCGAGCCCGCCGCACGACCTTCCTGATCCGAGCGTCCTGCCAGTCCCGCATGGCCCGCGCCCACTCACCGTCACCGAGCGACCGCTCGTCACTGAGCATGACGAGTACGGCACGGGCCGCGGTCTCGAGCGCGTCGGTTCGGGCGGGCGGCGCGTCCCGCTCCATACGGACGACGAGCGGCAACACGAACTGCGGCGCCTCGTCGCGGACACCGGCTTCGGACTGGAAGGGACTCTCACTCACGGGCGCAGGGTACTTGACCGGCCCGACGCGCAGCCGCGCCAGGAGATGATGACCTCATGCATCGCGATCTCCGCCTGGACAACGTGGGCCGCCGATACGCCCTCCGCGGCCCCTGGGTGTTACGCGGCATCGACCTGACCGTCAGCCCGGGCACCCTCACCCGCGTGGAAGGCGCGAACGGGACCGGCAAATCCACCCTCCTCCGCCTGCTCGCCCGCATCGACGCCCCCACCGAGGGCCGTGTCACCGGCCGCCCGAGGACCGCGTACGTCCCCGAGCGCTTCCCCTCCGCCCTCCCCTTCACCCCCCTCGGCTACCTCACCCACCTGGGCGCGGTCCACGGCCTCGCCCGTACCACCGCCGAACGCGTCGCGGGCGACTGGCTGGAGCGGTTCGGCGCGACCGCGTACGCCCGCACCCCCATGTCCCAGCTCTCGAAGGGCAGCAGCCAGAAGGTCGCGGTGGCCCAGGCCCTGTTCGCCGAACCGGAGCTGCTGGTCCTCGACGAGGCCTGGACCGGGCTGGACGACGACGCGCGCGCCGAGTTCGAACGGGCGGTCGCCGAGCGCACCGCCGCCGGGGGCGCCGTCGTGTTCGTCGACCACGATCCACGTCGCCTCGCGGGCGCCCCCGACGCGACGTACACCGTGCGCGAGGGCACCCTCGTCCGTCGTACGGAAGCGGAACAGCACACCGCGCCGACGGGTCCCCAGGTGCGGGTCGAGGCGCGGGCGCCGGCCGGTGGACCGCCGCCCGCCGAGGCCGTCCGTTGGATCACCGCCGCCGAGGAGCCGGCCCCAGGCACCCACCGCCTCACCGTCCCCGCGTCCCACTCGGACGTCGTGCTCCGCGCTCTGCTGACCGCCCGCCCACCGTGGCACGTGGTGAGCGTCGGCCCGGCACCCGCCACCGCCCCCGAGGGGAGCGACCGATGACCGCCCTCCTGCGCTACCAGGCCGCCCTGCTGGTCCGCTCGCAGCGCTGGCTGCCGCCGTTCATCCTGTACGCGGCGTTCCTGGGCATCGGTGTGCAGAGTGGGCAGCCGGTGCTGGACTCGCTGGGCTACACGGCCGCCGCCCTCCTGCCCGTCGCGGCCTGGCTGGTGCGGATCTGCGTCACGGGTGAGCCGCCCGCCGCCCGCGCCCTGGTCGCCGCGGCGGCCGGACCGGCGCGGGCGCACCTGGCGAGCCTGCTGACGGCGGCCGGCGCGTCGGCGGCGCTGGGCGTGGCCGCGACGCTCGTGGTGACGTGGATCAGCGATCCGGTCAGCGCCGACCACCAGCGGCGCGTCCCGCCCCTCGAAGCCGGCGGTGCCGGTCTGCTGGCCGCCCTGACCTGCGCGCTGCTCGGCACGGCCGTCGGCGCGCTCACCGCGTGGCCGGTGCTGCGCTCGCCCGGCAGGGCGGTCCCGACGCTGCTGCTCGCGGCCCTGCTGACGCTGGTGGTGACCGGGTCCCCGGCGCAGGCGGCGGTGAGCGGCCTGGTCACCGGCTCGCGCTCCGGCACGGTCCCGCTGCCCCTGCTGCCTACGGCCGCGGCCGCCGTCCTCGCGATGGCGGCCTGCGCCGCGGCCTGCGCGCTCACCTCCCGCAGGTCAGCCTGAACAGGCCGTGCGCTGCGCCTCCAGCCACTCGCACGCGGGGCACATCGTGATCCCCTTGTACGACTCCGGGTACTCCGTCGGCTCCCGGCACAGCACACACTCCGCGTACGGCGGCCCGTCGGCCTTCGGCGGCCTGCTGGCGTCGATCAGACAGTAGGAGTTGTCGCTGTCGTCGGTCATGCCTCCAGCGTACGAGCCTCAGCGCCGCCCGCCCGCGGTCCTGATCAGCTCGGACACCTTCACGAACCGGAAGCCCCGTGCGCGCAGCTCGGGCACGATCGTGCGGACGGCCCGCTCGGTCGTCGGGGCGGCGCTGCGGGTGCAGTGCAGCACGACGACGGACCCCGGCCGCACCCCGTCCAGCACCTGGCGGGCCACGGCGTCCGCGTCCGTGGCGAAGGCGTCGCCGCCGACCACGTCCCACTGCACCGCGGTCACACCGGTACCGGTCAGCGCGCGCCGCGCCCGCTGGTCGTAACACCCGCCCGGGAAGCGGAAGTACGGCATCGCGCTCGGTACGCCCGCCGCGCGGAGGGCGGTGTACGCCCGCTCCACGTCCGTCCGCATCTTGTCCTCGGAGAGGGTGGGCAGGCCGTAGCAGTCGCCGGTGAAGGCGTAGTGGCTGTAGGAGTGGTTGGCGACCTCGAAGAGCGGGTCCCGGCCGATGGAGCGGGCCTGGACGGGGTACTGCTCCGCCCACCGGCCCGTCATGAACACGGTGGACGGCACCCTCAGTTCCCGGAGCGCGGCGATCAGTCCCGGGTTGTCGAAAGGCTCGCCCGCCGCCGCCCTGGGCCCCTGGTCGGCGGTCATGTCGGCGTCGAAGGTGAGGGCGACGGCCTTGTCCGTGGTGCGGGGCGCGTTGCTGAAGACGGGGATCAGACCGGCGGGCCCAGGGGCGAGGGTCGGAGGCCGGGTGACAGGGGTGACGGGGGAGGCGGGGGAGGCGGTGGGGGCGGTGGCCGTAGGCGCGGGCCGCGGGGTGCGGGGCGCCTTGGGGGCGCCGACCGTGCCGCAGGAGGTGAGAACGGCGGCGCCGAGCGCGCAGAGGACGGTGACACGTCGCACAAGAGGGATCACCGTACGAAAGTATGGCGATGTTTCTAATATGCCCGGCACCGTGGCCGCCAGGTCACCCGCTCGGAGTCACCCGCGAGCGGCCCCTGACAGCTCCCTCGAGCGGCAAATAACAGCTCCCTCTCACAACTCCCGCTCCTCCAGCGGCCGCGTCGCGGGCCCCTGCACCACCTTGCCGTCCGTGTCGAAGCGGGAGCCGTGGCAGGGGCACTCCCAGGCCCGTTCGGCGGAGTTGAAGGCGACGAGGCAGCCCAGGTGTGTGCAGCGGGCGGACAGGGCGTGCGCCTCGCCCTCCTCGTCGCGGTACACGGCGACGTGCTTGCCGTGGACGCGCACGACGGCGCCCTCACCGGGCGGGACGGCGTCCACCTCCGGGGTCGGCCGCAGCCGGTCGCCGACGAAGTGGCCGGCCACCTTCGCCTGCGTCTTCAGGAACGTCGGCGCCTCCCGCACGGCGGAGAGGATGCGGCGCGGGTCGTACAACTCGCTCCACTCGCACCTCTCGCCGGTGATCAGGGCGGTGAGCAGCCGGCCCGCCATCACGCCGCCGCTCATCCCCCAGCCGCCGAAGCCGGTGGCGACGTAGGCGTGCCGGGCGCCCGGGTGCAGCGGACCGACCATCGGCACCGTGTCGGTGGCGTCGTTGTCCTGCGTGGCCCAGGCATGGGTGAGATCGACGCCGGGGAAATGCCCGGTCGCCCAGTCCGCGAGCCGTTCGAAGCGGGCCGGGGTGTCGCCCGTGCCGGGCGTGAAATGCTCGCCCGTGATGACGAGCAGCCGCCGCCCCTCCTCGCCGTAGGGGGCCGTACGGACCGAGCGCGTGCCCTGCTCGGGCGTGATGTACATGCCGTCCGGGTCGTACTCCGTGTCCAGGGCGCCGGCGACCACCAGCTCGCGGCGCGGGGACAGCCGGGCGAACAGCAGGGCGCGGTCGAAGATCGGGTAGTGCGTGGCCACGACCACGTCCCCGGCGGTCACCGTCGCCCCGCTGTCCGTCGCCAGGCGGCACGGCTCGCCCTCGTCCAGCCCCACGACGGTGGTGTCCTCGTACAGCCGGCCGCCCCGCGCGGCCAGGTCGTCGGCCAGGGCCAGCAGGTACTTGCGCGGATGGAACTGCGCCTGCCCGGTCACCCGCACCGCGCCCGCCACCGGGAACGGCAGCCCGGTCTCCGTCACGAACGACGCCGGCAGCCCCGCCTCCCGCGCGGCCTCGGCCTCCGCCCGCACCTCCGCGACCCGGCTCGGGTCGTGCACGTACGTGTAGGCGCTCCTGCGCTCCCACTCGCAGTCGACTCCCAGCTCGGCCGCGACCTCGGCGACGTGCTCGACCGCCTCCGTCTGGGAGCGGGCGTACAGCCGCGCCCCCTCCGCGCCCCGCGTGCGCCGTAGCTTGTCGTAGATCAGTGTGTGCTGCGCGGTGAGCTTGGCGGTGGTGTGCCCGGTGACCCCGGCTGCGATCCGCCCGGCCTCCAGCACGGCCACCGACCGCCCCGCCCGCGCCAGCTCCCACGCCGTGCTCAGCCCCGCGATCCCGGCGCCGATCACGGCCACGTCCACGCTCAGGTCCTCCGCCAGCGGAGGACGCGACGGCCCCGGGGCCGTCTCCAGCCAGTACGAACCCTTGACGTGCCGGTAGTCGGTCATGCGGGCCGAGTACCCCCTCAGCCGCCCTTCAGGGGGCCTTTCAGCAGCCGTTCCCGGCACTCCGCCACGTCGAAGTCCGCCTCCGGATAGCGCGGGTCCAGTTCCTGGAGGTGTTCGAGGAGAAGCGTGCCGACCGCCCAGTTGCGGTCTATGGTGATCATGCGATCTGGGAAGCCGGGTACGGCGCCGGCGTGCGGGGCCCCCGCTCCACCGGAGTGATGGTTCGGGGCCTCCCCGTCGCCTCTGGCCGTACCCATATGGCCAGGTCGCGAGGGAACCGGCCTCCCGGGAACGGACCACGGACAGGATCCGTGTCGCTGCCCCGGGGTCGAGTACGCCGGAGACCAGGGCGCCCAAGACCGTTCGGGGCGTGCGGCTGAGCGGACCCACTTCTGCTCAGTCCACAGGAACGGTCGAGCAACGCTCCACGGCGATCTCGTACGCCTGCTGGTACGCGGGCCGCCGCCTTGTCCGCCGGGCCGCCGGGCCGCCGGGGTGCGCGGCGGCGTCGTGGGCGGACAGGTCGACCGGCTCGCCCACGGGCAGACACAACAGCTCCAGGGCGTCTCCGCCGACTGTTCGGTCACCGCGCCCCCCTTCCGGTGTCCCCCCGTGGGCCTGTCAGCTCAGCGCCACGGTCCCGTCACCGCGAACGTCGTCCCCGGCGTGTAGCAGTTGACGTACATCGTCTCTCCGCCGGGGGCGAAGGTGACACCCGCGAACTCACCCCACTCCGGCTCCTCGGGCGTTCCGATGTTCTGGCTGCCGCGGGCCATCGCGTACACCTCGCCGCGGCGGGTCACGCCGAAGACGTGCTGGGCGCCGTCGCCGTCCTCACAGACCATGAGGCCGCCGCCGGGGGCGAGGCAGATGTTGTCGGGGGACTCGCCGGGGAGCTGGACGTCGGTGTCCGGGCCGAAGACGACCACCAGAGTCAACCGGCGGCGCGCCGGGTCGTAGCGCCACACCTGACCGCGGTGGTCGGCGGCCGAGCCCGCCTCGGCGACGGCGAACGACGACACGAAGTACACGCAGCTGCCGCCCCAGTAGCACCCCTCCAGCTTCTGCGCGTGGGTGATGCCGCCTCGGCCGTAGTCCTGCAACCGCGTGGGCGTCCCGGCGGCCAGCGGGTCCGGTACGTCGACCCACTCGATGCCGTCGAAGGTGGCTCCCGTCTCCTGGATCGACGACAGGTCGGGGACACCGGGCACGCGCATCGCCTGGAGTCTGCCGCCCGCGCGCAGCGAACCGACGCCGCCGAGCGGCTTGTTCGGCAGGAAGCGGTAGAAGAGGCCGAAGGGCCGGTCGAACGCGTCCTCCGTCTCGTACACGATGCCCCGGTACGGATCGATCGCGACGGCCTCGTGCTGGAAGCGGCCCATCGCGGTCAGCGGTACGGCACCGGTGCGCCGGGGGTGCGTCGGGTCGACCTCGAAGACGAAGCCGTGGTCCTTGGTGTACCCGTTGGTGCCGGCCTTGTCCTCGGTCTCCTCGCAGGTCAGCCAGGTGCCCCAGGGGCTCGGTCCGCCCGCGCAGTTGACGGCCGTACCGGCGATCGCGACCCGCTCGGACAGCACGTCGCCGTCGGCGTCCAGCGTCAGGGCCGTACAGCCGCCCTTGCCGGCCGGGTCGTAGGTCAGGCCCTCGACGGTCGGGACGGGGAACTTCGCCGTCGGGCGGTTCTCGTGGTTGCGGACCAGATGGACGCGCCCGTGCCGGCCGGGCAGCGCGGTCATGCCGTCGGGGTGGGACGGGACCGTGCCCTCGCCGGAGCGCAGGGGGTCGCCCTCGCGGGACAGCACCCGATAGCGGAATCCTTTCGGCAGGTCGAGCAGACCGTCGGGGTCGGGCACGAGGGGGCCGTAACCGGTGTGGGCCGGGGGTTGCGCGGCGGCGGTGTTCGCGAAGAGGTCGGAGAGGTTTCCGGCGAAGGCGATGGAGACGCCCAACACCCCGGTACGGGCGAGCAACTGACGTCGTGTCGATCCACTGCGGGCGGACATGGGGCAACCTTCCTGCTGGCGGACAGGACTGTGACCCCGCTGTGTGTATCACGCGCAGTCGATCACCGGAACCACGCCTGGAGCACGTGTCACGGGTCGAGGCTCGGCTGCCCGGGCGTCTGCGGCGGCTCCTCCGGAGGCGTCTGTGGCAAGGACTGCTGCGGCTGCGGCTGCGGCTGCGGCTGGGGCTGTGGCTGCGCCTGCGTCACCGGTGCCCGCTCCAGGAACCGCAGCAGCTCCACCGGGAACGGCAGCACCAGCGTCGAGTTCTTCTCGGCGGCCACCGCCACCACCGTCTGGAGCAGCCGCAGCTGGAGCGCGGCGGGCTGGTCCGACATCGCCTCCGCCGCCTCGGCCAGCTTCTTCGACGCCTGGAACTCGGCGTCCGCGTTGATGATCCGGGCTCGCCGTTCACGGTCGGCCTCGGCCTGCCGGGCCATGGACCGCTTCATCGATTCCGGCAGCGACACGTCCTTGATCTCGACCCGGTCGATCTGCACACCCCAGCCGACGGCCGGACTGTCGATCATCAGCTCCAGGCCCTCGTTGAGCTTCTCCCGGTTCGACAGCAGGTCGTCCAGCTCGCTCTTGCCGATGATGGAGCGCAGCGAGGTCTGCGCCATCTGCGAGACGGCGAAGCGGTAGTCCTCGACGTTGATGATCGCGGCGGCCGCGTCCACGACCCGGAAGTACACGACGGCGTCGACCCGCACGGTCACGTTGTCGCGGGTGATGCCCTCCTGGGCGGGAATGGGCATCGTCACGATCTGCAGGTTGACCTTGTGCAGCCGGTCCACGGCGGGGACGACGAGGGTGAACCCCGGCGGGCGCACCTCACCGCGCGCCCGTCCCAGCCGGAAGACCACCCCGCGCTCGTACTGCTTCACGACGCGCGCGGCGGCCCCCAGATACACGACGCCCGCGGCGCCGACCGCCGCGGCCGCCCCCACCAGCTCCTGGAGCATGGCGACCTCCTCGTCGAGAGGCCCTGTATGTCTGCTCCTGTAACGATATGCCCGGCCCGAGATTCCGGTCGAGCCCAGAGATCCCGGGCCGGGTTCCTGCGTTCGCCTAAGCCGGTTCGGTCACCTTCACCGGCTCGGTGCCGACCGAGCTGTGCCGCTCGGCCCAGTTCTCCAGCGCCGTACGGCAGGCGTGGTCCAGGTGGTGCAGGCCGGACAGGTCCAGCTCCACCGGCCGGTCCTGGGGCAGCGACTCCAGGCTGTCGAGGATCTTCGGCAGCTTGAGGAAGGTCGCGTTGCCCGACAGGTACGCCTGGATCGGGCCCGCGCCCTTGTCGACGACCTCCAGCCGGACGTGCGAGGCCTCCCAGGCCGTCTTGGCGACGGCCAGCGCCAGACCGATGAGCACGCCCTCGAACATGCTGACCGCGACGATCGACACGGCCGTGACGACGAGTATCAGCGCCTCACCGCGGTGCTCCCGCCACAGACCGGCGATCTGCTGCACCGGGATGAGCTTGGCACCGGCGTGCACCAGGATGCCCGCCAGGGCCGGGATCGGGATGTACGCCAGCACGTCGGGCAGCAGCGCCGCGAACAGCAGCAGCCACACGCCGTGCAGCACGCGGGACGCCTTGGTCCGCGCGCCCGCCCGGACGTTGGCCGAGCTGCGCACGATCACCGCGGTCATCGGCAGCGCGCCGAGCACACCGCACACCGCGTTGCCCGCGCCCTGGGCCACCAGTTCCTTGTCGTACTCGGTGCGCGGACCGTCGTGCAGCCGGTCCACGGCCGCCGCGCTGAACAGCGACTCGGCGGACGCGATCAGTGTGAAGGCGACGACGGTGCCGATCAGGCCGACGTTCGCGAGCTCGCCGAACTCGCCCAGCGACGGCGGCTGGACGGAGCTCAGCAGGCCCTTCACCTCGACGGTGGCCACCGGCAGGTCGAACACCAGGACGGCCAGCGTCGCCAGGCCCACCGCGGCGAGCGGGCCGGGGACCGTGCGCAGCTTCTGCGGCATGCGCTGCCACAGCACCAGCACGGCTATGGTGCCCGCGCCGACCGCCAGTGAGGTGAGCGCCTCGGTGCTCCCGAGGGCGTCCACGAGCGCCTCCGGCAGCCCGGCGATCTTGCCGAGGCCGGACTCCGGGGCCTTGGCGCCGACCACCGAGTACAGCTGTCCGGCGATCAGCACGAGGCCGATTCCGGCCAGCATGCCCTCGACGACGGAGACCGAGATGGCCCGGAAGTAGCGCCCCAGCTTCAGGGCGCCCATGAGGATCTGCAGGGCTCCGGTGAGGAGCACGATCACACCGAGGACGGGCAGCCCGAACTCCTGCACCGCCTCGAAGACCAGCACGGTCAGACCCGCGGCCGGCCCGGACACCTGCAGGCTGCTGCCCCGCATGAGTCCGGTGACGATGCCGCCCACGATGCCCGTGATGAGCCCGAGTTCGGCCGGCACTCCGGAGGCGACGGCCACGCCGACGCACAGCGGCAGCGCGACCAGGAACACCACGAGGGAGGCCAGGAAGTCCTGCTTGAGATGGGGGAACTTGCTCTGCTTGGTTGCTTGCTGAATCGTCTGCTCGCTCATGGGGGCGCTCACAGAGCCTCGAAGGCGTCGGTTTCCGCGCGGTGTTCGCGGACGGCACCGGTGTGCACCTCGTAGTACCAGCCGCGCACCCGCAGCTGGTCGTTGGCCAGCCGCTTCTCCACGCACGGGTAGGAACGCAGGCGCAGTACCTGGGCGAGCACGTGGTTCTGGACGGCCGCGGCGACGGTCGGGTCGGCCGCGTCCACTTCTCCCGGCTCGTCTGCGGCGTGCGCGAGCCAGTCGCGGACGGCGGGTACGGCCTCGAGGTCGTCGCCCCGGACCAGGGCGCCGACGGCCCCGCAGTGCGAGTGGCCGCAGACGACGATGTCCTGGACGCCGAGGACCTCCACGGCGTACTCGATGGTGGCGGCCTCGCCGGTGGGGCGGTCGGAGCCGTAGGGGGGAACGATGTTGCCCGCTGTGCGCAGTTCGAAGAGCTCTCCGGGACGGGCGCCCGTGATCAGGGCGGGGACGACCCGGGAGTCGGAGCAGGTGATGAACAGGACCTGAGGGGACTGGCCTTGGGCGAGCCGGGCGAACTCCTCAGGGCGCTGTCCGAACGTACGGGCGTTGTCGATGAGGGGCTGCATGACGTGGTGACTCCTCCTGGCGCGCCGTGGGGGCGCGTCGGACGTGCAGGACAGGGTGGGGGGAAACCGCTGTTGCTGTCAGCAGCGGAAGACCTGGAGCGCTGCCGGAGTATGGGCGGTCGAGGATCTCGACAGCCGTTGGCACGTGAGACCGGGCAGGGGCTGCCTGCGGTCGGGCGCGGGGTCCTGAGCCCGCAGAGGGCGCTCGGGCGCCTGGGACGCCGAGTCGGCCGTGGCCCGGAAACGGTCGCGGGTGCGGGCCGGGCTGGTCGCGCCGCCCGTGTGGAGGCAGTTGCCGCTTGTCACCCGCTCGTCGCGCAGCGTCGTGCCCTTGGGTTTGTTTCCGGGCTGGGCCTTGGCCTCGACCTGACGGGACGTGTGCGCGGGTGCGAAGGACGGCGTGGCAGTGAAGAAGGGGAGCGCGAGCAGGACGGCGGCGAGGATCGAAACCAGCGTCCGGGCCGTCGTACCTCGGAACATGCGCCTCCCTTCCGGCATTTCCCGCCTCTAGTCCAGACCAACTATTGGTCAACGACTGGTCAAGAAACACGGTAACCCTGCGACGTTGTTTGCTGGGTTAACTCGGCGTTTCGAGTTCAAGAGAGCGTGAAAAGCGCGGGTTCTCTGGCTTGATCTTGCCCTTGACTCGGGGCGCGTGCTCGGTTATCGGCTTCGGGCGGGCGTTCGATCAGGCGTGCTCGACGAGCCGCTTGGCGTCCCGCGCCAGCGCGGTGAGCCGGGAGATCGCCCGGAAGTACTTCTTGCGGTAGCCGCCGTTCAGCATCTCCTCGCTGAACAGCTGGTCGAAGGGCAGCCCCGCGGCCAGCACCGGCACCTCACGGTCGTAGAGCCGGTCCGCGAGGACGACGAGCCGGAGGGCCGTCGACTGGTCGGGCACCGGCCGGACGTCGGTGAGGCACACGGCCCGCAGGTCGTCCGTCAGCGCGCCGTAACGGCTGGGGTGGACGCGGGCGAGGTGCTCGAGGAGGTGCGGGAAGTCGTCGAGGGAGGCGCCCTCGGTGGCGTACGCCGCCTTGGTCACCTCCTCGTCCGAGAACGGCGCCGGGGCCTCGGGCAGGCCGCGGTGGCGGTAGTCCTCGCCGTCGATGCGCAGCGCGCGGAAGTGCGCCGACAGGCCCTGGATCTCGCGCAGGAAGTCGGCGGCCGCGAACCGGCCCTCGCCGAGCTTGCCCGGCAGGGTGTTGGAGGTGGCGGCGAGCGCGACGCCCGCGTCCACGAGCTTGCCCAGCAGCGTCGAGACCAGGACCGTGTCCCCGGGGTCGTCCAGCTCGAACTCGTCGATGCACAGCAGTCGGTGGCCGGAGAGGGTCTGCACCGTCTGCTGGAAGCCGAGCGCGCCGACGAGGTTGGTGAGCTCGACGAACGTGCCGAACGCCTTCAGCGCCGGATCGGCCGGGGTGGCGTGCCACAGGGAGGCCAGCAGGTGGGTCTTGCCGACGCCGTAGCCGCCGTCCAGATAGACACCGCGCGGCCCGGCGGGTGCCTTGGGCGCCTTGGCCTTCCCGAAGCCGAGGAACCCGCGCCTCCCGGCACCGCTCGCGTGCGCCCCGCCGAGCCCGGCCGCGAAGCCCTCCAGGACCCGCACGGCCTCGGTCTGGCTGGGCTGCTTCGGGTCCGGGATGTAGGTGCTGAAGCGCACCGAGTCGAACCGCGGGGGCGGCACCATCTCGGCGACCAGCCGGTCGGCGGGGACGTACGGCTCACGGGTGCACAGGGACACGGGGGACGCGTCGGCTGTCGGGCTGAGACCGGGGGCCGCCTGGGCGGAGGTGGAGGAGGACACGCTTACCCATGCTAGAGGGCGTGCCACACTGCACGGATGCGACGCCTGTTCCCTGTGACCGACCAGACAGCGACGAAGGCCTCCGGCGGACGTGACGGAGGCGAGGGGGTGGGGGCGCCCGGTGGGGCCTTTGGGGCCGGCGCCGGCGGCGGTGCTGAGGCCGGTGCCGGCGCGGGTGCCTCCGGGGCCGGGGGCGATTCCGGGGCGCTTCGGGAGACCGGTGGGGTCTTCGGGGCCGGGGGCTCCGGTGAGGCCTCCGGGGCGGGGAGTCCCGGTGCGGCCACTGGGGCCGGGGGCTCCGGTGGGCCCCATGGGGTCGATTTCGGCCACGGTGGCTTTCCCGGGGACGATCTCGTCGACCGGGAGTGGAGCCTCGACGAGCTGGCCGCCGCCTACGCCTATCCCGAGGCCGGGCCCGGCGGGCGGGAGCCCTGGCTGCGGGCCAACATGGTGTCCACGCTCGACGGCGCCGCCCAGCACGACGGCCGTTCGCAGCCCATCTCCAACGCCACCGACATGCGCATCTTCGGCACCCTGCGCGGACTCGCGGACGTGGTGGTCGTCGGCGCGGAAACGGTACGGCAGGAGGGCTACCGTCCGGCACGCGTGCGTGCGGAGTTCGCCCGGCTGCGGGAGGCGGCGGGGCAGAGCCCGGCCCCGGCGATCGCGGTGGTCAGCGCGAGCCTGGAGCTGGACTTCACCCTCCCCCTGTTCACCTCGCCCGTGACCCCGACCCTGGTCCTGACGGGCGCCGCGGCGTCCCCGGACCGGGTGGCGACCGCGGAGAAGGCCGGCGCCCGCGTGGTGATCGCCGGTGACGGTGTCGGCGTGGAACCCGACCGCGCCGTGCGGGCCCTCGCCGACCTCGGTCACACCCGGCAGCTCACGGAGGGCGGTCCACGGCTGCTGGGCCAGTTCGTGGCGGCCGGAGTGCTCGACGAACTCTGCCTGACCATCTCCCCGCTGCTCAGCGCCGGTGACGCGCAGCGCATCGCGGGCGGGCCGTCGGTGGCGGTGCCGCGACACTTCGCGCTGGTGTCCCTGCTGGAGGAGGCCGGGTTCCTGTTCAGCCGCTACCGTCGGTCCTGATTCGCGAATACGGTGAAATGTTCCCTTCCGGTTGCCGCGTGCATGCCTGGCACGGCCCACGCAGGGAAGAGGGTCCACGGGAACCTCGTAGGAGAAGGGGCGCTGGTGTTCACAAGCGTTTTGATGATCGAGAAGGCCCTGACGTCCGCCGACGTGGAGTTCGTCACCACCTTGCACGGGGAGGAGCAGGTCTCCTTCCACGTGCTGCTCCAGCCGCGCGGCGACCAGGCCGACCGGCTGCTGAGAGCCATCGACGACGTCGCGCTCGGCGAGCTCGACGAGGCGGCGCGGGAGGGCGAGACGCCGGAGGGGGAGGAGGCGCAGGGGTTCGGGGAGCGGGCCCTGGAGGTGTCGCTTCGGGCGTTGCACGCGGCGGGCAGCGAGGCGGAGGGGCGGCTGGTCGAGGACCATCCGCTGGATGCGCTGAAGTCGCTGGTGGGGGAGGTGGGGGCGGACGAGGTGATCGTGCTGACCGATCCCCACTACGTGGAGGAGTTCTTCCACCGGGACTGGGCTTCCCGGGCTCGCCACAAGGTGGGGGTTCCGGTGCTGAAGCTGTTCTCGCACAGCAAGGCGTGAGACGTTCCGTACGGCCACGGGGTGTGCCATAGGGTTCGGGATGACTGAACGTTCGCCGTACCACCCAGGAGACACGCATGGCACCCGGCCTTCCTACCGCCATGGAACGACCGCACTTCATCGGGATCGGTGGGGCCGGGATGTCGGGGATCGCGAAGATCCTCGCTCAGCGCGGGGCGAAGGTGGCCGGCAGCGATGCCAAGGAGTCGGAGACCGTCGCGGCGCTGAGGGCGCTGGGGGCGACCGTGCACATCGGGCACGCGGCGGAGCACCTCGCGGACGACGCCACCTGCGTGGTCGTGTCGTCGGCGATCCGCACCGACAACCCCGAGCTGGCCCGCGCGGCCGAGCTGGGCATCCCGGTCGTGCACCGGTCGGACGCGCTCGCGCGGCTGATGGACGGGCTGAGGCCGATCGCGGTCGCCGGTACGCACGGCAAGACCACCACGACGTCCATGCTGGCGGTGTCGCTGTCCGAGCTGGGGCTGGACCCGTCGTACGCGATCGGCGGCGACCTGGACGCGCCCGGCTCCAACGCGCTGCACGGCGAGGGGGAGATCTTCGTCGCGGAGGCGGACGAATCGGACCGCAGCTTCCACAAGTACGCGCCCGAGGTCGCGATCGTCCTCAACGTCGAGCTGGACCACCACGCCAACTACGCCTCGATGGACGAGATCTACGAGTCCTTCGAGACCTTCGCGGGCCGGATCGTGCCCGGCGGCACGCTGGTGATCTCGGCGGACCACGAGGGCGCGCGGGAGCTGACGCGGCGGCTGGCGGGCTCGGTGCGGACGGTGACGTACGGCGAGGCGCCGGACGCCGACGTGCGCGTCCTGTCCGTGGTCGCGCAGGGGCTGAAGAGCGAGGTCACCGTTCTGCTGAACGGGCGGGAGCTCACCTTCGCGGTGTCCGTGCCGGGCCGTCACTACGCGCACAACGCGGTGGCCGCGCTGGCCGCCGGCGCGGCGCTGGGTGTCCCCGCCGAGGAGCTGGCGCCCGCGCTGGCCGCGTACACGGGCGTCAAGCGGCGCCTTCAGCTCAAGGGCGAGGCCGCGGGCGTCCAGGTCATCGACTCCTACGCCCACCACCCGACCGAGATGACGGCCGACCTGGAGGCGATGCGGGCGGCGGCCGGCGAGGCGCGCATCCTGGTCGTCTTCCAGCCCCACCTCTTCTCCCGCACCCAGGAACTGGGCAAGGAGATGGGCCAGTCGCTGGCCCTGGCGGACGCGTCGGTCGTCCTGGACATCTACCCGGCCCGTGAGGACCCGATCCCCGGTGTGACCAGCGAGCTGATCATCGAGGCGGCGCGGGCGGCGGGCGCGGACGTCACGGCGGTGCACGACAAGGACGAGGTGCCGGCGGTGATCGCGGGAATGGCGAGGGCGGGTGATCTCGTTCTCACCATGGGAGCGGGCGATGTCACCGACCTCGGCCCGCGGATCCTGGACCGTCTCGCAGCGAAGTAACACACGTAAGGGGTTGGCCTTCATGTCGTACGACGTCGACAAACCCGACGAGCAGTGGCGGGCGGAGCTGACCCCGGCCGAGTACGCGGTACTGCGGCAGGCCGGCACGGAACCCGCCTTCGTCGGGGAATACACCGACACCAAGACCAAGGGTGTCTACTCCTGCCGCGCCTGCGGCGCCGAACTGTTCACCTCGGACACCAAGTTCGAGTCCCACTGCGGCTGGCCCTCCTTCTTCGACCCGAAGGACACCGACGCGGTCGAACTGATCGAGGACCGCTCCCACGGCATGGTCCGCACGGAGGTGCGGTGTGCCCGCTGCGGCTCGCATCTCGGCCACGTGTTCGAGGGTGAGGGCTATCCGACGCCGACGGACCAGCGGTACTGCATCAACAGCATCTCGCTGCGGCTGACGGCGGACGAGGGCTGACGCGGGCTGCCGCACTTTCCGGGCGGTTCGGTGTCGCGCGCACTATCGTCCAGTGCGGACGGCACGACGAGGGGGGCCGAGCGATGCGTTTTCTGTTTGTCCACGGCACGGGGGTGCGCGGCGAACGGCACGACAAGGTGTTCGGGCGGGTCCGGGACCGTCTCATCGAGCGGTTCACCGAGGCCACGGTGACCTCCTGCTTCTGGGGGGAGAAGTTCGGGGTGCCCGAGGGCGCGGGGAGATCGTCGGTCCCCGGGAACCGTGGGACCCGCGCCGTGGGCGACGAGGCGGTGGCTCCGCCGGACCAGGAGGCGGCCGAGTGGGCGCTGCTGCTGGCCGACCCGCTGTGCGAACTGCGGGTGCTCGCCGACATCGAGGGCGCCTCCGCGGACGACGGACTCGGCCTTCCGGGGGTGCGGGCGGCGGGCTCCGAGGTACTGGACCTGTTGGCCGAGTTCCCCGCGGATCCCGACGAGTCGGACGAACTCGGCGGGCTGCTGCGGAGCACTGACCTGGCCCGCCACTACCCGCGCGCCCTGGAGACCGTCCTGACCTCGGACGAGGCCGACCGTGCCGCTGCGAACGCCCTCGAGGAGCCGGAGGTCAGGGAGCTGGCCGCCGCGGTCGCCCGCGCCCTCGTGGCGGACGCCCTGGCCCGGGCCGGCGCCGACGCGCAGTGCACGGGTGCCGAAAGGGACCGGATGGTCGAGGTGATCAGGGCCAGGCTCGGAGGCGAGGCGCGGTTTCCCGGCGGCCGGGCGGCGGCGGTGCTGGGAAAGCTCGCCCTGAGCGTCACGACCCAGCCCGCCCTCAACCTGTGGCGGGGGTCGATCACGGGGAAGGCCACCCCGTTCGTCGGGGACATCCTCCGCTACCAGGTCAGAGGGCAGGCCCTGCGCGACCACCTGCACCGCACCATCACCACCGACGAGCCGACCGTGCTGATCGGACACAGCCTGGGCGGTGTCGCGCTCGTCGACCTGCTCGCACAGAGCGCCACCCGGGGCGAGCCCCTCCACGGCCCCCGGCTTGTGGTGACCGTCGGCTCCCAGGCCCCGTTCCTGCACGCGCTGGGCGCGCTCACCGGTCTGGAGCCGGGCGACCCGCTGCCGGACGGTTTCCCCCGCTGGCTCAACATCTACGACCGGCAGGACCTGCTGGCCTTCCTCGCCGAACCGGTCTTCCCCGACGACCCCAGGGTCACCGACCACGAGGTGAGCAGCCGGCAGCCGTTTCCCCCGAGTCACAGCGCGTACTGGAAGCTCGGTGGCGTCTACGAGGGGATCGCGCGAGCCGTGGCGGAGACCGGGTGACCGACCGCGACACCCTCATCCCCCCGACCTTCAGCCCGGAGCGCACGTTCGCGCTCGTCGTCGGCGTCGAGCAGTACGCGATCACGTCGGGCTGGAACCTGCGCGGCCCGGCCCGCGACGCGCTGCGGTTCACCCAGTGGCTCACCGGCCCCGGACAGGTGCCACCGGACAACGTACGGCTGTTGCTGTCACCGCTGGACCCGGAGTGCCTGGACTGGTCGGCCGGCGCACAGCTCGCCGCCCTGGAGAACCGGTGGCGGCCCGCGACCGAGGAGAACGTGCGCAACGCGCTGTTCCGTGAACTCCCCGAGTGCGACGGCGACATGCTGTGGATCTACTGGGCGGGGCACGGCTTCCTCTCGCCCGAGGAGCGCTGGATGATGCTGCCGTGCTCCGACGCCCACCGAGGCGAGATCCGGCATCTCAACCTGACGTCCGCGCTGAGCTGGTGGCGCACCGACCTGGTGAAGAGGGGGTGCTTCCAGCTCCAGGCGGCCCTGGTCGACGCGTGCCGCGTCGAGGTGCCGCGGGGCAGCGCGCTGAACTTCGGCCGCTTCCAGTACGGGCGCGGCCAACGCTGGACCAGTCCGAGGCAGTTCGAGTTGTACGCCTCCCGCGAGGGCGAGGCGGCACGGAACGACGCGGAACGCGCGGCCGGCCAGTTCACCGATGTCCTGCTCGACGAACTGGCGGACCGCGCCCTGGACGACTGCGTAGCCGGCCTTCCGGACGTCGGCCGCCGGGTCCACCGGCGCTTCGAGGAACTGCGCCGGGACAACGAGGGCTGGCAGCACCCCCAGTTCATCAGGGACCGGGACTGGAACGCCTGCTCGTTCCTCGACGACCGTCCGCAGCCGCCCCCGCCGGCGGCCACCCGGCTCGACCAGCCCGCATGGGACGGCCTGGGAACGCTGTTCGCGGACCGGTCCCTCCCCCGGCACAGTTACGACGCCTACACCTGGGCTTTCAAGGTCACGGGCTGCGCGGCTCCGGTCCACGCGGGGCTGCCCGGCGACAACCTGACCGAGATCGCCCTCGACCTCGACGAACGGCAGGGACACCGTGAGGGCACTCCTTTGACCCTGCCGTTCGTGCGTTTCCTGGCCGAGCGTGCCCGAGCCACCGACCCGGACTGGGCGGCCCGGCTCAGCCAGTGGGTCGAGGACACCCGGCGACGGCTGGGCGCAGCGCCGCTGCCACCGCCGCCGTCCCCGGCCCGCAGCACCGTGCTGCACGTGCGGCTGGAGCCCGCCACCGACGGCGACGACCTCTATCTGGCCCGCATGTGGCTGCGCCGGGACACCACCACCGCCATCTGGGAGTCGGAGGACCACCCGCTCACCCTGGACCAGGCGCGGGAGGAGCTGTGCCGTCAACTGAGGCGCGCGGCAGAGCTCTTCGGCGCCGCCTTTGTCCCAGAGGCGAACGCCTGCGTCGAACGCGTCGAGTTCCACGTGCCGTTCGAGCTGCTGGACGTCCCCTTCGACCAGTGGGCCGTGCCGGGCCGGCGCGGCCGGACACGTCCCCTCGGTGTGCTGCACCAGGTCGTCGTCCGCTGCCCGGAGGAACGGGACGACGCGCGCGCCTCCTGGGTGCGCAAGTGGAGCTGGCTCGAGGCACAGGGCGGTACCTTCCCGGACGCCGTACACGTCGTGGCGGACCATCAGGTGACCGACACCCTCGGTGTCGACCTAGGCATCGCGGAGCCACCCGCCTGCGTGGTGGCCTCGGGCAGCCGTACGGAGGCTGTGCTCGACGCGGCACTGGAGGGTGGCGTACCGGTGACGGTGTGGTGGCGCGACGGCGGACCGTCGCAGGGCGGCGCCGAGGCGGCGGAACTGGCCGCGCTGCTCGCCACGGAGGGCGCCGCACCGACGACGAACGTGCTGACCCTGCCCCGGCAGGTCCACGCCCTGCGCCGCGAGCGGGCCGGGGCCGCGGTGGCGGGCGCTGCCGAGAGCCGACTGGCGCTGCTGTGGGACGATCCCGACCACCCGATGGACGTCCGGACCCTGCACGGCCCGGAAGCGACGGACCCATCCCGACCATGAAGGAACCAGGGGGTGCCCCGATGCCGGGGACGGAGCAGGACTGGTGGCTCTACCAGGGAGCAGGCACCACCGAGGAGCGCCGCGAGCGACTGAAGGCCACGCCCGCGCCGCCATGGCGCGAGTTCACCGACACGCCCGAGCCGTCCTGCCCGCCGCCGGCCTGCGAGGGCGAGGCCTGGGAGCGGACCGTGAAGCGCGGCGAGGGGTACGTCCCCGACGATCACGAGACCGATGTCGTCAACACCGCCCTGTACCTGCGCCGACCGCTCCTCGTCACGGGCAAGCCGGGTGTCGGCAAGTCGACCCTGGCCCACAGCATCGCGGCGGACCTGGGGCTCGGACCCGTGCTGCACTGGCCGATCACCAGCCGCACGGTCCGACGCGACGGCCTCTACCTCTACGACGCCATCGGCCGCCTCCAGGAGGCCAACCTGCACCGGGCGCTCACGACCACGCCCGGCCCGACGGACGCGCCCCCTGCGGCCGGGGACGAAGTCGGTGGGGAGACGGCGGCCGCGGAAGGGCAGCAGCTCTCGTCGATCGCGCGCTTCCTGCGGCTGGGCCCGCTCGGCACCGCGCTGCTGCCCCAGGACCAGCCCAGGGTGCTGCTGATCGACGAGATCGACAAGAGCGACATCGACCTCCCCGGAGATCTGCTCACCCTGTTCGAGGACGGCGGATTCAAGATCCCCGAGCTGGCGCGCATGGCGGGCGACCAGCCCGAGGTGGCCATCGCCACCGACGACGCGCAGGACAGGTACGTGACGATCAGGCGCGGCCGGGTGCAGTGCCGCTACTTCCCCGTCGTGGTGCTGACGAGCAACGGCGAGCGGGAGTTCCCCCCGGCCTTCCTGCGCCGCTGCGTGCGCCTCGACCTGAAGGCACCGGGCAAGGAGAAACTGGCCCGCATCGTGCGCCGATGGCTCGGCGTCGACGTGGAGGAGTCGACCGAGTACGGGCGGCTGCTCCAGGACTTCATCGACCGCGGCGCCGACGGGGACCTGGCGACGGACCAGCTCCTCAACGCCATCCAGCTCCGGCTCAGCCGGACCTGGACGAACCCCGCGGACCGCGAACGGTTCCTCGACACCGTGATGCGGCACCTGACGGGGCCCCAGGCGTGACCGGCCGGCGGCGCCCCCTCCCCGGGAATCGAGCCGACCCGTGATCGAGGAGCTGCTCGCCGCGTTCGCCGAGGACGGCACCGATATCGGCGTGGACGAGGCCGCCGACATCCTGTGGCTGGCCGCACGGGTGGGCGCCGCCGCCCGCACCCCACGCACCGAGCCGCCCGCCCCCGAGCCGCCGCGCCCGGCACCCGGCCCGCCACGGCCTCCCGCACCGGCCCGCGAGGCGGAGGTGGAGCTCTTCACCAGGAAGTCCGCCACCACGGCTCAGGAGGACGAACAGGGCGGTGCGCGCCGGGGCGTGCCGCTGCGTGTACCGCGTGCCGCCTCACTGCGCGACCCGCTCGGCCTCATGCGTTCACTGCGCCCCCTCGGGAGACGAGCCATCGGCGGCCCGGGCGACCGGCTGGACGAACAGGCGACCGTGGAGCGCAGCGTCGAGCAGCGGCTCCCGTGCCCGGTGCTGCTTCCCGCCGAGAGCAGATGGCTGGACCTGGCCCTGGTCGTCGACACGCACCACTCGATGTTCCTGTGGACCGACCTGGTCGACGAACTGCGCCGAGTCCTGACCAGCAGCGGCGTCTTCCGCGACGTACGGACCTGGTACCTGTCCGGCACGGCCCACGGCGGGGAGCCCGGGGTGGCCCACCGGCCAGGCGACCCGCCGCGCAACCCGGCGGAGATCGCCGACCCGTCGGGGCACCGGCTGATCCTCGTGGTCACGGACACCGTGGCCGACGGCTGGGGGCAGGGGGCGCTGCACGACGTACTGCGTCACTGGAGCGGACACAACTCCGTGGCCGTCCTCAACGTCTTGCCGGAAAGGCTGTGGTCCCGCGCCGCCGTACGCCCGGTGTCGCTGACGCTGCGCGCCGCCCGCCCGGCCCGGCCCACCCGGTTCTGGCAGCGTTCCGCCGCACCACGTCGTACCCGTGCGCGGCGCCGCGGCGGCTCCGTGCCGACGGCCGCGACACCGCCCGTGGTGCCCGTGATCTCCGCGTCCCCGCAGAGCCTCGCGCGACTCTCCCGCCTCGTCTCTGGCGACGCCGGCCGGCACCGCCTGGCCTGCCTGAGCCTGGACGCGCGACAGGCTGCCTCGGAGGGCGGCACCGGTACCGAGCCCTCGGTCACGTCCCCCACGACGGACGGCACCGCAGACCCGCTGGACGTCGTGGAACGCTTTCGGGCGGGCGCTTCCCCCACAGCCCAGCGACTCGCCGCCTACCTGGCGGCGGTGCCGCTGACACTGCCCGTCATGTCGCTCGTACGTCAGTCCCTCCTGCCCGGCTCGGAGCACGGGCACCTCGCCGAGGTGGCCCTCGGCGGGCTGTTCGAACCGTGGGGTACGACCGATGCCGACCTGCCGCCCGACGACCTGACGTTCGACTTCCTGCCAGGCGTACGCGACGCGCTGCTCGGCTCCCAGCTGCGCGGCGACGTGGCCGCCGTGCGGGAGCTGGTCCGGCAGAGCGTCTGGGACCACCTCGACCGGGGCCGGGGCACCGGCAGGGAGTTCACGGCGACCCGGGTCGGCCGGGACGCGACCGGGCGGCGCCGGGTCGGCGCGGACCAGGAGGCGTTCGCCGAACGGCGGCCCCGCGGGGCGGGGCCGGAAGCCGGGCCGAGGGAGACGGACTCCCCGCTCGGCCCATCGCCGATCGGGCTCGCCAGTCGGGTGGTTCGTGTCTCACCCCTGGCCTCCACGGGCGGCGACGGCGCCGTCGGTCTCCTGCTCACACCGAACCTGGTGCTCACCTGTCTGTTGGCCCCGCCCGGCGGTGACCCGGGGTACGTCGTGTCCGTCGACGGCCGGAACACCTACGCCTGGGCCGTCTGGAGCGAGGGCCGTACGCCCGGTGCCGCCCTGCTCCTCACCCAGGAGGACATCCTCGACGAGGACACGTGGGCGCGGCGCGCACCGGAGCGGCTGCGCTGGACGCCCAACGGGGCCTCCGCACCGATGCCGGTGGACATCGACGCCTTCTCCGATGTCGGTGATCCGGTCCGGCTGGGCGCGGAGACGCACCCCGCGGGAAACGTGCTGAAGGTCGACATCACCGCGCCCCACCCCACGACGGGGTGGCCTCAACTCGCGGGGGCACCGCTGTCCAGGGACGGCGAGTTCAGCGGCCTGATCGTGGGGAGGGACCGGGCGGGGGAGAGGCTTGTCGCGCTGTCCGCGAGCCGGTTGCTCGGTGAACGGGAGTTCCGACAGGTACTGGACCAGGCCGGTTATGTCCCGTACCCATCTGGGTGGGCGGGCCCACTGCGCCTGGCCGTTGACATCAAGCTGTGGGAGCGGCGATCCGACCTCAACAACAGCGGCGAACGGGCCGGGCGCGAAGTGGCCGATCTGTTCGTCGAGTTGATGGCCGGAGAGGCGATCGACGGCACGGTCTCGCAACAGGTCGGACCGGGCGGGCCCGATCTGCTCGTGGAACTGGACGCTCCGTCCGCCCTGCCCGGCCTCGGCCGCCTCCTTGCCGAACTGCCCGACCGGCTGGCGGCGTACAGAGTCCGGACAGGTACCGGGCTGATTCTCGGAATGGCGGTCGCAGAGGCGTCCGAAGGGCCGGACGCCGCTGCGATGGTCAGGAACCCGGAATTCAGCCATCGGCTTGAACGGACGGTGAGGGAGGTCACGGGCTCGCTGCTGCTCGCCGTGTCCGCCCGCGCGCGTTTGCGCATGATCAGGGCCCTGGACGCGGGCGGTTCCAGATGGTTCACCCCCTTCGCCACCCTGCCTCCCGATGCCTTCCTGGACTGGTTCTGGAATGACGATCCCGCACGCCTCGGACAGGCGCTGGCGGCGCTGACCGAAGCCGACTACCTGCGGGCTCGCTGCGGGTTCGGAGCGGCTGGCTTCATCGACGGGGGCTGCGCCGGGCGGCCGCTGCCTGGATACGGGGCCTGCGTGGAGCATCTGTCGGCCGAGGAACGGAGGCGCTACCTGGCCACCCTGTCATCTGGGACGTCGGTCGACTTCTCCGGAACGACGTTCTCGGCGGCCCTGCTCGCGGAGCTTCTGGGTGCGCTCACAAATACGGACACCACAGCCCGTCCGGTCCTGGGGCGGGCGATCTTCGACCGGGTCGTTTTCAGCGACGGCTGCGACTTCCGTGGGGTCGAGTTCTCGGGAGCGGCGCGGTTCGACCGGGCGGTCTTCGAGAGGTCCGCCCGTTTCTCCGGAGCCCTCTTCCGCGAGACCGTCTCCTTCGATCGTGCCGTGTTCGAGGGTGCGGCCGACTTCAGCGAAGCCCGGTTCGACGGCTCGGCCTCGTTCGACCGCAGCTGCTTCAGCGCTGCGGCACTGTGGAGGCGCACACGCTTCGCTGGGGCGCCGCCCTTCGACCGCACGGTGTTCGAGGGGCTGGTCGACTTGGAGGGAGCGGTGTTCGAGGGGGCGATCGACACCGCGGACAGGCGGGTGCCACGCACTGACGAGCCGTCGGGCCGCCGGGCCGACCCACGCACACTGATCGGCTCGGCTCAGTCCGTACTGCTCGGCTTCGACGGAACGCTCTGCAGGCTCTTCGCCGGGCACCGCGTCGAGGACATCGCCCGCGAACTCACCGATTGGCTCCAAGCTCGTGGCCAGGGCGGGTGGCTTCCGGCCGAGGGCAGCCGGGATCCTCACGTCCTGCTGAGCGCGGTCCTCCGTAGGTCTGGGGACAGTGATCTGGTGTCGGAACTGGACGCCCGTCTCACGGCGGAGGAACTGCGAGCCGTGAGCACCGCCTTTCCCGTCCCGTATGCGGACACCCTGATTCGGTCCCTGCCTGGGTGGGGGAAGCGGGTGGCCATCGCCACCCGCTGCTCGGCAAGGGCTGTGCAGGCCTACCTGGAAAACCGGGCACTGGCCCCCTCGGTGTCCTTCGTCAGCGGACGCTCCTTGCGCAGCGGAGCCATTCTCCGACCGACTTCGGCTCACGCTCTGAGCACTCTCGAGCCTGCCCTGAGCGCTCTGGGGACTCCCCCGAGCCGGGCCCTCATGATCGGCGCCACGCTTGCCGACCTCCGGGCGAGCCGGGAGGCGGGTGTCCCGTTCCTCGGGCTCGCGCGCAACGACCGGGCGGCCGAGGCGCTGCGCGCGGCGGGAGCGGACGTGATCGTGGCCTCGCTGGAGTCCGTCCTGTCCATGCTGGAGTGAATCAATCATCCGATGCCTCTGTTGACTTTCGGCTGGCTCAACCAGAGGATCCGGGGGTGACCCACACCGCGCACGACACCGTCGGTCCTTGCCTTCCCTCCGCTCTGGACGAGGCGGCGCACCGCTGCCTGGTCGCGGGGTTCGAGGGCACCACGACCGTCCCCGACACGCTGAAGCGGCTCATCGACCGCGGGCTGGGCGGGGTCATTCTGTTCACCCGGAACGTGCGGGACGCGCGGCAGGTCCGCGAGCTCACCGACACGTTGCGGGCGTTGCGTCCGGATCTGCTCGTCGCGATCGACAACGAGGGCGGCGGGATCGGGCACCTGGTGGGTGCGGGCGCGCCCGAGGTGCCCGGCTCGTGGGCGCTCGGCGTCGTCGACGACCCCGCCCTCACCGCCCGCTGCGCCGACGCGCTCGCCGGGCACCTCGCCTCGCTCGGCATCACCGCCTCCTACGCCCCCGTCGCCGACGTCCAGCAGCGGCCGGAGAACCCGATCGTGCGCACCCGCTCCTTCGGCGCGGACCCCGAGCTGGTCTCCCGGCATCTGCGGGCCTGGATCGCGGCGACCGAGGCACGGGGTGTCGCCTCGTGCGCCAAGCACTTCCCCGGACACGGCGGCACCGTCACCGACAGCCACCACGAGGCGGCCGTCGATCCACGGCCGTACGACGCGCTCGACCTCGCTCCCTTCCGGGCGGCGATCGACGCGGGGGTGCCGATGCTGATGAGTGCGCACGTCGTCTTTCCGGCGCTCGATCCCGATCGTCCCGCCACCCTCAGCCCCAGCATCCTGGGCGGGCTGCTGCGGGACGAGATCGGCTTCGACGGGGTGCTGGTCAGCGACGCCCTGGAGATGAGGGCCATCGCCGACCGGTACGGCGAGGCGGCGGGCGCGCGGCTCGCGCTCGGTGCCGGGGCGGACCAGGTCATCGTGGCCGTACCGGAGCTGGCCACCACGCTGGCCTGCCGGGACGCGGTGCTCCACGCGCTGTACGCCGGGGAGCTTTCGGCGGAGCGGGTGGAGGAGGCCGCGGGGCGGGTACGGCGGCTGGCGGAGCGGTACGCGGTCCGGGCGGGGGCCGGTGTGGTGGCCGGCGGGCCGGCGGGTGTGGGCGCCTCGAGCGTCGGTGCGGCCGGGTCCGGGGTGCTGGGGGTGGGGTCCGTGGGCGGGGAGTCGGGTGCCGCGGTCTCCTGGGACGTCAGTGCCGGTTCGACGGCGGCGCGGCGGGCCGTGCGCCTCCGGGAGCCGCTCCCGGAGGCCGTCCCCGGCGCCCATGTCGTCGATCTCTTCCCACTGCCGCACCCCGCCCTCAACTGGGGCGGCGAGGACCTGCTCACCGAACTGCGCGCCCTCGACCCGACGGCCACGGGGACGGCCGTCGCCGGGGAGCCCGAGAGCGCCGAGGCCGTCGTGGACGCGGCGCTGCGGGCCGCCGACGGGCGTCCGCTGGTGGTGGCCGTGTGCGATGCCGGGCTGCACCCCTGGCAGGGTCGCCTGCGCGACGCGCTCCTGGCGGCCCGGCCGGACGCGGTGCTGGTGTCGACCGGGTTGCCGGAGGCGGCGGACGGTGCGGGGGTGGTCTGCTCGTACGGGCGGGGGCGGGCGAACCTGCGGGCGGTGGCGGAGGCGCTGGCCGGCGTGTGACCGTCACTCCGGGCGCAGCACCTCCTTGATCCCACGTGCCGTGAGATGGTCCGCGTCGTCCGCGTGCTCGGCGAGGACCACCGCCGGGCGGGCGCCCTCGGTGCGCAGGCGCATCCAGGTGTCGAAGAAGGCGCCGCCCGGGCCGGACACCGAGCGGGTGGAGGGGGTGCAGTCCAGGACGAGGGCCGTGTCGCGGGGTGCGGGCGGGGCGGCCTCGGCGCGGAGGGCGGTGATCGTGTCGGTCAGGGCCTCGGCGATCGGTTTGGGACGGCCGGTGGCGTCGAAGAGGCCGAGGGTGTATTCGAGTTCGGGGTAGTCGGCCAGCGCGCGGTCCACGTCGTGGGAGCACCACCAGGTCACGCCCCACAGGTCCGTGCAGTCGGCCGCGTTCCGCAGGGTCGCGCGGGCGAAGTCCGGGGCGTCGGCCGCCGGGATGTGCGGTTCGGGCGCGCCGGTCTCCTGGACCCAGACCGGGCGGGCGGGGTCGGTGGCGTAGGCCTTGGCGAGCTCCACGCCGTACTCGGCGAGGTGCCGCACCTGCGGGGAGCGGGCGCCGTAGCGGCGGGCGCAGTCGCCGGAGAACACCCACGGGTGGACGGTGGTCAGATCGCCCTTGCGGGCGGACGCCTCGGGCGTGAAGGGGTGGTCGTCGCCGTACCAGGCGGCGTCGTACGCGGAGTGCGTGACCAGGCCACCGCTCCCGCCCAGGCCGTCGCGGGCGGCGGCGAGCAGCGTGTCGAGGTAGTGGTCGACCTCGTCCGGGGTGACCGGGTTGTGCTCGACCAGGTTGTTCAGCTCGTTGCCGAGCTGGAGTCCGATGAGGTTCGGGCGGCCGGCGAGGGCGCGGCCGAGTGTGCGCAGGAGGGTGGCCTGGGCTTCTGTCGCCTCGGGGTCGCTGAAGACGTTCCGGTGGTGCCAGGTGCGGGTCCACTCAGGGTAGAAGTCGAAGCTCGACAGATGGCCCTGCACGCCGTCCACGAGGACGTCGAGGTCGAACTCGGCCGCCAGGTCGACGAGTTGCGTGATCTGATCGACGGCGGCGGGACGGATGAGAGTACGGTTCGGCTGGAGGAGCGGCCACAGGTGGAAGACCCGGACGTGGTCCAGGCCGAGTCCGGCGATCTGCGCCAGATCTTCACGCGCGTGTGCCGAATCGAAATCGTGCCAGGAGTGGAACCAGCCCCGTCGAGGCGTGTAATTGACGCCAAACCGGAGCGGCGGTGCGGGCGCGGTGGACGCGTGGGGAGCGGCGATGGGGTCCTCCTCCGGTCAGGCTTGTCTCCGCCGAATGTATCAACCACCATGGGCGCCAATGAATAATGATTTGAACCAGGATTTCGCCGCCGGTTCGCACGCCGACGCCTACGTCGTGGGCGTCGACGCCGGTGGCACCCGGACCCGCGCCGTCCTGGCCGCCGTGGCGGGCGGCGGGCCGCTGGGTGAGGGCGGCGGGGGGCCGGGGAACGCGCTGACCGTGCCGGTGCCGCAGCTCACCGAGCATCTCGTGGAGGCGGTGGGACGGGCGGTGCCGGAGCGGCTGCGGGGGCGTGTGGTCGCCGTGGCGGGCGGCTTCGCGGGGGCCGCGCGCACAGCAGACGAGCCGGGCCGGGTCCGGGCGGAGGCCGCCCTCTCCGCGGCGCTGGGGCGGCTCGGCATCACCGCCACCGTGATCGAGATCCACAGCGACATCGAGGCCGCGTTCGCCTCCGCGCCCGGGCACCCCGCCGACGGGATCGCGCTCGTGGGCGGGACCGGTGCGGTCGCGGCACGGATCGAGGGCCGCGTCTACGGGGCGACGGCGGGCGGCGACGGGTGGCTCCTCGGCGACGACGGCAGCGGCTTCTGGATCGGCCGGGAGGCCGCCCGGGCCGCCCTCCGCATGGCGGACGGCCGTGGCAGGCCCACGGTGCTGGCCGGTCTCGTGGGCCGGGAGCTGGGGGTGCCGGGGGCTGTGTTGCCGGACGAGGCCGGTTCCGAGGTCGGTTCGGGGATCGGCTCGGGGGTCGGTCCCGGCGACTGGTTGGCCGGCGGTGTGTTGCCGGGAGAGGTCTCGCTGGGGGACGCGCTGGCGGGGGAGGCCCCCAGGGGGCACGGGCTGCCGTACGGCCGTGAAGGCGGCCCGCGCTGGACCCCGGCGCAGCGTGCGGCCTACCGCATGCATGTGCTGCCCGCCGTGATGGACCGTCCGCCGGTCCAGCTCGCCCGCCTCGCCCCGCTGGTGACGCTGGCCGCCCAGGAGAAGGACCCCGTCGCCGAGGCGATCCTCCAGGAGGCGGCCGACCATCTCGCCGACACCGTCGAGGCGCTGGCACCCCGCCCGGGTGAGCGCCTCGTCGTCACGGGCGGCCTGCTCGGCCCCGACGGCCCCCTCCTGACCCCCCTCACCCACCGCCTCCGCCCCCTCGGCCTCACGATCGACCCCGTCACCGACGGCTCCCCGGGCGCGCTGGCCCTGGCCCGCCTCGCCCTCACCGACGAGGCCTGACACCCCCGCGGAAAGGACCACCATGCCGCCCCCACCTCACCCGACCGACCCGACCGAGCCGTCGCCTCCGGCGGCGGGGGCGGCTGAGGTGTTGGGCCCGGCGGCGGGCCGTGCCGAGGCCTCGTCTTCGGTGGCCGGCTCGGGTGGCCTGTCGGGTTCGGTGGTCGGGTTGCCCGGTGTGTTGCGCCAGGTGGCTGACGCGTCGGCGGTCGGCTCGGTCGAGGGGTCGGGTGCGGCGGCCGGGGCCGCCGCTCCGCACCCCCCGGCCGCCAGCGCGGAGGCACGGCATCTCACGGCGGAGTCGGCCGGGCGCCCCCGTCCGTCGGCCCAGGGGCACTCGCGCGGCACCGGAACCCGCACTGGCGCCATCGGCGGCGGAGGGCCGGCCCTGCCTCCGTACCGCGACCCCGACCTCCCGCTCGCCGCCCGCGTCGCCGACCTCCTCTCCCGGATGACCCTCCGCGAGAAGGTCGGGCAGCTCAACCAGCGGATGTACGGCTGGGACGCCTACCGGCGCACCCCCGACGGGAGCTTCGAGATCACCGAGGCCCTGTGTGCCGAGACGGACCGCTTCGAGGGGCTCGGGGCGCTCTACGGGCTGATGCGGGCCGACGCCTGGTCCGGGGTCGGGCACGGGAGCGGGCCGGGGGCGGGGGACAGCGCGGACCTCGCCGATCTGGTGCAGCGGCATGTCGTCGAGCGCAGTCGCCTCGGCATTCCCGCGCTGTTCGTGGAAGAGGTCCCGCACGGCCACATGGCCCTGGACGGCACCGTCCTGCCGGTGAACCTCGCCGTGGGGGCCACCTGGGACCCGGAACTGTACGAGCGTGCCGCCGCCCATGCCGCCGCCGAACTGCGGGCCCGCGGCGGGCACGTGGCACTCGTCTCCGCGCTGGATATCGCGCGCGACCCGCGCTGGGGGCGGACGGAGGAGTGCTTCGGGGAGGACCCGTACCTGGCCGCCCGGCTCACCGAGGCACTCGTGCGGGGCATGCAAGGAAGGGCAGAGGGGGCGGACGCGTACTTCGCCGCCGACAAGGCCCCCGTCGTCCTCAAGCACTTCGCCGGTCAGGGCGCCACCGTCGGCGGCCGCAACTCCGCCGAGTCCGAGCTCGGCCCGCGCGAGCTGCATGACATCCACCTCCCGGCGGCACAGGCCGGTGTCCGCGCCGGGGCCGCCGCCGTGATGGCCGCGTACAACGAGGTCGACGGCCTGCCCTGCTGCGGAAACCGCGCCCTGCTCGACGGGCTCCTGCGACAGCGGTGCGGATTCGACGGGCTGGTCATGGCGGACGGTCTCGCCGTCGACCGGCTGGCCCGCATCACCGGGGACAAGGTCTCCGCCGGTGCTCTCGCCCTCCAAGCCGGTGTCGACCTGAGCCTGTGGGACGAGGGCTTCACGCACCTGGAGGAGGCGGTCGAGCGGGGGTTGGTCGGCGAGGAGGCCGTCGACGCCGCCGTGGCCCGCGTACTGCGCCTGAAGTTCCGGCTCGGGCTGTTCGAGCGGCCGTACGGCCCGCACACGCCGCCGCCGCCGGCCCAGCGCGGGCGCGAGGTGAGCACCGCGCTCGCCCGCGCCGCCGTGACGCTCCTCCACAACGACACCGGCGTGCTCCCGATCCGCCCCGGTGTCTCCCGCATCGCCGTGCTGGGCCCCCACGCGGCCACCACCGCCCACCAGCTCGGCGACTACACCGCCCCCCAACTCCCCGGCACCGGGAGCACCGTGCTGGACGCGCTGCGCCGACTGGCCCCGCCCGGCACCGACATCCGCCACGCCCACGGCTGCGCCCTCACCGGCGACGACCGTACGGGCATCCCCGAGGCGGTCGCCGCGGCCACCGGCTCCGACGTGGCCGTCCTGGTCCTGGGCGGCAGCAGCGCCCGTACGCCCGACACGGAGTTCGACGCCAACGGAGCCGCGCGCACGGTCGTCTCCGAGATGACCTGCGGCGAGGGCGTCGACCTCGCCGGACTGCGCCTCGGCCCCGCCCAGCACGCCCTCCTCGACGCCGTCACTGCGACTGGCACGCCCACGGCGGTCGTCCTGGTGCAGGGCCGCCCGCACGCCGTCCCCGAGGCGGCGGACCGCGCGGCCGCGCTGCTCACCGCGTGGTACCCGGGGCCGTGGGGCGGCGACGCCGTCGCCGAGGTGCTGCTCGGGCTCGCGGAACCCGTCGGCCGCCTCCCGGTCTCCGTCCCGCGCTCGGCGGGCCAACTCCCCGTCTACTACAACCACAAGGACACCGAGTACGGAGCCTACGCGGACGACAGCGCCGAGCCGCTGTACTCCTTCGGGCACGGGCTGTCGTACACGAGCTTTGCGTACGGCCCGCCGCGGGCGGACGGACGGACCGTTCGGGTCGACGTCACCAACACCGGGCAGCGGTACGGCCGTACCGTCGCCCAGCTCTACATGCGCCGCCTGCGGGCCCCCGTGTGGCCCCGCACCCTGGAACTCCGCGGCTTCCAGGCCGTCGACCTGGCGCCGGGCGAGACCCGCACGCTCGCCTTCCCGCAGGCCAGCGCCGGTCCCGGGACCACGGTGGAGATCCGTGTCGCCGAGTCGGCGCGGGCCGCGCTGTCCGCCGCACCCGTCGTCCTCGACCTCAGAACTTGACGGCCCCCGCCGACACTCCCTTGTAGAACCACCGTTGCGTGATCACGAACAGCAGCAGCACCGGAATGATGGAGATCACCGACCCGGCCATGACCATCCGCTGGTCGTAGCCGAACGACGAGCTCTGCAGCCGTGACAGGCCCAGCGTCAGCGTCATGTGGTTCTCCGAGCGCAGCACGATCAGCGGCCAGAGGAAGTCGTCCCAGGCGCTGATGAAGGTGTTGATGACGACCACCATGATCGCGCCCCACGCGGACGGCAGGTACAGGTGCCGGAAGCGCTGCCACTCGCTCGCGCCGTCGAGCATCGCCGAGTCCTCGATCTCGCGCGGCACCGCCAGGAACGCACCGCGCATCAGCAGGACGTTGATGGCGCCGACGAAACCGGGCAGCCACACGCCCACCACGTTGTCGACAAGGCCCAGGTCACGGATGCTCAGGAAGAGCGACACCATGATCGACTCGAAGGGGAACATCATGGAGGCGGCCAGCACGACCCAGACCACCTTGCGGCCCTTCCAGCCGGGCTTGGAGAGCATGTAGCCGGCCGTGGTGGAGAACACCAGCTGGCTGGTGATGGACAGGACCACCACGATCAGGCTGTTCCTGATGTACGTGGCCACCGGCACCTGCTCGAAGATCGCCTCATAGGCACGCAGGGTCGGGTGGTGCGGCAGCAGGGTGGCGCCCGCCCCGAAGACGTCCTCGCTGGTGCTCTTCAGCGACGCCAGGAGCTGCCAGAGCAGCGGTCCGACGGTGATGGCGAGCACGAAGAGCAGCAACAGATAGCGGACGACGAGTTCGCGGGGGCGGCCGTAGTCCCGCCAGCGAGGCACCAGGCGCCCGCGCTTGCGCACAGCGGTCGTCATGACTCGTCCTCCTTCGTCAGGCGCTGCGCCAGCAGGGTCAGCCCCAGCGTCAGCAGGAACAGCGCCACACTGACCGCCGAGCCGTATCCGGCGTTGCCGGTCATCGGGTCCAGGCCGACGTCGCGGATGTAGAAAGGCAGGGTGCGGTCGGCGCCGCCGGGGCCTCCGGTGTAGCTGCCGAGCATGAAGATCTCGGTGAACACCCGCAGTGAGCCGATGCCGGTGAGCGTGCCGACCAGCATCATGGCCTGCCGCACGCCCGGCACGGTGATGTGCCAGAAGCGCCGGATCGCCCCGGCGCCGTCCATCGCCGCCGCCTCGTGCAGCTCGTTGGGCACGTTCCCCAGGGCGGCCAGGTAGAAGACCATGTACCAGCCGAGCCCCTTCCACAGCGTCAGGCCCATCGCGCAGAACAGGATCAGCCAGGAGTCGGACAGGAACGGGATGGCGTCCCGGATCAGATGGGCCTGCTGCAGCCAGGTGTTGATCAGTCCGTCGTCGGCGAGCAGCCACTGCCAGCTCAGGCCCACGACCACGCTGGAGGCGAGCACCGGCGTGTAGAAGGCCGACCGGAAGAACCCGATGCCGGGGAGCTTCTTCTCCACCAGAACGGCGAGCAGCAGCGGCAGCAGCACCATCAGCGGCACCACGATCACCGCGTACAGCACGCTGTTGCGGGTCGCCAGCCAGAAGTCGGGGTCGTCCAGCATCCGGGTGTAGTTGGACAGCCCGACGAAGTTCGCCACGCCGCCGAGCGGCTTGGCGTCGGTGAACGACAGCAGGACAGTGTTGAGGAACGGGAACACGCCGAAGACCGCCGCACAGAGGATGGCAGGGGCGGTCCACAGCCAGGGCAGCCACCAGCGGCGGTACAGCGCCGCGCCGTTGGCGCCGGGAGCGGGACCGGGCAGCACGGCCCGGGCCAGCCGGCGGAGGCGGGACGGGGCCGTGCCCGGCGCGGAGGTGGGCTCCGCGCCGGGCAGGGGCACCGGCTTCACGGTCTGCGTCGTCACGGTCAGCTGCCCTGCTTCAGCAGCTCGTCGGCCTTCTCCTGAGCGTCCTTCACGGCCTGCTCGGGGCTCTTCTTGCCCTGCATCGCCAGCTGCACCTGGCTCACGATGGCGTTCTGCACGGCCGGGGAGAGGTTGGTCTGGTTGGTGTCGGCCGTCTTGAGCTGGTCGGCGACGAGCTTGCGGGCCTGAGAGAAGGGATCGTCACCGGTCACGTTCTGGAAGAACGGGTCTTCCAGCGAGGCCGAGGTGGTCGGGAAGATCACCACGTTGGGGTCCTTGCACCAGGCCGTCTGGTTCTCGGCGTTGGTGAGGAACTCGGCGAACGCCAGCGCTACCGGCGCGTGCTTGCTGGTCGCGGCGACGGAGATGTACTGCGGGGCACCGGCGGAGGCGCGGCCGAGCGCGTCGTAGGGCTGCTGGCCGACGGCCGTCTTGGCGTAGACCGACGGGCTGTTCTGCTTCACGAACCGCACGAAGCTCGGGTTCGTCGAGCCGTAGGCGACCTTGCCCTGGCTGTAGAGCGTGGAGGGGTCGTTGCTGGAGGACAGCGAGTCCTTCGGCATCGCGCCTTCCTTGTACAGCTTCGCCATCCAAGCGACCCACTGGGTGGTGCGCGGGTCGTCGGCGAAGGTGGCGGTCTTGCCGTCGGCGGAGAGCGTCTTGATGTTCATCTGGTCCCAATCGGACGGTATCCGCCAGATCGGGTTGGCCATCGTCGCGTAGAACTTGCCCTTGCCCGCCTTGGCGACCTTCTCGTAGTCGGCGAACACTCCGAACAACGTCGTCGGCGGCTTCGCCGGGTCGATGCCGGCCTTCTCCAGCAGGTCCTTGTTGTACGTCAGCAGGACGCCGCCGGTGTACCAGGGGAGCGTGGTGTGGATCGCCTTCCCGGAGGCGTCCTGGAAGGTGGCGGACTTCCAGAACGACGGGACGAACGGCTTCGCGACGTCCGGGTCCTTCGCACTCAGGTCGAGCAGGTAACCGGCCTTGGTGAGGGCGGTCGCGGTCGGGGCGTTGACGTTGATGACGTCCGACAACGTACAGGCCTGCGCGTCGGCGACCGTGCGCTGGGTGAACGTGTTGTCGCCGGGGTCGTCGATCCACTTGACCGAGGTGCCGGGGTTGGCCGCCTCGAACGCCTTGATCACTCCGTTGAAGAAGCCGCCGAAGTCTTTCTTCAGATTGGTGGTCTGGAAGGTGATCTTGCCCTTGACCTCGCCCGTGAGCTTCCCGGACCCGACGTTGCCCTTGTCCACCTTGCACGCCCCGGCCGTGGCGGAGCCCTTGTTGTCGGACCCGCCGCCGGACAGGCCGCACCCGGCGGCCGTCAGCGACAGGACGACGAGACAGGTGAGGGATCCGGAAAGTCTTCTCGCACGCATGATTGCTGCCTCCTGCTGGTTCCAGACTGCTGGTTCAAATCACCAACTCTGACCCCGATTGATGAAAAGGTGGACCAGAATTCATCGGAGGTCAATGGTTTCCCGTGTTGCGTTTGCGTTCCGGGCGTGCGGTCGGCTTGATCAGTGCCGGTGTTCGTGGTCCGGGTGCGACGGGTCGCCCGGGTGCTCGTGCCCGGGGGCGTACTCCACCCCGGCGCGGGCCCGGTCCAGCCAGTCGAAGAAGGCCCGCCGGCCCGCTGTCCGCCGCAGCTCGCGCGTGATGCCGTCGCGGGCGCGTTCGTAGGGCAGGAAGTCCTCCGGGGCCGCCCCGCCGAACGGGTCGACGCCCCGGCGCAGCGCCTCGGGGGTGAGGAAGCGGTCCGGGTTGCGGTCGTAGTAGTCCCGCACGGACTCCTCCGGGACCTCCTGCTCGCGCTCCAGCTCGGCCAACAGGGCGTGCGCGGCCGGGGAGTGGGCGAGCGCCGCCGCGACGATGCTGCCGAGGTCGGCGACGTCCGTACCGGCCACCGCGAGCACCCGGGACGGCGAGACCTCGTCGGGCGGCGCGAGCCCGCGTTCCTCGCAGCTCCTGCGGGCGAGCTCGTCGGTGACGACGACCTGGGTCGCCCAGCGCCGCCGCTGCCGCTCGGCGCGGGCGAGCGCCTCGGGACGCGTCTCGCGATCCCGCGCCGGGACGGCGGTGAGCAGGGCGTCCACCCGGGCCCGTGGGACGGCCACGCCGTCCACCAGGGCCGCGTGCTCCCCGGGAGCCGGTCCGTGCGCCCCGTGTCCCCTCACGGCGTCACCTCCACCGGCACCGCCTCCGTGTACGCCACACAGCCGTGCCAGGCGAGCTTCGCCATCAGCCAGTACGTGCCGGGCGGCACCGCCGAGCCGTCCACCTCGACGGTGTACTCAGCCTCCTCCCCGGCCTCCACCGTGAACCCCTGGCAGCCCGGCGCGACCCCCGCCCAGGTGCCCCACGAGGACACGGCCCACAGGGTGCCGTTCACCGGCCCGCGGGTGGGGTTGCGCAGGGTCACCGGGACCCGGGCCCGCTCGCCCCGGCGTACGGCCACCCGGTCCACGCCGAGCCCGGACACCAGCGTCGGGCCCGGGGGCTCGCCCGGCACGTCCAGGCCGACCACGTCCTCGTACACCTGCCCGCCGTACGACAGCCGCGCGCTCAGCCAGTGCCGGCCGGGCACCGCGTCCGGCGGCGGGACCACGGTGACCTCGCCCACCGTGAACCCGCCGGGGCCCAGCGCGTACGGCAACTCGGCGGGCTCCACCGACCAGCCGGCCGGCGCCTGAAGGCGCACCGCGCCCGACACCGGTGCGTCGGTCAGCTCCGAGCCGACCCGGACGGTCGCCGTGACGGGGCCGGAGACGGTGAGGGCAGCGGGGGAGAGGTAGACGGCCACGGGCATGTTGCCGCGGGGCGCGGGCCCCGAGTTGTGCAGCCAGTACCGGGTGTGCACGGGCTGAGCGGGCTCCCGGGCGGCGATGCCGGGGGCGGAGGCGGGGGCTGCCGGGCCGCGGCTGGACTCGGGGGCTGGCTGTCCGGTGTCGGGGGTCGCCGGGGCGGCGCCGGAGGCGGAGGCCGTGGTGGTGCCGGTGGGTGGTGTCGCGGTGGTGCCGGTGGCCGGTGCCGCCGGGGCGGGGGTCGCCAGGACCGTGGCCACCTCGAAGCCCGTCAGCGGCACGTTCAGGGAGCCGTCCGCCTCCGGGGGCAGCGGCTCGCCGGGGCGTTCCAGTACGTCGGCCCGCGTGGCGTCCGTCCACCGGCGCGGCCCGCGCACCCGGGCCACGGCGGCGCGTCCGTTGACCTCGTGCATCCGGACGACGACCCCCCGCCGCGGGTCAGCCGGTGCCACGCTGCCCCGGGCGAGCGGTGAGCCCGCCGGCTTGAGGGCGTCGAGCAGCACCGTGCCCGTGGGCTCCAGCGCCAGCAGGGTCGCGGTCCTCGGCAGCGGCGTGTCCTGCGACGGGCGTCTCAGCCGTGCCGTGAGCGGGTGGTTGAACGCATGCCCGGCCTGCGGCAGCCGCAGCTCGCGCCAGTCGCCCTCGCCCGCGACGACGGCGTACTCGAAGGTGTGGGACCAGCGCTGGAGCTGGAAGGCGGAGCCGTCGGGGGCGGTGCGGCGGGGTGGGTCGACCCAGATCCCGGAGGGCCAGCCGGTGCAGGAGCGCATGAGGGACATGTAGAGGTCGCCGGAGGGGGTGACGACACAGCCCGGCGTGCCGCGGTTGAGGATCGCGAAGCTGCGGCCGTCCCAGGCGTCGCCCGGCGGCAGCGCCTCGCCGCCGCCCGCCGCGGTGGCCCGCACGGTCGCGGTGTCGTCGAGCTGGTCGACCAGCGCGTCCACGGCCTTGGCGTCGTCCTCGGGGAGGGCGCCCGCCACCACGAGCAGCGGCAGCCGTTCGAGGTCGCGCAGGTCCGCCCCGGGCACCCACTCCTCGCGCAGCGAGGCGCGCGGGGCGACCCACACCGCCGCGACCCCGCCGTCGGCGATCTGCCGGCGCAGCTCGCGCGCGGCGGCCGGGTCCCAGCCGAGGGCCTCGGCGACCACGGCGTTGCGGTCGGGCCCGCCGACGGCCACGCGCAGGTCGGGCAGGTTGGAGTCGACCTCCAGATCGCCGTACCGGGGGCCGCCCGCGATCGTCGAGGTCGCGGTGACTCCCGCCCGGACCAGCGCGGCCGCGAGCGGGGTGCCGAGCTCACCGGCCTCATCCCAGGAGGCGAAGACCAGTTCGGCGACCCCGATCGCCCGGTGGCCGAGAAGCCGTTCCGTGTCGTCGTGCACCGCGACCCGTGCCGTGCAGCCGAGCCCGAACCAGGTGTTCGCCGGGTTGTCCAGCGTCCACGGGAACCGCTCGCTGTCCACGTCCACGAAGCCGAAGCCCCGCCCGATCACCGCGTCCGCCACCTCGTGCACCGGCAGCCCGCCGCGCACGTCCGACGGCCAGCGCACCCGGATCAGCCGGTCGGCGCCGTCGTACCCGTCGACGGTGGTGGACACGTCGAGCCGGTCGACGCCCGTCCACAGGGTGAGCCGCTGGGTGTAGCGGAAGACGCCGAGGTCGGCGCGGACGGTGATCCGGGACCCGGCGGGGGAGTGCTCGACATCGATGTCGGCGCGCACGTCACGGCTGCGGGCGACGGTGGTGCCGGTCGGGGTGAGGTGCCAGGGGCCCTCGCCGAAGCGCGGGTGCCTCGGGTACTCCTCCTGCACGACGAGCTCGTTGCCGACGTCACCGGCGCGCAGCAGCTCCCGGCCCCCCTCGGCCTCGCCCTCGCGCAGCGCCCGCAGACTGCTGACGGCGCCGCCGCGTGCCGGGTCGACCGTCACCTCGTAGAACGCGTTGCGGATCGTCGTCCCCTCGCCCCTGGTCCACCCGGGCAAGGGGCCTCTGGCGAGGGGGAGGGCCCTGAGGCCCGTGCCCGGTGTCGTCGGGGTCACGACCCGGAGGCGCCCGTCGTCGTCGCGTACGGCGGGCAGCGGCTGGAAGCCGTCGTCCAGGGGGACGAGGTCCGGGTCGTCGACGCTGAGCACGTCCCGGCGTTCCCAGGTCGCGGAGTTGAAGACGACCAGGTCCTGGCCGCCGCCCGGGGTGACACGGTCGGCGAGGGCCTGGGTCGCGTCGGTGTGCACGGTCCCGGCGAGGTCGTACAGCTCGCGCCAGCCCGTCAGCAGGTCGATGTAGACCTGGTCGGACTCGGAGCCGGTGATGGCGTCGTGGTGGGCTCCGTAGATCAGCTGCCGCCACGCCTTGTCGAGGGCCGCGTCGGGATAGGGATGGCCGGTGACGAGGGAGGCGAGCGTCGCCCAGAGCTCGGCGTCGGCGAGCAGTGTCTCGCCGTGGCGCTGGGCCTGCTTGGTGTCGATGTAGGAGACGTCCTTGCCGGTGTAGACCGGGTTCATGTCCCTCGTCTGCGGCGAGGCCCGGCGGCCCTCCCCGGCGAGCTGGGCCCGTACGGCGGCGAAGAAGTCGCGCGGGATGCCGCTGACGAAGCGCGGCCAGACGTACCGGGCGTTCCAGTCGCGGTGGATGGCCATCACCCAGCGGCACGGCGGCGCGTAGTCCCCGCCGACCGGGAGCAGCACGTTGCGGGTGAGCGCGACCTTCTTCAGCCCCCGGAACAGCTTGAGGGCGGCCGCCTCCGCCTCGGCCAGGGTCGGCGCGTTGTCGATCGCCCAGCCGGCGCCGTAGTGGTTGACCATGTACGCGGTCAGCAGCCCGCGCCCGGAGGGGGCGATCCACTCGAACTCGGCCGGGAACTGCATCCGCCCGGGGTCCCTCGGCTCCTCGCCGAACACGGACAGCGTCGGCCCCCACTGGTGGAACGGCCCGCGCGCCCATGAGCTGGAGGTGACCCCCGCGTCCGCCATCAGCCCCGGGAACTGCGGATCGTGCCCGAAGACGTCCAGCTGCCAGGCGGTCTCCGGGGAGGCCCCGATGATCCCGCGCTGGAACCCGTCGCCGTACAGCGCGTTGCGTACGGTCGCCTCGGCGCCGGTGAGGTTGGTGTTGGGCTCGTTGTAGGTGCCGCCCATGATCTCGACGCGGCCGGTGCGGATCAGCTGGCGCAGGAAGGCGCGCTCCTCCGGGAAGGCGTCCCAGTACGGCTTGAGGTAGTCGACCTCCGCGAGCACGAAGGTGTACGCGGGGTCGCGCCGGGCCAGATCGCAGTGGGCCCGGACCAGGCTCATGCCGGACTGGCCGCGTGAGTCGAAGGTGCGGGCGGGCAGGCCGGTGCGGGCGGGGTCGTCGGCGACGTCCCAGGTTTCGGTGTAGGCGGCCTGGGTGTTCCACCAGACGGGGTCGTAGTGGAAGTGGCTGACCATGAACATGGTCCAGCCGGGCTCGGCGGCCGTGAACTCGGCGCTGTGCCGTGCGACGTGGGAGCCGTCCTCGGCGGTCACCGTGATCCCCCGGCGGTCGCCGGGGGCGAGGCCCTCGGCGGTCACGGGGATCTCGGCGCGCAGGGCGCCGTCGTCGTCCGTCGTGGCGACGGCCTCTCCGGCGACTCCCCGGCCCTCGACGGTGAGGCGGACGCTGCGGCCGGGGACGTGGCTCAGCTCGACGGCGAGGACCTGGCGCGGCTGCTCGGCGGTTCCGACGAACAGCTCGGTCGACTCGACAGAGGTGACGCGCATGGGGCTCCTCCGCGGGAGGGATGCTCGGCGGGGCCCCATGGTGACACCGGAGGATGGTTCAAACAACCATCCTCGCGATTTACGGTTGGCTCAATCCTACATTTCGGTACGGTTCACCGGGCGCGCCGGTTCCTGACCACGTGCTGCCCGGCGATGTGGTCGGTCAGCGCCAGCGACGCGCTCGCGCGCTGGTAGGAGAGCTGGGCGACCCGGACGTACAGGCAGTCGATGAGGACCAGGACGGAGTGGCGGGCGCCGATGATGCCGGTGGGGAAGCGGGTCTCCGAGGTGGACGAGATGAGTCGGATGTCGGCGGCGCGGGCGAGCGGCGAGCGCGGGTCGGCGGTGATCGCCACGGTGGTGGCGCCGCGCTCCTTGGCCAGCTCGAACGGCTCGAGGGTCTCCCGGGTCGCCCCCGAGCGGGAGATGCCGATGGCGACGTCCGCCGGGGTGAGCAGGGCGGCGGAGGTGGCGGCGGCGTGCACCTCGGTCCAGCCGCGGACCGCGCAGCCGATGCGGAACAGCCGGGTCTCCGTCTCCTGGGCCACGGCGCCGCTGCCGCCGACGCCGTAGACGTCGATGCGGCGGGCGCGGGCCATGGCCTGCGCCGTGCGCTCGATCGCGTCGAGGTCGATGCGGTCGATGGTCTGCTGCACGGCCCGCAGGTCCGCGCTGCCGACGACCTGCACGACCCGTTCCAGGTCGTCGTCCGGTGAGATGTCGGGGCCGATCTCGGCGCTGCCCCAGTCGGAGGCCTCGCCGCGGCCGCGCTCCTGGGCCAGCTCGATCAACAGGTGCTGGTAGGAGTCGAGGCCGATGGCGCGGCAGAAGCGGGTGACCGTGGCCTGGGAGGTGCCGGTGCGGCGGCCGAGTTCCGCGGCCGAGCAGTGGGTGACGGCGGCCGGGTCCTCCAGGATGAGCTCCCCGACTTTGCGGAGAGAGCCGGCCAGGCGTGGCAGTTCCGTGCGGATCAGGGTGGTGACGTCGGTCGAGGGCATGGGGAGAAGGTATCAGCCACCGTTTGACGCGCTGATTGAATACCAGGACCGCATATGATTTATTGATTCATCGAGAGGGGCACGAGGGGTGGTTCAATCCACCAGGCCTCGTGGCGTCGGCGTTGGGGAGTATCGAGTGTCCGTCGAGTCCGTCCAGTCCGTGAGCGCCGAGAGGTTCGCGCAGGAAGGCCTGGCCGTCCTCCACCGCGTCACCGAGTCCGCCCGGGACGACGTGGCCCGGGCCGCCGCACTGATCGCCGAGTGCGTGCGCGCGGACGGCGTGATCCAGGCGTTCGGGACCGGCCACTCCCAGGCCCTCGTCCTCGAACTCGCCGGTCGCGCGGGCGGGTTGGTGCCCACCAACCGGCTGAGCATCGCCGACCTCGTCCTGTACGGCGGCGACGCCCCGAGCGTTCTCGACGATCCCCTTCTGGAACGCTCATCCGGTGTCGCCGCGCGGCTCTACGACCTCGCCGCCCCGCGCCCCCAGGACCTCTTCGTCGTCATCTCCAACTCCGGCGTCAACAACGTGATCGTCGAGATGGCCCTGCACGCCAAGGAGCGCGGCCACCGCCTGCTCGCCATCACCTCGCTCGCCCACACCCGCGCCGTCCCCGCCGGCCACCCCAGCGGCAAGAAGCTCGCCGACCTCGCCGACGTCGTCCTCGACAACGCGGCCCCCCGCGGCGACGCCCTCCTCGAACTCCCCGACGGCGGCTCCGTCTGCGCCCTCTCCACCCTGACCGGCGTCATGCTCGTCCAGATGACCGTCGCCGAAACCGCCGCCCGACTCCTCGCCACCGGCGAGCGCCCCCCGGTCTACGTCTCGGCCAACGTCCCCGGCGGCTTCGAGAGCAACCTGGAACTGGAGAGGCGGTACGCGGGGCGGATCCGGCGGACGGCGAGCTGAGGGGGGGAGACAAGGGGCGTCGTGCGGGGGCCATCACGGTGGCTCGGAGGGCACCTCACCGGCTCAGTGGGCCATCACATCCAGCGGTCCATCTCCCGCGCCCGCGTCTCCAGCGCGGTGACGACGGCGGCTGACGCGAGCCGGTGACTGCCGGGAACCCGCGCGTCGTGCTGGACGCCACCAAGGACATCGCCGGTCCCCGGGTCGGTCATTTCCACCTCGATTCCCGCGCGGCGCGCGAGCGCGACCGCCGTGGCCACGAATCCCTCGGAGAGCGCGAGAATCACCGAGTGCCCCGTCCGGCAGTGCCAGGCGACCAGGGCACACGCGAACTCCGCGTACGCGGCAGGATCGACCTCGAGTGTGTCCGGGTCACCCCAGTACTTGCCCTGGCCGATTCCCGAGGGCCGATTCAGCTCCGCCTCGAAGATTTCGACCTGCCGCAGGAAGAGGCGGCCGGCACCGTTCGACGGGTTCCACAGTGTCTCGTCGCCCATGTCGAAGTACATGCTCATCGCCGATCCCCCGCTCAGTCGCCCGGCCCAGGGTAGAAGACCGGCCGGGTGGTGGGCACCCGGGTAAAACGGCCTTGACGGTGAGGCTGACGGCGGCCATGGAGACCGGGTCGGGGAGGTCGACGATGAGGATGATGTCGTCCTCCCCGAAGGCGAAGTGCATGGCCGCGACCTTCCCGCTGTCACGCCGGCCGCCACTCGCGGAACGGCTGTATTCACTCGTTGGAACGGGAACACCTTTCGGCCGATCGCGGCGTCATGAGATGCCGTGCCGGGCGTCGCGAGCGTCAGAGGTCCTCGACCTGTGATCATCGAGCGTGCATGGGAAGTGATCGACGAGGAGCTACAGGTCGCTGGGCGGGATGTGCCGCCGCTGCGTGGCGCTCGCGGTAACGCGTAGGAGGTGATGCGGTGGACTGGCTGACCTCGCTGCCGGCGGTCGCGCTGGTCGTGGGCTGGCTCTCCCTCGCCCTGCTGGTCGCGGCCGTCGCGCGGATCGGCGTCCGGGCGCTCGTACCGGTCGAGGAGCGGGATCGGGTGCCGCAGATCGCCACACCCCTGATGCCGACCCTCGGCGCCGCTTTCGCGATCTTCGCGGCACTCACACTGGCCAGCGAGGCCGGCTACCTGCGCGCAGCGGAGGGGCTGGTCAGCGACGAGGCGGCCGCGGCCTCCCGCCTGGCATGGGCGGCGACCAGTCCGCGAGTCCATACGGAGCCGATCCACACGGCGCTGCTGGACTACTTGCAGAGCACCCGTGCCAGGGAGTGGGAGGGTGCTGCAGCGTCGTCCGGTGACGATGCCGCAACCGCTCGCGCGATCGCACGACTGGAGCGGAGTGTGCGTGCCGAGGCGGCCCGGCCGGAGGTGGGAACCCCGACAGGCACGGAGCTGGTGGTGTCCATGGACGGTGTCACCAGCAGTCGCCGCGCCCGCGTCGCGGCCGCCTCCCGTGACGTTCCGGCCCTCTACGTCGTCACGCTCGTCGTCAGCGGACTGGCCCTGATCGCGAACTCCGGCGCACTGGTCTTCCGCAGCAGCCTGCGAACGTCAATGCTGATCGTGGGTGTTGCCAGTGTCGTCGGGCTGAGCCTGGCATTGCTCTTCGCACTCAGCGCGCCCTGGAGCGGACCGTTCATCGTCAGCGGGCGCCCACTCGACGCCATCATCGACAACCTGCACTCCGGCTTCTTCGACGGGGGGACGTAGGCGGCGGATGCGATCAGCAGGCCAGACGCATCGCTCAGCTCGCCGGATTCTCGAGACACGGAGTCAAGGGCCCGTACACCCTTGGAACATGCAGCAACTAGAGGCGCAGGAAGTTTCCCTGCACAAGGTCTTCAGCAGCGACTACGACTTCCGAATTCCGGACTACCAGCGGCCCTACGCCTGGGACGTCGAGCAGGCCGTTCAGCTGCTCACCGACTTGGAGGAGTCGCTGGACAGGGGGACGGACGAGCCGTACTTTCTCGGGTCCATCGTCCTCGTCAAGGCCAAGGGCAACGCGCCCGCCGAGGTCATCGACGGCCAGCAGCGCCTCACCACCCTGACTGTCCTGCTCGCTCTCCTTCGCGACCTGACGGAAGACCCTGACCTGCGCAGTGATCTTGACAAGCTGGTCACGGAGCCCGGCAACAAGGTCCGTCGGCTCGATCCCAAGCCCAGGCTCACTCTGCGATTCCGCGACTCCGGCTTCTTCCAGCAGTACGTTCAGACGAAGGGAGCCACCGAGGCACTGCGGATCCTGAAGGAACAGACGCTGCCGACGGACGCGCAGAAGGCCGTTCTGCGCAACGCGAGGGCGTTGCACGCGATACTCGCCGACTGGTCGGAGGAGCGACGACTGGACCTCGTCCAGATGCTTGGCGAGCAAACCTTCCTGGTCGTCGTCAGCACCCCCGATCTGGACAGCGCGCACCGTATCTTCAGCGTGATGAACTCCCGGGGCATGGACCTCTCGCCCACGGACATCTTCAAGTCGCACATCATCGGTGCCTTGGACGAGAAGACCTCGGAGGAGTGCGCCCGTAAGTGGGAGGACGCGGAAGAGGCTCTGGGGCGTGACGACTTCGCCGACCTCTTCCTTCATCTGCGCATGGTGTTCGCCATGAAGCGGGCAGAGCGCGAACTGCTCAAAGAGTTTCCTGAGCAGGTGCTCAGCCACTACCTGCCAGGCAAGGCCGAGTCGTTCGTCAATGACGTCGTCGTGCCGTACGCGGACGCATACGTGCAGGTCCGCGACGCCAGTTACTCGGCGGCCTCTGGAGCGGAGCAGGTCAACGCCTGGTTCAAACGCCTCCAGCAGATCGACAACAACGACTGGCGACCCGCAGCCCTGTGGGCGTTGCGTAACCACGGCGACGACCCTGCCTGGCTCGACAGGTTCTTCGGCGCACTGGAGCGGCTGGCGGCCAGCATGTTCATCCGCCGCGTCTACACCACTCCCCGCGTCACGCGTTACGCGGACCTCCTGCGCGAACTAAACGCCGGCAAGGGCATGGACGCGACCTCCTTCGCCCTGACGGACACGGAGAAGGCCGAGACTCTCGCGCGGCTGGACGCCGACATATACCTCGTCACCAAGACCCGTAAGTACGTCCTGCTGCGCCTGGACGAGATGCTGGCCGGGAAGCCCGGAGTCTCGTACGACCACACCCTGATCACCGTCGAGCACGTGCTGCCGCAAAACCCGAAGCAGCAGTCGCAGTGGCTGCGGTCCTTCACCGACGAGCAGCGTAGTCAGTGGACGCACCGGCTCGGCAACCTCGTCCTGCTCAACCGGACGAAGAACGCCTACGCCCAGAACTACGACTTCACCGAGAAGAAGGCCAAGTACTTCACCGGCAGGCACGGCGTCTCCACGTTCGCCCTGACCAGCCAGGTACTGCAGCACCAGGAGTGGAAGCCGGAGCTGCTGCAGAAGCGGCAGCAGCGGCTCCTGGGGCTGCTGGCCGACGAGTGGGATCTGTAAGGAGTCAGGGACAGCAGCCTGCGAGGCTGAGCGGACCAGTGAGGGTGCGCGTTCAGGGTGTCGCCTTGTCCCCCCTCGCCTCCCTCGGCTGCGTGCTCGCGCCAGGCATCGGCGTGCTGGTCGGCTCGCGAGGGTGAGAAGAGGGAGCCCAGGTGCGGAGGGCTCCGGTGCCCGAGGCGTATAGGTCCGAGCTATTTCGGAAGTTCAAGTCGTGATCACGGTAGGTCGGATGGGTTGATCTCGACCACTTGGTGGACTGAGCAGGATGATTGGCGAATTGCTGTTGCACCCCTGGACGCCACAGTTGGCAGCGTCTATAAATTCATCCGATGTTGCTGACCGGCGCTGAGGTCAAGAACGCAACGCGTCCGAGGTGCTCACGGACCTGGTGGCCCCTCACACGTCCCACCCCTCCCAGCGCACCGCCACGATCCAGGAGCCGCATCATGTCCTCCGCACCCCTGAGCAGACGTTCCCTGATCAAGGCTGCCGCGCTTGCCGGGGGTGTCGTGGCATTCGGGCTGCCGCAGGTGCTGTTGCCCGCCACCGCCGAGGCCTACACCGTCCCCTCCAAGATGGACTGGTGGTACCAGGCCCGGTTCGGGATGTTCATCCACTTCGGGTCCTACTCCTACCTGGGCCACGGTGAATGGGCGTTCTCCAACGAGAGCTGGGCCAAGGCCGACTACCAGACCCAGGTGTCCGCGCACTTCAACCCCACCGCGTTCAACGCGGCGACCATCGCCCAACTGGCGGCGGACGCCGGCATGAAGTACCTGGTGATCACTGCCAAGCACCATGAGGGCTTCGCCATGTGGGACTCCAACGTCCCCAGCTTCACCGACACCACCGGCACCAAGCCGTACAACCTGCACGACTACGCCGGTGTCCAGGGTGATCTGCTGGCGGCGCTCAAGACCGAGTGCGAGGCGCGAGGCGTCAAGTTCGGGCTCTACTACTCGATCCTGGACTGGAACCACCCCTCCCAGACCATCCGGAGCGGCGGTGTCACCACGATGGCCTCGCAGGCCGCCCGCACGGCCTACATCGCGGACATGAAAGCCCAGCTGCAAGAGCTGCTGGACCGCTACGACCCGGCGCTCCTGTGGTTCGACGGCGACTGGTTCGGCGAACCCTCCAGCCCCACCCTCCAGGACTGGTGGCTCCGGGCGGACGGCGTCGACCTCTACAACTGGTTGATCGCCCGCAAGCCCGGACTCGTCATCAACGAACGGGTCAAGCGGGACCTCGGTCTGGGCGACTACGCGGTCGCGGAGTTCGGTGTTCCCAGCGCGCCACTGGACCGGCAGTGGGAGAGATGCGACACCATGAACGGCGCCTGGGGTTACAACGCGAGCCAGGAGAACTCCTACCGCCCCGTCAAGGATTTCGTTCAGGAGCTCGTCACCGTCGTCTCGCGGGACGGCAACTTCCTGCTGAACATCGGCCCCAAGGGCGACGGCTCGGTCACGGCCGGATCGGTGACCGTTCTGCGCGGCCTGGCCTCCTGGATGGCGACGTACGGCGACAGCGTGCACGGAGCCACGGCAAGCCCCTTCACCACCGACCCCACCTGGGGGAGGGCCACCAAGAAGGACGGCAAGCTGTACGCCCATGTCTTCAGCTGGCCCACCAACGGCGTGTTGCAGATCCCGGCGATCACCAACACGATCAGCCGCGTCTACCTGATGAACAACCCCTCGGCCTCGCTCACCTACACCGTCAGTGGCGGCCAGATCAGCGTCACCGTGCCGGCCACCGCCCCGGACGCCAATGACTCCGTGGTCTGCGTCGAGGTCAGCGGCGTCCCCACCTCCGCCGGCGGGGCCCGGGTGACGGTGTTCCAGGACGTGGGTTACTCCGCGGCGAACGCCGTCCTGAAGCTGGGCAGCTACACCTCCTCCCAGCTGTCGGCCGCGGGGGTGGGGCCCGCGTCCATCTCCTCGCTGAGGGTGCCTCAGGGCTACCAGGTGACGGGCTACTCCGGCGACAACCTCACCGGCACGGCCTGGACGTTCACCGCGGACAATCCCGACCTGCGGGCGACCGGCAACAACGACGCCATCGTGTCGCTGAAGGTCACGTTCAATCCGGCCTCGTACTTCCGGCTGATCAACGTCACGGACGGGCTGGCCCTGGACAGCGGCGGCACCGTCGCCTCCGGCTCGAACCTCAAGCAGTGGACGCCGGTCGACAGCCCCAACCTCCAGTGGCAGGCCGTCGACCTCGGCAACGGCTACTACAGGCTGGTCAACCGCACCAACGGCATGGTCGCCGACGGCTGGGGCTCGACCGGCGACGGCGCTCCCGCCCGGCAAGCGGCCTGGAACGGCGGCCCCAACCAGCAGTGGCAGATCACCGACCGCGGCAACGGCCAGTACTCCATCGCCAACCGCACCACCGGACTTGTCCTCGACGGCGGCGGACAGGTCCCCTCCGGGTCCGTGACCAAGCAGTGGACCTGGGTGACCAGCACCAACCTGCTGTGGACCTTCCAACCCACCTCCTGACCACCCCCAGGCGTGGCCGTGCCGCTCCCGCACCTCTTCCCGGCCGCACGGCCATGACGCGCCCCTGGAGGTTCAGCGACGGCAGACTCCCGTATCTGCGCGACACGTTCTACCCTCCGCCGGAGGTGCTGTGGCGCGGCACATCGACCCAACGTGAGAGCCTGGCCGCGTGTGTGGACGCCGCAGCGACCCCGAGCCTTCACGGCATTTCTCTGAAGAGCAGATCGTCGGTTGGTTGATCGATGAATGTCGGGACGCGGGTAACCGCATCTCATCCCTGACGACCTCGGGTGATCGCATTCTCGCCGCGGGCAGCGCGGTGATCGCGCTCGCCGCCACAGTCGCCATCGAAGGGGGGAAGAGCTACCTACTCATGTGGCTGCCGCTGGGTGTCGCCGTCGTCATCGTCTACGGGCTGTACCTGAACAACATGACCCGCTTGCTGATCGGCTACAAAATCGGCCTCGAGGCAGAAATCGAAAGGCGCGTGGGTATCCCGCTGATCTCATGGCAGTCGCGCGTCAATGTCCGTGCCGGCTCCAGCCAGCATGTGAAGAGTGTGTTCCTCATGGCGGGGGCGGTCTATGTCGCGATCGCCGCGCTCGGCCTCAACCAGGCGTTTCATACCCTGTCGTCCGGCGCCTGGGGGCATGAGCGGGCATGGCTGTACATCGCCCTGACAACCGCCGGCGTCGTGGCAGGTACCGTCGTCATCGCCTACTGCGTATGGATTCAGCGAGGCGCAGACCAGGCTGCGGCCCAGCGAGTCACAGACATGTTCGCCACCATCAGGCAGCCAGACAGTATCTAGCCCCTCGCCCACGAGCGGCCGCCTGATCGATCAACGCCCTGGCCTGCTGCCGACGTTGGACCATGAGCACCCTCTACGGCTCCAGAACGGCTCGGGAGGCACTCACGCCCCTGTCCGGCGTCGCTGATGTCACCTGAGGATGGCAGAGCCTTCTGATCTGTAGCTCTGGCGGGATTGGTCATTGCGATGACCTTGCCTCCGCTGTCAGGCGTAAACGGATCGCGTCAACGGGCCGTTCGGGCGATGATCTGTCGCGTGACAGAGATGGCGGGCTCGGGCGTCGACGACGACCACGGGTGGACTGAGCGTTTGGCGTGGGCTTACGGCCTGATAGCAACGGACCCTGGCGAACGTGCCGCTGCCCTTGTTCGACTGGCCAGTGCCAAACGAGAGGTTGAGTCTGCTTTTCTCCGGAGCAACAAGGCGTGGCTCCCGACCCCCCGGTTGCGGTTCAAGGCGCGGGACCGGAGAGCTGCCCAGAAGGCCTACGCCGAGGCCGCGAGTCACTGTCTGCCCGAAGCCCTGTGGGGCAGGCCTGCCTCCGGGGAGCTCAGCACATGGGCGGGGCTGCCTTTCGCCCTGCTGTTCCTGGAATGGGAGGCCCGGTACCCACAGGAGTGGACACAGCACGCGAAGGCGTGGGGTACGAAGCAATCTCTGATCAGGGAGCTGGCCACTGCTGATCACGAGGACCACGTCAGAACGAAACTCGTCGATCTGGTCGACCTCGCTGTCCAGCGGGTCTATCGGTGCAAGGACCGTGAGTACGTTCGTGTGGCCCGGGGGGTGGACGGAGTCGAACTGCGCGGCAGGCTCCACAAGGCTCAGCGCTCGGGAAGTCCCTGGGCACAGATCCACGCGGGCTACGTTCTCTGGCTCCTGGACAATCCCGAGGTGCCGAACACCCGACATGTCTGGAAGACGTGGCTCGCCGACACCCGCACCCGCTGATTGAGGCGCACGATCCCAGTGGGTGGCCTGGACAACCCGGCGGTGGAGGTGGTCCAGGGCAACCACCCGCGGTCCTGGTACGAGAACACGCCGAACGGCGGCGAACAGGTTCGGTCTCAGATCCCCGGACTCGCGCTGGCTGTGTCGGCGAAGTCAGCGCGGAGAAGGCGGGTGTCTCCGGCGGCGGTGGAGGGGGCGGCTGGGTGATCCTCAGCGGCCATGACGCCGACGGTGCCGCCGGGATCAACGGCGCGATGAACCGGTGGTACGGCGGCATGGTGCACGAGTTGGGCCATGCCTTCGGTCTGCCCGACTCCACACGCACCGACGGCACACCGATGTCCGCCTCGTTCTACGACTACCCGAACTGCCACTTCAGTCAGCAGCAGAAGAACGGGATACGCAACGGCCCCTACGGCCGCTTCCTGTCCTGAGCTGCCGGGCGCCCGCCCCAGGGACGGCCCGGGCTCAGCCGGCGGAGGCGCCGGCCGGGGAGGGCGTACCGGCGGGGCATGACCCGGCGGCCGGCTCCGGATGGTCCGAGGGCGCCGACTCCGCTCGGCTGTCCGCAGACTCCAGGCGGAGCATGGCCGTCTCATCCGGGGTGCCGGGGGATGCCTGGTAGACCACCATGCGCTGGCCCCCCGTCCGGGACAGTCGCATGACCTCGTAGGTCAGGGTCATCGGGCCGGCCTTCGGATGCCGGAAGGACTTCTGCCCGCCGCCGCGCTCGCAGACGTCGTACCGCTCCCAGAGTCGCGCGAACTCCGGTGACTTCAGGAGCAGTTCACCGACGAGCGCGGTCAGTTCGGGATCGTCCGGGTCGGCCCCGGCGACTGCCCGCAGATGCGCCACCGAGAGGGCGACGGTGTCCTCCCACGGCTCGTAGAGCGTCCGGCCGACCGGGTGGAGGAAGACGTAGCGGGTCAGGTTGCGCCGGTGCTCCGGCCAGTCCCAGAGCCCGGGCATCAGCCGTCGGCCGGGCGCGTTCGCGGCCAGTACGCGGTTGTAGCGACTCACCACATAGGCGGGCAGCGGGCGCACCGACTCGAGCATCCGCAGTACCGAGTCGCGGACGGTGTGGTCCGAGCTGGCCGGCAGCTCGGAGAACCGGCCGGAGGCCAGTTCCGCGAGCTCGTGCAGGCGTTCGTAACCGTCGCCACGCAGTCGCAGGGCACGGCCGAGGGCGTCCACCACGGCGGGGGAGGGGTTGGTCTCCCGGCCTCGCTCCAGGCGGATGTAGTAGTCGACGCTCACTCCGGCCAGCGCGGCCAGCTCCTCCCGGCGCAGTCCGGGAGTGCGGCGCAGGCCCGCGCCGGCCGGGAGACCGACATCCTCCGGGCGTACCTGCGCCCTGCGGGCCTTCAGGTACCGGCCGAGTTCCGTACCTCTCGTATCCGCTGCTGCCATTCGGCCATTGTCGCAGGCGGTCAAGGAGCGTGGGGGGCCCTGTCACTGCCTGGAACGCCGCACCCCGGGCACAGCTCGGTCTGCCGCGCGGCCACGCGTGAGTGGAGAGTTGATGCCGGAGCGGGCGGCCCGGCCGCCGGGGCCCAGGGGGTGCGAGACACCGGACCGCGGCTCCGGCGGCTGCGACCGCCCGCCCGGTTTTCTCTGATGAGCCGTCACCCGCAGTTGCCGAGGAGTTCACCATGCCGACCACCCCTGCTCCGCCCCCGTCCCCGACCACAGCTTCCATCCCCGGGCAGGCCTCGGAGCCGTCGACGCGCGGGCGGCCGGCACAGCCGGACCAGGCCCGACCAACCGCGCCGTCTGCCGAGGCCCCCGCCGCACCGCACCGGAGCGGCGTCGCGCTGGTCGCCTCGCTGCTTGGATTCACCGTGATCACCATCGACGTCTCGGCCGTGAACATCGCGCTGCCCGCGATCCGGGACTCCCTGAGCGGCGGGATGGCCGGGCTGCAGTGGGTGGTGGACGCCTACACCCTGATGTTCGCGGCCCTGATGCTCTCCGCGGGTGCCCTGGCCGACCGGGCCGGGGCCCGCCGTGCCTACGCCTGGGGTGTCGCCCTGTTCACCCTCGCCTCCCTCGGCTGCGCGCTCGCGCCCGGCATCGGCGTGCTGGTCGGCTCGCGCGTGGCGCAGGGCGCCGCCGCCGCGATCGTGATGCCGGCCTCGCTGGCGCTGATCAGGCAGGCCTACGAGGACGCCAGGGCCCGTGCCCGCGCCATCGCGCTGTGGACGGTCGGCGGCTCGGTGGCGATGGCCGCGGGTCCGGTGCTGGGCGGGCTGCTCACCGACTCGGCCGGCTGGCGGGCGGTCTTCCTGCTCAACCTCCCCGTGGGCGCGGTGATCCTGGGCCTGCTGGCCAGGGTGCCGCGCTCCCCGCGCCGGCCCGCCGCGCTGGACGGCGGCGGCCAGCTCACCGCCGTAGTGGCCCTGGCCGGTCTGGCCTTCGCGGTGATCGAGGGCGGCCATCTGGGCTGGACCAGCGGCCCCGTGCTGACCGCCGCCGCACTCGCCCTCGCCTCCGGGTGCGCCTTCCGCGTGGTGGAGGCCCGGCACCGCCAACCCATGGTCCCCCCGGGCATGCTGGTGGACCGCCGGGTGGCAGTCCCGCTCGCGGTCGGCTTCGCCGTCAACGCCGCCTTCTACGGCGGAATCTTCCTGCTCGGGCTGTACTACCAGCAGCTGCGTGGGATGTCGGCCATCGCGGCCGGGCTCATGTTCGTACCGATGTCGGCGGTGGTGACGGCGACCAACCTGGTCTCGCCGCGGCTGGCGGAGCGGATCGGGCGGCGGCCGGTGATCGTCGCCGGGCAGCTGATCTTCACCGGAGCGATGCTGGCCATGCTGCCGCTGACCGCGCACACCCCGGTATGGCTGGTACTCGTCCTGCTGCTGCCGCTGAGTGTCGGCGGGGCGCTCGCGGTGCCTGCCCTGACAGCGCTGATGATGGACGCCGTCCCGCAGGAACGCGCGGGGACCGCGTCCGGGCTGCTCAACTCCCTCCGCCAAACCGGCGGTGCGCTCGCCGTCGCCCTCTTCGGCAGCTTGCTCTCCGGACCGGGCGGGGGCTTCTCCCTGCCGGGCATGCGCATCGGCCTCCTCGCCGTTGCCGCTCTCCTCCTCGCCACCGCCGCCCTCTCCCGCCTCCTCCTGCCCCGCGGCTGACCCCATCGAGCGGCTCCACTCACCCTCCTGCAGCCGCTCCGACGCGTCCTCACGCCCCCCGCGTCAACGGAACCCGCACCGTGAACACCGTCGCCCCCGGCCCCCCGCTCAGTTCCAGCGTGCCGCCGTGGGCCTGGATCAGGGAGCGGGCGACGGAGAGGCCGAGGCCGCTGCCGCCGCGGTCGCGGCTGCGGGCCTTGTCGACGCGGTAGAAGCGGTCGAAGACGCGTTCGCGGTCGGCGGGCGGGATGCCGGGGCCGGCGTCGGTGACGCGGACGAGGGCCGCGTCGGGGGCGACGGCGATCTCGAGGGACACCGGGGTGCCCGCGGGGGTGTGGACGGCCGCGTTGGTGAGGAGGTTGTCCAGGACCTGGCGGACGCGCTGCGGATCGATGCGCAGGCGGAGCGGACCGGGACCGGTGGCGACCTTCAGGGGACGGTCGGGGCGGGTCGCGCGGAACGCGTCGGCGGCCTGCTGGACCAGCTCCACCAGGTCGGCGTCCTCCAGGCGCAGCGGTGTCTCCACCTCGGCCGCGTCCAGCCGGGCCAGCAGGAGGAGGTCGTCGAGGAGGAAACCCATGCGCGCCGCCTCGGCACGCAGGCGGGCCAGATGCTTGTCCCGTTCCTCGGGCGCGTTGGCGGCGGCGTACTGGAAGAGGTCCGCGTAACCCCGTACCGACATCAGCGGGGTGCGCAGCTCGTGCGAGGCGTCGGCGACGAAGCGGCGCAGCCGCTGTTCGGCCTCCGCGCGGACCGCGAGGGAGTCGTCGATGTGCTCCAGCATGGTGTTGAACGCGGTGCGCAGCTCCTCGACCTCAGGGCCGCCGCCGGGCCCGTCCGCGCGCAGCGGCAGCCGGGCCGCCGACTCCGTGAGGTCGTGAGAGGTGATGCCGTGCGCGGTGTGCGCCATGTCGCTCAGCGGCTTCAGACCGCGCCGCAGCATGGCCCGCCCGAACACCACGAGGGCCAGCAGGGCCAGTCCGAAGGTGACGGCCTGGATCGTGATCAGCTGCCCCACGGTGTCGTCGATGTCGTCCAGGGGCGCGGCGCTGACCAGCACCACGCCGGGCTTCACCTCACAGGCACGCAGCCGGTACTCGCCCTTGCCCCGCAGATCCGCGGTACGCAGGAGCTCCGTGTCGGCGGTGGTCTGCGCCCGGGCCAGGGAAGTGAAGTCGTCGACGTCGTCCGGCAGGTCGGCGGGGTCGTCGGGCCTGCGGAGCTCGGCCTTGCCGTCCGACACGTCGTACACGGCGTAGAACCAGCTGTAATACTTCTTCCCCGTCAGCGTGCCGTAGTCCGCGATGCTCTTGGACTGGGCGATCTGGCCCTGCGCCAACTGCGTGTCGAGCTGGTGGGACAGATAGTCCCGCATGTACATCGTCAGTGCCGTGCCGACGATCGCGAACACCACCAGCGACAGCACGCCCAGCCCCAGCGCCAGCCGCGTGCCGAGCCGCAGTCTGCCGTACGTCCGTCGCAGCCGCCGGATCACTCGGCCGCCTGCCGGACCACGTACCCGAACCCGCGCACCGTGTGGATCAGCGGCGAACCCGTGGCGTCCAGCTTGCGGCGCAGCCGGCTGACGACCAGCTCCACCACGTTGGAGCGGCCCCCGAAGCCGTACTCCCACACGTGGTCCAGGATCTGCGCCTTGGTCAGCACGGTCGGCGACTTGCGCATCAGATAGCGCAGCACCTCGTACTCGGTCGGTGTCAGCGTCAGCAACTGCTCGCCGCGGCGCACCTCGCGGGTGTCCTCGTCCATCGTCAGGTCCGCCACCCGCAGCACCGACCGCTGGAAGGCGGGCCCGGCGCTGCGCCGCAGCACGGTCCGCAGCCGGGCCATGAGCTCCTCCACGGCGAACGGCTTGACCAGGTAGTCGTCGCCGCCCCGGGTCAGCCCCGCCACCCGGTCGGCGACCCCGTCGCGCGCGGTCAGGAACACCACCGGCACCATCGTCCCGGAGCGGCGCAGCCGGTCCAGGACGCCGAAGCCGTCGATGTCGGGCAGCATCAGGTCGAGCACCACGATGTCCGGATGGAACTCGGCGGCGCTGCGCAGCGCCGCCTCACCCGTGTTCGCGGTGACCGCCTCCCAGCCCTCGTAGCGGGCGACGGTCGCGACCAGGTCGGCGATGGGCGGATCGTCGTCCACGACCAGGAGTCGTACTTTTTCCACCCGCTCATACTGCGCCACGGACCCGCTCCCGCCACCCCCGGGCGTCCCGCCCCTGTGCTTCGATATCCACTTGAAAGTTGTACGACAGGAAAACGACAGCTTCCAGCGGCGAAGCTCGGAGTCCTGAGGATTCGATCAAGGAGTTTCGTCCGTGACGACCATCCAATCGCCACCCGTGCCGCCCACGGCGATACGTCCCAAAGTCCTGGCCCGCACCGGCCTCTACGCCGTGCTCGCCGCCAACGTGGCCGTCGTGACCTTCTTCTTCGTCCAGGCGGGCTTCGACTCCAACGCCCTCATGGTGCTGGGCCGCTTCACCGGCCTGTACGCCGCGCTGCTCATGGCGTTCCAGCTGGTGCTGGTGGCCCGGCTGCCCTGGCTGGACCGCCGTATCGGCATGGACCGGCTGACCTCCTGGCACCGCTGGGTCGGCTTCGGACTGCTGTGGACGCTGGTCGGGCATGTGGTGTTCATCACCTTCGGCTATGCCGAGCTGTCGTCGATGGGCCCGCTCGACCAGCTGATCGACCTGGCCGAGACCATCGAGGGCGTGCTGCGCGCCCTCGTCGCCTTCGTGCTGATCCTGGTGATCGGCGCGGTGTCGGCCCGCTGGGCCCGGCGCCGACTGGCCTACGAGACCTGGCACTTCGTCCACCTCTACACGTACGTCGCCGTGGTGCTCGCCTTCACCCACCAGGTCGCCGTCGGTACGACGTTCACCGCGTCCTCCGCCGCCACGGCGTACTGGTACGGGCTGTGGGGCGTCGCCCTCGGCTCGGTGGCCGTGGGCCGGCTCGTCCTCCCGCTGTGGCGGAACTGGCGCCACCAGCTGCGCGTCTCGGCGGTCGTGCCCGAGTCGGACAACGTGGTCTCCGTCTACATCACCGGCCGTGACCTGGACCGGCTGCCCGCCCGCGCCGGACAGTTCTTCCTGTGGCGGTTCCTGACGAAGGACCGCTGGTGGCAGGCGAACCCGTTCTCCCTGTCCGCCGCGCCCGACGGCCGCACCCTGCGGCTCACCGCGAAGGCCGCGGGCGCCGGCTCCGCCGCCCTGCGGCACGTCAAGCCGGGCACCCGGGTCTTCGCCGAGGGCCCCTACGGCGCCTTCACCGCGATGCACCGCACCCGGCCCGAGGCCGTCCTCATCGCGGGCGGCGTGGGCGTCACGCCCATCCGGGCCCTGCTGGAGGAACTGCACGGCCACGCCGTGGTCATCTACCGGGTCGCCACCGACCGGGACGCCGTCCTCTACGACGAGCTGCGCGAGCTCGCCCACGCCAAGGGCGCCGAGCTGCACCTGGTGACCGGCCCGCCCGTCCCCGACAAGCTGGCCCCCGCCGAACTGGCCCGGCTGGTGCCGGACATCGCCGACCGGGACGTGTTCCTGTGCGGACCGCCGCCGATGATGAACGCGGTCCTCGGCAGCCTGCGCGAGCTGAACGTGCCCAAGCAGCAGACCCACTTCGAGCGCTTCAGCCTGGCGGGATGAGGAAGACGACATCGTGAAGCGAGCCATACCTGTCCTGGTCCTGTCCGTCGCCGGCCTCATCCCCGTCTGGCGCTACGAGCCCTCCACCGGCTCGACGTCCGCCACGGAAGCCACCACCCCCGCCTCGACGCCGTCCGCGTCCTCCGGATCGACCACCTTCACCGGTACGACCGTGACCACGGAGAAGGGCGACGTCCAGGTCCAGGTGACCTACGACGGCGGCAAGATCACGGCCGTCCGGATGCTGAAGCAGCCCAACCATCCGCAGACGACGGCCGCGGTGCCGAAGCTGATCGCGGAGACGTTGGAGGCGCAGAGCGCGGACATCGACACGGTGTCCGGGGCGACGATCACGACCGAGGGCTACAAGAAGTCGCTCCAGGCCGCGATCGACGAGCAGGCCACCAAGGCCTCCGCCTCGCCGTCCGCCGCCTCCCAGGCGGTCGCGGGCTCGACCGTGAACACCGAGAAGGGCGACGTACAGGTCGAGGTCACCTTCGCGGGCGACAAGATCAGAGCGGTCCGGATGCTGAAGCAGCCCAACCATCCGCAGACGACGGCCGCGGTGCCGAAGCTGATCGCGGAGACGTTGGAGGCGCAGAGCGCGGACATCGACACGGTGTCCGGGGCGACGATCACGACCGAGGGCTACAAGAAGTCGCTCCAGGCCGCGATCGACGCGAAGGGCGCCTGACGTGCGGCGCGTCGAGCAGGTCATGGGGTTCCCGGTCTCGCTGCGGATCGACGACGAACACGTCCCCGCCGAGGCCGCGGACGCCGTCTTCGCGTGGCTGCGCGAGGTCGACGAGCGGTTCAGCCCCTTCAAGGCGAGCAGCGAGGTGTCCCGCCTCGACCGGGGCGAGCTGTCCCCGGACGGGCTGAGCGCCGACCTCACCGAGGTGCTCGACCTGTGCGAGCGCTATCGCGTGGAGACCGGCGGCGCCTTCGACGTACGGCTGCCCGGGCGCGGTCTCGACCCCTGCGCGGTCGTCAAGGGCTGGTCCGTGCAGCGGGCGGCGGAACTGCTGACGGCGGCCGGCGCGCGGCGGTTCTGCCTGAACGCCGGAGGCGACGTCGTCGTCTCCGGCGGCCCCTGGCGGGTCGGCGTACGGCACCCCGACCACGCCGACAAGCTGTGCACCGTCCTCGCCCTCACCGACGGCGCGGTCGCCACCTCCGCGCGCTACGAGCGCGGCGACCACATCATCGACGGCCGCACCGGTCGTCCCGCCACCGGCCTCCTCAGCGTCACCGTCGTCGCCCGGACCCTGACCGAGGCGGACTCCGTGGCCACCGCCGCCTTCGCGATGGGCCCCGAGGGCATCGACTGGGCGGCGGCACGCGAGGGCTGCGAGGTGTACGCCGTGGACGCCGGGCGCCGCGTGCTGCGGACGCCCGGCTTTCCGGTGGCGGCGACCGGGGAGGCCGCCGCATGAGGGTGCTTCAGCCGACGTCGGAGGCGTCCAGGCGGTAGAGGCCGCTGTAGTCGGAGACCGCCGTGCCGTTCTTCTTCACCCAGGTGGAGATCTCGGAGTTCGCGCTGCCCCGGCCGCTGTCGCCGACGACGATGTAGTGCAGTTTGCCCGCCTTCACCAGGCTCTTGAGCTTGGCGAGGGTCATGGCGTCGTCGCTGCCCGACCAGCCGCCCATCGAGATGACCGGCTCACCGGACTCCAGGATGATCGAGGAGGCCGTCTGGTCGGTGGCGACGGCCACCAGCCAGGTGGCACCGTCCTGGTGCTTCTTCAGGTACGTGATCATCCCGGACGACACCTGCGTGTCGCCGCCCTTGCCACCCCCACCACCGCCGGTCGGCGCGTTCCCGCCTTGGCTGCCGGAGCTCGGCACGCCGGCGCCCCCGCTGGGCCGCTGGCCTCCGCCACCCATACCGCCGCCCATACCGCCACCGGTGTTCGGACCGGCCGTCGGATTGGTGCCGTTCGGGGTGGAGGACGCCGCCGAGGCCGAGTACGCGGCCGGACCCGCCAGCAGGGCCACCACCGCCGCCAGCGCGGCGAAGCCCATCAGTCGCCGCCGCTTCAGGAACCGCCCGGCGAGCAGCCCCAGCACCGCGACCGCACCCGCGCCCCCGGCCACCACCTCGGCGACCGTGTACAGCGTCCCGGAGCCGGAGACCCGCTGGAGCAGCACGACCGCCCAGACCGCGCTCACCGCGACCGCCACCGGCAGCACCCAACCCCACTTCACGGCCGCACCCTCCCGGAAGGCCCGGTACAGCATCACCCCGCCCGCGCCGGCGAGGGCCGCGATGCCCGGGGCCATGGCGGTGACGTAGTACGGGTGGAAGGTGCCCTCGGCGAGGGCGAACGTCAGGTAGTGGAGGACGAACCAGCCGCCCCACAGCAGCAGCGCGGCCCGCTCGGCGTCCGTGCGCGGGGCGCGGCCGCGCAGCACCAGCCCGCCGACGAGCGCGACGAGGGCGAAGGGGATCAGCCAGGAGATCTGGCCGCCCACGATGCTGTTGAACATCCGGTACAGGCCGGCCTCGCCGCCGAAGCTCGCCCCGTTGCCCTGCGAGCCCACCGACGCACTCGCCCCGAAGATACGGCCGAAGCCGTTGTAGCCGATGACCAGGTCCCAGACCGTGTTGTCGGTCGAGCCGCCGATGTACGGCCTTTGCGACGCCGGGATCAGGTCGACGACCACCATCCACCAGGCGCTGGAGACCACAAGCGCGACCGTCCCGACGGCGAGGTTGCGCAGACGCCGGCCCAGGCTGCCCCGCGCCGCCCACAGGTACACCAGGAAGAACGCGGGCAGGACGACGTACGCCTGCATCATCTTCGTGTTGAACGCGAAGCCGATCGCGACCCCGGACCACACCAGCGGCATCAGGCGCCCGGTGCGTACGGCCCTCATCAGGGCGGCCGCGCCGAGCAGCATCAGGAAGACGAGGACCGGGTCGGGGTTGGTGTCCCGGGTGATGGCGACGGTGATCGGGGTGAGGGCCAGCGCGAGGGCCGCGACGAGTCCCGCGACCGGGCCGAAGTCCCGCTTGACCATGCGGTGCAGCAGCGCCACCGAGCCGACGCCGACCGCGACCATCGGCAGGGCCAACTGCCAGGTGCCGTAACCGAGCACGCGGGCGGACAGGCCCATCACCCACAGGGCGAACGGCGGTTTGTCGACGGTGATGAAGCTGCCGGCGTCCAGGGCGCCGAAGAAGAACGCCTTCCAGCTCTTCGTACCGCTGTAGACGGCCGCGTCGTAGAAGCTGTTGCCGGTGACGGAGGAGAGGTTCCAGGCGTACAGGGCCGTGGCCAGCACCAGGACCGCCCACAGCGCGGGACGTGCCCAGCGGGGGTCCTCCGGGGCGGCGGCCCGGTGCCTGCCCTCCTGGGCGGACACGGGGGCGGGCGGCGGGGCGAGGGTCGTCATGGCGCGTACTCCAAGGGCTGCGGGCGGCACGAGGCGTTCATGGCAGTGACCTTCGGGTCCCTGTCTGGGCGAACGCTGTGCCCGCGGTGAGCGGACGATGAGAATCAGCGGACTCACAGGACGCCCACAGCCTGGCCTGCCCGAACGTCCGGACTCGGCCACAGCGGCGCAACATGGGCCGTCTACACTCTCCCCGCAACGGCCCGCCCGATCACGATCATGGGCGCGCGGGCAGCGGCTCTGCCAGACCCGAAGGGTGTTCGGCGCTTTGATACGGATAGATTCAGTCACCAAGCGGTATCCGGACGGCACGGTCGCGGTCGACCGGCTCTCCCTGGAGATACCGGACCGCTCGATCACCGTCCTCGTCGGCCCCTCGGGCTGCGGGAAGACGACGACCCTGCGGATGATCAACCGGATGGTCGACCTCAGCGAGGGCACCATCCTCATCGACGGCAAGGACATCACTCAGCAGCCGGTCAACACCCTGCGCCGGTCCATGGGCTACGTCATCCAGAACGCCGGCCTCTTCCAGCACCGCACGATCGTCGACAACATCGCCACGGTGCCCCGCATGCTCGGCTGGGGCAAGGAGAAGGCACGGGAGCGGGCCCGTGAGCTGATGGGCCGGGTCGGTCTCGACGCCTCGCTCGCCAAGCGGTACCCGTACCAGCTCTCCGGCGGTCAGCAGCAGCGCGTCGGTGTCGCGCGGGCGCTCGCCGCCGATCCGCCGGTGCTGCTCATGGACGAGCCGTTCTCCGCCGTCGACCCCGTGGTCCGCAAGGGCCTCCAGGACGAACTCCTCCGTATCCAAGAGGAGTTGGGCAAGACCATCGTCTTCGTCACCCATGACATCGACGAGGCCGTCAAGCTCGGCACGATGGTCGCCGTGATGCGCACCGGCGGCAAGCTCGCCCAGTTCGCGCCACCCGCCGAGCTGCTGTCCGACCCCGCCGACGAGTTCGTCGAGGACTTCCTCGGCGCCGACCGCGGCATCCGCAGGCTCTCCTTCTTCCCGTCCACCGGCCTCGAGTTGCTGACCACCCCGGTCGTCGCCGTCGACGCCACCGCCGAGCAGATCGCCGCGCGCGCCACGGCCGACGTCCCCTACCTCCTCGTCACCGACGTGGAGGGCAGGCCCCTCGGCTGGAGCGAGCCGGGCGAGCTGACCGCCGGGGAGGTCGTGCCGGAGCGGCTGCTGTCCTACGGTCGGCCCTTCACGGCCGGTACGGACTCGCTGCGGGCCGCCCTCGACTGTGCCGTCCTGTCGCCCACCGGGTGGGCCGTCGCCGTGGACGCGGACGGCCGGGTGACCGGCGTGGTCTCCCAGCAGACCATCGCCGAGGCGATCCGCGGCGCCCACGCGGAGGGCCGTACGGACTCCAAGGCCGCCCGATGAACGGCTTCTTCGACATCCCCAGCGACCTCCAGCACAGCTGGCTCGGCCTCGTCGGGCTCCACCTGCGGGAGGCCCTGCTGCCGGTCCTGGCCGGTCTGGTGGTCGCGCTGCCGGTGGCGCAGCTGTGCGTGCGGTTCCGCTGGCTGTACCCGCCGGTGCTGTGGGTGACGACCGTGCTGTACGCCATCCCGTCGCTGGCGTTCTTCGTGGTCCTCATCGACTACACCGGCCAGACCGAGCTCACGGTGATGATCCCGCTCACCGTGTACACCCTCGTCGTGCTCGTCCCGGCGATCGTGGACGGTGTGCGCTCGGTCCCGCAGGAGACCCTCGCCGCCGCCACCGCCATGGGCTTCGGACCCGTACGCCGTTACGTCCAGGTCCAGTTGCCGATCGCCGTGCCCGCCATCATCGCGGGCCTGCGGGTGGCGACGGTGTCGAGCATCTCCCTCGTCAGCGTCGGCACCCTCATCGGCAACCAGGGCGCGCTGGGCAACCTGCTCAACGACGCCACCATCTACAACCGGCCCGAACTCGCCTGGAACGCCGTGATCACCATGGCGGTCCTGGCGATCCTCGCCGACGGCCTGCTGGTCGTCGTACGCCTCCTGCTGACGCCGTGGATGCCGAGTGGCGCGCGCCGCCGGAAAGCCAAGCCCGATGTGGATGTGCCCGCCCAGAAGGTGAAGGACGCAGCCCGGTGAACGTACTCAACTTCGTCAACGCCTTCTTCAGCGACCACGCCCACTGGACCGGCTACGACGGCATCCCCACCCGCGTGGGCGAGCACGTCCAGTACACCCTCCAGGCGCTCGCCCTGGCCGCCCTCATCGGCCTGCCGATCGGCCTGGTCACCGGCCACTACGGACGCGGCGGCAACGCCCTGTCCCTGATCGCCACCGCCGGACGCGCCCTGCCCACCTTCGGTCTCCTGGTGCTGATGACCCTGCTGCTCGGGTTCGGCCTGGTGAACGTGATGATCCCCCTCGTCGTCCTCGCCGTCCCGCCGATCCTGGTCACCACCTACGAGGCGATGCGATCCGTCGACCCCTCCCCGGTCGACGCCGCCCGCGGCATGGGCATGCACGAGGCCGGCATCCTCTTCCGCGTCGAACTCCCGGTCGCCCTCCCGCTGATCCTCAGCGGCCTGCGCTCGGCGGCCATCCAGATCGTCTCCACCGCCACCATCGCCGCGTACGTCTCCCTCGGCGGCCTCGGCCGCTACATCGTCGACGGCCTCTACCAACGCAACTACGAGAAGGTCATCGGCGGCGCCACCTGCGTCGCCGTACTGGCCCTGGTGACCCTGGGCCTGTTCTGGGCGATCGCCAGGATCACGGTGTCCCCGGGCGTGCGAAGGAGCGCCTAGTCTCCCGTAGGAGTCATACGCGGTCGTTCCCCTGTCTAGACTCGTCGGAATGCCAGGACCGACCGCAGCAAGTGCCGGCCCCGTGGGCAAGGCCCGCACCCTCGCTCAGGTGTACCGACGCTTCGGTGAGGCCGACGCCGCCGCGACTTCGCCGCTGTACGAGCGCGTCGCCGTCGCCCTGAGCGAGTCCGACGAGGCGCTGCGCGCCATCGGGACGGCGCCGGCGCGCAAGCGGCACCCCACGGTGATCCTCGCCGCGCTGCACGACCTCGCCCTCGCCGGACGCGCCCCGGCGCTCGCCGCGGCCTATGCCGCCGCGGACGGCGACGCCGCCGCCGGCGCGGCGATCGACACGCTGCTGCGCACGACCGACGCGGTCGTGGCCGTCGCCGCGCGCCGGAAGCCGCGCACCTACGAGACCGGACGCTGCGCCGTGCTGTACCCGGCCGTCGCCGAGGCGGCCCGCCGGGTGGGCGCGCACACGGTCGGGCTGATCGACGTGGGCTCTTCGGCAGGGCTCAATCTCCATGTCGACCGCGTCGGCATCACCTACAGCGACGGACAAGCGCTGGGTGACCCGTCGTCTCCCGTGCAGCTGTCCTCCTCGATCGTGGGGGACCGGCCCGTCCCGGCACGGGCGATGCCCGAGGTCGTCGCCCGGATCGGCGTCGACCCCGACCCGGTCGACGTGACCGACGCGGATGACACCCGATGGCTGCGCGCCTGCCTGCCGCCGGATCAGCGGGACCGGATGGCCGGGCTCGAAGCGGAGCTGGCGCTGGCGGCGACGGACCCTCCGCTGCTGCTGCGCGGTGACGCCGTCGAGGTGCTGCCCGACGCCTTCGCCCATGTGCGCCCGGACGCCCTGCCTGTCGTCACCACCACGTGGGCGCTCTCCCGCTTCCCGCTCGAGACCCGCCTGCGCTTCCTGCACCGCCTCGACGAAGCAGCGGCCGACCGGGGGGCGGTGGCGTGGGTGTCGGCGGAAGGGGTCGGAGTCGCGCCGACGATCCCGACATTCGGCGACCGCCGCGCCTCCGGCCACAGCATCATCGGTCTGACGGTGTGCGACCGGTCGACCCTGCACGCCGAGGCCCTGGGCCGCTGCTGGTCGCGGGGGCGCTTGCTGGCTTGGCTGGCGGACTCCCGGGGTGCGGGTGATGTCGTGCCAACCGGGGAGTAGGGTCTCAGGTCAGCCGAACACAGGATCGACGGGGGACTTGTGGCGGGGTATCTGGGGCCACTGGAACTGGTCGGAGACCGCTGGATCATCGGAGACCCGAAGAAGGAGGGCGGCTCGTGCCTCGTGCTCACCGCTGAGGGCATGGAGCACCACGAGCCGGGGGCGCCAGGACCTCAAGCCGTCATCCCGTGGTCCAAGTTCGTCGAGCTGCATGTCCGAGCCACCTATCGGGCGTCGCATGCCACCAGCACCGTGGGCGTGCTGGGCGTGCTGGGCGGCAGCCACATGGACACCGGCCGCAGTGGCTGTTCCGTGAGTGGGCTCCTTCGCCACCCGTACGAGGGGTGGTCGGTGAACTACACCCATCACCAGCGCCCTTACACGGGCCCGCACGTCTTCATGGTCAAGGCACTGTTCCGGAAGACGTCGGAAGCGAAGGCCTTGCACCGCCTCGGTGACCCGGAATGGATGGGAGCGGCTGTTTCCCGGCTGGCGCCACTGCGGACATGGTGGCTTCCCAAGGCGAACCGCGAAGTGAGCGAGATCATTGAGGACCTCGGCACCTGACGAACGGCTTGAAGAGCGCCGTCGCGCACCGTCGTGGCTGACACGGGCGCCTCGTCTCAGCCTGGCGGGGGACACGCATGCGACTCGGGCGTGATGTGGCGGGGCAGGGCTGCCGAGGAGAGTGGGTTCCCACAGGTGAGAGGGGAACTCGATGGATCGGTTGGACCGGGCGGGGCGGTTGGCCGCATACGGGGCCGCGGCGGCGATGGCGCCCTATGCGGTGATCAAGGTCGTATGGGTGGTCGGCGCGGTCGCGGGGCTGTTGCCGATCGGTGAGGGGTTCGGCCTGGCGGGGTGGGTGGTGCTCAACACCGTGACCATCGGCATGGCGGGCATCGGGATCACCATGGCCCTCGCTCTGGTGCGGCCCTGGGGAATGCGGTTACCGGGGCCGCTGGTGGCGTTCGTCGCCTGGGTGGGCTCGGGATTCCTCGTCGCGATGTTGCCGTATGCCGTTCTGGACTCGTTGCTGGGTGGGTCGGGCGGTGACGAGCCTCAGGGGGAGAGCGGTGGCGCGTCGATGCCGGGCTGGGAGGCCGTGCTGATCCAGGTCAGCTTCGTGGGGATGGGGCTGGGCCTGGCGATCGCGCTGCCCGCGTATCTGCGGCGGCGCTGGCCGGACGCGTTCGCCGGTCGGGTCGGCGACGACGGCGGGGGTGTGCCGCGCCGGGTGCTGTGGGCGGCGGGCCTGGGGGCGGTGATCGGTTCGGTCTGGCTCTACTGGGCGGTCGGCGGCCCGGCCGGTGTCGCGCACCCGGCGGACCGGAACGCCGACTGGCGGCTGCTGAACGGGGTGTGCGGGCTGTGGGCGCTCGCCGCTTCCGTTGCCACGTGGGCGCTCAGCCGTAGTCGGCCCGCCCGGCTGCCCCGTTGGGTCCCCTTGACGTTCGGCTGGCTGGGGGCGGGGTCGCTGTTCGCGTGGAGCGGCTGGAAGCTGCCGCTCACGTTGTACGTGGCGGTGGCGGACCCCGCCGACACGTCGCTGCCGGAGAACCTCACCGTCGCGGCCGGCCTGCACGCCGCCGCCGTGGCGGCGGGCGCGGTCATGCTGCCGACGCTCGTGCGGAGGCGAGGCCGCGGCATCACGGCACCCGAACTCCCCGGCGCCGCCTCGTGATGGGCCGCCTCACGCCTCCGAGCGGGCCAGCGCCAGTTCCAGGACGACGAGCAACGCGTCCCGTACCGAGCCGCGTTCGCGGGCGTCGAAGACGATGACCGGGACGCGGTCGGCGACGTCGAGGGCCCAACGGACCTCGTCCAGCGTGTGCTCGACCTTGCCGTCGAAGGCGTTGACGGCGACCGCGAACGGGATCTGCTTGTGCTCGAAGTAGTCGACGGCCGCGTAACAGTCGTCGAGGCGGCGGGTGTCGACGATGACCAGCCCGCCGACGGCGCCCTCGACGATGTCGTCCCACATGAAGCCGAACCGCTCCTGCCCGGGCGTGCCGAACAGGTACAGCTTCAGGGTGGGGTCGATGGTGAGGCAGCCGAAGTCCATCGCGACCGTGGTCGTGGCCTTGCGCGGGGTGTGCGTGAGGTCGTCCACGCCCGCCGCGACCTCGGTGATCGCCGCCTCGGTGGTCAGCGGCTCGATCTCGGAGATCGCGCCGACGGTGGTGGTCTTGCCCACCCCGAAACCGCCCGCGACCACCATCTTCACCGGCAGCGGCGGCCGTACGGCGGCCCGGTCCGCCGCGACGGGGGCGAGCGGTTCAGTCGGAGTCACGGAGTACCCCCTGGGAGTCGGGAATCGCGCGCAGGCCGTCGATGAGCCTGCGCAGGACGGAAGCATCATGGGTGACGTCGGCGTCGGGCACGTGCACCGTCAACTGCCCCGCGTCGCGCAGGTCCTCGGCGAGGACCCGTACGACGTTCAGGTGCAGCCGCAGCCGGGCCGCGAGCTCCGCGAGTGACTGCGGCAGCCGGCACGCGGCGACGATGTCGTGCTGCTCGAAGGAGAGCCGGTCGAGCGCGTCGAGCCCGGTGACGGTGGCGACCACCTGGGTCTCGACGGGCATCGTCCGGCCGGAGGCGGTACCCGCCACCCGGCCGGCGGTGACCAGGAACGGCCGTACGGCGGAGGCGGGACCGACCGGGGCCGGTACGGGGGGCGGCGGAGCGCCGTCCTCGTCGGCGCCGCTCGCGGTGCGGCCGTCCGCCATCGCAGGTCGTCTTCCTCTCTCGGCCGGCGGCGAGCGCTCAGCGCCGCGTCGGCTTCGTGGCGCCGACGCTGTTCTTCAGCTCCAGCACGAGTTGGGGGCTGAGCGCGGTACCGGCCCGGTTGGCGAACACCGTCATCTCGTAGGCGATGTTGCCCAGCTTGGCCTCCTTGTCGGTGACCACGCCGAGCACCGCGCCGCTGCCGATCGCCGCGACCAGGACGTGGCCGCCCTCCAGGTCGATGATGACCTTGTTGAGCCCGCCGAGGCCGTAGTTGCCGGAGGCACCGGCGGCCAGGCTGGTGATGCCGGAGACGATCGCGGCGAGGCGCTCGGAGTCCGCGTGCTCGCGGAGCTCCGACACGGCGATGAGCAGGCCGTCGGAGGAGACGGCGATGGCGTCGACGACGCCCGCGGTCTCGGTGGCGAAACGGTTGAGCAGCCAGGTGAAGTCGGCTGCGGCGGCCTGCAGGTCGGTCGGCGTGGTGCCTCCCGTCGGAGTGTCACCTGTCGACGTGCTCACTGCTCGGCTCCTTCCGGGAGGTGGTTCTGGTGGTGCGGTTCACGCGGGCCGGGGTGGTCGTGTCCGTCGCGTGGGGTGGGCGGTTGGCCGCCCTGGGTGGGTCTGTCGACCGTCGGTTGCCGGTCGTCCGTCGTGTGCTGGTCGTGCGGGTGGTGCGTGTCGTGCTCTTCGCTCGGGGCGCAGCTGTCGCGGTTCGCGCGCTCCACGGCTTCCTCGAACTCCTCCAGCGCCAGCCGTACGGCGTCCGCGTCGGCGGGGCGGGCGGCTTGGCGCACGGCTTGGTCGGCGGCGGCACCGATCGTCGTACGCAGGGTGGCTCCCCGCACGCGTCGGCGCAGGGGGCGTGAGCCGCCGTCGCCGCCGGCGGGGGCCGGGGGCGTCGAGGGGGTGTTCCTCGCCCAGGACGGGGTCGCCCGGGGCGTGCCCTTGTCGGGGGGCTGGGGAACGGACGGGGTCTGCCCGGCATCGGCGGCCGGGGACAAGGGTGCCCGCGGGCCACCTGTGGCGTCGTCCCGCCTGGGGACGCGGCGAGGAAGGGCGCCGGACTGCTCGTCGGATCCGGCCCGGCCGGTCTGCGCGGGCACGCCCGGCAGCGGCGCCTGGGCGGCGACGGTCCCGGCGTCCCTGCCGACGCCCTCCGCGCCACGGGCGGCGTGGCCGAGCCCCGCGTACCCGGAACGCCGGTCCCCGGCGGTGCTTCCGACGCCCGCCGAGCCGGGGGCACCGGCCGCGCTGCCGGCGCCTGCGGTGTCTCCGGTGCCGACCACGCTGCCCGCGCCCGCCGCACTCCCGGCACCGACCGCGAGCTCCGCCCCCGCCGTCCCCCGCGCGCCCTGCCCCCTATCGGCACCGTCGCTCACCGGTGCCCCCGCCGAACCGCCGGAGGCCACCGCGCTCATGGTCAGGAGGAGGGTCGAGGGGATCGTCACCTCGGCGGTCACACCGCCGCCCCGGGTGCGGGCGAGGGAGACGCCGACCTCCCAGCGGCGGGCGAGGGCGCCGACGACGAAGAGGCCGAGAACCTTCGTGGGGACGAGGTCGAGGCGCTCGCGGCGGATGAGGCGGGCGTTCTCCTCCTCCAGCCGCTCGGCGCTCATGCCCAGGCCGTGGTCGGTGACCGTGATCAGCGCACCCTCGTCGACGTCCCGCACGCTCACCTCGACGGTGCTGTCCGCGGGGGAGAACGACACGGCGTTCTCGAGGAGTTCGGCCACCATCAGCGTGAGGTCGCCGATGATGTCGGGCTCCACCATGACCTCGGTCCGGGCGGACAGCCGTACCCGCTGGTAGCCCTCGATCTGGCCGAGCGCGGCACGCACCACGTTGGTGAGCGCGGTCGGGCCGGAGTCCAGGACGGTCTCGCGGATGCCGGCGAGCAGCATCAGGCTGTCGGCGTTGCGGCGCAGGCGGACCGCGATGTGGTCGATGCTGTAGAGCCGTTCGAGCAGGGCCGGGTCGGTCTCCCCGCGCTCCACCGCGTCGATCAGCGCCAGCTGCCGGGTGGTCAGGTTGCTGACCCGGCGACCGACGTTGCCGAACATCTCCGCGGTGTTGCGGCGGCTGAGCACCTGCCGCGCCAGCAGCGCGACCGCGGTGGTCTGCACCCGGTTGAACACCTCGGCGAGCTGGCCGATCTCGTCGCGCGCGGTGACGGGTATCTCGCGCAGCCGGGGCGGCCCGTCGTCCTCGGCGTCGTCGTCGGCGACCCGGGCGAGTTCGCGGTCGGCGACATCGGCGACCTGCCGGGCGGCGCCGGTGAGGGCCAGCACCGGGCGGACCACGGAGCGGCGCACCAGCACGGAGAAGGCGATCCACAGTGCGAAGCCGACGATCGTGAGCCACAGCAACAGCCGGGCCCGGCTCTGGGCGCTCTCGGAGGCGTCGTCGGCGCGGTCCGCGATCTCGTCGATGAGCGAGGTGGTGATCTTCAGCCGGCTCTCGGCCTGGTCGCGGTAGACGCCGTAGGACGCCAGCGACTCCTGGAACGCCCTGCGGGCCTCGGCGGGCGTGTCGGCCTGCAACGAGCTGGGGTCGACGGTGAGTTCGGCGTAGTGCCGGCCGATGGTGGCCTGCGGGACGCTGTGCTCGATGCCGCCGAGCGTGTCGGCCTGCTGGTCCGTGGCGAACCGCGAGAAACGTTCCGCCTGGTAGGTGTAGACGGCGTAGTTGCCGACCGCGCCGGTGAACTCGATGAGCGCGTTGGAGTCACCGGTGCGCGCGGAGAAGACGCCGGTCTCGTAGGCGGCGTGGGCGGCGTCGGCGCGCAGCAGGGAGTCGAGGAGGTTGCCGGTGAAGGTGGCGGCGAGGGCCGCGTTGCGGTCCAGGCCGAGGCCGTCGATGACGCTCTGGGCGGCGTTGGTGTACGCCGGGTCGATGTTGTCGGCGGGCAGGTAGCCCTGCTCGATGGTGTCGCGCAGGCTGTCCAGGCCGGTGATCTCGCGCAGTGCCTGCGCCTCGGTGTCCGGCAGCCGGTCGCCGAAGGTCTCGCGCACCGTGCGGACCTGGGAGTCCACCATCACCTGCGCCACCCGGTAGGCGGACTGCGAGGGGGTGCCGCCGTCGTTGGTGGCCTCGTGCCGCACGGAGAGCAGGATGGCCTGCTGGTGCTCGGACTCCAGTCGGTCGACGAGCTTGGCCACCTCGGTGCTGTCGCGCACGAGTTGGGCCGCCGACTGGGCGCGGTCGGACTCCTGGGACAGGTCGACGATGATGTAGCCGAGGAGTACGGCGACCACGGCGAGCGGGACACCCAGCAGGACGTTGAGCTTGAGCCGGAACGGCCATCGGTCGGCGAAGCCGTGTATGCCGCGTATGCCGTGGATCCGGCGGGCCCCGCGCCGCGACGGCGCGGCGGGAGCGTCCACCTCGTTCGTGGACACCGGGCCTCCTTCGTGGGGTACGTGACCGGATCTGATCGACGCGGACTGGGACCCCCGCGACCGCTGTGACCGATGTCAACGGAAGCGAGCCTACCGGCATGTGTAAGGGGCGATCGCGTCGCCCTAAGTCAAGAATCCATTACGAAGCGCCGTCGCGTGGCCGTCGATCGGGTGGGCTCGGTTTGCCGTTCTTTTACAACCGGTCATGTTTCGAAGCCAATCGGTAACAAGACTGCTCTTGACTGCGCCAGAACTGGCTGGATTGGATCAATTCTGTGATTCCTACCGCGAAGAGCAGCTCGTTCAGCCCGAGACACCCCGGCGTCGCAGCCGTCGCCGTCGCCGCCGCGGCGGTGCTCGTCGCGGGATGTTCGTCGTCCTCCGACGACACCAAGGACCCCCTCGCCGAAGGCAAGTCGGACGGCAAGACCGTCGTCGTCGGCTCCAACAACTTCGCCGAGAGCATCCTCATCGCCGACATCTACGGCGAGGCCCTGAAGGCGAAGGGCCTCAAGGTCACCTACAAGCCCAACATCGGCAGCCGCGAGACGACCTACGGTCTGCTGAAGAACGGCTCCATCACCGTCCTGCCCGAGTACAACGGCTCACTGCTGGCGTACCTGGACAGCAAGGCGGAGCAGAAGTCGAAGGAGACCGTGAACGCGGCGGTCAAGTCCAAGCTCGACAGCAAGCTGACGCTGCTGGAGTCGGCGCCCGCCGAGGACAAGGACTCCGTCACGGTCAACGCGGCGACCGCGAAGAAGTACAACCTGACCGGGCAGTCCACCCTCGCCGACCTCAAGGACGCCGCCCCCGACCTGGTGATCGGCGGCTCGCCCGAGTTCCAGACCCGGCAGCAGGGCCTGCTCGGCCTGAAGTCGGAGTACGGACTGGAGTTCAAGTCCTTCAAGGCCCTCGACGCCGGTGGTCCGCTCACCCAGGCCGCGCTGAAGAAGAACACCGTGCAGGCGGCGGACATCTTCACCACGGACCCGACCATCACCAAGGAGAAGTTCGTCGTCCTCCAGGACCCGAAGAACCTCTTCGGCTTCGCCAACGTGACCCCCCTCGTCTACAAGAGCGGGCTCTCCCAGGAGGGCGTCGACGCCCTGAACGCGGTCTCCGCGAAGCTCGACACGAAGACGCTGCTCGACCTGGACTCCCAGGTACAGCTGGACAACAAGGACCCGCTGGACGTGGCCAAGGCCTGGCTGAAGTCCGCCGGCCTGGGCTGACCACCTGGTGAGCACCATCGCCGACGACCCGACGCGACCGTCCCCGGCCCCCGGGGGCGGCCCCGTCGTCCTGGACGGCACCGGCCTCACCGTCGACGAGCTGATCCGGCTCGCCGACGGCGGGGCCGTTCCGGTCGTCGCCCCCGAGGCGTACGACCGGGCCCGCCGCTCCTGGCACACCGCGCAGCGGCTCGCCGCGTCGGGGCGGCTCTACGGCCGGGGCACCGGCGTCGGCGCGCACCGCTCCGTCACCGTCGACTCCGACGACGAGGCCTCGCACGGCCTGCGCGTCCTGCGCAGCCACGCAGGCGGCGCGGGGCCGTTGCTGCCCGCCCGCGAGGTCCGCGCGATGCTCACCGTCCGCGCCAACCAACTCCTCGCCGGCGGCTCCGGCATCCAGCCCGCCTTCATCGACGCCCTCACCGAGGCACTGACCTACGGCGTCCATCCCGCGATCAACACCTACGGCGGCATCGGCACCGGTGATCTGACGGCGCTGGCCCAGACCGGCCTGACCCTCATCGGCGAACGGCCCTGGCTGACCGACCGGTCGGCGGCACCGGAGGAGACGCCCGGCACGGAGCCGGTGCCGGGGCCGGCCGGAGAAGCACAGGACGGTCCGGCGCACGGCCTGCCCACCCCCGTCACCCTCCACCCCGGCGACGCCCTCGCTCTGCTCAGCAGCAACGCGCTCGCGCTCGGGCAGGCGGGGCTCGTCTGTCATGAGGTCGGGACGTTGATGCGGGCCACGCATGCCGTGGCCGCGTTGGCACTCGTCGCGGTGGGCGGGTCGGGGGAGGCGTACGCCGCGCCCGTGCACGCGCTGCGGCCATATCCGGGGGCGGTGCGGGCGGCCGGGGAGGTACGGCGGCTGCTGGCGCTGCCGGAGCGGCCGCTCGGCACCGGGCGGCGGATCCAGGACCCCTTCGGCTTCCGGGCGTTCCCGCAGGTGCACGGCTGCGCCCTGGACGCCGCCGACGCGTTGCGCCGGATCGTCGAGGTGGAGGTCAACTGCCCCTCCGAGAACCCCCTCATGGACCCCGACGGCACCACCGCCTACCACCACGGCGGCTTCTTCGCCGCGCCCCTGGGCCTCGCCCTGGACGGACTCGTCCTCGCCCTGCTCCAGACCGCCCAGCTGTCCGTCGCCCGCCTCACCGCGCTCGGTGACCCGGACCTCACCGGGCTGCCCGCCTTCCTCGCCACGGGACCCGCGAGCAGCTCCGGCACGATGATCCTGGAGTACACCGCCAACTCGGCCCTCGCCGAACTGCGCGCCTGCGCCGCCCCCGCCTCGGCCGGCCACGCCGTCCTCTCGCACGGCCTCGAGGAGGCCGCCAGCTTCGCCTCCCAGGCCGCCCGCCAGGCCCTCCGCGCGGCCGACGCCTACGCCACCGTCCTGGCCTGCGAACTCGTCACCGCCGTACGAGCCCTGCGGCTGCACCCGGTACCCCCGCCGCTCACCGCTTTCACCGTCGCGGCGGCCGCCCTGCCCGAGGGCACGGACGACCGCCCCCTGACGGCGGACGTGAGCGCGGCGACGGAACTGCTGTCCACGCTCGCCGCGTTGTGAGGCGGGCTGTACCCGGGCCCGTCAGTAGCCGACGTAGAACGTGGCGTCCTGCTTCTCCGTGGTCGTGGAGATCGGGTCGATGCGCAGGACGTAGTTGGAGTGGCGTATGTAGCGGGTGGGGAAGTTGTGCGAGCGGAAGGAGGCCCAGCTCGCGTCCGCCAGGCCCGCCTCGCGGTGGAACGTGGCGTCCGAGGCGAACGTCGAGGTGCCGTCGTTGACGTCCAGGCGGAGCTCGTAGTTGTAGTGGCGCAGATAGCGGGTCGGGTTGTTGACCGACTGGAAGGAGACCCCGGAGCTGTCGGCGAGGCCCGGCACCAGCTTCCACTGCGAGTCGGTGTACGGGTCGAAGGGGTAGGGGTCGATGCGGCCCACGTAGTTGCTGTGCCGCCAGTAACGGTCCGGGAAGTTGTACGACTTGAGCCGGTTCCAGGTCGGGGCGCCCCACTTCGCGACCAGGTTGTCGTACACGGTCGAGGTGATCGGCTGGATGCCGCAGTGCTTGGAGTTGAGCGGCTGGGTGTAGAGGCGCTGGTCCAGCGCGGTCCAGGTGCCGGCCGCGAGGTCGCCGCTCTGCCAGGCGTAGAAGACGCCGTTGGGGGTGTAGGTGTCGCCCCACAGGTACCAGGTGCCGGACGACAGCGACTTGACCAGGGTGGGGGCCTCGGTGCCGCCGTGCGAGACCGCGGTGCTGAACGGCGTGAAGCTGCCCGGGTTCAGCGAGGTCGACCTGGCCCCGACCAGGGTCCCGTTCTTCTTGAAGTACAGGTAGTTGACCCCGTTCACGCCGACGGCCATGTCACCGTCGATCACGTCGTAGCCGGGGTCGAAGAAGACCTGCGGGGCCGACGCCGTGACGAAGTCGGTCGTGTAGTTGACCATGATGACGTTGTGTCCGCTGCTGTTGACCGCGGAGTAGATGAGCGCGTACTGCCCGCGACCCGCGTCCCAGAACGCCTCCGGCGCCCAGCTGTGGGTGTTCATGTCGTGCAGCTTCAGCCGGTGGTAGCCGGTGAAGGTGCGCAGGTCGGTGGAGTTCCAGACGTGGACGTACTGACTGACGTAGTTCCAGTCGGTGCCGTTGAGGTCCGTGGCGAGCACGACGAACGTGCCGTCCTGCTTGCGCAGGACGAACGGGTCACGCAGCCCGAGCGAACCCTCGGTGGGCGTGACCACGGGGTTGTTCTGGTTCAGCGGCATCCACTGCAGACCGTCCCGGCTGACGGCCAGGTGCAGGCCGTAGTTGGCCTCGAGCATGGTCGTGGACTCGGTGAAGTACGCCATGACGTACGCCGAGTCGGCCGCCTGGGCGGAGCCGGAACCGAGGGTCAGGCTCAGCGGCACGGCGGCGGCCAGGCCGAGGATCGTACGGCGGGAGGGTTGGGGGGCCGGGGTCATGTGCTCTCCAGGGGGTGCGGGTGCCCTCAAGGCGCTCAAGGCGCGCTCTAGAGTGTTCGATGTGTCGAACGCGGTTCGGTGGAGCGGTCAGAAGGTAGAGCTGAGGCGGGTGAGCGTCAATGACACGGACGTGCTTGGCGGGAAACCGCCATCCGTTCCCGACGGTTCACCGTGCCGCGGTTGCTTCAGACCGTGGCGATCAACCGGTCGATCAGCGCGATCAGCACGTCCCGGCACGACTCCCGCTCCCGCGCGTCGCACAGCAGCACCGGGATGTGCTCCGGCAGCGCCAGGGCGTCCCGGACGTCCTCCGGCGGATACGGGTGCAGTCCGTGGAAGCCGTTGACGCCGACGACGAAGGGAATGCCCCGGCGCTCGAAGAAGTCGACGGCCGCGAAACTCGCCTCAGGGCGCCGCACGTCGATCAGCACCACCGCGCCCAGCGCGCCCACGGCCAGGTCGTTCCACATGAACCAGAACCGCTGCTGCCCCGGCGTGCCGAACAGGTACAGCACCAGGTCGTCGCTGATGGTGATGCGACCGAAGTCCAGGGCCACCGTGGTGGCACGTTTCTCCTCGATGCCCACGAGGTCGTCGACGCCCAGCCCGGCCACGGTCAGCGGTTCCTCCGTACGCAACGGGGCGATCTCGCTGACCGAGCCGACCAGGGTGGTCTTGCCGACGCCGAAGCCGCCGGCGATGAGGATCTTCACGGTGTCGGGTGCGGCGGTGGTGTCAGAGCCGGCCAAGACCGTCCCTCACTTTCTGCAGCAGGTCCAGGTCCGGGGTGCCGGAGACGGGATGCGGCGGACGCGCCGTGATCAGGCCCGCCTCCAGCAGGTCGCAGAGCATGATGACGACCACGCTCACCGGGAGGTCGAGATGGGCGGCGAGCTCCGCCACGGCGACCGGCCGCGCGCACAGCCGCAGGATCCGCGCCTGCTCGGGCTGCGGGCGCACGGCCCGGTCGGGCGGCGGATCCACCGCGGTCACCGTGGTGATGAGCGTGAAGTCGGCGCGGCTCGGCCGGGTCCGTCCGCGGGTGAGGGCGAACGGTCGTACCAGTCGGCCCGCCTCGTCGGCTCCGCTCACCTCACCCGCCGTTGCCGACAACGGGACCGACACCGGCCCGCGGCGCCGCGCTCAGGTGCTCGCCGATCTTCTTCACCAGCATGTTCATCTGGTACGCCACCACCCCGACGTCCGCGCCCGGCCCGGTCAGCACCACGAGATGGGCGCCGGGCCCGGCGGCCGTGAGGATCAGATAGCTGTTGGCCATCTCGATGAGCGCCTGGCGCACCGGCCCGCCCCGGAAGTCCATGCTGACGCCCTTGCTGAGACTCATCAGCCCGGACGCCGTGGCCGCGAGGCGTTCGGCGTCGTCACGAAGAAATCCGGTCGACTTGCTGACCACCAGCCCGTCGTCGGAGAGCACGACGGCCTGGTTCACGTCGGCGACCCGGTCCACGAGTCCGGTGAGCAACTGGTCGAGCTGGGTGTTCGTGGCGGGGATGGGGCGTGTCATGGCGGTGTCCTTCACGAGCGGTCGGCGGGTGGGGTCGAGGTCGGGGAGGCGCCCGCGGCGGCCGGCTCCGCTGCGTCGTCCGGCGGTCCTGCGTCGTCCGGCTCCGGTCCTTCGCCGTCCCGCGCGCGGAGCGTGCCGCGCTGGAAACCGGCGAGCGAGGAGGCGGCGCGCTCCGCGGTGAAGTCGTCGGCCGAGGTGTCCTCCTCGGCGGGGCAGGCCTCCTCGCGCAGTTCGACGGCCAGGCTGGTCTGCGGGACGCGCCGGGGCAGCGGGGTGAGCCCGTCGGTCCGCGCGGGCGCCGTGGGGGCGGCGGCCACGGCAGGGGTGCGGACCGGGACGGGGGAGCGGGGCGGGAGCGCCTCCCGGGCGGGCCCGGTCGCCTCGGCGTCGACGCTTCCCTCCGGCTCGCCGGGCGCCTCCGGGACCACGATGTCGTGCGGGATCAGCACGATCGCCGTGGTCCCGCCGTACGGCGAGGAGCGCAGATGGGCGGTGATGCCGTGCCGGTGGGCGAGCCGGGAGATCACGAACATGCCGAGGCGCAGGTCGTCCGCGAGCCCCACCACGTCGAACTGCGGAGGCTCCGCCAACTGCGCGTTGAGCGAGGCGTAGTCGTCCTCGGACAGGCCGAGGCCCCGGTCCTCGATCTCGATGGCGAGACCCTTGGCCACCATCGAGGCCCGCACCCAGACCGGGCTGGGCGAGGGCGAGTACACGGTCGCGTTGTCGATGAGCTCGGCCAGCAGATGGATCACGTCCGCGACCGCCGGCGGGGCGAGACACACCTCCTCCTGGGTGTGCACCTCCACCCGCTGGTACTCGGCGACCTCGCCGACCGCGCTGCGCAGGATGTCGATCAGCGCGACCGGTTCGCTCCAGGTGCGTCCGGGCCGCTCGCCGCTGATGATGACGAGGTTCTCCTCGTAGCGGCGCAACTGGCTGGCCGTCGAGTCCAGTTCGTACAGGCCCTTGAGCACGTCGGGGTCCTGGTGCCGGCGTTCCAGCGCGTCCAGCTTGCTGAGCTGGAGGTTGACCAGGTTCTGGCTCTGCCGGGCGATGCCGAGGATCACCTTCTGGAAACCGCGCCGGGTGTCGGCGAGTTCGACCGCGGTGTGCACCGCGGTGCGCTGCGCGGTGTTGAAGGCCTGGGCCACCTGGCCCAGTTCGTCGTTGCCGTAGTCGAGCGGGGGCGTCGCCGAGTTCACGTCGACCTTCTCCCCACGGTCGAGCCGCGCAACCACATCCGGCAGCCGTTCCTGCGCCAGGCCCAGCGTGGCCTCCCGCAGACCGCGCAGCCGACGGGACAGGGACCGGGTGATCCGCCAGGACATGCCCACGCAGAGCAGCAGCGCGACCAGGCCGCCGGCGCTCAGCGACGCGGCCTTGAGCAGCAGCCCGTCGGCCCGGTCCGAACTTCGTTCGAGGAGTGCGTTCGTCTGCTGCTGGATCAGGTCCGTGTAGTCCGCGGAGAGCTTCGTCATCGCGGTGCTCCACCGCTTGCCCGAGTCCGGCAGCACGATCCTGCGGCCGTCGCCGCTCGAGATGCGGGCGGCGAGCACCTGGTCCTCCACGGCCTCCAGGGTCTGCCACTCGGGGCTCTGCAGTATCCGTTCGGTCTCCGCCTTCGCGGCGCCGGTCAGCGCGGGGACGACCTGGTCCTGGACCAGCCAGCGGCGCGCTTCCACGAGCTGCGCGTACTCCGTCCACGCCTTGCCGTCCATCTGCCCCGCCGGCCAGGCCAGGGTGAGCTGGGCGTCCTCCTGGGAGACCAGCTCCGCCGCGTGCTCCAGCGCGACGAGCGGGCCGGCCTGCGAGGTGAGGTCACCGTCGTCGACCTGGGAGAGCTCCTGGAAGGCGTGGATCTGGTCGTCGATGATCGACGTGTACTGGTCCAGCGCCTGCTCGGCGGTGATGTCGGTCGGATGGTCCACCTGCCCCCGGTAGTACTCCAGGCTGCCCACCGACGCGACGACCGAGTACATCCGCTCCGCGACCCGGTCGGGTGCCTTCTGGATGGCGTCCTGCCGGCTCACCAGCTTCGCGACGGCCTCGTCGGTCTGCTTGCGCGCCGCGTCGAGGGCGGCACGGGAGCCCTTCGGCGAGGCCAGCCAGGCCGCCGACAGGCTGCGTTCCCCCTGGAGGGCGAGCGTGGCGTCGGTGCCCATGGCGCCGGTCGACTTGCTCAGCTCCGTCTGGGCGCGCAGCCGTAGTCCTTCCGAGAACATCTGGATCGTCGTCACGCCCCACATGGCGGCGAGGGTGACGCTGGGGACCAGGGCCAGCAGGATCAGGGAGAGACGTATGGAGCCGAGACGGCGGCGCCGGGCACCTTTCCGTGGGGACATCGTCATCCTTGGCGATCAGCGGGGAGCGTGGGGAGGGGACGGTGGGGAAGGTCTGAGGGACGGTGAGGGACGGTGAGCGGGGAGGGGTCGGTCAGCGGGTTCCGTTGGCGGCGAATCCGGCGACGGCGGCGACGTTCGCCTTGGTGACGAACGCGGGGCCGGTGAGCACCGGCGCGACACCACCGCCGCTGATGTTGCCGTTGGTCTTGTACAGCCACAACGCGTCAACGGCGAGATAGCCCTGGAGGTACGGCTGCTGGTCCACGGCGAACTGCACGTCACCGTCGCGGACCGCCTCGACGAGGTCCTTGTTCAGGTCGAAGGTCGCCACCCGCGCCCGGCTGCCCGCCGTCTTCACCGACTTCACCGCCGCGAGCGCGAACTGGGCGCCCATCGTGACGACCTCGTCGACGCTCGGGTCCTGCTCCAGGCTCGCGGTGACGGCGGCGGACATCGCGTTCATGTCGGTGCCGTCCACGTAGAGCATCTGGGTCTCGCCGCCGAAGGCCTTCTTCACGCCCGCGCAGCGCGCCTCCAGGCTGACGTTGCCCCGCTCGTGGATGACGCACAGGGCGTGTTTGGCCTTCAGCCCGTTCAGCTTCTCGCCCACGGCCCGGCCCGCGACGCTCTCGTCCTGGCCGAAGTACTCGAGCGTCCCCGTGGACTGCCAGGCGTTGAGACCGGAGTTCAGGCCGACCACCGGTATGCCCGCGGACTTCGCCTCGGTGACCGGTGCCTTCATCGCCTGCGGCTTGGCCAGGGTCAGCGCGATGCCGTCGACCCGGTCGCGGATCGCGTCCCGCACCAGTTCCGCCTGCCCCGCCGCGTCGGAGTCGCTCGCGTACGTCAGGTCGACGTTGTCCTTCTCGGCCGCCGCCTCGGCGCCCTTGCGCACCAGCTCCCAGAAGTCGTCGCCCCGGCCGCCGTGGGTGACCAGGGCGATCTTCAGCCGCCCGGTGTCCGCCCGGCCTGCCGCGTCCGCGTCGGCCGAGGTGTCGCCGAAGGCGGAGCAGCCGGCGAGGAGGAGACACACGGCTGCGGCGAGAGCCGTGACGCGTACGGATCTGCGGGGGGAGGGAGGTGGGAGGGGAGCGTTCATCGGGGGGTGCACCTCGCTGTGCGGCAGAGCAGGAGGAAAGAGCGAGCACGGTCGAAGTCGCGGGACGGACGCCGACCGAGACACTTTCGCTGGCTCGGAGCCAACCGTGTGTGACCGCCGGTAGTCAAGTGACCAACCACATGCAGTGAGTTGCCGCTGCCGCATTGTGATCTACGAGCCGGGGCCAAACGCCCTTTTCGCGGGGCGAGTTGGCGTATCTGCTCGAAAACCGGATGTGAGTATTCCTCCACCCGACCTCCAGCGACGGAAGAAATCCTCCACAGCGGCACGCTGGCCGAAACCATGCGGTCCCGCGACGACCCAAGTCCGTACGGCGTCCATGGCGTTGCCCCGAGAACAAGCGCCTAGACTGGGCCGGACCCGTGAGGGGACGCGGTGGGCACGGGAGGCAGCGGACGGTGGCGGTCGGCAGGGGTGCCGGGGACGGTGGGAGCAGCGAGGATCCGTCCGCCGACGTGCTCGCACGGGCGGCCGAGACCTTCGGGCTGCTGGCCTCGCCCGCGCGGCTGCACATCGTGTGGGCACTGGCGCACGGCGAGAGCGACGTGAGCGGGCTCGCGGAACGGGTCGGCGGGGCGTTGCCCGCGGTGAGCCAGCACCTGACGAAGCTGAAGCTCGCCGGGCTGGTCCGCTCCCGCCGCGAGGGCCGTCGACAGGTGTACTTCGTCGACGACCCGGACGTGGCCGACGTCGTACGGCTCGCGATGGACCGTCTGACCGACCGCGCCGCCGGCGGGGCCGAGGTCCCCGCGGTACGCCTGCGTGGCGTGTGAGACGTCCGTGGCGCCCGAGACGGCCGCCGCCGGCACCCTGGCCGTGCTGCGCGGGCTGACCGAGGAGGAGGCCGCCGCCCGGCTCGCGGAGTTCGGCGAGAACACGGTGCCCGCACCGCGCGCGGTCGCCTGGCCCCGGCTCCTCCTGCGCGGCCTGCGGGACCCCTTCACCGCCGTACTCCTCTGCTCGGGCCTCGTCTCCGCTCTAGTGGCCTCCTGGGGCAGCGCCTCGGTGATCCTCACCCTCGTCGCCGTGAGCTGCGTCCTGCGGGCCGCCGGGGAGCACCGGGCCGACCGCTCCGTGGCAGCCCTGCGCCAACTGGTCACCGGCACGGCCACCGTTCTCCGCCGCACCCCCGCCGGCCCGGTACGCCCCCGCGAGATCCCCCTCACCGACCTGGTCCCGGGCGACGTGATCCACCTGTCCCCGGGCGACCTGGTCCCGGCCGACGTCCACCTCCTGCGGTCCCACGGCTTCACGGTCCACCAGTCCGCCCTCACGGGGGAGTCGGCACCGGTACCGAAGACCGCGCCGGACGCGCCGGGGAAAGCGGCCGCGCCGCAACACACGCCGGCCCACGCGGCTCCGGGGGCGCCCGCCCCCTTCGGCCGCCCCCACCTCTGCTTCCAGGGCAGCGGTGTCGTCACTGGGACCGCCGCTGCCGTTGTACTCGGGACCGGGGCGCGGACGCGGTTCGCCGCCGGGCAGGGGGGCGGTGGGCGGCGGGAGAGGAGTGCGTTCGACCGGGCCGTGTACGGGGTCTCGTGGGTGTTGATCCGGTTCATGCTGGTGACGCCGCCGCTGGTGTTGATGGCGGGCGCGGCGCTGGACGGGCGGGCACCGGAGACGCTGCCGTTCGCCGTGGCGCTGGCCGTGGGGCTCACGCCCGCGATGCTGCCGGTGATCGTCACGGTGTGCCTGGCGCGCGGCGCGGCCACCCTCGCCCGTACGCACGGTGTGATCGTCAAACGGCTGCCCGCGCTGCACGACCTGGGCGCGATCGACGTGCTGTGCCTGGACAAGACCGGGACGCTCACCCAGGACCGGCCGGTCGTGGCGCGCTCGCTCGGCCCGGACGGACGCGATGCCCCGGACGCGCTGCACTGGGCCGCCGTCAACGCCTGGTGGACCCTCCAACTCGCCGAGGCGCCCACGCCGGACGCCCTCGACGAGGTGATCCTGGAGACGGCCGGGACGGTCGGCGAGGAGTACGACGGAGTGGGCGCCGTGCCCTTCGACGCGGTGCGGCGCGTCTCCACGGCCGTGGTCCGCGGCCGCCTCGGCACGCACGTCCTGGTCAGCAAGGGCGCCCCCGAAGCCGTACTGGAGCGCTGTGCGCTCACGCCCACCGAACGGGAACGGCTCCTCGCGCTCGCCGCCCGCGAGGCGCACGCGGGCCTGCGCGTGCTGGCCCTCGCCACCGCCGAACGCCCCGCCCGCACCCGCCCCTACGCGCCCACCGACGAGCGCGGGCTCACCTTCCGCGGCCTGCTCACCTTCCACGACGCCCCCGCCCCCACCGCCACCGACGCCCTACGGAACCTGTCCACGCTCGGCGTCACCGTCCTGATCCTCACCGGCGACCACCCGGGCACAGCGACCCGCGCCTGTCACGACCTGGGCCTGGACCCGGGGGACGTACGCGTCGCGGGGGAGTGGGAACCCGGCCGACGCACCCACGACCCGGGCGACTCCACCCACCGCACCTCCACCGTCGTCGCCCGCTGCACCCCCGCCGACAAGGCCCGTGTCGTCACCGGGCTGCGGGCCGCCGGGCACACCGTCGGCTTCCTGGGCGACGGGGTCAACGACGTGCCCGCGCTGCGGGCGGCGGACGTCGGGGTGGCGGCCCGGGGTGCTCGGGACGCGGCCCGGGAGAGCGCGGACGTCGTACTCGCGGACAAGGACCTCACCGCGCTGGGGCACGCGATCACCGCGGGCCGGCACAGCAGCGGCACCCTCGCCTCGTATTTGCGCGTCACGCTGTCCTCGAACCTCGGCAACGTCCTCGCCATGCTCGCCGCGGGCCTGTTCCTGCCCTTCCTGCCGATGCTCCCGGCCCAGGTCCTCGCCCAGAACCTCTGCTTCGACGCGGCCCAACTCGCCTTCGCCCATGTCCAGCCCGGCACCGCAGCGCCGCGCCGCCCGAGCGTGCTGCGCCCGCCGTCCCTGCTGCGCTTCCTCACCGGCTTCGGCGTGCTCAACGCGGCCGCCGACCTCGCGGCCTTCGGCGTCCTCGCGCTCGCGTCGTACGGGACCCACCTCACCGACGCCGTATACGACCAAGCCGTGTTCCACTCCGCCTGGTTCACCGAGAACCTGCTCACCCAGGCGCTGGCGATGATGCTCCTGCGGACCGGCCGCCGCGCCGGACGGGGCCGACGGCCCGGCCCCGTCGCCCTGGCTGCAGCCGCCCTCGCCGCCGTCGGACTCCTGCTGCCGCCCGGACCGCTGGGCGCCGCGCTCGGCATGACGGGGCTGCCGACGCCGTACTACCCGCTGCTCGCCGTCGTCCTCGGCCTGTACGGGCTGACCCTGAAGGCGCTGACCCGACGTTCCTCCCGGAGTTGTACAGTTGCGCAACACGGCAACCATTGCTGCTGAGTCCGGGAACGACCCGGCGAAAGGGAGGGCGCTGCCATGCTCCGCAACGGACTGGAACCCTGGCACCTGCTGATCGTGGCGATCGTCGTGATCGTGCTGTTCGGCTCCAAGAAGCTGCCGGACACCGCACGGGCGCTCGGCAAGTCGATGCGCATCCTCAAGAGCGAGGCGAAGGCGATGAAGGACGAGGGAACCGCTGCCTCCGTGGAGGCTCCCGCCGCCCCCGTCTCTGCGGACGCTCCCGCCACCACCCGCTGACCGGTTCGCCCCCGCGCGGCCGGGGACGCCGCCGCGCCGGCCCCCGTCACGGGGGCCGGCGCGGGCGTACAGCGGTCAGGCGGGTCCGCCGGCCTGCTGCTCGAACGACGACGGCACGGCGGCGGCCTTGGCCTGCAGCCGGGCCTCGTCCTTGCGCTGTCGGCGGCTCTTGCGCGGATCCTGGTCGGCCACCCACCCGAAGGCGAGACAGCTGCCCACGACTCCGAGGAGCAGACCGATGATGAAGCCCCCGATGTTCGAGGTGAGCCACGTGCCCAGGGAGAGCAGGACGCCGAGGATCGAGTAGAAGAGGCGCTGGGCCGGGTTGAACAGGATCAGCAGCCCGATCAGCACCATCAGGGTAGGCAGGAGGTAGCCGGCCAGTCCCTGCATGCCGACGTGCAGGATGACCGGCAGCGGTGCCTTCATCGTCACCAGGATCTCCGCGCCGCCCAGGACGAGCATCAGCCCGCCCGGGAAGGGCCGGCGCGCGCTCCACTGCCGGAACCGGTTCACTTCTCGCAACCCTCGCTGCTGAACTTCATGCGCAGGTCGGGCAGCTTGAAGACGGCCGCGGTGGCGCCGTAGTTGTGCTGGTACAGGTCGGTGATGACGACCTTCTCGGCCTGCTGGCCGTAGACGCCCGGCATGCCCCGGGTGTCGACCTTGTCGAAGGTGCTGGCGTCGCGGCCGATCTCGATCTTGTTGAACTCGGCGTTGCCGGTGATCTCGTCGGAGTCGATGGCCAGGTTCTGCACGGCGACCTTGGTGCCCTTGTTGCCGGCCGTCAGGACGAGCTGGATGCCGCCGAGGTCGACACTCTGGCAGAGGTTGGTCAGCTTGCCGCTCTTGACCACCGAGGTGACGACCAGCACGTCACCGCCCGTGTCGCCCTGGTTGGGGCTGTTCGGGATCATGTGGTCCAGCGAGCCGAACTGCGCGAAGCCATCGCCTTCGAGCTTGTCGGCGGTGACCACGAACGGCATACCGGAGATCGAGAACTGCACACCGAGGGCGCCCTCGGCGGTGAGGATCGCGAGCCCCGCGGCGACACAGGTCGCGGGCACCGCCATCACGGCGGCCCGGCGCAGCCGGACCCGGCCGCGTCTCTCTGCGGAACCGCTCACCGGGTTCTCGGGGGTGTTGTCGGCGGACGACGTGACGTCCGAGGACGAGGCCATGTCTGCTCCCATGGGCATAGTCATGCGGGTTGGGCTTCAAATGGCGCGTTGTCCTGGCGCGGACAGCGGCTGTCGCGCACACCTCCTCACAACTCCCGGAAATCGCAAGGGCTTTCTCGTTACGCGTCAGTAGCCGTCTCGGAAGTTACCGATGGTTACACCCAGGGGTCAAGGCCGTTGTGAAAAAAGGGTGTCCATTGTGTGTCATCCGTGACCTGGATGCCAAACAGAGATCGACAAGGTCGTCCTCTGCATACAACTTCCGGCTTTCTTCTTGACGCTGACAGATCCTCAGGTCTACAACTCTCCCTGGTTCACCGGATCCGTGGCGCCGGATCCGCAGCGCGTCGGCCAACTGGCGCGCACTTCCCGGACTTACCTTCCTCACGGGCACGTTCTGCCCCCGAGTCCGCATGATCAGCACCTCCCGGCACCGGCACGGCCGCCCTTCCCATCCAGGGAACCCTGTCCGGTCGCCCCCTCCTGCCCGGCCCGGTCGGAGGCCACCCCCAGCGCCTCCGGCCGGTCCCGGCCGCCGTCGCTGCCGGTCCGTCACGTACGGAGAAGGCGTCACGGACCGGCAGCGGCGGACACCCAGCCGCGCCGTCCCCATGAGCTCCTTCGGGACCACACGCGCCCCCCACCCCGAAGGCCCCCCACGCCCCCACGAGTTCAGCCCCCCACTCCCCAGAAATGAGGCACCCCGCATGCGTACGCGTTCTCTCCTCACCCTCGTCGGCACCGTCGCCGCCCTCTCGCTGCCCGCCGTCGCCCCCGCCTCCGCGGCCGACACCGCGGTGCTGACCGCGGGCGGCAATGCCGTGGCCGTCGGTGACGTCCTCACCGCGTCCCTGGCCAGCGGCACGACCGCCACGCTCTACTCCAGCGCCACCGGCACCAGTGGCGTCTCCTGCTCGTCCTCGCAGTTCACCGCCACCGTCACCGACAACCCGACCGCGCCCGGCACGGCGACCGAGTCGCTCACCGGTCACACCTTCTCCAACTGTTCCGCGAACGTGCTCGGCGTGCTCGGTGTCACCGGCATCACGGTCAACAACCTGAACTACACGACGAGCGTGTCCTCCGACGGCACCGTCTCGGTGACCCCGGCGGCCGGCTCCACCATCCAGACCACGGTCGTGCTGCGCACCTTGCTCGGCAGCATCAACTGCGTCTACCAGGCGCCCAGCCTGAGCGGCACGGCGGACAACGCCGACAACAGCATCAAGTTCACCGCCCAGGAATTCACGAAGGTGTCCGGCTCGTCCCTGTGCTTCGCCAAGGGCTACTTCACCGCGAAGTACGCCCCGGTGAGCGACGGGACCACGCCGGTCACCGTCAACTGACCCTCGTAGCAGCGGAGTTCAGCGCCGACGCAGGCGCAGGACCAGGGCGGCGCCGCCGGTGAGCACCAACACCGCAGCGGCGCCGCCCGCCAGCATCGGGGCCGACGGACCGGACCCGGCGTCGGTGGTGGACGCCACCGGCGCGCTGTCCGGTGCGGAGCTGCGGGCCCGCGCGGCGGCCGGCGCCGGGGCCGACGTGGAGGGCGTCGGCGCCGGCGCCGGCGACTTGGCTGCAGGGGACGCGGGCGGCTCGCTCGCGGCCGGGGCCTTGGTCGCGGGAGGCGCGGCCGATGCCTTCGCCTCCGGGAACACCACGTCGGAGCACGAGTAGTACGTGTCCGGCGTACTGCTGTTCTGCCAGACCGTGTAGAGGACGTGCCGCCCCGTCCGGTCGGCCGGCAGCTTCGCGTTCAGGCGGTACGCGCCGCCCGTCAACGTCGGGTCCGTCACCTCGGCGAACGGCCGCTGCGGCAGGTCGGACCAGGTCAGCGGCTTCGTCGGGTCGTAGCCGGGTTTCGTCAGGTAGAGCCTGAAGGTGCCGGTGTGCGGGATCGTCGAGACGTACTTCATGCTCAGCGTGGAGCCGGGCGTGAGCCGCGTCGACGGCCAGTCGGAGCGGGCGAGGTCGAGACCCTTGTAGGCGGGCAGACCGCCGCTGCACAGCTCCCCGTCGGGGATCGTCTGCCGGTCCCGGCCGTTCACGTTCGCGACGCGCAGATTGTCCCAGGCGGTGAACGGCGCGCCGTTGGCGGCGACGGCCGCCTCGCAGGCCGCCGTGCTCTTCCGCGCGCCCCCGTCCGGCGAACAGGCCACCACCCGGCTGACCGGATCCGTGGGGGCGCCGTGCGCCTGGGCGGGCCCGGCCGCCCACACCCCGAGCAGAAGCGGGCTCGCGGCGACGGCCGTCAGGACAGCGGTGCGGTGTGCGGTCATCCGGGGCATCCGGAACGTCTCCTCGGCCGGCACGGGAACGGTCTGCTCCCCTGAAGTACGGGCGACGGCCCCGGCGCGTTCAGTACACCCCCGCCGCGTCCATCGCGCGCCGACCCGCACAAGTCGCGCGGGCAAAGAGGACATTCGTCGGCAACCGGCCGACGTCGAGGGTGGGTTTCCGGCCTGATCGAGGGTTTCCCCTGTATCCCTATGACCTTCGCTTTGCCTATCGTTCCACCACAGCTGACCCACAGGTAACCCCTCGTCCGGTCGGCACACGCGCCTGGCCGGCCGTCGCTCCGCTTTTCGACGCACCCCCCTCCGCTTCGACGACGAAGCGATTCGAACCGCGCCACTCCGCGCTGCCCGGAGTACGGCAACGAAAGGCAAGCCCTTGCGCACCTCTCCCTCCCTCAGACGGAAGCTCATATCCGTCGCCGCCCTCTCCGCAGCCCTGCTGACGACCGGCACCGCCTCCGTCGCCGTCGCCCAGGAATCCGCCCCCCGGGACACCTCCGCCGTTCCCGCCGCGCAGACCGAGGCGGCCCCCGGCACCACCGCCGAGCGCCTCATCGTCGGCTACAAGTCCGGTGCGGAGGAGGCCAAGTCGAACAAGGCCGCCGAGGCCGACGCCGCTGCCAAGGGCAAGGAGGCCGGCGAGGACGTCGACTTCCAGCGCCGCCTCGGCACCGGCGCCGCCCTCGTCGACCTGGGCTCCGACCTCACCCGGGCCGATGTCGCCGACGTCGTCGCCGAGTACCAGGCCGACCCGCAGGTCGCCTACGTCGTACCGGACCGCCTCAACAAGCCGAAGGCCGACCCGAACGACACCGAGTACGCCAAGCAGTGGGACCTGTACGAGGCCACCGCGGGCATGAACGTGCCGGGCGCCTGGAACACCACCACCGGCACGGGCGTCACCGTCGCCGTCATCGACACCGGTTACGTCACCCACTCCGACCTCGCCGCGAACATCGTCGCCGGCTACGACTTCATCGGTGACACCGCGGTCTCGGTCGACGGCGACGGCCGCGACAGCAACCCCGCGGACCCGGGCGACTGGTACAACGCCAACGAGTGCGGCTCCGGCATCCCGGCCTCCAACTCCTCCTGGCACGGCACCCACGTGGCCGGCACCATCGCCGCCGTCACGAACAACAACAAGGGTGTCGCGGGCATCGCCTACGGCGCGAAGATCTCCCCGGTCCGTGTGCTCGGCAAGTGCGGCGGCTACGACTCCGACATCATCGACGCCATCACCTGGGCGTCCGGCGGCAGCGTCTCCGGTGTGCCCGCCAACTCCAACGTCGCCAAGGTCATCAACATGAGCCTGGGCGGTGACGGCGCCTGCACCTCGGCGACCCAGAGCGCGATCAACGCGGCCGTGAACCGCGGCACGACGATCGTCGTGGCCGCCGGCAACGACAACGACAACGTCGCGAACCACTCGCCGGGCAACTGCAACAACGTCATCTCGGTCGCCGCGACCAACCGCTCCGGCGCGAAGGCGTCCTACTCCAACTACGGCTCCCTCGTGGACATCTCGGCGCCCGGCGGCCAGACCAGCACCGGCACCGCGAACGGCATCCTGTCCACGCTGAACTCCGGCAGCAAGACGCCGTCCACCGAGTCGTACGCGTACTACCAGGGCACCAGCATGGCCACCCCGCACATCGCGGGCCTGGTCGCACTGCTGAAGTCGGCGAACCCCTCGCTGACCCCGGCCCAGATCGAGTCGGCCATCAAGGCCAACGCCCGTGCGCTGCCCGGCTCCTGCTCCGGCGGCTGCGGCGCGGGTCTGGCGGACGCCGCGAAGACGGTGCAGGCGGTGAGCGGCTCCGGCGGCGGTGGCTCCACGGGGGGCACCACCTTCACCAACACCACCGCGGTCTCCATCCCGGACAACGGCTCGGCGATCGAGTCCTCCATCGCCGTCACCGGCCGCAGCGGCAACGCGCCCTCGACACTCCAGGTCGGCGTGGACATCACCCACACGTACCGCGGTGACCTGGTCATCGATTTGGTGGCCCCGGACGGTACGGCCTACCGCCTGAAGTCCTCCAGCACCTCGGACTCCGCGGACGACGTCAACACCACCTACTCGGTGAACGCCTCCAGTGAGGTCGCCAACGGCACCTGGAAGCTGCGCGTGCAGGACGTGGCCGCGCAGGACACGGGACGGCTCAACAGCTGGAAGCTGACGTTCTGACCCCTGGACCGAAGAGGTCGACAGCGGTGACGCCATGAACGGGCGGGCCGACCGGTGCGGATGGGCGCCGGCCGGCCCGCCTTCGCGTTCCCCGGCGTCACATGTGCGTGGGCTCGCGGTCACACGTGCGTGGGCTCGCGCTCCTCCGCGTCCAGCGGGTCGAGCGTCGCCAGGACCCGGGCGCCGCGGTCGGCCGCGCTGTCCAGGTGCTGGAGCAGACCCGGTACGGCGATGCTCGGCAGGATGTGGGACCACAGCACCGACAGCCGCCCACCCAGGTCCGCGCGGCCGGTCAGCGCCCGTGACATCAACTGGATGCCGGTGAACGCGCCGACGATCATCTCCACGGTCTCCCGCGGCCGCACCGTCGGCAGCAACTCGCCCCGCTCCCGCGCCAGTTCCAGCAGTACCGTCAGCCGCTCCGCCCACTGCCGGAACGGCTCGCCGTGATCCACGCTCGACGGGGTCTCCTGGTCCACCGCGAGCCGGACACTGCCCCGCAGCAGGGAGTTGCTCAACAGCCGCTCACCGACCACGAACGTCATGTCGATGATCTCCTGCACCTTGCAGGTCTGCGGCGGCACGGCACCGAACGGCACCTGCTCGTCCAGCACCGCCTGGGCGAGGGACTCCTTCGACGGGAAGTGGAAGTACAGGGCACCCTTGGTGACTTCGGCCCGCTCGAGGACCATGGCGATGGTCGTGGACGTGTAGCCGTGTTCGTCGAACACCGCGCCGGCGGCTTCCAGGATCGCCCTGCGCGTCCTGATGGCGCGCTCCTGTTTCGCCATAAGAGCCCCTCCGCGGCGCCGAGTCAGTCTGTTTTTGCCTTGGTGTGCCGGAACGGCCCGATCATAGAGGGTCTTCGACTGATCTCCATTGAAAACAAACCGGTCGCCTCGTACTCTAACGCTCACCGGAGTGGACGACTCACCGTCCGCCATGGCCTTCGGGGACCGTAGGGAGCGAGATGACTCGACCGCGGCAGGTTGCCGATACCCCGCCCATGACGGCGACCGTCCCCCGTCAACTCGTACACCGTGCGGCGGTCGCGGAAACCTATCTGACCGGCTGGAACAGAACCGGGGCCGACCGGTTCGCCGTGTCGGCCCAGTGGCCGCGAGCCCACGGGTTACACGTGTCGTCCGACTGGTCGGCCTACGATCCACTGCTCGTCGTGGAGACGGTCCGGCAGAGCGGCACGCTTCTCATGCACACCGGCTACGACGTACCGCTGGACCATCAGTTCGTGCTCCAGGAGTTCCAAGTCGACACGTTTCCGGAGCACTTGTTCGTCGGCCCGCGGCCGGCGGAGCTCGTCGTCGAGATCGACTTCACCCAGGTCCGCTACCGCGGCACCCGTCCCGCGTCCGCCCGCTACCAGGCAAGCGTGCTGCGGGCCGGTGCCCTGGTCGCGACCGCCGACGTCGCCTTCACCTGCGTCGGGCCCGCCGTCTACCGGCGACTGCGTGGCGGCCGCGCGCCGGAGACGGTCTCGGCCGTGCCCGTCCCGCCCGGACTGCCCCCGGCCGCCGTCGACCGCGTCCAGCCCGGGGACGTCGTCCTCGCCCCCGACGACCGCCCCGACCGCTGGCAGTTGCGCGTGCATACCGCACACCCCGTTTTCTTTGATCATCCCCTCGACCACGTCCCGGGCATGCTGCTCATGGAGGCCGCCCGCCAGGCCGCCCACCTGCGCAGCTCCGACCGGGAGGTACCCGTGTCCTACCACGCGACCTTCCATCGCTTCGCCGAACTGGATCAACCTGCCTGGATCGAGGCGAGCGGCGGCGACGGCACGAAGGTGCAAGTCGTGGGCACGCAGGGCGAGTCGACGGTCTTCGAATGTGTGGTCGCCACCACCGCAGAGTGAGTTATGGTGTGCGGGGGGTAAGAAACAAACGGCATGACCCGTTCTTTACGTCCCAGGAGTGTCCAGCCGATGGCGAGGCAACTACGCGCCGAGCAGACCCGAGCGACGATCCTCACGGCCGCCGCCGACCTGTTCGACCGTCATGGGTACGAGTCGACGAGCCTGAGCGACATCGTTCAGCACGCCCATGTCACCAAGGGCGCGCTCTACTTCCACTTCGCGGCCAAGGAGGACCTGGCCCACGCCATCATGGAGCTCCAGTCGCAGGCCTCCCGGCGACTGGCCGGCGAAGTGGACGAGCGGGGCTGCTCGTCCCTCGAAGCGTTGATGCGTCTGACGTTCGGCCTCGCCCGGCTGTCCGTCGAGGGCCCCATCACCCGGGCCGGCCTCCGGCTCGCCACCGGGGGAGCGGAGGTGCGCGCACCCCTGCGGCATCCGTTCAACGAGTGGCTCGACCTGATCTCGCGTCGGCTCGTCGGCGCGGTCAAGGAGGCGGACCTCCACCCGGACATCGACGTCGACGCGGTCGCCCACTCCCTCGTCAGCTTCTTCGTCGGCACCCGGGTCGTCGGCCGCACCACCGAACCCCCCACCCGACTGCCGCGCAGGGTCGCCGAGATGTGGCACGTCCTGATCCGCGGCCTGGTACCGGTGACCCGCCGCCCGCGCTATCTGACCCTGGCGACGCGGCTGGAGCGGGAGATCAGGGTGTACGAGATGCAGTGACGGGCCGTGGCGGGTGACCGGGGGTGGCGTGCCGGCCGGGCGGTACGGTGAGGCGCATGCCCCACACCCCCTCCGCCCCCGTGATCCTCGGCGACGAGCCCGGCTCCTTCCCGCACAGCGTGCTGGCCGAGCGGCACCCCGCGATCATCCACCAGGTGCGCGACGCCTTCCCGTACGGACCGGAGCAGCACCGTGCCCTCGACGCCCTGCTGGAGAACTGCGCCAAGGGCGTGATCGAGCCGCTGCCCGCCGACGCGCACGACGGGGAGCGATGGCGGGCCTGGGGCCTCGCGGACCAGGTGGGCCGGTCCTGGTTCGACGTGCCCTGGCTCTGGTCCGAAAGCTACTTCTACCGCCAACTCCTCCAGGCCGTGGGCTACTTCGGCACCGGAGCCTGGCAGGGCATCGACCCCTTCCGGCCCTCCAAGCTGGCCGAACTCGACGCCTCCGAGACGGACGAGGAACTGGCGGCGCTCGACGACCTGGAGGGCCGCCCGGCCGACGAACGCGCCAATGCCCTCCTGCACGGCTCCCTGTGGGGCAACCGCGCCGACCTCGGCTTCCGTCTCTCCGCGGGCGGCGCCGACACCCCGGCCCCCACGCCCGCCCTCGTCGCCGACGACAGCGACACGCTCTGGTCGCTGCTCCCCGCCTCCGGCACGGGCACCCTCTGCCTGATCGCCGACAACGCGGGCCGCGAGCTCATCCCCGACCTGCTCCTCGTCGCCCATCTCCTGGACCAGGGACGCGTCGGCCGGGCCGTCCTGCACCTCAAGCCGTACCCGTACTACGTCTCCGACGCCACGACCGCCGACCTGGTCGACGCGTTGCGCCGGCTGACGGCGGCACCGGGCGCGGCGGCCACGTACGGCAGGCGCCTGTGGTCCGCGCTGGCCGACGGCAGCCTCACGGTGCGCGCCCACCCCTTCGCCGCCGCCCCGCTGCCGTTCGAGGCGCTGCCCGCCGACCTGCGCGCGGAGTTCGGCGCGGCCACGCTGACCATCGTCAAGGGCGACCTCAACTACCGCCGCCTGGTGGGCGACCGCCGGTGGCCACCCACCACTTCCTTCGCCGACGTCACCGCCCACTTCCCGAGCCCGGTCGCCGCCCTGCGCACCCTGAAGTCCGACGTGATCACCGGGCTCGACCCCGCCACGGAGGCCGCGCTGGTGGCCGCCGAGGGGCAGCGCTGGCGGACGGGCGGGACGCACGCGCTGATCCAGGTCCGGCGGTAACGCAAGGGGCAGCCTGGGGTGAAGCCGGCCAACTCCGCCACAGGGCACGGAATTCCGGGTTGATTCACGCGATGGTGTGATCATGTCCCGCCCCGCGGATGGCTGCCGAGGGCCCCGGGTAGGGCCCGGCCATGACGCAGCCGTTCGAACTCCCGCACTTCTACATGCCGCACCCCGCGCGGCTGAACCCGCACGTGGAAGAGGCGCGCGCCCACTCGACGCGGTGGGCGCGCGACATGGGCATGCTGGAGGGGTCCGGGATCTGGGAGCAGACCGACCTCGACGCGCACGACTACGGGCTGCTCTGCGCCTACACCCACCCCGACTGCGACGGCCCGGCGCTCTCGCTCATCACCGACTGGTACGTGTGGGTGTTCTTCTTCGACGACCACTTCCTCGACATGTACAAGCGCACCCAGGACCGCGTCGCGGGCAAGGCCCACCTGGACCGGCTGCCGCTGTTCATGCCGCTGGACCTGTCGACGCCGGTGCCCGAGCCGCGGAACCCGGTCGAGGCGGGTCTCGCCGACCTGTGGGCGCGCACGGTGCCGTCGATGTCGGTCGACTGGCGCCGCCGTTTCGCCGTGGCCACCGAGCACCTGTTGAACGAGTCCCTGTGGGAGCTGTCCAACATCAACGAGGGGCGGATCGCCAACCCCGTCGAGTACATCGAGATGCGGCGCAAGGTGGGCGGCGCCCCCTGGTCGGCGGGTCTGGTGGAGTACGCGACCGCCGAGGTGCCCGCGGCCGTGGCCGGTACGCGGCCCCTCAGGGTCCTCATGGAGACGTTCTCCGACGCCGTGCACCTGCGCAACGACCTCTTCTCCTACCAGCGCGAGGTCGAGGACGAGGGCGAGAACAGCAACGGCGTGCTCGTCCTGGAGACCTTCTTCGGCTGCACCACCCAGCAGGCCGCCGACACCGTCAACGACATCCTCACCTCCCGCCTGCACCAGTTCGAGCACACCGCGTTCACCGAAGTGCCCGCCGTGGCCCTGGAGAAGGGGCTCGCACCGCACGAGGTCGCCGCGGTCGCCGCGTACACCAAGGGACTTCAGGACTGGCAGTCCGGCGGCCACGAATGGCACCTGCGCTCCAGCCGCTACATGAACGAGGGCGCCACCTCCACCACCCCCTGGCAGCGCCTGGCCGGCCCCGGCACCTCCGCCGCCGACGTCGGCGCCCTGCTCGCCTCGGCCGCCGCCGAACGTCTGCGGGCCCATCGCCACGTGCCCTTCCAGAAGGTGGGGCCCTCCCGACTCCCCGACTTCCACATGCCGTTCGAGGTCGAGTTGTGCCCGCACCTGGAGGGTGCCCGGCACCGCCTCACCGACTGGGCGCACCGCATGGGCATCCTGGAGGAGGGCGTCTGGGACGAGGACAAGCTCGCCGCGGCCGACCTCCCGCTCTGTTCCGCCGGGCTCGACCCCGACGCGACCGAGGAGGCCCTCGACCTCAGCTCGCACTGGCTCGCCTGGGGCACCTACGGCGACGACTACTACCCGCTCGTCTTCGGCGCCCGCCGCGACCTGGCCTCCGCCCGGCTGACCACGGCCCGCCTGTCCGACTGCATGCCCGTCGACGGCACGGGGTTCCCCGTCCCCGTCAACGCCATGGAGCGCGGACTGATCGACCTGTGGGCGCGCACGACGGCGGAGATGACCCCCGATCAGCGGCGCACCCTGAAGGCCGCGGTCGACGTGATGACGGAGAGCTGGGTGTGGGAGGTGTCCAACCAGCTCCACCACCGTGTCCCCGACCCCGTCGACTACCTGGAGATGCGGCGCGCGACCTTCGGCTCCGACCTCACCCTCAGCATGTGCCGGATGGGCCAGGGCCCCGCCATCCCGCCGGAGGTCTACCGCAGTGGTCCCGTCCGTTCCCTGGAGAACGCGGCCATCGACTACGCCTGCCTGGTCAACGACGTCTTCTCCTACCAGAAGGAGATCGAGTACGAGGGCGAGGTCCACAACGCGATCCTCGTCGTGCAGAACTTCTTCGGCTGCGACTACCCGACCGCGCTGGGCATCGTCCACGACCTGATGACCCAGCGCATGCAGCAGTTCGAGCATGTGATCGCCCACGAACTACCCATCCTGTACGAGGACTTCGAGCTGTCGGACGCGGCCCGCGACGCCATGGGCAACTATGTCGCCGACCTGCAGAACTGGCTGGCCGGCATTCTCAACTGGCACCGTGTGGTGGACCGTTACAAGGCGGACCACCTGGCCCGGCGCACCCACGGGTTCACCCCGGACCGGCCCCCCGCCCCGCTGCTGCCCGCCCGCCTCTGACGTCCCCGGTCACGCGGGCTGCCCCGCCCGCCGTGCGGCGTGCTCGACCGCGGCTCGCGCCAGCCCCCGTACGGCGGGGTGCGGGCGCGAGCCGTCGCCGTACAGCTCTGGCTGGAAGAGCGTCGCCAGGAAGAAGGGGTGGCCGGGGAGTTCGGCGATCCGCACCTGCCCGGCCTCGTCCCGGCCGGAGAAGCGCAGACCGTGCGCGCGCAGGGTGTCGAGGTGGCGGGACGGCCCGTACTGGCAGGAGTAGCGCTCGACCGTGCGCTCCGTGCCGAGCACGGAGTGGGCGAGCGAGCCCGGTTCGACGAGGACGACGTCCTCGTGACCGGCCAGCGAGCAGGCGAGCGGCTCGATGAGGAAGTCCTCGGCGTCGGGGTCGTTCTCGGCGTGCGCCACCCGCGTCAACCCGCACGCGCCCCGGGCGAACTCCAGCAGCGCGTGCTGGAACCCGCCGCACGTGCCGAGGAAGGGGATGCCCTCCTCCCGCGCGGTACGGATCGCGGCCAGCACGCCCGCCTCACTGCGGTAGGGGCTGCCCGGTACGACCCACACCGCGTCGAAACCCCGTACCGCGCCCTCGGCCTCGGCGTCCTCGGACGGGATCCAGTAGGCGTCGAGGACGAGCCGCTCGCGGGCGGCGAGCGCGTCGAGGAGCAGCGGGACGCGGGTGTGCGAGACGACGTTGGGGGAGCGGTCGCCGACGAGGGCGACCTTGGCGATCTGAACTGCGCTTTCGGTCATGCGCTCATCCTCGACACCAGCCCGCGTTCACGTCCAACGATGATTCCTGCACCCTCGATAAGCAGATCTGATGTCGATGGGATCCTGGTGCGCATGGACCCGCACCTGCTGCGCACGTACGTCACCGTGGCCCGCCTCGCCTCCTTCTCGGAGGCAGCCCGCGCGTTGGGCTACACCCAGTCCGCGGTGTCCCAGCACATCGCCGCCCTCGAACAGGACCTCGGCGCCCCGCTGCTCACCCGCCGCCCCGTCGCCCCCACGGCGGCCGGCGAACGGCTCCTCGAACACGTGGGTCCGCTGCTGCTGCGCCTGGACGCGGCCCGCGCGGACGTCGCCCGCATGGCGAACGCCCCCGAGCACGGGCTGACGCTCGCGGCGACCCCGACCGCGCTCGGCCGCCGCGTCCTCGCCGCGCTCCCCGCCGCGGGTGTGACGCTGCGGGTCCTGACCCGCGAGGAGATCCCGGCGGCCGTCGCCACCGGCACGGCCGACCTGGGCCTGGTCGACGGCCTGGCCGCGCCCAGCGACCCGCTCCGGCTGCCGGACGTGGCACCGCTGACCACGCACGCGGTGGCGGAGGAGCCGGTGTGCGTCCTGCTGCCCGGCACGCATCCGCTGGCCCGCCGCCCCGCGCTGCGCCTCGGCGACCTCGCCGACGCCCGCTGGCTCGACGCCCCCGACGCGGGACTGCCCCTGGCTCAACTCCGCGCGGCGAACGGCGGCCACGGCTTCCGCCCCGCCCTGCGCTACGACGGCACCGACCTGCGCACCCTCACCACCCTGTCCGCCACCGGCCACGGCCTGACCCTGCTGCCGACCTCGGCGGCCACGGGGGTCCCGGGCGCGGTCGCCGTCCCCGTGACCGAGCCCCGAGTCGTCCACCGTGTCGAACTCGTCCACACAGGGAGCCTGAGGGGAGCGGCGGCGATCCTGGCGGAGACCTTGTGACGGCATGGTCGGCGAAGGCGCCGTGACGCCCGTGGCCGGCGCGGGCGTAGTGACGGCTATGGCTTCCCGCCTGCGACCCCTCGGCAGTCTCACTCGTTCGTGGTACGTCGTGCGTCGGTGCGCCGGGTAATGCACCCTCCGGCGGTGATCCGCACGATCCGGAAGCGGCCCGCACCAGCCGGAGGCGATCCATGGAACAGACAGCGTTGCGTCCCAAGCCGATGCCGGGAGGGGAGAAGCCGGGCGGCGGCACGAACGAGGGCCCGACGCGGCGCCCGCACGCCGTGCGCCGTCGAGGCGGACGGCTCACGACCCTCCTGTGCGGCCTGCTGGTCGGGACGGTCCTGGTCCTGTCCGGTGTCGGACTCGGCCTCGTGGGCGCCACGGTGATCGGCATGAGCGAGCTCGCCGCACTGCAACAGCAGGCGGGGCGGGTGATTCCAGGGGCGTCGGCCGCTCCCACCGGCGCGCCCGGGCCTTCGGTGACGCCGTCCCCCGCGCCGGCGCCCGTCCGCGCGACCCTCGGGCTGGAGGCCGTGGACGCCGAGAAGGTGGGCGCGCTCGTCGTGGGCGTGCACGTGCCCGGCCCCGGCTACTCGGCCGGGCTGGTCCGGGGCGACGTACTCCTCGCCCTCGGCAAGACCCGTGTCGACTCCGCCGCCGACCTCGCCCGCGCGGTCGGCCGGGCCCGACCGGGAGCCGAGCTCGTCCTGACGGTGCGCCACCGCAGCGGCGGCTACCAGCAGCTGAAGGCCGTCCCCGGCGTCGTCACCTGACCCTCACACGCTCACCGTCCAGAAGTGGCTCGTGAGCCGCCCCTCGTCGTCCAGCACATGGAAGGCCAGGCCCACCGGAGCATCACGGTCAGCCACCTGCTCGCCCTCCCACGGCAGCGGCGGCGCCCAGGTCGCCCCGGGGCCGACCACCAGCGGCCGCCCCGCGAAGGAGGTGGCGGCGGGCATGTGCGCGTGCCCCGTGACGAGCCCGGCGATCTCCGGCCGACGCCCCAGCAGCGCGGCGAGCCGGTCCGCCCCGCCGAGCCGGTGGGAGTCCGGGCGGGGGCACCTCCCACGCCTCTCGGGCAGTGGGGGAGGACGGTGCGGCGCCACCGGCGGATGGTGGAAGGCCAGCAGTGCCGGAACGGCCCCGTCGAGCTCGTCGAGCGTTCCCTCGATCCAGTCGTACGTCTCCTCGTCCAGCGCCCCGTCGTCCCTGCCGGGGATGCTGGAGTCGCACATCAGCACCGCACCGCCGTCGAAGACCTGCACGGTGTTGACCGGCCCGTCGGCCGCGGGCAGGCCCAGCAGGGCCTTGCGGTACGGGGCGCGGCAGTCGTGGTTGCCCGGGCAGGTGAGCACCGGGAACGGGGCGTCGCCGCCGCGCAGCTCCAGGATCCGCGCCGCCTCCTCGTACTCCGCCTCCGTGCCGTGGTCCGCGATGTCCCCGGTGACCAGCAGCGCGTCCACCTGCCCCGGCAGCTCCCACAGCCGGTCGCGCACCCGCTCGGCACGCTCCGTGGCCCGTGCGCCGCCGTCCAGACGCAGGCCGCTGATGTGTGCGAGTACGAGCACTGCGGTCGGCCTCCCTTGCACGTCCCCCGGACGTCCACGTCGAGTAATGCTTGGCTCGCATCAAACCATTAGCGCTAATGGAATGGCAATCGCCTTCCGTTAGCGCTCGGCCCTCAAACGTCAGTACTCCGGAAACCCCCGACAACCGGCTCGCGCAGGCCCCGCCGTCCGGGCAGGATGCTGCCCGTAGCCCACCCATCCGCTCAGGGAGGCCCGGATGACCGGCCGTACGCCCGTGTCCTTCACCGCCGACGACTACCGGGCCCGCATGGAGCGCGCCGCACGCGCGGCCACCGACGCCGGATTCGCCGGTCTGCTCGTGGCGCCGGGCCCGGACCTGGTGTGGCTCACCGGCTACACGCCCACCGCCGTCACCGAACGGCTCACCCTCCTCGTCCTCGTCCCCGGCCACGACCCCGTCCTCGTCGTCCCCACCCTGGAGGCCCCGGACGCCGCCCAGGCCCCCGGCGCCCCGGCGCTCACCCTGCGCGACTGGACCGACGGCAAGGACCCCTACGCCGTCACCGCCGCCCTCCTCGACGGCAGCGCCGGCTTCGCCATCAGCGACAACACCTGGGCGATGCACCTGCTGGGCCTGCAGAGGACGCTGCCCGGCACCTCCTACGCCTCCCTCACCGACGCCCTGCCCATGCTGCGCGCCGTCAAGGACGCGGCGGAGCTGGAGCTGATGGCGGCCGCCGGTGCCGCCGCCGACGCGACGTTCGAGGAGATCCGCGACGTCCCCTTCGCGGGCCGGAGGGAGTCGGAGGTGGCGGCGGACCTCAGCCGTCTGCTGCGGGCCCACGGCCACGAGCAGGTCGACTTCACGATCGTCGCCTCCGGCCCGAACGGCGCCAACCCGCACCACGAGGTCGGCGACCGCGTGATCGACCGCGGCGACATGGTCGTCCTCGACTTCGGCGGCCTCAGGGACGGCTACGGCTCCGACACCTCCCGCACGGTCCACGTCGGCGAACCGACCGACGAGGAGCGCCGGGTCCACGACATCGTGCGCGAGGCCCAGGAGGCGGGCTTCCGCGCGGTGCGGCCCGGCGTCGCCTGCCAGGAGGTCGACCGGGCCGCCCGCGCGGTCATCGCCGACGCGGGCTACGGCACGTACTTCATCCATCGCACCGGGCACGGCATCGGCGTCACCACGCACGAACCGCCGTACATGATCGAGGGCGAGGAGCAGCCCCTCGTGCCCGGGATGTGCTTCTCCGTGGAGCCCGGCATCTATCTGCCCGGGCGCTTCGGCGTACGCATCGAGGACATCGTCACCGTGACCGAGGACGGCGGCCGCCGTCTCAACGACACCACCCGCGAGATGGTCATAGTGGACTGAGCGACCCAGGAGCCCCCGCACACCCCCGAGCGACTACGGCGCGACCATGACCCAGGCACCGACACCCACCGCGGACACCGTCCACCGACTGGTCCGTTCCCTGCTCAAGGACACCAAGGAGGGCCAGGCCACCGAGGAGGCGCAGTCCGGCCCGGCGATCCGCGACGGCAACGGCAACGGTGGCGTGGGCGCCGCCGGGCCCGAGATCCGGCCCGTCGCCGAGGGTGTCGAGCACTCCACGTGGTGGGTCGGCACCCGCCACGTCCTGCGCCTCGCCCCCGACCGCGACGCCGCCACGCGCCAGCGCCGCGAACTGCGCCTGCGTGACGTCGTCCGCCCGCACGTCCCGGTCGCGGTGCCGACCAGCGTGGCGCATGGCGAATGGGCTGCCGGCCTGACCTACACGCTGGACACCAAGGTGCTCGGCGGCACGGCGGAGCAGTACGACGTGTCGGCGGTCGGCGAGGCGGACCTGGCCGGGCTGCTCACGGGGCTGCGCGAGGTGCCGGCCCGCCAGGCCGAGGCGCTCGGCGTCCCCCGGGCCGCCCCGCGCTCACTGGAGGCGCTGCGCCGGATGGCCGTGTCCGCCGCCAAGGCCCTCGCGGAGGCCGACGAGTTCGACGCCTCGCGCCTGACCCAGCTGACCCCGCCGGGCGCGGCCCAGCTCGCCGCCCAGCCGGCCGGCGCCGTCCTCGTCCATCACGCGCTCAGGGGCGAGCACCTCGTGGTCAGCGCCGACGGCCGGGTGCGCGGCGTCCTCGACTGGACCGACGCCGTCCTCGGTGACCCGGCCGAGGACATCGCCGGGCTCGTCCTCGCCGTCGGGTCCGGCGCCGCCGTCCGCGCCGCCACCCTCTCCGGGTACGGGGCCCGTCCCTGCCTGCGCGGTCTGTGGCTCGCCCGCTGCGACACCCTGATCCACCTCGCCGCCGGTGTCGCCGGCCGCGAGGCCGGTTCGCTGCCCCTGCTGCGGACCCGGCTGCGGCGCGCCTGGGAGGCGATCCTGCTGGAACGGGTGAGCGAGTTCCGCGAGGACGACACGGGCGACGAGCTCTAGAGAAATCCTGTCGGCAGGGCCCGCGTCACTCCTGGATCAGCACCACGCACGACTCCCCGGGCAGCCGCAGCACGCCGTCCGCCCCGGGCGCCTCGACCGGCTCCCACGCGGCCAGGACCTCGATCGGGCGGGTCCCCAGGGGGATCTCCGCCGCCTCCTTGCCGAGGTTCACGGCCACCCGCACGTCACCGCGCCGGAAGCCGAACCAGCGGGCGGCCGCGTCGTAGGCCACCTTGGTGTCGGAGAGGTCGGGATCGGTGAGGTCCGCCTGCGCGTGCCGCAGGGCGATCAGCCGGCGGTACCAGTCGAGCACGCGCGCGTGGGGCTCGCGCTCCGGTTCGGACCAGTCCAGGCAGGACCGGTCGCGGGTCGCCGGGTCCTGCGGGTCCGGTACGTCCTCCTCGGCCCAGCCGTGCTCGGCGAACTCGCGCCGCCTGCCCCGGCGTACCGCCTCCGCGAGCTCCGGATCGGTGTGGTCGGTGAAGAACTGCCAGGGCGTGCCCGCCGCCCACTCCTCGCCCATGAACAGCATCGGCGTGAACGGCGCGGTCAGCGTCAGCGTGGCCGCACAGGCCAGCAGCCCCGGCGAGAGCGTCGCCGACAGCCGGTCGCCCTGCGCGCGGTTGCCGACCTGGTCGTGGGTCTGGCTGTAGCCGAGCAGCCGGTGCCCCGCCACGCGCGAACGGTCCAGGGGACGTCCGTGGCCCCGGCCCCGGAAGCTGGAGTACGTGCCGTCGTGGAAGTAGCCGCCGGTGAGCGTCTTGGCGAGCGCGGCGAGGGGGGAGCGGGCGAAGTCGGCGTAGTACCCCTGGGCCTCACCGGTCAGCGCGGTGTGCAGGGCGTGGTGGAAGTCGTCGTTCCACTGTGCCTGCAGGCCGAGGCCGCCCTCCCCGCGCGCGGTGACCAGACGCGGGTCGTTCAGGTCGGACTCGGCGATCAGGAACAGCGGTCGGTCCACCTCGGCGGACAGGGCGTCCACGGCGCTCGACAGCTCCTCCAGGAAGTGGCACGCGCGTGTGTCCTTCAGCGCGTGCACCGCGTCCAGGCGCAGCCCGTCGATCCGGTAGTCGCGCAGCCACGCCAGCGCGCTGCCGATCAGAAAGGCGCGCACCTCGTCCGAGCCGGGCGCGTCGAGGTTCACGGCGGAACCCCACGGGGTCTGGTGCCGGTCGGTGAAGTACGGCCCGAAGGCGGGCAGGTAGTTGCCGGAGGGACCCAGGTGGTTGTGCACCACGTCGAGGACCACGCCCAGGCCGAGCCCCTGCGCCCGGTCCACGAAGCGTTTCAGCGCGTCGGGGCCGCCGTACGGCTCGTGCACCGCCCACAGCGAGACGCCCTCGTACCCCCAGCCGTGCCGTCCCGGGAACGGGCACAGGGGCATCAACTCGACGTGGGTCACGCCCAGTTCGACGAGATGGCCGAGCCGCTCGGCGGCCGCGTCCAGGGTGCCCTCGGGCGTGTAGGTGCCCACGTGCAGCTCGTACAGGACCGCGCCCTGCAGCGGCCGCCCCGCCCACCGGGTCCGCCACGCGTGGCGCCCCTGGTCGACGACCGCGCTCAGCCCGTCCGGCCCGTCCGGCTGCCGGCGCGAGCGAGGATCCGGCCGTACGGGGCCGTCGTCCACCGCGAAGCCGTACCGCGAGCCGTCCCGCGCCTCCGCCTCGCCGGTCCACCATCCCGCCCGCTCCGGATCGCGCTCCAACGCGCGCGTGGCGCCGTCGCACTGGAGCGTCACACGATCGGCCTGCGGTGCCCACACCTCGAACTGCACGGGACGGTTCCCCTTCGTCTGCTCACCGTGATGTAGCCCGTCCATCGTCCTTCAAACGAGATCGAACCGCTTTGGAATCACCCTTTACCGGCGGGTCCCGTCGGCCACACGCGTGCGGCGGCCGTTTCTCCGTTTTCTGGACACCCAAGGTTTACTGACCGACAATCACCAACGTGACGTCGTCCTTCGAGTTCCCCACGTACCCCGCGCGGCTGTCCGACGCGGAGCGCGACAAGGCGCTGAATGTGCTGCGTGACGGCGTCGCGATGGGCCGCCTGTCGCACGACACGTTCATCCGGCGCATGGAGCTGGCCCTCGCGGCGCGCCGTTCCGACGAACTCGTGGCGCTCACCGCGGACCTCCCCCAGGAGAGCCGCTTCTCGCGCCTGGTGTTCGGCACCGTCGAGGCGGTCTCCGGCTTCACCGTACGGCTGCGCAGGGCCTGGCGGGCCGAGCGGCTGCCGAAGCTGCTGCTGCCGCACCCCGGCCACGGGCATCCGCTGCGCATCGGCCGCGACCCCGCGAGCGGGCTGCGCCTGAACCACGAGACGGTCTCGCGTGTGCACGCCGAACTGAGCCGTCAGGGCGGCATGTGGGTCCTGCGCGACCTCGGCTCGACCAACGGCACGACCGTCAACGGGCGCCGGGTGATCGGCGCGGCCGTCGTCCGGGAGGGTGACCAGGTCTCCTTCGGGCACATGGCGTTCCGGCTCTCGATGGACTGAGCCGTCCCCCAACCCCGGCGCCGGCCACGGCTTCACGCCTCGCAGTGAGCCAAGTGGTGTTCCGTGCGGCGGTGTTGACGTGGTCCGCGAGTCGTGACTCACTGTGCGTACATCATGTACATCAGGTGAACCGACGGCACCACGGGGTGGAGGTGTGTGCGCTGCCGCCACTCCTCCGCTATCCGACCGTCGACGAGCTGGGCGCCCGGGCGGCCGCACTCGTCGCCCGCCGCCCGCGGGACACCCGACTGCGCCGCATCGGCACCTCCCGCGCGGGCACCCCCCTGTGGCTGCTCTCCGTGGGGCACGGCAGCCGTCATGTGCTCGTGGTCGCCGGGCCGCACGCCAACGAGCCGGTGGGCGGCGCCACCGCCCTGCGCCTCGCCGAACGGGCCCTCGCCGACCCCCGGCTCACCGAGGGCGCCGACACCACCTGGAACCTGCTGCTGTGCGTCGACCCCGACGGCCTGCGCCGCAACGAGGGCTGGCTGCCGGGCCCGTACACCCTCGGTCACTACTTCCGGAACTTCTTCCGGCCCGGCTTCCTCGAGCAGCCCGAATGGCTGCCCGACGGCGCGGCCGGCGCCACGCTGCCCGAGACCCGCGCGCTGCTCGAACTCCAGGACGAACTGCGGCCCTTCCTCCAGTGCTCCCTGCACGGCGTCGACGTCGGCGGCGGCTTCGTCGAACTCACCCACGACCTGCCGGGCCTCGCCGACCGCGTCGCCCACACCGCGGCCCGCCTCGGCATACCGCGCGAACTCGGCTCGTACGACACCCTGTACTGGCCGGGCCTCGGGCCCGCCGTCCACCGGATACCCCCGCCGCGGCGGGGCGACCTCGCCGCGGCCATCACCGAGGCGGCCGTCGAGTCGACGTGGTTCCACCCCCACCGGCACGGCACGGTCACCGCGGTCGTCGAGGCACCCATGTGGGGCGTGGCCGCCGTGGAGGACGGTTCGCCGCCCGACGACCGGGACGCGGTCCTGCGCACCGTCAGCAGCACCCTGCGCCACGACACCCGCGCCCTGGAGCGCATCCTGGCCCGCATCCGGCCCCACCTCACGGACGTCCCCGAGGCGGCCCGCCTGCTCGCACCGGTCGACGACTACGTCCTCGTCTGCCCAGGGCTCGCCGACGCCTGGGACCCCGACGTCGGCGACCGGGAGCGCCCGCTCCCGCCGCTCAGCACCGCCCACCTGGTCACCCTGCGCATCGCCGGACGACGGCTCGCCCTGCGCACGGCGGGCCTGCTGCACCAGCTCGTGACCGGACCCGGACGCGACCCGGCCCGGGTGCTGCCCGAGCTGGACCGGCTCGTCGACGCGTGGTGCGCCGACTACCGCGACGGCTGCGGGGCCCGCTGGATACCGGTCGCACGCCAGGTCGAATACCAGTCCCGCGTGGTCCTCGCGACGTTCGAACTGGCCGCACGGTACGCGCCCGCGTGCTCCCGTTCGGGTGAGCCGGGCTGGGGGAGCGGGGCCGCCGTGCCGATGCATCGGGAATGACGCGTTACTCGAATCCCCTGCGCTCTCCGAGGACGACGGCCGTACGGGGTGGTCTGCTGGCGGCGGCGGCTCTCCTCCTCGCCACCACGACCCCGGCACCGGCGGCGGCGACCTCCCCCGGGAACTGGCTCTATCTCACGGTCACCCGGGGCGACACCCGAGGCACCCTCCTGCTGTGTGATCCGCCGGCGGGCCACGCGCGTGCCGCCGACGCCTGCGCGGAACTGAGAGCGGCCGGCGGCGACATCGGCCGCATCCCGCCCAAGGACGCCATCTGCACGATGCTGTACGCCCCGGTGACCGTCCGCGCGCGCGGCGAGTGGGGCGGGCGGCCGGTCGCCTACGAGCGGACCTTCTCGAACGGGTGCGTGCTGGCGGCGCGGACGGGATCGGTGTTCGCGCTGGACGAGTGAGGGTGGGCGGGCGCCGCGGCTCAGGTCTCCCTCACGCGCGCGTGCAGCGCCGCCGCCACGACAGTGCGGGACTGGTGCTCGACCTGGTGCTCCACGGGCACCCAGCGCGCCCGGAAGCGCTCCGCGAAGGCGTCGCTCCAGGTCGCCACGAGCCGTTCCAGGCGCGGGGCCCCGCGGTCGTCGCTCTCGCGCAGGACCCGCAGCAGCATCGCCGCGGCCCGCAGCGGCAGCCGCCGGCCGAACGCGTCCACGCTGCCGACGTACGCCATCGTGGCGTCGGCCGGCGGTGTGCGCATCCAGTCCGCGGCCAGCCCCGGTATCAGCTCCAGCGCCCACCGCGCGGACCGCAGCAGCGGCCCGTCGACGCCCTCCAGACGCGGCCGTGCCTCGGCGAGCACCCGCTCCACCTCCAGCGCGTCCCGCAGCAGCCGGTGCGCGAGGCGCCGCATCGCCGCGGCCGGCGCGGGATGCGGCGCCGGGTCGTCCACCAGGTCGCTCGCCCACATCGGCACCTCGACCACCGCGGTCAGACCGCCGTAGCGGTGCGTGTGGTACCAGGTGCTGCGCCGGGCGTCGTCCGGCATGCTCGGGTACACCGCGTCCGCGCCCGGGTCGGGCATCACGTGCACGCCGGGCCCCGACGCGGGCCAGCCCGCGGCGTCCGAGGCACCGGTCTCCACCGGGATGTGCAGCTCGGCCGCCGACTTGGCGAACGGCTCGGCGAGACCGGGGATGTCCTTGGTCAACTGCACCCAGCTGCCGCCCAGGTCGGTGCCGTGCAGGGTCACCTGGAGGTAGGGCCGCAGCTCGTCGATGACACCGGTGAGGGCGCGGGTCTCCGGGGGCAGCCGGTCCGGCGGCAGCACGGCGGGCGACCACTCCGGCTGCTCGGGGCCCGCAGGCCGGAAGAACCCGAGGTGGTACTCCAGCAGACTGCGCGGCGCCGGCGTCCTGTGCAGGCTGGCCCCGTCGGGGTCCGCGCACAGCAGGAAGTGCCAGGACCTGCTGTCCCGTAACTCCCGTTCGTGCAGGACCCGTTCGGCGAGCGCGAGGAGCGTGCGGCCCCCGGTCGGCTCGTTCGCGTGGGCGCCCGCCACGACGAGCACGGCCCGCCTCGCGTGCCCCACCGACAGCAGGTGCAGCGGTCTGCCCGCGCGGGAGACACCGACTTGTCTGAGCGCGCACAGGGCAGGCCGACGTGCGGCCAACGCCCGTGCGGAGGAGACCAGTTCGACGAGCGTGGGGTAGCGCAGCTCCGGCAGTGGACTCACCCCCGTCATGTGTCCGCCCGGCTTCGCATCCGCAGTACCCCACGGTCTCCGGGAACTGTCAAGGACGCGCAGGGGAGGCCGCGGGGGGCGCCCGGAAGCATTCGGCTCCCGTCAGTCGCCGGCCCGCTCCAGCAGCGCCACGGGCAGCCCCGCGAACAGCTCCGCCACACGCGCGTGCCCCGTGAACTCCCGCTCCGGAGCCAGTACGTCGACCCACCGCCCCGGCGGCAACGGCAGCCGCGTCTCCAGCCAGCCGCCCGCCTCCGCCAGCCGCAGCGACAGCCGCGTCACCGCGGTGACCACCTCGCCCGAGCGCGCGAACGCCAGACAGTGCGCCCCCGCCGGTCCCTCGGCGGTCAGCGGCGCGTACGTCGCCGACTCCCCGAAGACCTCGGGCCGGCGCCTGCGAAGCCGCAGCGCGGCCGCGGTCACCGCGCCCTTGTCGCCGGCGTCCCCGGGCGGGAAGTCCACGGCCCGCCGGTTGTCGGGATCCACGAGGGCCCGGTACTCGACCTCCGTGCCCTGATAGACGTCCGGCACGCCCGGCATCGTCAGATGGAGCAGCGCCGAGCCGAGCACGTTGGCCCGGATGTGCGGCTCCAGCGCCTTGCGGAAGGCCGCCACAGGGGCGCCTGGCGGCCCGCACGGGCCCGCCGCGACGAACGAGGCCACCGCCTCCTCGTACGGCGGCTCCTGCTCCGTCCAGCTCGTGTACAGGCCCGCCTCGCGCACATGCTTCAGCAGCGCCTGCTGGACGCGGTCCTCGGTCGCGGGCCCGAGCCCGAACACCGTCTGCCAGGCCGCCCACGCCAGCTGCGCGTCCGGCACGCCCTCACCGGTGCGGGTGACCTCGGTCAGGACGTCCGCCCAGCGGCCCGGGCACTCGGTGAGCACGGTCAGCGCCGCCCGTACGTCGGCGCTGCGCTTGGTGTCGTGGGTCGACACGACGGTGCCGGTGGCGGGCCAGTCGCGCTGCACGCGCGCGCAGTACGCGTGGAACTCCTCCGGCGCGAGGGCCGGCCGGCCGGGGTTGCCGCCCACCTCGGTGGCCGACAGCAGCGGCACGTACCGGTAGAAGGCGGTGTCCTCCACCGACTTGGCCCGCAGCGCGGAGGAGGTCTGCGCGAACCTTGTCCGCAGCTCCACCTGCTCCGGCCCCTCACCGCCGGCCCGCCCGAGCAGCAGATCCCGCAGGATGTCGACCGCGCCGCCCTCCTCCGGCACCACGAAGGCGAGCCGGGCCTCCGCGGCGGCCTCCTCGGTGACGACCGAGGCCGCGTCCTGGGAGGCGTACGGGCGGTAGACCTCCAGCCGGACCAGCAGCTCCTCCAGCGCGATGCGCAGGGTCCAGGGCGCGCGGTCGCGCAGCGCCGGATCGGGCGAGGTCTCGCAAAGGCGGTGCGCGACCCGGGTCAGCCGGTCCATCTCGGCGGCCAGCTCGTGCGACAGCACCCGGTACGCGGCGCGCCGCACCGTCGCCTCCCACTGCCCGCCCCGGTCCGTCTGCGGCGCCGCGAAGCGTCGGTACTGGCCCAGCAGTTCCCCGGCCCCCGCCGGGTCCGTGAGCACGCCGTCGACGTGCCGCAGGGCGTCGTAGCCGGTGGTGCCCGCGACGGGCCAGGACGCCGGCAGGTGCTCGCCGTCCGCGAGGATCTTCTCCACGACGGTCCAGCGGCCGCCGGTCGCCTCGTGCAGCCGCCGCAGGTAGGCGTCGGGATCGGAGAGCCCGTCGGGATGGTCGACGCGCAGCCCGTCGACGACGCCCTCGTGGAGCAGCTGGAGGATCTTGGCGTGCGTGGCCTCGAACACCTCGGGGTCCTCGACCCGCACCCCGATGAGCTCGGAGATGCTGAAGAACCGCCGGTAGTTGAGCTCCGTACGAGCCAGCCGCCACCACACCGGCCGGTACCACTGCGCGTCCAGGAGCTGCGGCAGCGGCAGCCCCCCGGTGCCCTCGCGCAGGGGGAACACGTGGTCGTAATAGCGCAGTACGTCCCCGTCGACCCGCAGGTTCCCCAGCTCCGCGCCGACGGGCCCGCCGAGCACCGGCAGCAGCACCTGCCCGCCCTGCGCCTCCCAGTCGATGTCGAACCACCGCGCGTACGGCGACTCGGAGCCCTCGCGCAGCACCTCCCACAGGGCGTGGTTGTGCCGCGGGGCCATGGCCATGTGGTTGGGCACGATGTCCACCACCAGGCCCAGACCGTGCTCCCGCGCGGTGCGCGACAGCGCCCGCAGCCCCTCCTCGCCGCCCAGCTCCGCACGCACGCGCGCGTGGTCCACGACGTCGTAGCCGTGCGCCGACCCGGGCACGGCCTCCAGGACGGGGGACAGGTGCAGGTGCGAGACCCCGAGCGAGGCCAGGTACGGCACCGCGGCCGCCGCGGCCCCGAAGGGGAACTCGGGCTGCAGCTGCAGCCGGTAGGTGGCCGTCGGCACCGCCGTGTCCGCTCGCTCAGATGTCATGCAAACCTCCCTACCCGCCCCACCGCCTTTCTGTCATGCACTAGTCCGGCCGCCGCAGTACTGTCATGCTCCGGTCCACCAGAGTCAGCGTCTCTCCCGCCTGCACCTTCACCTCCGCTCCCGGCGTCACGCCCTCCGGGAGCGCGGTGTCGACCACCACCTGCCACTGCCGGCCGTGGTCGACCGGGACCACGAACTCCAGGGTCCTCGGCGAGGCGTTGAACATCAGCAGGAAGGAGTCGTCGGCGATGCGCTCGCCGCGCGCGCCGGGCTCGGAGATCGCGTTGCCGTTGAGGAACACCGTCAGCGCCGACGCCTGCGCCGAGTCCCAGTCCCGCTGGGTCATCTCCTTGCCCTCGGGAGTGAACCAGGCGATGTCCGACAGCTCGTCGTGGGTGCCCTCCACGGGCCGGCCGTGGAAGAAGCGCCGCCTGCGGAAGACGGGGTGTTCCTTGCGCAGCCCCACCAGCGCGCGCGTGAAGTCGAGCAGCGCGCTGCCGTCCTCGGGCCAATGCACCCAGGCCAGCTCGCTGTCCTGGCAGTAGGCGTTGTTGTTGCCGCGCTGGGTGCGCCCGAACTCGTCACCGTGGCTGATCATGGGCACGCCCTGGGAGAGCAACAGCGTGGCGATGAAGTTCCGCATCTGCCGCTCGCGCAGCTCCAGCACGCCCGGGTCGTCGGTCTCGCCCTCGGCCCCGCAGTTCCAGGACCGGTTGTGGCTCTCCCCGTCCCGGTTGTCCTCGCCGTTGGCCTCGTTGTGCTTGTCGTTGTAGGCCACCAGGTCGTGCAGGGTGAACCCGTCGTGACACGTCACGAAGTTGATCGAGGCCAGCGGACGGCGGCCGTCGTCCTGGTACAGGTCCGACGAGCCCGTCAGCCGGGACGCGAACTCCGCGAGCGTGCGCGGCTCGCCCCGCCACAGGTCCCGTACGGTGTCGCGGTACTTTCCGTTCCACTCGGTCCACAGCGGCGGGAAGTTGCCCACCTGGTAGCCGCCCTCGCCGACGTCCCACGGCTCGGCGATCAGCTTCACCTGCGAGACGATCGGGTCCTGCTGCACCAGGTCGAAGAACGACGACAGCCGGTCCACCTCGTGGAACTGACGCGCCAGCGTCGCCGCGAGGTCGAAGCGGAACCCGTCGACATGCATCTCGGTGACCCAGTACCGCAGCGAGTCCATGATCAGCTGGAGCACGTGCGGGGAGCGCATCAGCAGCGAGTTGCCGGTCCCCGTGGTGTCCATGTAGTACCGGGGATCGTCGGTGAGGCGGTAGTACGACGGGTTGTCCAGGCCCCGGAAGGACAGTGTCGGGCCCAGGTGGTTGCCCTCGGCGGTGTGGTTGTAGACGACGTCCAGGATGACCTCGATGCCGGCCTCGTGCAGCGCTCGCACCGCCGACTTGAACTCCAGGACCTGCTGCCCGCGGTCACCCCAGGAGGCGTAGGCGTTGTGCGGGGCGAAGAAACCGATCGTGTTGTAGCCCCAGTAGTTGTTCAGCCCCATGTCGACCAGCCGGTGGTCGTTCACGAACTGGTGCACCGGCATCAGCTCCAGCGCGGTGACGCCCAGCTCCACCAGATGCTCGATGAACGCCGGATGCGCGAGCCCCGCGTACGTGCCGCGCAGCTCCTCCGGCAGCCCCGGGTGCAGCATGGTGAGGCCCTTCACATGGGCCTCGTAGATCACCGTGTGGTGGTACTCGGTGCGGGGCCGCCGGTCGTCGCCCCAGTCGAAGTAGGGGTTGACCACGACCGACGACATCGTGTGCGGCGCCGAGTCGAGGTCGTTGCGCCGCTCGGGCGCGCCGAAGTGGTAGCCGTACACCTCCTCGCCCCAGCGGATCGAACCGCTGATCGCACGCGCGTACGGGTCGAGCAGCAGCTTCGCCGAATTGCAGCGCAGTCCGCGTTCGGGGGCGTACGGGCCGTGCACCCGGAACCCGTACCGCTGCCCAGGCATCACGCCCGGCAGGTACGCGTGCCGCACGAACGCGTCGCTCTCCCGCAGTTCCACCGCCGTCTCCGAGCCGTCGTCGTGCAACAGACACAGCTCTACTCGGTCCGCGGCCTCCGTGAAGACCGCGAAGTTCGTGCCGGCGCCGTCGTACGTGGCACCGAGTGGATACGCCTCTCCAGGCCAGACCTGCATGGACACGACTCTTCCAGGTGTGGGACGCGCCCGGTGGCGCCTTCCTCCGAGTCTCCCCAAAAGTGAGGGAACCACCTAAGACTTACGCCCCTCTTACCGGCCGACCAGTGCATACACGGTATGCCGAACATGTGGGGCAGAAACGAATACTCCCAAGGGACACAGGGGGAGTAGGGAGATCAACGTGCGCAAGACAGTGCACCGCCATCTGGGCAAGGTGGTGGCCGGTGCGGCCATAGCGGTGGCGGGGACCGCCGCCATGGTCGCGATCACCCTGCCGGGCACGGCGGGCGCCGGGGAAACGGGAGGCACGGGTGGCGGCCCGGCCGCTCAGCAGGCGGCACAGGAGCAGGGCGGTCCGGCGGCCGCGCCGCAGCCGGGCGTCGTCGAGAAGGCGGCCACCGAGGGGCAGAAGGGCAAGGGCCTCGACCCGCTGACCGACGACGAGACGGAACGCGTCGCGAAGCTCGCGGTGAACCGGCAGCTGCTCAACTCCAGCGAGAACGTCGAGGGCGCCCGCGGCCCGCAGCGCCTGACCGTCGACCTCGCCGAGCCCGAGGCCGACGAACTCGACGCCACGAACGCGCCCCGGCGCGCGGTGGTGACGTTCTACGACTACAAGAGCGACGACCTCGTCACCAAGACCGTCAACCTCGACACCGGCAAGGTCGAGCAGACGACCACCCAGCACGGCGTCCAGCCGCCGCTCAGCCGCGCCGAGAACCTCGAGGCGGCACGGCTGCTGATCGCCGACCCGCTGGGCGCGGACCTCAAGGCGGACTACAAGGACGCCACCGGCAAGGAGCTCACCTCGCCGGACCAGCTCCAGCTCAACGCCGCCATCTACCGGGCCACGCCGGGCGCCCAGTCCGCCGCGCTCGACAAGTGCGGCGAACACCGCTGCGTGCGGCTGTTCCCCAAGGTGAAGAACGGGCCCTGGATCGACGCCCGCCACCTCATCGTCGACCTGAGCGCCCGCAAGGTCGCCGAGCTCGACCGCGGCTGAGCCGCACTCCACCCACTTTTCCCACCGTCCCTCCTGCAAGGAAGTCATCTCTTCATGCGCGAAAACAGCCACAGCCGTGCCCGGGGGCGCACGGCGCTCGGCCTCTCCCTGGCCGCCCTGGCCGCCGGCGTGACGACCGGCGCCGGACCGGCCACCGCACAGCCCAAGGCGGCTCCCGCGCCCGCCGCCGAGTGCAGCGCGGCCTACCGCATCGAGCAGAAGCTCTCCACCGGCACGACCTGGCGCATGTGCTGGCGCTACGACAGCAAGGCCGGCCTCGTCCTCGACAACGTCTCCTACCAGCCCAAGGGCGAGACCAAGCCCATCAAGGTCCTGGAGAGCGCCCGGCTCGCCCAGATCGACGTCCCCTACGACGACGGAAGCGTCGAGTACGACGACCTCACCGGCTTCGGCTTCGCCCAGGGCCTGGTGAACATGGCGCCCACCGAGTGCCCCGGCGGCACCATCAAGACCGTCAAGGTGCCGGACGCCTTCTACTCGGACAACCCCAACATCAAGGGGCTGTGCACCACCACCCGCGCGCGCGGTCACGCGTACCGCATGCAGGCCGACAACAACAAGGTGTACCAGGAGCAGGGCAAGGACCTGCTCGTCTACACCGTCAACAAGGTCGGCTGGTACGAGTACATGACCGAGTGGCGCTTCCAGGACGACGGCACCATCAACATGAACGTCGGCGCGACCGGCAGCCTCTCGCCGGGCGACTACGACGCCGGCGACGGCCGCGGCTGGCCCATCGGCAACGGGGCCCGCTCCAAGGCCACCAGCCACAACCACAACGTCTTCTGGAAGCTCAACTTCGCCCTCGACGGCTCCTCCAAGAACACCGTCGAGCAGTACGACTCGGTCGTCAGCCCGCCCGCACGCGGCCAGGAGGCGCCCACCAACAAGACCACCCGCACCAAGGTCACCAAGGAACTCGCGGGCGACTCCAAGAACATGCGCTGGTGGCGCGTGGTCAGCGCCACCGGCAAGAACAAGGACGGCCACGCGCGGTCGTACGAGATCGTCCAGAACGCCACCAGCAAGTACCCGGGCCGCAGCTTCACCCGGCACGACGTCTACTTCACCGAGTACGACAAGTGCGAGCAGTTCGCCAGCAACAACCCGGGCTGCGCGAACGGCCACCCGCGGTTCGTCAACCAGTGGGTGAACGGGCAGACCCTCACCCGGCCCGTGGCCTGGGTGAACGTCGGCTTCCACCACATCGCGCGCGACGAGGACCAGCAGCCGATGCCGGTGCACTGGCAGGGCTTCTCCATCGCCCCCAGGGACGTGACCGCCATGAATCCGCTCACTCCGGCCGCCCTCGCGGACCAGAACGGCCAGCCCCGCAACGGCTAGTCGGGAAACTGCCGTGCCCATCGGGCTGCACCGTCGACCGCTTGCGGAGTACCCTTCCTTGATCGTTGGGACGGGGAGTGCTCGGGGGAGCGGAAGGCGGTGCGCGGGTGGGCTCGGGAGGGCTGGAGCTGCCCCCTGGTGACGAGGGTCACGAGGGGAGCTCCACAGAGGTCCCGCCCGGCACGGTGTCCCTGGCACGTCCCATGGACGCCGGTGCCATCGGACCGGAGCTGGACTGGGACGCCGACGCCTGGCGCGAGGTGCGTACGCGCGCCCAGCGGGCCGGCCGGGCCTACATCTGGCTGAACCTCGTCGAACAGCGGCTGCGCGCGGTCGTGGCCGCTGTGCTGCGCCCCATCTACGAGCCCGTCCACGGCGACGAGTGGGTCGTCGCCGCGGCCGGCCCCGCCGGACAGGAGTGGGTGCAGCGCGCGGTCGCCGTCCGCGAGGTCAGCCGCCGCAAGGGCTATCTGCTCGACCCGGCCGACGACAACGTGATCAGCTTCCTCACGCTGCCGCAGCTGCGCGAGCTGATGGTGCAGCACTGGCCGTGCTTCGAGCCCTACTTCGACGAGCGCCGCGACCTCGAACTCGCCCTGGACGAGCTGGAGGTCACCCGCAACGTCGTCTCGCGCAACCGGGCCCTGTCCGAGGCCGTCCTGAACCAGGCCGAACGGGCCTCGGCACGGCTGCTGGAGATGCTCGGCACGGGGGGCGACGTACCTTCCGCCCGCCGGCTGCCCGTCGACGCCGTCGAGGACCTCATCGGCGACCGCTACGCCGACGTCGTCGCCGTCCACTCCGACCGGGTGCGGCTGATGCGCCAATTCCCCGCCGAGGACATCTTCGGCGGTGCCCGCCGCCTCGACGCCATCGGCATCGGCCTCAACCTGCTCGTGCAGAACTTCTCCGGACGCCGGCTGATCCGGATGGCCGAGGCGGGCGCGCGCGTCCGGCTGCTGTTCCTCAACCCCGCCTCCAGCGCGGTCAAGCGCCGCGAGCGGGAGCTCGGACTGAAGCGGGGCGAGCTGAGCCGCGCCGTCGAGATGAACATCCTGCACATGCGACGGGTGCGCTCCCGGCTGCGGGACCCGGGCGCCTTCCAGATCCAGGTCTACGACGAGACCCCGCGCTTCACCGCCTACCTCGTCGACGGCGACGGCTCCGACGGCATCGCGGTCGTGCAGTCCTATCTGCGGCGGGCGCGCGGTATGGAAGCGCCGGTGCTGGTGCTGCGCAACGGCCACCGGGTGCTCAAGTCGGAAGAGATCGACGAAGGCGGGCTGTTCGCCGCGTACCGCGAGGAGTTCGAACTGGCTTGGGTGGATTCGCGCCCGGTGTCCTGAACTGCCCCTGAGGTTCGAGGAGGCGGTGGCCGGGGAAGCGGAACGCAGTCCTCTGATTGTCAGTGGCGCATGCGATGGTGGAGGCCACTGGGGGAAAGCACCACCGAGAAGGGGGGCCGGTATGGCCTGGCACCGGGAGCTGCTCGTCGGCTTCGACCTGGAGACCACCGGGACGGATCCGCGGGAGGCACGCATCGTCACGGGCGCCGTGATCGAGGTCAGAGGCGGGCAGGTGCTGGGGCACCGGGAGTGGCTCGCGGATCCGGGCGTGGAGATCCCGGCGGACGCGGTCGCGGTGCACGGCATCAGCAACGAGCGCGCGGCCACCGAGGGCCACCCCGCCGACCAGGTCGCCGACGCCATCGCCGACGTCCTCGTCACCTACTGGAAGACGGGCGTCCCGGTCGTCGCCTACAACGCCGCCTTCGACCTCACCCTGCTCTCCGCCGAACTCCGGCGGCATGCCCTGCCGTCCCTGCGCGACCGCCTGGGCGGCCTCGACCCTGCCCCGGTCGTCGACCCGTACACCATCGACCGCTGGGCCGACCGCTACCGCCGCGGCAAGCGCAACCTCGAAGCGGTCTGCGCGGAGTACGGCGTCACCCTCGACACCGCCCACGACGCCTCGGCCGACGCCCGCGCCGCCGCCCACCTCGCCTGCGCGATAGCCGCCCGCCACCCCAAGGTCGCCGCACTCGGCCCCGCCGAACTCCACCGCCGCCAGATCGAGTGGTACGCCGACTGGGCAGCCGACTTCCAGGCCTTCCTGCGCCGCAAGGGAGAGACGGACGCGGTGGTGGACGGGACGTGGCCGTTGCGGGAGTTGGCGGACAGCCAGTCCGTCTGAGCGGCGCAGGGCCTCGTGGCCACCGCTCAGAACGGATACCAGCGCACCGTCTCGTCACCCTCCCGCAGTGACGCCACACGTCGCTCGAACTCCGCCCGCGCCTTCGGATTGCTCGGCGCGTGCTGGGCCACCCACGCGCAGCTCGCCGTCTCCCGTGCCCCGCGCAGCACCCCGCAGCCCTCCCACGTCCGCACATCCCACCCGTACGCCTCGACGAAGGAGTCGTACGCGTCGGCGGGAAGCCCGTAGCGGTCGCGGGAGAGGGCCATGACCACCAGGTCGTGCTCGCGCAGGTCGGCGGAGAAGGTCTCCAGGTCCACCAGGACGGGCCCGTCCGCTCCGACATGCACATTGCGGGGCAGCGCGTCGCCGTGGATCGGACCGGGCGTCAGCCGCGGGGTGAGCGCCGCCGCGGCCGCCGCGAAACCGTCCCGGCGCTCCCGCAGATACGCCGCGTCCTCCGGGTCGATCGCGTCACCCGCGAGCCGCAGCCAGCGTTCCACCCCGCCCAGCAGTTCGCGCGGCGGCAGCTCGAAGGAGGGGGACGGCAGCGCGTGGACGACCCGTAGCAGTTCGGCCAAATCCCGTGGCTCGGCGGGCCGTACCGCGTCGGGCAGCCGGTGCCACACCGTCACCGGGTGGCCCTCCACGAGACGGGCCTTCGGCTCCGCCGCCCGCACCGCCGGTACGCCCGCCCCGGCGAGCCACTCCGCGACGGCCAGCTCGCGCCGCGCCCGGTCGAGGAGCTCGGCGTCGCGGCCCACCTTGACGACCAGCTCACCGGCGGCGAACACCGCGTTCTCGCCCAGGGCGAGGAGCCGCGCGTCCCGCGCCGGACCGGACAGCACCTCTGCCGCGTCCAGTACGTCCCGCGCCCGTGCCTCGTCCATCGTCCGCTCCCTGTCCGTACGCGCCACGCGCCCTGATACGCCCACGCACCCGCCGTCGCGTTCCCGCCATTCGTCGGCCAGTGTCGCATCCGCACAGGTCGGGCGGTGTGCACGGTGCCTTGACGCGGCACATGACCTTCACGACCATGACCAGGCCGTCCGAGCCGTGCAAAGGGGCTGATTCCGTGACATCGGTGAGCGAGGCGACCGAGGTGAGGCCACCGGTGCGCGGTGCGCCGGGCCCGGGCGGACGGCGGGGCGCCGGCGGGGTCGGCGCCTGGTTCCTGGTCCTGCCCGCGCTGCTCCCCATCCTCGTCCTGAGCGTCGGACCGCTGCTGTACGGGATCCTGCTGGCCTTCACCGACGCCCAGTCGGGCCGGACCGAACCCACCGAGTGGATCGGCGGGCTCAATTTCCGCGACCTGCTGCACGACACCCTGTTCTGGGAGTCGTTCCGGATCGGCCTGGTCTGGGCGCTCGGAGTCACGGTCCCGCAGTTCCTGCTCGCCCTCGGCCTCGCCCTCCTGCTGAACCAGGAGTTACGGCTGCGCTGGCTGGCCCGCGCCCTGGCCATCGTCCCCTGGGCGATGCCCGAGGTCGTGGTCGGCATCATGTGGCGCCTCGTCTACAACCCGGACGCGGGCATCCTCAACGAGACCCTGCGCGATGTGGGCCTCGGCGACGGCCGCGACTGGCTGAGCGGCCTGGCGACCGCCCTCCCGGCGGTGATCGTCGTCGGCGTGTGGGCGGGCATGCCGCAGACGACGGTCACTCTGCTCGCCGGGCTGCAGAACACCCCGCGCGAACTGCACGAGGCGGCCGCGGTGGACGGCGCGGGCGCCTGGCGCCGGTTCCGCACGGTCACCTGGCCCGCCCTCAGACCCGTCGCCCTCGCCATCACCGCTCTCAACTTCATCTGGAACTTCAACAGCTTCGCCCTGGTCTACGTCCTGACCAACGGCGGACCGGGCGGCCGCACCCGTCTGCCGATGCTCTTCGCCTACGAAGAGGCCTTCCGCTACGGGCAGTTCGGGTACGCGGCGGCGATGGGCTGCGTGATGGTCGCCGTGATCGCCTTGTTCCTCGCCCTGTTCCTGGTGGGCCGGCTCAACGGAGGCGACGACGCATGAGGACCGGTCCCGCGACCCGAGCGGGCCAGTACGCGGCCCTGCTCGCCTATCTCGTCTTCCTCGCCTTCCCCTTCCTCTGGTTGGTCTCCACCGCGTTCAAGCCGCCCCGCGAACTGGGCAGCCTGCACCCCACCTGGATCCCGAAGGACCCGACCCTCGCCAACTTCCGCCAGGCCTTCGACGAACAGCCCCTGCTGCACGCCGCGTTCAACTCCCTCCTCGCCGCGCTGGGCGCCGCGCTGATCGCCGTGGCCGTGGCGACACCGATGGCGTACGTCATGGCCCGGCACCGCACCCGGCCGGCCCGGGCGGCGAGCGGATGGGTGGTGGTCAGCCAGGCCTTCCCGTTCGTGCTCGTGATCATCCCGCTGTTCCTGGTGCTGAAGAACCTTCGGCTGATCGACTCGGTGCCCGGGCTGGTGATGGTGTACGTGGTGTGGGCGCTGCCGTTCGCGCTGTGGATGCTCGTCGGATACGTCCGGGCCGTTCCCGTGGAACTGGAGGAGGCGGCCGCGGTCGACGGGGCGGGGCGGCTGCGGACCCTGGTGTCGGTGACGGCACCGCTGCTGGCGCCGGGGATCGTGGCGACAGCGCTGTTCGCGTTCATCACCGCGTGGAACGAGTTCTTCTTCGCCCTGGTGCTGCTCAAGACCCCGGAGAAACAGACCCTGCCGGTCGTCCTGACCCACTTCATCGGGGCGGAGGGCGTCGCGGACCTGGGGCCCCTGGCCGCCGCCGCGTTCCTCGCCACGCTCCCCTCGCTGGTCGTCTTCGCCGTCATCCAGCGACGGATCACAAGTGGGCTGCTCTCCGGGGCGGTGAAGAGCTGATGCGGACCTCATGGATGCGGACCCGATGGATCCTGGCGCTCGTCGTGACGCTGGTCCTCGCGGGCTGCTCGTCCGGCGGAGGGCGCGACGACGGCCCCGTCACCCTGCGCTTCCAGTCCCTGGCCTGGCAGGACGAGTCCGTCCGGGCCAACAAGGAGCTGGTGAGGGAGTGGAACGCGACCCACCCGGACATCAAGGTGCAGTACGTCCAGGGAAGTTGGGACAGCGTCCACGACCAGCTCCTCACCTCCTTCGAGGGCGGTGAGGCACCGGACATCATCCATGACGCCTCCGACGACCTCGCCGACTTCGCCTACGGCGGCAACCTCGCCGACCTGACCGACCTGCTGCCCGACCGGCTGAAGTCCGACATCCCGGCCCGCAGCTGGGAGACGACGACCTTCGGGGACGGCGTCTACGGCGTGCCGTTCCTCCAGGAGCCACGGGTGCTCGTCGCCAACGCGACCTGGCTGAAGAAGTCCGGCGTACGGATCCCCACGCCCGAAAAGCCGTGGAGCTGGGCCGAGTTCCGGCGGATCACCGACCGGCTCGGCGGCAAGGGGAGGTTCGGCGTCGCCTGGCCGCTGAAGGAGCCCGTCTCCGCCACGCTCAACCTCTCGCTGTCGGCGGGCGGGCAGTTGTTCCACCGGGGCGCGGACGGCAGGGTGACCGTCCGTTTCCAGGCAGGCGACGAGGTCGTACCGCGCACGGTCCACGACCAGGTGAACACCGACCGCAGCGCCTCACCCACGACCCTGGGCAGCGGCGGCTCGGACACCCTGCCCGGGTTCTTCGGCGGCAAGTACGCGATGGTCCCGCTCGGGTTCTCCTACCGCCAGCAGATCACCCAGCAGGCGCCCAAGGGCTTCGACTGGCAGGTGCTGCCCGCTCCGGCGGGCGCCGACGGGCTCGCCCAGGGCGTCAGCCCGCAGACGTTGTCGGTGGCGGAGGACAGCCCGCACAAGAGGGAGGCGGTCGCGTTCCTCGACTTCCTGTTGCGGCCCGCGAACATGGTGCGGCTGGCTCTGGGCGACTGGATGCTGCCGACCGGCACCCAGGCGCTGAAGGACCCCACCCTGCACACCGCGAAGGACGACTGGGCCACCGGTACCGCCCTCGCCGCCCACCTCCGCCCGGCCCCCGCGCAGTCCGTGCGCGGCTATCCGGAGTGGAAGGACAAGGTGGCGACGCCCGCCTTCCAGGAGTACTACAGCGGCGCGATCGGCCTCGACGAGCTGAGGAGACGTCTGGAGAGGGACGGCAACCTGGTCCTCGCCCGCTATCAGCGCTGAGCGGCCCGCAGGGCGAGGGCCTCCCGGAAGTCGGCGTGCGCGTCGGTGAACCGCTGGTCCGTGATCGACGCGCTCGCCCGGTCCAGGAGGGCCCGCGCGAGCGGAGCCGAGCCGGCCGCCGGGTCGAGTTCGTACAGGTGCCGGGCCAGGAGCACGCCCTCGTCGAAGAGGTCGCCCACGAGCTCCAGGTAGCGGTACCCGCATCGGTGCTCGGCGTCCAGAGTGGCCCGGACCCGCAGCCTGCGGTGCAGCCGGACCCGAGCGACCGGGTCCGCCGAGGCGTCGAAGGCCTCCCGCAGGGCGGGCACTTCACCGAAGTAGGCGGCGCGGACGTCGATGGTCCAGCGCATGGGCTCCGCACCGAAGCACGGCACCGGACGCCCCGGCGCGAACACCTCGTCGCCCATGCCGGAGAGGCCGAACAGGACGGCCCAGTACGTGTAGAGGTACGAGCCCTGGTCGGCCCGGCTCGTGCCCGCGGCGAGCCCGGCGAGGAGCTCGGCGGCCTCGTCGTACGCGGCCGAGGCGGGATCGAACTCCCCGTAGCCGTCGAGCAGTTCCGCGAGCCGGACGAGGGCGAACAGCAACAGCTCCGGCGGCAGGTCCCGTTCGGCCCTGTGCTGTCGCTCGATCGCGACCAGCTCACGGGCCGCGGCCACCGCCGTCTCCCGCAGGCCCGCCGCCTCCGCCGCGGCCATCCACTCCAACAGGCTCCAGGCGAAGCCGCCGCCCTGCGGACCGTGCGGCCGGCCGATCCGGACCGACTCCTCGTGCAGCTCGGCCGCCTCCCGGTGCCGGCCCTCCTCGGCCAGGGCGCGCGCCCAGTGGTCGAGCCACCGCCGGACGGGAGCGTCGGGGTCCGCGTCGAGGGCCCGCCGGCTCAGGGCCGCCATCTCCTCACGCACCGCCAGCGCCTCCGGGCGCCGCCCCAGTTCGAGCAACGCGCGCTGGCGGCAGTCCAGCGCGCTCAGCAGGGTCTCCGCACGCATCGGGTCGGCCTCGTCCATCGCGTACGCCGCCTCGGCCGCCTCGTCGTACAGGGCCAGCTGCACCTGGGGCTTCCCGCGCAGCTCCATCCCGCAACCGAGATCCCTCAACGCCCGTGACAGCCTTGGCAGATACGTCGCCGGACTCACCTTGGCGAGCACCCGGCAGGCGTCCACCTCCTGAAGCGGACTGGGCCGCCCCGAGCCCAGCAGTATGTTCCGCGCCCGAAGTACCGCGTCCTGGTCGACCTTCTCGGTCATGAGCCCCCCGTCCACACCTTCGACCGAACGTTTATACGTCATGGGCCCGGCTGCGAGTGGCCGAAACCTAATTGCACGAGACGTATCGTCTCGCCTATGGTCGGCTCATGACCACCCCCGCGCACATCGCCATGTTCTCCATCGCCGCCCACGGTCACGTGAACCCCAGCCTGGAGGTGATCCGCGAACTCGTCGCGCGCGGGCACCGGGTGACCTACGCGATCCCGCCGCTCTTCGCGGACAAGATCGCCGCCACCGGCGCCGAGGTGAAGCTCTGGAACTCCACCCTGCCCAAGCCCGACGACGACCCGTCGGCCTGGGGGAGCACACTCCTCGACAACGTGGAGCCGTTCCTCCGCGACGCCATCCAGGCCCTCCCGCAGCTGATCGAGGCCTACGAGGGCGACGAACCCGACCTCGTCCTGCAGGACATCACCGCCTACCCGGCCCGTGTCCTCGCCCACCGCTGGGGCGTGCCCGCCATCTCCCTCTCGCCCAACCTCGTCGCCTGGGAGGGCTACGAGGAGGAGGTCGCCGAGCCGATGTGGGCGGAGCCGAAGAAGTCGGAGCGCGGGCAGGCCTACTACGCCCGCTTCCAGGGGTGGCTGGAGGAGAACGGGGTCACCCTGCACCCCGACGACTTCGCCGGCCGGCCCGACCGCTCCCTCGTCCTCATCCCGAAGGTGCTCCAGCCGAACGCCGACCGCGTCGACGAGAGCGTGTACACCTTCGTCGGCGCCTGCCAGGGCGACCGCAGCGCCGAGGGTGACTGGGAGCGCCCCGTCGGCGTCGAGAAGGTCGTGCTGGTGTCGCTCGGCTCGAGCTTCACCAAGCAGCCCGGCTTCTACCGGCAGTGCGTCGAGGCCTTCGCAGACCTGCCCGGCTGGCACCTGGTGCTCCAGGTCGGCAAGCACGTGGACCCCGCCGAACTGGGCGACGTACCGGCGAACGTGGAAGTACGTTCCTGGGTGCCGCAGTTGGCGATCCTCAAGCAGGCCGACCTGTTCGTCACGCACGCCGGGGCCGGCGGCAGCCAGGAGGGGCTGGCCACCGCCACCCCGATGATCGCCGTACCGCAGGCCGTCGACCAGTTCGGCAACGCCGACATGCTCCAGGGGCTGGGCGTCGCCCGCCATGTCCCGATGGAGGAGGCCACCCCCGAAACCCTGCGCGCGGCCGCCCGGGCTCTCCTCGACGATCCGGAGGTCGCCCGCCGGCTGAAGGAGGTCCAGGCCGGGATGGCCGAGGAGGGCGGCACGAAGCGGGCGGCCGACCTCATCGAGGCCGAACTGCGCAGCCGTAAGGCGTGACGGGCCGACCGGCCTTCCGCCGGGCATGAGGAAGGGCCCGCCGGTCTCCTCCCCAAAGGAGACCGGCGGGCCCTTCCTACGAACCGGAGGGATCAGACCCTCAGCGGTTCGCCCTCGTCGTCCCGGACCGGCGACGCCATGGCCTCGGGCGACTCGTCGTGGGTGAGGTCGGGCAGCCGGTGCAGCCACTTCGGCAGGTACCAGTTGCGCTCGCCGAGCAGCGCCATCACCGCGGGGAGCAGCACGCCCCGGATCACCGTCGCGTCGATCAGGACGGCGGCCGCGAGGCCCACACCCATCTGCTTCATGGTCTGCATGGACAGCGTCCCGAAGATCGCGAAGACGGCGACCATGATGACGGCGGCGCTGGTGACGACACCGGCCGTGGTGACCACGCCGTGCTTGATCGCCTCGTTCGTCGTACGGCCCCGCATCCTCGCCTCACGGATCCGCGAGACCACGAACACGTGGTAGTCCATCGACAGACCGAACAGGATCACGAAGAGGAACAGCGGCAGCCAGGTGACGATGGCGCCCACGCCCTCCGCGCCCACCATCGACGCGCCCCAGCCGTGCTGGAAGACGCCGACGAGGATGCCGTACGCGGCGCCCACCGAGAGCAGGTTGAGCACGATCGCGGTGATCGCGATCGTCAGCGAGCGGAACGACAGCAGCATCAGCAGGAAGGCGAAGACCACGACGAACGCGAAGACCGGGGCGACGGCTCCGCCGAGCTGGTCGTTGAAGTCCTTCGAGCCGGCGACCTGACCGGTGATCGGGGCCTCGACGCCGTCGACCTTGCCGAGGGTGGCCGGCCGTACGTCGTCGCGTAGCTTGTCCAGGCTCGCGCCCGCCTTGTCCAGGTCGGAGCCGCCGACCAGCGGGACGTACACGTAGGCCAGGTTCTGCTCGTCGTGCAGCTTGATCTCGACCGGGCCGCGGGAGGCGCCCGAACTGATCGCCTGCTCACGGAAGTCGGCCAGCGCGGACTTCACCTCGGGAGCGTTGATGTCCTTGGCCTTGACGATGACCTCGGCCGGCTCGGAGCCGCCCGGGAAGGCCTCGTTGAGCCGGTTGTACGTCTGGACGATGGGCAGCGAGTCGCCGAACTCCTGGTCCAGGGTGAGCTGCTGGGTCTTCATGCCGAGCGCGGGAGCGGCGATGGCGAGCAGCGCGCCGGCCGCGACGACCAGCGAGACGGCGGGCTTGGCGAGCACGACCTTCAGGACGGCGCTCCAGAACCGGCTGCCCTCGTCGCTGCGCCGGCCCTTTCCGTTCTTGCGGCGCTTGTCGGGGTGCAGGAACGGGATCCGCCCCTTCTCCACCCGCTCGCCGAGCAGCGACAGCAGCGCGGGAAGCACGGTAACGGAGCCGACCATGGCGACCGCCACCACCATCAGGGAGGCCAGGCCCATCGCCTCGAACGTGGTGAGCCCGGTGAACAGCATGCCCCCCATCGCGACGCACACGGTCACGCCGGAGACGATCACGGCACGGCCGCTGGTCGCCGCGGCGATCCGCAGCGCGGTCTCCGCGTCCCGGCCGGCCGCCCGCTCCTCGCGCTCACGGCGCAGGTAGAACAGGCAGTAGTCGACGCCCACGGCCAGACCGACCAGCAGCATCACGGAGCTGGCGGTGTCGTCCATCGGCTGGAAGTGGCTGGCGATGCCCATCAGACCCATCGTCGCCATGATCGCGGTGATCGCCAGCAGCACCGGCAGCAGCGCCGCCACCAGCGCCCCGAAGGCGATCAGCAGGATGCCCAGGGCCACCGGCACCGCGGAGTACTCGGCCTGCTGGAAGTCGTCGCCGAACGCGTCGTCGAACGTCTTCATCATGCTGGCGCCGCCGATCTCCTCGATCCGCAGCGAGGAGTGGTCCTTCTGGACGCCTTCGACGGCCTCGAGCACGGGCTCGACCCGCTCGCCCGCGGTGTCGGAGTCACCGCGCATGTCGAACTGCACGAGCGCGCTGCGGCCGTCCTTCGAGATCGACTGCGTGTCGTACGGCGACGTCACGTCGGTGACCTTGCCGGTCCCCTCGACGGCCTTGACGATCGCGGCGACGGCGTCCTTGAACTCCGTGTCCGTGGCCTTGAGGGAGCCGTCCTTCGCCTGGACGAGGACGGTCTCGCTGGCCGGCTCCTCGATACCGGCGTCCTCGATGATCTTGGCGGCGGTGTGGGTCTCACCGCTCAGCTGGTCGCTCTCCTTGACCTCGACCGTGCCCATCGCCGAGCCGATCCCCATGGCCAGGACGACGAACAGGACCCAGACACCGACGGCCGCCCATCGGTGCCGGGCGCTCCACCCGCCGGCCCGGGCGGCGAAACCTCGCACCCGTGTATCTGACTTCCCCATGACCGGCTTGCCCCCTTGTGTGCGGTGGCAGCCCCCTGCCGCCACCTTCCACCTCGAAGGTATGGGCCGGATAAAGCCATCTCCTCGTGCTCGCCGGTGAAGTGCGACGCGCGCGGGTCCTCCCGACGGACCCCGTCTCCTCCCCACTGGGGAGGAGTCTGGCCCCTACATCTATATGACGGATTCAGGGGTCGTGATCAGGGGCGGGACGCGAAGGCCGCCTTAGGGTGTGCGGATGACGACCAAGACGTACGCGGCGCTGCTGCGCGGAATCAACGTGGGCGGCCACAAAAAGGTCCCGATGGCCGAGTTGCGCACCCTGCTGGAGGGCCTCGGTCACGGCGCCGTCCGCACCTACCTCCAGAGCGGTCAGGCCGTGTTCGCCTCCGACCACGGCGACGACGAGTCCCTCGCCGCCGAGCTCACGGGAGCGGTGGAGAAGCGCTTCGGCTTCTCCGTCGACGTGATCGTGCGCGACCACTCCTACCTGAAGGCGATCGTCGACACCTGCCCGTTCCCGGCCGCCGAGCTGGAGGCCAAGCAGCTCCACGTCACGTACTTCTCCGGGCCCGTCGACGAGCGGCGCTTCGCCGAGATCGACCGGGCCGCCTGCCTCCCGGAGGAGTTCCGCCTCGGCGACCGCGCGCTGTACCTGTACGCCCCCGAGGGCCTCGGCCGCTCCAAGCTCGCGGAGCACCTTGCCAAGCCCCGCGTCAACAAGGGCCTGATCGCCACGACCCGCAACTGGAACACGGTCGTCAAGCTGGTGGAGCTGACGGAGCAGGCCTGACCGCGAGGGCCTCCAGGTCGGCCTCGGACAGTCGTACGGCGGCCGCGTCGAGGTTCTGCTCCAGGTGCGCGAGCGAACCGGTGCCGGGAGTCGGGCAGAGCACGGGCGAGCGGTGCAGCAGCCAGGCCAAGGCGACCTGCCCCGGGGTGACCCCGTGCGCGGCGGCGACCGACGTGCACACCGGGTCCGCCGTCAACGCCCCGTTGCCCAGCGGGAACCACGGCAGGAAGGCGATCCCGCGCGCCTCGCACAGCGCCACCAGGGGCTCGGAGGCGCGGTCGAGGAGGTTGTAGCGGTTCTGGACGGACACGATGTCCGTCAACTCCAGTGCCGCTTCGAGCTCTTCGACGGTGACCGTGTCGAGGCCGATGTGCCGGATCTTTCCCTCGGCGCGCAACTCCGCCAGCGCGCCGAGCTGTTCGGCCAGGGGCACCTCGGGGTCGAGCCGGTGCAGCTGATACAGGTCGATGGCTTCCAGTCGCAGCCTGCGCAGACTCGCCTCGCACATCGCCCGCAACCGCTCCGGTCGCCCGTCGACGTGCCAGGCGTGATCACTGGTGCGTACGACCCCGCCCTTGGTGGCGACCAACAGCCCCGCGGGGTAGGGGTGCAGGGCCTGGGCCACCAGTTCCTCGGCGACGGACGGCCCGTAGTTGTCCGCCGTGTCGATCAGCGTCACCCCACGCTCCACCGCCCGCCGCAGCACCGCCACCGCGTCCCGGGCGTCACCGCGCGGCCCCCAGTAACCGGGGCCGGTGAGCTGCGCGGTGCCGTAACCGAGGCGGCGGACGGTCAGGTCCCCGCCGAACGTGAACGTTTCCTCGATCATTTGACGGAGCGTACACACGCCTGTGCGAAGCTCGTCCCATGCGCTACATCATCATCGGGGCAGGAGCGGTCGGCGGCACGATCGGCGGCCGCCTGGCGGGTGCCGGACACGAGGTCGTCCTGGTCGCGCGCGGCGCGCATCACACGGCACTGCGCGCGGGCGGACTGCGGCTGACGGTGCCGGAGGGCGAGCTGACGTACCGGCTGCCGACGGTCGACGGACCCGGCGCGCTGGGCGAGTTGCGCGCCGACGACGTCCTGGTCCTCGCCGTCAAGACGCAGGACAGCGAGGCCGCCCTCCAGGCGTGGGCCCCGGTACCCGTCGAGGGCGGCGGCACCGCGGCCGAGCGGCTGCCCCTGGTCTGCGCCCAGAACGGCGTGGAGAGCCAGCGGCTAGCCCTGCGCCGCTTCCGGCACGTGTACGGCGTCTGCGTCTGGCTCCCGTCCACCTACGTCGAACCCGGCGTCGTCTCCGCCGCCGGCACCCCCCTCACCGGCGTGCTCCACCTCGGCCGGTACCCGCACGGCACCGACGAGACCGCCCGGCTCATCGCCGCCGACCTCGAGAAGTCGAAGTTCGAGGCACCGGTCGTACCGGACGTGACCCGCTGGCAGTACGCCAAGCTCCTGGGCAACCTCGGCAACGCCCTGGAGGCCGTCGCCGGCCCCATCGACAGCGACGAGGCCCGGGCCCTCTACGCCAGGGTCCGCGCGGAGGGCGAGGCGGTGCTGGACGCGGCAGGCATCCCGTACACGAGCGTCGAGGAGCAGCAGCGGGTCCGCGGCGACAAGATCACTCTCGTTCCCCTCCCCGGCACCACCCGGGGCGGCGGCTCCTCCTGGCAGTCCCTCACCCGCGGCACCGGCACGATCGAGGCCGACTACCTCAACGGCGAGATCGTCCTCCTGGGCCGCACCCACGGCGTCCCGACCCCGCTGAACGAACTCCTGCAGCACCTCGCCAACACCTTCGCGAGAGAACGCCGGGCGGCAGGGTCGATGCCCCTGCCGGAACTGGTGAGTTTGGCCGAGCGGGCCGGTGGGTGACCAGCGACTGATCAGTGGGTGAGGAGGGCGCCGGTGACGCTGGGGTGCCTGAGGTAGTCGAGCACGCTGTGCGGCCACAGGGGCGCGATGCTGATCTCCGGCAGTTCCTCGACACCCGGGAACACACGGGCCAGTTGCCCCTTCGGCACGGCCACGAAGTCCCCGACGTCGGCGACGTTCACCCAGCGTCGCGTCCCCGGCGGCCTGCTGCCCAGGCCGTCCAGCGGCGCGGGGTCGAGCCGGTGGAAGACCGCGTGCGGCAGGGCGAGCGGTGACCCGAGGGTGAGGAAGAGCCGCACGTCGAGTTCGCCCGCCAGGTCGTGCAGCGCCTCGTAGGCGACCACACTGCCCAGAGAATGGGCGACGACGACGTCCGGGCGGTGACGTACGAGGGCGGTGCGGACGCGCTCACGCACGGCCTCACGCCGACCGGCGAAGTAGCGCGTCACCTCCGGGAAGAACATCCCCACGGTCTTCTCGACGAGCGCGGGACGCTGCCCGGTCCGCTGCGCGACCTCCCCGCAGATCCAGCGGAGCCAGCCGGTGGCCCGGCCCTGGACTCCGGCGGGGGTGACGCCGTGGGCGAGGGCCCACTGCTCGACGAGGGAGAGCTCGGCCTCGGTGAGGTCCTCGCTCTGGCGTTCACTGCGCAGGAGGTCGGCGTAGTAGGCGGTCTCCAGGTGGAGGGCGGGGACGGCGGTGCCGAGGGCGGTGAGCCAGTCGGCGGTGAGGCGTTTGGCGCCCAGGGTGGGGGTGGAGTCGGTTGCCTTGTAGTTGCGGACGCCGTGGACGCCGAGGATGCGGGTCATGCGGATGCCTCCGGGCCCGGGGCGACGAAACCGTACGTTGCCATGGCATCGTTGACCACGGCGAAGATCCGGTCCGGGCCTATGAAGCCGAAGGAGCGCGGATGCCCGGCGAGCGGGACCCTGGCGCAGAGACGGAGGGTCGTGGCGTCCCAGATACCGAGGGCGTAGCGGTCGGACTGTTCCTCCAGCGCCACGCCGATGAGTCTGCTGTCCCCGGAGAAGACGGGCGCGACCCTGGACCCCATCCAACTGTTGAGGCGGATGATCTCGGGGTCCGCGAGAGGTGGGGAACTGATCCGGTACAGATGCAGATGGGCGAAACCTTCTGTCATCGCCGCCAAGGTGCCCCCGTCCGGGGAGAATACGAGATGCGACACTCCGTCCCTCAGAGAACGGCTTGCGAATGCCTCTCCGGTGGCCGGATCCCGGAGGGTCAGCAGCCGGCTTCTCTGGTCATAGGCCGCTATGCAGCGACCGGTCGGTGAGGCGGCTACGCCTGCTGCTTCGAACTGGGGGAGTTCAGGGGTTTCCGGCTGCTGAGTGACATCTGTCCACAGGCGCAGCTGTCCGTTGCTGTCACCGCTCACCAGTACGGGAGAGGTGGGATGGGCGGCGATGTCGGAGATCCGGCCCCCACTGACCGGCAGACGGTTGATGACACGCGCCGACTCCGTGTCCACGACGTGCAGCGATGACCAGTTGCCAACGACCAGGAGTGACCCGTCCGGCGTGAAGGCGAGGCGGCCGTCCACTCCGCCGTTGACGCGGATGCGATCCTTCGCGGTGCGATCTTCGACGGTGTGCAGTGTGACGCCGCTGCGAGCACCCACGGCGAGGAGACGGCCGTCCGGGGAGAAGGCAACGGCATCAGCGCGCTCACCAGTCAGTGGAGACCACTGGTCCTGCTCCGGCTCCCAAACTGTCACCCCGGCAGAACCGCACACCGCCAGGAGGCCGTCAGGGCTGAACGCGACGTCCCTGACGTCGCCGATGTCATCCACGCCTCTGCCGGGCCCCCGGCGCGCCTGTTCCACCGGTCGGCCCTCTGTGACATCCCAGACGGAAACGCCGTGTGCCTCGCTCCCGACCGCGAGCCAACGACTGTCGGGAGAGAAGGCCAGCGCTCTGGGTGTGCCCGTCCAGGCGTGCCAGGGCGGGCCGGCGAGCACACGGTTCTTCACGTCCCAGAGTTGGACGCTTTGAGCCAAGGTGTTCACACCGAAGGCGAGCAGACGACCGTCGGGGGAGAAGGCGACACTCGTGACCCAACTGGCCCCAGCGCCGAAAGCAGGAGTGATCCGCCGCCATGTCTCCGTTTCCAGCACTTGGACCCCGCTGTGGGTGGCGGCCGCCAGCAAGGCTCCGTCCGGTGAGAACGACAGCCCGTGCACCATGTTGCTGCCGCTCTCGATGAAGCGAGTGCTGGAGTCCGTTTCACCGCCCTCCGACCAGAGCAGACCCTGAGCCGCCGCCTCCGGCCGTACGGCGACCTGGCGGGCTATCCGCGTGAAACTTTCCGCGAGCTCGTGAAAGCCCAGCCGGTGGGCGTCGAAGGCGAACACCGACGCCCTGTCGGACGCGGTGCTGAGCCGGGCGTGCGTCGCCCATGAGGCGCTCAGCAACTGGAGGCACTCCCGGGCGGGCTCGGACCTGACCAGGTCCATGGCGCGGTGATCCTCGCGCAGATCGAAGTGGATGAGGAAGTAGGGGTCGGTGAGGAGGGATTCGCCATGCGAGGCGGAACCGGTCCGCGCCGCGTGCCCCAGGGCGTGACGTAGTACGTAGGGCTCCTCCTCGGCGGCCTCCCAGGGGTCCGTGTCGTCGTCCGTACCTGACACGAACGGTCCGACGATCTGCGACAGCAGCCTTCCTTCGAGGTCGAAACTCTCCGCTTCGTCCAGCGGGTCCTCGCTCACCGGATGCCGGAACAGATAGTCGGCCAGACCCTGGTGGAAGAGCCGGTACAGGGTCTCACCGCTCTGCGGATCGGTGCCGTAGCGCAGGAAGGGCGAGGCTTCCCAGAGGGTGTCCTGGAAGTGGTCGCCCTCGATGTCGTCGCCATGCAGGGTTTTGACACAGCGCCGCAGGACCGTGCGCGGCATCCCCTCGCCGCGTGCCCGGGCGAGCACCGCCAGCACCGCACGCAGGCATGGGAAGTCGTGCCGTCGGGTCTTCAGGATCGACTCCAGCAGCGCCGGCAGGTCCGCCGACGCGGACTTCGCGTACGCGTCGGCGCCCACCTCGTCCTGGGGCGGGTGCTTCAGGGTCAGCAGGTAGTGGACGTACAGGCCGGCGAGGAGGAACGGGCCCCAGGGGGCGTGCGAGCGTGGGCCGCGCACGATGTGCTGGGCCCCTTTCTTGGCCAGGAGGCCGACGAACTCCGAAGGAGCGCCGGTGGCGTAGGGTTCCCGGGCCGTCAGCATGCGCTGGATGTAGTGGCGCACGTCCTGCTCGACGGTGAGCCGTTTCGCGGTGTCCAGGTCGATGTGATCGCTCGCGATGTCGACCGCCTCTTCCAGCGCGGACAGCGCGTTCACGACTTCGCGACGGCCGCCGAGCAGCATCCTGCACGGGGCCGGAACCGTCTCGCCGTTCTTCCGACCCGGCGCGAGCAGGTCAGCGACCAGACGGAGCACCGCCTGGGGCTCGGTGCTCTCGTCCACGGCGTCGAGCACGATGAGGCGTTGCTTCTGCTCGTGTTCGAGTGCCGCGCGCAGCGTGGAGACGGTCCAGCGATGCCCCCGCGACGTCTCCCTTCCCCGCCCGGCACCCACAGGCCCAGACAGCCCCGCCATCCGCGCAATGGCTTCGACCACCTGCTGCGCCGACCGCTGCCGAGCATGCACTGCCACGACATCCGGCACCTCGGGGAGGTCGACCTCCGCCGGCTCCCACAACTCCCGGAACCGCCGCCGCAACTGCGGATCAGCGGCACAGACGATCACCCCCAGCAGCCCGGACTTGCCCGCGCCCGCCGCCCCGGTGACCGTCAGCAGACGTCCCGTTCCCGACAGCCACTCCGCGTAGTGCCTCAGCTCCGCCGTCCGCCCCGAGAAGAAGCCGACGCTGGTGTCCGTCGGCACGAGCCCCCGCCCCGACGCGCGGTCGGCGAAGTAGCGGGCATCGTCGCCGTGTTGACCCGCCCCGCCCTGGTCACCGAGGTCGCCCTCACCCGGGACGTACCCCAGTGAGCGGCGCCTCAGGTGGATCTCCTCGGCGGTGAGCGAGGTCGTGCGCGGATTGGGCAGGAAAGGCCAGTCGGCGTCTCCCTGCTCGACGTTGAAGCCGAGCGACAGACGGCGGCGCGCCGGTTCACCGCGGCCCACCCGGAGGAGTTCATGGACGAACTGTTCGAAAGCGATCGCCTCGTCGTCCAGATTGAAGTCCCGGTCCGCCAGCCGATGCAGCGCCGTCGCCACCCAACTGCTGAACTTCCCCTGCTCCGTCGGCGAGTCACTGACGCACGCCCCCAGTGCCCACACGCCCCGGTCGGCGTCGAGTTCGGTGAACGGCTGGCGTCCCGTGGCCGCGCCGGCCGAGCAGGTGTCCACCAGGAAGACGACACGGCGCCCGGGCCCCGCGCGCTCGACCTCCCGCTGCGCCCGCGCGATCCAGGGGTCCACATAGACTTCGCGGTCGTCGCGGGCGATGAAGGAGAGCCGGTGGTCACGGTCGACCTTCCCGTGTCCGATCAGATGGACGACGAAGACGTCGGCCGGCCCGGGCTCGTCGACGAGCCGTTCGCGCAGCAGCGCCTCGATCTCGCGCTCGGTCGGATCCAGCCGGGGATCGACCGTGGCTCCCAGCCGTTCGAACGCCTTGGCCACCTCGTCCACACGGGCCGGGACGAATCCGAGATCCTCCACGTCCGAGCCGTCGTCGAAGCTTCCCACCCCGATCGACAGCACGGTCACGCCAGGAGCACCCCGGCGCTTGGTCGACTCTTCCAACGGGTCTCCTGCGCAGATCGGTCGGCACGGCGCCGTGGCTCACAGCCCTGCCCGGCGTGACCTTCCGACGCTACCTGATCAGATGACGCATCGACCGCCCCTCGGAAGGCCTCCGGTCGGCGCTCTCAGGCCGTGCGCGACAACCGGCCGCGTGCGGTCGCCGCGTCGGCCCGCTCCAGCAGCACCTCGGCCACCTCGTGGGCCGCGCCCAGTACCTCGCCCAGGACGTCCGCCCCGGCCGCGCCCCGGGCGATGCGGTCCGGGAGGAAGCCGGGGGCGAGGACGTAGGGGGCGACGGCGACCTTCTCGCAGCCGAGCTCCCGCAACTCCCGCACCGCGTCCTCGGTGCGGGGCAGGGATGCGGAGGCGAACGCAGGTCGCACGGCGCACCAACCGGTGTGCCGCCACTCCCGCGCGATTGCTGCGATCACTGCGATCGCCTCCGGGTCGGTGGACCCCGCCGAGGCCAGCACGACCCCGGTCGAGGCCTTGTCGGCGGGCGTCAGCCCAGCCTCGTACAGCCGCCGTTCGAGGGCCGACAGCAGCAGCGGGGACGGGCCCAGCACCTCCGCCTGACGGATCCGCAGCTGCGGCGGGGTGTCCCGCAGGACCGCCGGGATGTCGGCCTTGGCGTGGAAGGCGCGGGTCAGGAGCAGGGGGAGGGCCACGACGTCACGGACGCCCTCGGCCGCCAGGGACTCCAACACCCCCTGCACGGAGGGGACGTTGAAGTCCAGGAAACCGGTCTCCACGCGCAGCCCCGGCCGCAGCGACCGTACGCGCCGCACGAGGGCGTGCACGGTCGCGGCGTGCCGCGGGTCGCGGCTGCCGTGCGCGATGACGAGGACGACCGGCTTGTGCATCGCAGGACTCAGCTCTTCACCAGCAGGCCGCGGTTGCGCAGCACCCACCGCTCCAGCGGACTGAAGATCAGCAGGTCGATCGCGATACCGACGAACAGGATCAGGATGATGGCCTCGAACACCATGGACATGGAGCTGGCGTTGCGGCCGTTCTCCAGCAGCGCGCCCAGACCGATGCCCAGGTCGGGCGAGGAGGCGATGATCTCCGCCGCCATCAGTGAGCGCCAGGAGAAGGCCCAGCCCTGCTTCAGACCCGCCAGATAGCCGGGCAGCGCGGCCGGCATGACGATGTGCCAGGCGCCCTTGAGGCCCGTCGCGCCCATCGTGCGGCCCGCCCGCAGAAACAGCGGCGGCACCTGGTCGATGCCGGAGACGAGACCGTTGGCGATGGACGGCACAGCACCGAGCAGGATCACCGCGTACATCATCGAGTTGTTCAGACCCAGCCAGATCACCGCCGGCGGCACCCACGCCACCGACGGCAGCGACTGCAGACCGGACAGGATCGGGCCGATCGCCGCGCGCACGAACTTCACACGGGCCACCAGCAGACCCAGCGGGGTGCCGATGGCGAGCGCCAGCAGGAAGCCCAGCAGGCCGCGCGAGACGCTGGTCCAGATGTAGCCGAGGAGCTTGCCCTCCAGCCAGGCGTCCTTGAACTCGCCCCCCACGTCGGAGGGTGAGGGCAGCTTCGTGGGGTCGTCGACGATCTTCAGCGAGACCAGCAGCTGCCAGACCACCAGGACCACCAGGATCGCGGTGATCGGCGGCAGGATCTTCTGGGTGAAGGTCTGCCGGAACGGCGTACGGCCCGTGGCCGAGGTCTCCAGGGCGTCGAGACCCGCCTCCAGGCCACCCAGCCCGGAGCCGTCCTTGCCGGGGGCCTCCGCCGTCGTGTCGGTGGTCTCAGTGCTGGCCATGACGGCGGATCTCCCCACGCAGGACTTCGGTGATCTCCAGGGACAGTTCGGCCACGGGCGCGTCCTCGATGCGGCGCGGCTGCGGGATGTCCACCGTCCACTCGCGCGCGACCCGGCCCGGTCGCGACGACAGCAGCACGACGCGCTGCGCCAGCCGCACCGCCTCACGCACGTTGTGCGTCACGAACAGGACCGACACCCCGGTCTCGGCCCAGATCCGGGTGAGCTCGTCGTGCAGCACGTCCCGGGTGATCGCGTCCAGCGCCGCGAACGGCTCGTCCATCAGCAGCAGTCGGCTGTCCTGGGCGAGCGCGCGGGCCAGCGCCACACGCTGCCGCATACCACCGGACAGCTCGTGCACCCGCTTGCCGTACGCGCCCTTCAGGCGGACCAGCTCGAGCAGTTCCTCGGCCCGGCCGCGCCGCTCGCTCTTCGCGACTCCCCCCAGCCTCAGGGCGAGTTCGATGTTCTTGCCCGCGGTCAGCCACGGGAACAGGGCGTGCTCCTGGAACATCAGAGCGGGACGCCCGTCGGTCGTGATGCTGCCGGCGGAGGGCCGGTCGAGGCCCGCCACCAGGTTGAGCAGAGTGGACTTGCCGCAGCCCGAGGCCCCCAGGAGGGTGACGAACTCGCCCGGTGCGACATCCAACGTGATGTCGTCGAGGACGAGCTGCTGCCCGGCGGGCCCGGCGAACGACTTCGATACGTGCTCGATGCGTGCCGCGTGCTCCACCGACTGGGAGCCTTCGGCGGCCTTGGCGAGGGCGGTTGCCATGGTCGTCACCTCCTGGAAACTCTCGGGATTCGGGGCTACTTGACGCCGAGACCGGCGTCGTCGACCGTGCTCGCGCCCTCGGCCGCGAGGACCTTGTTCAGCAGCGTGAGGTCATAGATGCCGTCCAGCTTCGGGTTCTTCAGGAGACCGGCCTTCACCGCGTGCTCCGCCTCCGTGTTGAGGGTGGCGGCCAGCGGGTCGTCGGTGAACTGGATCGACTTCCACGCCGGGTCCAGGACGTTCGTCGGCAGCGCCTTGCCGGAGTCCGCCTTGAGCTGCGCGTTCGCCGCCGCCTTCGCCGCGTCGGGGTTGGCGTTGATCCACTTGTTGGCGTCGACCGACGCCTTCAGCACCGCCTCGACGGCCTTCGGGTGCTCCTTGAGGAAGGCCTGCCGCACGATGATGTTCGTGATCACGAACTTCTTGTCCGGCCACAGGTCGGCCTCGTCGAGCAGCACCTTCGCACCCTCGGCGACCAGCTTCGAGGCGGTCGGCTCCGGCACCCAGGCGCCGTCGATGGAACCGGACTTGTAGGCGTCCGGGGTGATCTTGTTGTCGGTGCGGACCACCGACACGTCACCCTTGCCGCTCTCCGCGTCGACCTTCCAGCCCTGCTCCGCGATCCAGTTGAGGAACGCCACGTCCTGCGTGTTGCCCAGCTGAGGAGTCGCGATCTTCTTGCCCTTGACGTCCTTCAGGGACTTGATCTTCTTCGGGTTGACGACGAGCTTCACACCGCCAGACGCCGAACCGCCGATGATGCGCAGGTTCTTGCCGTCGGACTTGGTGTAGCCGTTGATCGCCGGGGACGGGCCGATCCAGCCGATGTCGATGGCACCGGAGTTCAGGGCCTCGATCTCGGACGGGCCCGCGTTGAAGATCTGGTACTTGGCCTCGGTGGCGCCGAGCGCCTTCTGGAAGTACCCCTTGTTCACCCCGACGAGCGCGGTTCCATGGGTCAGGTTGCCGAAGTAGCCGATCTTGACGGAGTCGAGCCCGTCGACCTTCTTCGCCCCGGCGGCGACCTTCTGGGCGGCCGGCTTGTCCTCGGACTTCGAGCCGTAACCGCAGGCGGCGAGGGTCAACAGGGGAAGCGCGGCGATCACCGCGAGGCTGCGGCGGAAAGCGGAGTTGGCAGGCACGGGAGGTGTTCCTCTCGTAGGCCCGGCGGTCACGGTCTCTCAGGTCGTGGCCGGGAGGTCGGCAGGTCTTCGCTTGCGGTGGGGGGTGAGGGCGCGCAGGCAGTGCGCGTACGTCACCGCACACATCGCGCGACCCCGCCCTGCCCGCTGCCGAGGGCGCCGCTGCCGACGCGGCCGCCCTCCTTCGCGAACGTGGAGTAGAAGTCGGTGGAGTCCATGCTCAGAAGTCCCACCCGTCGTCCTCGGCCTCGTCCTTGACGGGCTCCGGGGACGCGAACGACTCGCCGACCATGCCCGCGGTGAGCGTGGTGCCGTCGGACGGGTCGATCAGGATGAACGAGCCGGTGCGCCGCGAGTCGGAGTAGGAGTCGACCGGCAGCGGCTCGGCGGTACGGATCTTCACCCGGCCGATGTCGTTGGCGACGAGCTGTCCCGGGTGCGGGTGCAGGGACAGGTCGTCGAGCGTGAGACGGGACGGGATGTCCTTGACGATGGCCTTGACCGTGCGGGTGCCGTGCTTGAGCAGCACCCGGTGGCCGACGGTCAGCGGGGCGTCGGCGACGTGGCAGACCGTGGCCTCGATGTCCTGCGTGGTCGCCGGGGCGTCCTTGCTGGGCACGATCAGATCGCCGCGCGAGACGTCGATGTCGTCCTCGAGCAGCACCGTCACCGACTGCGTGGTCCAGGCGACCTCGACCGGCTCACCGAGCAGGTCGATCCCCGCGATCCGCGTCGCACGGCCCGACGGCAGCACCGTGACCGCCTCGCCGACCCGGAACGAACCGGCCGCGATCTGACCGGCGTAGCCCCGGTAGTCCGGGTGCTCCGCGGTCTGCGGACGGATCACGTACTGCACGGGCAGCCGGGCGTGGCAGTGCGCCAGGTCGTGCGCGACCGGCACCGTCTCCAGGTGCTCGAGCACCGTCGGACCGCCGTACCAGTCCATGTTCCCGGACGCGTCCACGACGTTGTCGCCGACGAGCGCCGAGATCGGGATCGCGGTGACCTCCGGGACGCCCAGCTCGGTCGCGTACGCCGTGAACTCCTCGGCGATCGCGGCGAACACGGACTCCTGGTAGTCGACGAGGTCCATCTTGTTGACGGCGAGGACGACGTGCGGCACGCGCAGCAGAGCCGCGATGGCGGCGTGCCGGCGGGTCTGCTCCACGACGCCGTTGCGGGCGTCGACGAGGATCACCGTCAGCTCGGCCGTCGACGCGCCCGTGACCATGTTCCGCGTGTACTGCACATGGCCCGGCGTGTCCGCGAGGATGAACCGGCGGCGCGGGGTGGCGAAGTAGCGGTACGCCACGTCGATGGTGATGCCCTGCTCGCGCTCGGCGCGCAGACCGTCCGTGAGCAGCGCGAGGTCGGGACCCTCCGCTCCCCGGCTCGCCGAGGCGCGCTCCACGGCCTCCAGCTGGTCCGTGAGGATCGACTTGGAGTCGTGCAGCAGGCGTCCGACGAGCGTGGACTTGCCGTCGTCGACGGAACCGGCGGTGGCGAACCTCAGCAGGGTGGTCTCCGAGAGCACCTCGGTGAGTTCCCCGGTCGTGATCGTGCTCATGCTTAGAAGTACCCCTCGCGCTTGCGGTCTTCCATCGCGGCCTCGGACATCTTGTCGTCGGCGCGGGTGGCGCCGCGCTCGGTGAGTCGGGAGGCGGCGATCTCGGCGATGACCTGCTCCAGCGTCACCGCCTCCGAGTCGACGGCACCCGTGCAGGACATGTCACCCACGGTCCGGTAGCGCACGAGGCGCTTCTCGACGGTCTCGCTGTCCTTGGGGCCGCCCCACTCACCGGCGGTCAGCCACATCCCGGCCCGCTGGAACACCTCCCGCTCGTGCGCGAAGTAGATCTCCGGCAGTTCGATGCCCTCACGGGCGATGTACTGCCAGACGTCCAGCTCGGTCCAGTTGCTGAGCGGGAACACCCGCACGTGCTCGCCGGGCGCGTGCCGCCCGTTGTACAGGTTCCACAGCTCGGGCCGCTGCCGGCGCGGGTCCCACTGCGAGAACTCGTCGCGCAGCGAGAACACCCGCTCCTTGGCGCGCGCCTTCTCCTCGTCACGACGGCCACCGCCGAAGACCGCGTCGAACCTCTCCGACTGGATCTTCTCCGTCAGCGGGAGGGTCTGCAGCGGGTTGCGGGTGCCGTCGGGACGCTCACGCAGCACACCCCGGTCGATGTAGTCCTGCACGGAGGCGACGTGCAGCCGCAGCCCGTGCTGGGCGACCGTGCGGTCCCGGTACTCGAGGACCTCGGGGAAGTTGTGCCCGGTGTCCACGTGCAGCAGCGAGAACGGGACCGGCGCCGGCGCGAACGCCTTCAGCGCCAGGTGCAGCATGACGATGGAGTCCTTGCCGCCGGAGAAGAGGATCACCGGGTTCTCGAACTCGCCCGCCACCTCGCGGAAGATGTGCACCGCCTCGGACTCCAGCGCGTCCAGGTGGCTGAGGGCGTACGAGCTGTCCGTGCCCTCCTCGCCCTCCTTGACCCTCGCGACGGTCGTCATGCCAGTCCCCTTTCGCTGAGCAGGGCGTACACCGACGCCGCGGACTCCTGCACGGTCTGGTTCTCCGACTCGATCCGCAGATCGGGCGACTCGGGCTCCTCGTACGGGTCGTCGACCCCGGTGAGCCCCGTCAGTTCGCCCGCGGCCTGCTTGGCGTACAGCCCCTTCACATCGCGTACGGAGCACACCTCGACCGGAGTCGCCACGTGCACCTCCAGGTACGCCGTCCCGCCCTGCTGGTGCCGCTTGCGCACGGCGTCCCGGCTGTCGGTGTACGGCGCGATCACGGGGACGAGCACCTTGACGCCGTTACGGGCCAGCAGCTCGGCGACGAAGCCGATGCGCTGCACGTTGGTGTGCCGGTCCTCGCGGCTGAAGCCGAGGCCCGCCGAGATGAACTCGCGGATCTCGTCCCCGTCGAGCACCTCGACGCGGTGGCCCTCCTCGCGCAACCGGCCGGCCAGCTCGTACGCGATGGTGGTCTTGCCGGCACTCGGCAGACCCGTGAGCCAGACGGTGGCTCCGGTCGTCACGTGGTTCTCCTGTTTCTCGGTGGGGGGCGTCATCCGTGCAGCCCGCACTCGGTCTTCGAGCGGCCCGCCCAGCGGCCGGCCCGCGCGTCCTCGCCCTCCAGGACACGGCGCGTGCAGGGGGCGCAGCCGACGGAGGCGTAGCCGTCCATCAGCAGCGGGTTGGTCAGCACCCCGTGTTCGGCGACATAGGCGTCCACGTCGTCCTGGGTCCAGCGCGCGATGGGGGAGACCTTGACCTTGCCCCGCTTCTCGTCCCAGCCGACGACCGGGGTGTTCGCCCGGGTCGGCGACTCGTCGCGGCGCAGACCGGTCGCCCAGGCTTGGTAACCCTTGAGCCCCTGTTCGAGAGGCTGCACCTTGCGCAGCTTGCAGCACAGGTCGGGGTCGCGGTCGTGCAGCTTCGGACCGTACTCCGCGTCCTGCTCGGCGACCGTCTGGCGCGGGGTGAGGGTGATGACGTTGACGTCCATCACGGCCTCGACCGCGTCCCGGGTGCCGATGGTCTCGGGGAAGTGGTAGCCGGTGTCGAGGAAGACGACGTCCACGCCCTTGAGGACACGGGACGCCAGGTGCGCCACCACCGCGTCCTCCATCGAGGAGGTCACGCAGAAACGCCTGCCGAAGGTGTCCACCGCCCACTGGAGGATCTCCAGCGCGGAGGCGTCCTCCAGGTCGCGGCCGGCCTGTTCGGCCAGCTCCTTCAACTCTTCGGCCGTTCGCTCTTCCTGAGCGGTGGTCATATTCGATCCCCTCCGGTCTCGGCTCGCTGAACACCCCGGGCCAGCAGCCCGAGGAACTTCAGCTGGAATGCGCGACTGCACGCCGCGCATTCCCAGGCGCCGTGGTTCTGCTCGCTCGGACGCAGGTCCTCGTCGCCGCAGTAGGGGCAGTAGAAGGGTGCGGCACGCTCGCTCACGACAGGGCCTCCTCGGAGGCACGGGCGGCCCAGGTGGCGAACCGCTCGCCGTCCTCGCGCTCCGCCTGGAAGCGCGTGAGGACCCGCTCGACGTAGTCCGGCAGCTCCTCGGAGGTCACCTTGAGACCGCGCACCTTGCGGCCGAACCCGGCGTCCAGACCGAGCGCGCCGCCGAGGTGCACCTGGTAGCCCTCGACCTGTTCGCCCTGGTCGTTGAGCATGAGCTGGCCCTTGAGGCCGATGTCCGCCACCTGGATGCGGGCGCAGGCGTTCGGGCAGCCGTTGAGGTTGATGGTGATCGGCTCGTCGAAGTCCGGGATACGGCGCTCCAGTTCGTCGATCAGCGCGGCACCGCGCGCCTTGGTCTCGACGATGGCGAGCTTGCAGTACTCGATGCCGGTGCAGGCCATGGTGCCGCGCCGGAAGGGGGAGGGCTTCGCGGTGAGGTCCAGCGCCTCCAGGGCCTCGACGAGCGGCTCGACCTGCGCCTCCTCGACGTCGAGGACGATCATCTTCTGCTCGACGGTGGTCCGGACGCGGCCCGAGCCATGGGCTTCGGCGACCTCGGCGATCTTCGTGAGCGTGGCGCCGTCGACCCGGCCGACGCGCGGGGTGAAACCGACGTAGAAGCGGCCGTCCTTCTGCCGGTGCACACCGACGTGGTCGCGCCAGCGGCCCACGGGCTCGGCGGGCGCGGGGCCGTCGACGAGCCCGCGCTCGAGGTACTCGTCCTCCAGGACCTGGCGGAACTTCTCCGCACCCCAGTCGGCGACGAGGAACTTCAGGCGGGCGCGCGTACGAAGGCGCCGGTAGCCGTAGTCGCGGAAGATGCCGACCACACCGGCCCAGACCTCCGGGACCTCCTCCAGCGGCACCCAGGCGCCGAGCCGTACGCCCAGCTTGGGGTTGGTGGACAGGCCGCCGCCGACCCACAGGTCGAAGCCGGGGCCGTGCTCGGGGTGGTCGACGCCGACGAACGCGACGTCGTTGATCTCGTGGACCACGTCGAGGAGCGGGGAGCCGGAGATCGCCGTCTTGAACTTGCGGGGCAGGTTGGAGAATTCCTTGCTGCCGATGTAGCGGTTGTGGATCTCCTCGATCGCCCAGGAGCCGTCGATGATCTCGTCCTCGGCGATACCGGCGACCGGCGAGCCGATGACCACGCGCGGGCAGTCGCCGCAGGCCTCGGTGGTGGACAGCCCGACGGCCTCCAGCCGGTTCCAGATCTCGGGCACGTCCTCGATGCGGATCCAGTGCAGCTGGATGTTCTGGCGGTCGGTGATGTCCGCGCTGCCGCGCGCGAACTCCTCCGAGATCTCGCCGATCACACGCAGCTGCTGGGTGGTCAGGCGGCCGCCGTCGATGCGCACCCGCAGCATGAAGTACTTGTCGTCCAGTTCCTCCGGCTCCAGGATCGCGGTCTTGCCGCCGTCGATCCCGGGCTTGCGCTGGGTGTACAGGCCCCACCAGCGCATCCGGCCGCGCAGGTCGTTCGGGTCGATCGAGTCGAATCCCCGCTTGGAGTAGATCGTCTCAATTCGTGTCCGTACGTTGAGACCGTCGTCGTCCTTCTTGAACTGCTCGTTGCCGTTGAGTGGGGTGTGGTGCCCCATGGCCCACTGACCCTCACCGCGGTGACGGCTCACCTTGCGGCGGGGCGCGGAGGCGGCAGGGTTCTGCGGGGTGGCGGCCATGGTTGTTAGTCCTTCGGGACAGCGACGGGTAGGGGCCGGCGCGGAGCGCCGTCGATGAGGGGTGGTGGTCGGGTGACGGGCGGGCGGCTCTGACCTGCACGCACGGGCGCGTGGGGGCATACGTGCGCATCATTGCGCAGAGGGAGTCTGGCAGGGGATGTCGGCGGAGCGGAGGCTCTCAGCTCGCCCGACAGATGGCGCTGGACATGCGGCCGAGGTCGACGTGCCGCCGACTCACCAAGGCAATTCCAGTTCCAGACATGACGGAAGCGTGTCATGGCGATCTGGACAGAGTCCAGCTTTATCCACCATGCGGACACCCTGGTCTCGACAGGCGAGACAGGGGTGTTGTCGGTCACACGGTGTGCCCGCCGTCTTGTCCTCGCAGGTCAGGCCGGGTAGGCACCGGGCCAGGGGCCCGGGGCGGGCACCTCCCGCTCCTCCTCGACCTTGGTGTCGAACAGCTTGAACCCGCGGCGCTGGTAGTTGTCCATCGCGTGCTCGCCGTCCTTGCTGCAGGTGTGCAGCCACACCCGCTTCGTCTGTGCCAGCCCCGGCCAGCGGTCCGCGACGTCCCAGGCGCGGGCGGTGCCGTGCGACAGCAGGTGCCCGCCGATCCGCCGCCCGCGGAAGGCCGGGATCAGCCCGAAGTACGCGATCTCCACGACCCCGTCGTCCTGCGGCTCGAACTCCACGTACCCGGCGGGGGTGCCGTGGTCGTAGGCCACCCAGGTCTCCACGCCCGGCCGGTCCAGATGCTCCTGCCAGCGCGCGTACGTCCAGCTGAGCCGGTCCACCCAGCGGATGTCGCCGCCCACGGAGGCGTACAGGAAACGGCTGAACTCGGGCGAGGGCACCTCGGAGCGGACGATGCGGACGTCGCCCTCCGGTGCGGCGGCCGGAAGGAGGTCGCTCGGCGCGGTCTGTTCGAGGGACCAGGTGGTGACGGCGATGTTGGGCATACCGGCCAGAAAACCATCCCGCTCACCGGTCTGTCGACGCAGGCCGGTGACTGTTGCCGGAGGCCGGTGCCTACTGCCGTTCCAGTTCCTCTCCCAGTGACTTCTCGATCGACGCCAGCGGCAGTGCGAACAGCACCCGCCCGGACTGCGTCCAGACCTCGCCCGTCGACTCCCAGTACGACAGGGACTCCGTCTGCCCGCTCCAGCAGCGGTGCGTCTCCTCGGCCCCGCACTGCGCGGCCTTCGCGCCGTCCTCGTCCTGCCGCCACAACGTCCCGCGCCCGTCCCGGGCGCCGTCCGCCGTACGGCTGACGTACCAGGCGGAGCGGTACGACAGCACGCCCCGGACCTCGGCCGCCTTCGTCCCGTAGACCTCGTCGGCGTCCACGTGCCCGGAGGCGTCGGTGGCGAGGAGTCCGGCGCGGTCGTCGCCCGGGCTGAACGAGTAGCGCCACAGCCGGGCGCGCCGGTCGCCGCCGTCGAGGGTCCACTCGCCGGCGACCAGGCTGTCGGGCGCCGTGCTGCGGTCGAGGGAGACGGATCCGGGGTGCGGGGCGTCCGCGCCGCCGGCCATCCGGTAGGAGCCGACGGCCGGCATGGCGAACCGGTACCCGTGCGCCGACCAGCCGCCGCGCACCCGGCCCACCGCGTCGCCGGTCACCGTGGTGCGCTGGATGCGGGCCATGTCGTAGACGTACAGCGCGTTGGAGTCCCCGTCGTCGGCGGTGACCAGAAGCTTGCCCTGATACCAGACCATGCCGGAGACATGGGAGGTCAGCGGCCGGTAGTCGCGGCCGCCGTCGACCGGGACGACGAGCAGCACCCAGGTGTAGGTGAGGTTCCCGGGGTCGTTGGCGTCGACGAAGGCGACCCGGGCGAGGCCCCGGTCGGCCGCCGGGCCGCCGCTGCGGGTCCAGCCGGAGAGGATGACACGGTTCGCGCCCCAGCGGCCGTCGTCGTCCGCGTCCCCCGAGGTGGTGATGGCGCCGGCCTGCCAGCCGCGGGTGTCGTCGGTGTTCCAGCAGTACGCGCTCGTGGCCACCGGGGCGACGGGCAGCGACCTGCGCTCGGCGGCCGTGCAGTCGATCGCGTCGCGCAGGCCGCGGTCGGCGCTCTCCAGGACGGTGGTGACACCGACGGGCCGGCCCATCTCCTTCGCGAGCCGGTCCAGCGAGGCCTGCGGTTCCAGTTCCTCCGTCAGCCGCAGCGGACGGCTCTCGGCGGACGAGGTGAGCCGCTCCAACGCCCCGGGACTGTCGGTGACCGTGGCCTGGGACGCGCTGATCAAGGTGGCGGTGGCGGTGAGTGCGAGGGCGGTCCCGGCCAGGAAGGCGCGCAGCGCCCTGCCCCGCCTGCGACGACGGTGTCTGCCACGATGCTTCATCCGATCCTCCCGAGGCGGGCCAACTGCGCCTGATGATCCGTACGTTGACCGAGGAGCAGGTGGGGTGGCCCGTAGCGATGCTACGGCAGGGGGGTGCCCCCTCGGAGGAAGACCTCGCAAATATGCGGAAGATGCCACCGTGTGCACCATTTCAGGGGGCTGATCCGGGCAATCGGCCTACGTTTCCGCCCTACGGTCGGTGCGTCGCGTCGCGCCGGCCGGGTGAACGCGACACTGACGCCCGTCCGGCGACCACTCTCGGCGCCGTCGACTGCGGCAACAGGTCGCGGGGGTCGGGCGGGAGGAGCAGTTCGACCTCCGCCTGCTCGCAGAAACGATACGGTCGGTGTTCCAGCAGACCCCCGAGATACCGCCGCACCCGCGACATCTCGGCCCGCACCGTCACCGTACGGGCCGGATCGCCGAACACCTCCTCCGCCAGCCGCGCGGCGCCGAGCCCGGTGCGGTGCGTCGCCAGCAGGAACAACAACTCGGCGTGCCGGGGACTCAGTTCGTGCGACCAGGAGCCCGCCTCCGCCGACACCGTCACCGACCAGCGGCGCGGCTGCGTCAGGTCCAGCACGATCCGGGTCGCACCGCGCGCCACCGCCTCGTCGTCGGCCCGCACCAGCCAGCCGTCGGCCAGCGGCTCCACCGAGCACAGCCCGAGCGCCGGCAGCCACCTGCGGCCCGCCGTCGGCGACTTGGGCAGCGCCACCCGGCTGGTGTACGGCATCCCCGTCACCGCCGCCGTCCAGCCGTCCCGGTCCACCACCACCGCCCGGCCGCCCAGCCGCGCCAGCACCGGCGCCGCCACCGCCCGCAGCCGCTCCAGGGAGGACAGGTGCACCTCCCGCAGCCGGGCCTCCGCGAGCCGCGCCACCGAGGTGACCCACGCCAGCGTCGCCGGATGCATCGTCTCCAGCGGGCCGCTCACGTCCACGACACCGATCAGCCGCCCGTCCCGGGGGTCGGTGATCGGGGCACCCGTACAGGTCCAGGTGGTCTGCGACCGCACGAAGTGCTCACCGGCGAACACCTGGACGGGCCGGCGCACCACCGCCGGAGTGCCCACGCCGTTGGTGCCCACCACGTCCTCGCGCCAGTCGGCGCCGAGCTCGAACCCGATCCCGTCGGCCTTGCGCAGCACGGGGGAGGAGCCCTCCCGCCACAGCACCCTGCCGTCCGCGTCGGCGACGACCATGATGTGGTGGGCGACGTCCGCGACCGACAACAGGCCCTCCCGCAGCACCGGCAGCACATGCCGCAGCGGCGTCTCCTCCCGCCGTCGCCGCACCTCGTCCGAGGTGAGCGGCCGCGGACTGAAACCGTGGTCCGGATCGACGCCCCGGCGCAGGACCCGCTCCCAGGACTGTTCGATCACCGGGCGGACGGGGATGCGCGCGCGCTGCCCGGCGAGCTTGGCGGCGCGCACCTCGCTGAGCATCCGCGCCGCGCGCGCCGCGTCCACGGCGGCGAGTTGCGCCACGTCGACCCGTGGGTTCGCCACTGGTCCTCCCCAAGCACGTACGGACAACCGGTTGTTCAGCCATCCGGACGACGGTTTCCGGCCCTGGCTGTGCCTCTCATACTGCCGTCCCCCGGTGACGGAGGGACACAGTCCGGACACAGAGACCAGAAAGTTGCAACCCCCTGCAACCCTGGTGAACCTTCGTGCGAGGGCCGAGACTTGAGCCACGCCGTCCCGAGCGGCGTTCTGGCCTCGCAGGGCCTGTGCGGCGGGGGTGGTGCCGTGTCGGCGCAGCACCACCCCCGCTTTTCTTGCGTCCCGGCTCAGGACACCGGGCGAGCCCGTTCCACCAGCGCGGCCAGGTCGAGGGTGGGCGGCAGCGTCCCGAAGGCCGCGCCCCCGTCGCCGCCCAGCCGCGAGGCACAGAACGCGTCGGCGACCTGCGGCGGCGCGTACCGCACGAGCAGCGCCCCCTGGAGCACCAGTGCGAGCCGCTCCGTCAGCCGCCGGGCCCGCCCCTCCACCCCCTCCAGATCGGCCAGCTCGGTCAGCATGTCCTTGATCGCCCCGTCCAGCCGGTGATCGGCACCGCGGGCCTGCCCGATCTCCCGCAGAAAGGCGTTCAGCGCGAGCGGCTCACGGCGCAACGCCCGCAACACGTCCAGCGCCTGCACGTTGCCCGCGCCCTCCCAGATCGAGTTCAACGGCGACTCGCGCACCAGACGCGGCATCCCCGACTCCTCGACGTACCCGTTGCCGCCCAGGCACTCCGCCGCCTCCACCGCCACCGGCGCACACCGCTTGGTCACCCAGTACTTGGCCGCCGGCACCGCGATCCGCAGGAACGCCAGCTCCTCCTCCCCGCCGTCGTCGTACGCGGCCGCGAGCCGCAGCGCGAGCGTCGTCGCCGCCTCCGACTCCAGCGCCAGATCGGCCAGTACGTTGCGCATCAACGGCTTGTCGACGAGCTTCCCGCCGAACGCCTCCCGGTACGCACAGTGGTGGACGGCCTGCGCCACGGCCTGGCGCATCAGCCCCGCCGAGCCCAGCGCACAGTCCAGCCGGGTCGCCGCGACCATCTCGATGATGGTCCGCACCCCGCGCCCCTCCTCACCGACCCGGCGCGCCCACGTCCCGTCGAACTCGACCTCGGCGGAGGCGTTCGAGCGGTTGCCCAGCTTGTCCTTCAGCCGCTGGACCAGGAACGTGTTGCGGGTGCCGTCCTCCAGCACGCGCGGCACGAGGAAGCAGGTGAGTCCCTCCGGGGCCTGGGCCAGCACCAGGAACCCGTCCGACATGGGTGCCGAGCAGAACCACTTGTGCCCGGTCAGCTCGTACGTCCCGTCCTGCGCGAGCGGCACGGCCCGCGTCGTGTTGGCCCGTACGTCGCTGCCGCCCTGCTTCTCCGTCATCCCCATGCCGAACAGGGCACCCGCCTTGTGGTGGGCGGGCCGCAGCTCACGGTCGTAGATCGTGGACGTCAGGCGCGGCTCCCACTCGGCGGCGAGCACGGGATCCGTACGCAGGGCGGGCACGGCCGCGTGGGTCATCGACAGCGGGCAGCCGTTGCCCGCCTCGACCTGCGCCCAGACCAGGAAACCCGCCGCCCGCCGTACGTGCCCGCCCGGCCGCGCCCAGGCCGCGGTCAGCCCCGCGGCGACGCCCTTGCCCAGCAGACGGTGCCAGGCCGGATGGAAGTCGACCTCGTCGAGGCGCCGGCCCTGGCGGTCGTGCGTACGCAGCCGGGGCGGAAACTCGTTCGCCTGCACCCCCCACTCCTGCACCTGCGCCGACCCGGCCGACTGCCCGAGCCCGGCCAGCTCGCCCAGCGCCTCCTCCACCAGCCCCGGGTCGAGATGCCGCTCGACCGCCTCCGCGAGGGCCCGGTCGGCGGAGAATACGTCATAGCCGACCAGCGGTGGCGGCTGGTTGCTCACCGTATGCGTGCTGCGTCCCATGCAGGCGAACCTACCCCCGGGTACGCCGCTCATGGCCTGTCTGACACGGCCGGCCGGCCGCGGGTGCGGCAGCGGACGTCCCGGCCGGGCGGGAGGCCGTGGCCGGGATGAGTGGGGGCTCGTATGGCGGATACCTTTAGGGCGTGCAGCAAGCAAGCCAGTCACCCGAGCAACCCGAGGGCGCCCCAGGGCGTCTCCACCGGGCGCGTGTCCTCTACCGCAACGTCTCCAAGCGCAGGACCACCTGGCTGCTCCTGAAGGACACCGTCAACTCCTGCATCGAGTACCGCATCCTCGGCCTGGCCGCCGAGGCCGCCTTCTTCACCCTGCTGTCGGTGCCGCCGCTGCTGCTCAGCCTCATCGGTCTCCTCGGCTACGTCGACGACTGGACCGGCACCGACTCCATCAGCAGCCTGGAGAACAACCTCCTGGAAGCCTCCCGCACCGTCCTGTCCGACAAGGGTGTGAGCCAGCTCGCCCAGCCGATCCTGGACGACGTGATGAAGGGCGGCCGCCCCGACGTCATCTCCATAGGCTTCCTCTTCGCCTTGTGGTCCGGCTCCCGCGCGGTGAACGTCTTCATCGACACCATCACCGTCATGTACGGCCTCGACGGCGTCCGCGGCATCGTCAAGACCCGGCTCGTGGCGTTCGCGCTGTTCATCGCGGCCCTGCTGATCGGCTCGGTCGCGCTGCCGCTGATGGTCGCGGGCCCGGACGCCGTGGTGCGGATCGTGCCGTGGTCGACGACGGTGGTCCAGGTCCTGTACTGGCCCGTGGTGATCATCCTGTCCATCGCCTTCCTGACCACCCTCTACCACGTCTCCGTCCCCGTCCGCTCCCCCTGGATCGAGGACGTGCCCGGCGCCCTGGTGGCCCTCGGCATGTGGGTCCTCGGCAGCTTCCTGCTGCGGATCTACCTCCAGAGCACCATCGAGGGCGCCACGATCTACGGCTCCCTGGCCGCCGCCGTGGCCGTACTGCTGTGGATCGGTGTGGCCGCGTTCGCCGTCCTGGTCGGCGCCGCCGTCAACGCGGCGATCGACCGTGTCTGGCCCGCCGCCGCGACGGCCGCGGCCCGTGCGGCCAACGAACGGGCCCGCGAGGAGGAGGCCGCGGACTACGTCGCCCGTATCGCCGCCGCCCGCGCCCACGAGGACCCCGACGACCCCGACATGCCGTCCGAGTTCCCCGAACGCTGGTCCCGCTTCCTGCCACCGGAGGACGTGACGGGCCGGCTGCGCACCCATGCGAAGACCTCACCGAAGGTCAACGGCGAGGAGGAGGACCCGCCGGAGAAGTAAGGCGCCTCACCCCTTCCAGACCCCCGCCGCCGCGGCCTCCCGCGCGAAGTCGCCGAAATCGCGGGGCTCCCGTCCCAGGACGCGCCGGACGCCGTCCGAGAGGTGGGCGTTGCGCCCGTCGAGCAGCGACTCGAACAGCTCGACCAGGAAGCCCACCTCCTGCTCCGGCAGTCCGAAACCGGCCAGGTGCGCGCCGTACTCACGCGCCGACACGGCCCGGTACGTGAACGCGCGTCCCGCCGCCGCACCGACCTCCGCCACCGCCTCCTCGAACGTCAGCAGCCGCGCCCCGGACACGTCGATCGCCTGCCCCACGTACCGGTCGCCGGACGTCAGCGCGGCCACCACGACATCCGCGATGTCCCGCACGTCGACGAACGGCTCCCGCACGCCGTCCCCCGCGGGGAACACCAGCTCCCCGCCCAACCGCAACTCCTCCACCAGCGGCCCCTCGCTGAAGTTCTGCGCGAACCACGAAGCCCGGACGACCGTCCAGTCGGCCCCCGACTCCCGCAGCGCCTCCTCGGTGGGCCGCGCCTGCTCCGCTCCCCGCGCCGACAGCAGCACCAGCCGCCGTACCCCCAGGGCGACCGCCTCGTTCGCGAGCCGCCCGACCGCGTCCGCCGCGCCCGGGGCGCCCACGTCCGACGGGTACACCAGGTACGCCGCGTCCGCGCCCCGCAGGACGTCCGCCCACGTCGACCGGTCCTCCCAGTCGAAACCGCGCGCCCGCGACGCGGCCCGTACCGTCAGCCCCGCACCGCGCGCGGCCTGCGCCACCCGGCTCCCCGTACGACCGGACGCGCCGGTCACCACCACCGTCATGTTCTGAGTGTTCTCGGTCATGTCCCCAGTGAACTCAAGGCCGTGCCGAAGTCCCATCGCTGAACGGCTCATTCCCATACGCGCGCGTCCAAGGGCTGTCCCGTAATCCCTGGGGGGGATTACGGGACAGCCCTTAGGCTGACCGCATGGATGCCCTCGCAGGCCTGCTGGAGGGCCCCCGCGCGCGGGGCGCCTTCATGATCCGTGCGTGCTTCGATCCGCCGTGGAGCCTGCGCGTCGAGGACCGGGCCCCGCTGACCCTGATGCTCATGGCCCGCGGTGACGCCTGGATCACGCCGGACACGGGGGAGCGGGTGCGGTTACGAGCCGGCGACCTCGCCATCGCGCGCGGCCCGGCCCCGTACACCTGCGCCGACGACCCCGCCACGCCCCCGCAGGCGGTGATCCTGCCCGGTGCCGAGTGCGTGTCCCCCGACGGCCGCCCCCTCTGCGGCACGATGGACCTGGGCGTACGCACGTGGGGCGACCGCGCCGACGGCTCCATGGTCATGCTGATCGGCACCTACCAGATGCGGGGCGAGATCAGCGGTCGGCTGCTGGACGCGCTGCCCACCCTCCTGACGCTGTCCTCGGAGGTGTGGGACTGCCCGCTGACCACCCTCCTCATGGAGGAGATCGTGCGCGACGAGCCCGGGCAGGAGGCGGTCCTCGACCGCCTGCTCGACCTGCTGGCCATCACCGCGCTCAGGGCCTGGTTCTCCCGCCCCGAGGCCGAGACGCCCGCCTGGTACCGGGCCCTCGCCGACCCGGTCGTGGGCCGCGCCCTGCGCCTCCTCCAGGACGACCCCGCCCACCCTTGGACGGTCGCCGCCCTGGCGGCCAAGACCGGGGTGTCGAGGGCGGCGCTCGGCCGCCGCTTCACCGCCCTCGTCGGCGAACCCCCGATGACCTATCTCACCGGCTGGCGCCTCGCTCTCGCCGCGGACCGCCTCCGCGACACCGAGGACACGATCGCCGCCATCGCCCGCCAGGTCGGCTACGGCAGCGCGTTCGCCTTGTCCACGGCGTTCAAGAGGACGTACGGGGTGAGCCCGCAGGAGCACCGGACAAGGGCGGGGTAGGGGATCGGTCTCGGCCAGGCCGCGGCGTAGCCTGTCCTACGTGTACGCGGAACGGCCGTCCCGGCTGACCGGCGCCGTCGTCTGGACGAACACCCCGTCGCCGCCCGGCGCCCGGCCCGTGCTGCCCGACGGCTGCATGGACCTGCTGTGGAGCGAGGGCCGACTGCTGGTCGCCGGCCCCGACACCCACGCGTACGCCCCCGAAGGCCCCGCCGTGCCCTGGGCGGGCCTCCGCTTCCACCCGGGCACCGCGCCCGCCTTCCTGGGCGTACCGGCGAACGAACTGCGCGACTGCCGTGTGGAGTTGGCCGACCTGTGGCCGGCCGCGGAGGTACGACGCCTGCGCGATGGTGTCGAGTCGGCGCCCGACCCCGCGACGGGCCTGGAGGAGGCGGCCCTGCGGCGCGCGGCCGAGTCGTTCCCGCCCGACCCACTGCTACGACGGCTCGTCACCGCTCTGGACGCCGGCCGCTCCGTCGCCGCGACCGCCGACGAACTCGGCCTGGGGGAACGCCAGTTGCACCGCAGAGCCCTGACCGCCTTCGGCTACGGTCCGAAGACGCTGGCCCGCATCCTGCGCCTGCAGAGGGCTCTCGCCCTCGCCCGCACGGGCACCCCGTTCGCGGTGACGGCGACCGGCGCCGGTTACGCCGACCAGGCGCACCTGGCAAGGGACGTACGGCAGTTGACGGGCATGACGCTCACGGACCTACTGGCCTGACGGCGCGTAGAGGTCGACGCCGTTGCCGTCCGGGTCGAGCACGACGGCGTACCGCTGACCCCACACGGCGTCCCACGGCTTCAGCTCCCCGCCGTACCCGGCCCTCACCAGTTCCTCGTACACCGCGTCGACCTCACCCGCACCCTCGCACCGCAACGCCAGCGAGGCCCGCCCGCCCCCGGCCGGCGCCCGCCACTCCGGGTGGAAGGACCGCACGGTCTCCTCGGTGTCCAACATCAACCGCACCCCACCCGGCACCCCGGCCTCGGCGTGCGGCGCGCTCTCGGAGCCCTCGGGGAAGGCGAACCCGAGACGACGGTAGAAGGCGACGGAGGCGGTCATGTCGGAGACGACCAGGCCAATGGCATCGAATCGTGGACTCATGAAGCCACCGTAGGCAGCGCTTCGAGCGTCGGTCTTGAAGGAATCGGACACGTTGAAGAGGGCAGGCCGGGTGCCACCTGTCCGTCGGTGACGCCCGGCCGACGCGCTCGTTCTTCTCGTGGCTCAGTCCTTTTCTCTGTCCTGCGCGCCGACCAGCGCCTCCATCATGTCGACCGCGCTGCCGTCGTGGTCGCTGCCCGCGGTGCCGCTGCTGCCCTGCTGGACGTTGCCGGAGCGGTCGATCTCGAGGATCGAGTCGGCCTGGGAGTTGTCGATCACGGTGATGAAGCTCTCTGTGGCCGCCGCGGGTGCCGCCGCGACGCCGAGCAGGGCCGCGGTCAGGGCGGCGACCCTACGCAGCCGGGGCGGGGTCGGGCTCACGCGCTCACGCCCGCGGGCTCGTCGCGCAGCCGGGCGATGTTCCGCTCCAGCAGCTCGGTGGCGGCGCGGACACCGACGCCGCTCGTCGCGTCCACCTCGGGCAGCCTGCCGTCGGCCTGCTTGAGCCCGGCGAGCGCGGAGTCAATCGCCTGGTGGGCGGCGAAGAGACAGGGCGTGCTGTAGATCGCGACGTTCACGCCGAGGTCGGACAGCTCGCTCAGCGAGAGCCGGGGAGACTTGCCGCCGGCGATCTGGTTGAACAGCAGCGGCTTGTCGCCCACGACGTCCCGGATCCGGCGGATCCACTCCACGCTGCGCACTCCGTCGACCAGGACCACGTCCGCGTCGGTGGCGGCCAGTGTCTTGGCGCGGCGCAGGATGTCGGCCTCGTCGGTGGCGTCCGTACGGGCCACCACGACCAGGTCGCGCCGGGTGGCCAGCACCATCTCCAGCTTCGCGAGGTACTCCTCCAGCGGCAGCACCTGCTTGCCGTCGGCGTGTCCGCAGCGGCGCGGCCGCTTCTGGTCCTCCAGGATCACGCCCGAGGCCCCGATCCGCTCCAGGCCCTCCACCACGTGGCAGGCGACCTCCGGATCGACGTACCCGTCGTCGATGTCCACCAACAGGTGGTGCCGCGGGAACGCACCCCGCAGCCGTTGGACGAACGCCACCATGTCCGGCCAGGCGATGAATCCGATGTCCGGCAGTCCGTAGTACGAGGCCGCGAAGCCGAAGCCGGAGACGAACATGCCGTCGTAGTGCTCTGCGGCGATCGACGCGGAGTACATGTCGTACACGCCGATCAGCGGGGTCGTCCCCGGGTTCGCGATCTGCTCCCGCAGCTTGTTCCCGTAAGTCACCGTCCGGCTCCTCCAATGGAGTCGAGGGGTCAACACACCAGGCGTAGGAAGGCCGCCGCGACACGGCAGCCCTTTGCCAAGACAAAAGGATCCCTATGTCGACGGACGACTTTCTCCTTACGGGCACTTTGCTCACCCCAATGGCGCAACCGGTTCACCGGAGAAACGTCACTGGTGTGCCGGGGCGGGCGCTCAGCCACCCACGTCCACGTTGTTGTCGGGGGCTCCGTCGCCGACCGGGGGCAGGTCCCCGCGCTCGACGGGTCCGGTCGGCTGCTGCCCGCCCGTGTCCGGCAGGAGGGTGTCGAGTTCGGCGGCGGAGGGGCGGTGGACGTTGCGGGCGGCCTCGCTCAGGACGTCGCGCGGGACGCCCTCTCCTGCGAGCCGGACGACGTGGCCCTTCTGCGGGATCGCGTACTCCTCCTGCTGTCCGTCGCTGCGGTACCAGGCGTCGCCGTCGCGGGTGCAGGTGGTGCTGCCCGAACTCGCGTCACCTACCGGTTGTTCCGGGCAGTTCTCGGCGGTCATCGTGCCGCGGTCGACGGAGAGGGTGAGCCGGGTGCCGGCCTTCCGCGACCAGTACGTGGCGGAGAAACCGTCGCCGCCGTACACGCCGACGGACTGCTGGGCGAGGGTGTAACCGGAGGCCCGGGTGACGTGGACGAACTCCGGTGCGACGCCCAACGCCTTTGCGCGGGTGGCGAGTTCGGTCGGGTCGGCCGGGCTCGCGTCCGCCGTCCCCGTGCCGGCGTCCGCCTTCTGCGTGCCGCAGCCGGTGAGGAGGGCCGGGAGGAGCAGTGGCAGCGAGAGTGTCAGGGCTCGGGCGGCACGGACCATGAACGCCATCCTGCCGCACAGGTGTTCCCAAGGTGACGTCTTTTCGCCGAGGGGGCGCGTAGTGTCACCCGCGATGAACACAATTCCCACACTGCTTGATCACCTCGTCCTCGCAACCCCCGATCTGGCGGCGACGGTCACCGAGTTCACCCGGCGCACCGGTGTGGCCCCCGCCCCCGGCGGCGCGCACGTCGACCTGGGCACCCGCAACTATCTGGTCGGCCTGGGCGGCACCGCCTACCTGGAGATCATCGGCCCCGACCCGGAGCAGGCGGGCACCGACGGCCCCCGTCCCTTCGGCGCCGACGGGCTCGACACCGCGCGGACGCTCACCTGGGCGATCAGCCCACCCGACCTGGACGCCACGGTCGCGGCCGCCCGCGCCCAGGGCTACGACCCCGGTGACGTGCGGGCGATGAGCCGCCGACGTCCCGACGGCACCCTGCTGGAATGGCGCCTGACGGACGGCTCCGCCCACCCCTCCGGCCTCGTCCCGTTCCTCATCGACTGGGGCACCTCACTCCACCCGTCGGCGTCCGGTCTGCCGGTCACCCCGCTCCTCGCGGTATCGGCGACGGCCCCCGCCCCCGCCGAGATCCGCCCCGCCCTCACGGCACTCGGTACGCAACTCGCCCTGAGCGCGGGCCCGGTGGGGATGACGTTCACGGTTCAGACGCCTCGGGGAGCGGTGACGTTCCACTGAAGCGGCTTCCGAACAACGGGAGTTGCGCGTCCCGAACCGCGTTCACGCCTCCTGGTGGAGATTGACGATGTTGCCGTCCGGGTCACGCAGCCACACCGATCGACGTCCCCACGGCTGGGTCGTCGGAGGCTTGAGGATCTGGAGCCCGCGGGCCCGCGCTTGTTCGTGGCGCGCGTCCACGTCGTCGACCCGGAACTCCAGAGTGAAACGCCCACTCGCGGCAAAGGCCGAGACCCCGGGCACCATCGCCTCGATGCCCTGCGTGGAGAAGAACGACAGCACCGCACCGGGCACCGTCACCCGGGCGAAGGGGTCCTCGCCCTCGACTTCGGCGTCGAGGACGGCGGCGTAGAAGGCCGCGAGACCCGGGACGTCGTCCGTGATCAGACAGGTGCCGGTGAAGTGGGGGCGCATCCGGGCATCGTAGGCCGAGGAACGACGTCACGTCCGGCCGATCAGCCAGGCCTCGCAGCCCCTCAAGTACGGGTCCGGGGTGGCGCCGTGCTCGCCCGTTCCACCAGGCGGGTCGACAGCTCGGTGCGCGTCCCCTCCGGGCGCTCGCCGTCCATCATCCGCACGAGCAGCCGTAGCGCCGTCGCCGCCATCTCGGCGAGGGGCTGGCGGACGGTGGTGAGGGCGGGGGCGGCCCAGCGGGACTCGGGGAGGTCGTCGAAGCCGACGACGCTGATGTCGTGGGGGACGCGGAGGCCGCGCTCGGCCAGGGCCTCGTAGACGCCGAGGGCCATGCGGTCCGAGCAGACGAAGACAGCCGTGGGGGGTTCGGGCAGGTCGAGGAGTTCGCGCATGCGGTGCCGGGCGACGGCCTCGTCGAAGCCGCCGTAGCGGATGTACTCGGGACGGTGCACGACGCCCGCCGAGGCGAGGGCCGAGCGGTAGCCGGCGACGCGGGCGCTGCTGCACATCGTGCGTCGCCGGCCCGCGACGACGGCGATGTGCCGATGGCCCAGCGACAGCAGGTGCTCGGTCGCCGTGACCCCGCCCTGCCAGTTCGCCGCGCCCACCGACACCACGCCCGGCGGCGGTTCCAGCACCGGGTCGATCATCACGAACGGGATGCGGTGCTGGTCGAGCCAGGCGAACTGGGACTCGGTGAGCTCGGCCAGGTTGAACAGGACTCCGGCCGAGCCGCGCACCGTGAGCTTGTCCAGCCAGCCGCGCCGGGGGCGGGCGGCCCGGGTGCGGGACAGGGCGGCCGAGACGACCACGTCCAGGCCCGCGTCGTGCGCCGCCTCCTCCACCCCGTGCAGCACCGCGCCCGACCAGGAACTCTCCAGCGAGTGCACGACGAGGTCGACGAGCCGGGGCGGCCTGGCCGCGTCGAAGCGGGGCCTGCGGACGTAGCCGAGCCGGTCCAGCGCCTCCGTGACCCGGCGGCGGGTCTCGGGTGCGACGTCCTCCCGGCCGTTGACCACCTTGGAGGCGGTCGGTACGGACACCCCCGCCTCGCGGGCCACGACCGCGAGCGTCGGCCCGGCCGTCGCCACGCTCGCACTCCCCGTTCGGACCATCGGGAACCACCTCTCCGGCCCGCCCGAGGGCCAGCGAACGTCCGACCGGCACCGTGGGGGAGCCGCCCGGAGACCGACGCGCAGAAAGCGCTTGCTATCCTAGGTGCGCCTCAACGCGACGTGAAGACACCGGAAGTGACGGGATCTTCCCGCTCACGTCGTCCGGACTTCGACGCGTCGCTCACCGAGCCGTGCACGTCAGCCCGAAGTCCCGGAAGTCGGCCGTGAACGTCGCCGCCACCAGGTCCCACGCGTGGATCCCGGCCATCGCCCCCGTGAACCGCAGCCGCGCACCGTGGTCGTCGGAGAGCCGGCTGAAGTCCAGCACCGGACCGATCGGCGTCCGCGTCCCCTCCCGCACATGCCAGAAGCGCGCATCGGCGCCCTCGATCGTCACCCCCAGTCTCACCGGCACCCCCGCCGCCACCTCCTCGACGGCCACCCGCCGCGCGCCCCCCTCGTCGCGGTCCACGAGGCTGAGCACCGTACGCCCGCCGCCCCGCCACTGCTGCCCGCGCTGCTCCTCGCCCTCCGGCTCGGCCCAGGTCAGGTCCAGGGCGAGGTACGCCTCCGCGTCGTAGCGCAGGACCAGCCCCGCGCCCTGCGTGAAGGTCGACGGACGGGCCTCCACCGTGACCGCAGCCTCCGCCCGGTGCTCGGTGATGCGCTGCGCCAGCAGGCTGTACGCGAACCGCGACTCCGGACCGTGCCGTCCGCGCAGCCGGATCCAGCCCGGCCGGCTCGTGGCGTCGGCCCAGGACGGGTCGGGCGCGGCCCGCAACGTGCTCCAGGGCCAGCCCAACGGGTCGGGCGAGGGGAGGGGACGGACGAGCGGGCGGGCCGGTGTCGGCACGTCCACCTCGACCGCCGGATGCCAACCCCCGTGTGGCATCCGCGGCCGGCCCTGCGCGTCCCAGGTCACCGCCTGGATCGCCGTCTCCCGGCCGAGCGTGCAGCGCGGCCCGTGCGGGGTGTTCAGGGGGCGCGCCGCGAGATGGCTGAGCACCCACTCCCCGTCCGGCGTCTCGACCAGTTCCGCGTGCCCGGCCTTCTGCAACGGCAGCGACGGGTCGTCCCGCGAGGTGAGCAGCGGACGGTCGTCGAGTTCGTACGGCCCCACGATCGCGCGGCTCCGGGCGGTCAGCACACCGTGTTCGAAACCGGTGCCGCCCTCCGCCAGCACCAGCACGTACCAGCCGTCGCGGTACAGCAGCTTCGGGCCCTCGATCAGCCGCTCGTGCTGCAGCAGCAGGTGCGTGTCGCCGACCGGGGCGAGGGTGTCGCGGTCCAGTTCGGTCAGCACGATCCCGGCGAAGCGCCGGCCGCCGGGGCGGTGGTCGTTCTGCAGGTTGAGCAGCCACAGCCGGCCCTCGTGGTGGAAGAGGGCCGGATCGAAGCCGTGACTCGCGATGCGCCGCGGGGACGTCCAGGGCCCGGTCGCCGCGGGGGCGGTGCAGACGTACGTGTCCGTGTCGAAGTACGGCGTCCCCACCGACCGTACGACGGAGTACACCACCCAGAACCGGTTCCCGTCCCAGCTCAGCGAGGGTGCCCAGATGCCGCCCGAGTCGGGGACACCGGCCAGACAGTCGCCGGGGGCCGCGCCCCGGACGTGACCGGCGTACTCCCAGTGGGTGAGGTCCCGGGAGCGGTGGATCGGGATGGTGGGGAACCACTCGAAGGAGCTGTTCGCCACGTAGTACCAGTCCCCGGCCCGGACCAGGGAGGGATCCGGGGCGAAGCCGCGGATCACCGGGTTGCGCAGCACGGTCACTTGAGCGCCCCCAGCGTGACTCCGCTCCGCCAGTAGCGGCGCATCGCGACCATCATGATCGCCATCGGGACGATGGACAGCAGCGCGCCGGTCAGGACCAGGCTCGTCAGGTCGACGCCCGACTCCAGGCGCTTGCCGGACCAGTTGTACAGGCCCAGGTTGAGCGTCCAGTTCTCCTCGCCGCGCAGGACGGTGAGGGGGAGGAAGAAGGCGTTCCAGGTGTTGACGAAGGCCAGCAGGAACACCGTGGCGCCGCCCGTCGTCATCATCCGCAGCACGATGCTGAAGAAGATCCGCAGCTCACCGGCGCCGTCCAGGCGGGCCGCCTCAAGGAGTTCGAAGGGAATGGTGGCCTCTGTGTAGACCTTGGCGAGGTACACGCTGAACGGGTTGATCAGGCAGGGGACCAGCATCGCCCACGGGGTGTCGACCATGCCGATCGCCGAGAACAGCAGGTACAGCGGGAGCGTGAGCAGCGCGATCGGGATCAGGAACGAGCCCACCACGCACGCGAACACCAGATTGCGCCCCGGGAAGTCGAAGCGCGCCAGGCCGTATCCGGTGGCGAGCGCGATCAGCGTGCCGCCGAGCGAGCCGACCCCCGCGTACAGCAACGAGTTCGCCGTCCAGCGCAGGAAGATGCCGTCCTCGTAGGTGAACAGCTGGTGCAGGTTGTCCCACAGGTGCCAGCCGGAGAACCACAGCCCGTTGCTCTGGTAGAGCCCCGTGCGGTTCTTGGTGGCGGCGACCATCAGCCACCAGACCGGGAAAAGACTGTACGCAGTCGCCAGGATGAGGCCGACCAGCAGAAACCTCTGGCCGCCGCGGGAGCGGGAGGCCGGATCCGGGGTCGTGAGCCGGCGCACCGGGCGTCCCGGAGCCTTCTCCGCGCGGTTTTCGGTGAGCGTCATCAGTCGGCCTCCCTCGAGGTCAGCCGGTAGAAGAGGAAGGAGGCCACGCCGAGGATGAGGGCGAGCAGCACCGACAGGGCCGCGGCGTAGTGGTAGTTGCCGGCGTTGAACGCCTGGTTGTAGATGATCATGATGGGCGTGAAGCTGTCGTTCACCGTCTGCGGGGTGACGTTGCGGAACAGCGCGGGCTCGTTGAAGAGCTGCAGCATCTGGATGATGGAGAGCAGCCCGGTCAGCACCAGCGCCCCGCGCACGAACGGCACCTTGATGCTGCGCGCGATGCGGATCTCCGAGGCCCCGTCCAGCCGCGCCGCCTCGAACAGCTCGCGCGGCACGGCCTGGAGGGCCGAGTAGATGATCACCATGTTGTAGCCGATGCCGTGCCAGGTCAGCAGGTTGCCGATGGACGTCCACACCATGGACGGCGCGAAGAAGTTCCAGTGGAACCCCAGCACTTCACCCATCGGCGTCAGCGGCCCCACGTCCGGGCTGTACAGGTTGATCCACACGATCGCCGCGACGACGCCCGGGATCATGTACGGCACCAGCAGCAGGATCCGGAACCGGCTCGCGATCCGCGAGGTGAGCGCGTCCAGGAGCAGGGCCAGCACCAGGCTGATGAACAGCATCACCGGGATCTGCACACAGGCGAACAGCACCACCCGCAGGATGGAGCTCAGGAACGCCGTGTCGGTCAGCCCCTGCCGGTAGTTGTCGAGCCCCGAGAACTTCTCCGTCGCGCCACCGAGCCCCAGCCCGGACTGCTGCTCCCGGAAGAGGGACTGGTGGACGGCGTAGCCGATCGGGACCAGATAGAGGAAGACGAAGCCGAGCTGGAAGGGAACCGTGAACGCGGCACCCTTCCAGCGCAGTGAACGAATCATCTGTTCTGCCTCAGCCCTTGACGCTGATGCCGCGGGACTTCAGGTCCTTGACCGTCCACTCCTGCATGTGCGCGAGCAGGTCGGTCACCTTCTCCTGCTTGTTGATCACCTTCGCCCAGCCGGCCTGCATCTCCGTGAACATCGCGGTCCAGTCCGGCCCGAAGGTCCAGTCGGTGGTGACGGTCTTGAGGCTGTCCTTCACCACTGTCTGCGCGGGCTGGTAGTTGCTGCCGAGCAGCTTCTCGGAGATCGCCTCGGGCACGTACGAGTCACTGTCGGCCAGCGCCGGCATGACGCCGTTGCCGGTCGTCGGACTGGCCATCGTCTTCACGGCACCCGCGTCCGTGGACATCCACAGCGCGGCCTGAGCGGCCTGCTCCTGGTGCTCGCACTGCTGGGTCACCAGCGTCACGCTGCCGGTCAGGTTGGTGCCGGCCGGGGTCTTCGCCGCCTCACCGGCGAACGTCGGCCACGGGGACAGCGCCCACTTCCCGAACGACTTGGAGAAGTTCTGCACCATGCCGGCCATCTGCCAGGTGGAGATCTGCCGGGTCGCGGTGCCGCCGTTGTCGTAGTTGCGCTGCACGGCCGCGTAATCCGCGAACGACAGCTTGGAGTTGAGGTCGTTGTCGATGATCTCCTGGATCACCTTCGCGGCCTTCTGGGTGCCCGCGTCCTGGAAGTCCACCTTCCAGGAGTTGCCGTCGATGGCGTACCAGTGCGCCCCCGCCTGCATGGCGAGCACCTCCAGGGTGCTGGGATCCTCACCGGCGTAGTTGGTGATCTTCACCCCGTGCTTCTTCAGCACCTTGCCCGCGGCGATGAAGTCGTCCCAGGTCGTGGGCGGCTTGATGCCGTACTTCTGGAAGATGTCCGTGCGGTAGATCGTGAAGTTGGGGGCCGAGCTGGTCGGGACCCCGTAGAGCTTGCCCTGCACCTGCGCTCCGGCCCAGGCGCCGGCGTTGAACTTGTCCTTGCCGGCCTCGACATACTTGCTGATGTCGGCGAGCGCCCCCTGGGAGACCCAACTGGTGACGTACTCCGCGGTGTTCTGCACGAGACAGGGCGCGTTCTTGGCCTTGACCGCGTTGGTCAGCTGCTTCTGCATGGTCAGCTGGTCGGTCACCTTGGTGTACTTCAGCTGGATGTCCTTGTGGGAGGCGTTGAACGCCTTGACGACGGCCTCCTGGCCGTTGGCCCAGCCCCAGAAGGGGAGGGTGACCGGGCCCGAGGACTTCGAGGACGAGTCGTCCCCTGACCCGCCGCAGGCGGTGAGCAGACCTGTCAGCGCGAGTCCCGCGACAGCGGCGCGGGCGAACCTTCTCCGGGGGCTGAGGGAGTTCATCTGACCGTGATCCTTCGGAAGTAGGCGTCTCGGAAGAGGGACGGCGGCTCGGTACTGGCCAGGAACGGCGGCCGGAGAACATCGGCACGCGGTTGCGGGGGGTTCGGCCAAGCGGAAGCGGTAGAAACCGGTTGCTGGGAAGGTAGGCCGAGGGGTCGGCCCATATCAAGAGGTGTGCGGGAAATTTGTTACGGCGACCGGTCCGGGAGGTGAGTGCGAAACAGGGGCACCGGATTGTGGTGCCCGCAGGATAAGCGCAGGTCACAGTCAGCGTCAGGGGATCGCCGGGCGACGGACGGGGCCCCGTGCAGGGCGCTCCACACCCTGTAAAACCTCAGGAAACCGTTTACGAAAACAGCTCAGGAACGGTGCGCGGGCGGGCGCACGGAGTCGCGTACGACGACATGGGTGCCCAGCACCAGGTGCTCCCCGTCGCCGCCCTTGCGCCGCCCCGCCCCGACCTCGCGCCGGTCGGCCACGGCACGCAGCGCGACCCGTCCCATCTCCTCGTACGGCACGTGCACGGTGGTCAGTTGAGGCGTCAGCTGCGAGGCCAGCGGGATGTCGTCGTACCCGGTGATGGACACGTCCTCCGGCACCCTCAGCCCCGCCGCGCGCAGCGCCTGAAGCGCACCCGCGGCCACCACGTCCGTGCCGGCCAGTACCGCCGTGAACCGGAGCCCGTCCCGCAGCGCCGACTCGACCGCCCGGTACCCGTGGTCGTCGTCGTACGGCCCGTGCCGCACCGACCCCGGGTCGAACGGCACCCCGTACGTCTCGAACGCCCGCCGCGCCCCCCGCAACCGCCCCTGGGCGGTGGTGAGTCCGGCGGGCCCCGGCAGCACCAGGACCTCCCGGTGCCCGGCCGACAGCAGATGGCTCGCCATGGCGTACGCCCCGGACTCGTTGTCGTAGTCGACCGTCGTGGCCGGTACGTCGCCCTCCAGCGGCGGCCTGCCCACCAGCACGAGATGCGATCCGGCCGCGTCCAGGGAACGGGCGAACCGCGCCATGCGCAGCTGGTACTCCTCGTAGTCGTAGGCACCGCCGAGCAGCACCACCGCCGCGACGCCCTGCTGCCGCATGAGGTTGACCAGGGCGAGTTCGCGCTCCGGGTCGTCGCCCGTCGTCCCCACCAGCGAGAGCCAGCCCCGCAGCGTGGCCGCGCCCTCGACGCCCTTCGCCACGTGCGCGAAGGCCGCCCCGGTGATGTTGTTGATCAGGATCGCCACCGTCGGCGTACCGCCGCCGGCCAGTGAGCGGGCGTGGGCGTTGGTGACGTAGTCCAGGTCCCGGACCACCTTCATCACCCGCCGGCGCAGCTCCTCGGAGACCGGGTAGTTGCCCGACAGCACCCGCGACACACTCGCCACGGACACGCCCGCGCGCTCCGCCACGTCCCGGATGGTCGCCCGTCCGGCGTCCACGGGCGCCTTGCGCTGACTCACCGTTGCGGCTCCTTCACCGTCGTGGGCCGATCACCGGGAGGGCGGGCGGTACGGCGCCTCTCGCCGGTGCGGAAACCGTATCCCATGGTTCCTCCAGGTGGGGGAGGGTGTGGAGGGCGGATGGCAGGGGAGGCCTGCGCCGGTTTTCCAGGTTGCGCCTGCCGGTAAGACAGGGAGTTCGTGGCTGCCGGTGCCACGGGGTGCCGGGCCGCCTGTCCCCGGCAAGCCCGTCCTCAGGCGACCCGGGCAAGATCCGCATGCCGCACCTCATGAGCCAGCGCCGCCCCCGCCACCAGCCGCTCCAGCTCCTCCACCACGATCTGCCCCAGCCGCTCCAGCTCGTTCCCCAGGGACCCCGCGATGTGCGGCGTCAGGAACACGTTGGGCAGCGTGTACAGCGGTGAGTCCGCGGGCAGCGGCTCGGGCTCGGTCACGTCCAGTACGGCGTGCAGGCGTCCGGAGACGAGTTCGTCGGTCAGTGCCCGGTGGTCGATCAGCGCGCCCCGGGAGGTGTTGATGAGCACGCCGCCGTCCCTGATGAGGGCGAGCCGGTCCCGGTCGAGCATGTGGTGGGTCTCGGGGATGTCGGGAGCGTGCAGGCTGACGATGTCGCTGCGGCGGAGCAGGTCCTCCAGGGGGAGGAGTTCGGCGCCCAGCGCGGCGGCTTCGGCGGGGGCGACGTAGGGGTCGTGCAGGAGGACCTGGAAGTCGTACGGCCGGAGCAGTTCGAGCAGGCGGCGGCCGACGCGGGAGGCGCCGATGACACCGATCCGGCGGCCGACGTTGCCGATGGCCGCGGTCTCGGCCGGGGTGGGCTGGGCGTGGGTGGCGCGGAATCGCTCGCGGTGGGTGAACGCGTCCTTGCCGGCCAGCAGGATCATGGCCAGCGTGTACTCGGCGACCGGCAGCGCGTTGCCCGTGACCGCGCTGGAGACGGTGGTCCCGTGCTTCCACAGGGCTTCGCCGACCAGGGAGCGGACGGAGCCCGCGGCGTGCAGGACCGCGCGCAGCCGGGGTGCCGCGGCCAGGGTGTCCGTGTCGAGGTGGGGGCAGCCCCAGCCGGTGATCAGGACCTCGGCGTCGGCCAGTGCGGGCGCGGCGGCGGGGTCGGTGAAGTCCCGTACGACGAGCGCGGGGTCGATCCGGGCCGTCCGCTGGAGCCGGGCCATCAGGGGCGCCGGGAAGAGCAGCGGGAGGTGCACCGGATCCATGGCGAACACGGCCCTGGGCAACTGGGCGCTGGGCATGACTCTCCTGAGGGCGTCGGAAACAGTTTCTGAAAGCGTCTTCTACCGTAGATCTGGCGCCGAGGCGGGGTCAATCACTGGAACGGTCCACGGCCCCGGGAAATCTTTCGACCGGAGTCGGGAGCAAACGCCCACGTCACGGCGGGACTTGGTGGTCGGGCGGGCGATGCTCGCCGTATCCGCGCCTTGAGCGGGGGACCGTAACGTGTTTCCGGAGAGGGCCAGTGCCGTGGGGCGGCAGGTCGCGTGACGGGCGCTGTCACAACCGGTTGCCGTCCCGAGCGTGGCGAGCACCGCAAGGTGCCCGAGCGGGCCGGCGGCTTGTCCCGAACGTCGACACCTCTGACGGCGCGAGCCGTATCGGGCGGATAACCCGAGGTCAGCGCAGTTGCCCTGTTCCCTGTCGCTCGCCCTCGCCCTGTGAGGCGACCGCCCGCGCCCCGTGTGCAGAGTTTTCGAAAGTCTGCGAAGCCCCTTGACGTGCTCCCTCGACCGGAAGAAGCTCTGCCCACCCGATCGCAGCAACCGGTTGCTACCTGTTACTGCGACCCAGGGAGCCGATCGAGTCGATCGAGCCCCTCGAGCCGCGTTCTCCGAGCAGAAGGTGAGGCCTTCATGCGTGCGCATGCCGGTGCCCCTCCCAGTCGCCGCCGATTCCTCGCCCTGTCGGCGGGCGGCGCCGCGGCCGGTGCGGCGGCACTCAGCGGCTGTGCGATGCGGGTGTCGAGCGCGGTCGGCGGCTCCGGCGAGACCGTCACGGTGATGGCCAAGGCCGACGACATCTCCCCGGAGCTGATCAAGCAGGCCCAGAAGGACATCGGCGTCAAGATCAACACGGTGCTGTACAGCACCAGCAAGCTGATCGCGATGATGACCAACGGCAACCCGCCCGACCTGGTACGCGGTGTCGGCGCCGTGGACGCCCCGTACTTCGCGGCCCGGGGGGTGATGGAGAACCTGGACCCGTACTTCGCGAAGAGCGGTGTCCTCAAGCTCGACGACCTGGACCCGGTGAACGACCTGTGGCGTTACGACGGCCGCACCCAGGGCAAGGGCCCGCGCTACGGCATGGCCAAGGACTTCTCCCAGGACTCCATGTTCTGGTACAACACCGCCCTCTTCGACCAGGCCGGCGTCGACTACCCGCCCGAGCTGGAGCCGGTCACGTACGAGGAATGGCTGGACAAGGCCAAGCGGCTCACCCGCCGCAAGAACGGCCAGACGACCGTGTTCGGCGGCAGCTACAACGGTGTACTCACCCCCAACCTCCTGGCCAGTCTGACGGTGGCCGCCGGCGGAAGCCTCTTCACCGACGACTTCTCCCAGGTCGACTTCACCGCCCCCGAGGCCCGCAAGGCGCTCGGCTGGTACATCGACTACTGCCGGACCAGGGTCGGGCCCAGCATCGTCCAGCCCGACCCCAACACCTGGGACGGACCCACCTTCCAGGCGAACCGGCTCGCCATGTCGAACTCGGGGTACTGGCTCGGCGGCCTGATCAACGCCGACAAGAAGCTGGCGCCACTGTCCCGGCTCGCCCCCGCGCCGATCTTCGAGGGCGGTCGGCGGATCAGTCCCTGCCAGGCCGGCACCGGCTTCTGGATCCCCAGCACGTCGCACCACAAGGACGCCGCCTGGAGGGTCTTCGAGTGGTTCTTCGGCGAGGCGCCGGCCAAGGCGCGCGCCTCCGGCGGCTGGGGCATCCCGACCCTGAAGTCCCTGCGATCACTGATGCCGGCGCAGGAGAGCTATCAGAAACGGGTGTTGGAGGTGCAGCAGGCCGAGCTGAAGCACTACTCGGTGATCGCCTTCACGCCCTACGCCACCGCCGACTCGCTCCTCGCCCTCTTCAACCAGATCGCCCCGGCCGCCATGAACGGCGGGATGTCCGTCGACACCCTCGCGCGGCGCCTGAACTCGGCCATGAACGAGCAGCTCAAGCGCGGTAAGGAGCAGGTGGGATGACGGTTGATCAGGTCTCGTCCGTCGCGAGCGGGCCCGGCCCGGCCCCGGTCGCCGGACCGGTACGGCCCCGGCCGCGCTCCTCCATGACCGCGCGCAGGCACCGGGCGTTCTACATGTTCGCCGCGCCCTGGATCGCCGGGTTCGTGCTGCTGACCATCGCACCGATGGCGTACGCGCTGTGGCTGAGCTTCACCACCTTCGACGGCATCTCGCCCCGCTGGCACTACGTCGGGCTCGGCAACTACCGCGAGCTGGCCGCCGACTCGCAGACCTGGGACGCCCTGGGGCGCACGGGACTGTTCGCGGTGACCTCGGTGCCGCTGTCGATCGTCGCCGGACTCGGGCTCGCCGTTCTGGTCAACCGGCCGCTCAAGGCGCGCGGGCTGTTCCGCACCCTGCTCTACCTGCCGGCCGTGGTGCCGCCGGTGGGCGCGGGCATCGCGTTCAAGCAGCTCTTCGACCAGAACTCCGGTGCCGCCAACGGTGTGCTGAACCTCTTCGGCATCGACGCCCTCGGCTGGCTCGCCGACCCCTACGCGCGCTACGTGCTGATCATGACGGTGCTCTGGACCGCCGGAAACATCATGATCATCTCGCTGGCCGGGCTCCAGGACATCCCCCGCGAGCTCCTCGAAGCGGCCCGCATCGACGGCGCGAGCGCCTGGCGGAGCTTCCGCAGCATCACCGTGCCACTGCTGTCGCCGGTCCTGCTCTTCCAGACCGTGACCGGCGTCATCGCCTCGGTGCAGACCATCATGCCGCTGCTCCTGGCCCCCGACCCCACTCCGGCCGGCATCACCGCGCTCCCGCAGTCCACCTACCTCTACATGATGCACGTGTTCGCGGAGTACTTCGCGTTCGGCCGCTACGGCTACGCCTCCGCGCTGCTGTGGGTGCTCTTCGTCCTGATCCTTCTCGCGACCGGACTCATCTTCAAGGCCACGTCCGGCGTGGTGTTCTACAACGTCGACCCGGAGGCGAAGAAGTGACCGCCACGAGCCCGACCCCCAAGGCCGCGCCCCGGGTGCGGGTACGCGTCAACCGCCTCGTCCTCTACACGGTCCTCGTCGTGCTCACCGGCCTGTTCCTCGGCCCCTTCGGGTGGCTGGTCGTCGCCGGCCTGAAGACCCCGGCCGAACTGGCTGCCTCGCCCGTGCGCTGGCTGCCCGACCACGTCCAGTGGCACAACATCACCGACGCCTTCAGCCTCATCGACTTCCTCGGCTACGCCCGCAACTCCCTGGTCATCGCCGGGATCTACGCCACCCTCGTCACCCTCAGCTCGGCCTGGGTCGGCTTCGGCTTCGCCCGCCTGGACGCCCCGGGCAGGAAGACGCTGTTCGGCATCCTGCTCGGCTCGATGATGCTGCCCCAGATGATCACCCTGCTGCCCACCTACCTGATCTTCGCCAAGCTGGGCATGGTCGACACGTACTGGCCGTGGGTGCTGTGGGGCCTCGGGGCCGCCCCCTATCTGGTCTTCCTCTTCCGGCAGTTCTTCGCGGGGCTGCCCCGCGAGCTGGAGGAGGCCGCGATCGTCGACGGCTGCGGCTACGCGGCCATCTTCTGGCGGATCTTCCTGCCGCAGTCCTGGCCGGTGCTCTCCGCGAGCTTCGTGATCGCCTTCACCTGGACCTGGGGCGACTACATCGCCCCGCAGCTGTTGCTGTCCACCGACCGCACCACCCTCGCGGTCGCCGTCATGTCCACCTACGTCACGTCGGCCGGTACCCCGGTCACCAACCTCCAGGCCATGGCCTCCGTGATGTACGTCGTGCCGATCCTGCTGATCTTCCTCGTCGCCCAGCGCGGCTTCGTCGCCGGGATGTCGACGACCGGTCTCAAGTAACCCGCCGCCCCCCTCTCCCCTTGTTTCCCCATCCCTCGCAAGGAGTTCTGGATGAACACGCCCCTGTCCCGCCGTACCGCCCTGCAGGCGGCGGGTGCCACCGTGCTCGCGGCCGGTCTGTCCGGCGGCCTGACGGCGACGGCGGCCCGCGCGGACGACAGCAACGCAGCGCCCCAGCTGGTCACCTACCCGCGCCCGGCGACCATGCCGACCAACACCAGCTTCAAGGTGCGGGTGCGCACCGCCCCCGACGGCGACTGGCAGACCCTCGACATCTGGCGTCCGCAGCTGGAGGAGATCAACGCCACCACCGGCTCCGGCAAGGTCTACAACACCTCGATGGTGTACTTCGACTTCCGCGGCTCCGTCGAGCTGGAGGTCACCTACCTCAAGGGCGGCACCACCAAGGCGCGGGTGAGACCGGACGCGCTCGGCATCACGCCCGAACTCCTCGGCGACACGCTGCGGTTCACCCTCGACGAGCCGCGTGACGTGGTCGTCCAGATCAACGACGAGATCTTCGACTGTCTGCACGTCATCACCAACCGCGTCGACCCCAACCCGCCCTCGGCCGACGACCCGGACGTCATCTACTTCGGTCCGGGCGACCACACCGTCCCCGGCAACGTCCTCACCGTCCCCAGCGGCAAGACCGTGTACCTCGCGGGCGGTGCCGTCCTCCGGGCGCAGGTGTTCTTCAAGAACGTCGAGAAGGCGGCCCTCGTCGGCCACGGCATGATCACCGCCGGCCCCGGCGGCATCCTCTGCGAGGGCAGCAAGAACATCCGCGTCGAGGACGTCATCATCATGAACCCGAACGGCTACGCGGGCACGTTCGGCATGAGCGAGAACGTCCACGTCAAGAAGGCCCGTTCGTTCAGCTCGAAGGGCAACGGCGACGGTTTCGACGTCTTCTCCTCGACCGGGATCGTCTTCGACGGCTGCTTCATGCGCAACTCCGACGACTGCTTCGCCATCTACTGCCACCGCTGGGACTACTACGGCGACACCCGCGACATCACCATCCAGAACTGCACCCTGTGGGCCGACGTCGCCCACCCCATCAACGTGGGCACCCACGGCAACACCGACAACCCCGAAACGCTCGAGAACCTCGTCATCAGGAACATCGACGTCCTCGACCACCGCGAACCCCAGATGAACTACCAGGGTTGCATCGCCCTCAACCCCGGCGACTCCAACCTCATCAAGAACGTGCTGATCGAGGACGTACGGATCGAGGACTTCCGCTGGGGCCAGGTCATCTACATGAAGGTGATGTACAACCCGAAGTACAACACCTCGGTCGGCCGCGGCATCGAGGACGTCTACGTCAAGAACCTCAGCTACACGGGCACGCACGCCAACCCGTCGCTCTTCCTCGGCTACGACGCCGACCACGCCATCAAGAACGTCACCTTCGAGAACCTGGTGATCAACGGCAAGGTCATCGCCGACTCGATGAAGAAGCCGTCCTGGTACTACACCACCGACGCCGTCCAGTGGTTCTACAACGAGCACGTGCTGGGCCTGAAGTTCCTCACCACCGCAGAGGCGGAGGCGGCAGCACAGTGAGCACCATCAGCCGCCGAGGCCTGCTGAAGTCGTCCACGGCGCTGCTGCTCGCCGCGGGTACGAACGCCCTGTTCGTGCCCGCGGCCCGGGCAGCGGACACCACCGACGCCGCCTCGAACGCGCCGGGCTTCGCCTTCACCCACCCCGGCCTCCTGCACAGCGCTGCCGACCTCGCCCGGATGAAGTCCGCGGTCGCCGCCAAGCAGTCACCGATCTACGACGGCTACCTCGCGCTCGCCGCCCACAGCCGCTCGCAGAGCACGTACACCGTCCAGAACACCGGTCAGATCACGTCCTGGGGCCGCGGCCCCACCAACTTCCAGAACCAGGCCGTCGCCGACTCCGCGGCCGCCTATCAGAACGCCCTGCTCTGGGCCGTCACCGGCGACCGGGCGCACGCCGACAAGGCCCGCGACATCCTCAACGCCTGGTCGTCCTCCCTGACGATCGTCACCGGCGCCGACGGCCCCCTCGGCGCGGGCCTGCAGGCCTTCAAGTTCGCCAACGCGGCCGAACTGCTGCGCCACACCGGCTACGACGGCTGGACGGACGCCGACGTCGCCCGCTGCGAACGCTCCCTCCTCGACGTCTGGTATCCCGCCGTCTCCGGCTACATGCTCTACGCCAACGGCAACTGGGACCTGACGGCCATTCAGACCATCCTGGCCATCGGCGTGTTCTGCGAGGAACGCACCCTCTTCGAGGACGCCCTGCGCTTCGCCGCCGCCGGCGCGGGCAACGGCAGCGTCCCGCACCGCGTCGTCACCGACGCGGGCCAGGGCCAGGAGAGCGGCCGCGACCAGGGCCACGAACAGCTCGCCGTCGGCCTGATGGGCGACGCCGCCCAGGTCGCCTGGAACCAGGGCGTCGACCTGTGGGCCTACGACGACAACCGCATCCTCGCCAACGCCGAGTACGCCGCCCGCTACAACCTCGGCGGCGACGTCCCCTTCACCCCCGACCTCGACCGCACCGGCAAGTACATCAAGAAGACCGTCTCCGCCACCGGCCGCGGCACCCTGCCCCCGATCTACGAGATGTACTACGCCCACTACGCCGGCGTCCGCGGTCTCGACACCCCCGCCACCCAGGCCGCCGTCTTCCGCGGCACCGGCGGCGCCCGTGTCGTCGAGGGCAGCAACGACGACCTGCCCAGCTGGGGCACCTTCGCCTACGCCGGCGCCACCGCCGCCGACCCCACCACACCCGCACCCCCGGCCGGCGTCACCGCGGTGGGGGAGGACCGGGCCGTCACCGTTTCCTGGCTGCCCTCGGCCTGGGCGCGGGGCTACGACGTCCAGCGAGCCACCGCCCCCGAGGGCCCCTACGAGACCATCGCCTCCGACGTCGACCAGCCGACCTACGTCGACCGCGGCGTCCGCGCCGGCCGCACCTACTACTACACGGTCACCGCCGCCAACTCGACGGGGGTGAGCGACAGTTCCGCTCTCGCGGTCGCCACGGCCGGCCTCCCCGCCCCCTGGTCGACCCGTGACGTCGGCGACGTGCGGATCCCGGGCTCGGCCGTCTTCGACGGGGAGCGGTTCGTGCTGGAGGCGTCCGGCACCGCCGACACCTACCGCCTCGCGCACCTGCCCCTGCGCGGCGACGGCACGGTCACCGCCCGCATCGTGTGGCCGCTCAGCTCCCAGTACGCCAAGATCGGCGTCACCGTCCGCGCCTCCCTCGACCCCGACGCCGCGCACGCCTCGATGCTCGTCCAGGGCCTGCCGCTGCACACCTGGAGCGGCGTGTGGACCGTACGCCCGCAGACCGGGGCCGCCGTGTCCGCGACCGGCAGCACCCCCGTGCCGCCCAGCCAGCAGCAGGCGATCACCACCAGCGCCTCCTTCCCCATCTCCAGCCTCGGCGCGCTGCCCGAGTCGGCGACGCCGCTTCAGGCGCCGTACGTCGAGGGCGCGGGGGACGGCTACCGGCTGCGGGCGCCCTACTGGGTGCGGGTGAAGCGGGAGGGGCGGCGCCTCACCGGCTCGATCTCTCCCGACGGCAGGCGGTGGACGGTCGTCGGCACGACCGACGTCGACGGCATGCCGCACACCGTCTACGCCGGACTCGCCCTCACCTCCTGCCTCGGCGTCGACGAGGACTACGCCGAGACCGGCACCGGCGCCTTCGACAACGTCAGCGTCACCTCGCCCGACGGCGACGTCTGGCGCGTCCCGGCCCCCACCCGCACCGCCACCGACCTCCGGGCCGCCCCCGGTGCCGACGGCATCGGGCTGGCCTGGACCGACCCGGACCTCTCGGCCCGCTACACCGTGCTGAGGTCCACCCGCGCCCACGGCTCCTACGAGAGCATCGCCACCGGAATCGGCCCGGTCGGCTTCGGCACCCGCATCCGCTACGCCGACGCCACCGGCACACCCGGGACGACGTACCACTACGTCGTGGCGAAGACCAACTGCGGTGGCTGCGGCCCCCGTTCGGCCTCCGCCAATGCCGTCATGCCGACCGTCACCGCCGCCCCCACGCAGCCGACGGCCGCCAGGAACACCCCCCTGCCCGACCCCTGGACCCACGGTGACCTCGGTGACGTGGTCCTCGACCGGAGCGCGTACGGCACCCTCGGCGTCGTCGCCGTCCTCACCCCCGGTGACGCGGCCCACGCCGACGGCACGTTCACCGTGCAGGGCGCCGGGACCGACCTCAACGTCAACTCCCAGGGAATGACGGGACACTTCGTACGGCAACCCGTCACCGGCGACTGCGAGATCACCGCCCGTCTGGTCTCCCGTACCGGAGCCACCGCCGACCGGGTCGGCCTGCTGATGGCGAAGTCGCTGTCGCCGTTCGACCAGGCGGCCGGTGTGATCGTCACCGGCGGGACCACCGCACAGCTCATGCTGCGGCCCACGGTGGCCGGAGCCTCCGCCTTCACCGGGACGAAGGCGGTCCAACTGCCCCTGCTGCTGCGGCTGAAGCGCACCGGGACCGCCTTCGCCGCAGCCGTCTCCACCGACGACGGCGCCACCTGGACCCCCCTCGCCGAGGGCTCGGTCCCGCTGTTCGGTGACGCCCCCTATCACGTGGGCCCGGTGGTCTGCTCCCGCAACCAACAGGCCCTCTGCACCTCAGAGTTCGACGAGGTGAGCATCACCACAACCTGATCCCCCCACGGATTGGAGTGCACCACCATGAGCCGCACTTCCCCCCACGAGCACCACCGGCACACCCCGATGAGCCGCCGCGGTCTGCTCAAGACCGCCGGCGGTCTCACCGCCGCCGTCGCCCTCGGCGCCACGTCCGCCGCCACCGTCGCGGACGCGGCCCCGGGCACCTGGACCCACCCCGGCATGCTGCACAACTGGGGTGACATCAACCGGGCCAAGGTCAGGGTCGCCGCGGGCGACGACCCCTGGCTGTCCGGCTGGAACAAGCTGACCGCCAACTCCCACTCCCAGTCCACCTGGACGCCCCGGGCGACCGCGACGATCATCCGCGGCGGCACCGGCGAGAACTACAGCCTCCTCTACAACGACATCGCCGCCGCCTACCAGAACGCCCTGCGCTGGCAGGTCGGCGGCACCGAGGCCAACGCGCAGTGCGCCGCGAACATCCTCAACGCCTGGTCGTCGACCCTGACGACCGTCACCGGAAACGCCGACCGGTTCCTGGCCGCCGGCATCTACGGCTGGCAGTTCGCCAACGCAGCCGAACTCATGCGCGACTACAGCGGGTTCGACCTGGCCCGCTTCCAGGAGATGATGGTCAACGTCTTCTACCCCCTCAACAACCAGTTCCTCACCGGCCACAACGACGCCTGCATCACCAACTACTGGGCCAACTGGGACCTCTGCAACATGGCCTCCGTCCTGGCCATCGGTATCCTCAACGAGGACGGCGCCAAGTACGACCAGGCCGTCACCTACTTCAAGTCCGGCGCGGGCAACGGCTCCATCCAGCACGCGGTGCCGTTCCTCTACAGCGACGTCGACGGCTACGACCTCGGCCAGTGGCAGGAGTCGGGCCGCGACCAGGGCCACACCGTCATGGGCATGGGCCAGATGGGCGCGATCTGCGAGATGGCCTGGAACCAGGGCGACGACCTCTACTCCTACGACAGCCGGCGCTTCATGAAGGGCGCCCAGTACGTCGCGAAGTACAACCTCGGCAACGACGTCCCTTACACCACCTACACCTGGGGCACCGGCCAGAACTGCGCCCAGAGCTCACAGACCGTCATCTCCGACGTGTCCCGCGGCCAGGTCCGCCCGGTGTGGGCGATGCTCCACTACCACTACAACCGGCGCCTGTTCCTCGACGACAAGTACATCTCCCAGATGTGCTTCTCCGTCGCCCCCGAGGGCGGCGGCGGGGACTACGGCTCCACCAGCGGCGGCTTCGACCAGCTGGGTTTCGGCACCCTGATGTACGCCAAATAGCCCTGTCACAGGCTCGTGCACCGGAATACCGGGCGCCGGTGTGGTGCTCTGGTGTTACCGGTGCACGAGTGCGGCGAAGGGCTGGTGGGCGTATGACGGCAGACCGGGCGGACCCCGTGGCCACCACGCCCCACGGGGCGGTACGCGGCAGACACGAGCACGGGGTCGCGGTGTTCCGCGGCATCCCCTACGCCGCCCCGCCCTTCGGCCCCCGCCGCTTCCGGCCTCCCGAGCCGCCCGAACCCTGGGACGGCGTGCGGGACGCCGGAACCTTCGGGCCGACGCCGCCGAAACCGCCGTACTCGGAGGCGTTCGCGCAGTACCTGTCCGACCCGGTGGTGCCCGGCGACGACTGCCTCAATCTGAACGTATGGACACCGGAGCCGGGCCACGGGGCCCGGCTCCCGGTCCTGGTGTGGCTGCACGGCGGCGCCCTGACCCGGGGCTCCTCGGCCGTACCGGTCTACGACGGGTACCCCTTCGCGCGCGACGGGATCGTCTTCGTCTCGGTGAACTACCGGCTGGGCGTCGAGGGGTACGGACTGTTCCCGGACGCCCCCGCCAACCCCGGCCTGCGCGACCAGCTCGCCGCCCTGCGCTGGGTCCACGAGTCCATCGCGGCCTTCGGCGGCGACCCCGACCGGGTCACCCTGTGCGGCCAGTCGGCCGGCGCCATCAGCATCGGCGCGCTGATCGCCGCCCCGCAGGCGCAGGGCCTGTTCCGGCGGGCCGTGCTCCAGAGCGGGCCGCCCGAGGCGAGCGACCGGGACAAGGTGCGGCGCATGGTGCGCAGGATGGCGGCCCGGCTGAAGGTCCCCGCCACCGCCGAGGCCTTCGCCGCCGTCGACCGCGACCTGCTGCTGCGCACCCAGGCCGAGGCCGGCCGCCTCAGCAGCCCCGTCCTCGGCGGTCCCGCCTTCGGCATCGTGATCGACGGCGACCTCGTGCCCCGCGACCCGCTGGAGGCCCTGGTCGAGGGGGACGTCGCCCGGGACACCGACCTGATGATGGGCTGGACCCGGGACGAGTACCGGCTGTGGCTGGTCCCGGGCGGCCTCCTGGAGCGTGTCGACCGGCTCGGCGCGGTCGCCCTGGCCGGCGCCATGGCCCGCTGCCACTGCGGTCACGAGGTGGTCCGCGGCTACCGCACCCTGCGCCCGGAGGCGGGCACCACGGAGGTCGTCGGCCAGATGGTCACCGACCACCTGCTGCGCCTGCCGCTGCACCGCCTGGCCGACGCCCGGCCCGGATCCTCGTACGTCTACGAGTTCGTCTGGCCCTCGCTGCTGCCCGGCCTCGGCGCCTGCCACGCCCTGGAGCTCGGCTTCGTCTTCGACACCGGTGACGTACCCGAGTCCGCCAAGCTGGCCGGGGAGGGCGCCCCGCAGGAGCTCGCGGACGCCATACACGGGGCGTGGGTGCGGTTCGTCGCCGAGGGGGACCCGGGCTGGGAGCCGTGGGACGTCTCGCATCCGGTGCGGGTCTTCGGCGACGGCGGACCGGATACGGGCGACGGCGGACCGTACACCGTGGCCGATCCGCATACCGTGTACGGTCTGCGGGATCCCGAACTGGTGCTGTGGGCGGCGGCCGACGCCACCCGCGCCCTCACGTCTGAGGAACCCACACCCGCATCGGCCCCGGCCGACGGTTCGCCCACACGCAGTACGGAACTGCGGTCAGTGGTACGGCGGCTCCGTCGCTCCGGCGCCGCCCGTCGGCAGTGATCACACTCACCCCGCCCAGCAGCTCCGGCGCGGGCGTGACCGTCAGATGCCCGCCGTCCGGCAGGGTCAGATCGGCGAAGCGGGTGCCGGGCTCCTGGTCGACGCCCTCCAGGCAGTACACGAGCGGCCCCCGCTCGATCGCGACACAGCCGCGGACGGCGTCCACACAGGGATCGGGGCGGGTCAGCCGGGCCCCCAGGTCGAGATCGAGGGTGAGCGTGTCGCCGGGGCGCCAACGGCGGCGCAGGCGCAGCCAGCCCGGACTGGTCTCGGCGGGCGGGTCCCCGTCCGGCGCCGCCGCGGTGAAGGCGGTGCACCAGGACGGGATGCGCAGACTGAGCGTCCAGTCACGGTCCTCGGGCGCCTCCTCCACCGTGACCGCGATCCGCCCGTCCCACGGGTAGTCCGTCACCACCCGCACCTTGCCGTCGCCGGCCGCGTACCCGCCCGTCGCGTACTGGTGCAGTTGCAGCCCGTCCTTGTCGCCGCTCGCCACATGGTGGGGGAGCGAGGCGAGCAGCCGCATCGCGTTCGGCGGACAGCACGCGCAGCGGAACCACGGCGTGCGGCGGGCCCCCTGGTCAGCCTCGCCCACGCCCTCGTACTCCTCCCGCACCTGGAGCGGGTTGACGTACAGCCAGCTGTCGCCGTCCAGGCCCACGCCGGACAGGAAGCCGTTGTAGAGGGTGCGTTCCACGAGGTCGGAGTACTTCGCCTCGCCGGTCAGCAGCGCCATCCGCCACGACCACTGGACGGAGGCGATCGCCGCGCAGGTCTCCGCGTACGCCCGGTCCGGCGGCAGTTCGTACGCCTCCCCGAACGACTCGCCCTCGTGCCGGGCGCCGACACCGCCGGTGAGATACGTCTTCGTGGACACCATCGCGTCCCACAGCCGCTCGGAGACGGCCCGCAGCTCCGAGTCCCCCGTCTCGGCGGCCAGATCGGCCACACCGGCCAGCAGGTACAACTGCCGTACGGCGTGACCGGTGACCGACGTGGCGGCGCGCACCGGGGTGTGGTCCTGCCAATAGGCGTCCCCCGGGCGGGGATCGGCGTCGGGGTCGAGGAGACCGTGGCCGCGTCGGTCGACGAAGTACGCGGCGAGGTCGAGCCAGCGGCGCTCGTCGGTCTCCCGGTACAGCTCCACCAGCGCGGTCTCGATCCCGGGGTGACCGCACACCCCGTCGACGGTCCCGTCCGGGCCGAAGGTCGCGTCGATGTGTTCGGCGAACCGCACGGCCATCGCGAGGAGTTCGGGCCGCCCGGTCGCCCGGTGGTGCGCGACCCCGGCCTGGACCAGATGGCCCGCGCAGTACAACTCGTGCCCCCAGGCCAGGTCCTGCCAGCGTCGGTCGGGGTGGGCGACCTGGAAGTAGGTCTGGAGGTAGCCGTCCGGCCGCTGGGCAGCGGCGAGGAGGGCGGTCAACTCATCGATACAGGCCGCCAGTTCGGCCTGTCCGGGATCCTCCGCGAGCTGCCAGCTCGCCGCCTCCAGCCACTTGTGCACATCGGAGTCCTGGAACGGGAAGTCACCGCTGTAGGCTCCGCCGCCGCCCGCGGCGGCCCGCAGGTTCGCGAGGTTGCCGGCCTGCTCCAGTCTCTCCGGGCCCTGCGGGACGCTCACCTCGGCGTTGGTCCGCCGCCGCTGCGCCCAGAACCCGCCGGTGATGTGCGCGTCGGTCGCGGGGCGCAGGGTGGTGCGGGCGCGGTGGGTGGGACGGATCGGGCCGGAGGTCATGGAGGCGCACTTCCGTAGAAACCGGTTGCTGTCCTGGTCGAGGATAGGAACGCGCCGCGAGGTGGGGCAAGATCCCGAACGGGTCGCTTGCGGGCGCGCGGTGGCTCGGGCCCGGCTCGTGATCGTGAGGTGGTGGGGCGACGGCAAGTGGACCCACCTCAGGGGCAGACTCCCGCCACGGAGTCCCGCACCACCACATGCGTCCCCAACAGCAGATGTTCCGCCGGGGCGTCCGCACTCCTGCCCAGCGCCGAGCGGACGGCGAGGCGGCCCAGTTCCTCGTAGGGGACGTGGACCGTGGTGAGGGCGGGATGCAGGTCGCGGGCGAACGGGATGTCGTCGTAGCCCGCCAGGGACACATCACCCGGCACGTCCAGTCCCGCCTCGTGCAGAGCGGTGAGCGCTCCCGCGGCGACCATGTCGGTGGCGGCGACGACCGCCGTGAACTCCGGCCCCTCCTTCAGGGCGTGGCGCATCAGACGGTGACCCGCGTCCCGGGTGAAGTCGCCGTGCAGCAGCAGGGCCGGGTCGGGCTCCAGGCCGCGGGCGCGGTGGGCTGCGAGGTAGCCGCGCTCGCGGCCCTGCGCCGTGGTGTGGTCCGGCTTGCCGCCGAGGAACAGGATCCGCCGGTGTCCCTGGGCGAGGACGTGGGCGACGAGGGCGTACGCGCCGCCCTCGTTGTCGTACTCGATGACCGTCACCGGCGCTCCCGGGCCCAGCGGCGGACGGCCGCACAGCACCAGGCGGGAGCCGACCGCGGCGAGCGAGTCGGCGATACGGCGCGTGCGGTCGCGGTACTCCGGGGTGTCGGCGGTGCCGCCGACCAGGATCACGGCCGCGGCCCGCTGGGCCCGCATCATCTCGACGAACTCCAGTTCGTGCCGGACGTCGCCCTCCGTGCTGCACACCAGGCTCAGATGGCCGAGCCGGTGCGCCTCCCGCTCCACGCCGTGCGCCATGTGCGCGAACGACGGACCGGTGATGTCCTCCAGGACGAACGCGAGCGTCGGTGTCCCCGCGCCCGCTATCGCCTTGGCGCGCGCGTCGGCGACGTAGTCCAACTCCCGCACCGCACGCAGCACGCTCGTCCGGGTCGCCGAACTCACCGGATACACCCCGCCGAGCACCCGCGACACCGTCGACGCCGACACACCCGCCCGGGCGGCCACGTCCCGGATGGTGCTGCGCCCCGCGTCCCCGTTCTTCCTGGTCATTCCCCCGGCCCCTCTCCCCGTGGCAACAACGGCCGCTCAGGGCAACCGGTTCCCGCTGCGGAGGCTAGCAGTGGGGGAGGGGCAGCGGCATGGGTTACGTGGGCGTCGGGGCCGACATCACGTGGACGACCAGGGCGGTGCGTCCCTCAGCCCGCCGCCGGCGCCAGCGTCCGCGCGATCGCCCCGATCGCCTCCGGGCCCACCCGGCAGCAGCCGCCGATCAACCGCGCCCCGGCCGCCTGCCAGCCCCGGACCTGCTCGGCGGTGAAGGTGGAGCGGCCGTGCCAGGCGCGGGCCTCGGCGTCCCAGGCCTCCCCGCTGTTCGGGTAGACCACGACCGGCTTGCCGGTCACCCGCGCGGCGATCGCGGCGGCGCCGTCCACGTCCTCGGGGGTGCAGCAGTTCACGCCGACCGCGATCACCTCGTCGGCGTCGGCGGCCGGGGCGAAGGCCTCCTCCAGTGGCTGCCCCGCGCGCGTGCGGTCGCCGGACACGGTGTACGTCAGCCAGGCCGGCACCCCGAGGCCACGCGCCGCCCGCAGCAGCGCCCGGGCCTCGTCGGCGTCGGGGACCGTCTCCAGCGCGAACACGTCGGGACGCGCGGCGGCCAGCACCTCCATGCGGGGCCGGTGGAAGCGCTCCAGTTCCTCGACACTGAGCCCGTAGCGGCCCCGGTACTCGGAGCCGTCGGCCAGCATCGCCCCGTACGGGCCGACCGACGCGGCCACCCACAGCGGGCGAGCGACACCCTTGGCGTGGGCCTGCGCGGCCGCCTCGCGGGCCAGCTCCACGCTCAGCCCGAGCAGGCGGGTCGCCTCCTCGCGGTCGATGCCGCGCTGCGCGAAGCCCTCGAAGGTGGCCTGGTAGCTGGAGGTGATCGCCACGTTCGCGCCCGCCTCGTAGTAGGCGAGGTGCGCCTCGGTGATCGCCTCGGGCCGCTCGGCGAGGAGCCGCGCGGACCACAGCGCGTCGCTCAGGTCGTGTCCGGCGGACTCGAGCTGGTTGGACATGCCGCCGTCGAGGACGACGGTGCCCGCGGCGAGCGCTTCCGCGAGGGACGGCGAGGCGGGCTGGGCGGGGGAGGAAGGGGTCTCGCTGGTCATGTCACGACGCTAGTCGAACGGCCGGACGACAGCCGCATGTGTCCAGTACATGAACAGATGGCCCACGATGTGGGATGCCGGGTTACGATCACGCCCTCCCCACCCCCCTTACCCCGTCCCTTCCCCCGGACCGCCAGGAACCACCATGACTGCCCCCAGCCCCACCGAAGCCACGGACCCGACGGAACCCGACGCGAAGGCGCTCCCCACGCGTCGCCGCACCTTCGGTCTGGCCGCCGCCACCGCCCTGGTCATGGGCAACATCATCGGCGGCGGCATCTTCGCGCTGCCCACCGCCGTGGCCCCGTACGGCACGCTCAGCCTGCTCGCCTTCGTCGTCCTCTCGGTCGCCGCCGTACTGCTCGCCCTGCTCTTCGGCAAGCTCGCCCGCCGCAGCCCGGTCACCGGCGGCCTGTACGTCTACCCGCGCGACGCGTTCGGCCCGTTCGCCGGCTTCCTGTCGGCCTGGTCGTACTGGACGATGTGCTGGGTCAGCATCGCCGCGCTCGCCGTCGCGGTCGTCGGCTACGTCGACGTCCTCATACCGCTGCACGGCAACCACGCCCTGGAAGGGCTCGTCGCGCTCGCCGCGCTGTGGCTCCCGGCCGCCGCGAACTTCGCGGGCACCCGCTGGGTCGGCGCGGTGCAGATCGTCTCCACGGTGCTGAAGTTCGTCCCCCTGCTGCTGGTCGCCACGGTCGGTCTGTTCTTCGTCGACGCCGACAACTTCGGCCCGTTCAACGCCACCGGCGACAGCGTCCCCGGCGCCCTCGCCGCCTCCGCCGCGCTGCTCCTCTACAGCTTCCTCGGGGTCGAGTCGGCCGCGGTCAGCGCCGGCGAGGTCGACGACCCCGAGCGCACGGTGGGCCGCGCGAGTGTCCTCGGCACGCTGGCCTCCGCCCTCGTCTACATTCTCGGCACCGTCGCCGTCTTCGGCCTGGTCCCGCACGACAAGCTGGTCGACTCCGGCGCGCCCTTCGCCGACGCGGTCAACGCGATCACCGGGAGCTCCTGGGGCGGCACGGCGATCGCGCTGGTCGCCGTCGCCTCGATCACCGGCTGCCTCAACGGCTGGATCCTGCTGGCCGCGCAGATGCCGTACGCCGCCGCCCGCGACGGGCTCTTCCCGGCACCCTTCGCCAAGGTCAACAAGGGCGGGGTGCCCGGCTTCGGCGTGTGGGCCACCGCGGTCCTCGGTACGGCTCTCATCGGCCTCAACTACACGGCGGGCCCGGACACCACGTTCCGTGTCCTGGTCCTCATCACCACCTTCACCGGCTGTGTGCCGTACCTGCTGTCGGCGGCGGCCCAGCTCTACTGGCTCGCGAAGGGCACCCGCGAACAGGTCCGCCCCGCCGGTCTCGTCCGCGACCTCGTCGTCGCCGCCCTCTCGTTCGCCTTCTCCTTCTGGCTGATCGCGGGCGCCGGCTACGCGGCCGTGTACCAGGGTGTGCTGTTCCTGTTCGCGGGGATTCCGGTGTACGTGTGGCTGCGGGGGCGCGCCGAGACGGCTCAGACGTCGGCCTGAGGACCGGCCGTCGTCGCCGTGGGGCGTGCCGCGAACATCTCCCCGAGCTTGCCGAGGCCCTGGACCCAGCCTTCCTCGTGGAGGGCCCGACGCCGCTCCGTGGCGAAGTCGCCCTGGTCGACGACCAACTCGGACTCGGCGACGTCGGTGTCGTGGATCGACAGCGTCACCACCGTCTCCCGGTCCTCGGGGTCCGGATCCTCCCAGCGGAAGGTGTACGACAGGTGCAGCGGGGGATCGACCTCGATGTACTCGCCCACCAGGTGGAACAGCTCGCCTTCCGGGGGCTGCATCGCGATCCGGTAGCTGCCACCGGGCCTCAGATCGATCTCCACCCACGGGACGCTGAATCCGTCGGGGCCCCACCACCGGGCCAGTATCCGCGGCTCGGTCAGCGCTTCGAACACCTCTGGGGGCAGTGCGCCCAGCTCGCTGATCACATGCACTCTCAGCCCGCCGTCGTGTGTCATCACGCACCACCTCCCACCGAGGGTGCCAAGAGTGACCACCATGGCCAGCTTACGTTTCCCCGCCGTAGATCACGATCTCACCGACCCAGGCGGGGCGGCCCGACCGCTGCCGTGCCCCTATATCGGGAACGCGGCTCGGTGCCGGCCTTCCTGGCGAAGTGGGCGTCGCAGGCGCGTGCGCCGGCTCCGCGGCTGGGCTTTTCGGAGGCACCGAGCGGGCGTTGAACTCGGCTGTCGTCAGTGCGCCGCATGGCGCCCGCCCTTGCGTCGCCGCTTCGCCATCGGCACCATCAGCCCGATCAGCAGCCCCACTGCCAGCACATACGGCCACCAACCCAGCCCGGTGCTCGCGGTGTTGGCCGTGCGGGTCTCCGCCGCCCCCGCACCGGCGGCCGCCCCGGAGGCGGACTCGTGCCGTGTCGACGGCGTCGGGTTCTTGGTGTCGGCGGTGAGGACCACATCGTTCCCGTCCCCACCCCGATAACTGATCCGGTAGACCGTGTCGCCCAGCTTCACCGCACCGCCCTCACGCAACCCGCTGAACGCCCCGCTGGTCCGCGCGGAACCCGTGTGGTCCAGTACGCGGATCTCGCGCGCGGACGTGTTCCCGGCGGCGGACAGGTCGAGCGCGCCGGCCAGCCGGACCTTGCCGGACACCTTCAACGGCTTGTCGCGCAGGACCAGTTGGCCCTTCGCGCGCTGCGTGAAGTCACCCGCCACCGAGAGCCCCCCGGCGACCACGCCCTCGTTGGTCACGGCCCATCACCGTGCCCCTGCCGGTCAGTGCGGTCGTCACCCGCAGCCCCGCGGTGCCGACGTCCAGCGTCGCGCCCGCCGAGGTGAGCCGGATGGCCTTGCTGCGCGCGAGGGTAGCCCCTTCCCGAAGGGCCAGCGTGCCCTTGGAGACGGTCGTCGTCCCCGTGTACGTCACGCCGCTCCCCGTCAGGGTCGTCGTCGCCGCCCCCGCCTGGGTGAGGGACCCGCTGCCACTGATCCGGGGGAGGGACAGGGCCTTGCTCCTGTTGTTCAGCACCAGTGAGCCGTTGTCGACGACTTTGTACAGGTCACCCTTGGTGTACAGCCCGCCGTCGCCACCGGCCCTGCCGGAGCCCAGCCGGAGCACGGCGCCCTTGTCCACGGTGGTCGAGCCGTTGTAGTACTGGACGGCGGCGAAGGTGACGTCGTTGCCCTTCGTCCCCTTGATGACGATGTCCCCGGCGCCGGGCGCGGAGAGTGTGTCGTGGAACCTGCCGCCGCCGATGGGGGCGCCCAGCGTCACCGGCCCGTCGTAGTCGAAGGTGAGCAGTGAACGGGAGCGCGCCGCCAGCAGGTTGATGTAGACGGTCTCGGCGGTCCCGGGCATGAAGATCTTGTGCGTCGTCCCGTCGCCCCACTGGACGTTCGCGCCCTTGATGTTGGTGCCGCGCTTGTTGACGTTCTTCCGCGCGGGTGTCCAGTTCAGCGCCGGATCGCTGAGCGAGGGGTCGGTGTCGCCGCCCTGGTCCGACCAGCTGTACTGGCCCGTGAGGATCACCTTGCTGCCCGGCCGGGACTGGACGTTGATGTCGCTGCCGTACTCGCGCTGGTAGAAGTCCATGCGCTGGGTGACGGTCTGGCCCAGCGGGGTGTCCACGGTCCAGGTGCCCTGGTTGAGGACCTTGCGCACGTTCGGCAGTGAGGTGGCGTACTCCGGCCGGCCGGTGTTCACCTGCGTGCCGTTGTCGATCACCCCGGAGAAGGGGTGGGTGCCCGAGAGGTCCCAGGTGCCCCAGAGGAACCTCGGCTGGGTGATCAGCCCGGAGCCGCTGATGGTGCCCAGGTTGTAGGCGCTCTTCAGGGACAGCCGCAGGGTGCCGTCGACCCGGATGTTGTCCTGGTTGAGCCGGAACGCGGGGGTGTTGTAGGGGAAGTGGCCGATCAGGCCGGTGGTGCCGCCGTTCCCGTACTGGAGTGTGGCGCCCTTCTCCACGGTGACGGCCGGCGGGTCCGGGTGGGACACGGTGACGTACGGGTGGTTGCCTCCCTGTGTCCGCACCACCTGCCGCTGCCGGGACTTCGGGAGCGTGAACTCGCTGTCCCTGGTGAGGATCAGTGTCCCGCTGCCGCGCACGGTCAGCGTGCCCTCGCCGCGCAGGACGCCGTCGTACGTCGTCGTCCCCGTGGGGACGGTGACCACGGTGTCGCCGGTGAGGGTCACGTCGCGGTCGGCGAGCACGTCGGCGGTGACGTCCCGCGGGCCCGCGGCCACGGCCGGGGGAGCCGTGGTCAGAAGGGCGGCGACCGCCGCGAGGGCGGCGGCGGCCGCTGCTGTGGTGTGGAGATGGCTGCGCACACCGGTGGAGACGCGGCGGGGCTCCCGCCGATAACAGAAAGTTGGCCGCAGACAGCGCTTTCCCCTGAGTCTCGCCCGACCCGTTGACCTGGTCGTAACACGCCCTTACCTTTTCGGCGTTCGGAATGACAGAACTTGTGCGGTAGGTCGAACGTTTCTGTTTTCTTTTGTGTCACCTGTGTCCCCCCACTGTGAGAGGCAGTGCACATGAACCGAAGACTGCTGATGAAGGGCGCCCTGGCGGCCGGCGCCCTCACCACGATGCCGACCGTGGCGCAGGCCGCGAGTTCCCCCGCGGGCGCGGGCGCGGCCGCCCCGTACGTCAATCCGCTGGTCCGCAACCGCGCCGACCCCCACATCCACCGCCACACCGACCGGCGTTACTACTTCACGGCCACCGCCCCCGAGTACGACCGGATCATCCTGCGCCGCTCCCGCACCCTGCGCGGACTCGCGACCGCCGGCGAGGCCGTCATCTGGCGCAAGCACGCCACCGGTGTCATGGGCGCCCACATCTGGGCGCCGGAGATCCACCACATCGACGGCAAGTGGTACGTCTACTTCGCCTCCGCGCCCGCCGAGGACATCTGGGCGATCCGCATCTGGGTCCTGGAGAACTCCCACCCCGACCCGTTCAAGGGCACCTGGGTCGAGCGCGGCCAGCTGAAGACCGCCTGGGAGACCTTCTCCCTGGACGCCACCACCTTCACCCACCGCGGCTCCCGCTACCTCGCCTGGGCGCAGCACGAGCCCGGCATGGACAACAACACCGCGGTGTGGCTGTCGAGGATGGCCGACCCAGTGACCCTGACGGGCCCTCAGATCCGGCTCACCACACCGGAGTACGACTGGGAGACCATCGGCTTCAAGGTCAACGAGGGCCCGTCGGTCATCAGGCGCAACGGCCGTCTGTTCATGTCGTACTCGGCGAGCGCGACCGACTACCACTACTGCCTCGGCCTGCTCTCGGTCGACGCCGACGCCGACCTGATGAACCCCGCGAACTGGACCAAGTCACCGACGCCGGTCTTCACCAGCAACGACACCACCAAGCAGTACGGCCCCGGCCACAACTGCTTCACGGTCGCCGAGGACGGCCACACCGACGTCCTCGTGTACCACGCCCGCCAGTACAAGGAGATCGTCGGCGACCCGCTGAACGACCCCAACCGCCACACCCGCATCCAGCGGCTGGGCTGGAAGGCCGACGGCACACCGGACTTCGGCATCCCGGTAGCCGACACCCCCGCTCGCGGCGTCCAAGGAGAGTGACCGAGATGAGACGTGCCTACGCGATCCTCCTCGCCGTCTGTCTGGCGTTGGCAGGCGCGCTGATGACGGCGGGCCCCGCCCAGGCGGCCCCGCAGACCGTCCCCAACGGCGTGCAGTTCACCGACACTTCGGGTGCCGCCCTGCACGCCCACGGCGGCGGGGTCATCAAAGTCGGCGCCTACTACTACTGGTTCGGCGAGGACCGCAACGCCGACAACACCTTCCGTTCGGTGGACGTCTACCGCTCCACCGACCTGAAGAACTGGGAGTTCAGGAACCGCGCCCTGACCCAGTCCAGCGCCGCCGAGCTGAACACCGCCTACATCGAGCGGCCCAAGGTCATCTACAACGCCTCCACCGGCAAGTTCGTGATGTGGATGCACAAGGAGAACGGCACCGACTACAGCGAGGCCCGCGCGGCCGTCGCCGTCTCCAGCACGGTCGACGGGAACTACACCTACCAGGGCAGCTTCCGCCCGCTCGGCCAGCACATGTCCCGGGACATCACCACGTTCGTCGACAGCGACGGCACCGGCTACATGGTCTCCGCCGCCCGCGAGAACTACGACCTGCAGATCTACCGGCTCACCGACGACTACACCGGCATCGCGAGCCTGGTCGCCAACCCCTGGCCGGGCGGCCACCGTGAGGCACCGGCGCTGTTCAAGCGGGGCAATGTCTACTTCATGCTCACCTCGGGCGCGACCGGCTGGAACCCCAACCAGCAGCAGTACGCGACGGCGACCTCCCTGGCAGGCCCCTGGACGTCGATGACCAACGTCGGCGACTCGACCGCGTACGGCTCGCAGACCGCGTACGTCCTCCCCGTGCAGGGCACTTCGGGCACCTCGTACCTCTACATGGGCGACCGCTGGGGCAACTCCTTCAACGGCACGGTCAACGACTCCCGTTATGTGTGGCTGCCGTTGACCTTCCCCTCGGCCACCTCGATGTCCATGTCCTGGAGCCCGGAGGTCACGATCGACGCGGCCGCCGGGACGGTCGGCGGGACCAGTGCCACGTACAACACGCTGATCGCCCGGCACTCCTCCAGGTGCGCCGACGTCACCAGTCAGTCGCTGTGGCAGGGCGCGCAGATCAAGCAGTACGACTGCAACGGCGGCACCAACCAGAAGTACTGGTTCAAGTCCGTGGGCAGCGGCTACTACCAGCTGGTGGTGCGCAACAGCTCCCTGTGCGTCCAGGAGAACGCGAACACCGTCACGCAGGAGAACTGCAACGGCTCGGCGACCGGTCAGCAGTGGTCGCTGACCACCACCGGCTCCTACGTGAACATCAAGTCCCGCGCGAGTGGTGAGTGCCTGGACGTGAACGGCGCGTCCACCGCCAACGGTGCCGCGATCCTCACGTACACCTGCAACGGAGGAACCAACCAGCAGTGGACGCGCGGAACCTGACGTCAGGTCAGGCGAGCAGGTCGATCGCGTCGATCGAGGTGCCCGCGCTGAGGTAGGAGGCCGCTCCCGAACCGCTCACCACGTTGATCTTCAGCACGTTGTACTGGCCGGTGTCCGTCAACCAGGCACTGGCCGGGACGCTGTAGGTGAACGTGTGGTTGTTGCCCCGGTACGAGCCGTTGGTCAGGGACCTGGTGCTCGGCTGGGTGGGCGGGGAGGGGATGGCCGACGTCCAGTCGTTGACCGCGATCTGGGGGCGGCCGTTGGCGTAGGCCGTCGTCACGCCGATGCGCAGGGTGTGCGCGGCGGCGGCCTGGGCCGCGGTCAGCTTGAAATACACCAGCAGACCGCTGTTGACGTCCTTCCAGAGGTAGCAGGGGAACGCCGAGGTCTCGCTGCCGCTGCCGATGACCACATTGCCGGTCCAGGCGGCGGCCCGGGAGTCCGACGGATGCGCGTACGTCATCAGGTCCGCGTTCTTGAATCCGCTCGGTGTGCCGGTCCAGTCGCCGATCCGCCAGATCGCGCTCGCGTTGCTCGGGTCGTTCGACGACGGGATCGCTATTGAGTTCAGAGTGGTGGTCGCTCCCGCGGACACGGTCACCTGCGTGCTGTACACGGCCAACTCGCTCTTGTAGACGGTCAGCGTGTACGTCCCCGGCAGGACGCCCCCGATCGAGTAGTAGCCGTCGGAGGCCCGCGCCGAACCCCAGTACTGCGCGGCGGAGTTGGAGAGCCCCACCGTGTACGGGTACGCCGTGTCGCGCCCGGTGATCCCGACGCCCGCGACCCGGCCCCGGCCGCTCGCGCCGACGTACCCGGCGATGCCGAGCGAGTCCGCCCACGAGGTGGTCAGAGTGCCCGGGAACAGCGACGAGGAGGGTGCGCCGCCGTCCGTGAAGGCGATGACGTACGGGCCCTGGAGGCCGAAGCGCTGGTCCTCGGTCTGGTTCTGGGCGTAGTAGAGGATCTCGTACAGGCCGCCGCCGTCGGCGCTCTGGTGGCGCAGCAGGGAGCGGTAGAAGGGGCCGCCGGAGGCCTTCTCGTGGTTGCTGCGCACGATCCACAGGCCGACGCCGCCGGCGCTCCAGCCGATGTAGTCGTAGTCCATCACCCGGCGCTTGGAGAAGTGCTTGGAGCGGGTCTGGCCGTCGGACTTCGCGAAGACGTCCGAGGCCTCGACGGTGGAGTTCGTGTACGTGTAGGAGTCCGGTTCGTCGTTGAGGAACAGACCCTTCTTGACGCGGACGATGTAGCGGGTGGCGGAGACGGACGTGTCGGCCTTGTTGGTCCACAGGTAGATGTTGTTCTCGCCGCTGCGGGCCGCGTAGTAGTGCTTCAGCGTGCCGTGCGTGACGGAGATCAGGATCGTCGAGCCGGACTGCTTGACGGACACGGTGGAGGAGCCGAGGCCGGACTCGATGTGGGAGTTCATGCCGCCGTAGCCCTGGTACTCCGTGCCCTTGTAGACCAGCGACGACAGGTCGCCGTTGGACTTGTCGACCTTGAAGACCAGGTTGGCTCCGGTGTCGACGACGTAGTGGGTGCCGTCGTCGGTGTAGCCGAATCCGGCGGCCGAGGCGGCGGTGGCGAGCGGGCCGGCGAGCGCGGCGGAGCCGGCCGCGGCCGCCGAGCCGAGGACGAAGGTGCGGCGACGGACCGGTCTGTTCACGGATCCGGACATGTGGGGGTGCCTCCTTCGGGAGGTGGGGGGTGCGGATGGTTGGTCAGAGTGGCAGTTGAATGGATTTTACGAAAGGGCTTTCGCCATCACGGGGTTGGCAATCTCGTGAAATTGCTCCAAGGGCTAGAAAGCGCTTGCCAGGAGCGGTACGGTCCAGCCGCCAGGTCTTGCCCCCTGCCCGAGGAGCCGCGAATGAGACGTTTCAAACTGGCCGTACTGGCGGCGGTGACGCTGAGCACCGGCCTGCTCGCCGTACCGGCCGAGGCACACGGTGGCCGGAGCCCCCTCGGCCTCGATCACTGCACCGCCACCGCGTGCCACTTCGACGTCCCGCCCGGCACGTACGACGTGAAGGTCCTCCTCGGCGGCGACGCGGCGTCGAGTACGAGCATCGCCGGTGAGACCAGGCGCTCCCTGCTCCCCGAGACCGCCGCCGCGGCCGGGGAACACGTCGCCCGCGGCTTCACCGTGAACGTCCGCACCCCCGAGGGCGAACCCACCGGTCCCGAGGGCACACCGGGCCTCGATCTCGCCCTCGGCGGCTCGGCCCCCGCGCTCGCCGACATCAAGGTCACCCCCGCCCGGCACGCCCGGCAGATCTTCCTCGTCGGCGACTCCACGGTCTGCGACCAGCCCGGCGACCCGTACTCCGGCTGGGGCCAGCAGCTGCCCCAGTACCTGCGCAAGGGCGTGTCCGTCGCGAACTACGCCGACTCCGGCGAGAGCACCGTCAGCTACCTGTCGAACCCGCAGCTCTGGGCCACCGTCCAGCCGCAGATCCGCCGGGGCGACCTGGTCCTCATCCAGCTCGCCCACAACGACAAGACCACCGACGAGGTGACCTACCGGGCCAACCTGGAGACCCTGGTCGCGGGCGTGCGGGACAAGGGCGGCAGGCCGGTCCTCGTCACCCCCGTCGTGCGGCGCTGGTTCAACACCGACGGCACCCTGAACAACAACACCGCGCTCCTGGTCAACGGCCTCGGCGTCGACCACCCCGCCGTCATCCGCTCGGTCGCCGCCGCCCGGAAGGTCCCCCTGATCGACCTGACCGCGAAGACGAAGGCGCTGGTGGAGTCCCTGGGCGTCGAGGGCTCCAAGGCGCTGTACCTCTACAACGAGAAGCGCGACAACACGCACACCTCGGTCCACGGCGCCACCGTCTACGCCGGCCTGGTCCGTGACGAACTCACCGCGCTGCATCTGGTGCCCGAGGGCCGGGTCAGGGTGGGATGAACCCCTGGGGCGCCTCGACCGGAACCGGGGCGTCCCAGGGCCCGCGCACATCAGGGGCGACCGAAGCACAGGAAAGAGCAGGAAAGAGAATGCAGCTGCCTCCCGACGACCGCACCCGCAGCCCGCGCACCGGCTACACCCGCGCCCACTGGGAGGCCGCCGCCGACGCGCTGCTCGCCGCGACCGAGCCGTACGCCACCGCCGACCGCGCCCTCTACTACTTCCCCGGAGCCCACGAGAGCTGGTCGGGCCGCCTCTCCGACGGCCTGGAGGGCTACGCCCGGACGCTGCTGCTCGCCGCCTTCCGCCGCGACGAGACCGCCCTTGAGCGCTACGCCGACGGCCTCGCCGCGGGCGTGGCGGGCGTCTGGCCCCGCATCGAGGACCGCAGCCAGCCCCTGGTGGAGGCCGCGTCGATCGCCCTCGCGCTGCGACTGACCCGGCCTCTCCTCTGGGACCGCCTGGACGACTCCGTACGACAGCGCGCGACCGCCTGGCTCGGCGACGCGCTCACCGCCGAACCCTGGCCCTGCAACTGGGAGTTGTTCCCCGTCACGGTCGGTGGCTTCCTCCAGGAGATCGGGTACGAGGCCGAGGCCTCCCGCAAGGCGATCGACCACGGCCTGGAACGCATCGAGCAGTGGTACCTCGGCCACGGCTGGTACACCGATGGCGACGGCCGCAAGTTCGACTACTACAACGGCTGGGCCATGCACCTCTACCCGGTGCTGCACGCCTGGCTCGCGGACGACGCCCGCCTGCTCGACCTGTACGGCGGCCGCCTGGAAACCCATCTCGCCGACTACGCCCGTCTGTTCGGCGGCGACGGCGCCCCGATGCACCAGGGCCGCTCCCTGACGTACCGCTTCGCGACGACGTCCCCGCTGTGGCTGGGCGCGCTGACCGGCCGTACGCCGCTGTCGCCGGGGCAGACGCGCCGGCTGGCGTCGGGTGCGCTGAGGTACTTCCTGGACCGGGGTGCGGTCGACGAGCACGGGCTGCTCACCCTCGGCTGGCACGGCCCCGACGAGTCCGTCCTCCAGGGCTACTCGGGCCCCGCGTCCCCGTACTGGGCGAGCAAGGCCTTCATCGGCCTGCTCCTTCCGCCGGACCACGAGGTGTGGACGGCGGCGGAGGAACCCGGCCCGGTGGAGACCGAGGACGAGGTGCGACCGGTGGGCCCGCCCAACTGGCTGCTTCAGTCGACGTGTTCGGACGGTCTGGTGCGCCTCCACAACCACGGCAGCGAGGACGTCCGCTACGACCCGTACTACACCCGTCTCGCCTACTCGACGGTGACGGTGCCCGACGCGTCGCACGAGGCGTCGCACGACAACAGTGTGATCGTCGGCGGCGATGCGAGCCGGACGGAGATCGAGCCGCTGGGCGTGGGCGACGGGTGGGTGGCGTCCCGGCACTCGGCGGGCGGGGGAGCGCGGGTGACGAGTCTCGTGCTCGCGCGCGGGGCCGTGGAGGTGCGGGCCCATCTCGTGGCGGGAGCGGAGCCGGGGACCCCGGTGCGGGTGACCGGCTGGGCGGCGGGGGACGGCGTCCGAGCCGAACTGCGCCCAGCCGTGGGCCTCACCGACGAGCTCACCGGAGCCGTGTCCGAGGACGCCACGCTCTTCGTGGCCCTCGCCCGGCTCACGGCCGAGCAGGACCCCGTGCCCCTGGAGGACACGGTGTCCGTACGGCTGGAGGGGACGGGCGAGCTGCACGTGCGCTGGGACGGCGGCCCGGAGGTACGGGTCCGGCTGACGGACGGCGCGGTCGCCTCGCCGGACCTCGTACCGTCTACGGCGACGGAGTGACCGTCAGGGCTTGAGGCGGGCGATCCGCAGGGCCGTGGTGGTCGGGGAGGCGCCCGTGAGGGGAGTGGCGTAGGACGGGGTCACGGGCGCGTACGCCCAGGTCAGGGTGCCGTCCTTGAGGACCGCGACGTCGCCGGTGATACGGGCGTTGACCACCTTGTCCGGGCTCTGGAAGTTGCCGTTCCAGTCGATGAGACGCAGATGGGTGCCCGTGAAGGTCCCCTTGCAGGTGCCGTCGGCGCACTTGGCGTTCTTCAGGGACTCCCAGGACAGCAGGAGCCGGTCCTTGCCGTACGGGGCGAGGTGGACGTTGACGTGTTCCGTGCCCGGCGTGTTGGAGAGGCGGATCGCCTTGCCGGGCCCGGAGTTGCGGTTCTCGAGGAAGGCGACGGCCACCTGGTGGGTGCTCGTCCGCGGCTCGACCGTCCAGCCGCGTCCGCTGGAGTCGGCCGGGTTCTTCTTCGCCGAGGCGGCGCCGCGCGAGGCGAAGGCGGTGGCGTAGCGGCCGCTCGCCGACTTCACCAGGTCGCCCGTACGGCCGGGGAAGGTACCGCCGCAGTACCCTGCCCAGCACTGTTCGCGTTGCACGACCGGGGCGTTGTCCGGGGCCCCGATCCCGGTGGAGACGAAGAGGCCCGAGCGCCAGTCGTCGAAGCAGAGGGAGGTGAAGGCGCCGGTCTTCTCGGGGTGCAGGGCTATGCCCTCGTTGTGGCTGCACCCCCAGCTCCAGCCGCCGCTGAGCTTGGCACCCTTGGCGCTGACGTACGAAAGCTTGTCGCCGTAGTGGCCGTCGGCGAAGCCGCCCGCGCCGTGCACGACGAAGTAGGCGCCGTACTTGCTGCCGTTCCAGGTGAGTTGGCCGTCCAGCAGCGGGGCGGTGTCGTGGGAGGCGGTGGAGGTGAGCTTGGTCCGCCAGGTCTGCTTGCCGCCGGTGTAGCGGACGATCGCGGCGGCCGTCTCCTTCCACTTGTTCGTGTCGGGGACGCGGGTGAGCAGGGCGAAGCCGTCGTTGTGCGCGACCAGGCCGCCCACTTCCTTGGCGCCCTTGACGACGGTGTCCGCGCCGGAGCGCTTCCCGGCGGCGGTGAGCGGGGTGACGTGGACGCCGTCGGAGGCGGGCCACGCCACGCGGAGCGTGCCGTTGGGGGCGACGGCGGTCGTGGTGCGCGTCCACTCACGGGTGTTGTTGTAACCCGCTGTCAGGTACGGGAACTTGGCGGCCAGGCCGACGGCGGTCGTGGTGACGGTGAGGCCGCCGGAGGGGGCCGGTGCGGCGCCCGCGGTCGCGTACCACGCGCCGACCAGGGCGGCGGTGGCGGCGAGACCGGCGACGAGGGGCTTGCGGGCGCCCCGGGCACGGCGGTGGCTCGTGGTGCCCGTGTTGCTGGTGTGACTTGCGGAGGTCATGCCTTGTAGTGGCCGCCGAGGCCTGAAGGGTTGCCCTCCTTGGCCGGAAGAGCTCTATTCCGTTGCCCGGTGATCAACGTGTGCAGGAGACTCCCCAACATGACCTCAGCCATCCGTCACATGACGATCCACTGCGCCGACGCCTACGCCCTCGCCACGTTCTGGTCCCAGGTGCTGGGCCAACCCCTGCACGAGGACGACCACCCGGGCGACGAGGAGACGCTGATCGAGGGTGCCGGCGTGCTCTTCGTCACCGTGCCGGATTCCAAGGGCGTCAAGAGCCGCATCCACGTCGACCTCCAGCCCCAGGACCGCACCCGCGACGAGGAGGTCGCCCGCCTCCTCGCCCTCGGCGCCACCCAGGTCAGGGACCAGCGCAGGCCGGATGGGACGGGGTGGGTCGTCCTCGCGGACCCGGAGGGCAACGAGTTCTGTGTGGAGCGGAGCGCGGGGGAGCGGGAGGGCGGGGCCTGATCCCGGGCGGAGCCTGATCCCCCACCCCACCCCCGTTTCGGCGCTCGCATACTTCGGCCGACGCCGAAACGACCAGTGCCTAGCGTGCCGGTGTGAACGAAAGCCCACAGGAGAACCCCGCCCAGGCGGTCACCGGCATGGTGGACCACGTCCTCGCCCTCGCCGCCACCTGGACCGCCTGGGACGGCAGGCCCGCGCACGTGGACGACCGCGTGTACACCCCGCACAAGGCGATCCGCAGGGTCGCCGATCACCTGGTCGACCACTTGGCGGAGTTGGAGGCGAGGCTGGTGGGTGAGGAGCCGCAGCCGGACCACTGGCACGCGTCCGCTTCGACGAGCGAGGCGGACCTCGCGCCCTTCACCCGCGAGGACCTCGACGAGGCCCGCAGCCGGCTCACCCGCCTCGCCCGGATCTGGGCGAACCGCCTGGACACGCTGACCGGCGAGCAGCTCGACGATTCGCCCGGCGAGGGGTGGAGCTTCCGTGAACTCGCCCTGCATCTGAAGGAGTCGACGTACTACGCCGACGCGGTGGGCGACCTCTCGTGACCGTGGCTCAGGGCTTCAACGTCTCCGTCAGCCGCTCCGCGAAGGCGACCGGGTGTTCCAGGGGGCCCAGATGGCCGCCGGGGAACTCGGTGAAGGCGCTGTGGGTGGAGGCGGCGAGGAACTGGGCCGTGCGGTGGAGGAGTTGGCCGCGTGAATCGGTGCCGGCGGCGACGGTGAGGTGGGTGGCGGGGAGGTCGGGGGAGGGGATGTAGGACGAGAAGGGGTGCAGGACGTGGCGGAGCATGAGGGCCATGGGCTGGCTCAACTCCTCGTCCCTGGACAGGGGTTGTCGCGGCTCGCCTTCGTCGTCCTGCGGTTCCTGGTCCGTCAGGACGGCGGTCATCCGCCGGGCCGCCGCCGCGAGCCCGGCGGTGCGGTAACACTCGCACACGTCCCGGAACTTGGCCTGTTGCTGCGCTCCGTCGGGCAGGATGCCCACCACCGGCGGCTCGTGGACGACGACGTGGCGGAGGCGTTCCGGGTGTCGGGCGAGGAGGTCGAGGGCGGCGACGGCACCGGCGCTGGTGCCGAGGACGAAGGCGGAGCCGTCGTCGCCCAGGACGGCGTTCAGGACACGGGACGCGCCGTCGCTCCAGTCCTCGACGCGCTGGTCGGCGACGGGTTCGCCCAGACGGCCGTGGGCGAGGCCGAGCGGGTCGTGGGTGACGACGGTGAAGCGGTCGGCGAGGACGTCCGTCATGGGCTCGAGCCCCATGGGGTGACCGGCGCCGCCGGGGATGATCAGGAGTACGGGCCCTTTGCCGCGTATGTCGTAGTGGTCTTCGAAGTCAGTCGTCATCGGTCTTCTCCTCGTGGGGCCAGTGGGTGAGGGCCACGTGCAGGGCGTCGACGGCACTGTCCCAGGACCTGCGCACGTCCCGGGGTGCACCGAAGCCGCCGGTGGCCTCCAGGGCGCAGTAACCGTGGAAGGTGCTGCGCAACAGGCGGACGGCGTCGGTGAGGTCGGGTTCGGTGAGGCCGTAGGCGCGCAGCATGCCGTAGGTGATCTCGGTGGTGCGGCGCAGAGCGGGGGAGGCGGTGACGAGGGCCTGGTCGACGCGGATCTGGGTCGCCGCGTAACGGCCGGGGTGCTGGAGGGCGTAGTCGCGGTAGGCGCCGGCGAAGGCGGCCAGCGCGTCCTTGCCGACCCGTCCGGCGACGGCGGCGGCGATCCGGTCGATCATCTCGCCGCCGGCGAGGAAGGCCATCCGGGTGCGCAGGTCGTTCAGGTTCCTGACGTGCGAGTACAGACTCGCGTCCTTCACGCCGAAGCGGCGTGCCAGCGCGGACACCGTGACGTTCTCGAAGCCGACCTCGTCGGCGAGATCGGCGGCCGCCGCGACGACCCGCTCGGTCGTGAGGCCGGCTCTGGGCATGGGGCCACCACCCTGCGTGCTGAAACCTAGGAGCTCTAGGAATGAGCCTAGTGCAAGGTCCGGCTTCGACGTCGGCGATTACCGGCCGCAACGGCTACTGACGGCCGCCGGGCCGGGTTTCGAGTGGGGGGCGCGCCGAGCCGCTTCCCCGACTCGGCGCGCTGAAGGGTCATACGCACATGGCGGCCGAGTTGTTCGAAGGGGCCGGCGGCCATTCACCCACAGCCCAACCGGCGGCCATCCGCCCACAGCCCATGTGACTGACCGTCACCATCGGTTGCCGTCCGGCGCGGCGCGAGCGTCGAGTTTGAGCGCGCGAGAACTGCGCAGGAGTTGTGCTTGGAAATGCGAACGGCGAAAGGAACACCGTCATGGCGGCAACCGACAACGACAAGTCGGTGGACCCCGCCGCAGTCAGGCGCCATCGGGTGCTGTTCCGAGCGATCGAGAAACGACGCCATCCGAAGCTGCGCCGCAGCGACATCACCGTGACCGACGAGGCGGCGGTCAAACGCGCCACCAAGGCCGCCGCCCTCGGCAACGCGATGGAGTGGTACGACTTCGGCATCTACAGCTACCTCGCCTCGACCATCGGCAAGGTCTTCTTCCCTTCGGGGAACGACACCGCCCAGTTGCTCAGCTCCTTCGCGACCTTCGCGGTGGCCTTCCTGGTGCGTCCCGTCGGCGGAATGGTCTTCGGGCCGCTCGGCGACAAGATCGGCCGCAAGCGCATCCTCTCCCTCACCATGATCATGATGGCGGTGGGGACCTTCGCCATCGGCCTCATCCCCTCGCACGCCAGCATCGGCCTCTGGGCCCCGGCCCTGCTGATCTTCTTCCGGCTGGTGCAGGGCTTCTCGACGGGTGGGGAGTACGGGGGCGCCTCGACCTTCATCGCGGAGTACGCGCCCGACAAACGGCGCGGCTTCTTCGGCAGCTTCCTGGAGTTCGGCACGCTCGCCGGGTACGTCGGAGCCTCCGGCCTCGTCGTCGTGCTCACCAGCGTCTTCAGCGCGGACCAGATGCTGCAGTGGGGCTGGCGCATCCCCTTCCTGGTCGCGGCCCCGCTCGGATTCATCGGCCTCTACCTGCGGCTCAAGCTGGACGAGACACCCGCCTTCCAGAAGCTGGAGGGCGGCCAGGCCAAGGCGAGCGAGGCCGCCGACGCCGTGGAGACCTCGGCCACCGCCGACCTCGGCAAGATCTTCACCGGCCACTGGCGGCCGCTGCTGCTGTGCCTCGCTCTCGTCGCGGCGTACAACATCACCGACTACATGCTGCTCTCGTACATGCCGACGTACCTGTCCGACGAACTCGGCTACGGGACCAACCACGGGCTGCTGATCCTGCTCCTCGTGATGGTCCTCCAGATGTGCGTCATCAACCAGGTCGGACGGCTCTCGGACCGCTTCGGCCGCAAACCGCTGCTGATGACGGGGATGCTCGGCTTCCTCCTCTCCGTGCCGTCCTTCCTCCTCATCCGGCAGGGCAGCGTCGTCCTCATCACCCTGGGCCTGCTCCTGATGGGGCTCTCCCTGGTGGCGATGCTCGGCACGATGTCGGCGGCGCTCCCGGCGATGTTCCCCACCCAGGTCCGCTACGGCTCCCTCTCGGTCGCCTACAACTTCGCCACCTCGGTCTTCGGCGGTACGACCCCCTTGGTGATCACCGCTCTGATCAGCGCCTTCGGCACCAATCTCATGCCGGCCTACTACGCCACCGCCGCCGCGGTCGTCGGCATCGTCGCCGTCCTGTGCATGAGGGAGACCGCCAACAAACCCCTGGCCGGCTCCCCGCCCTCCGTCGAAACGGAGAAGGAGGCCGCCGAGCTCGTCCAGGCCCAGACCCCCGAGCCCAAGTTCTGAAGTGGGCCTCCGCCCGGGCACGGTGTACAGGACCGTGTGGGCGGAGGCCTCCCTTCGTTCGAGCGTCAGCCGACTCGAGCGTCAGCCGATCGGGGTGTACAGCACGCCCAGTTTGTCGACCTCGTCACCCTCGCGGCCCGTGAAGCCGGCGATCTGCCAGCCGGAGGGGGCCGTGAAGGTCTTCGCGTCGCTGGTCACGGTGCCGGAGGACAGGGTGCGGCCCTTGTCCGTCGAGAACGTGGCGGAGAACAGGCGGGTGCGGCCGTCCTTCTGGCCCTGCGTCAGCTTGACGGAGGTGAGGTGCTCGCCGGTGGCCAGCGTCAGCGAGGTCGCGGTGCCGCCCGTGCCGCCGTGGAGCAGTGTCGTACCGCCGTCGAGCGTGAGCGACACCGCGTCGAGACGGGAGCCGCCGCGCAGGGTGAGGGTGCGGGGGGACACGGCCGTCGGCAGCTCGTCCGCGTCGGTGAAGGCCGTGCCGTGCGGGCCGCCGAAGAAGTCACTCGCCCTCAGGGACGGGTTGACGGTGTAGGAGAAGGCGGTCGTGTGCGGGAAGTGGTCCGAGAGGTTGCCGCCCGCGGAGTCGAGGAACGACGCCCACTCGTTGTTGTAGCGGGTCGCGGTCAGGGACAGGACCTTGCTGCCGCGGTAGAGGACCTTGTCGACGACCTCGCAGCCGTTGGTCGGGGCCGTCGTCGGGCAGACGAGCGCGTCACTGCCCTGGGCCGGCGGGGTGCCGCCCTTCGCCAGCTTCACCCAGGCGTCCGTCAGACCGTTCTCGTCGACGAGCGTGCGGATGTTGTCGCCGGACCGCGTGTACCGCGTGTTCGTGTCGCCCATCACGATCACCGCGTTGCCCGCGGAGTTCGCCTGGATGAAGTCCGACAGCTGTTCGACGTTGGCGCGGCGGGCGGCGAGGGCGTCGTCGGTGTCGTCCGCGTTGGTATGGACGTTGTAGAGGTCGACGAAGACACCCTCGGCGAGGCGGACCCGGGCCAGCGTGAAACCCTTGGGAGTCAGGCAGTTGGTGCCCGTGCACTTCTTCCACTTGACCCGCTCGAAGTCGTCGAACGGCAGGTCCGAGAGCGTGTTGAGGCCGTCACCGAACGGCACCCCGCCGCTGGTCGCGGTGCGGTACGGGTGGTTGTCGCCCGCGTACAGCGCCGCGTGGTAGTTGAAGTCCTCCTGGACGTTCACGATGTCGTACGGCGCCAACCGCGGTGAGATCAGCGGGGTGTTGGTCGCCGGATGGCCGGAGCTCAGGCCCTCCGGCAGGCCCGCGACGTTGTACGTCAGGACGTTGAAGGTGCCGGAGGCCGCGGCGGCGGCCGCCTGGGCCGGGGCGGCGGTGGCGGAGGTGGCGGTCGCGGCGGTGAGCCCGGCCAGTGCGAGCGTACCGGCCACGACGGTGCCGAGGAGTCTTCTCATGGTGGGGGAGTCTCCGGTCGGAGGAAACGGGGGACGAGCGGCGATGTCCCCCAGAATCCCCGGCAACTGGTGTGACATACAAGGGCTGTTGGGGAAACAGTGGCCGACCGTTACTCGCCCCCCGCGCCTCACCCCACCCGGATCCCCACGATGCAGGTGTCGTCGTCGGTGTCCGACCTGCTGTACGTCAGCAGGCGGTCCAGTTGCTGGTCGAGGGTGCTGGGAGCGGTGCGCGCGGTGGTCAGCAGATGGGTCAGGGACTCCTCCACGGACCGGTCGCGGCGCTCGATCAGACCGTCCGTGAACATCAACAAGGTGTCCTCGGCGTCCAGTTGGACCTCGTCCTCCTCGTACGTCACATCGGGCAGCACGCCCAGGAGCATCCCCTTGACCAGGGGCAGCGGAGCCGCCTCGGCGCCCCGGACGAGCACGGGCGGCAGATGGCCCGCCCTGGCCCAGCGGAGCGTGTTGCGGGCCGGGTCGTACAGACCGCACACCGCCGTCGCGGTGATGGCGCCGGCCAAGTTGTGCGCGACGATGTTGAGCCACGACAGCAGCTGCCCCGGCCCGGCGCCGGTCACCGCGAGGCCGCGCAGCGCGTTGCGCAGGACGACCATGCTCGTCGCGGCCTCTATGCCGTGGCCGGCCACGTCTCCCACGCACACCAGCACCAGCCGGGACGGCAGGACGACGGCGTCGTACCAGTCGCCGCCCACCAACTGCTCGGTCTCCGCGGGCCGGTAGCGGACGGCCACCTGGAGGTCGGGCACCTGCAACGGCGCCTGCGTGGGCGGCATGATGGCGTGCTGCAACTGCAGGGCCAGCCGGTTGCGTTCAGTGGCCTGCTGCTCGGTGTGCGCCAGTTGGTCGCGGGTGGCGGCCAGCGCCACCTCGGTCCAGTGCTGGGCCGAGATGTCCTGGCAGGCGCCGCGGACGAGAAGGAGCCGGCCGTCGGTGTCGAGGACCGGTTCGGCGACGACCCGGATGTGCCGGGTCACCCCGTCCGGGCGCTGCAACCGGAAGGCCGCGGAGGCCGGTCGCCGGTGGTGCAGCAGCGTCCGCAGAAAGCGACGGATGGACGTGCCGTCGTCCGGGTGGGCGTGGGCCGGCAACTCCTCCATGGGCACCGGGGTGCTCGACTGCGGCCGCCCGAAGAGGTCGAACAGCTGCCCGTTCCAGGTGATCTCGCCGGTCAGCACGTGCTGCTCGAAGCCGCCGATACGGCCCAGCCGCTGGGCGTGCTGGAGCAGGCTCGCCAGCCGGGCCGTCTCGTCCTCGATGCGCCAGATGAACAGGACGGCGGAGCCGTGCCGGCTGACGCTGATGTCCGCGACCGCCGACAGCGGGACCTCGTCGACGAGGGCGGTGAGGTTCATCCGGCGGGCCCTGAAGGGCTCACCGGTGGCGTACACCCGCTCGATCCGCTGGAACAGCTCGCTCTCCCCGGCGGCCATCGGATACGCCTCGAGCAGCAGCGCTCCGCTCACGACGGCACGCGGCCTGCCGGCCGGATCCAGGAAGCGGTTGTTCACGTGCTGGATGCGGAAGTCCACCAGGTGGCCCGAACCGTCGAGGTGCGGCACCAGGACGAGGGCCGGGTCGTGCAACCCGTCGGCCAGGTCGATCAGTTCCGCCGCGTCGGGCAGCAGGCGCGGCTCCTGGGCGGCCCCGTGCAGCAGCGTGTACGTCTCCAGCGTGTGGGCGCACAGCTCGGCCAGCGCCTCCACCTGACGGACGATCTGCGGGGACTGCGGCGGCAGCACCGTCGGCCAGGCGATCTCCAGCACACCGTGGATACGTCCTCCGACGCCGGCGGGAAGGGCCGCCCTGCCCCCGTCGGGGTGGTGGTGCAGGCCGATGCTGGGCAGTCCGGTCTCCGCGAGGGACGTGATCCACTGCCCGTCGCGCTCGGTCAGGCCGCTCCGCGCCACCGTCGCCACGTCCGGGGGGACGTAACGCCAGCGCGTGGCCTCGGCCGAGGAGAACCCGGCGCTGCCCGCCAGCGTGAGCGAACCGTCGGAACCCGCCGCCCAGATGGCCACGGCCACCGCGCCGAGCGGACGCAGCGCCTGCTCAAGGAGGGCGTCGGCTACGGCCTGGGTATCGTCCGCGGCCAGCGCGCCGCTCTCCGCCGCGCGCAGCCGTACGGCGGCCGACTCGGAGTCCGTCTCGTCGGCGTCCCTGGTGGCGGCCAGGAACGCGTCCGTCACCTCGGACATCCGGTCCCGGGCGGCCTGGTTGATGACGTCGACCGCGAACTCCAGGGGCGTGAGCTGGGCCTGCTCGGCGAGTTCGGTGAGCTGCCGGGCGGCCTGGGCGGGCCCGCACCCCAGCCGTTCCACCAGGATCCCCTTGGCGAGTTCGATCAGCGCACGCCCCTCGGCCTCCGCCTGCGCGGCCCGCACCTCCCGGCTCAGCCGTTCCACGGTGGCCGCCAGCCTGCCCACCGGTGTGGCGGGCGCGGCGCCCACAGGGCCCGTGGGCGTCACCGACACGGCGGACTCCGCCGGGCCACCGGCGCCTTCGAGTGCCGGCTCACCGTCCCGACCCGGTTCGGGCGGATGCTCGGACATGCTCACAGTGTGAATGCTCCTCGACTTGAGCGCCCGGGGGCGCGGAACGGGAGACGCGGGGGGAGGCCCGGCCCCGCCGATGCGCCCGACGACGGGCGCTGGGGCAGGCCCGGTCCGGCGGGTGTGTCGGATGGCGGGTGTGTGGCCGACGGGTGGGGCTGGGACAGGGTTGGCCCTGCCCATGCCTCCGTCGGCGGGCGTTGGGGCCGGCCCGGTCCCGTGGGTGTGCCGGAGGGCGTGGGCTCGGGGAGGCCCGGCACCGGGGGCGTGGCCGACGGGAGGGGCTGGGGGACGCCCGACCACGCCGATGTGCCCGACCGCGGGAGCTGTGGAGCGCCCCGGCCTGTCGTACGGCACACCTGCGGGGCCGGTGGGTGCGTACTCACGCCGGGAGCCAGCGGCGGACGCAGGCCATCAGGTCGCGGGTGTCGACGGGTTTGGTGACGTAGTCGCTGGCGCCGGAGGCGAGGCTCTTCTCGCGGTCGCCGGGCATCGCCTTCGCGGTGACGGCGATGATGGGCAGCTCGGCGTACTGCGGCATCCTGCGGATCTCGGCTGTCGCGGTGTAGCCGTCCATCTCCGGCATCATCACGTCCATCAGCACCAGCGCGACGTCCGGGTTGTCCACGAGCGCCTCGATGCCCTTGCGCCCGTTCTCCGCGTGCAGTACCCGGAAGCCGTGCAGCTCCAGGATCCCGCTGAGCGCGAAGAGGTTGCGGGCGTCGTCGTCGACGACCAGGACGGTGAGGCCGGCCGACGCTTCGTCGACGGGGTGCGGCACCGGACGCTGTGACTCCTCGCTCCTGACCAGGGACAGCACCTCGCCCGGCTCCTCCGCCGACAGGTGCAGGGCGATGCGCTCGCGCAGTTCGTCGAGACTGGACAGGAACTCCAGCGCCCCGCCCGCCGAGCGGGACCGCAACGCCTCCTCCAGCACCGCGTCCGTACGGTGACCGCTGTGCACCAGCACCGGAACGCTCGCCAGCGCCGAGTCACCCTCCAGGGCCTGGAGGAACTGCGACGCCTCGCCGTCCCGGAGGCCCAGCTCCACGACGACGCAGTGGCACGGTTCCGCCGCGAGCGCGCCCGCCGCCTCCTGCGCCCCGACGGCGGTGATGACGTCGACCGCCGGCCGCTGCCCACCGTCCTCACGGCCGTGCGTCAGATCCGTCACGACGCTCTCCGCGACGAGGGTCAGCAGACCGCGCGGCCGCTCCTCCACGACCAGCAGCCGCCTGGGCCGCGGACCCGGCCCGATCTGGGCCGGCGGCACCCCTCGGGCCGCCCCCTCCACGAGGATCCCCGCCGAGGACGGCTCCGGGGCCCTGCCGTGCGCGAGCAGATCCTCGAAGTCCGCACGGGCCACGGGCAGGAAGAGCGTGAACGTGCTGCCCTGCCCCGGCGTGCTGTCCACGGTGACGGCACCACCCAGCAGATGGGCGATCTCCCGCGTGATGGACAGACCCAGACCCGTGCCGCCGTACTTGCGGCTCGTCGTGCCGTCCGCCTGCTGGAAGGCACCGAAGATCGTCTCCAGGTGCTGCTCCGGGATGCCGATGCCGGTGTCCTTCACCCGGAACGCCACCACGGCCCCGCCCCGCAGCACACCCTCGGGCACCTCGTCGTCCGCGGCCGACTCGATGCTCAGCTCCACGCTGCCCCGCTCGGTGAACTTCACCGCGTTCGACAGCAGGTTGCGCAGCACCTGCCGCAGCCGGGAGTCGTCCGTGAGCAGGTCCGCGGGCGCGCCGGGAGCGGTCGTCACCGTGAAGTCGAGGCTCTTCTGTGTCGTCATGGGCCGGAAGGTGGCCTCGACGTACTCGATGAGCTGCCGCAGCTCCACCACCTCGGGAGCGACGTCCATCTTCCCGGCCTCGACCTTCGACAGGTCGAGGATGTCGTTGATCAGCTGGAGCAGGTCCGAGCCCGCGGAGTGGATGATCTGCGCGTACTCGACCTGCTTCTGGGTGAGGTTGCGGGAGGGGTTCTGGGCCAGCAACTGGGCCAGGATGAGCAGGCTGTTGAGCGGGGTGCGCAGCTCGTGGCTCATGTTCGCCAGGAACTCCGACTTGTACTTCGAGGCCAGCGACAGCTGCTGGGCCCGGGTCTCCAACTCCTGCCGCGCCTGCTCGATCTGCAGGTTCTTCGCCTCGATGTCCCGGTTCTGGTCCGCCAGCAGCGAGGCCTTGTCCTCCAGTTCCGCGTTGGAACGCTGCAGCTCCTCCTGCTGCACCTGCAACTCCGCCGAACGGGCCTGGAGTTCACCCGTCAGGCGCTGCGACTCGACCAGCAGCTCGTCGGTACGGGCGTTGGCCACGATGGTGTTGACGTTTACGCCGATGGTCTCCATCAGCTGCGCCAGGAAGTCCTGGTGGATCTGGGTGAAGGCGGTGACGGACGCCAGCTCGATGACGCCGAGGACCTGGCCCTCGACCACGATGGGCAGCAGCACCAGCGCCGTCGGCACCACCTGGCCGAGCCCCGAGGAGATGGTCACGTAGTCCGGCGGCAGCTCGTCCACCGTGATGGTGCGCCGGCTGCGCGCGGCCTGGCCGACCAGGGTGCGGCCGAAGGGGATCCGGGCGGGCCGGGTGTCGTCGTCGGGGTAGCCGTAGGAACCGACCAGCCGCAGCTCGGGCCCGCCGTCGCCCTCCTCGGCCAGGTAGAAGGCGCCGTACTGGGCCGACACCAGCGGCACCAGCTCGTCCATGATCAGCTCGGCGACCACGGGCAGGTCGCGGTGGCCCTGCATCAGGCCCGAGATCCGGGCGAGGTTCGTCTTGAGCCAGTCCTGCTCCTGGTTGGCGCGGGTGGTCTCGCGCAGGGACTCCACCATGGAGTTGATGTTGTCCTTGAGCTCGGCCACCTCGCCCGACGCGTCCACGGTGATCGAACGCGTCAGATCGCCCTCGGCGACGGCGCTGGCGACCTCGGCGATCGCGCGGACCTGCCGGGTCAGGTTGCCCGCCAGCTCGTTCACGTTCTCCGTCAGGCGCTTCCAGGTGCCCGACACGCCCTCCACCTCGGCCTGTCCTCCCAGGCGCCCCTCGGTGCCGACCTCGCGGGCGACCCGGGTGACCTCGTCGGCGAACGCCGAGAGCTGGTCGACCATCGTGTTGATCGTCGTCTTGAGCTCGAGGATCTCGCCGCGGGCGTCCACGTCGATCTTCTTCGACAGGTCGCCCCGGGCCACCGCGGTCGTCACGAGCGCGATGTTGCGCACCTGACCGGTGAGGTTGTTGGCCATCGAGTTGACGTTGTCGGTGAGGTCCTTCCAGGTGCCCGCCACGTTCGGCACGTGCGCCTGTCCGCCCAGGCGTCCCTCGGTGCCGACCTCGCGGGCGACGCGGGTGACCTCGTCGGCGAACGCCGACAGCGTGTCCACCATCGTGTTGATGACGTCCGCCAGCGCCGCGACCTCGCCCTTGGCCTCGACCGTGATCCGCTGCGACAGGTCGCCGCGCGCCACGGCGGTGGCGACCTGGGCGATGGAGCGGACCTGCCCGGTCAGGTTCGACGCCATCACGTTGACGTTGTCGGTGAGGTCCTTCCAGGTCCCCGACACGCCCCGCATCTGGGCCTGGCCGCCGAGGCGTCCCTCGGTGCCGACCTCGCGGGCGACGCGGGTGACCTCGTCGGCGAAGGCGGAGAGCTGGTCGACCATCGTGTTGATGGTGTTCTTCAGTTCGAGGATCTCGCCGCGCGCGTCGACGGTGATCTTCTGCGAGAGGTCGCCCTTGGCCACCGCGGTCGCCACCAGCGCGATGTTGCGGACCTGACCGGTGAGGTTGCCCGCCATGAAGTTCACGGAGTCGGTGAGGTCGCGCCAGGTCCCCTTGACGCCCTTGACGTCCGCCTGGCCGCCGAGGCGTCCCTCGGTGCCGACCTCGCGGGCGACGCGGGTGACCTCGTCGGCGAAGGCGGAGAGCTGGTCGACCATCGTGTTGATGGTGCTCTTCAGTTCGAGGATCTCGCCGCGCGCGTCGACGGTGATCTTCTGCGAGAGGTCGCCCTGCGCGACCGCGGTGGTCACCTGGGCGATGGAGCGGACCTGGCTGGTGAGGTTGCCCGCCATGTGGTTCACGGAGTCGGTGAGGTCGCGCCAGACCCCGGCCACGCCCGGTACCTGGGCCTGTCCGCCGAGGCGTCCCTCGCTGCCGACCTCACGGGCGACGCGGGTGACCTCGTCGGCGAAGGCCGACAGCTGGTCGACCATCGTGTTGACGGTCTCCTTCAGCTGCAGGATCTCGCCGCGCGCGTCCACGTCGATCTTCTGCGAGAGGTCGCCCTTGGCCACCGCCGTGGCCACCTGGGCGATGTCGCGGACCTGGGTGGTCAGGTTGCCCGCCATCGCGTTGACCGAGTCGGTCAGGTCGGCCCAGGTGCCCGAGACCCCCGGCACCTCCGCCTGTCCGCCGAGCGTCCCCTCGGTGCCGACCTCGCGGGCCACCCGGGTGACCTCGGAGGTGAACACGGACAACTGGTCCACCATGCCGTTGAAGACCTTGGCGATGTCGCCCATCAGGCCGTCGGCGTCGTCCGGCAGCCGGGTGCCGAAGTCACCGTCCCGGACGGCCGTCAGGCCCTCCAGGAGCCGCCGCAACTCCTGATCACCCCAGGCGGTGTCGACGACCCCGGTGCTGTTGCTGGTCATGCGCACCCTCGTTCCGCTCCCCAAGAGTCCTCGGCCGAGGACTCCGAACCCCTCCGGACCGATCGACGATCCGGCAGCCGTGCATGCGTTTGTGCAGTTCACGGATCTACGCGATGAGAAATACGCCGCAGGCTAACCCACCCTCCGCCCCCGTCACAAAGCCTGGGGAAAGGTCACGAGCCAGAGCCCTCCTGAAGCGAAGAATCGTGCATGACCCTGCGAATCATGGGTACTCAGGAAGGTTTTGAGCCACGGAGGAAGCGCCCCTCCGGCACCCCTCCAGGCACCCCTCCGAGCACTCTCAGGCGCGCTCCAGATACCGCAGCGCCGACGCCGCCGCGTGCGCTCCGCACATGCCGTGCGCGCCGGCGCCCGGCGGGGTGGCGGCGGAGCAGAGGTACATGCCCGGGACGCCGGTGCTGTACGGGTCCAGGGCGAGGCGTGGGCGGGACAGCAGTTGGCGGACGGTGTTGGCCCCGGTGACGATGTCGCCGCCGACGTAGTTCGGGTTGTACGCCTCGAGCGCGGCGGGCCCGCGCACCGCCCTGCCGACGACCCGCTCGCGGAAGCCCGGGGCGAACCGCTCGATCTGGCCCACCATCGCCTCGGTGGCGTCACCGTCGTAGCCGTACGGCACGTGCGCGTACGTCCACACGGGATGGACGTCGCCGTTCGAGCGGCCGGGATCGGCCAGGTACTGCTGCCCGACCAGCATGAACGGCCGCCGCGGCAGGCGCCCGGCGTGGACCGCGCGTTCGGCTGCCGCGACCTCCTCGAAGGTGCCGCCGAGGTGCACGGTGCCCGCCCGCCGGGCCGCCTCGTTGGTCCACGGCACCCCGCCCTCGACGGCGAAGTCGACCTTGAACGCGGCGGGCCCGTGCCGGTACCGCCGGTAGGCGCGCGCGATCCGGGCCGGCAGCAGGTCGCCGAGGATGTCCGCGACCGCGCCCGGCGCGAGGTCGAACAGGACCACGTCGGCCGGCGGCAGCCCGTCCGGGGAGCGCACCCGCACGCCGGTCTCGATCCGGCCCCCGAGCTCGCCCAGCAGGGCCGCCAGCGCGTCCGTGATCGCCCGTGAGCCGCCTGCCGCGACGGGCCAGCCGTGACGGTGTCCCGCCGCGATGATCGAGATGCCGATGGCGGCGGTCACCGGCCGGTCGAGCGGCCGGAACGCGTGCGCGGCGGCCCCGCCGTAGAGCGCCCGGGCGGTGTCCGAGCGCCATGTGCGGGCCACGGCGGTCGCGGGCAGCAGGGCCGCCGTGCCGAAGCGCGCCAGGAGGAGCGGGTGGCGCGGGACGCGCGTGAGCGGGCCCAGGAAATCCTCCGCCAACGCGTCGAATCCCTCGGCGAGCGGCCCGAACAGTCGCCGCCACCGCCGCCCGTCGACCGCGTCGAGACCGTCCGCCGTCTCCCGCACCGACCGGTGCAGCACCCCGGCCTCGCCCGAGTCCAGGGGATGCACGCAGTCGATCTCCGGCAGACACCAGCGCAGGCCGTGACGGCCCAGGTCCAGCGTGCGCAGGAAGGGGGAGCCCACCGCCATGGGGTGCGTCGCCGAGCAGTGGTCGTGCAGCAGGCCCGGCGTCAGCTCGCTGGAGCGGGTCCCGCCACCGATCGTCGCGGCCGCCTCCAGCACGGTGACCTCCACCCCCGCGAGGGCCAGGCGGACGGCCGCCGCGAGACCGTTGGGCCCACTGCCCACGACGACGGCTGTGCTCATGTCTCCGAGGCTAGTGACCTGAGTCGGAGATTCGTCGTTGGTTCGGTATGAGTCGTCCGGGTCCGAAGATTCCGCCGCTGTCACTGACTGATACCCAACGGGCTG